>NZ_OZ376398.1:0-1140949 GCF_977927535.1 Cyanobium sp. ULC082
GACACCGCGCGGTCCGCCCCCCGGGCCACGCCCCCCCCGGCCGCACCCCGCCCCCCGCCGCCCGGCGGCGCGCGGCGCCGGCGCGGCCCCGCCGGCGCCCGGGCCTCGCGGCGCCCGGGCGGCCGGGCGCGGGGGGGGAGGCGGCGGGGGCTGGCAGGACCGGCTCGACGCCGGCCGGCGGGGTGGCGGGCGCCGCAGCGGGGGGTGAAGCCTGGGGGGCGGCTTCGGTGGCGGCTGGAGCAGGCTGGGACTGGGCCAGCACCCGCTCAGGAGCGAGCAGGGCGAGCATCCCGAGCAGCGGCAGGCTCACCATCAGGCCGCGACTGCCGCGGCGAGCGAGCCGGTCAGGGAGGGAATGGCGCATCAGGGCGTTGCGGGTGCCACCCATGGTTCTCCGAGGCAACGCGGCTAAGCCGCAAATTGGCGTGACCTTACCGGTAGAGGTGGGGTTCAGGGCAAACACCTTGGACCCGTTTGAAGACCTCCCCATAGGCTTCGATCACCCCGCCGAGATCCTGGCGGAACCGATCCTTGTCCAGAATGCGGTCGGTTGGGTCCTCGATGCGGCCATCCCAGAGCCTGCAGGTGTCGGGACTGATCTCATCGGCGAGCACCAGATCACCATCAGTGGTGAAACCGAATTCCAGCTTGAAATCCACCAATTCCAGCTCCACCTGGGTGAACAACTCCCGCAGCTCGGCGTTCACCCAGCGCGCCAGCCGCTCCAGTTCACAGCGCTGTTCCGGGGTCACGAGCGCCAGTCGCTCCAGCCTGGCTTCGGTGAGCAGTGGATCGCCGAAGGCATCATGCTTGTAATAAAGATCCAGCAGCGGCGGCTCCAGAACGGTGCCTGGGGCGATCGGCAGTTGCCGGCAGAGCGAGCCGGCCGCCACGTTGCGGATCACCACTTCGAGCGGGATCACCCGGACCGGACGGACCAGCATCCAGCGATCGCCGTCGATGCCCAGGTAATGGGTGGGGATGCCCGCCAGCGCCAGCCGTTCGAGCAGCAGGGCCGAGATCCGGCAGTTGAGTGGCCCCTTGCCGGGCAGCTGGGCTTTCTTGAGGGCATTGAACGCCGTGGCGTCGTCCTTGAACTCCACCGCCAGCACGTCGTCCCGGTCTGTCTGGAACACCCGTTTGGCTTTGCCCTCGTAGAGCAGGGGACCGAGCTGATACGTCGTCATGGTGAGGGGAGGAGAGTCGGGCCATCGGCGGGGCTGGCGGCGTGCCCCCCGGCCGCCCGGGGCGAACGCAACTGCCGCTCCAGGTCATCGGCGCGGGCCGTCTGGCCGCTGTCCTGCTGGCGCAGCCGCCATTCGGCGTAGGCATCGTCGATCCGCTGACTCAGCCGCAACCGCCGCGCCGCCGCCGCCGCTCCATCTCCGCCGGCCCGCTGCTGCATGGCCCTCTGCAGATCAAGCAGTTCAGCCGCCATCCCCCAGGCGGCAGCGGCGGCGGCCTGATCCAGGGCCAGCTCCAGCAACCGATCGCGCTCCGCCTGCGGCACGGAATCCAGCAACTGGGCGGCCCGTTGCAGCCGTTCGGCGGCGACACGTCCAGGCAGCCGTCCCGCCAGCAGCAGGGCCGCGGCTTCCTCGTTCCGGCCCAGGGTCGTCAGGTGGTCCGCCAGCACGTCGAGGGCCGGGCGGGTATCGAGGCTGCCGTCCTCCCGGAGCCGCATCGGCAGAGGCATGGCCTCAAGGCTGGCCGGATTTCCTGCCGCCAGCCGCCGCAGGGCCGAAGCGGCGCGGCGGTGGTTCAGCCCGGCATTCGCCGCTCGCCACTGCTGAATCAGCCACTGCTGGCGCTGAACTCCTGGGCCGGGGCCGAAACGATCGAGCACCTCGAGAGCCGCTTCCGGTGCCAGGCAGCTGATCAGGGCATTGGCATTGGCGATCACGACGCCGAAGGGCTGGGGAGCCGGCCACAGGGCCACCAGCCGCTCCCGCAGCAGTCGCAACCGTTCGGTCCGATCAAAACGGGCTGAATCCTGACAGGCCCCTTCCAGCAGCACCAGATCAGCGGACGCCAGGCTCGCGGCGAAGACTGTCTCCTCCATGCCTGGCTCCACCAGACCCGGCTGCACCAGACCCGGCTCCACCTGACCCGACTCGATCACTGCCGGCTCGACGGGCAGGGGCAGCGGCTGGGCCAGCGAGGCCAGACCAGCGCCGAGCAGACCCGCCGGTGCCAGGGCCGACGCCCCGATCCAGGCGATCACCCGGCGCCAGGGGTCCGCTGAGTTGTAGAGAAGGAACGGCACGGCGGACGATCCAAGGGGCACAACCTAGGGAACCGCCTCCGCACTACCCGATCGATCCGATGACATCCCAGGCCTCTAGCCCGTCCTTCGCTCCATCCCGGCTGTTGGTGATCGGCTCCGGCGGCCGCGAGAATGCCCTGGCCTGGGCCCTGCGTCGCGCTCCCGCCGTCGAGCGGGTGTGGGTGGCGCCCGGGAATGGGGGAACGGCCAGCCAACCGGGCTGCGAGCCCCTGGCGATCGCCAGCAGCGATCAGGCCGGGCTGATCCGGTTCTGCCACGAGCAGGCGGTGGATCTGGTCGTGGTGGGTCCGGAGGGACCCCTGGCCGACGGCCTGGCCGACCGGCTGCGGGAGGCAGGCCTGGCGGTGTTCGGCCCCGGGGCCGACGGGGCCAGGCTGGAAGCCAGCAAGCAGTGGGCCAAGGCGTTGATGCAGGAGGCGGGAGTGCCGACGGCGGCCCACTGGGCCCCTGCAAGCCTGGAGGAAGCCCTGGCCATTCTGGCGGGTCGTTCCGAACCGCTGGTGGTCAAGCTGGATGGGCTCGCCGCCGGCAAGGGGGTCACCGTCGCCGATACGGTCGAAGCCTGCCGCAGCGCGATCGAGGCGATCTTCGCCGACCGATGCTCAAGCCAGGGCAACGACAACGACGCCAGCGCGCCCCTGGTGCTGGAGGAGCGGCTTTCAGGACCGGAGGTATCCGTCTTTGCCCTCACCGACGGGGCGACGATGGTGCTGCTGCCGCCCGCCCAGGACCACAAGCGCATCGGGGAGGGGGACACCGGACCGAACACCGGCGGGATGGGGGCCTACGCCCCGGCACCGCTGCTCGACGCCGCCGGCCTGGAGCAGGTGCGCCAACTTGTGCTTGAGCCCACGCTGCGGACACTGCAGAAGCGTGGAATCAACTACCGCGGCGTGATCTACGCCGGGTTGATGCTCACCGCCGATGGTCCCAAGGTGATCGAGTTCAACTGCCGCTTCGGGGATCCCGAATGCCAGACCCTGATGCCCCTGCTCGGCGAGGAGCTGGCGGCTGTGCTGCTGGCCTGCGCCACCGGCCAGCTCCACCAGGCTCCCGCCCTCTCGGTGGCGGCACGGTGCAGCGCCTGCGTGGTGGCCGCCGCGGCGGGCTACCCCGAGCAGCCACGGCTCGGCGATCGGATCGAGACCGAGCTTTCCTCGGAGGCCGATCGGCAGCTCTTCCATGCCGGCAGCCGGCTGGATTCCTCCGGCGTCTGCCGCACCGCCGGGGGCAGGGTGCTGGCCGTGGTGGCCCAGGCGGAGGATTTCAACGCCGCCTTCGCCGCCGCCTACGCCGGCCTGGAGCTGGTTCATTTCGAGGGAATCAACTTCCGCCGGGATATCGGCCATCAGGTCAGGAGCCTTTAGGGTGCATCCGAACGACGGTTCCGATCGTGACCGCCGCCACTCCAGCCGCTCCCCAATCCGCCGCCGGCACCGCCGTGATCCCTGAGGCGAACCCGACGACCGGAGCCCTTTCCTGGTGGCGGACGTTCCTGCTCTGGTGGGGTGAATTCAGCCTCCAGACCAAGCTGCTCGCCGTGGCCACCCTGGTGGTGAGCCTGATGATGACGGGCATCACATTCTTTGCCTTCCACAGCATCCAGCGGGATGCCCGCATGAGTGACACCCGCTTCGCCCGGGACCTCGGTCTGCTGCTTTCCGCCAACGTCACGCCGCTGGTGGCCGAAAGCAGGGACAGGGAACTGGCAGCGGTGGCCGAGCGCTTCTGGCGCTCCAGCCGCAGCCTTCGCTACATCTTTTTCGCGGATCCTGATGGGGTGATCTATCTGGGGATCCCGATCAGCGCCACCAACGGTGGCAGCGAGCTGCTGCTCAGCCGCCGCCTGGAGCTGCCCGCCGATCTGCAGCGGCGGCCCCAGAACCCCCTGATCCGTCAGCACCTCAGCCCCGATGGCCAGGTGACCGATGTGTTCGTGCCGATGGTGAGCGACGGTCGCTACCTCGGGGTGCTGGCACTCGGCATTAATCCCAATGAGGCGGTGCTGGCCAGTGCCGCCCTCACCCGCGAAGTCACGGTGGCGGTGTTCATCTCGATCTGGGTGCTGGTGATTCTCGGGGCGGTGTTCAACGCGCTGACGATCACCCGGCCGATCAAGGAGCTGCTCGAGGGGGTGCGCTCCATCGCCGGGGGCGACTTCGAGGCCCGCATTTCCCTGCCGGTGGGGGGCGAACTGGGCGAGCTGCTGCAGGGCTTCAACGACATGGCTTCCCGCCTGGAGGTGTACGACGCCGCCAACATCGAAGAACTCACCGCTGCCCAGGTGAAGCAGCAGACCCTGATCGCCACCATGGCGGATGGTGCCGCCCTGCTCGATGGGGAAGGGAACATCGTGCTGGTCAACCCCGCCGCACGCCGACTGTTTCGCTGGGAGGGCCGCAACCTGGAGGGGAACGAGCTCTGCGATGAGCTGCCCGAGATCCTGGCCATGGAGTTGCAGGAACCGCTGCACAGCCTGCTGGGTGGCGAGAGGGACACCGCCGATGTTCGCTGCAGCTTCGGGGAGCCGGCCCGCACGCTGCGGATCGTCCTGCAGAGCGTCAAGGATGTCAGCGGTGAAAGCCTCAAGGGCATTGCCATGACCGTCCAGGACCTGACCCGCGAGGTCGAGCTCAATGCGGCCCAGAGCCGGTTCATCAGCAACGTCTCCCACGAGCTGCGCACACCTCTGTTCAACATCAAGAGCTACGTGGAAACCCTCCACGACCTGCGCGATCAGCTCAGCGAGGAGGAAACCCAGGAGTTCCTGGCGATCGCCAATGCCGAAACCGATCGCCTCACCCGACTCGTCAATGACGTTCTGGATCTCTCCCGGCTGGAATCGGATCGGATCTGGAATCTGGAGCCGATCGAGTTACGGCCGGCGATCGAGCAGACCCTTCGCAACTACAGGCTCAATGCCATTGAGAAAGGAGTGTGCCTTGACCTGGAAGTGGACTCCGACCTGCCAAGGGTGATGGGCAACTGGGATCTGATCCTGCAGGTTCTCGACAACCTGGTCGGCAATGGCCTCAAGTTCACCGCCGCCGGCGGCCACCTCAAGCTCAGGGCCTACCCGTGGCCCGATGCCTGTCCGCTCGATCCGAGCACCGCCCCCTGCACAGCCCGGCCATCCTGCGACCTGTCATCGCCGATGCCCCGCCTTCGGCTGGAGATCGCCGATACCGGATCTGGAATTTCAAGGGAAGACCAGCAACGGATCTTCGAGCGGTTCTACCGGGTCGAAAATGCCGTTCACACCGAAGTGGGAACCGGGCTGGGCCTCTCGATCGTGCAGGGGATCCTTGACAAGCACGGCAGCCGGATCCGGATGGTCAGCGAACAGGGTGTCGGCACCACCTTCTGGTTCGACCTCGCCCTTGAGCATGCCGACCACGATGAACTGTGGGTCGACGGGGAGCGCCGTCAGCACGCTCTCTCAGCAGCCAGCCACTGAAGGGTTGCCAGGGAGCGCCTGCAGTGAGTCCAAACGACTGATTGAGTCAGAGCTCCTCGCCGGCGACCCCCCGCACGATCCTCGAGAGTTCGTTGCGCTCGTCGTTGGTGATGCGATGGGGAACGCCGCTGATGATCCGCTCGAAATTGGAGAAGGAATTCCGGATCTCCGGCCCGTCACTGGTGATCACGAATTCACGGATCCCCTTGTCGTGGGCCGAACCCCGCATCTTGAACACGTTGATCGCCCGGGCCATCTCGCCGCGAATCTCCACATACTGCAACAGCAGAATGGTGTCGGTGATTGTGGAGATATGGGAATCCGTGATTGAGTGGCTCCCCATGAACTCTTCCGATGTATTGGTGAAGAAACCAGCAATCTCCTCCTGCTTGGCATAGCCGGTAACGCCGATCACGAACTGGCGAAAGCTGTTGTGGCTCACCCCCCTGGAGAGGGCGGAGAGAGAGTCAATCGCCATTCTCGATGGCTTGAAATCACTGATCTGGGTTTTGATGATCTGGAGATGATCCTCAAGGCCCGTGGATTCCGGATAAGCGCAGATGATCCGCAACAATCCATCCTGCTCCATCTGCTCAAAATCCATGCCCCAGCTGGTGGCATTGCGCAGGAGCTGGGCGCGGGATTCCTCGAAGGCGAAGACGATCGCCCGCTCGTTGTTCTGGCAGGCATTCTCAACAAACTTACTGACCAGAAGCGTTTTGCCTGTTCCGGTGGCGCCGGTGGCCAGGATGATCGAATCCTTGAAGAAGCCCCCCCCACACATCTCGTCGAGCCGGGCCACCCCGGAGCTGACCCGCACATTGGATGAACGCTGGGTGAGACGCATGGCCCCCAGGGGAATGATGCTCACCCCATTCGCCCCCATCGTGAACGGGAACTCCCCTTTCATGTGGGTCGTTCCCCTCAGCTTGAGAATTTCCACTGTGCGTCTGCGGCGCTCACCCTCGAGCACATTGCGCAGAATGATCACATTGTCAGAAACGAACTCCTCAACCCCGTAGCGGGCAATCGCTCCATACTCCTCAATCCGCTCGGTTGTCATCACGGTGGTGACGCCGATCTCCTTGAGCCTGGCGATCATCCGGAAGATTTCTCGGCGCACCACCGAAAGTGCGTCGTACTGTTGAAAAACTGCCGTGATCGAATCAATCGCCACCCGGCGGGCCTTGTATTTGCGAATCGCATAATTAATTCGCTCAATTAATCCAGAAAGATCAAAATTGCCGGCCACATCCTGACCATCAGGATCCGGAGATGCATCCAGAATGAACAGTTTACCCTGGTCGATCAACGATTGAAGATCCCAACCAAAGCTGGACGCATTTCGGATCACATCTCGCGGCGACTCTTCAAAGGTGACGAAGATACCGGGCTCATCATATTTTTGAATTCCATTGTAAAGAAAATGAAGCGAAAAAATTGTTTTTCCGGTGCCAGAGGTGCCGCTGATCAGGGTTGAGCGCCCCGTCGGCAACCCACCCTGAAGAATATCGTCAAGACCCTCAACACCGGTAGGGAGTTTATGAACCTGAGCTGGAAAGTCAGGATTCGGCATGATGTTCTGCATGACAATCTCGAAAGATGAAATCCATCAAAGAAGGGGCGGCTTGGCCGTTTCTTCAGGAGAGTCCATGGAGCCATCGATCAGATCGGTCTCCGAGAGCTCGTCATAGAGAAGATCCAGGCCGATCAGCACGCGCTCACGGTCGGAGAGGTCACCGATGATCCGCCGGACGGGCGGTGGCAGAATTTTGGCCAGGGTGGGAGTGGCCAGGATTTTGTCCTCTTCGGCCAGCTGCGGATTCTTGAGGACATCAATCACCTTGAGCGCATAGACGCCTTTGAACTCCGATTCGAGGATGGTGCGCAATGTCTTGAGCGCTCGCATCGAGTTCGGAGTGTTTCCCGCAACATACAGTTTCAGAATGTAGGCCTTTGGTGGTGGCATCAACACATCTCCTGGCGAGCCGCCGTAAAACCAGAAACCGCTTCAATCTTCTCAAAAAAGGGTTCCGGAGGCAAGGACCGCCGATACATTTCACACAGATGGGCCAGCACATCCATCAAAGCAAGCCGATAATCCCTGAGGAAATCATTCTTCCGTCCCTTGAATTTCAGGAGATTCCAGAACTCATCGATCAAATCCATGTGAATCTCAACTGTCTTGGTAACCGGGATATCACTGAAGAAAACTGTGTTCACGAAACTTTCCAGGGCTTGGTTGGCTGCCGCCGGATCCCTGAAGTAGCTGATCAACAGGTCTCGGTAGGTTCGCTCCAAGGATTGCAGCAGAGTGCCACGCTCAGGAGCCGAGAGGTTCCGAAAGAAGCGGTTGGGATCTCGTTTATAGAACACACCAAGGTATCCGAGCCTTTCCTTGAGGCGGTCGGAGAACTTCCACTTCTGGGGTATTCCAGCCTCGCTGGCCGTTTCCGGCTCGGCAACCTGTCCCCGGCGCAGGAAGCGCGAAATGGCAGCGTCCAGGCTGTAGCTGAGCTGGGGGAGCTGGTCCTTGGCAAGGTGAACTTCGGCGGCATGAAAGTCAAGCTGTCCGGTCACCGGGCCGAGGATGACGGTCGGCAGCACCAGCCCCAGGCTCCAGAGGCGCCGCAGGGTTTCGCCGCTCAGCAGGCCCTGCTCGAGCAGAATGGCGTCAAAGCCATCCCATCTCTCCTCAAGAACCGCTCCCGGGTCGGCTTCTTCTCCGAGATCCATCAGCTCGTAGCGGCCTTCCCTCAGCCACTGGCCGCAGGCTTCCCTGAGCAGGGGATCCCTGAGCAGGGATGCGATGGTGAGGGCCGGCTGGACCATCTGCCACGTTCGGCTCTGAGCTGCTGACCTTAGGTGTTGACGACCGGGTGAGTGACGAGCAAGGATGGATCTTCCTTGATTTCGCTGGATGTGAGTCTGGCCTGAACAATTCCAAAGCACAGCAGGGGTGGCTTCACCCTCGATCGCTCTGGGATTTGCCTGACCACGCCACCTGTTTCCATGACCAACACCCCTGCCGGCGACGGCGTCCCGGCCAACGAGCTTCCGGCTAACGGAACTCTGGCCAACGGCATATCCCCGGCCGCACCGGGTCCCTACGCGATCGCCGAGGCTTCCGGTCAGCAGTTCTGGCTGCAGCCCAACCGTTACTACGACCTTGACCGGATCCATGCCGAGGTCGACGCCATCGTCACCCTGGATCAGATTCTCCTGGTGCGTGATTCCAGTGGCACCCGCCTGGGGCTTCCCCACGTGCCGGAAGCCACCGTCACCCTCAAGGTGATCGCCCATCGACGCGGACCCAAGATCCTCGTGTACAAGATGCGCCCCAAGAAGAAAACCCGCCGCAAAAACGGCCACCGCCAGGAACTCACCCGGGTGATGGTCGAGTCGATCACCGTGGGCGGCCAGCCCCTCAGCTGAACCCAAGGGCTCCTGCTCCTTACGTCTGTTTCCGCTCTCCTCTCTCCCTTCTCAGGTTTGATTCCATGGCCCACAAGAAAGGCACCGGCTCCACCCGCAACGGCCGGGATTCCAATTCCAAGCGCCTGGGCGTGAAGCGTTACGGCGGCGAAACCGTCAGTGCCGGCTCGATCCTGATCCGCCAGCGGGGTACCTCGGTGCTCCCCGGCCTGAATGTCGGTCGTGGATCCGATGACACCCTGTTCGCCCTGGTGGATGGCGTGGTGAACTTCGAGAGCATCAAGCGAAGCCTGCGCAACCGCAAGCGCATCAATGTGGCGGTTCCTGTCTGAGCCGATAGGCCCTGGCAGTGATCAGAAAGGGGTGGAACACCTCGAGATACCGGTCCTGGAGTGTCTGAAAAAAGCGCTCCACCAGGGCCGGTTCATCGAAATGGAAGGGATACTCCCCCTGAAACCCCTTGAAGAAATACCAGTTGAGCAGGGCTGTGGCGTCGGTCTCCATCCGTGCTGCGAATCCGAGCAACTGAGCCGCCGGGTCCGGCAGATGCTCCAGCACGTCAAGGCAGATGATCGTCTGGAACCGGTCTGGCAAGGCCGGATCGTCCAGGTCCCGGCAAACCCGTAACCGCCGGCTCAGCCCCAGCTCTTCGGCCCGCCGAGTCACAAAAGCGCGGTTGTGGGGATTGAGATCCACGAACCAGACGCACTCCACCGCCGGCAGGGCGGCTGCCGCCAAGGCGTGGCTACCGATTCCACCACCGAAATCGAGCACCTGCCCGCGGGCGAAACGGGCCTGCAGACGCAGGGTTTCGGCGATGTAGTCCGCACTGCCGAGGTGCCAGGCCGCTAACTCGAGGAGGTGTCCCGTACCGACCGTTTCCTCATAGAACGCACTGACCCGCTGCGGATCGAAATCCACCGCACCAGGATGAAGAGCCGCCAGATCGCTGCAACTGGCGGCCAGCCGCTGCTCCAACAACTCCGGAGCCAGCTCAAGAAAAGCAGCCAGTTGCTCCCTGAGGGCAAAGCCATCGAGCAGAAAGCGCTCCACTCCGATGGTGGTGGCACCCACGGCGGAGCTGGCGGATTCGGCCTGGATCAGCTCGGACACAACGGGGCAGCCACTGGCAACATCCCTCAAGTTAAGGCGAGCTGCTCTGCCCCTCCCGCTCAGGCACCCCAAGCTCCACGCCGTCGCCGGGCACTTCCAACCAGCGACGCAGCCAGGCGACCAGCAGATAGAAGGGAATGGTGTCCAGCAGGGCGGCCACGAACTTGAACAGATAGCCGCTGGCGATGAATGAGCCGAGCTGGGGCAGAACCGGCTCCTCCAGCCGCACCGGCAAGACGTGGGCGGCGTAATGGCTGATCAGCACCACCGCCGAGGTGTCCACCAGCTGGCTGACCATGGTGGAGCCGTTGTTGCGCAACCAGAGCGCCTTGCCGCCGCTGAACCGTTTCCAGAAATGAAACAGGCGGACATCGGTGAACTGAGCGGCAAGGTATGCCGCCATCGAGGCGCCCACCGCCCCGAAAGCCAGCCGCCGCACCTCGAAGAACACCGGCAAGCGTCCCCCTGTGTCGGCCAGGGGCATCCCCCCATCGCCGCCATAACCATCGAGGCCCGGCAACACTCCCCCCAGCCAGAGGATCAGCACGATCCAACCATTGAGCAGCAGGCCCACCCAGACCAGCTGGTTGGCCTTCTGCTCGCCCCAGATCTCGCTGACCAGGTCGGTGCACAGAAATGTGACCGGGTAGGGCAACGCCCCGACCGCCACGACGATCGGCCAACCACCGATGGAGCCGAGGCTGAGAAAACGGGTCAGTCCCAGGATGTTGAGCATGCCCATCGTGCCGAGAAAGAGTCCGGCCAGGACCATGAAGGCCAGATCGCGGCGGTTCTGCAGGGTCAAGGCACAACGGGGCGGGTGATCTGGCACCAGCCTGCTGGGGCGGGGCCCGGATGCAACAGTTCTCTCGTCCCTCCTCACCGCTGCGGCCCTGGACCAACTCTGCGGATTTCTGGTGCTCGACAAGCCGGCGGGACTCACCTCCCAGGCCTGTGTGGCCAAGGTGCGCCGGCGCTATGGCCTCAAGCGCGTCGGCCATGGCGGCACCCTCGATCCGGCCGTGACCGGGGTGCTGCCGATCGCCCTCGGCCCCGCCACCCGTCTGCTGCCCTACCTGCCCGGCGCCAAGACCTATCACGGCCTGGTGCAACTGGGCCTGCGCACCAGCACCGACGACCTCAGCGGCACGGTGCTGGAGAAAGGGGCGGTCCCGAACCTGGATTTCGAGCAGCTGGACAGCTGCCTTGAACACTTCCGCGGACCGATCCAGCAGCGCCCTCCCCAGGTGTCCGCCGTCCACGTCGCCGGAGAACGGGCCCATGTCCGGGTCCGCCGCGGAGAGGTCGTCGAGCTCGAAAGCCGTGCCGTGACGATTCACCGCCTGGATCTGCTCAACTGGGATCAGGGAAGCCAGCAGCTCGAGCTGGTGGTGCACTGCAGTGCCGGCACCTACATCCGGTCGCTGGCCCGGGATCTCGGCGATCAGCTCGGCTGCGGTGGCGCCCTTGCTCAGTTGCGTCGCACCGAAGCGCTTGGCTTCGACCTGGCTGGCAGCGTCAGCCTGGCGCTGCTGGAGGCCGGAGAGTTGCCGCCCCTCCAGGATCCGCTGCTGGCCCTGGCCGGGCTGCCCCGGCACCAGCTCGAAGCCAGCGACTGGACGGCCTGGCGCTGTGGCCGCAGCCTGAACACCGACCTGGATCTGGGCTTCGATCAGGCCGTGGTGGTGGTCAACCCGGATGGCAATCTGGCTGGTATGGCCCGATCGGCCCCGGACGGAAGGCTTCAGCCCCGCCTGGTGTTCGATCCTGCCGGTTGAGTTCTTCCCCCGGAGCCGATTGCGATGGCCGGCCACAGCAAGTGGTCCCAGATCAAGCGCCAGAAGGCGGTCGTTGATGCCAAACGTGGCGTCGTCTTCACCCGTCTGGGGCGTGAAATCACGGTGGCGGCCCGCAGCGGCGCCGATCCGGCCGGCAACTTCCAGTTGCGAACCGCGATCGAGAAAGCCAAGGCCGCCGGGATGCCGAACGGCAACATCGATCGGGCGATCGCCAAGGGCTCAGGCCTGGCGACCGGCGAAGCCGATCGCTTCGAGGCCGTTCGCTACGAAGGCTATGGGCCCGGCGGGGTGGCCGTGCTGGTGGAGGCCTTCACGGACAACCGCAACCGCACTGCGGCCGATCTGCGCCTGGCGTTTGGAAAAAACGGCGGCAACCTCGGCGAGACCGGCTGTGTCGGCTACCTGTTCGAACAACGGGGGGTGGTACGCATCGAGCAGACGCCACTGGCCGAGGAAACCCTCCTGGAGGACCTGCTCGAGCTGGAGGCCCTGGGATATGAGCTTGACGAGAGTGGCGCGGATGTGATCTGTGCCTTCAGCGGGCTCGAAGCCCTGCAGGACGGACTGCGGCGCCAGGGCTGGGCCGTGGCGGGCTGGGAGCACCGCTGGATCGCCAGCAGGGAGTGCCAGCTCGAAGCCGCCGATCAGCTCAGAACCTGCCTGGGCCTGCTCGACGCCCTGGACGATCTCGACGATGTGCGCAGCGTCACCTCCAACCTCGAAGCCGACGAGACCCTGCTGGAGGAGCCGCTCAGCTAGCCATCGAGCGCCGCCCGGTCCACCCACAGCTGCAGGTGCGGATGGGTCTGCAGCCAGCTGGCCGGAAGCGCAGGGTTCGCTGATTCCCGCAGCAGCCGGCGCAGGATCGGCGCCTTGCTGGAACCACTCACCACCAGCAGGATCCGCCTGGCCTGGAGGATCTCCGCCAGACCCAGGGTGATGGCCCGCGCGGGCACGGCGGCGGGATCCCCGCCGAACAAGCCGCCGTTCTGCAGGCGTGTGCTGGGGCTGAGCTCCACACAGCGGCCCATCGCCGAGGCCAGACAGGGGGGTTCGTTGAAGCCCACATGGCCGTTGTGGCCCAGGCCAAGCAATTGCAGCCCGATGCCTCCGGCGGCGGCGATCGCCTCGCGGTAACGGAGGGCTTCCGCGGCGGGATCGGCGCTCAGCCCCCTGGGCAGTTGCAGCCGCTCCGGGGGAATGGAGAGCGGATCACCCAGCTGGCGGCGCATCGTGGCGCCGAAGGAGCGGGGGTCCCCCGGAGCCAGATCCACGTATTCGTCGAGGTTGAAACTGCGCCAGTGGTCGCGGATCGTGTTCAGCTCCCCCGATGGCAGTGCCTGCAGCCGACGCACCAGGCCGGCGTGGACCGGCTCCATCGTGCGGCCGGTGGCGAGACCCAGGACCAGATCCGGATCGGCTCGCAAGGCCTTGGCCACCTCCGCCGCCACCAGTTCGCCGAGCTCGGCGGCCGCCTCGGCGACAACGATGCGGCCAGCCCAGCCGGGCAGGGCCTCAGCCAGCGGCTCGCGGGCGCTCAGGGGCGATACCGAGCCGTGAAGGTTCCTGACATCCATGGCGCTGAGCCTGGCTCGGCGGCAAGGGGGCCCGGGACCGCTTCCTGAAACGGACGCAGTTCGGCACCGCGGTAGTAGTGCCGGAGGATTTGATCGAACCGCTCGCCACGCTGGGCCAGCGCGAAGGCGCCCCACTGGCTCATCCCGACGCCATGGCCAAAGCCACGGCCGATCGCCACCAACCCGATCGGCTGCTGAGGCAGCTGGAAGCCAGGGGGCGGCGGTGGGCCGAGCAGGCCACCGAGGGGAGTGCTGAAGCGAACCGGTCCGCCTGGCTGGGCATCCCCTGCCAGGGAGAGGCCTGGCTCCCCACGGCTTTCGAAGCGGAAGGGGGCCGCCTCAAAGCGGACCATGGTGCTTCTCAGGCCCAGCCGACTGCGCAGCTGGGCTCCACTGAGCACCAGGGCACCGGAGGGCCCGATCACCCTGGCCTGGCGCACCCGACCACTGGCGGTGCTGGCGATCACATCAATCCGATTCACCCCGCCGATCTCGGCGAACGCCTCGGCGAGGAACTCGGGTGCCAGGTCTTTCTTCCATTGGCTCACCGGACCGGTCTCATCGAAGTCGCGGACACTGACCAGATAGGGGAGCTGCCGGGTCCAGAGGTCGCCGCTGTTCTCGGTGACGCCGCCGCCGCTGCTGTGAAAGACGGCGTTGATCAGACTGTTGCCGTACATCAACACCAGGCCGCGGGTTGTGGTGGTCGCCTGGCGGGTGGAAGCGGTTTCTGCCTCCAACCCCTTGTACACCTGGCTGCTGACGGTGGCTTTGAGATCGAAGGGAGCCTCGGGATTGCGCTGGCGAAGGGCATAGGTGCGTGCCGCCACCGCCTGGGCCCGCAGGGCTTCCAGAGGCCAGCTGGCGGGCATCTCGCTGCCGACGACGCTGGGGAGGTACGTTTCGACCCCGATCACATTGATGGCGCGCAGCAGGTCGTTGGCGGGGCGAACCAGGAGGCGACCGTGATATCTCCGCTGCTGGAGCTGGAAGGTCGCTGCAGCGGATCCGTGGGCGATGGGCACCAGCCACAGCTCGCCCACGGCAAGGGGCTGGGCCAGCAGCGGTGCCTGTCCTTCGCTTGCGCTGTCGACGACAACCCTTCCAGCGGAGGACCTGATGGCCACCATGCCGCCTGGCGGCAGGCGGAGCAGCTCCTTGCCGGTGCCATCCACCAGCCGCGCCCCGCCATCTCCGGCAATGCGGAAGCCGGCTGATTCCAGCAGCAGCACCCGCAGCTCCGGACTGGTTCCAGCCTTCGCCGCCTGCGCATCGGCCAGCCGGGCAGGGGATGCGGAGAGCAGCAGGGGGAAGGCCAGGGTTCCGCCCAAAACCCCGATCAGCCGCTTCAGGGTGCGACGGGAGGGCAGTGCCAGCGGTGCGGAGAAGGGCAAGGGATCAGCCACGGAAGGGCGTCGGAGCACGCCGAAAGCGAAACAATTGTGCCCAGTGCCGCTGACGACCGCCACCCCCCCCCCACCGGAGAGCAGCAGCACCGGGCAGGGGGGGCGTGGCAGCATGCCGAAAAGAAGCGGGCGGTGTGCAGGTCACCTTTCTTGGCACCAGTTCGGGGGTTCCCACCAGGGCCCGGAACGTATCGGCCGTGGCCCTGAGGCTGCCCCAGCGCGCTGAGATCTGGCTGTTCGACTGTGGCGAAGGCACCCAGCACCAATTCCTGCGCAGTGCGTTGCGGGTCTCGCAGCTTCGCCGCATCTTCGTGACCCACATGCATGGTGACCACGTGTTCGGGCTGCCGGGATTGCTGGCGAGCCTCGGCATGGCCGGCAGCTGCAGCAGTGGCATCGACCTCTACGGCCCCGACCCTCTGCCGGAGTACCTGGAGGGGGCTCTGCGCACCTCCTCCACCCGGATCGGCTATCCGCTGCGCACCCATCCCGTTGGTGAGGCGGCTCTCAAAGGCCTGGTCCTGCTCGACGACGACGACCTGCTGGTGCGTTGCGCTCCGCTGACCCATCGCATCCCCGCCTACGCCTACCGGGTGGAGCAGAAACCCCGACCCGGCCATTTCGATGTGGACAAGGCCCGCGAACTGGGCATCCAGCCCGGCCCGATCTATGCCGAGCTCAAGGCCGGTCGCAGCGTGACCCTCGCCGACGGCCGGATCATCCGCGGCGAAGCCCTTTGCGGACCCGTCCGCCCCGGTTGCAGCGTCGTGTACTGCACCGACACGGTGTTCTGCGAAGCGGCGGTCGAGCTGGCCCGAGGGGCCGACCTGCTCATCCATGAATCCACCTTCGCCCATGGGGAAGCGGCCATGGCCATCCAGCGTCAGCATTCCACCAGCACCATGGCCGCCCAGACGGCGGCCCTGGCCGGGGTGAAGCAGCTCGTGCTCACCCACCTCAGCCCGCGCTACGTGCAAGGCAATGCCTTCACCCCCGACGATCTGCTCGCCGAGGCCCGCTCGATCTTTGCCAACACCCTGGTGGCCAGGGATTTCCTCAGCCTGGATGTCAGCCCTTCGGACCCCTGAGCCAGGCCGGAGGGAAGGCGAGCCTGCAACAGTTCTTGATTCCCGCCCGGACGGCCATCCGCCCGTGATACAAGGTCTGAGGCGCGGTGCCCACCGCCAGTTCGCCGGATCCCTCCATGGTCTCCCTCCTCTTCTCCTGCCTTCGGACCCTCAGCCGAACCCTGCTGGTTCTATCCCTGGCGCTGCTCACCTGCCTGGCTCTGCCGACCCTGGCTGTTCAGGCGGCGCAATGGGACACCGAGACCCTCACGGTGGCCGGCTCACCCGATGGAACGACCGTCAGCTTCAGTGAGGCGGAGATCAAGTCGGGGCGCAAGATCTTCAACGAAAGCTGCGGCACCTGTCACGCCGGTGGGGTCACCAAGACCAACTACAACGTTGGACTCGACCTCGAAACCCTCGCCCTGGCAACCCCACCCAGGGATTCCGTGGATGCCCTGGTGGATTACATGAAGGATCCGACGTCCTATGACGGGGAATTCAGCATCTCCGACATCCATCCAAGCCTGCGCAGCAGCGATGTGTTCGTGAAGATGCGCGACCTCAGCGAGAATGATCTCCGCCTGATCGCCGGCTACATCCTGGTGGCACCGAAAGTCAGTGGAATCCAGTGGGGCGGCGGCAAAGTCTACTTCTGAAGAAGATTTACTTCTGAAGAAACGTGTACTTCTGAACAAAGATCTCCTTCTGAATCAAGCCAGCGGTGGCCTGATGTTGCAGGGATTCAGCGAAGCGGGTTGCTTGCTGTACCACCATTCCTGCAAAGGGGGGTTCAACCGCTGGGGGAACAGCGTGACCACCGTTCGGGTTGGCCTTGATCCCGGCTGAAGAATTTCCACGGCGTAGGACGGGCAGCGGCGAGAAGCGAGGTCGGCGACCAAACGCCGACCGATCCGTCGCCAGCTCGGCTCCTTGGTGCGCCAGGCCAACCTGCAGCAGGGCCAGGGCAACTCTTCGCGGTCGAACAACCGGCAACAGGGCCCCAGGATGCGATAGCTGTACTGCCCACCCAGGCTGGGATGCTCGCTGCCGGGCTCCAGAAGGGCATCGACCTGCAGGGCCATGAAAAAGCCACCCGATCGGGTGGCGGAAAGGGATCTGGAAAACAAAAATAAAACCAGGAGCAGAGCCGTGGGCTTCCGTCCTGGTTCAGGGGTTCAAAGGGTCCGGAAGCTCAGTAAAGCTCTTCTTCGGCGTGGGTGGTGATGGTCACGTCGGAGGTGGGGTAAGCCACGCAGGTGAGCACGAAACCGGCTTCGATCTGGTCGTCGTCGAGGAAGCTCTGATCGGACTGATCAACAGTTCCAGAAGTGAGTTTACCGGCGCAGGTGGAGCAGGCACCGGCACGGCAGGAATAGGGAAGATCGATTCCCTGCTCTTCAGCCGCATCAAGGATGTACTGATCGTCAGGAACCTCGATGGTCTTGTTGAGGCCCTCGCTCTCGTTGATGAGGGTGACCTTGTAGGAAGCCATGGAAGGGATTGGAGCTCACAGGCGCCTGGACAATCCGGGCCTGTAGGACCGCTCCTTCCTACATCGGACCAGGGCCATGCCGGTGCTCCCGGCGGCGGATCATCAGAAGCCCAATCAAAGGCTGGGCACAGATAAGCGTGATTTATGCGACAGCCGTCCGCTGACGGATCTCGAGCAGGCCCCAGCCACCCTGCTCAGCGAGCAGCCTCGATCGCCAGCCGGCGGCGGCCAAGGCCTTGTCAAGGCCGGGCTGCTGATCCACCAGCAGCCCGCTGAGCAGGCCCACCCCCCGGGACGAGAGCACGGATCGGAACCGGGGTGCCAGTGCCTCGATCACCGGCGCTAGGATGTTGCAGAGCAGAACGTCGGCGGGTTCCCCGGCGAGCAGGGTCGCCAGCTCCTCCACCGACCCCAGAGCCACCTGCAGCGGCCCTGCGGCATCCACACCGATCCCATTCAGGCTGGCGTTCTCCCCGGTGGCGCGAACAGCCAGGCTGTCGGTGTCCACGGCGGCGGCAGAGGTGGCTCCAAGCCGGAGGGCGGCAAGCGCCAGGATGCCGCTGCCGCAGCCCAGGTCGGCGACCCGCTGCCGGCTGAGATCCAGCGTCTCGATCGCTTCGAGGCAGAGGCGCGTCGTGGGATGGCTGCCGGTGCCGAAGGCGCTGCCGGGATCGAGGCGGATCACCAGCCGGTCGCGCAGCTCAGCGGGAGGCTCAAGCCAGGCCGGCAGGATCAGCAACCGCCGCCCGACCGGATCGGGCTGCCAATGCCGTTTCCAGCTCGAACTCCAGTCTTCGTCGTGTTGCTCGTGCCACTCCAGCGGAGGCAGCACAAGGCCGAAGGGCTCCCCCAGCCCTGACAGCGCCGCCGCCAGCCGCTGGCGCTCCTGCAGGGGCCAGTCGGCGGCCGGCAACCAGGCCACCAGGCGGGGGCACCGCGGCGTGAGGGGGGCATGCTGCAGGGCCAGCCTCGGAACACCGAGGGCTCCCAGCTTCCAGAGCAGCGATTCCTCCAGTTCGGGTGGCACGGCCAGCTCAAGCCGCCACCAGAGCGGGCTGGTGGCCGGCACACTCCCCTGCGGCGGCGGGCCTGCCATTCAGAGGGTGACGGGGTGAGCTTCCTGGATGCCGTTGATCGTGTGGATGTGGGCCAGCAGGCTGGGGGGAATCGGGTCGTCGAGGCTGAGCACCATCACCGCGTCCCCCCGCACAATCCGGCGACCGACCTGCATCGAGGCGATGTTGACGTTGTGTTCGCCAAGCAGGGAGCCCAGCTGGCCGATGATCCCGGGCATGTCGCGGTGGCGGGTGAAGAGCATGTGGCGGCTGGGCGCCACGTTGACGGGGAATTCATCGATCGTGGTGATGCGCAGCTCACCCTCAGCGAACACCGCACCGGTGACGCTGTGGCTGCCATGGGATCCCCGCGAGGTGAGCTGCAGCGATCCACCGGCGAAATCACGGCTGGCATCGTCTTTCACCTGCAGGACGTGGATGCCGCGGCTCTTCGCCTCCAGGGAAGCGTTCACATAGTTGATCCGCTCCCCGAGAGCGGCAGAGAGCAGACCCTTGAGGGCGGCCACGACAAGCGGCTGGGAGGGATGGTTGGCGAACTCGCCCTGGAGCCTCACTTCCAGCTCCTGCAACGAGCCACCAGCCATCTGACTGAGCAGCAATCCGAGGGTTTCGGCCAGCTGGAGGTGGGGCCGGAGCCTCTCCATCACCTCGGGAGTGAGTCCGGGGATGTTCACGGCGCTGCGGGCCGGCAGACCCAGCAACACATCACGGATCTGCTCGGCCACATCGATCGAAACGTTCTCCTGGGCTTCGGCCGTGGAAGCGCCGAGGTGTGGCGTGAGGATCAGACGCTCCTTGACCCCGCGCAGGGGGGAGTTCGCCTCCAGGGGCTCCTGGGCATACACATCGAGGGCGGCGCCGGCGATCGTGCCGGCGTTGAGTGCATCGGCCAGGGCCTGCTCATCGACGATGCCGCCCCGGGCACAGTTCACCAGGCGCGCCGTCGGCTTCATCGACTGGAGCAGCTCCGCGTTCACCAGATTTTCGGTTTCGGCGGTGCGGGGCAGGTGGAGGCTGATGAAATCAGCCTCGGCGAACAGGGGCTTGATCGCCAGCAGCCGCACCTGCAGCTGCTGGGCGCGTTCCGTCGAGATGAAAGGGTCGTAGGCGAGCACGTCCATGCCCATCGCCTTGGCGACCCGGGCCACGTGGGAGCCGATCTTGCCGAGGCCAACAACCCCGAGTTTCTTGTGGTAAAGCTCGTTGCCGACGTATTTCTTGCGATCCCAGCCACCGGCCATCGTGCTCTGGTGCGCCTGGGGCACGTGGCGGGAGAGGGCCAGCATCATCGCCAGAGCGTGCTCCGCGGCGGCGATCGTGTTCCCCTCCGGCGAGTTGACCACCAGAACGCCACGCTGGGTGGCGGCGGACACATCGACGTTGTCGACCCCGACCCCGGCCCGGCCGATGATCTTCAACCGTGGGGCCGCCTCGATCAAGGCTGCTGTCACCTGGGTGCCTGAGCGAATCATCAGGGCCTCGTAGTCGCCGATGATCTCGATGAGCTGCTCAGCAGAAAGGCCGGTGCGCACATCCACCTGAGCCACCTGGGAGAGGATGTCGATCCCCGTCTGATCAATCGGATCGGAAACCAGAACCTTTGTCATATCCGGGGATGAGATAGGCAGGAGCCGGAAGGGCTCAAGCGATGGCCGCCGGTGAAGTGTAGTGAGCAGTTCGCCACGCTCCCTCGCGGCAACGAGGAGAATCGGATCGATTGCGGCGTTCTGTCTTGGGTTTGTGTGTGGTGATGGTGCTGGAGGATCGCGACAAGCTTCACGGGCTGCGCGATCGGCTCAGCCAGCTCGATCCGGCACCGACCGCCCTGGTGGCGATCGGTGCCGGCGAAACGGCCATGGAATCGGTGGAACAGCTCAACCCGGGGATTGCCCGCCAGAGGCGCCAGCGGAGCATGGTGCGCTGGCTGATGCCCTTCGGCTTTTTTGCCGGCCTGATGTTCAGCCTGATCACCAACCTGGACACCTTCGCCTTCGCTGGCACCTACGGCGAACCCCTGATCGGCGGACTGCTGGGGATGGGTTCCGGCTGGATGGGCAGCTATGCCGCCGCCGCCAGCGTGAGCTCCGAGGCCGACGACCGGATCCGCAGCCTGCGCAACCGGATCGAGGAAGGCAACTGGCTGCTGCTGCTGGACGCAGCCGCCGGCACCGACATCCCCTGGAACCTGATTCAACAGTCCAGACCCAGGGCGGTGGTGCGCCTTGCCGAAAGCTGATTGTCCGCCCCGGGATGACCAACTGGTGAGCACTCCTGATTCCGGATCACGTCTTCCCCGCGAAGCCCTGCTGCTCGGCAGCCGTGATCCAGGCGCCCTCAGCCAGCTGATCCTGCTGGCTGAGCAGGCCCTGAAAACCTGGGAACCGGTCTGGAGCGACTTTCTTCCGGCCGCCGTGCTTGAGGAAGGGAGCGCCAGACTGGCGGCGCTGAGCGAACTGGAACTGGCTGCCGATTGCGGTTATCCCCAGGCCGAGCGCTGTCGCCTGCGGCTGCAACGCGTGGATCTGCCCAGCACCACAGGCGCTTTTGAAGACCATCCCCTCAGGGGCCTGCAGGTGAGCGGCAACTTTCTGTTCGACCCCGCCACACCAGCCGATTTTCGCCTTGGCCTGCAGGCCGCCGGCGCCAGCGAAGCGGATCTCGGTGACCTCTGGGTGCGCGGCGATCGGGGCGCCCAGCTGGTGATCACGCAACAGCTGGCCGACCGGTGGCACGGCCATCAGGCCCAGGTCCGCACAGTGCCGGTGGAGCTCGAAGCCATCCCCCTGCACGACCTTCAGCCACCGGCGCGTCCCCTCCCCCGCCAGTTGCAGACGGTGGAAGCCTCCCTGCGGCTGGATGCGGTGGCATCGGCCGGATTCGGCGTGTCCCGCAGCCGCATGGCCGGCTGGATCCGCCAGGGGCTGGTGCGGGTCAACTGGCGGGTGATCAGCAGCCCAAGCCGCGATCTCTCCGTTGGCGACAGGGTTCAACTCGACAATCGCGGCGAGCTCACCGTGCTGGAGGTGGAGGCCACCAAGCGCTCCCGCTGGCGCCTGACCCTGAGCAGGCATTGAAGAGCACTCCTGGGAAGCCCCATCCGAATCGCGCTGGCGTATCGCGCTGCCATATCGCGCTGGCGTAATGCGCCGTCATGTTGCGCTGCCGAATGAATCGGGAAAGGCTGGCTGCTAGGTTTCAATCCTGGGCGCCGGCCCGATCACCCGGGCGATTAGCTCAGAGGTAGAGCACTACCTTGACACGGTAGGAGTCACTGGTTCGATTCCAGTATCGCCCATAGTTCTTAGTTCACCAACCCAAGCAATGCCCTCGGCGGATCTACCTTTCACCGTCGTGATTGGCCTTGGACGCTCCGGCATCGGCGCCGCCCGTCTGCTGGCTGCGGCCGGTGAGCAGGTGCGCCTGATCGAATCCAAGGGGGGCAGTGAGCAGCAGGTGCTGGCAGCTGCGCTGGAAGCCGAAGGGATTGAGGTGCGATTGAACGCGCCCCTGGCGATCGAACAGTTCCACTGGCCGGGAGGACGGGCGGTCAAGGTGATCGTCAGCCCGGGGATCCGCTGGGATCACCCCACGCTGACAACACTGCGCCAGGACGGGATTGAGGTGATTGGCGAGATGGCCGTGGCCTGGGAGGCCCTGGGTTCGGTTCCCTGGATCGGCATCACCGGCACCAACGGCAAGACCACCGTCACCCACCTGATCAGCCATCTGCTGGAGAGCGCCGGCTTCGATGCACCGATGTGCGGCAACGTCGGCCTCTCCGCCGCCGAACTGGCCCTGCAGCGGCGCGCCCAGGGCCTGCCATTGCCCGACTGGCTGGTGGTGGAACTGAGCAGCTACCAGATCGAGGCCGCCGCCGCGATTCGTCCGCGCATCGGCGTCTGGACCACCCTCACCCCCGACCACCTGGAACGTCACGGCAGCCTCGAGGCCTACCGAGCCATCAAACACTCCCTGCTGGAGCGCTCAAAGCTGCGTCTGCTCAACGGCGATGATCCCGATCTGGCCGAGCGAGCCGCCAGCTGGGGCGATGCCAGCACCGTCCGGTGGGTCACGGCGGGGCCACGCCCAGCGGGGGCCAGGCCGATCGATCCCCAGCTCTGGATCGAGGCCGGCCAGGTCACAACCTGCGCAGGCCCGCTGTTTCCCGCCGATGCCCTGGCCATGCCCGGGGCCCACAATCGCCAGAACATGTTGCTCGCCGCCGCCGTCGGACTGGAGCTGGGGCTCGAAGCCGCGCAACTGGAGCAGGCCTTCCGCTCCTTTCACGGTGTGCCCCACCGCCTGGAACTGATCCGGAAATGGGATGGCATCGCCTACTACAACGACAGCAAGGCCACCAACTTCGATGCTGCCGCCGTAGCGGTCAGGGCCTTGGCCGAACCCGTGGTGGTGCTGGCCGGCGGCGAAGCGAAGCAGGGCGATGCCACGGGCTGGGTGAGCCAACTCAGCCGTCATGCCCCAGCCGTGGTGCTTTATGGAGCGGCAGCCGAACCCTTTGCCCAGCTGCTCGCCAGCCACGGCTATGGCGGGGAGATGGCGCTGCGTCCAGGACTCGACGACGCACTGCCCCTGGCCAGGGCGCTGGCCGAGCGGCATGGGGCTTCGGCAGTGCTGCTCTCACCGGCCTGTGCCAGCTTTGATCAGTACAGCGATTTCGAGGCCCGCGGAGAGCATTTCCGTGCTCTGGTTTCTGCCCTCGAAGCCTGAGCACCCCGATAGGATCAGCAGGTGTTGGCCTGGTCCGGCCTTGGCCTACTGGTTGATGAAGAGCGAGCCGGATGTCTACGGCATCGACCATCTGGAAGCTGAAACCACCACCCTCTGGGATGGCATTCGCAATTACCAGGCGCGCAACTTCATGCGGGCCATGCAGATCGGCGACCAGGCCTTCTTCTATCACTCCAACACCAAGCCGCCCGGCATCGTTGGGCTGATGGAGGTGATCGAAACCGGGCTCATCGACCCCAGCCAGTTCGATCCAGGCTCCAAGTACTTCGACCCTGCCGCCCGGCGCGAGGCTCCTCGCTGGGACTGCGCGCGGCTTCGGTTCGGACGAAGGTTTCCGCAGCTGCTCAGCCTCGACACCCTGCGACAGTCGTTCACTGCTGATCAGCTCCCGGTGGTGCGCAAGGGCAACCGGCTCTCGATCCTGCCGGTGCCGGAGCCCACGGCCCACCGGCTGCTTGAACTGCTGGCGGCCTGATCCGGCCAGGCCTGCTCCAGCTCGATGCTCCTAACGCAGGAACATGTTCGCCACATAGCAGCGGGTCACAGCCCGGCTCTGCACTCCGTTCTGGACAAGAAAGCCTGCCAGGGCCGCCTGAAACAGCCTGTACTGATCCCAGTTCGGATGGGCTTCGATGAAGCGGCGCATCGATCCCAGCAGGGCTTCCGGCACGTCGGCCCGCAGGCTCACCACCCCCAGGTCGCCCTGGTCGGAGCTGGGGGACGGCTGGGGGACGGAGCTGACGGCCAGCGGCTGGGCCGGGGCAGACAACTGGACTGGGACAGGCAGGGCCGGAGCTGCATCCATTCGGGGGGGGGTTCGCTGAGACACCAGTTCTCCACATCGCCGCGGTCTCGTCAAATCCGGCGGCAGTGGGCGGGGAGCGGCCATCCCAGCCTGAGACTTCCCCCACGAGGGAGCTGTGGCGCGAGCAGGCCAGAAGGCGCTCCTGATTGAATCGATTCACCGCCTTTGTCAAGGGGAGAGCCCTTCGGCGGGCGCTTCTCCACAGGCAGGAAGCGTGGAGAAGGGTCGAGCCCCTGAAGCTGTGGAAAAGCTGTGCAAAAACCGGGCTGAAGCCGGTCAGGGCCGGGGAAGGGCCAGCCGATCAGCAGTGCTGATCGCTGCCGATTCGAGCAACCAGTCTCATCCGCCGCCGAAGCTGGCCAGCGCGGTGGAAGCTCAGAGCGGCAACTGCTCCATGGCCCGCAGGCCGTGGGCGCCGGCCGCCAGCGTCCAGCTGCCCTCGATCCCCCGCTGGGAGGGACCGGTGCTGAGCACGAAGTGCAGGGCCCAAGTGGTTCGATCCCCCTCAAGACCCACCCACCAGGGTTGCCGCTCCAGTTCAAGGCTGATCAGCTCTTCGTCGAGCAGCTGGTCGGTGAGCTCGCCCCATTGCTTCACCAGATCACGGATCGCTTGCCGCAACGCAAGTGCTTCAGCCGTGGTGAGTTCCGCCGCCCAGCCGACTCCGCCGATCAGAACGGAAAAAGGCTGACGGGCCGGCTCCCAGGCCAGGCGCCATCCGTCGCCTTCCCTGGACCACGCTCCCGGATTCACCGCGGGCCGTGGTCAGCCAGGAAGAAGATCGGGCTGGTCCTGTTCGTCGCTGAGCTCGACGATCGCTCGCTGAACGGGCTTGACCATCGCATCCTCAAGCAGGCCATCGAAATCATCAAAGCGACGCTGCTTGGCCCGGAAGGCGATTTTCACAGTGGTGAGATAGCGGTTGCTGGACTCACGGATCAGGCTCTCGGCCCGATGGGCCAGTTCCTTGGGATTGACCACCGCACTGGTATACAAATCAGAATCCCAACTCTGAGAATCTTAGTCCAGCAGCCCGCCAGCCCCCCGGCCGTGGCCCTGATCCGGCAAGCTTGAGCTCCGCCGGACGCTCACCTCACCGTGGCAGCCTCGCCGTTCCAGCCCCGCCGTGATTGATGGGACCCTGGCTATCGACCTCGGCAGCAGCAACACCGTGGTGGCCTTTCAGGCAGCCGACGGAGGAGCGGTCGAGATGGTCACGGTCGCCCCGTTCAACGGCCTCCAGGCGGGCGTGATCCCCAGCCTGGTCTGGGTCGCCAGCAGCGCCTCCGAGCAGCCCCTACTCGGTCGCCAGGTGCAGGAGGCAGGCCTGGCCTGGAGTGAAAGTCCCCAGCTCTGCCGCAATTTCAAACGCTGGATCGGCTCCCCCGACTCCACGGGCTTCAGGCGGGAGTCCCTGCTCAGCCCGGAGCAGGCCGGCGCCCTCCTGCTGGAGCGCATCTGGCGCCACCTCCCCGCCGAACTGGCCCCCTCGCGGCTGGTGCTCACAGCGCCGATCGACAGCTATCGGGGCTACCGCCAGTGGTTGGAGCAGGCCAGCCAGAGCCTTGCCGTGGCGGAGCTGGCCCTGGTGGATGAACCCACCGCCGCAGCGATCGGAGCCGGCCTGCCCCCCGGCAGCCGGGTGCTGGTGGTGGATCTCGGTGGCGGCACGATCGATCTTTCGCTGGTGGCCCTGGAGGGCGGAGAGGGTCGGGCCGCACCGATCGCCCAGCTGCTTCGCTTTGCCGGCCGCGATCTGCGCGGCAGCCGTCAGGCGCTTCGCTGTGCGCGGGTGCTGGGCAAGGCAGGACTGGCTCTCGGCGGCAGGGACCTGGACCATTGGATCGCCGCCGCCCTCGCGGACACGCCACCGACAGGGGCTCTGCTGGACGCTGTGGAGCAGCTCAAGTGCACGCTGAGCACCGAGCAGGAGGCCAGGGCGGTCTGGTGCCCCCCCGGCCAGGCCAGCCGGGAACTGAGGCTGAGCCGCCGGGAACTGGAAGACCTGCTCAAGCGGCATGGGTTGCTCGATCTGCTCGACGAGCTGCTGGAGCGCGTGCTGGCCGGGGCCAGATCGGAGGGGCTGAACCTCTCGAAGATCGATGCCGTGCTCCCGGTGGGAGGCACCAGCCGCATGCCGCTGATCCGCCAGTGGCTGCGCGAGCGCTGCCCCGACATCCCGATTCTCGACCAGCGGCCGATCGAGGCGGTCGCGGTGGGGGCTCTTGCCCTGACACCTGGCGTTCAGATCAAGGATGTGCTCAGCCGGGGAGTGTCGCTGCGCCGCTGGGACCTCCGCAGCGACGGGCACCGCTGGCATCCCCTCTTCCTCCCCGGCCAGAGCTGGCCCACCGGAAATCCCCTGGAGCTGATCCTGGCCTGCAGCAGCGATGGTCAGCGCCAGCTGGATCTGGTGCTGGGTGAGCCATTGGATGAGCGGCGTGCCGAGGTGGTCTTTCGCGATGGCCTGCCAGCCCTGATCGCACCTCCCGCCGGCGAGAGGCGCGTGGAGCCCTGGGACCGGCAGCCGGCGGCCATCGACCTTGATCCCCCCGGAGCCCGCGGCGTGGACCGGCTCAAGCTGTGCTTCCGGGTCAATGATCAGGCCCAGCTGACCATGGGCAGCGAGGATCTGATCAGTGGTCGCTGCAGCGAACCGATCGCCCTTGGACCCGTCCGCTAGATCCCAGCCAGGACGTTCATAGCGGGGGGTGCTTGCATGGGAAAAGTTGATTTCGCATCCCGCTCGCCTTGGCTCTCCGTCGCCACAGGCTGCCGCGCTTCTGGTTGGCCGTCACATTGGGTCTGGTCGCCGCCGGCGTTGGTGCAGCCCACTGGTGGGAAGCGCAGCTTCCCTCACGCCTGGAGCAGGCGGCGGCCGACGGAAACTACGAGGCGTGCCTGAGCTACAGCGAACAGCTGGCCGCCCTGCGCTGGATGAGCGGGCGGGCGCCGAGGGAGCAGGGCCGCTGCCGGCGCCACCAGGCCGAAACCCTCTGGCAGGCTGAGAAATGGGCAGAGGCCCTCAAGCTGCAACTCCTGCTCAGCAACTCTCCCGCCGGCACGGTCGCCGACAGAAAACGCCTTCAGTCCTGGCAGCAGGAGCTCAAGTCCAGAGCCCTGGCTCGCTTCGAAGCGGGAGATCTGGAGGGGGCCATCACCCTGCTCAAGCCGATGGGGGAAGACCAGCATCCCGATGGCAATGCCTACGGCGACAATCTCAGGCAACTCTGGAGTCGCAACCGGCTGCAGCAGGAGCGGGCCCGCGGCCTGATCAGCCAGAAGCGCTGGTGGGAAGCCCTTGAAGCCCTGAACCGCATCGACCACCCATGGTGGAAAAGCCAGTCAGTCGGCCTGCAGCGCCAGGTGGAGAACGAGATCGCCGGCCTCAAGGCCAAGGAACAGGAGCACCACAGCCATGGTGACAACCGGTTGAGCAACGTGCCGATGGCCGATCTCGATGGCGCCGTTCAACGCAACATCGTCCTCGGACTCGACGACTGGACCGCCTTCACCACGGCCTGCCGACAGCTGGGGGGCAAGGTGGTGGAAGCAGGTCCCGAAACGGGTTGCCAGCGATGAGGACACCCCATGACAGGATTGGCGGATCCTGAGGAAACCCCATGCAGCCCGGTGAACAGGTCAGGGTCAGTCAGAGCGTCGTTGTGTTCACCCACCCCGAACATCGCGGCCAGCCCTTCGATCTCCTGGGCCAGCAAGGCGAAGTTCACCAGGTTCTCGACGACTGGAAAGGGCGGCCGATCAGTCCAACCCTGCCGGTGATCGTGGCGTTCGGACGCTTCCGTGCCCATTTCCGGGCCGATGAGCTCGAACCGATCGTCCCCACCGCCTGAGTCATTCCTTCAGCAGGAAGACACCCTCCACCCCGTCGATGTCTGCCAGGCAGAGCTGAATGCTCTCCAGACGGCTGGTGGGCACGACCCGCCCGCAGAAGTCCGGCTGGATCGGCAGCTCCCTGTGACCTCGATCGACCATCACCAGCAGGCGCACCGCCGCGGGGCGTCCCCAGGTCAGCAGCGCCTCCATCGCCGCCCGCACCGTTCGGCCCGTGAAGATCACGTCATCGACCAGCACCACCTGACGTCCTTCGATCCCGACCGGCAACCGGGTCGCCTCGACCAGCCTGGTTCCCACCCGGTCGAGATCATCACGATGGAAGGTGGGGTCGAGGCTGCCCCGATCAATCGGGTGGCCTGAATCGGCTTCGAGCTGCTGGGCCAGCACCGTGGCGAGGGCAACGCCGCGGGTGGGGATTCCCAGCAGGAGCAGCTGCCTGCTGTCGACAACACTCTCCAGCACCTGGGACGCGAGACGGTTCAGGGTGCGGCTCAGGTCCTGGGCGGAGAGGATTTCGAGTCGCCCGGCCTGATGCGGCGATGGCATGGCGTTCGCGAGTGGTGAACCAGCCTAGGAAGGCTGCCGGACGGCAAAGATGTGACCAAAAGCTGACCCGGCCGAGCAGCGGCAGCGGGAACGCCAGCAGGACGGGGTTAACTTGATTCGACATTTATCCTGCGCCGCTTCATTCGCCGGGGTGACACTGTTACTTCCATGCCGACCGGCCCCAACGCCAACCCTTCCCCTGACGTCGGTGCCTCCGCTTCTGCTGGCGGCAAAGCGCCGGTTTCCCCCGTGGTTCTGGCCATTCTCGATGGCTGGGGTTACGGCGAATCCTCAGGGACGAACGCCATCACGGAAGCCTCCACCCCGGTGATGGACGCGCTGTGGCAGGTGTACCCCCATGCCTTGATTCAGGCCAGCGGGGGCGACGTCGGATTGCCTGACGGTCAGATGGGCAATTCAGAGGTGGGCCATCTCACGATTGGCTCCGGCCGGATCATCCGCCAGGAACTGGTGCGGATCAGCAAAGCCGCCACCGATGGCAGCCTGGCGGAGAATCCAGCCCTCAACGATCTCGCCGACCATCTGCTCGCAACGGGAGGCAGCCTGCATCTGCTCGGCCTCTGCTCCAATGGCGGAGTTCACAGCCACATCGACCATCTCGGCAGCCTGTTGCAGTGGGCGGCCGACAGGGGCCTCAAGGAGGTCTTCATCCACGCGATCACCGACGGCCGTGACACCCCACCCCAGTCCGCCCTTCCCTTCCTCGACCAGATCGACGCCCAGATCGCCTCGGTCGGCGTCGGCCGGATCAGCACCCTCTGCGGCCGCTACTGGGCCATGGATCGGGACAACCGCTGGGATCGCACCGAGAAGGCCTTCCGGCTGCTCACCGAATCGGCACCGATCGCTGGCCTGACGGCCCAGCAGGCTGTCGAAGCAGCCTATGCATCAGGCATCAACGATGAATTCATTGAACCTCTGCGCCTGGACACAGGGGAGCTGGGCGATGGAGATGGGCTGATCTGCTTCAATTTCCGGCCGGATCGGGCGCGTCAGCTGCTGCGATCCCTGGCCCTCGAACGCTTCGATGGCTTTGTCCGCCAGCAGCTGCCTCGCCTTCGGCTGGTCACCTTCACCCAGTACGAGGCGGGCTTGCCGGTGGAGGTGGCCTTCCCGCCTGAATCACTCGATGGCCTGCTTGGCCAGGTGGTGTCTGAGCATGGCCTGCTCCAGTTGCGCACGGCCGAAACCGAGAAATATCCCCACGTCACCTATTTCATGAACGGAGGAATCGAGCAGCCTTTTCCTGGTGAAGACAGGCATCTTGTTCCTTCTCCACGGGTCGCCACCTACGACCAGTCACCGGAGATGTCGGCTGACGCTCTCACAGAATCCTGCATCGCCTCGATCAACAAAGGCATCTATTCCCTGATCGTGATCAACTACGCCAACCCCGACATGGTTGGCCATACCGGCATGATCGAGGCCACCAAGACCGCCATCAGCACCGTCGACCGCTGCATCGGACAACTGGTTGAGGCCACGAACCGCAAAGGCGGAACGTTGCTGATCACCGCCGACCATGGCAACGCCGAAATGATGCGCAGCAGCGATGGCAGGCCCTGGACAGCCCACACCACCAACCCCGTACCGGTGATTCTTGTGGAAGGGGAGAAGCGCAAGCTGCCTGGCCACGGAGCCCATGCCAGCCTGCGCAGCGGCGGAGGGCTGGCTGATATCGCCCCAACCCTGCTCGACATTCTCGATCTTCCCCAGCCCGCACGGATGACCGGCCGTTCCTTGATCGATTCAGCCGATGTTCGGCTGGAGCCCACTCCCGAGGCCCAGCAGACCCAGCTGTACCAGGCCCTGCAGGTGTGAGCGCCGGTTCGATAAACTGCCTGGATGCTCACTTCCGTTCTGTCCTGGATCTGGATCTCCACAGGCGTCCTGCTGATCATCAGCGTCTTGCTCCACAGCCCCAAGGGCGACGGCATGGGAGGGCTTGCCAGTAGCGGCGGCTCGATGTTCAGCAGTGCCCGCAGCGCTGAAGACACCCTGAACCGGATCAGCTGGACCCTGCTGGCCCTCTTTCTCGGTCTGGCCGTGCTCCTCAGTGCAGGCTGGTTGCGGTGAGTCCGATCCATCGCCGCAGCCTGCTGGCCGCCCTCGGTTCCCTGCTCAGCCCCTTGCTCGGCGGAACGGTTGCAGAAGCAGCCTCGAAGCCAGCTGATCCGAACTGGAAGCTGAGTGAATCGGAATGGAGAAAACGGCTCAGCCCCGAGGCCTTCCAGGTGTTGCGAAAGGAGGGCACTGAGCGCCCATTCAGCAGTCCTCTCGATCGGGAAAAGCGCAAAGGCACGTTCGTCTGTGCCGGCTGCCGCCTTCCTTTGTTCAGTTCGGCCGCAAAATTCGACAGCCGCACCGGTTGGCCCAGTTTCTGGCAGCCACTGCCGAATGCAGTGGTTACCAAGACGGATTTCAAGCTGATCGTGCCCCGCACCGAGTATCACTGCCGCCGCTGTGGAGGCCACCAGGGGCATGTGTTCAACGACGGGCCGAGACCCACCGGCAAACGCTATTGCAACAACGGCGTCGCCCTGGCCTTCGTGCCGGAGGGCTGATCGCGATCCAGCCTGGCTCTCCAGCCTCGCTTCTCCGGGCATCGTCGCAGCCGCCAAAAAAAAGCGCCCCCACAGGGGCGCTCTGAACGCAGATCGCAGGAGCGGCGATCAGTAGTCGAAGTCGCCGCCCATGCCGCCACCGCCGCCGGCGGGAGCCGCTTCCTTCTTCTCGGGAAGATCGGCCACGATGCACTCAGTGGTGAGCACCATGCCAGCGATCGAAGCGGCGTTCTGCAGCCCTGAACGGGTGACCTTGGCGGGATCCACGATGCCGGCAGCCAGCATGTCCACGTATTCGCCAGTGGCGGCGTTGTAGCCCTCGTTGAAGGGCATCCCCTTGACGTGCTCGGCCACGACAGCGCCGTTGACGCCGGCGTTCTGGGCGATCCGCATCAGCGGTGCGCTCAGGGCCGAGGCCACGATGCCAGCGCCGATCAACTCCTCACCGGAGAGGTTGGCGGCCGCCCACTCTTCCAGAGCAGGAGCCAGGTGAGCCAGGGTTGTTCCGCCACCGGGGACGATGCCTTCCTCAACGGCCGCCTTGGTGGCGTTGATGGCATCTTCCAGGCGCAGCTTCTTGTCCTTCATCTCGGTTTCGGTGGCAGCGCCCACCTTGACCACGGCGACACCGCCGGAGAGCTTGGCCAGGCGTTCCTGGAGCTTCTCCTTGTCGTAGGTGGAGTCGGTTTCGTCGATCTGCTTGCGGATCTGCTCGACCCTGGCCTTGACAGCCAGCTCGTTGCCATCGGCCACGATCGTGGTGGTGTCTTTGTTGATCGTGATGCGACGGGCGGTACCCAGCATCTCCAGCTTGGTGTTCTCCAGCTTGAGGCCAGCGTCCTCGGTGATCAGCTGACCGTTGGTGAGAACGGCGATGTCTTCGAGCATGGCCTTGCGGCGATCACCGAAGCCGGGCGCCTTGACGGCAGCCACGTTGAGCACACCGCGCAGACGGTTCACCACCAGGGTGGCGAGGGCTTCCTTCTCGATGTCCTCGGCGATGATCAGCAGGGGCTTGCCGGTGCGGGCGATCTGCTCGAGCACGGGCACCAGGTCCTGCACCAGGCCGATCTTCTTGTCGGTGAGCAGGATGTAGGGCTCCTCGAGGATGGCCTCCATCCGCTCGGTGTCGGTGGCGAAGTAGGGCGAGATGTAGCCCTTGTCGAAGCGCATGCCCTCGGTGACCTCCAGTTCGGTGGTCATCGATTTCCCTTCTTCCAGGGAGATCACGCCTTCCTTGCCCACCTTGTCCATCGCATCGGCGATCATGCGGCCCACCTCTTCGTCGTTGCCGGCGGAGATGGTGCCCACCTGGGCGATGGCGTTGGAATCGGAGATCGGCTTGGCGTGCTCCTCGATCTTCTTGACGAGGAAGTCGGAGGCCTTGTCGATGCCCTTCTTCAGGGTGATGGCATTGGCGCCGGCGGCCACGTTGCGCAGACCCGCCTTGACCATGGCATGGGCCAGGACCGTGGCGGTGGTGGTGCCGTCACCGGCGGCATCGTTGGTTTTGGAGGCGGCCTGACGGATCAGGGCGACACCGGTGTTCTCGATGTGATCTTCGAGTTCGATCTCCTTGGCGATGGTCACGCCGTCGTTGATGATCTGAGGAGCGCCGAATTTCTTCTCAAGCACCACATTGCGGCCCTTGGGTCCGAGGGTGACAGCAACGGCTTCGGCGAGGATGTCGATGCCCTTTTCGAGAGCCCTGCGGGCATTCTCGTTATAAATGATACGTTTGGCCATGGAAATCAGGTTCTAAGTGAGTGTGTGTGTGAGGGAACGATTGCCAACAAAGCAATTCGAATCAATGATTCAGTTGACGATCGCCAGAATATCCTTCTCCGAAAGCAGCACGAAATCGTTGCCGGCCAGCTTGATGTCGGTACCGGCGTACTTGCTGTAGAGAACCTGGTCACCCACGCTCACTTCAGGAGATTGGCGGGTGCCGTCGTCGTTCCGCTTGCCAGGACCGACCTGAACCACTTCACCCACCTGGGGCTTTTCCTGAGCGGTGTCGGGCAGGAGAATCCCGCCGGCGGTTTTTTCGTCGGAATCGGAAACTTTGACAAAAACGCGGTCCCCGAGCGGTTTGACCGTGGAGACGGTGAGAGAAACAGCAGCCATGGTTCGGTGCGAGAGCAACAGTCATGGCGCCGATGACGCCATGGAAACGGTCGAGTTAGCACTCGGGCCCGTCGAGTGCCAATTTATGGCAAGGGAGGGTTGTCCCGCAATCGTCGGCAGGGGCGGTTGACCGAACATCACCCCCCTTCAAGGCCCGTTCAAGGCCCCCTGACCCCGTTGCGGTGGTAAGTTGGCCGCGCTTTCGGCGGATGTGCGTCCCGCCGCGCGAACCCCTTTCTTTCCCTATGGCTGCTGCTGCTCCCGTCAACACCGGCACCAAGGGCGTGGTGCGCCAGGTGATCGGTCCCGTGCTGGATGTGGAGTTTCCGGCCGGCAAGCTGCCGCGGATCTTCAATGCACTGCGCATCGCGGGACGCAACTCCGCTGGCCAGGACATCGCCCTGACCGCCGAGGTTCAGCAACTGCTGGGCGATCACCGGGTGCGGGCGATCGCCATGAGCACCACCGATGGCCTGGTGCGGGGCATGGAAGCCCTCGACACCGGTGCCCCGATCAGCGTTCCGGTCGGAGAAGCCACGCTCGGTCGGATTTTCAACGTGCTCGGCGAGCCCGTTGATGAACTTGGCCCCGTCACCTCCAACCTCACCGCCTCGATCCACCGGGAGGCCCCCAAGCTCACGGAGCTGGAAACCAAGCCCAAGGTGTTTGAAACCGGCATCAAGGTGATCGACCTGCTCGCTCCTTACCGCCAGGGCGGCAAGGTGGGCCTGTTCGGCGGTGCCGGCGTCGGCAAAACGGTTCTGATCCAGGAGCTGATCAACAACATCGCCAAGGAGCATGGCGGCGTTTCGGTTTTCGGAGGTGTCGGAGAGCGCACCCGGGAAGGCAATGACCTCTATGAGGAGTTCAAGGAATCCGGGGTGATCAACTCCGAAGACCTCACCAAGTCGAAGGTGGCCCTCTGCTTCGGCCAGATGAACGAACCTCCCGGCGCCCGCATGCGGGTTGGCCTCTCCGCCCTCACCATGGCAGAGCACTTCCGCGATGTGAACAACCAGGATGTGCTGCTGTTCATCGACAACATCTTCCGCTTCGTGCAGGCCGGCTCGGAAGTGAGCGCCCTGCTGGGCCGGATGCCTTCGGCAGTGGGTTACCAACCAACCCTGGGCACCGATGTGGGTGAGCTGCAGGAAAGGATCACCTCCACCCTGGAGGGCTCGATCACTTCCATTCAGGCGGTTTACGTTCCCGCCGACGACCTGACCGACCCGGCACCGGCCACCACCTTCGCCCACCTCGATGCCACCACCGTGCTGAGCCGCGGCCTGGCCTCCAAGGGGATCTACCCGGCCGTGGATCCGCTCGACTCCACCAGCACCATGCTCCAGCCCGCCGTGGTCGGAGATGAGCACTACCGCACTGCCCGGGCCGTCCAGTCCACCCTCCAGCGCTACAAAGAGCTCCAGGACATCATCGCCATTCTCGGCCTGGATGAACTCTCCGAAGACGACCGCCGCACGGTCGATCGGGCCCGCAAGATTGAGAAATTCCTGTCCCAGCCTTTCTTTGTGGCCGAGATCTTCACCGGCATGTCCGGCAAATACGTGAAACTCGAGGAAACCATCAAGGGCTTCAACATGATCCTGGCAGGCGAGCTTGATGAGCTTCCCGAAGCCGCCTTCTATCTGGTCGGCTCCATTGATGAGGTCAAGGCAAAAGCCGAAAAACTCAGCGCCGAAGCCAAAGCCTGACCCCGTCCTGTTCTTTCTCGCTTTTGAGGATGCATGCCGATGACACTTACCCTGCGCGTTCTGGCCCCCGATCAGAGCGTTTTTGATGGCAGCGCCGACGAGGTGATTCTGCCGAGCACCACCGGACAGCTGGGCATCCTTCCCGGCCATGTCTCCCTGCTCACGGCCCTGGACATCGGCGTGATGCGTCTGCGCACAGGCAAGGACTGGGCTTCAATCGCACTGATGGGCGGCTTCGCCGAGGTGGAAGCCGACCAGGTCACCGTGCTGGTCAACACCGCCGAACTCGGCTCCAGCATCGAACCCGCCAAGGCCGAGCAGGCTGTCGAAGCAGCCCAGCTGGCCGCCTCAGGCTATGAGGGGCAGCCACCCAGCACTGAGAAGCTCAAGGCTCAGCAATCCCTGGCCAGGGCTCGCGCCCGTCTCCAGGCCAGTCAATCCAGCTGACTGACCTGGCCATCAGCCAAAAAAAAGCGTCCCCAGGGGACGCTTTTTTGATGGTCGGAGAAAATGCCACAGACCCTTCAGGCGGTACCGCAGAAGGTCACGTCAGGGAACTTGAGCTTGGCTTCATCCAACGACTTGCCTTTGCCTTCCTCCTGCCAATAATTGATCACCTCCGTGGCTTTGTTGAGAACCTCAACGCGTTCGTTGTCGGTGATCCAGGATTTCGCTTCCAGCTCGCCTTTCATGGTTTCCCAGGCGTCTTCGCGGGGCCAGAAGAAATAGGAGGTGAGGGGGCTCGGTCCACCCCCGACGATCTGATCGACGGCCAGGGCGACGTTATCGGGCAGCCAGAGAATCTTGAGCAGGAAGCGACCCTCGTCAGCCTTGGGGGTATGACCGGAGGGAACTCCGTCCTCATCGACGGTGGCTGTGGCCAGGGCGGCGCTGGCACCGCGGAGGGCAGGGCGACCTTTGGTGATGGGTTCGTCATCTTCCAGCGCCGCCCCAGGGACTTGGGCAGCCTGAACGGGAATGACCCTGCGGGTCAGGCCGCGGCCGGTTGATGGCGTCACTTCCGCCGAAGGACTGACCGCGAGGTCGAGTTCAGGAGCTGCGCTGTCGGTGGCCGTCATTGGGTTCGGCTTTCAAGGCATAAAATCAAGCAACAAACCTATCAGCCCCTCCAGCCCTCCCTGCTGAGCCCTCCTCCCCTCCCCAAGACCGGCCCGCTCCTGAAGGTCCCTTCGAGCCCCAGGGCCATCCTGCTCTTCGACATTGATGGCGTGATCAGGGATGTGGGTGGCAGCTATCGCCGCGCCCTTCGCGAAACAGTTGATCACTTCGGGGGCTGGCGCCCGCGCCCCGATCAGATCGATGCCCTCAAGGGCGAGGGTCGCTGGAACAACGACTGGGACGCTTCGATGGAGCTGCTGAGGCGGCGGGGACCAACCCCCCTGCCGACGTTCGACCATCTCGTGGAGGTGTTCAGCGGGTTCTATTTCGGCGGCGATCCAGACGGTGATCCAGCCAGCTGGTCTGGCTTCATCCGTGACGAACCCCTTCTGGTCGAGGCTGCTTTCTTTGACCGCCTGAGCGGTGCCGGGATCGCCTGGGGCTTCGTCAGCGGCGCCGAGCCCAGCTCGGCACGCTTTGTGCTCGGCCACCGGCTCGGCCTGATCGACCCGCCACTGATCGCCATGGGGGAGGCCCCCGAAAAGCCCGACCCCACCGGACTGATCCGACTGGCCGAAGCACTCGCCGGCATGGCCCTGGGCCCACAGGCTCCAGCGGTGGTGTACCTGGGTGACACTGTGGCGGATGTGCAGACCGTCGGCCGTGCCCGCCGTGATCGGCCCGGCCAGCAGCTGCTGAGCCTGGCGGTGGCTCCGCCCCACCTCCACGCAGCGGATCAGACGCAGCAGCGCTGCCTGTACGAAGCCGTTCTGCTGGAAGCGGGTGCGGATCGGCTGATCGGATGCACCAGGGATCTGGAGCCCGAGCTGCTGCTCAGCTGGCTGGACGACGGCTCCCCAGGCTGAATCCCGGCTCCCGGCTCCCGATCAGCGCTGGATCGCCGCCACCGACTTCTGGGCCGCGGCCGTGAGCACCTCATGGCCGCGCTCGCTGACCGCCACGTCATCTTCGATGCGGATGCCGATGCCTTTCCAGCGCTCGTCGATCGCCGGCTGGCCCTCCGGGGGTGGCAGCCGGTCGCTCACGTACAGACCAGGCTCCACGGTGAGCACCATGCCGGGCTCCAGGGGCACCGGGTGCTCACCGAGCCGATAGGCGCCGACATCGTGCACATCGAGCCCGAGCCAGTGGCCGGTGCGGTGCATGTAGAGATGGCGATAGGCCCCCTGCTCGATCAGGCCCTCCACCGCGCCCCGCAACAGGCCCAGGTCCACGAGCCCTTCCACCAGCACCCTCAGGGCAACCCCATGGACCTGCTCGGCGTCCGCGGCGGGGCGCACGGCGGCGATGGCCGCCTCCTGGGCGGCGAGCACCAGGTCGTAAAGGGCGCGCTGCTCGCCGCTGAAGCGACCGTTGACCGGGAAAGTGCGGGTGATGTCGCCGTTGTAGTAATCGCTCAGGCTGCAGCCGGCATCGATCAGCAGCAGATCGCCATCGGCGAGCGGAGCGTTGTTGCTGGTGTAATGGAGCACACAGGCGTTGTCCCCGCCGGCAACGATCGAGCCATAGGCCGGCCCCCGCGCCCCCTGTTCCATGAAGTGCTGCTCGATCACCGCCTGAACCTGGCGTTCGTTCAGGCCAGGCCGGGCCACCTGGCGGGCCAGTTCGTGGGCTTCCGCCGAGATCCGGGCGGCCAGACGCATCCGTTCGAGTTCGGCCTCGGATTTCCGCAGCCGCAGCTCGTGCAGCAGGGGACAGGGGGCCACCAGCCCAAGGGCAGCCTGGCCGTTGCGGGGGGCGCGATCGAGCTGGGCCGACCAGGCAGAGAGCACCAATGGCTCCACGGCCGGATGGCGGCCCACCCGGAAAGCGATGCCCTCGGCTCCCCTGAGGTAGTCCCCCAGCCGTCCGGCCAGGTCGGCCCGGGGGTGGGCCAGGTCGGCGCCAAACCGCTGCACCGCTCCCTCGCAGCCCCATCGGAAGCCGTTCCACACCTCGGCAGTGGGATCCTTCGGCTCCACGAACAGCACGAAGGGGTTGTCGGGTCGGTGCGGCAGGAAGAGCGCCACGGCGCCGGGCTCATCGAAACCGGTGAGGTACCAGAAATCGCTCTGCTGGCGGAAGGAGTGCTCCACATCGGCGTGGTGGGTGACCAGAGCTGCCGCAGGGATCACGGCCGCCACGCCGCCGAGCCTCTCCAGAAAGGTGGTGCGGCGACGGCTGAACTCGGCGGGAGAGATCGCCATGGAGAGATGGTCAGAACAGCGCGAAGATGGCACAACCGATGACATGAAGGGATTGGCGGTCAGAGTGGTGTGGTGGTGGATGCAGAAGCCTGCAGATTCGGCATTTCGAACATGAACGGGCTGCTTGGTCTGGCCGCGCTGGTGGTCTTCATTCTGGTCGGTTCCGCAGTCTGCTCCGGTGTCGAAGCCGCCATGCTGACGGTGAACCCGCTGCGGGTGCATGAGCTGGCCAGCCGGCCCAGGCCGGTGCGGGGTGCCCTGGCCCTGCTCTCCCTCAAGAACCGGATGGGCCGTGCCCTGGCGGTGCTCGTCATCCTCAACAACGGCTTCAACATCTTCGGCAGCCTGATGCTGGGCAGTTATGCCGGCTGGGTGTTCTCCTCCCAGGGCATCGACCGCATCGCCCTGCCGCTGTTCTCGGTCGGTCTCACCGTGCTGGTGATCTTGCTGGGCGAAATCCTGCCCAAGGCGATCGGCAGCCGCATGGCCCTGCCGATCGCCCTGGGCAGCGCCGCCACCGTCGGAATGGTGCTGAAACTGATGCTGCCGCTGGTGCTGGTGCTGGAGCGGCTGATGCCGGCGATCACCGCCGAGAGCGAGCTCACCACCGATGAGGAGGAGATTCGTCTGCTGGCCAGGCTCGGCTCCCGCACCGGCCAGATCGAGGCCGATGAGGCGGCGATGATCGGCAAGGTGTTCCAGCTCAACGACCTGACCGCCAGGGATCTGATGGTTCCGCGGGTCTCCGCGCCCACTCTCTCCGCCCAGGCCAGGCTTGAGAGCGTCAGCGACGAGCTGCTCGGCAACAGCGCTCCCTGGTGGGTGGTGCTGGGCGAGGAGGTGGATGAGGTGCTGGGGGTGGCGAGCCGGGAGAGCCTGCTCGGCGCCCTGGTCGAAGGGCGCGGCCAGGTCACCGCCCTCAGCCTGACCATTCCGGTGGAATATGTTCCGGAAATGATCCGGGCCGACCGGCTGCTCACCGCCTTCCGACGCAACAGCCATTCGGTTCGGGTCGTGGTCGATGAACACGGCGGCTTTGTCGGGGTGATCGGCGCCGATGCCGTGCTGGCCGTGCTCGCCGGCTGGTGGCGTCGTCCCCAGGCGGCTGGGGAGTCGATCCCATGAGCCGTTCCTCCAGCGTTGCCAGGCCCGACACCATCACCCGCAGCGAGCAGCTGCTGCAACGCTGGCGCTCGGAGCTGGCGATGAGCGCGCGGGAAAGGTCGGCCCTTGCCCCGGAGCTGGTCGCCCTCGACCGTCAGCTGAAGCGTCTGGTGCAGCGACGACTGCACCTGGCGGTGTTCGGCCGGGTGGGAGTGGGCAAGTCGAGCCTGCTCAACGCCCTGCTGGGCCAGCCACGCTTTGCCACCGACCTGGCCCACGGCAGCACCAGGCTCCAGCAGCATGAAGCCTGGGATCTCCCCTTCGCGGGCCTGGCCGGGGTCGATCTGATCGACACACCGGGCATCGATGAGGTGGCCGCACCAGCCCGGCACCGCCTGGCCGCCCGGGTGGCCCTGGGGGCCGATCTGGTGCTGTTCGTGGTCGAGGGCGACCTCACCTCCACCGAGCTCGAGGCACTGGAGCAGTTGTTGCGTCTTGGCAAGCCGATGCTGCTGGTCGTCAACCGGATCGACTGCTGGCCAGCCAGCGAGCGGGACGCTCTGCTGGCCAGCATCCGCAGCCGACTGCCCGCCGCAGCCCGGGACCTGGAGCTGCTGGCCGTCTCGGCGGCACCGCGACTGGCGACCCTTCTGGAGGATGGCCGTGTCCGCAGCGAAGCCGGGCCAGCAGCGATCGGCCCCCTCAAGGACCGACTGCTGGCGTTGGTGGCAAGCCATGGTCCGCTGCTGCTCGCCCTCAACAGCCTGCGGGCCGGGGATCGCTTCAGCCGACGACTCCAGGACTGGCGACTGCGCCACCATCGCCAGGCCGCCCACAGCCTGATCGGCCGCTTCGCCGCCCTCAAGGCCACCGGCGTGGCGGCCAACCCCCTGGTGCTCCTGGATCTGGCTGGCTCGATGGCCGTGGACACGGCCCTGGTGATGCAGCTTTGTCGGCTCTACGGACTGAGCCTCAACGGAGCCCAGGCCCGGCGGCTGCTGAGCCGCCTTTCCGGTCACGGTGCCCTGCTGGGTGGAGCCCAGCTCGGCATCCAGCTCCTGCTGGGAAGCCTTCGCCAGGTTCTCCTGCTCGCGGCACCGTTCAGCGGTGGCCTGTCCCTGGCCCCTGCCGCCCCCGTCGCCCTGGCCCAGGCGGCCCTGGCCGTGCACACCACGCGACGCACCGGTGAGCTGGCGGCGGCGGAACTGCAGGAAGGGGCCCGGAAGGGGCCGGGCGGCCCAGCCGGGCTGTTGCGGCGCCTGGCCGCCCAGGATCCCCAGGTGCGCCAGTGGTTGCTGCACTGGCCATGACCGAGCCTGAGAGCCAGGAACTGGCCCTGTTCGGCACCAGCGCCGACCCCCCGACCCTGGGCCATCGCGCCCTGCTGGAAGGCCTGGCCCGGCAGTATCCCCGCGTGCGCACCTGGGCCAGTGACAACCCCTTCAAGCAGCACGGGGCGTCGCTGCCCGATCGTGCCGCCCTGCTCCAGGCGCTGGTGGACGGCCTGGCCAACCCCAGGATCCAGATGGCCCAAAACCTGAGCAGCCCGCGGGCACTCGACACCCTGGAACGGGCCCGGCGGCTCTGGCCGGAAGCAACCCTGGTGTTCGCGGTCGGCAGTGATCTGCTGCCCCAGATTCACCGCTGGCATGCCGTGGAGGCCATCCTGGATCTGGCTCGGCTGGCGGTGGTGCCACGCCTGGGCTGGCCCGTACAGCCGGCCGATCTGGAAGTCCTGCGCCGGCTGGGCGGCCAGCTGGACCTCCTCCCTCTGCAGATTCCAGCCACCGCCAGCTCCGAGATCCGCCTTCAGCGCGAGCCTGAACTGGTGCCGAAGGAGCTCTGGCCCATGCTGCACAAGCGAAACCTGTACGGCTTCGACCCCCTGCCATCCCCCAGCCGCCGCCAGCCCTGATGCGTCTCGCCCTGGCCCAGACCAACCCGCTGGTCGGCGACCTTCACGGCAATGCGGCCATGCTGCTCGACTGTTGCCGGCAGGCGGCGGCGGCCGACCTGGTGATCAGTCCGGAGCTTTCCCTCTGGGGTTACCCGCCCCGGGATCTGCTGCTGCGGCCTGCCCTGCTGCTGGAGCAGGCCAGGGTTCTGGAGGAACTGGCCGCTGCGCTCCCCCCTGGCCTGGCCGTGCTGGTGGGGGTGGCCGAGCCCCTGCCCGGCGAGCAACAACCGTCGCTGCACAATGCGGTTGCCCTGCTGGAGCAGGGCACCTGGCGCATCGTTGCCCGCAAGCGGCTGCTGCCCAGCTACGACGTCTTCGATGAGCGGCGCTATTTCCGCCCCGCCGATCAACCCTGCCTCCTGGAGCTGGAGCGACGCGGCCGGTGCTGGCGGATCGGCCTCAGCATCTGCGAAGACCTCTGGGTGGAGGAGGAGGTGCTGGGACACCGTCTGGCCGGTCCGGATCCGATCGCCGCGCTGCTGCCGCATCAACCCGATCTGCTGCTGAACCTTTCCGCCTCGCCATTCGTGCAGGGGAAACCGACGCTGCGGCGCAGCCTGGCCGCCGCCGCCGCCGCGCGGCTGGGCTGTCCGGTGGTGTATGTGAATCAGGTGGGGGGAAACGACGAACTGGTCTTCGATGGCGCCAGCTTCGTCGTCGATGCCGCTGGTCAGATCCTGCTGCAGCTCCCCTGCGCCAGGGCGGGCCTGGCCTTCTGGTCGATGCCCTCCACGGCGGCCGACTGCCTTCAGCAAGCGGCCGCCGTGGCGCTGCAGGAACCGGAGCCCCTGGAGCAGTTGTTCCGGGTGCTGGTGCTGGGCCTGGGCGACTATGCCCGCAAATGCGGCTTCGAGCGGGCCCTGCTGGGACTGAGCGGTGGAATCGATTCCGCTCTGGTGGCGGTGATCGCCGCGGCGGCGCTGGGTGGGGAGCGGGTCGCGGCCCTGCTGATGCCCTCCCCCTACAGCTCGGCAGGATCCCGCCACGATGCGATCGCCCTGGCCGGCCGGCTCGGCATCCCCCATCACGTCGTGCCGATCAGCGGCCTGATGGAGAGCTTCGATCAGGCCCTGGAAAGCCCGTTCGGCAGCCCACCGGATGGCCTGACGGCCGAGAACCTCCAGTCGCGCATCCGTGGCACGTTGTTGATGGCGATGGCCAATCAGCAGGGCCAGTTGCTGCTCTCAACCGGCAACAAATCCGAGCTGGCGGTGGGGTACTGCACCCTCTACGGCGACATGAACGGCGGACTTGCCGTGATCGGAGACCTCTACAAAACCACGGTGTTCCGGCTCTGCACCTGGCTTGATTCAGAAGCATCGGCAGCCTGCCGCCGCAGCTACGGCCTGCCAGCCGCTGCCGAACTGATCGGCAGCGCCATCCGCGACAAGCCACCCAGCGCCGAACTGCGCCCCGGACAGCTCGATACGGATTCGCTGCCCGACTACAACCAGCTCGATCCACTGCTCAAGGCGTTGATCGAAGACCTGCGGGCGCCTGAGGAGCTGATTGCCGCCGGCATCGAGGCCAGCCTGGCCAGGCGTGTGCACAGAATGCTGCGCCTGGCCGAATTCAAGCGACGTCAGGCCGCCCCCCTGCTCAAGGTGAGCGGCCGCGCCTTCGGCAGTGGCTGGCGGATGCCGATCGCCTCCGGACCGATCTGAGGAAGGGATTCCAGATCAAATCCCTGCAGTTGGCCCCGATGTCCGCCAACCTGAATGCAGCTACTGAGTTGCATGGCAACCAAAGGCCCGGCGGCACCGATCGCGAGCATCGGCGTTCCGACCGAAATCAAGCGCGATGAGCAACGGGTGGCCCTCACTCCCGACGGGGTGAGGGAGCTGGTCTCGAATGGCCTGGAAGTGCTTGTCCAGGCTGGCGCGGGCACCGGGGCAGGCATCAGCGATGCGCACTACGCCACGGCCGGCGCCCGCCTGGTGAGCCGTGAGGAGGCCTGGTCCGCTCACCTGGTCGTCAAGGTGAAGGAACCGCAGCGGGAGGAGTTCGATCTGCTCCGCGACGACCTGGTGCTGTTCACCTACCTCCATCTGGCGGCCTACCCGGAGGTGGGCCGTGCCCTGCTCGAGGCCGGCACCACCGGGGTGGCCTACGAAACGGTGCAACTCGACAACGGCAACCTTCCCCTGCTCGCTCCGATGAGCGAAATCGCCGGTCGGCTGGCGGCGCAGGTGGGAGCCCATCTGCTCGAGAAACCCCATGGCGGCCGCGGGGTGCTGATCGGAGGCTGCACCGGCGTGCGTCCCGCCCGCGTCGTGGTGCTCGGAGCCGGCACGGTGGGATGGAACGCGGCCAGGCTGGCGGCGGCCATGGATGCCGAGGTGCTGCTGCTGGATCACACCCCGCAGCGACTGCGCAACCTCGAAACCGACCGCTGCGGCCGTCTGGTCAGCCTGGTGAGCAGCCGTGGCCTGATCGAGCGGCTGGTGCCGAGCGCCGATCTGCTGATCGGGGCCGTGCTCACCCCCGGCGGCCGGGCACCGACCCTGGTGGAGGAAGACCTGGTGCAGCAGATGAAGCCCGGTTCCGTGATCGTCGATGTGGCGATCGACCAGGGGGGCTGCATCGCCACCAGCCGCGAAACCACCCATACCGATCCTGTCGTCACGATCCACGGGGTGCAGCACTACGCCGTCGGCAACATGCCCGGAGCGGTGCCCTTCACCTCCACCGAAGCCCTGGTGAGCGTCACGCTTCCCTACATCGTCGGGATCGCCGGTCGGGGACTGCTGGAGGCGGTCACCGAACGACCCGAACTGCTCTCGGGGCTCAACACCGTCGACGGGGCGGTCTGCCACCCCGGCGTGGCCAAGGCCCTGGGGGTGCCGACCCGCCATCCCATGGCCTGCCTGCGCTGATGGTGCCCCCTCGCAACGTTCAACCAGCCTCCAGGGGCCGCAGGGGCACCAGGGGGCGGCTGAGCGATTCGGGCGCCAGCCCCTCCCGCAGGGCCAGCACCAGGCCGGCCGCCTCCGCGTAGCTGGCCACGGCGAGCGCCTCCAGGCCCAGGGCTTCCGCCGTGACGGACAGCAGAGAGGGATTGCCCTCAACGACGATCAGGGGGATCCCGCGCTCTGCGCAGCTGAGCACGGCCTCGCCGCCCAGGGCACCGGCCGGAGCCACCACCGCCCCGATCCGGCTGGGATGGAGAAGATCCGCCGAGTCAACCGGTGCAGCGGCGGCGGCGAAGGCTGATCCGAGCCGGATCAGGTTTGGTGCACGGCTCAGCCCCACCAGGACACAGGCCAGAAAGGTGTGGGCCAGTTCCTCAGCGGCAGCGCGTGGATCAAGCTCCGGCTCCGGGGGCAGCGGCGCCAGGGCAGGTGCGTGGGCACAGGGCAGGCCAAGCCGCCAGCCCAGCAGGTGACTGATCACCGCCTCGGCTCCCGCCAGGGCGTCCACGCCGCTCCCCTGCCGGTAAGCCTGCAGGGCCTCACTGCCGGCCTCGTCGGGGAAACGGGTGACCACCGCGATGGCTGTTGCCCCTTCCCGGCGGAGCCGCTCGGCACCGCGCAGCAACGTCTCGGGATGGCCCAGCTGTCCCCAGCTCGCCCCACTGCCCCCCCGGGTCAGAGCCACCTCAACCGGCTGATCGGTGATCACCACAGGGCCGATCGACAGGCCAAGGGTGGCCCTGCAGGCATCGGCGACCTGCAGATGGCGCAGCCGCAGGTCCGGCTCGATCCCCGCATCCAGCAGCAGACCCACCCGTTGACGACGCACCGGAGCCAGGGCCAGTTCGCCCCGGGCGAAGCGGTTGAGCGCCCAGCCTTCGACGTAGTGAAAGCGAGGGTCGCTCCAGTAGAGGGCGGCTCCGTTCAGCACGTTGGGATGGCTGATCAGGCAACCACTGGCAGCCGCCAGCAACCGGGCCGCCGGCAGCCCATCTCCGGCAAATCCACCGATGCGGCAACCGATCCCGGTCGGGATCACCAGCAGGGTGGGGAGTGGCGCCGCGGAAGCTAGGAACACAGCATGATCGCCTCGAGCCGGAGTCGCCGGCGGCCTGACTGGTGGCCGGAGCCAGCCCCTGCCGCCCCCTGCGGCTCAACGGCGGTGACGGACCAGCGCAGCGGTTCACCGTGGTGGGCCAGGGCAGCGAGAAGCTGGGGAAGCAGCGGACCCGGAGCGGCCTCCAGCCAGACCTCCAACGCTTCGAGCCTCATCGACACCGCGGAGTGACGGGCCGCCGGCTTCCAGAAACCCTGCTCACGACTGGAACTGGCCGAACTGCCGTTGATAGAGGGCATCCTCCTGACCCGCCAGCAGGTTCAGATCGCTGCGGGGATAGGACACGCACAGAAGGGCGAAACCTTCGCTCTGGAGCTCCGCCTTCACCCCCATCGCCTCTGACTGATCCACCGAGCCCGCTCGAATCCTGGCCGCGCAGGTGGTGCAGACGCCCGCACAACAGGAACTGGGCAAGGGGACGCCCGCCAGCTCGGCCGCCGCCAGCACGGTCTGATCATCACGGCAGGGGAAGGTGTGCAGGGTGCCGCCCAGCTCGGCGACGACAGTGAAGCTTTCAGGCATGGCGGGCAGATGAGAGGGGGGTCCAGTGTTCGGGGTGGGGGGCCAGGTACTCGGAAGCAGGATTCGCTCGATCCGGTCGGGCACGGGCGCAGAGGAACAGATCGAAACTGATCGACAGGCGCACGTTCTCGCCATCCTGATTGACGGTGACGGCATGGTCGGTGCTGGCCGGGAACAGAACCAGCAGCCCAGCTTCAGGGGCCACATCCAGCCAGGGGGCATTGAGGGGATGCTCTACGGCGATCGGGCCGCCATGGCCGACACCGAGACCAGGCACCAGCTCATTCACCTGTCGGGGCGCGAACAGCCGCAGCGCACCACCGAGCCCACTGCCATCACCATTGAGATAGAACACCGCACTGAGATGGGCATTGGGGTGGTGGTGCCGCCCCACCTCCAGACCCTGCTCGCTCACCACTGGCCAGGCGCGCTGGATGAACAGATCCACCTGGTTCAGCTCAAAGCCGAGAGCTTCGAGGTAATGCCAGGCCTCCGCCTCCACCCGGTGGCGCAGCCAATCAAACTCCGGCAGCAGATGGACCTGCCAGACCCCGTTGAGATCACCGGTCCAGGCACAACCGGGATCGGGATTGCTGCGGACCGAACCACGCAGCTTCAGCACCGCCTGCATCATAACGGCGGTGACAAGCGGATCTGGGCCCAGCCGGACACGACCAAGCGCCAGAGGGAACAGGGGCTGGATCTGAAGTGTCAGCTCAACCCATCGCCGAACCACCCACCACTTCCAGGATCTCCTGGGTGATGGCCGCCTGCCGAGCCTTGTTGTAATCAAGGGTGAGAGTCTTGGCGAGCTCCTTGGCGTTGTCGCTGGCGTTGTTCATCGCCGTCATCCGACTGGCCAGCTCGCTGGCCGCGGCCTCCTGGAGAGAACGGAGCAACTGGTTATCGAGGTAGAGCGGCAGCAGAGCATTGAGCAATTGATCCGGACTCTGCTCAAACACGAATTCAGGCTGGAGCGGCGGCACTTCGTTGACACCGGACGGGCCCTTCTCGACAGCAAGCTGACCTTCGCGGGTGGTGAGTCGAAAGATCTCGTCGTCCTGGGCAGCGATCCCCTGGGGATCCAGGGGGAGCAGGGTCTGGGCGACGGGAGCACTGCTGACCAGATTGACGAATTTGGTGTAGATCATCTCGACGCGGTCGGTGCTGCCTGAAAGGAATTCAGCCAGAATCTCATCACCGATCCGGCCAGCATCCTCGGCGGTTGGAACCTGCTCCAGCCCCGTGAAGGTAGCGAGGATGGGATAAGAACGGTTCTTGAAATAGGCGGTGGCCTTGCGACCGATCAGCACCATCTCAACGGTGAAGCCCTTGCCGGTGAGCTCAGCGAAACGCTGCTCGCTGCGCTTGATGATGCTGGCGTTGTAACCGCCACAGAGGCCGCGATCGGCGCTCACCACAACGAGGGTGATGTGGCGCAGGGGACGCTCCTGCTCAAGCAGGGGCGTGCCGCTCACATCTTCTAAGCGGAGCCGCGACTGGAGGTTCTCCAGCATGCGGGCGAGGCGATCGGCGAAGGGCCGTGAGCGGAGCACCTGCTCCTGGGCCCGCCTGACCTTGGCCGCAGCGACGAGGCGCATGGCCTCGGTGATCTTGCGGGTGTTCTTGACCGAACTGATCCTGTCGCGGATTTCCTTGAGGTTGGCCATGGTTCAGGTGCCTCAGGCGGTGGCGAGCAGGGTGGATTTCACTTCATTGATCGCTGCCTTGAGCAGTTCCTCGGAAGCCTCGCTCATCTGTTTGTCGGTCTGCACCTGCTCCACGAAGGCCGAAGCATTCGACTTCAGATACTCACGCAATTCACGCACGAACATGGTGCACTGATCGACGGGAATTTCATCAATCAGGCCCTTGACGCCTGCATAGACCACCGCAACCTGCTCGGCGAGGATCAGGGGGCTGAACTGGGGCTGCTTGAGCAGTTCGCGCAGGCGCTTGCCACGGCCCAGCTGCTTCTGGGTGGTGGCATCGAGGTCGGAGGCGAACTGGGAGAACGCCGCCAGTTCATCGAACTGGGCCAGTTCCAGCTTGAGGGTGCCGGCGATCTTCTTGATCGCCTTGGTCTGGGCAGCGCCGCCGACCCGGCTCACCGAGATGCCCACGTTGATCGCTGGCCGGAGGCCCGAGTTGAACAGATCCGAGGTGAGGAAGATCTGGCCGTCGGTGATCGAGATCACGTTGGTGGGGATGTAGGCCGAGACGTCACCGGCCTGGGTTTCGATGATCGGCAGGGCGGTCATGCTGCCTTTGCCCATGGCATCGGACAGCTTGGCGGCCCGCTCGAGCAGGCGGCTGTGGCAGTAGAACACGTCACCGGGATAAGCCTCGCGGCCGGGCGGGCGGCGCAGCAGCAGCGACATCTGGCGGTAGGCCTGGGCCTGCTTGGTGAGGTCGTCGTAAACGACCAGGGTGGCCTTGCCCTTGTACATGAAGTACTCGGCAATCGCGGCACCGGTGTACGGGGCGAGGTATTGAAGGGCGGCAGGCTCAGACGCACTGGCCGCCACCACCACCGTGTAATCAAGGGCGCCGCGCTCACGCAGCACGTCGACCACGTTGGCGACGGAAGCGGACTTCTGACCGATCGCCACGTAGACGCAGACCACGTCCTCCCCCTTCTGGTTGAGGATGGTGTCGATGGCGATGGCGGTTTTGCCCGTCTGCCGGTCACCGATGATCAGCTCACGCTGGCCGCGTCCGATCGGGATCATCGCGTCGATCGCGGTGATGCCGGTCTGCATCGGCTCATGGACGGACTTGCGTTGAATGATGCCGGGGGCCATCGATTCGATCAGCCTGGTTTCGGTGGTGGCGATCTCCCCCTTGCCATCCAGCGGCAGACCGAGAGGATTGATCACCCGGCCGAGCATCGCTTCGCCGACGGGCACCTCGGCGATCCGACCGGAAGCCTTGACGGTGCTGCCCTCCTGAATCCCAAGACCTTCGCCCATCAGCACGGCGCCGACGTTGTCGTCCTCGAGGTTGAGGGCAATCCCTTCCGTGCCGTCCTCGAACTCCAGCAGCTCGCCAGCCATGGCCTGCTGGAGCCCGTAAACGCGGGCGATGCCGTCACCCACCTGCAGAACGGTTCCGACGTTGCTGATCGAAACGGACTTGTCATAGTCCTCGATCTGCTGCTTGAGGATGGCGCTGATCTCGTCGGGACGGATGGAAACCATGGATTCAGATCCCCGCTCGGGGAGGCGATGGAAGAGGAGGGATGGAAGGGAAAGGGAACTGGATGGAGAACCGCAGGGCGAGATCTAGCCGGCCTTGGCCAAGGCAAGGCCGAGCCGCCTGACCTGACCGGCCAGGCTCGCATCGATCACCTGGGAACCCAGGCTGACGACGAAGCCACCGATCAGAGCAGGATCAACGCTGAGATCGAACTCGACCGATTCAGTGCCGGCCACGGCCTTCACCTTGGCTCTCAGTTTGTCCTGCTGGGCTTCGCTGAGCGGAGTGGCTGAGATGACACTGGCCAGGGAGATCCCTCTCTGCTCACGAAAGAGCTCGAGAAACCTCACCAGAACAGCATCAAGCAGGGAGATGCGCTGGCGATCTGCCATCAACTGCATGAGGTTGAGCAGGGAGGGTGTCACCTGATCGTTGAACAGGGCAACCAGAGCTCCCTTCTTGGCGTCCGGTTCGATCACCGGAGACGTCATCGTGTCGCGAAGCTCGGGAGAAGCCTGCCAGAGCTCCAGAATCTGTTTGGCCTGCTCGGCCACCAGGTCAGCTTCCTGACGTTGATCAGAGACCTGAAGCAGGGCGTCGGCGTAGGGAGAGGCGATCGAATTGAGCAACGGCATCAGCCTTTCCCCAGGGTGTTGATGGAGCGATCGATCAGCAGGGACTGACTTTTGGCATCGAGCTTGCCAGGAAGCACATCGAGAGCCCGCTCGATCGCACGGCGTGCCGCCTCCCGGCGGAGCTGTTCACTGACCCTGGCGGCTTCGGAACCGAGGTCGGCGGCAGCCGACTGCTTGAGCCTGGCCATCTCCTCGACGGTGCGCTGCTCGCTGTCCAGGCGAATGGCGTCCGCCCTGGCCTTGCCTTCGATCCGGATCTGTTCGGCCTTGGCCTGAGCAGCCGCCAGGTCCTGCTGGGCGGTGAGCAGGGCGGCATTCGCCTCCTGCAGCCGGCGTTCGACGTCTTCGAGATCGGCGAGGATGGCGCCGCGGCGGCGCTCCAGGATGGAGCCCATCACCTTGGGAAGAAACCAGACCAGGCCAGCGATGACGATGGCAAGGTTGATGATGTTGGTCTCGAACGGATCGAGGTTGAGACCGAAACCTCCTTCAACGGCCAGCCAGGTGGGCATCAGACCGGAAAGGGCAAAGGGAATGGCGATCATGTTGCGGCCAGCAGACGTTGAACGATCTGGTCACCGAGCAACTCTGCATCAGCCTTCAGTTGCCCAAGGGCCTGCTTCCGCTCACGGTCGATTTCACGCCGGGCCACCTCCCGGCTGGCATTGGCCTCAGCCTGAGCAGAGGCCAGGGCAGCGCGGTAGAGCTTGTCCATCTCCTCCTCAGCATCGACAACCAGAGACTGGGCTTTCTGCCTGGCCTCCTTGAGCTGGTTGGACAGATCAGCCTCGAGGCGCTGGGCCTGAAGCACCTTCTGCTTGGCATCAGTGCGGGTGGTGGCCAGAAAGCTCTCTCTCGCTTCCACGTTGCGTCCGACAGGTCGGAAAAACAGGGCGTTGAGAATGAACGTGAGAACCACCACCTGAATCGCCATCAGGGGAAGGGTGGCATCGAGGTCGAAAAGACCTCCTTCCGGGGCTCCGGCAGCGGCGAACAGAAACCAGCTGGTCATGGGGCAGGAACGCTGGAAAGATCAGGAAGGCTCGCCGTGGACAAATCCCCGGCGGAGTGAACAGGTGATGAAGCGGTCAACCGTTCGCCGTCAACCGGCGAACGGGTTGGCGAACAACAGCACCAAAGCCACCACCAGGCCGTAGATGGTCAGCGATTCCATGAAAGCCAGGGAGAGCAGCAGGGTGCCGCGGATCTTGCCTTCAGCCTCGGGCTGACGGGCGATGCCTTCGACGGCTCCGCCGGAAGCTGTGCCCTGGCCGATGCCAGGACCGATCGAGCCGAGGCCGACGGCCAGACCAGCAGCCACAACAGACGCAGCGGAAGTAATGGAATCCATGGTGGAACGAAGGGATGGGGGGCGCCGGTGAGCGCGGGTTGGAGCTGGCGCCGGGGACATCTCACCGGAGGGAGATGGGCCCGGAATCGACCGGACCTGCGCGCAGGTGTTTTAGCAGAGGGTGGAGCTGAGACGCTCCGATCGGAAGGCCCGTCCTGGGGCCCGTCGTCAGTGGGCCTCCTCGTGGACGGCCTCGCCGATGTAGTAGGCGGCCAGGGTGGCGAAGATCAGGGCCTGGATGGCGCTGGTGAAGAGTCCGAGGAACATCACCGGGAGTGGGACGATCAGGGGCACCAGGAAAGCCAGAACAGCCACCACAAGCTCATCGGCGAGAATGTTGCCGAACAGACGGAAGGAAAGCGACAGGGGTTTGGTGAAATCTTCGACGATCTTGAATGGGAGCATGATCGGCGTCGGCTCCACGTAATACTCGAAGTAGCGGAATCCTTTGCGGCTCAACCCGGCGTAGAAGTAGGCCAGCGAAACCAGCAGAGCAAGGGCGATCGTTGTGTTGATGTCGGCGGTGGGGGCTCCGAGCTCACCACTGGGCAGATGAATCAACTTCCAGGGAACCAGGGCGCCGCCCCAGTTGCTCACGAAGATGAACAGGAAAAGCGTGCCGATGAACGGCAGCCAGTCGCGATAGGCCTTTTCGCCGATGTACTCGCGGGCGATGTCCCGAAGGTATTCCCACAGGAACTCCAGCAGGTTCTGGGCCCCGCGGGGGTCCCGCTCCAGCTTGCGGGTGCCGGCCACCACCAGGGCGAGCAGGGCCCCGATCACCAGCCAGGAGCTCAGGAAGACCTGACCATGGATCTTGAGTCCACCGATCTGCCAGTAGAGGTGTCGTCCAACCTCGAGCTCGGCAAAGGGGAGGGGGAAAGACAACGGGACCATCGAGAGAAAGGGAGGTGCCGCGGATGCGACGGATCGTGGGGGAGGCGAAGCAACCGTGGGGAGCTAGGCCGGCAGGAAGGCCTGGATCAGGATCGCCGGCTTGTAAAGCAGAAATCCCACAAGAGCGGGAATCACTTCGGCGCCAGGAACGCGGATGGCGGCGAGAACGAGAACAACCGGAACCAGCAGCTGGGACTTGCCCACGGAACGGGAATCGGAGCCGAGCCGGGCCACACTCCGCGCCAGCATTCTCAGGTAGAGAAGACCGGCCAGGGACCCCACCAGCAGACTGATCGCCTGGGCGAAACCGAACAGAACGGCCGTCAGGGGCACGGCCACTCCGCTCAGAGCCAGGGTGGCCAGCAACAGGCGGTTCTGGAGGCGGACGTAGTCATCGAGGCCACCGGGAGATCGGGCCTGCTCGGGTTGGCTCAGGCCAGGGCTGGCCGAGCCTGCAGCTGTGGGAGCGGCTTCAAGCACCAGAACAGAGCTTTTTTCCGCCGATGCGGAGGGCTCACCGAGCAGATCGGCGGGTTGCTCCAGCAGTTCTGGAAAACCTTGGATTCCGACCGGTGAATCTCCTGGAACAGATGAACTGCCGGAGGGTCTGATACTTGCCGAAGAAGCAGCCTGCAAACGCCTAAAAGCTCGGCGAAAGGCGAGCGGAATTTATCACGCAGCCCCAGCAGGCTGCTTTCAGGCAGGCGGCGCCAGCAACAGCAGCCGTTGAATCCAGCACTGCCGGGCCACCCGCGCCAGTCGGGGCCGATCCCAGCCCAGGTTCAGATCAGCCAGCGGTGTGGTGGCACCCGCCAGCTCCAGGGCCTTGAGAAAGTCCAGCTGATCCGGCTCCAGATCAAGCGGGAGCAGATCGGGATCCAGCAGGGATGCTCCGGGCCAACCCCAGAGGCAGGGATTGCGCTGACCCGTGGCGGCGATCAACTCCTCGTCCTGGCTCCAGAGGGTCTGCAGCAGCGGGCCCTTGCTGAGGAAGAACTCGAAATGACTGATCTCCGGATCGAGGCTCTCCACCAGGCTCCATTGCTGCCGCAGCGGCAGACCCTGGGCCCGGGCCAGCAGATCCCCTTTCAACAGCCGCGACGGATCCCACTGCCGGGGATTCGAAAAGCAGACGAACTCCAGGTCGGCGCTGGCCACGAAGCGGAACAGCCTCTCGAGGTTGTAGGTCGTCTCCTGGGGATGCAGATACATGTCGGCGAAATTGGCATCCGCTGCCGTGTCGAGGGCCCAGCGTTGCTCGTGATGGAGACGCAGCCGATGGGTGGCCGGGAGATCCGCCAATAACATCCGGCCCAGCCGCAGACCCTCCTGATCGGCTCCGACCCCCAGAGCCTCAAGGGCGCGCTGAATGCGGTGGATCTCCCAGCGCCCCCCATCGGCATAAAGGAAAAGATGCAGCAGCCCGCCGGGGGCCAGCAGATCAGCCAGGGCGGCAAGCCCGGCTTCGGGTTCGCGCAGGTGATGCAGCACTCCGACCGAATTGATGTAATCGAACGGTGCTTCACCCTCCAGATCCAGCAAGCTGCGCTGTTCGATCCTCAGGCCGCCGCTCAGGGCAGCCCCCCCGGAGCGGCGCAGGCGCTCACGCGCCACATCCAGGGCGCCGGCGCTGATGTCCACGGCGAGAAGCTCGGAGCCGGGATTGAGATGGGCGAGATAGTCGGTGCTCACCCCGGTGCCGCAGCCCGCATCGAGGATGCGTGGCAATCTGCCCTTGCCGGGCAGCCGACCTGTGCAGGCACTGAACGCGGCGGCATGGCACCAGCGCCAGTTGTATCCGGGCGGCGGACCATCCTGAAGCGGATCCCCGGGGTAGGGGAAACGGTCGTAGAAGGCACTCACCACGGGGGTGGCGGCATCGGCGGGAGCCTGGGGCATGGCTGAAGGTCGTCCGGCTGTCTGGCGAGCCTTTCATGCTCCCCCACCCAGCTCGAGGAGCAGTCAGCACCGCCTGGCGGAAACGCCCTGCTGCAAACATTTGTTCATGGCCTTCGGGGCGGGCCGAAGCTGAGCCGTAACGTGATTCGGCCCGGTACACGCCCCTCCATGTCCGTGACCGCCAGCAGCGGCAGCAGCAGGGTTTCCCCTCAGCGCTACGACACCCTGCCGCTCTCCAGCGTCCGTCAGGCGGAGCAACAGGATCGTTTCCCCGAAAAGGGAGAGCTCGACACCCTGATCACTTTTTTCAACAGCGGCGTGATCCGCCTTGAGGCGGCCCGTCGCCTGTCGGCCAATGCCGATGTGATTGTGGCCAAGGCCGCCAACCGGATCTTCGCCGGCGGCACCCCGCTCTCCTATCTCGATGCTCCGCTCACGCCTGCCCTGATCAGCAGCGGTGCCACGGCACCCCTGGCAGCCGACCAGATCGCAGCGGCCTCCTCCGTCCGCACCTTCGCCCAGGGCATCGGCGGCGGCGGATTGCTCGGCCGGATCCTGGAAGGTGTCCAGGCTGACGCCGACGTGCGGGTGGTTCTGCCCAGCGGCTTCAGCCCGATCAGCGTGGCCCGTTATGGCAACGAGCGCATGCGCAAATCGCTGCGCGACATGGGCTGGTTTCTGCGCTACGTGGGCTATGCCGTGGTCGCCGGCGACCCCAGCATCCTGGCGGTGAACACCCGTGGACTTCGGGATGTGCTGGAGAAGGGCTGTTCCCTTGCCGCAACCAATGTGGCGATCCAGGAGATGCGGGCCGCCGCAGCGAACCTCTTTCGCCAGGAGCCCAAAGCCCGCGAGCTGGTGATCGCCTGCTTCAACGTGCTGCTCAAGGAGCTGGAGGTGCCCACCCCCTCCACCAGGCAACGGCTGGGCAGCCCGGAGAACCAGGGCCTGCAGTTGCCGGCCACCTATGCCCTGGCCGCCGAAACTCCCCAGCGCTTCGTGATGAAGCCGGGCCTCTCCGGCCGGGAGAAGGCCGAGGTGATCCGGGCGGCCTATCGCCAGGTGTTCGAACGGGACATCGTCAAGGGTTATTCCCAGGTGATCAGCCCGGTGGAGGCCACCCAGACGGCCCAGGGGCAACTGCCGATGCGGGAATTCATCCGCAGCCTGGGCCGCAGCAAGGAGTATCGCCAGCAGTTCTACGGACGGTTCTCAAACAGCCGGGTCGTTGAGCTCGCCTTCCGCCATTTTCTCGGCCGTGGTGTGAGCTCCATCGAGGAATTCCGCCGCTATTTCGCGATCGTCAGCGACCAGGGCCTGGCCGGTCTGGTCGATTCCCTGATCAACACCCTGGAGTACGGCCAGGTGTTCGGGGAAGAAACCGTTCCCTACCTCCGTGACCTCGGCGAAGAAGCCCAGGAGAGCGCCGGCTGGGGATCGAACCGCAAGCTGTTCCGGTTCAGTGCTCCCTTCGAAGGAGCCCCCCAGTACATCACCCTCTACGCCTCCTACCGGCAGGCCCTGCCCGATCAACACGTCTATGGCGGGGGCAATGATCCGCTCGGTCTCAACTTCGGTGCGATCTTCCCCTCCGGCACCGCTTCGGTGGCCACGCGGCCGGCGCCTTTCGGCTACGACACGCGCCGGATCCTGGTGGGCAACGGCATGGCCCAGCCCGGCCAGATGGACAGCCCGCAGTTCCGGGCCTCCGCGCCAAGACGGGTGGGCCCCAGGGTGGTCCGCCTCCAGCAGATCGCCACAGGCGGTGGCTCCGTGCCCCGCCGCGGTGGCCAGCCGAGCGTCCGCAACACCGAGGCCAGCACCCAGGGGGTGATCCGGGCCGTGTATGTCCAGATTCTCGGCACCACCGGCTATGCCGGCGAACAGCTCACCGTCGAGGAGATCAAGCTCGAAAACGGCGACATCAGCCTCAAGGAGTTCATTCGCCAGGTGGCCCGCTCCAACGCGTTCCGCAAGCGCTTCTGGTCTGGCCTCTACATCACCAAGGCCATCGAAGTGATGCATCGGCGCCTGATCGGCCGGCCCACCTTCGGGCGCTGGGAGATCAACAGCTACTTCGACACCGCGGCCCGCCAGGGTTTCTACGGCGTCATCGACGCCATGCTCGAGACCCGCGAGTACAACGACGCCTTCGGCCAGGACACCGTCCCCTATGAACGGTTCGTCACCCCGGCCGATCTGAACGCCCGTCGGATTCCCGCCCTGCGCCAGCCGCTCCAGACCGCTGGAGTGGCCGATCTGACCCCGGTGCGTCGCCCCCAGGTCGCCCCATCAACCCAGTTCACAGGCAGCGGAGATCTCACCGTCCGCAACCTGCCGGATCGGCGGCGTGAGCGCGTGGTGGGCAGCTGGCGGGCCGCGATCAGCGGCGGGGAAGCGGCGTCCGCCAACCTGAGCACCCAGCCTTCCCAGGGCCTGCGTGAGCCTCCTGCCCCCACCCGCCGCTGGAAGACCCCCCGGGGCGTCAGCGCCTTCACAACCCCAGCCTGGGCCGCTCCAGGCTCCGCCAAGGCACCTCCCCAGGCCAGCGGCTGGAGCCCCAAGCCCGGTGACTGGACAGCCAAGGCCGCTGGCAGCTTCAGCCGAATGGTCTCCGGTGATGCGATGGCCAAGGCCCTGGAAGGGGCCAGGCCCCAGGGATTCAGCCGAAGGGCTGGACTCGGGCAGCCGATCAGCTGGCGCCAGGACGCCGATGAAACGGCCCTCCAGGAAGTGATCGAAGCCAGCTACCGCCAGCTGCTCAATCGCATCCCCTTTGAAGCGGAGCGGCTCCGCGATGCCGAATCCCAGCTGCGCGACGCCCAGCTCTCTGTTTCGGAATTCGTCGGACTGATCGCAGCAGGAGATCTGTTTCAGCAACGGCTGCTGAAGATGGCCCCGCTGCGGGCAGCCGCCGCAGCCTTCCTGGCCCTGCTGGGCCGGGCCGGCCAACCCAAGGAGGTGAGCCATTTCCTGGCCACCAGGGCGAAGCAGGGCCAGCGGGCCGCCCTTGATGACATCCTCAACAGCCTTGAGTACGCGGAGAGCTTCGGCCGGGACACGGTCCCCTATCTCCGCGGCCTTGACACCGAGAACGGCATCCCGATCACCACTGTCAATCGCACAGCAGCGCTCTACGCAGGCAATGCGGGGCTGACCCCACCGATCAAGGGGGCGATCTAGCCCTCTTCACCTGAACAAGCTCAGGCACACCTGCCTGGGATGAATGTTCTGTCATGGCGGATCAATTCCTGTAAAGGGATGCTGATTCGGCATGCAATTCAACTGGAAAAAATCAACTTCAAGCCAGCATCGTCGTGGTGAAAACGTTGATTTGCCATGGGGTGGCGATGGTGGAGGAATCCGCCAGAGTCCTTGGCAGCAAAGGAGTTTCCGAGATCTGCCCGGCGTGAAGAACTGTTACCACCGTCACGCTCTGGCAGCCCCTTGGCCACAGAATCATTGAGCGATCGGCCCGTTCGGTCGTCATGTCGTGGCTTCAAGCCAAACCGCGCAGCCCCACCAAGGTTGCCGGTCAGCAGCCAGTCAGGACATTCCACCCTTACCTACCGGATCTCGGTCTCCTTATCGGCGGCCGCTTGTTTCGAGGCAGAACTGCATGAGCATCGTCTCCAACTCGATCATCAACGCGGACGCTGAAGCCCGCTATCTCAGCCCTGGCGAACTCGACCAGATCAAATCCTTCGTGGCCGGCGGACAACGCCGACTGCGGGTGGCCCAGGTCTTGAGCGAGAACCGCGAGCGGATTGTGAAGCAGGCCGGCGGCGCTCTCTTTCAAAAGCGGCCAGACGTGATCTCTCCCGGTGGCAATGCCTACGGCGAAGAGATGACGGCCACCTGTCTTCGCGACATCGACTATTATCTGCGCCTTGTGACCTACGGCATGGTGGCAGGAGATGTGACTCCCATCGAAGAGATCGGCATCATCGGTGCCCGCGAAATGTATCGAGCCCTCGGCACTCCCCTGGAGGCCATGGCCGAATCCGTGCGCGAGCTCAAGAACGCCTCCATGGGCCTGCTCACCGGAGCCGACTCTGAAGAAGCTGGCTTTTACTTCGACTACGTCATCGGCGCCCTCTCCTGAGGCTCGCCCATCCCTGCCCCCCGCCTCTTCCCAGGACCCATGCAAGACGCGATCACCAACGTCATCAACCAGTCCGACGTCCAGGGTCTTTACCTGGATGATTCCTCGATCGGACGCCTTGAGCAGTATTTCACCAGCGGAGAACTGCGGGTCAGGGCTGCGGCAACGATCGGTTCGAACGCTTCGGCGATCATCAAGGAAGCCGTCGCCAAAACCCTCCTGTACTCGGACATCACCCGTCCGGGTGGGAACATGTACACCACCCGTCGCTATGCGGCCTGCATCCGCGACCTCGACTACTACCTCCGCTACGCCACCTACGCCATGCTCGCGGGTGACACCTCGATCCTGGACGAAAGGGTGCTCAATGGACTCAAGGAGACCTACAACTCCCTGGGGGTACCGATCGGTGCAACGGTCCAGTCCATCCAGGCCATGAAGGAAACGGCCGCCTCGCTGGTCGGTCCCGACGCCGGCCGTGAGTTGGGTGTCTACCTTGATTACATCAGCTCAGGCCTCGGGAACTGATCCCCAAACGACGCCTAATCCAGCGAGGATTCATTCATGCGCCTGTTCAAGATCACGGCCTGCATCCCTTGCCCGGAGAAGGTGCGCAGCCAGAGAGAACTTCAGAACACCTTCTTCACCAAGTGGGTGCCCTATGAGAGCTGGTTCGCTGAGCAGCAGCGGATCATGAAGCAAGGGGGCAAGATTCTCAAAGTCGAGCTGGTGTCTGGGCGCCGTCAGGTCAACGTCGGCAACTGAACTTCCATTGATCGATCAGCAAGCCCGGCCATGGCCGGGCTTTTTTTTGTCCCTGCCCCCTGTCATCCAGCGCCTAGGCACGGCTGAATGGGACCGATCCTCTTTCCCTTCGCTTTGTCCGGTTCCGTGACCTCCCGCACCAGGACCCGGCCAGCCGCAAGCAGGGCCGAGCCGGCTTCCCAGCTCGGCGATGACTCCCGGCTGACCTGGGCCCAGTGGCCGGCCGAGGCACGGCTGCTGCTCGGCCTGGTGGCGATCTGGTGCCTGGCGGGGCTGCTGATCCTGACCTCCGCCAGCTGGTGGGTGGCCGCCCGGGAAATGGGCGATCCCGCTTACTACCTGAAACGACAGGCCATCTGGATGATTCCCAGCTGGGGCCTGCTGTGGCTGGCGATCTGCACACCGCTGCGGCGTTGGCTCCGCCTGGCTGGGCCGGCCGTGCTTGTGGGCGCACTGCTGATCGCCGCCACTCTCCTGGCTGGGACGACCGTGAACGGGGCCAGCCGTTGGCTGGTGATCGGACCGATCCAGATCCAGCCATCCGAACTGGTCAAACCGTTCATCGTTCTGCAGGGTGCCTCCCTGTTTGCCCACTGGAAGCGCATCGGACTCGACCAGAAAGTGCTCTGGCTGGGGATCTTCTCGGTTCTGCTGCTGTTGATCCTCAAGCAGCCCAACCTGAGCACAGCCGCCCTCACCGGCCTGCTGCTCTGGGCGCTGGCCCTGGCCGCAGGACTGCCCATGCTGCTGATGGTCGGCACAGCGGTTGCCGGTGGCCTGATCGGCACCGCAAGCATCCTGATCAACGAGTATCAGCGGATTCGGGTGGTGTCCTTTCTGAATCCCTGGCAAGACGCCCAGGGAGATGGCTATCAACTTGTCCAGAGCCTGCTGGCGATCGGCTCGGGTGGACTGCTGGGCGAAGGGTTCGGCCTCTCCACCCAGAAGCTTCAGTACCTGCCGATCCAATCAACCGATTTCATCTTTGCTGTGTTTGCCGAGGAATTCGGCTACGTGGGCTCCCTCGTGGCACTGATCTTCCTTCTGCTGTTCGGCTTTGTGGGCCTGCGGGTGGCCCTGAGCTCCCGCAGCAACCAGCAGAGGCTGGTGGCGATCGGCTGCATCAGCCTGTTGGTGGGCCAGTCGATCCTTAACATCGCCGTTGCCAGTGGCGCCATGCCCACCACAGGCCTGCCCCTGCCGATGGTCAGCTATGGCGGCAACTCCCTGCTCGCCAGCCTGATCACCGCTGGCCTGCTGATCCGCTGTTCGCTCGAATCGGCACACGGCCATGCTCCCCCCCGCAAACGGCAGCGGCGACCAGACCCCCCGCACACCGCTGGGGTGAACCCTGCCCCGATAGGCTGACTTTTCTGTCCGGCTGGCGTTGTGCCTCCCGGTTTCCGAAGACACGGATGACGAGCCCTGGGCTGTTCATTGCCGATCTGGCCCGCTGGGGGGAAGACCTCACGGCCAGTTCCCTCAACGCCCCGGGCCCCCTCACCCTGGCGATCATCTTCGGGGCAGGGCTGCTGACCAGCCTGGGACCCTGCTCCCTGTCGCTGCTGCCGATCACAGTGGCCTACATGGCGGGTTTTCCCGGCCAGAAAAGCCGTCCCTGGCAACGCAGCCTCAGTTTTGCCGGTGGGATCGTGCTGGCGCTCGTGGTGCTGGGTGGGGCCAGCGCTCTGCTGGGCAGGCTCTACGGCCAGATCCCCGGCGTGATCCCCACCCTGGTGGCTGTGCTTTCGGTGGTGATGGGACTCAACCTGCTTGGGCTGCTGCGCTTTCCCCTGCCGAGTGGGCCCGATCCGGAGCTTTGGCGCCGCCGCATGCCCGCTCCCCTGGCCCCGCTGGCAGCCGGCGCGGCTTTCGGGCTGGCGGCCAGTCCCTGCACAACGCCGGTGCTGGCGGTGTTGCTGGGCTCGATCGCACAGCATGGACAACCGCTGATGGCGATGGTGTTGCTCACCTGCTTCGGAGCCGGCCAGGTGGTGCCGCTGCTGCTGGCCGGAACGGCAGCGGCCTCAATGCAACGCCTGCTGGCCTTCAGGGCCCTGAGCCGCTGGATACCCCCGGTCAGCGGCGTGGTGCTGCTGGCCAGCGGATCCCTCACGCTCCTGGCTCGATGGCCCTGAGACTGCTCGCCTGGATTTCCGATCTTCGCCTGGCGATCGGCTTGCTGTTGATGATCGCCGTGGGCAGCAGCATCGGCACCCTGATTCCCCAGCAGGAGGCCGTCGATCGCTATCACCAGCTTTACGACAATCACCCCTGGCTGGGCCTGCTCGATGGGGACTGGATCCTGCGTCTGGAGCTGGATCATGTCTACGCAAGCAACTGGTTCCTGGCCCTGCTGGCCTGGCTGGGCCTGTCGCTGGTGTTGTGCAGCTGGCGGCGCCAGTGGCCCGCTCTGAAGGCGGCGCTGCGCTGGATCGATTACCGCACACCACGCCAGCTCAGCAAACTGAGCCTGGCGGAGACCATCTCAAGTCCTGATCCAGGCTCAGACCTGAGCAGCCTTGAGCAACTGCTCACGGCCCAGGGCTGGCAGCTGCAGCGGGGCCAGGACCGGCTGGCGGCCAGGCGTGGCCTGGCTGGCCGCGTCGGCCCCCTGCTTGTTCATGCCGGCATGGTGGTGTTGATGGTGGGCTCTGCCTGGGGCGCGCTGGGTGGCCAGCGCCTCGAACGGTTTCTCGCCCCCGGGCGAGAGCTGAGCCTGCTGGATTCAAGGGGCGTCAGCCAGCTCAACCTGGCCGTGGAGAGTTTCCGGATCGAGCGGGATCCGGCCGGCCGGCCGGAACAGTTCCGCTCCAGCCTGCTGCTCAGGAACGGCGATCAAGAACCTCTGCAAACCGCTGAGGTGAGTGTCAACCACCCCCTGCGCTTCCGGGGGATGACGGTGTATCAGGCGGACTGGGCCTTGGCGGCGATCACCGTTCAGATCGGCCGCAGCCCCCTCCTGGAACTGCCGCTGCGGAGTCTGCCGGAACTCGGTGAACAGATCTGGGGCCTGGCGCTGCCGACCCGGCCCGATGGCAGCGAACCCGTGCTGCTCACCCTGGGCAACGAACAGGGTCCGGTCGAGATCTTTGCCTCCGATGCCCAGCGGATCGGTCAGATCGTGCCCGGCGGCGAGCCCATCGAGATCGGGGGCCTGCCGCTGCGGGTGGTGAGTGTGCTGCCGGCCAGTGGCCTGCTGCTGAAGCGGGATCCCGGCGTACCACTTGTCTACGCCGGCTTCGCCATTGCCCTGGTCGGCGGTGGCCTCAGCCTGATCGCCACCCGCCAGCTCTGGGCGATCGCTGAACCTGAGCGGGGCCGGCTTCACCTGGCGGGCCTCTGCAACCGCAACCTCACCGCCCTGGCCCAGGAACTTCCCGAGCTCCTGGCCACAGTGGAGCGGAGCCGCAGCCCGGCCAGCCAGCTGGCTCAGCAGGCCTGACGGTTCCCCTGGCTCACCCTGATCACGGTGTGGACATTGCCGCGGGGATTGAAATCAGCTTCCAGCTGCATCCAGACCGGCTCGCAGGCCGCGGCGAGGTCGTCGAGGATGCGATTGGCCACTTCCTCATGGGAAATGCTGCGATCCCGCCAGCTGTTCACGTAGAGCTTGAGCGCCTTGAGCTCCAGGACCCGCGGGCCAGGCTGATAGATCAGGCGCAGCACCGCGAAATCGGGATAGCCCGAGAAGGGGCATTTGCAGGTGAACTCAGGCAGCTCGATCGCCACCTCGTAGGCGCGACCGATCCTGGGGTTGTCGAAGCAGATCAACTGGGCATCGGCAATCAGCCGTTCGCCATAGGAGGGGGTCTGGGTGATGGTCATCAGGGCTGGGTGCTCAATGGGCGTGGTCGACCTTGCCGATGCTATGAACCCAACAGATTGTGACGGATCCCGCGGCAATCGGCCAGTTCGTTCGCCATGAACATCATTAGTGCGCTAACAATGCATTAAGGATAAAACGTTGGGCATGCCCTGGGCCAAACCCGGTGCGCCTGTTGGAAGTAGCCCCACCGCGAGGCGAAGCAACGCTCCTTTGCATGAAGCGGTATCAGCTCCAAGACCTGCGATCCCTTCCCATCGAGCCTCTCAACCATGACCCCAGCCTCTCTCGTCTATCGGGGTGTTCGCCACGACGGTGACCAACCGGCGCCAACGTCCGACCACGATCCGGTTCAGCACATCTACCGGGGCATCACGTTCCAGGAGCCCCTCCAACACGAACCTGCCGTGGTGAACGAATCCATCGTTCTCCAATACCGTGGCAACCCCTACCACCAGCGCCAGCAGGCGGCGGCCCGCCAGGTTCGGGATCGCTGATCGCCGACCAGGCGAACCGGCTGTAGCAACAATGACATCGGAGCCCTGCGCACTCAGGCCTAATGGCTGGGTCGCAGGGCTTGTTCTTGGATCTCGCACTGGTCGCCACAACCGGGGGCTACCGCCTGCTGGCCCTGACGGCCAACGGCATGCTGTGGCTGCAAACCCACTTCGACGACAAGCACTGGCCCCAGCTGGCCTCCGGCCATGTCAGCGTGGAAGAGGCCTCAGCCGCCCTGATCCGTCAGGACGCCCAGGCCGCTGGCCTCGGTGTCAGCCGTCTCGGAATCCACGGCCAGATCGATGGCGTTCCCATCCGGTGAAGACCCTGATCTCTACGCACACCGCATCTCCTCACCACCTCCATGAAAAAAGTCGAAGCCATCATCCGTCCCTTCAAGCTTGAAGATGTCAAGGTGGCCCTGGTGAATGCCGGAATCATCGGCATGACCGTGAGTGAGGTGCGAGGCTTCGGCAGGCAGAAGGGCCAGGTTGAGCGTTACAGGGGTTCCGAGTTCACCGTTGAATTCCTCCAGAAGCTCAAGCTGGATGTGGTCGTCGACGATGACCGGGTCGAAACCGTTGTCAACGCGATTCAGGACGCCGCCCGCACAGGAGAGATCGGGGATGGAAAGATTTTCATCAGCCCGATCGAAACCGTGATCCGCATCCGCACCGGCGATCTCGACAGCACGGCCATCTAGGACGGCCATCTCGGTCTGCTCGATCCTGGTGTTGCTCAACCCATGCCCAGGGTGTGGGCCACCAGCTGCTCGATTCCGGCTCGATCCAGGCGAGCCGGCTGATCCGGCCGGGCCTCGATCAGCCAGAGCAGGTATTCGTGGTTCCCGGCCGGACCGGTGATCGGTGAAGCCACCAGGCCAGCGGCAGGCCAGGCCAGCTTTGAGCAGGCAGCGATCACCGCTTCGATCGCATCGGCATGGGCGCGGGGGTCCCGCACCACCCCACCTTTGCCGACCCGCTCTCTGCCCACCTCGAACTGGGGCTTGATCAGCACCACCGCCTCGGCTGGGCCAGCAGGGTGAAGCAGCCGCCGCAGCGCCGGCAGCACCAGCGGCAGGCCAATGAACGACAGATCGGCCACGGCCAGATCCGGCCAGGGATCATCGGGTCCATAGAGCTGTTCCGCGTGGAGATGCCGGAGGTTGGTGCGCTCCTTGAGCACCACCCTTGGATCGGTGCGCAGGCTCCAGGCGGTCTGGCCATACCCCACATCGATGCCATACACCCGGCCGGCACCGCGCTGGAGCAGGCAGTCGGTGAAGCCACCGGTGGAAATGCCGCCATCAAGGCAGACCCTGCCGGTGGGATCGATCGGGAACGCCTCCAGGGCCGCCAGCAACTTCTCACCGCCCCTGGAAACAAAACGAGCTCCCTGCTCCACCTCGGGGATCAGCTCCAGGCTCACCTCAAGGCCCGGCTTGTCGAGGATCTGCCCGTGGCTGCGGACCCGGCCGGCCCTGATCAGCTGCTGGGCCTGACCGCGGCTGGCCGCCAGACCCAGGCTCACCAGGTGAAGGTCGAGGCGTTGCTTACGGGCCATGGGCGCTCGGATCGGGCCAGCCGTGGACATCCTGAGGCCATCGAACCACGGCAGCGGCGCAGGATCCAGGCGGAGTGGCGTTGTGGTGGAGCCATAGATTGACTCGATTCACGCGCGGCGCCGGCCCTTGATCGAGCGTTACACCCTCCCCGAAATGGGCGAGATCTGGAGCGAGCAGGCCAAGTTCCAGACCTGGCTGGAGGTGGAGCTGGCCGTTTGCGAGGCTCGCTGCCAACTGGGCTGGGTGCCGGTGGAAGCGATGGCCGAAATCCGGGCCAGGGCCAGCTTCGAGCTGGAGCGCATCGAGGCGATCGAGGCGGAGGTCCGCCACGACGTGATCGCCTTTCTCACCAATGTCAACGAGCATGTCGGCGATGCCGGTCGCCACATCCATGTGGGCATGACCAGCTCGGATGTGCTCGACACAGGCCTGGCCCTGCAGCTCAGGGCCTCGGTTGTGGTGCTGCGCACCGAACTCGATGCCCTCGCCCAGGCGCTGCGGCAGCTGGCCCGTGCCCACAAGGACACGGTGATGATCGGTCGCTCCCACGCCATCCATGGCGAGCCGATCACCTTCGGCTTCAAGGTGGCCGGCTGGCTGGCCGAAACCCTGCGCAACCAGGAGCGGCTGGAACGACTCGAAACTGCGGTGGCCGTCGGCCAGATCAGTGGCGCCATGGGCACCTACGCCAACACCGATCCCCAGGTGGAAGCCCTGACCTGTGCGCGGCTGGGCCTGGTGCCCGACACCGCCAGCACCCAGGTGATCGGCCGTGATCGGCACGCCGACTACGTACAGACCCTCGCCCTGGTGGGCGCCTCCCTGGAGCGCTTTTCCACCGAGATCCGCAACCTGCAGCGCACGGATGTGCTGGAAGTGGAAGAGAACTTCGCCAAAGGTCAGAAGGGCAGCTCAGCCATGCCCCACAAACGCAACCCGATCCGCAGCGAGCGGATCAGCGGGCTGGCCCGGGTGTTGCGGAGCTACACCGTGGCGGCTCTGGAGAACGTGGCGCTCTGGCATGAACGGGACATCAGCCACAGCTCCGTGGAGCGAATGATGCTGCCGGACTGCTCTGCCACCCTGCAGTTCATGGTGCGCGAGATGGCGGAGGTGGTGAGAGGCCTCGGGGTCTACCCCGACAACATGCTCCGCAATCTGCACATCTATGGCGGTGTGGTGTTCAGCCAGAGGGTGCTGCTTGCCCTGGTGGAAGCGGGCATGGCGCGCGAGAAGGCCTACGCCCTCGTGCAACACCATGCCCATGCTGCCTGGAACACCGAGGGTGGCGATTTCAGGGCCAGCCTCAGGGCCGATCCGGAAGTGACCAGCCAGCTGGGCGAAGAGTTGCTGGAGAGCTGCTTCAGCAGCGACCTGCACCAGGCCCAGTTGAAGGTGATCTGGGAACGGCTGGGGATCTGATCACCAGAGGCCGCGGATCACGGGAGCGGGCTTGCGATCCGGGGTGAACGTGCAGACGGGGCCCAGGGGGCTCGCCTGAGCCACCAGGGTGGTTTGGACTGTTCTGACGGGAACGGTTGCCAAGGTCTTGGCTGGCTTAAGGCAGGCCGGCAGATCCGTGGGCTGTGCCGCCATGGCCGGATGGGCGAAGGCGAGCGCAGAGGCAGCAGCGAAAACCAGGGGTTTGATCATGACGAAAACCGAAACCAAGAAACGAATGGAGCAGACGTGGACGGATCGGGATCAGTTGGAACTGTCGTTGGTGCCGCCATTGCCACTGAAACAGCCGCCGATCGCACAGCAGATCAACCCGGCTGCGGCGATGCCGAGCAAGATCGTAACGACAGGGAACGGCGGTGGTGGCGGTGGCGCCGGTGGGATGACAGGGGGAAGAGCCGCCACCGGTGGTGCAAGCTCAAAGAAACAGGAGCTGGTGGCCAGGGGCAACACGTAGTTGCCGGTGGGCAGCAGGGCCGCCAGGGTCTGGCCTGCCTCGACGGCCCGGCTCGGGGTGATCGAGATGGAGCGGCGGTCGGGCGAGATCACAACCGCAGGAGAATCAAAACGAATCTGCTCGATTTCGGTGCCATTGCTGGAATCGCCCGAGCGGACCCGAATGGAGACGTAGTCGTCTGGGCCGAACTGTGGAAGTTCACCAGCAAAGTTGAGCACCAGGGGATCGGTGGCCGCGGCCAGCTGGCTCGGGCCACCAGCGGCGGGCGGCGTGGCCTGGCTGAGCAGCTGGGCGGAAGCAGGCGCAGCTGGGCCTGAAGGTGGAAGGCTGGCCTGGCTGAGGCCAGGCAGTGCTGTGACGCCGTCACCGGTGATGCGGATCAGATTGACCCTGGCATTCGGAAAAGCCTGGGCCGGCAAGCCAGCCGCCAGAAGGGCCGAGGCGGTGAAGCCGGCCAGCCAGCCGCTGACCCAGCCAGGGTGCTTGAGCGGTGGGTGGGGACAAAGCCCTCCCGAATGGGTTGCCGTCACTATCTGAACCATGAATTCCCGTTCGTCCAATCTAGGCCACAAACCGATAAGCCTCCCAAAACCACCTGTGGCCTCCGACACCGTTTCGGGACGGCGCCGCTCAGGGCGAGAATCCAGACAGAACCCCTGCGGCAACAGGATCCGACGGCCATCAGAACGAGAAGGTCATGCGGCCGTAGTAGCGGGCGCCGCAGGGATTGGTGGTGCACAACCCTTCGATGTAGCTCGGGGTGTTGCCGAGAAAATCGGTGGCATAAACCGAAAGAGTGAGTGGGAGTTCGCTGAAAGGGCGCGCGGAAATCCCTGCACCGATGCCATAGCCAAACCATTCGGCACCCAGGGAGACACGGCTGCCCAGATGGAGGCTGAGCGAGCCGATCGGGCCCCAGAAGCAATCGGTGCCACTCGGGAAATTGTTACTGCTGATGTTGTTCCCGGACAGGCAGTTGGTCGAACCGAGGATCCCGTTGCCGCCATAGCCGAAGAAATCGGAACCGATCCCCACGGTGGCCACGGCCACCACGGGCTCGGCCCCTGCACTGAGTGGAACCGCCTGGGAAAGCACCAGGTAGAAGTTCCGTCCCAGATCGATGCTGTCATCGAACTGAATGATCTGCTCACCACCGAAGGAAACGCCCAGGGTGGGGGTGAGGTTCACGGCGGCGCGGAAGCCGAGGCTCTGGCCCGAGAAGGCTGAGGTGCCGCCACTGCGGGAAGTCAGGCTCTGGATGTTCCAGATCAACCCGAGGCTGGCATCTTCCCCACGGATCGGCGTCAGCTCGATGTTCAGCTCAGCGTCGTCACAGCCATCGGTGCTGCCACTGCCGGCGCCGCAGGAACGGGTCCGGTTCACGGGTGTCAGGGCGGCTGAGACGGTGAAGCGCTGGTCGGCCGCGAAGCCGTTGGGCACCTGCAAGGCCGTATCGGTGTAAAGGCTGCCATTCACCGTCATGCCGCGGCTGAGCCCGCGAACCCTGGTGACCGGCGGGGAGGCGGCCGCGATCGGCTGGGGAGCGGGGAGCGACTCGGGGAATCCAGGGCCGACCGGCTCACTCGCCGGCACAACGTTCCAGGATCCAGATCCAGGCTCAGCCGACTCAACACGCCAGGGCAATGCGGCGGAGGTGGCTGGATCCTGCTGGGGAAGACGCCAGTCGAGGGGCTGGCCAACCGCATCGGCGGCCAGCAGGGCAGGGGCAACCGAGAGGAAGCGGGCCAGCGGCAGAACGATCCACACCGACAGGAAGCTTGCCGCCCTCTGTGTTGGAGCCAATCGCACCAGTCAAACCTCCGCTCAGGATCTTATCGGCAGGAATCGGATCTCCACCAGGCCGCTGCACCGCCTCCTCGACCGCCCGGCGCGCTTCTGGTGGCCGATCCGGGAGGCAGCATCAGAAGCAGCACCGGAGCGGGCTGGAGGCCCAGGCTGTTCGGGGCTGACTCCGTTACGATCGACACACGCTCAATGCTCTCCCCGGGGTCCCAGCCATGCCGATCACGATCGAAGAAGCCCGCGGCATTTTTCCCTCCACCCTGGCAGCCGACGTCGTCCCGGCCACGATCGCCAGGTTCGATCAGCTCAGTGCGGAAGATCAGCTGGCACTGATCTGGTATGCGTACCTGGAGATGGGCAAAACGATCACGATCGCGGCTCCCGGCGCCGCCCGCATGCAGTTCGCTGAACCCACGCTGAACCAGATCCGCCAGATGAGTTTCGCGGATCAGTCCCAGGTGATGTGCGATCTGGCCAACCGGGTCGATACTCCGGTTTCACGCACTTACACGGTCTGGTCCCCCAACATCAAGCTGGGTTTCTGGTACAAGCTCGGCGAATGGATGGAGGAGGGAATCGTTGCCCCGATCCCTCAGGGTTATCAGCTCTCCGCCAATGCGGCGGCGATTCTCGATGCCATCAAGCGCCTGGAGGGTGGCCAGCAGATCACGGTGCTGCGCAACGCTGTGGTGGACATGGGATTCGATGCCAACAAGATCGAGGGCAACAAGCGCGTGGCCGAACCGGTGGTGCCACCAACGGACATTGCCCAGCGCAGCGAGGTATCGATCAACAATGTGAGCAACACCACGGTGTTGTCTTATATGAACCTGCTCAATGCCAACGACTTTGATGCGCTCATCGAGCTGTTTCTGCCGGATGGGGGCCTGCAGCCTCCCTTCCAGCGGCCGATCATCGGCAAGGAGGCGGTTCTGCGGTTCTTCAAGGAAGATTGCCAGAATCTCAAACTGATTCCCGAGCAGGGCGTCACCGAGCCTGCGGACGATGGCTTCACCCAGATCAAGGTGACAGGAAAAGTGCAAACCCCCTGGTTCGGTGCCGGCGTCGGCATGAACGTGGCCTGGCGCTTTCTGCTCAATCCCCAGAACAAGATCTTCTTTGTGGCGATCGATCTGCTCGCCTCTCCCAAGGAACTGGTCAACTTCATCCGCTGATCAGACCGGGGGGTGCTGTCATGGTCGGGCCTGGGTGCAGCCTGGCCCTGCTGATCATCGGGTTGTGGTTATCCAGCCTTGTGCCACTCGGCTGGTTTGATCCCTTCACCATTTTTGGGCAACGTTCGCTTCAGACCTGGATTGCAGTGGCAGCGATCATCCTGGTCCGCACCTTTCTGCAGACTGGCTTGTTCATCGTGGCCCACGACGCCATGCATGGCAGCCTGGTTCCACGGCGTCCAGGTCTGAACACCCTTCTGGGCCAGATTTGCCTGGGGCTCTATGCCGCCATCCCCTATCGCCTCTGCCACTCCAATCACCTTCGCCATCACCGCAATCCAGGGGGTGGCGACGATCCGGATTTTCATGATGGCCGGCATAACCACCCACTGAGCTGGTACATCACATTCATGGGTGGCTACTTGTCCACCGCTCAGATTGGCTGGCTGCTGGCGATCTGGGCCTGCGCCCTTGCCGGCCTCACCTTCACCAGCAGCCATCCAGTTGCCGTGCTGGTGCTGTTCTGGGTGCTACCCCTGATCCTGAGCTCGATGCAGCTTTTTCTGTTTGGAACCTATCTGCCACACCGGGCTCAATCCGCCTCGCCGGGCAGCTGCCATCAGGTAGGCAGCAGCTCGCTTCCGCCAGCGATCTCCCTGCTTGCCTGTTATCACTTCGACTACCACTGGGAACACCATCATCACCCTGATTCGCCCTGGTACACGCTTCCTTCCCTGCGAAGATCACGGCTCAAGAAAGAGCTCGTGGAGCGCCATCCCTGCGCTCGCGTTCAACCTCAGCTGGGTGTTAGGGTCCAAACACACTGAAAACTGTTGACAGGACCGTGGAAGCAGGCCAGAAGGGCTGGAGCTCAGAGGAGCGTCACATTGCCAAGCAAGCCGTTGACCTCGCCTATGAGCGGGAAGTGGCCTCGTTGATCACCGATCTGCACAGCCGAGTGAGTTCAGTCCATTGCTCGGGTGATGTCTGGAGCCTGCACGATTACCTGAGCGCCAAGCGGCACGAGATGGATGGAAAGTTCGATCTCCGCGATTCCTCGCTGGTTTTCGTTTTTGCCACCCTGGTGAAAGATGGTCTGCTGTCGGTGCATGAACTCGACGGGCTTGACCAGGAAAAGCTCGTCAAAATTTCGGCTCTGGCCCGCATGTGAGCGGCGATTCACGCCGCAGCGCTCCAGCCACCACCTGCCATTCATGCAGCACCCAGCTGACGCAGCCGGCCTGGATCAGCGGGTCGCCAGCCAGGATCGCTTCGGCCTCGGCCCGATCCCGGGCCTCAAACAGCAGCATGCCGCCGGCTCCGGCGCCATTGAGCCCCTTGCATTCACGCCAGTAGCCGGTGCTGGGCTGGTGACCCAGCCGCTCCAGCTGGCCGATCCAGGCCAGATGGGCATGAAGATGGGCATCGAAACCGGCCCGGTCGACAACCCCTTGCTCCAGTTTCACGAACCACGGCATGGCATCCGATCTCGCCCGGCTCCCATCTTGATCCGGCACGACGCCGCATCCCGATGCTGAACTTCTCGATCGCCAACACCGTGACGGATCTGATCCAGGGCGATGTGCGCGAGCATCTGCCCCTGGCCAGCATTCCCCTCGAAGGCGATGTGCTGGGGCTCGGAACCACCACCAGCCTCGACAATGGCGAGCTGACCTTCCTCCACGACGGGAGCGAGCCCCGCACCCGCCTCTACAAGTGCGCGGCCGGGGACGGCAGCATCCGCCAGTTGCACCCGGGAGATGGCAGTGCCCATTTCCCCTACGTCTGCTTCAGTGGCGATGCCACGGCCCTGCGCCATCCGGTGGACCCCGCCTGCCTGGCAGCCAGCGAAGGACTGCCGCTGCAGCAGCGCATCGGAGCGGCGATCTCCTCCCTGAGCGAGCAGGGGCAGCTGGCCGAGGCACCGATCTACGGCCTGCGGCTGGGGCTGGAGTGGCACAGCCTGGTGATCACCGTGGCCTCCAAGCTCTGCATGGGACAGAAGCGGCGGAACCAGGCGCCGGAAGATCCGGGGGCGGCCGCCCAGGGGCTCTATGGCAGCCTCCAGCACTACCGCCTGGCTGCCGACGACCCCGGCGACGCCAATGATCCGATCCGCTTCCTGGGCCGCAGCCTCCACTGGGACTGCTGCGGCTTCTGGGACACGCAGCCGGAATCAGGGCGGGTGACCGTGCCGGTGGCCACAGCCCCGCTGCATCTGCATGGCTGCAGCCGCGATCTGCGCCATGGCGGCCACCTGCACCATGAACATCCGGGCAGCCGGTTGCGGCGGCTGGAGTGGCTGGCGATCTACCCACTCCAGCAGATCCGCATGCTGGGCTCCGACCTCGCCGTGGAGCAGCTCGGCTACAGCGATGGCCGGTTGGGTTTCCAGGTCAGCAATCGCGGCGAGCTGGATGTGAGCGATCTGGGGGTGGCGGTGGTGATCGACGATCGCTACTCCAGCCACCACTATCTGAGGCTTCCCTGGCTGGCAGCCGGCGAAACCCAGCCATTCAGCCTGCCCCTGCCGCTGCCGCCCGGACCCCATCAGCTGCTGGTGATGGCCGACCCCGAGCGCCATGTGCTGGAGCCCCTGGAATCGCAGGCGAACAATGCCGCCAGGCTCACGATCGAGCTCTGAGCCAGCCGGAAGCTAGCCGCAGCAGAGCTAGCCGCAGCAGAGCAAAAAGCCTCAAAACGGAGAGGGTGGGATTCGAACCCACGGAAGGTTTCCCTTCAAACGATTTCGAGTCGTTCGCTTTCGACCACTCAGCCACCTCTCCAGCTTCGTCCGGCGCCACCGGAGCGGCGCGCACGAAGTGGAACTTTACGGAGCCGTCAGCCGGCCGGGCTCTGCAGCGATCCACTGCCGCCGCTGGCTTGCCAGCCCTTGGGTGCGGCCGGCCAGGCGCCACTCACCCAGATCCGCCGGGGAGCGGCCGCCGCCACAGCCTGCTGCTCGTTGCGACGGGGCCGGAAGCCCAGCCAGGTACCACTCCAGGCACCGCTGGGCAGAACCGTTTCCCCGGCGGCACCGGCCCGCTGCCAGGCCGTCATCGACTGCCGATCCGGCAGCAGCAGCCAGCGGTGTCCCCCCACCGCCAGGCCATAGGCGCGGCTGTCGGCACTCAGGGGGGAGAGGGCCAGGCCAGGGCTCTCCAGGCGCTGACCTGGAGCCAGCGGCGTGCTGCCATCCGTGGCAGCCAGCACCAGCGACGCCTGGGCGCGCCAGCAGGCGGGTTCCGCCGCCGCCACCGGATCGAGCAGGGCAATCCAGTCGAAGCGGGCCAGGCCCAGTCCGGTGGCGAGCCTCGCGGCACTGGCACAGCTGAGCCCATCGGCGCGGCTGCTGACCAGGGCGCCGCGACCCTGGTGGCGGGCCAGCAGCAGATCACCGCCCCACTGGTGGATCAGCAGCAGCTGATCGCCCCCCAGCAGGGCCAGGTGCAGGGCAAGGGTGAGCCCGACCCCGGCCGCCCCCAGACGCCGCCAGCGCAGGCTGGCCACCAGCCAGGGCAGCAGCGACAGAGCGAACAGCAGCACCAGCCAGGGCTGGGGCCGCCCGATCTGCCACTGGGCCATCGGCAGGGCCGCAAAACCCCGCACCAACAGCAGCAGCAGCCCGGTGAGCAGCCCCAGCGGCCAGGCCAGCAGGGGCAGCAGCAGCGGCAGGGTCACGGCCGCCAGGGCCATCGCCATCGCCCCGAGGGTGAGCGGGGTGAGCAGGGGCGCCACCACCAGGTTGGCCGGCACCGCATAGAGCGGCACCACCCCGAAATGGAGCAGCTGCAGCGGCAGGGTCCAGAGCGAGGCCGCCAGCGGCACCGCCAGTCCCGCCCCGATCCAGCGGGCCCCCAGCCAGGCCGGCAGGCGCCGCACCAGGGCGCCCTCCAGATCCGTGGCGGTGAGGATCAGGCCGGCGGTGGCCGCCACCGAGAGCTGAAACCCCACATCCAGCAACCAGCTGGGGCGCACCAGCAGCATCAGCAGCACGCTGAGCAGCAACACCCCCAGGGGCCTGCTGCGGCCGCCGCTCTCAAGCACTGCGAAGGCCACTCCCCCCATCAGCACCGCCCGCACCACCGAGGGCTGGGGCCCAGCCAGCAGCAGAAACAGCAACATGGCGCCGACCGCCAGGGCCGCCCGGGGGGGCCGGCTCAGGTGACGCCCCAGGGCCATCACCGCCCCCAGCAGCACGGTGAGGTGGAAGCCGGAGGCGGCCAGCGCATGGGACAGTCCGGCCACCCGGAAGGCGTCGCGGACATCGCCGGGCACCGGCACCACGGCGCTGCCGAGCACCAGGGCGGCCAGCACCCCGCCCCGCTCCGGCCCGCAGGACCGCAACAGGGCAGCCGCCATCCGCCGCCTGAGCCCGGCGATCGGCGTGGCCGGACGCTCCAGCAGCTCGGCTTCGCCTTCCACCTGCAACTGGCTCCAGATCCCCTGGCGGGCCAACCGCTCGGCCGGACCGCTCAGGAGCGGATGGGGACCGGTGGCAGGTCGGCGCAGCTCACCGGCCACCGCCACTGTCCAGCCCTGCTGCAGCGCCGGACAGTGGCGGAAGAGAAGCTCGGTGCGGCCGCCGGCCTGCTCCAGCACGGCGCGGCAACCGCCCTGCTCCCCACGGGGCTGGGGATCACCGCCGAGCCGGCCCCGCAGCTGCACCGGCAGCCGAGCCAGGGGCGCGGCCGGCAGCAGCTGCACCGGATCAGCGGGGCCGGGCACCGGCTGCTGCGCCAGGCCCCAGAGCAGCAGGGCCGGCGCCAGCAGCAACAACAGCAGCCGCGGCCCCGGCGCCAGGCCATGCCGGCCCGCCTGCCACCAGGCGAGAGCGCTCAGCAGCACCAGACCAACAGCGCGGAGCGGCGCATCGAGGCCCAGCACCCCGAGGCTCAGCCCCAGCAGCGCCAGGGCCACCGTGAGCAAGGGCATGGAAAGACATGGCCGCGATAGCACTGACATCGAGCTCCGGCTCGGGACCGCACCCCTGAGGGTTCCCCGGCCGGGCCCGCTTGAACCCGGCGCTCAGAAACTCGGCAGCTTGAGCATCAGCTCACAGAGCTGGGGGCTGGGCAGCTCCTGGCCCAGCAGGGGCGCCACCAGTGCAGCGATCGGGCGCAGCCGGCAGGGCCAGATCGCCCGTTCGGTGAGGCGGCCGGCCTGGAAGGACCCTGCCAGCAGCACCACCACCAGCAGGGTGCGCTTCAAGGGGCGGGCTGCTCACCCGCGGAGGTGGCCGCCAGCAGCGGAAAGCCCAGGGCCTCCCGTTCCTGCAGCCAGCCTTCCGCCACCTGGCGGGCCAGATGGCGGATGCGGGCGATCGTGGCGGTGCGCTCGGTGACCGAAATCACGCCGCGGGCCTCGAGCAGGTTGAAGGTGTGGCTGCACTTGAGCACGTAATCGAGGGCGGGCGCTGGCAGGCGGCGCTCCACCAGATCAGTGGCCTCGGCCTCGTAGAGCGCGAACAGCTGCTGCAGCCGCTGGGGGTTGGAGGCCTCGAAGTTGTAGGTGCACTGGGCCTTCTCGAAGGGCAGCCAGATCTCGCCGTAGGAGCGCTGCTCGTTCCAGCGCAGCTCCCAGATGCTCTCCACATCCTGGAGATACATGGCGAGGCGCTCGAGGCCATAGGTGATCTCGATCGACACCGGCCGGCAGTCGAGGCCGCCGCACTGCTGGAAATAGGTGAACTGGGTGACCTCCATGCCATCGAGCCACACCTCCCAGCCCACGCCCCAGGCGCCCAGGGTGGGCGATTCCCAGTTGTCTTCCACGAAGCGGATGTCGTGGTCGGCGGCGCGGATGCCGAGCGCTTCGAGCGAAGCCAGATAGGTTTCCTGGATGCCATCCGGCGACGGCTTGATCAGCACCTGGTACTGGAAATAGTGCTGGGCGCGGTTGGGGTTGTCGCCGTAGCGGCCGTCGGTGGGGCGGCGGCAGGGTTCGGGGTAGGCCACGGCCCAGGGCTCCGGGCCGATCGCCCGCAGCACCGTGTGGGGGCTCATCGTGCCGGCGCCCTTTTCGGTGTCGTAGGGCTGCAGCAACAGGCATCCCTGCGCCGCCCAGAACCGGTTCAGGGTGGAGATGATGTCCTGGAAAAGCATCGGCCGATCCTCTCAGAGTGGGTTCAGGCCACCAGCTGGAGCAGACCCATCAGCCCTGCGGCGATCGGCCGATGCCGGACGGCCGTGAAGCCGGCATCGCGCGCCAGCCGCTCCTGTTCGGACGCGATCGGGAAGCGCTCCAGGCTCGTCTCCAGATAGGCGTACTGCTCCGGCAGCTCGAACCAGCGGGCGGCCGGCACCACCAGGCGGCGGAGGTAGAAGCGCTGGAAGCCGGCGGTCAGGGAGCCGGCCTGGGTGGAGGAATCCGGGCGGTTGAAATCCAGCACCACCGCACGGCCGCCTGGGCGCAACAGCCGCCGCAGTTCCTTCAGCCCCGCCGCCGGGTCGGCCAGGTTGCGCAGGCCGTAGGCCATCACCGCACCGTCGGCGGCTCCGGTGGCCAGGCCCGTGGCCAGGGCATCCCCCTGCTGCCAGCGCACGGGCAGCCAGGGCTGCAGCCGGCTGCGCCGACGGGCCACGGCCAGGGGAGCGGCGGCGGCATCCAGCCCCAGCACCTCCCCCCCGGGCCGGAGCCTCTCCGACAGCAGCAGGGCGAGATCGCCGGTGCCGCAGCAGAGATCCAGCAGCCGCTGGCCGGGCCTGGGGCGCAGCCAGTGGACTGCCTGCCGTTTCCAGAGGCGATGCAGACCCAGGCTGAGCAGGTCATTGAGCTGGTCGTAGCGGGGTGCGATCGCTTCGAAGAGCTCACGGACCGCTTCGGGATCTCCGGTCGTCAAGGGGCCGCCGCCGATGGCTGCTCAGGAGGATGGCAGAGCGGCGCAGCGCTCAGGCTCCACCAGACAATCGAGGGAGCGATCCCAGGGAAGGGGAGCCGAATCGGTGCTGAGCACCCCATCACCACTCAGAAAGCCCTGGCCGAGGCCGACCGCCAGCAACCGGTTGGGGCTGGCGAAGGTGAGAACCATCACCGTGGTGAGGCCGACAGCCGCGGAGCAGACCATGCAGCCGGCCAGCATCAGCGAAAATTCCTGGCGATCGTTGGCGGCCTGCATCAGCGAGAGAGCCCACGCCACCAACGCGACAACCAACACCATCGTCAAGAGGGCGACGGCGGTTGAGGCGGGGGAAACGGCAGCCGGCACGGAGAAGCGAGAGCAGTGAAACCAACGTCCAACTCCCTTAAGCAATTGTAATCTCCGCCACCGACCCCTGCGACTCCTCCAGGGGCCGGATCAGCAGCCCCCGCTCCAGCAGACCCGTCTTGATCTGCTGGATGCTGAGCACGCCATCGTGCAGCAGGGAGGCGAGCAAAGCCGCTGCCGCCTGGCCCTGCTCGAGGGCGGCGGCGATGTGGTCGATGCTGCCGGCGCCACCGGAGGCGATCACCGGCACCGCCACGGCGCTGGCCACGGCACGGGTGAGTGCCAGGTCGTAGCCGGCCTGGGTGCCATCGCCATCCATCGAGGTGAGCAGGATCTCACCGGCACCGAGCGCCACGACCCGGCGGGCCCAGGCCACCGCATCGAGACCGGTGTTCTCGCGGCCGCCCTTCACGTAGACATCCCAGCCGGAGCCGTCGGTGCGGCGGCGGGCATCGATCGCCACAACGATGCACTGACAGCCAAACAGGCGGGCCCCCTCCGCCACCAGCTCCGGCTGGCGCACCGCCGCGGAGTTGAGGCTGACCTTGTCGGCGCCGGCGCGCAGCAGCTCGGTGATCCCCTCGACGCTGCCGATGCCGCCCCCCACCGTGAACGGGATGGTCAGCGCCTCGGCGGTGTGGCGCACCAGTTCCACCAGGGTGGTGCGCCCCTGATGGCTGGCGGCGATGTCGAGGAAAACGAGTTCATCGGCGCCGGCGGCGTCGTAGCGGCAGGCCAGCTCGACCGGATCACCGGCATCGCGCAGCCCGACGAAGTTCACCCCCTTGACCACCCGACCGTCGGCCACGTCGAGGCAGGGGATCAGGCGCTTGGCGACCATGGCAGCTGGGCAGAGGAAGGAAGAGAACGGCGCTGTTAAGGTTGCCCCACTTGTCCAGCCGCGCAGGCCATGACTCAGGCTCTCACCCCAGGCTCGATCACTGTGGGCTCCAGGGTGAAGATCACCCGGGTGCGCGACCGCATCCCCGCTGATCTTGTCGAGGTGCTCAAGAAGGATGCCTCCGGCACCGTGAGCGGCTACAAGATGACCGACGGCAGCGGCATCGGCGTTGTGGTTGAACTGAGCGACGGCAGCAGCGGCTGGTTCTTTGACGACGAGATCGCGCCAGCCTGAGGGTGTCGATCATGCTGGTGACCCCCGCTTCGGTCTGTTGAGCGACGCACCCGACTCCCCCTCCAGCAGCGGCGGCGCCCGCCAGTTGCTGGGCATGAAAGGTGCCAGCGGCACCAGCAGCCTCTGGAAGCTGCGGCTGCAGCTGATGAAGCCCGTCACCTGGATTCCGCTGATCTGGGGGGTGATCTGCGGTGCCGCGGCCTCAGGGCAGTTCCACTGGAACGGCAGGGATCTGGTGGCGGCGATCGCCTGCATGGTGATGAGCGGGCCCCTGCTGGCCGGCTACACCCAGACCCTCAACGACTATTACGACCGCGAGATCGACGCGATCAATGAGCCCTACCGGCCGATCCCGTCGGGGGCGATCGGTCTGGGCCAGGTGCAGGCCCAGATCTGGGTGCTGCTGGTGGCCGGGCTGGCGGTGGCCTGGGGCCTCGACCTCTGGGCCGGCCACAGCACGCCGGTGCTGCTGCTGCTCGCCCTGGGCGGCTCCTTCGTGAGTTACATCTACTCGGCCCCGCCGCTGAAGCTCAAGCAGAACGGCTGGCTCGGCAACTACGCGCTCGGCGCCAGTTACATCGCCCTGCCCTGGTGGGCGGGCCAGGCGCTGTTCGGCCGGCTCACCTGGACCACCGCGGCGCTCACCCTGGCCTACAGCCTGGCGGGCCTGGGCATTGCCGTGGTCAATGATTTCAAGAGCGTCGAAGGCGACCGGGCCCTGGGGCTGCAGTCGTTGCCGGTGGTGTTCGGCATCGAGCGGGCCAGCTGGATCAGCGCCGTGATGATCGACCTGTTCCAGCTGGCCATGGTGGGGGTGCTGATCGCGATCGACCAGCACTTCGCGGCAGTGCTGCTCGTGCTGCTGATCATTCCCCAGATCACCTTTCAGGATCTCTGGCTGCTGCGCGATCCGGTGAGCTTTGATGTGAAGTATCAGGCCAGCGCCCAGCCTTTTCTGGTGCTCGGCATGCTGGTCACGGCTCTGGCGATCGGCCACAGCCGGCTGACGGTGGGCCTGTGAGCGCCACGGCCCGCCGGACGGAGCGGAGCCAGCTGCGCCGGAGCCGGCGCCGCCAGCTGCTGATCGCAGCCGTGCTTGCTGCCGGCGCCGGCAGCCTGCTGGCCTATGGCCAGTGGGCCCTGGTGCGGGGCATCGATGGCCTGTTGCCGGAAACGCAGCGGATCAACACCTTCAACCGGCCCGGCACGGTGACGGTGCTCTCGGCTGACGGGCAGGTGCTGCAGAAGCTCGGCCCCGCCACCCGCGAGAAGGTGTCGAGCGGCGAGATGCCCAAGCTGCTCCGCCAGGCCTTCGTGGCCGCCGAAGACCGGCGTTTCTATGAGCACGGCGGCATCGATCCGGTGGGGATCGGGCGGGCGATGCTGCGCAACATCCGCAGCGGCGCCGTGGAGGAGGGGGCCAGCACGATCACCCAGCAACTGGCCCGCACGGTGTATCTCAGCCAGGACCGCACCCTGGTGCGCAAGCTCAAGGAGGCGGCCCTGGCCGGCAAGCTCGAGCGCGAGTTCAGCAAGCAGCAGATCCTCGACCAATACCTGAACTACGTGTATCTGGGCTCCAGCGCCTACGGCGTCGCCGATGCCGCCTGGATCTACTTCTCGAAAACCCCCGCCCAGCTCACCCTGCCGGAGGCGGCCCTGATCGCCGGCCTGCCGCCGGCCCCGTCGGTGTATTCACCGCTGGTGAATCCGGATCTGGCCCTGAAACGGCGGGCGGTGGTGCTGGAGCGGATGCAGGAGGCGGGCTTCATCGACGGGGGCCAGCGGGCCGAAGCCAACGCCACGCCGCTGACGCTCAAGCCGGCCCTGCCGAAGTACTGGAACAGCCAGGCCCCCTACTTCACCAGCTGGGTGGCCCAGGAGCTGCCGAAGGTGCTCACCCCGGAGCAATTGGAGGTGGGTGGTCTGACGATCCGCAGCAGCATCAACCTGACCTGGCAGCAAGAAGCGCAGCGGGTGATCAACAGCAGCGCCTACGGGGGGCTGGAGGGGGCGCTGGTCACGATCGAACCGGGCACGGGCCTGGTGCGGGCAATGGTGGGCGGCAAGGACTATGAAGCCAGCCAGTTCAACCGGGCCACCCAGGCGCTGCGCTCCCCCGGCTCCACCTTCAAGCTGTTCGTGTACCTCACCGCCCTGAAGGAGGGCATGCGGCCGGAAACGGTCATTCTCGATTCAAAGCGCTGCTTCGCCGGCTACTGCCCCAAGAACTTCGGCGACCGCTACATCGGCCGGGTGTCGATGGCCACGGCCCTGCAGAACTCGCTGAACATCGTGGCGGTGGCCCTCGGCCAGATGGTGGGCCTCGACAAGGTGATCGCCACGGCCCAGAGCCTGGGCATCACCCGCGAGCTGGGGCGGTTCTATCCGATGGTGCTCGGCGCCTACGAGCAGACGGTGCTCGACATGACGGCGGCCTACGCCGGTGTGGTGAACAGGGGCGTGTTCGTGCCACCCACCCCGTTCGAGGAGATCAGCGGCCCGAACGGCGAGCTGCTCTGGAGCCGCCGCCTGCAGGGCGAGCGGGGCAGGCGGGCAGTGGACAGCGACATCGCCGATGCGATGGTGTGGATGCTGCAGAAGGTGGTGCGGGGGGGCACCGCCTCCTCCCTGAGCCGCCTCCCTGAGCCGGCACCATGAACCTTCAACCCGGAGCCTGCAGCACGGCGGCGTAGAAGCCGTCGCCACCGCCGGGCCGCGGCCAGAGCTGCCGCTCGGCGAGCTGGCTCCAGCCTGGCCGGCCGGCCAGGAAGGCCCGGATCAGCTCCCCGTTCTCGGCGGGATGGACGGTGCAGGTGGCATAGACCAGGCGACCGGCCGGCTTGAGCAGGGGCACCATCCCCTCCAGCAGGCGTCGTTGCAACACCACCAGCTCATCGATCGTGGCGGGTTCGATCCGCCAGCGGGCATCGGCGTGGCGGGCCAGGGTGCCCAGGCCGGAGCAGGGGGCATCGAGCAGGATCCGATCAAAGCGCTCCTCCGCCGCTGCGCCTGCCACCGGGTCCGCCGTCAGCTCGGCCGCATCGGCCTGGCGCAGCTGGATGGAGGAGAGGCCGAGCCGATCAGCGTTGGCCCGCACCCGCCGCAGCCGGCCGGCCGAACGATCGACCGCCACCACCGTGCCCTGATCGCCGATCAGCTCAGCGAGGTGGGTGCTCTTGCCGCCGGGGGCGGCGCAGGCATCGAGCAGCCGCTCACCGGGGCGGGGATCCAGCAGGGGGGCGATGGTCTGGGCGGCACGATCCTGCACGCACCAGTGCCCCTCGCTGTAGCCGGGCAGGCTGCGCAGGTCGCCGCAGCGGCCCAGCAGGGTGAGCCCCCAGGGTGTTTCCTCCAGCGGTTCGGCCAGCTGGCCGGCGGCGCTGAAGGCGGCGAGCACCGCGTCCCGGCTGGCCCGCAGGGGGTTGACGCGCAGATCGAGGGGAGGTGGCTGGTTGGCGGCGAGAGCGAAGGCCTCGGCCTGATCCGGCGGCAGCCAGCCCAGCAGCTCGGCCGCCAGCCAGTCGGGCAGGGAGTGACGCAGACCGAAGGCGGCGGCGGCGGGATCAACACCGGCTGGCAAGGGCAGGGGAAGATCAGCCTGGGGACGGCGCAGGAAGGCCCGCAGCAGGCCGTTCACCACCGGCGCCAGGCGGGCCAGGCCATCGAGCTTGGCCAGCTCCACCGTGGTGCTCACCGCCGCCGAAGCGGGCACCCGCTCGGTGGCGAGCAGCTGGTAGAGGCCGAGGTGCAGCAGCCAGCGCAACCGGGGCGGCTGGCGGTCGGCCGGCACCCGGCCAAGCTGATCGAGCCAGGCATCGAGCCGGCGGCGCTGGCGGATCGCCCCGAAGCAGAGCTCGGTGGCCAGGGCCCGATCCGGCGGCGACAGCGGCAGGCGCTGCAGCTCGCGCTCCAGGGCCAGATCGGCATAGGCGCCGGCCGCCACCGCCTGCAGCGCCCGCCAGGCCACCCGGCGCGAATCAAGCCCGACGGCCTCCGGCGCAGTGCTCATAAGGGGGGCGTGCTCATGGGGTGGGGGTGCTCAGGCGATGGCAGCGGTGCTGGGGCGGGCCAGGGCGGCCTCCACAGATAGCGCCGCAGGGGAGGCGGCCCTCGTCGTCGACGGGGATGCCTTCGTCGATCAGCAGCTCGCGCTGGATCCAGTCGCTGCCTTCACGGCTGAGGCTCATGCTGATCTGGCCGCGGGCATTGACGACCCGGTGCCAGGGGATCTCGGACGGCAGGCTGAGGCGACGCAGGGCCCAGCCCACCTGACGGGCGCAGCCGAAGGCACCGATCCGATCAGCGATCTGGCCGTAGGTGGCCAGCTGGCCGCAGGGAATCAGGGCCACAGCGGCGTAGACCCGCTGATCGAAGCCACGGGGCGAAGCCGGCTCGGCAACAGCCATGACCAGATCCAACCGCAGGCTCAGGGGGGAAGATCCTGTCACCAGCGGCGACCGATCCGGTTGAGCTGCGGGCAGGGATCAACCGTAGAACGAATTCCTGTTCTGTTTCGTTCGATGACGGCCCCCAACCCCGCAGCCCATTCGCCCAGCCGCCCGGGAAGACGCCCGATGGCCTGGATGCCCGCCGTGGGGGCCACCGGCCTGGCCCTGCTGCTCTCCAGCTGCGCCATGGTCCGCAGCCAGGAAACCGTGCGGACCCCGAGGCTGGCCGCGGCCCCGGCCGGCAGCTGCGGCGCCGGGAAGCTCAGCGCCGAGCAGGTGTTCAGTCGGGCCAGCAAGGGGGTGGCGGTCGTCTCGACGGGGAGCGGCATGGGCAGCGCCTTCGTGGTGGCGCAGCAGGACGGGCAGACCTTTCTGGTCACCAATGCCCACGTGGTGCGGGGCAGCGAAACGGTGCGGCTGAAGTGGGTGGACGGCGCCGGCGACAACGCCCGGGTGGTGGCCCGTGGCGGTGGCGACAGCCCCAGCACCGACCTGGCCCTGCTGGCGGTGGATGGCCAGCGGGGCGTGCCGCTGGCGCTGGGCGACAAGGCGGCGGCGGTGGGCCAGGAGGTGTTCGTGATCGGCGCGCCGAAGGGGCTGGAGTTCAGCCTGAGCCGGGGTGTGGTGAGCAGCCTGCGGCAGCAGAACGACATCCTGCAGATCGATGCGGCGATCAACCCGGGCAACTCGGGCGGTCCGGTGCTGGATGCGGGCAACTGCGTGGCAGGCGTGGCCACCTTCAAGCTCAACGACAGCGAGGGGCTCAATTTCGCGATTTCCAGCTCGGCGGTGCGCAACTTCCTGGCCAACCTGCCGGCGGCGGGCGTGGCGGCTGATCGGGCCAGCCAAGCTGAGCAGCCCGATCGCGCCGCCGAAGCCGAAGCTGGAGCCGGAGCCGGCGAAACGGTCTGCCTGTTCAAGCGACCGGAGAGCGAAACGGCCGAGTCGATTCCCTGCCGGCTGAGCGGCACCCGGACCGCCGGCGGGCAGACGATCTATCAGCTCGCCTGGGCCGACGGTTCGCGCAACGCCTACGCCTTCTTCCAGGGCGGCCGGGTGGCGATCCGGGCCGACGATGGAGCCGGCGGCAGCAGGACCGACCAGGGCAGCTTCCAGGTGAGCGAGGCCGGCGTGGCGGTGCGCAGCAGCGGCGATTCAGTCGCCGTGATCCCCGGCCTGGATCCGGTGCTGAACGTAGGCGCAATGCTGAACTGAGAGGCCCTCGCCGCGCCTCGATCCATGCCCCTGCTGCCGCGCCGCTTCGAGCGGCTGAAGGCCGTGCTGAACCGGCGGATGGCGGATCTCACGGTGCTGCTGGAGGCGGTGGACAAACCCCACAACCTCTCGGCGATCCTGCGCAGCTGCGATGCGGTGGGGGTGCTGGAAGCCCACGCGGTGAGCCTGGCGGGCCGCAGCCGCCGCTACAACCACACGTCGCTGGGCAGCGAGAAGTGGGTGAAGGTGCACCCGCACGCCACGGTGGAGGACGCACTGCAACGGCTGCGGCAGGAGGGCTTCCGGATCTACGGCACCCAGCTGGGCAGCGCGGCGGTGGACTACCGGCAGTTTGATTTCACCGGCCCCACCGCCTTCGTGCTGGGGGCGGAGAAATGGGGCCTGAGCGCGGCGGCGGCGGCCGGCGTGGATCAGGGGCTGTTCGTGCCGATGGGCGGCATGGTGCAGTCGCTGAACGTGTCGGTGGCGGCGGCGGTGCTGCTGTTCGAAGCGCTGCGCCAGCGGCAGGCGGCGGGGCTGCTGCCACTGGCCGGGGAGGGGGTGCCGGCGGAGCGGCGCCAGCGGTTGCTGCTGGAGTGGGCCTACCCCCAGGTGGCGGAGTGGTGCCGCCGCGAAGGCCGCCCCTACCCCGAGCTCACGGCGGAGGGGGCACTGGCGGAGGAGCTGCCGCGCACGCTGCGGCTGCGCTGCTGAGCAAAGGCCCCTGCACAAGGCAGAACCGCCTCACATTGAAGGTTCTTGCGTGGCGGGACGATGTCAACCCTGACCGTGACCAGCAAGGGGCAGGTCACCCTGCGCAAAGAGCTGCTCCGCCATCTGGGCGTCAAACCGGGCCAACGGGTGGACGTGGAGGTGCTGCTGGCTGACTACGAGACGCTCCTGGGCGGGCAGGGTTTCCACTCCCTGGCGATTACGCCGCGCCATGGCCTACGAGCAGGCAGCTACGTGGCTGACCACCGGGATCCCTTCGATCGCCTGCTGGCAGCCCAGGCGGAACTCAATCAGCTGACGCTGGTGAGCTGTGATCCCACCTTCCAGCAGTTTCCCTGCAGGGTGCTGTGGTGACCAAGCCCACTCCTACGATTCCCCCATGCCCACCACCAGCCACTGCCCCTGGCACCAGCCGCGGCCTTTTGAGCTGCCGGTGGATCTGGTGGTGATGGGCTGGGAAGAGGCCGACCGGATGGCCGGATCGCGCTGGCATGCGGTGAGCCTGGCGGCACGGGAGGGGGTGGTGCTCCATGCCACCGAGTGAGGATGCGGCCCTGCTGATGCTGAGGCCGCTGGCGGCGATGGCCCGGCAGCTGCTCAGCGATGACCTGCTGAACCTGCAGGTGTATGCGGTGGAAGCACGCTACCGGCCGGGGCCTTTCCCCCTGCCGACCAGCCGTGAGGCCCTGCGCCGGGAGATCGAGGCCTTCCAGGCGCAGGTGGGCCAACAACTGGCCGCTCAACAACGGCTGGAGCAGGACGAGACAGCCTGATTGGCCATTGGCTGGCTCGTCGCTTCAGCCAATAGCCACCCCCTATTGGTACATCGACCAATACAGCACCATTCAGCTCAGGGCCAGCCGGGACGCACCAGTAAGGAGGTAGTGGAGAGGGTCCCCTGCCCGGCGCGGCAACACATCCACGGTGCCGGCCACGATCAGCTGTTGCAGGGCCTGGGCACCCCGGGCAGCCCAGGCTTCCAACCGTTGCCAGAGGGTGCTGCCAAGCTGGTCGTGCAGCTCCAGCCTGTAGCGCTGGCGAAGCACCAGGGTGAGATCGGCAAGGCCCACCGGCCCGGCATCCTTACCTGCAACCGTGAGGCCCAGGAGGGCCGTGATGCCATCCTCCAAGGCCTTGAGCAGGACGCGCAGATCACCCCGGAACAGCTCATGCAGAGCGTCGATCACCTCGTCTTGGACGGGCGAGCGCACGGGCTGGCTGGGGTCCAGTTGCAGTGATTGGTAGCGGGCCTGCAACAGCTGGTGAACCTCATTCAGGCCGAGGGGTTCGAGCACCACCGGATCACTGAAGACGGAACGCACCTGGGTGTGACTCTGCACGAAGATCGTGTGTAAGCCATCAAGCAGGAGGACCTGGTCCCGAATACTGCGCAGGAGATCGGCGGCACGGGCTGGATCGGCCTCACTGAGGTTCTCGAGATTGTTGAGGTGCAGCACCACGCCAGTAGCGCCCTGTTCAAGGGCAAAGGCCAGCAGATCGCGCAGCATCCGCCTGGGTGTTGGTGCCACCGGCCCCAAAGCCGGCGGCCGAAACCGAGAAGCCACCACCACGCAGACGGATGGTGCGCACCAGCTGCTGCGCCGCCTCCATGGCGGCTCCACTCGCTTGGGCATTAGAGGCCAGAACGGCGTCGTAGGTGCCAGCGAGCAACAGGCCGATCAGATCATCACTGGCCAGATCGGCGGTGATTGGAATGATCTCGGCTGAGGTCCAGTAGCCGGCAGCCAGTGCGTCGGCCTTGACGGCCTGGACCAGGGTGGTTTTGCCGATGCCGGGCCGACCCGCCACCGCCTGGCGTGAGCTGCGGGAACCACCGGCTGTAGAGCCTCCACAGATTCGGGAGAGGCATCGCAGCGCTATCGCCGGGAGCAAAGCACTTCCCAATACTGGCTCCCTATTGGCAGTTTTGCCAACACTCCCGGATCAATAGGGCATCAACCCATCGCCACGCTGCGGCAGCGATTCCACCGTCTGCCGCTGGCGAGCCGAAGGCAGCCAGCAGGCCAGGCCGATACCGGCAAGCTCCAGCAAAGCGAAATGCCCGGCCAGCAAGGCAATGGCCATGAAGGCCACGGAGAGGATGTGCTCCAGCAGGCCGATCACGTCGTCGCCGTTGGCGGAGCCCAGGACCCAGAGCACCACCGAGGCGGAAAGCAACACCATGGCGAACCAGAAGGGCATGGGGCATGCAAAAAGCCAGCCTTCCATCTTCGGCGACGCGACCCCACAGGTGTGTTCAGCTGGAACCATTCGAGCGAAAGCGGCTCAAAAGGGGCAGAAATCCAGCCAAGCCTGAGAGCAGAGCAATTAGTTCGTGAGAATCTGATGAGAGCCAATCCAGAAAACGGGTATTCGTTCAGCTTCGATTCAATAAACGCACATGGAATAGGGCTGGGGCCAACAACTGCATGGGTAAGCGTGAACGGTCAAGATGCTTGGGAATACTGGGTTTTGGGCCACTTCTCACGGTGCAGAGAAGGCCGAGGCAACAGCATGGCCCCATTGCATGAGAAGGAGAAGCGATGTAAGTTGAATGATGTCACTAAGGATTCCTCCTATGAAAACAAAAACTCAGCTTCTGGCACTCAACCAGCTCAGCCAGCGCCACGCCAAAGCCACCGGCCTCGCCAAGGGGTTCACCTTGGTGGAACTGATGATCGTGGTGGCGATCGTCGGAATCCTCTCCGCCGTAGCACTGCCTCTCTACATTCAAGCCAGAAATTCAGCTGCAGCTGGTGCTGCCATCGGCGAAGCCATTGGCATAGCAAAAGAATGTGCAACGTTCGCAGCATCTGAGGTTGGAGCTGCTCCAGCTCCCGTAACACTCGGACCTGGGGTCGCAGTGACCCAAGCTTGTACAGCAGCCACCGGGGGCATCTACACGGCAACATGGACACCAGGTCCTGTTGGAATTCGCTGCCTTAACCTGACATCCGCTGCTGGAAATGGTGTTGCCACCATAACTGTCACCGGCGACGGTGTCACTACCTGCGCATTGACCTAAGAATCTACAACGTTTTTTCTCGAGCGCTTCCGCTCCAACAGAATCAACTTCATACAGGACATGCTTTCAAAGCATGTCCTTTTTTTTGGAAGCCACACTTGCCAAAAAAGAGTATCAATTCGAATAAGCCAAAAGATGCGTAGCATACCTTTCACTATTGTTCCAGCCTAATTATTCGGCTATTCTGTCTATGCCTATCCTTGTTTCAACCCCGCGCATCCAGGCAAGTCGTTAACTCGCTTACCAAGATGCCAACGGCCAGGTGGCCTAACTAAACAACTCAAGGCCAGAATAGCCAGCCGATTATCGAATAATCTTTGCGCCAGCAGGTCCACCTGATCGAATGCCTCTATGTCATGCATAAAAAATTCTTCGATGATTTCCTTCATCTTGTGCTTGAGTATAGCCAGTCCCTTAGCGAAGGTGACATAGCCCACCTAAAAGATTGGCTGAAAGACCAGCCAACACACCACTAGCAGAACTCATCTCGCCATTGAAAAACCCTCCAAAGTTACCGATAATATCCTGATTAATCAGCAGCAGTCCTGAAATATCTTCAACGATGTCCTAAGCGACGGCTCCTGCCGGATCAAGTCGAATACGCTCCCTCCAAACGGGTATTGGCCTTTCAGTTACGCAGAAGATGAATACATCCAGGCAGGCGAACGATCGTATCTTGTATCCCTCCAGACGCTCAGTCCGCCAATCCACGCTTCTCTTGGCTGCATCAGACGACGGCTAAGAGCTCAAATTTGGCCTCGCTTAACCTCAGGGTTAAGCAACTGCTCGGCAGGAAACACTGCCAAAAGAAGCTTGACCGATCCTGATGTGAGCTGGCAGCATCGCTTTGCCAATTTCTGCAGGGCCCTTGAGCAAGAGGAAGCAGGGCCTGATCAAGGCGTTCGAGGTCACCTTCGAGCTCGGCTGGAACACCCTGTGCGATCTGCTCGCCAGTGAGGGCACCACCGACCTTGTCGGCTCCCGCGGCACCATCCGCGAGGCCTTCCGGGTGGGCCTGATCACCGATGGCACCACCTGGATGGCCATGATCCAGGATCGCAACCTCACCAGCCACACTTACAACAAGGCCACGCTCCAGAACCGGCCGCACTGACGCAGCCCGTCCCAGGGCTCCCGCCTGAGGCCAGCGAGCGGTTGCTGGCGGTGCTGGGAGCCTGCGAAGCCGTGGAAACCGCCTTCGATGTGGATCTCACCCTGCGCGGCTGTCCCGCGTCAAGCCCTGCTGATGGCCTTGAGCCCTGAACAGCGGGCACGGCACGAACAACAGCCGTCGCACGATTGCGCTACATCCATTCCATGGACGTGATTAGCATCCTGCACAGCAGCAGCTGGCAGCCCAGGGTGAATTGCTTCTCACCAACAACGGTCAGCCCGTGGCCTTGATGGTTTCTGTGGATGGCAGCACCCTCGAGGAATCTCTGCAGGCCCTCCGCCTCGCCAAAGCCCAGCTGGCCCTGAGGCAGCTGGGCCGAGCAGCCCGTGGCTCCGGCGCCGCGGAACTTGGCAACGCAACCATCGACGATGAGATCCAGGCCTTGCGCCAACAGCGTCGCCAACAAGCCCCCTGCTGATGCACGTGGTCCTGGACACCAACGTAGTGGTGTCGGGCATTCTCAGCCCAACAGGTCCACCGGGAAGATTGCTGGATCTGGTGATGGACGAAACCCTGCAACTCATGGTGGAACCACGCATCCTTCAGGACAACCTGGAGGATCTTGCTATCCAGGTTCTGGCCTATCCATGGCCCCACCCCCTGCCAGACCCTGATGACGCCGTTTTTCTTGCCACCGCCAAGGCCGGCATCGCGCTGCTTGTGACTGGCAACATCGCCCACTTCCCTCCTGCACTGAGGGGCACCGTTGAGGTGCTCAAGCCCAGGGTGGTGCTCGTTGATGCAGTGATGCGTTGATGCTATGGTGCAGCTCATGCGTACCACCCTCAACATCGAAGACGATGTCCTCGCTGCGGCTAAGGAACTCGCCCGCAGTCGAGGCACATCGGCAGGGGATGTGATCTCCCAGCTGCTGCGAAACGCCCTTTCTGGCGTTTGTGGCGAAGGGGAGAAGACGGATGCTGAATCTGCGGTGGTTGCGGGATTCCGACCCTTCCAGGCAGAACGCCTGCAGCTGGTCACCAACGAACAGATCGACCAGCTGCGCGATCAGAACGGCCTTTGATGCGGGCCCTGCTCGACATCAACGTGATCATCGCCCTGTTGGATCGCGGCCATGTGATGCACAGAGCCGCCTGCCTCTGGATGGAGCAGGAGCTTCAAGACGGCTGGGCCACCTCCCCAATCATCGAAAACGGCGTGGTGCGGATCATGTCCCAGCCCGCCTATCCCAACCATCACCCAGCGCCGCAGGTGGCCGCCCGTCTGACAGAAGCGTGCAACCATCCCAGCCACCAGTTCTGGCCTGAGGAAATCAGCCTTCTGCAGAAGGGCCTGATCCGCTGGGAACGGCTGCTGGCCCCTCGTCAGATCACCGATTGCTATCTCCTGGCACTTGCCGTGACCCGCGGCGGCCGATTCGTGAGCTTCGACAAGCGCATCTCCCTGGAACTGGTACCCAGTTCAGGCGCGGCCAATCTCGCGATCATTCCGCCAGTTGCCCCATGAGCTCAGCTGCCCCTGTCCCCCTCGCCGCCGCTCACCCAGGCCTCCAGGCCCTCTCCTAAAAACGAGAGCCCCAGCACCAGCACGAACATGGCCAGGCCGGGGTAGAGGGCTGTCCACCAGATGCCGGTGGGCAGGGCCGTGAGCGCCTGCTGCAGATCGGCGCCCCATTCCGGGATCGCTTCCGGCAGCCCCAGGCCGAGGAAACCCAGCCCGCCCAGCACCAGCACCGCATCGGCGGCGTTGAGGGTGAGCAGCACCGGCACCGAGGTGATCACGTTGCGCAGCAGGTAGCGGCGCAGGATCCACAGCGGCCCCGCCCCCAGCGACTGGGCCGCCTCCACATAGAGCTCCGCCTTCACCTGGGCCGTCTGGTTGCGCACCACCCGGAAATACTGCGGGATGTACACCACACAGAGCGCCGCTGCCGCATTCGGCAGGCCCCGCCCCAGCAGAAAGGCCAGCACCACCGAGAGCAGCAGCACCGGCAGGGTGTAAAGCGTGTCCATCAGCAACACCAGGATCCGATCGAGCCAGCCGCCCAGGTAGCCGCTCAGCATCCCCAGCGGCACGCCGATCAGCAGCGCCGTGGTAACCGCCAGCAGCACCACCTGCAGGGCCACGCCACTGCCAGCCAGGGTGCGAACGCACACATCACGGCCCAGGCGGTCGGTGCCGCACCAGTGGCCCAGCGACGGGGCCGCATAGATCGGGTTCTCCAGGCCGGTGTTCGGATCCGGCAGCACCCCCAGCTGGATCAGCAGCGGCGTGACCACGGCCAGCAGGCCATAGGCCAGCACGATCAGCACCCCCCAGCGGGCCATCCGGCCCGAGAGATCCCGGGGCTGCCAGCGCCACAGCGCCCGCATCAACGCTGGTCGAGGCGTTCCTTCAACTGCTCCAGCTCCTCCTTGATGTCCATCATCTTCGCCGCCGCTTCATCCTGATCCATCGCTCTGCGCTGCCGCTCCTCCTCCTGGTAGCCACGCATCGACCGGAACATCAGGCCGCCACCGCCGCCGATCATCACCACCATCGCCATCAGGCTCCAGAGGCTGGTTTCTCGAAAGCTGAACAAGAGGCTCTGCAGCACCCCCGCACCCACCGCTGCGGCGGAGGCCCAGACCAGAAACCAGCCCGCCTTTCGATAGGTATCCGCCAGCAGGAAGGCAACACCGATGCCGAAGGGAATCATCAGCAAACCAAAGCCCCCACCCGCTCCCAGAGCGAACGTGCCACCCCAAAACGACCCAAACCCCGAGCCGCCCAACCGGCCTGAGGCCAGGCCTCGCAAACCGGAGCCCACCATCACCTGGTTGGTGAACAGGAAAATTCCTGCGGCGAACAACGACCCACCCAGCAGAAACTGGAGAAAGTCCTGGCTGGGTTGGCGGCTCACGACCCTTGAAAACCGAATTGATAGCGCTTATCCGGCCTGGAAACCGAAACGATCAACAGTTTGAAACAAGCCAACCAAGGGGAAATCCCCACGTTTTCTCAGATTTTCTTAAGCACACCAAAGCGATGCCCTCTCTAGTTTAGCTGGTTGAAGCGGATGGTCCTACTTCAACGCTTGGCTGAATTTTTGTTGTGAATGGTCCTGTCACAGGGCGCAGCCGGGGTCTGATCGTCGACGACGACTCCGAACTGCGCCGCTTCCTCGTTGCCGAGCTGGCCGTGGAAGGAGTTGATCTGGAGGAGGCCGGCTGCGGCCAGAGCGCCCTGAGCCTGATCCGGGAGAGCCCGATGCCGTTCGAGCTGGTGCTGCTCGACTGGAGCCTCCCCGATTTCAGCGGCGTGGAGATCTGCCGCCGGCTCCGCTCCAGCGGGCTCACCATGCCGGTGCTGATGCTCACCGGCCGGGATGATGTGCGCGATCGGGTGGAGGCGCTCGATTCCGGCGCCGATGATTTCATCAGCAAGCCGTTCTCGATCGAGGAACTGCTGGCCAGGATCCGCGCCAGGCTGCGGCGCACCAGCTTCCACCTCAATGGCAGCGAGGCGGAGCAGCTCAGCTTCGCCGACCTCACCATGAACACCGCCAGCCGCGAGGTGATCCGCAACGGCACCCAGGTTCACCTCACCGTGCGGGAGTACGACCTGCTGCGCTGCCTGCTGCGCAACCCCAACCGGGTGAACGAACGGGAATCCCTGCTCAAATCCGTGTGGGGCGACAACCACTACGGCGACGACAACCTCCTCGACGTCTACATCCGCTACCTGCGCAAGAAGATCGAGTGGCCAGGCCTGCCCACCCTGATCCAGACCGTGCGCGGCGTTGGCTTCATGCTGAAGGAAGGGGCTCTGAAGGGGTGAAGGGTGGAAGGCTGAGCTGGAAGTCGGCGCCACCATCCGGGCCGTCCACCACCCTCGCCTCACCCCCCATCCGCCGCATCAACAGCCGCACCACCGAGAGGCCGATGCCGCTGCCCCGCCGCGCCGCGGCCGTTCCCTGGCCCCCGCTTCCCTGCACGAAGCGCTCGAAGATGATCTCCTTCTCGGCATCGGGCACCCCGGCTCCGTGATCCCGCACGTGCACCAGCACCGGGCTGCCCGGCCCGTCGGGGCTTGCGAACAACTCGATCGGCCCATCGGCCGTGTGCTTCAAGGCGTTCTCCACCAGGTTGGTGAGGCACTGCTGCAGCCGGTCACCGTCACCGCAGGCCTCCAGCACCGGGCCATCCAGGGGCGCACGCAACCGCAGCCGCTCCCCGGCAAAGCCCGCCAGCCGCTCGTAGGCCTTCAGCAGCTCCTGCTCCACATCGAGCCGCTGGCGGCTGAGCACCAGCTGGCCGGTGTCGTCGCGGGCGATGTCGAGCAGATCACTCACCAGCCGCCCCATCCGCTCCGCCTCACCCTGGATCAGGGCCAGTGGACGGGGACTCTCAGCCGGGCCGTGGGCCGCCAGTGCCTCCTGGCGCAGCAGGCGGCGGGCATAGCCGCTGATCAGGGTGATCGGCGTGCGCAGCTCATGGGCCACCCCATCGGCGAAGGCCCGCTGCCGCTCGAAGGAGAGCGCCAGCCGCTCCAGCAGGGCATCGAAGGCAAGGGCGATCGGTTCGAGCTCCTCGGGCCGGGGCCGCTCCTCCAGCCGCTGGCGGCTGAGGCTGTCGGCCTGGATCGTGGTGATGGCGGCCACAAGCTGATCGAGCGGTTGCAGGCCCCGGCGCAGCGCCAGCCGCAGCAGGGCGCTGGTGAACAGGGCCGTGACCCCGGCAAAGGCGATCAGCAGCAGCTGGGTCTGCCGTTCCCGCTCGGCATCGATGCTGAAATCCTCCAGCACATGCAGCTCCGCCATGCCCTTGCCCAGGGCCACCGGCCGGCTGGAGCTCAGGAAGGTGCGGCCTTCGATCTCGAAACTGCTCGGGCGCACGCTGGAGTTGGCAAAGGCGCTGGCGGTGGCCAGCAGGCGCCCCATCGATCCGGGCGCCGCGCCGAAGCCCCGATCGGCCGGCTCCTGGAAGGGAATCCCGTTCGCCAGCTCCAGCCACACCAGCGCCCCCGGTCTCACCACCCGGTTGATCCGCTCCTGCAAGCCCGGCGCATCCGCTGGCACGGGCGCCAGGCTGAACTGCCGTTGCAGCTGGTCCACCCCGTCGTTGTGGAGTGCGATCCGGTTCTCGGCGTTGAGCTGGCGGTTGGCCAGCAGCAGCACCCCGTAGCCGGCCAGCACGGCCAGGAGGCTGCTGGCCTGGAGGCGGCGGCGGATGGAGCTCAACGAATCCCTGCATCCATCACCAGAGTGTCCCTCAGCGGCGGCGGCTTTCGGCCCTTGCTGATCCATCCGTTCTTTTCCCCTAACCCGCTCCCGCCACCGCCTCGCTGACGATGCGCTGGGCCGAGCCGCCGCCCGCCGTGAACTGTTGCTCCAGCCGCAGGGCCACCAGCTGGGCGCCGGGATCCAGGCAGGCCGAGAACGGCAGCCGGGCCGAACGGTTCAGGTCCACGGCGGCGGCGGCGTCTCCGGCGGCCAGCAGCGGGCGGCATCCCTGCCAGGGGGTGGCGCTGGCGGCCAGGCCGTCGATCACCACCCGGCTCTGGAAGGCCGTGCCCGCCGCCACCTGGCCATGCAGCCCGAAGGCGGGGCCACAGCGGATCAGCACCCGGCCCTGCCAGATGCCGCTCGGCGCCGCCCCCACCGAATAGGTCACCATCCCCTCCGGCGTGCTGAGCTGCAGCACCGCCGTGCGTCCGGCCAGGCCGCACACCGAGCCGTGCCGCTCCGGATCGGCCGCCACCGCCGTGGCCCGCTGCAGATCGGCCCGGATCAGGGCCAGGGCACGGTCCTGGTTGGCCCGCTCCCGCAGCAGCCGGCTGAACCGCTGGGCATTGCGCCCCTCCCCCAGCAGCGCCTGCAGCACCACACCGCAGAACAGCAGGCCCAGGCCCATCGCCAGCAGCAGCTCCAGCAGGGAGAAGCCGCCGTGGGGCTGGGATTCCCCGGCAGGGAGCCTGCGGGCACGAGCAAGACGGGCACGGATCAGAACAGTTGCCATCAAGATGAATGGGTAGAGGACGATCGGGATTCAGAGGCTGGGATCGGGCTGGCAGAGCTCGCTCTCCGGCGTGCCGTCGGCGCTGCCCCCGTAGCGGCCGAGCCGCACGATGCCAAGGGGCAGCGCCATCACCAGGCAACGGCGCAGGGCCGTGCCAGCGCTGGCCAGCACCACCGTGCCGCCATCGAGCACCAGGCCATTGCTGCTGAAGCGCAACACCTCCGGCAGGTTGTGATTCAGGGCCACCGTGGCGCTCTCCACCCCCTCAGCCAGCGCCAGCGTTGAGGCGCGGCAGGCGATCAGGCTGCCGGTCGCCGGCGGCTGCCAGCCCTGCTCAGAAAGGCTCAGGCCGCAGGGCTCACCGCGCTGGGCAGCCTCGGCCCGGCCCCGTTCGATGCCCTGGGCCAGCCGCCGGGTCGCCGCCTCCAGCCGTTGCCTGGCCAGGCTCTCACTGCCCGCCTGCATCGCCATCCCGGCCAGCAGGCCCAGCACCGCAACCGTGATCAGCACTTCCGTGAGGCTGGAGCCCTCCTGGCCCCAGCGGCCGCGGCCGGGAAGGCCAGCACGGCGCCCTTTTGGTCTCATGCCCCCACCTCGCTGTCGGTGAGGGGCGCCTCTGGTTCAGCGGCGACGGGCGGGCAGAGGCCGTGGGCCGCCGCGCTGAACAGCCGGCGCCGCTCCAGCCCCAGCGGCTCGGCCCGATAGACCAGCCAGAAGCCGTGCGCCACCGGTGCCGCCGCCGCGCTCAGCTGGCGGCTCACCCCGGCCGGCAGCGCCGGGCCGGCCACCTCCAGCTGCCGGCGCATCCTCAGGCTGGCGGCCTCGCAACCCGGCCGCTCTGCCTGCCAGGCCAGGGCCGCCTGGCGCAGGCTGTGTTCCCGCCGCAGCAGGTCGGCATCGATCAGGCGCAGGGTGTCCTGCCGCTCAGCGGTGGCCTGGGCCCAGCTGGCGCTCGCCCCCCACAGCTGCACCGAAGCATTGGCCGCCAGGGAGAACACCAGCATCGCCATCGTGATCTCGGTGAGGGTCATCGGCCCAGGCTCCGCACGCCGAGCACCTCGGCCGGCCGGGCCGGATCCAGCCGCAACCGGAACAGCCCCTGCTGGCGGCTGGCCGACGGGCCCCCGGCCTCAAGGGCGAGCCGCAGCTCACCCGCTACCGGCTGCCACGACAGCAGCCGGTAGCGGGCGCTGCCCACCGGGGCCTCCAGCAGCGGGGCGAGGCCGGCGCCTGGCCCACAGCCCGTTGCCGGCCAGCTGGCCGAGGCCGTGGCCAGCAGGCAGCCGTAGGGGCCGTTGAACTGGGCCGCCACCTGCTGGGCGGCGGAGGCCAGGGCGTCGTCGGCCTGGCGCTGGCGCAGCTCGGCCGCCAGCAGCTGGCTGCCATGCAGGGCCGCGGTCTGCACCGAGAGGCTGCTGAGCAGCAGCACCAGCCCCACCCCGAACGAAAGCGGCAGGAAGAAGCCCTCGTCCGGGGTGGATGCTGGGGCGATGGGCTTGAGCGAACTGTGGCGGGATGGCATCGGCGGCCTCCTGGGCGGATCACCGTTTCAGCGTTCCCACCCGCTGGTGGATTCATCCCGGCCCGGCGCCTGGCGGGCCACTGGGCCATATCTTGTAACAGCTTGCTGATGCTCGATCAGCGGGCCAGCCCGGCCCCCACAACCCGGGAATACGGCTTTGCGCAAAGGATTCGCAGGCGGCTTCCCCCACTCGTTTCCGGCAGGATTCCCCCCTGCTCAGTGCTGAACGGAACCACAATCCTTCTTAAGAACCTGATAGTGTATTGGAAGATACAAAAGGTGAGAGGTTTCTAAGAAATCTCTGAGATAATGCGTGCGCGGACTCTTTTCTTACTGATCAATTCCAGGCGTTCCCAGGCCAGGAATCGATCCAGCCAGGCGGGTTTTTCCCTGGCGATGGCCCTGTTCGTGATCCTCACGGTGATCCTGGGCTCGGTGGCGATGGCCAGCCGCACCACCCTCGGCAACCTCAGCGCCGCCTTCCAGGGCGAAAGCCGCGAAGCCCGCGAAGCCGCGGAAGCCGGCTTGGCCACGGTGATCAGCACCTTGAACCAGGAGCCGAACCGCAAGCTGCTCGTTTCAGCCGTGCCGCTGAACAGCTGGGCGGCCGGCGACACCAGCCTTCAGAACCCCTGTGCCGCGGACGGCACCGCTCCCACCGCCACAGCCATCAATTTCAGGAACGGCGCCGTTAACACCATCGCCGGCAACGCCAACCGCCGCTTCGTGCTGCGCAGCGTTGAAATCAAGAATTCCAATCGCAATCAGCGCTTTTTCAGCAACTCCGCCGGCGCCAGTTCCAACACCGGCAGCTACAACGACAGCCTGATCAATCTCGATAACGCCGCCAACGTCGGCTACATCGCCCTCACCATCGAAGGCCAGGTGCTCAACGCCGGCGGCCAGGTGGCCACCGCCACGGTGACGCGAGAATTTCAGGTGGTGCCGAAGTGCTGCAAGATCTCCTTCGGCACGATCACAGGTCTGCCGGCCCACGGCAATGATCCCCGCGCCTGCGACAACAGCTTCCCGCGCCTGCTGGTGGGTGCTGCCCTGGAGCAGCCCGGGGTCGGCAGCCCCCCCGTTGCCGTTCCCCCCGGCGGCGTCACCTTCGCCGACAGCGGCGCCCAGCTGCGGGTCCAGAACGAGGGCGCCACCAGCGTCAGCGCCAACAAACCACCCGACATCATCTGCCTGACCCGAGGCACCTGCCCCGGTGTCTCCGGACCCATCGATGGCAGCGTGCCGGTGCGTGGCGTGGGCGTCAGGCTTCCCGCCCTGCCCGTTTATCCCCCTTGTCCCTCCGGCCAGACCTGCCCCGGCACCAGCGATGGCATCGCCATCACCTCGAACTCGATCTGCAGCAGCGCTGGCGAAGTGGTGAACATCGTTGGGAACGGCAACTTCACATGCACGAACACCGAAGTAGCCAACTCAAGGGATTATCTCCGGGTCAATGATGCAAACACCGGGATTCAGCTCTGCAACACCACCAACACCAACCTCAATGCCCCCGGCACGAACGGAGAGCCGAATCTCTCGACAACCATCGTGAACGGCAGCTGTTCCGGCGCGATCAACAGCTTCTGTGCCCGCACCGGTAGCTCCGCCGCCGACTATGCCTACCACTGCCGGATCAGATCACTCACCGTCAGCGACGACACCCGCAATAATAACGAAACCAATCGCCGCCAGAACAACACGTTCGTGATCGATTCCTCCCGGGCGCCGATCTATCTCTATCTCAATTCCGAGTGGAATGCCGGCAACATCACCACCGTCGACAACTGGGATGATGGCCAGATCCAGCATGTCAAGTGCGCCACACCCACCAGCGGCAACACCGCCTGCGCCACCCGCGCCCTCCCCGATGATTCCAGCCGGGCAGCCATCTACAGCAACCGCGAGATCAATGTTCAGGTGGGTGACGACGGCTACATCCGCGACCTCTTCATGTACCTGCCCTACGGCACCCTCACCCTCCGCGAAGATCCCGACGCCGATGACAACCCCTTCGGCATGCCGAACTATCGCGGCTCCCTCTGGGTGAACAACCTCTCGATGGGCACCGGTGCCCGGCCCGGCTACAACACCCAGATCGCCGTGCCGCCCCTTTCCGGCTCCTTCTACGGCCTCACCAATTCCGCCGCCCAGCCCTTCCGCCTGCCCATCTTCGACTGGGTCGCCCGCAGCAGCGCCTCCACCTCACTCTTTTGATCGGGTGGTTTCGATGCTCTCCCAGCTCCGCCAGTCCCCATCCCCACCGAGCGGCGGCTTCGCGATCCTGGAGATCCTGATCGCCACCGTGCTGCTGGCGGCCACCTTTTCGATGGCGGCCATGCTCAGCATGGTGAGCAGCCGCTCGATGATCAGCAGCGAGGCCCGCAGCAACCAGCAGTCGCTGATCGACAGCGATCTCGCCGCCATCCAGGATCTGGCCGAAACCTTCACCTGGTGCTCCGGCGCCGGCGGCTTCACCACCTGCACCACCGGTGTGCCCGCCCGCAGCGAGAACTACTACTTCCCCACCACCACAGCAGGCATCACCGCCTTCGAAACCGCCTGCAACAACAACGCCAGCGACACCCTCAACCCCGTCCTGAGAACGGCGATCAACGCCAGACCGGCCCTGGCCGGGATCACCCGCACCCTGGCCACCGACGACATCGCCACCAATCGCCTGCGCATCACCTACGCCGGCGCCAATGCCAATCGCCTGGTGGTGTTCACCCCCACGGTGGCGGCCTGGTGTCCATGAGCAAGCTCCCCCCGCCACGGCTGGTCGCTTCCGGGTTCACCCTGATCGAGCTGATGGTCACCGTGGCCGTGCTCGGGATCGTTTCGGCCGTGGTGATCAACGCCACCGGCAGTGAATGGCGGCGCGAGCGGGTCAACGGCGTGGCGATCGAGCTGGCCGCCTGGCTCGAAGCCGTGCGTTCCTCCTCGCAGCGGCTGGGCGGCAACGGCTGCACCGTCACCTTCTCCTCCGGCACCCTGGCCGCCGGCGCCGAGATCGCCCGGGTGGCTCCCGCCGCCTGCGCACCCACCTCGCCTGTTTCCACCAACGACGCCAACGCCCGCGCCTTTCGCCTGCCGGCCGTCGCCGATGGCCCCGACCGCTACGGGGTTGCCCTGGCCCCCGCCAATCCCACCACCCTCAGCTTCACGCCCCGCAACTCCGTGTCCGCCACGGTCAACACCGACCTCAAGGTGCACCTGGCCGGCACCACCCAGCTGCGCTGCGTGCGCCTCACCCCCACCCTCGGCCTGATCCAGATCGGCAGCAATGGAGCTGCCGCCAGCAGCGCCGCCAACTGCACCTCCTATGCGGTGTTCTGAGCCATGAACCGTCGCACTCCACGAAACGAAGCCGGTTTCAGCCTGATCGAGCTGCTGGTTGGCCTGGTGATGGGCGGCTTTCTGATGGCCGCCGCCGCCAGCACCGTGGTGTCCCAGATCCGCAGCGGCAACCGGATGGAGGTGGCCCAGAGCCTCCGCAACGACATGGGCCGACTCTCCAGCTTCCTCGAGGCCGAAATCGGTGAAGGGGACACCATCCGCTACGGGGTGGCAATCACGGGTGCCGGCGGCTGCACCGGCGCCAGCGGCAACTCCCTGTTCACCATCGATGTGCCCAACCTCGGCGCCACCGGTGCCACCCTTGTCACCACCCCGATTCACTACTACCTGACCGGCTCAGGCAACACCGCTGCCCTCAACCGCTGCGGCCCGCCGATCAACGCCAACGGTTCCCTGAACTTCGCCGGCACCCGCATCGCCACCCTGGTGAGCCCCAACACCACCCTCGCTCTCAACAATGCGATCGATGCCAAGGCGGTGCATTACAACCTCACCATCCGGGACGCCAACGCAACCAACCCGATGACCCGCACCACCATCTCCACCAAAACCCGCGTCACCCTGATCAACTGATCGGCAGCGGGGTTTGCGGGTCCAGGTCCTGCCATCCAGCAAGCGGAGCCGGTCTTCAAGCGCTTCCGGCGGAGGTGGTTGCAGCTCATCCTTGCCGGACACTTCGGCCCAGATCCGAGTGAGAGTGTGCCCTCAGACCTGTTGTCCCAGGGCCATGTTCAAGGCTTTGAGAGATTTCTCAGTTGCCTGACGGGCGGCAAAGCAGGCCCATTCAGCCAGTCTGCCCTGCTGATTCAGGAGGTGGCCTGAGGCAGGGGATTGGCCAGATCAGGGAAAGCTCTCAGCACAGCGCGGTCCGCCGTGATCAGCGGTATGCCCAACTGTTGAGCAGCGACCACGAATTCACAGTCATAAGCGCTGCAGCCACTGGTGGCCGCCAGCCGGAGCACAGCGTCAGAACACACCGGTTCCTCATGGCGAATCACCAGGTCTTCTGCCTGCTGCTGCAGGCTGAGCACTTGATCGAGGCTCAGGTCGCCTCGCCGCAGGTATCCGCTCAGCACGTTGCGCCATTCACTGCGCCACAACGGCGGAGCCGCCCAGTTGGGTTGATCGATCAGCAAGGCTTCCGCCAGCGCTGTCTGCGGGCCGGGAAGCAGCAGATAGGCCACCACGTTGGTGTCCACAGCGATCACGGGCGGCCCTCACGCTTGAACGCGTCGCTGTCGGCGGGGGCAAAACCATTGCGCGGCAGGGTCTCGCGAAGTGCACGAATAGCCGTCAGGCGTTCCTCCGCCCCAGCTGGTGCCAGCGTCAGTCCAGCTTCGAGGCACACGATCGCCTCGCTGTTGAGGCTGCGGCGATGCTGCCTGGCCGCAGCGCTCAGACGGGCGTGGAGTGCGTCCGGCAGGTTCTTGAGGGTGAGGCTCTTGGCCATGGCAGCCACCAGTTCATCAACGCTGCAACCATTATGCAACCGTTTTGGTTGCAGCGGGCTTCGCTGGCGCATGCGCGGGTGCCACGGAATCGCAACAACGTTGCTATGGATAGTCGGTAGCAATCCCAAAAGCGCCATGGCGCAGCTTTTGATCCGGCAGCTGGATAATCAGGTGGTGGCCGCGCTCAGGGCCCGTGCCCGGGCTCAGGGCCTCTCCCTGGAGCAGAGCCTGCGAGATCTGCTCACCACCACGGCCCAGCAGGACGAATCCCTTCGCGGTGAGCTGGCTCGCCTGCTCAACGCTGGACCCTGCGGCTGGCACCAGATCTGGCGCTGGTGGAACTGCTGAACGCGGGTTGGAAAAGTCTGCGGCTGGGGGCGATCACCTCCGAACAGTTCCAGGTGTTGGCGAACCGCGCCGCCGAACCGTTCAGCCGCCTGATCCCCTCCAGCACACTGTTGGCCCGAGCCGGATAGTAGTGCCTGGAACTCGATCATCCCTCCCACGACTGCCTCTACGTGGCCCTGGCCGAACAGGAACGGGCCTTCCTGCAGCCCTCGATCTGGCCTGCCTCACTGATTCAGCTTCAATACCGCCATGAAAGCCTCCTGGGGCACTTCCACCCGGCCCATCGCCTTCATCCGTTTCTTGCCCTTGGCCTGTTTCTGCAGCAGCTTCTTCTTGCGGGAGATGTCGCCGCCATAGCACTTGGCCAGCACATCCTTGCGAATCGCACTGATGCTTTCACTGGCGATGATCCGGCTGCCGATTGAGGCCTGGATCGGAATCTTGAACTGCTGCCTGGGGATCAGCTCCTTGAGTTTCTCCACCAGCCCCTTGCCCACGTTGTAGGCCTTGTCGCGGTGCACGATCGTGGTGAGCGGATCCGCCTTCTCGGCATTGATCAGCACATCGAGGCGCACCAGTTCATTCTTGCGATAGCCGATCAGGCTGTATTCCATCGAGGCATAACCCTTGGTGCGGCTCTTCATCTGGTCGAAGAAATCCGTTACCACCTCGGCCAGGGGCATCTCGTAGTGCAGCGTCACCCGGTCGGTGGTGATGTACTTCATGTCGATGAATTCTCCCCGCCGCTCCTGACACAGCTCCATCAATGTGCCGTTGTAGATGTTGGGGGTATAGATCTCCAGCTTCACATAGGGCTCCTCGATCGATTCGCGTTTCTGCGGATCGGGCAGGGTGGCCGGATTGTCCACCATCATCAGCGAGCCGTCGATCAGGGTCACCTGATAGATCACCGATGGCGCCGTCACGATCAGATCGAGGTTGTACTCCCGCTCCAGCCGCTCCTGCACAATCTCCATGTGCAACAGCCCCAGAAAGCCGCAGCGGAAGCCGAAACCCATGGCACTGCTGGTTTCCGGCTCGTATTTCAGCGCCGCATCGGAGAGCTGCAGCTTGTCGAGCGCCTCCCGCAGATCCGGGTACTGATCGGCGTCGGTGGGGAAGAGGCCGCAGAACACCATCGGCTTGGCCTCGGCGTAGCCGGGCAAGGGTGCGGAGGCCGGATCGGCCAGCAGGGTGATCGTGTCGCCGACGCGGGCATCGGCCACAGCCTTGATCGATGCCGCCAGATAGCCCACCTCGCCGGCATGCAGGCTCTCCACCTGGCGCTGATCGGGCGCCATCACCCCCACCTCATCGAGTTCGTAGCTGGTTTTGCTGGCCATCAGCAGCACCTTGTCCTTGCGAGCGATCCGTCCGCTGATCACCCGGAAATAAACGATCACACCCCGGTAGGCGTCGTAATAGGAGTCGAAGATCAGGGCGCGCAGCGGCTCACTCACCCGGTCCGGTGGCGGCGGCACCCGGTCGACCACCGCCTGGAGGATGGCCGACACCCCCAGGCCGGTCTTGGCCGAGCAGGCGATCGCGCCGCTGGTGTCGAGGCCGATGATCGATTCGATCTCCTCGCTGATCCGGGCCGGATCGGCGCCGGGCAGGTCGATCTTGTTCAGCACCGGAATGATCTCCAGCTCGTTCTCCAGGGCCAGGTAGACGTTGGCGAGCGTCTGGGCCTCCACCCCCTGGCTGGCATCGACCACCAGCAGCGCCCCTTCACAGGCCTGCAGGCTGCGGCTCACCTCGTAGGAGAAATCCACGTGGCCGGGGGTGTCGATCAGGTTGAGGATGTACAGCTCCCCATCGGCTGCCCGGAACTCCATGCGGGCGGCCTGGAGCTTGATCGTGATCCCCCGCTCCCGCTCCAGCTCCATGTTGTCGAGGAACTGGGCCTGCATGTCCCGTGCCGCCACCGTGCCGGTTTCCTGCAGCAGGCGATCGGCCAGGGTCGATTTGCCGTGGTCGATGTGGGCAATGATGCAGAAGTTGCGGATCCGTGAAACGGGAACGTCGGTCATGCGCGTCGAGAAAGCCCGTTCAGGGAAGCCAGTGGATCAATCCTAGGAATGAGGGGGCCGGAGCCCAGCGCCGGAGCCACCAGGGCTGGCGGTTGGTGCTCCACGTCCGCTCCGGGATGAGCTGGCCTCGATTCTCCAGAAGCCGATCACCACCAACGCGCAACCTGCGGCTGTGGACCGACGGTGACGGACCTGAATCGACAGAGTCACCAAATCCCCAGTCCAACGCACAGTAAGGCGTACAGGAAACCCAGGTTTGACATGGATGCGATGTCTTACACAGCCGTCAGGGCAAACCTGGCTCAGACCATGCGACAGGTCTGCGACGACCATGAGCCGCTGATCATCACGCGTCGTGGAGCGCCCGCCGTGGTGATGCTGTCTCTCGATGATTGCAAAGCCATGGAAGAGACCGCCCACCTGCTGCGCTCCCCGGCCAATGGCCGGCAACTGCTGGAATCCATTGCCGCCCTGGGCACCGGCACCGGCGAGGTCCACGAACTCCTCCCGTGCGACTGATCGTTGCTCCCAAGGCTTGGCAGGACTATCTCCACTGGCAGGAGCATGACCGCAAGATGCAACAACGCATCAACCATCTGATCGAAGCGATCCGCCGTGAGCCCTTCAGCGGCATTGGCAAACCCGAGCCGCTGAAGCACGCCCTGGCGGGCTGGTGGTAGCGGCGAATCGATGGCGAATCAATGGCGAACACCGGATCGTCTACCGCATCGAAGCGCGGGATCTTCTGATCGCTCAGCTGCGCTACCGCTACTCAAACCAGACGCCTGCCAGGACACCTCTCTAAAGTCAGATCATCTCCACAAGACCCCATGAGCACCGAAACCGTCAATGACCCCCGCGCCCTCACCGTCGAGAACGTCGAGCGGGTGCTCGATGAGCTGCGCCCCTACCTGATGGCCGATGGCGGCAACGTCGAGATCGTCGAAATCGACGGGCCGATCGTGAAAGTGCGGCTGCAGGGCGCCTGCGGCTCCTGCCCCAGCAGCACCATGACCCTGAAGATGGGCATCGAGCGCAAGCTGCGCGAATCGATCCCCGAGGTGAGTGAAGTGGTGCAGGTGCTCTGAACCTGGGCCCGCAGAAGAGCTGACAACACTCAGTCTTAGGCTGCCGCTCACTTGCCGGTTGGGCCGTGCTGGATCAGCGCCTGGTGCGCGACACCCCTGAGCGGATCGTCGACCAGCTCTCTCGCCGTGGCCTGAAGCTCGATCTCACCGCCCTGCAGATGATCGCGCGCCAGGAGCGCGATCTCCAGCAGCAGCGCAGTGAGCTTCAGGCGGAGGGCAACCGGGTGGGCCGCCAGGTGGGCGAACTGATCCGCGCCGGCGAGCCGCCCCACAGCCCCGCCGTTCAAGTGCTGCGCGACCAGGGCAACCGGCTCAAGCAGCAGGTTGGCGTGCTCGAAGAGGAGGAGAAATCCCTCGAAGCCCGTCTGCACGACCAGCTGCTCTCCTTCCCCAACCTGCCCTCGCCGCTTTGCCCGGAAGGCCGCAGCGAGGCGGACAACGTTGTGGTGAGGAGCTGGGGCCAGCCCCGCCGGATCACCAACGGTGCCGCACCGCTGCAGGAGCACTGGCAGATCGCCGAGCGGCTGGGCCTGATCGATACGGAGCGATCCGTGCGGATCGCTCAGAGCCGCTTCGTGACGCTGCTGGGCCAGGGGGCCCGGCTCGAGCGGGCCCTGATCAGCTTCATGCTCGACCTGCACGGCCGCCGCGGCTACCGCGAAGTGATGCCGCCGATCCTGGTGAACTCCGCCAGCCTCACCGGCTCCGGTCAGCTGCCCAAATTCGCCGAGGAAAGCTTCCGCTGCGCCGACGACGACCTCTGGCTCACCCCCACCGCCGAGGTGCCGATCACCTCCCTGCACCGCGATGAACTGATCCCCGCCGAACAGCTGCCGCTCAAGTACGCCGCCTACACCCCCTGCTTCCGCCGCGAGGCCGGCTCCTACGGCCGCGATACCCGCGGCCTGATCCGCCTCCACCAGTTCAACAAGGTCGAGCTCTACTGGTTCTGCCACCCCGACGAATCCGAAGCGGGCCACGCCAGCCTCACCGCCGACGCCGAAGCCGTGCTCCAGGCCCTCGCTCTCCCCTACCGGGTGCTCGACCTCTGCACCGGCGACCTCGGCTTCTCCGCCGCCCGCACCTTTGATCTGGAAGTGTGGCTGCCCGGCGCCGGCGTCTACCGCGAAATCTCCAGCTGCAGCACCTGCGGCGATTTCCAGGCGCGCCGCTCGGCGATCCGTTTCAAGGATGGCAAGAAGACCCGCCTGCTCCACACCCTCAACGGCAGCGGCCTGGCGGTGGGTCGCACCATGGCCGCCCTGCTCGAAACCGGCCAGCAAGAGGATGGCAGCGTCGTGTTGCCACCGGTGCTGGTGCCTTATTTCGGCACCGACCGGATCGGCCCGGAGCCCTGAGCCCAGCGGCGGCTGCGCGGCTGCGCGGCTGCGCCGCGACGCCGCCTCCGGGCTCAGGGCTCCGGGCCGCGGGGGTGGGCAAAGGAAGGGGTGGCGGCTGGGGGAAAGGAAGCGGTGGCAGGGGAAGAGCAAGCGGCGGTGGCGACGGGCGTGGAAGTGGTGAGACGGCAGGATTACCTGGGCGGGCGCGGGAGACGCATTCCCCCGCTCCCGGAGCCGCCGGAAACACCCCCGCTCCCCCAGCCCCCTCACCCCTGCCCCAGCCTCGCGATACCGCCCCCTCAACACACCCCAACCTGCCTCTCAACCTGCGGATCCCGCCCCCAACGCGACGTTGCGGCGCCGCAGCGCTCCCGCAGGCCGTGTCGCCGCGCCGCGGCGCAACGGCCGAAGGGAGCACTGCGGCGCCGCAACCCCCAGAATGGGAAGGTCTTCATCAAGGCTGAATGGGCGTTCTCTCAGCACTGGCGATCCTGGCCGCTCTGATCGTGGTGCATGAGGCCGGCCACTTCTTCGCTGCCACCTGGCAGGGCATCCGCGTCAGCGGCTTTTCGATCGGCTTCGGCCCGGTGCTGATCGAGCGCCAGCGGCGCGGCGTTCAGTTCGCCCTCCGGGCCATCCCCCTGGGTGGCTTCGTGGCCTTCCCCGATGACGATGCCGAAGACAGCGGCATCCCCGCCGACGATCCCGATCTGCTGCGCAACCGTCCCCTGATCCAGCGGGCGCTCGTGATCGCCGCCGGGGTGCTCGCCAACCTGCTGCTGGCCTGGGCGGTGCTGCTGGCCCAGGGTGCTCTGGTGGGCATCCCGGCCGGCTTCAGTGCCAGCCCCGGGGTGGTGGTGGCGGTGGTGCAACCCGGCCAGCCTGCTGCCCGGGCCGGCCTGCTCGCCGGCGACCGGATCCTCAGCCTCGGCGGGGTGCCGCTGGCCGGCGGCCAGGCAGCCGTGGCTGATCTGGTGGCCGACATCAAGGCCGCCCCCAGCCGGGCCCTGGCCCTGGAAGCCGCCCGTGGCGAGCAGCGGCTGAGCTTCCGCCTCACCCCCGACGACAACGACGGCATCGGCCGGATCGGTGCCCAGCTGCAACCCAATGGCAACGAAGCCTTCCGCCCCGCCCGGGGGCCCCTGGAGGTGATCGGCGAAGCCAACCGCGTCTTCGTGCAGCTCACCCGCCGCACCGTGGATGGCTTCGTTGCCCTGGTCACCCGCTTCAGCGAAACGGCCCCGCAGATGTCCGGGCCGGTCAAGATCGTCGAGATGGGGGCTTCCCTGGCCAGGAGCGGTGGCGGCAGCCTCTATCTGTTCACGGCGCTGATCTCGATCAACCTGGCCGTGATCAACGCCCTGCCGCTGCCCCTGCTCGATGGCGGCCAGTTCCTGCTGCTGCTGATCGAAGGCCTGCGGGGCCGGCCCCTGCCCCAGCGGCTGCAGCTGGTCTTCATGCAGTCGGGCTTCCTGCTGCTGGTCGGGCTCAGTGCTGTGCTGATCGTCAAGGACACCAGCCAGCTCTCGGTGGTGCAGCAACTGCTCGGCCGCTGAGATGGCGGCGGCTCCCGGACCGCGGCCGCGCCGGCCCCGCTTTCCATCGGCGCGCCGACGGGCCCCGCTGATCCTCGAGCGGCTCGGCCAGCTCTACCCAGACGCCACCTGCTCGCTCGACTGGCGCAATCCCTGGGAGCTGCTGGTCGCCACCATGCTCTCGGCCCAGTGCACCGACGAACGGGTCAACCGGGTCACGCCCGCCCTGTTCGAGCGCTTCCCCGATGCCGCCGCCGCCGCCGCGGTCGACAGCGACGCGGTTGAGCCCTACGTGAAATCCACCGGCTTCTTCCGCAACAAGGCGAAAAACATCGTGGCCAGCTCGCGCCTGTTGCTCGAACGCCATGGCGGCGCCGTTCCCAGCTCGATGGCGGAGTTGCTGGAGTTGCCCGGCGTGGCCAGAAAAACAGCCAATGTGGTCCTGGCCCATGCCTTCGGCATCAACGCCGGGGTCACCGTCGACACCCATGTGCGACGGCTGAGCAACCGGCTCGGGCTCAGCAAGCAGCGCGAACCCGGCCGGATCGAACCGGAGCTGATGAAACTGCTGCCACAGCCGGAATGGGAAAACTTCTCGATCCGGATCATCTTCCACGGCCGGGCCGTCTGCAACGCCCGCAAACCCGCCTGCAGCGGCTGCCCCCTCGCCGATCTGTGCCCCAGCCACCCGGACCATGGCCCGGCCGGACGGTAAGGTGAACGATCACTGCACCAACACAGCAGCCGCATGGCGAAGAAGTCGATGATCGCGCGCGACGTCAAGCGCAAAAAAATCGTGGCTCGCTTTGCCGTCAAGCGCGCTGCTTTGATGGCCGCCTTCGAGGCCGCTCCCGGTCCGATGGAGCGCCTTGAGGTGCACCGCAAGATTCAGGGCCTGCCCCGCAACAGCGCCGCCAACCGCGTGCGCAACCGCTGCTGGGCCACCGGCAAGCCCCGCGGCTACTACCGGGATTTCGGCCTCTGCCGCAACCAGCTGCGCGAGATGGCCCACAAGGGTCTGTTGCCAGGCGTCACCAAGTCGAGCTGGTAGAGATTCAGGCCGGCCGGTGCTGCCCTTGGCACTCCGTTCCCAGCTTTCGCACCCGGGTGGCCATGGCCACCCTTTTTTTTGCCGAACCGCCTGGCCTGGCTGCAGAGCACAGGGCTGGCGGCGGTCGCGCAAGCCAAAGTGCGAGAATGGATACCGACAACAAAACGGACATAAGCAGAAGTGCCAGGAAAAACTCAGTCGGTCTCCTTCGATGGTCGGGAGATCCGGCTGACCACAGGGTTGTTCGCCCCCCAGGCGGGCGGTGCGGTGTTGGTGGAATGCGGTGAAACCTCCGTGCTGGTCACGGCCACCCGCGCCAAGGGCCGCGAAGGAATCGATTTCCTTCCGCTCACCTGCGATTACGAAGAACGTCTCTACGCCGCCGGCCGCATTCCGGGCAGCTTCTTCCGCCGGGAAGGGCGCCCTCCCGAGCGGGCCATCCTCACCACCAGGCTGATCGATCGGCCGATGCGGCCCCTCTTCCCCGCCTGGCTTCGCGACGACCTCCAGGTGGTCGCCACCACCCTCTCGCTCGATGAGCGGGTGCCGCCCGACGTGCTGGCGGTCACCGGGGCCTCGATTGCCGCCCTGCTGGCCAGGCTTCCCTTCTATGGCCCGATGGCGGCCGTGAGGGTGGGCCTGCTCGGCGACGACTTCGTGCTCAATCCGAGCTACCGGGAGATCGAGCGCAGTGAGCTTGATCTGGTGGTGGCCGGTACCCCGGCCGGCGTGGTGATGGTGGAAGCGGGCGCCAACCAGCTGCCCGAACAGGACGTGATCGAGGCGATCGACTTCGGCTACGAAGCCGTCGGCGAGCTGATCAAGGCCCAGCAACAGCTGCTCGCCGAGCTCGGCATCGAGCAGGTGATCCCCGAAGCCCCCAGCGAAGACCCGACCCTCGCCGACTTCCTCGCCCAGGAATGCTCCAGCGGCATCGGCGAGGTGCTGAAGCAGTTCACCCAGACCAAAGGCGAGCGCGACGAAAAGCTCGATGCCCTCAAGGCCGAGGTGGCCACCAAGATCGCCAGCCTCACCGAAGCCGATCCGATCCGTCTGGCCAGCACCGGCAAGGCGCTTGGCAACAGCTACAAGGCCCTCACCAAGAAGCTGATGCGGGCCCAGATCCTCACCGAGGGCAAGCGGGTCGATGGCCGCAACCTCGATGAGGTGCGGCCGATCACCGCCGCCGTCGGCGTACTGCCCAAGCGGGTCCATGGCTCCGGCCTCTTCCAGCGGGGCCTCACCCAGGTGCTGTCCTGCGCCACCCTCGGCACCCCCAGCGACGCCCAGGAGATGGACGACCTCAACCCGTTGAGCGAGAAAACCTACCTCCACCACTACAACTTCCCTCCCTATTCCGTCGGCGAAACCCGTCCGATGCGTTCCCCGGGCCGCCGCGAAGTCGGCCACGGCGCCCTGGCCGAACGGGCCCTGATCCCGGTGCTTCCCGCCAAGGAAGGCTTCCCCTACGTGATGCGGGTGGTTTCGGAGTGCCTCAGCTCGAACGGCTCCACCTCGATGGGCTCGGTCTGCGGCAGCACCCTGGCGCTGATGGATGCCGGCGTGCCGCTCAAGGCGCCGGTGAGTGGCGCCGCCATGGGCCTGATCAAGGAGGGCGATGAGGTGCGCATCCTCACCGACATCCAGGGCATCGAGGATTTCCTCGGTGACATGGACTTCAAGGTGGCCGGCACCGAGAAGGGCATCACCGCCCTGCAGATGGACATGAAGATCGCCGGACTGGCGGTGAGCACCATCGCCGAGGCCGTCAACCAGGCGCGGCCGGCCCGGCTGCACATCCTCGAGAAGATGCTCGAAGCGATCGAGAAGCCCCGTGACACCCTCTCCCCCCATGCCCCCCGCCTGCTCAGCTTCCGGATCGACCCGGAACTGATCGGCACCGTGATCGGCCCCGGCGGCCGCACGATCAAGGGCATCACCGAGCGCACCAACACCAAGATCGACATCGAAGACGGCGGCATCGTCACGATCGCCAGCCACGACGGCGCCGCCGCCGATGAAGCCCAGCGGATCATCGAGGGCCTCACCCGTCGCATCAGCGAAGGGGAGCAGTTCAGCGGAACCGTCACCCGGGTGATCCCGATCGGTGCCTTCGTCGAGATCCTGCCCGGCAAGGAGGGGATGATCCACATCTCCCAGCTCTCCGAAGCCCGGGTCGAGAAGGTCGAAGACGTGGTCAAGGTGGGGGATCCCGTTACGGTGCGGGTCCGCGAGATCGATAATCGCGGCCGCATCAACCTCACCCTGCGCGGTGTCTCCCAGGAACCCGCTGCCGTCTGAGCCCGCCGCCGGGGTGCTCTATCTGGTGGGCACCCCGATCGGCAACCGGGCCGATCTCTCCCCTCGCGCCCGCTCGGTGCTCAGCGGCGTCGACCGGATCGCCTGTGAGGACACCCGTCACAGTGGCCAGCTGCTGGCAGGGTTCGAGCTGCGGGGCCGGCTGGTCAGCTTCCACCAGCACAACCAGCAGGCCCGGGTGCCCGAACTGCTGGCGGCGCTGGTGGCCGGCGAAAGCCTGGCGGTGATCAGCGACGCGGGCCTGCCGGGCATCTCCGATCCCGGCGAGCTGCTGGTGGCCGCCGCCCGGTCGGCCGGCCTGCCGGTGGTCTGCATTCCCGGCCCCTGTGCCGTCACCACCGCCCTGGTGAGCAGCGGCCTGCCCAGCGGCCGCTTCTGCTTCGAGGGCTTCCTGCCCGCCAGGGCAACTCAGCGGCGCGCCGCGTTGCAGCAGCTGGCCGCCGAGCCGCGCACCCTGGTGCTGTTCGAAGCGCCGCACCGGCTGGTGGAGCTGCTCGAAGACATCCTCCAGCTGCTCGGCGATCGCCCGCTCCAGGTGGCCCGGGAGCTCACCAAACGCCATGAGCAGCAGATCGGACCCAGCGTCAGCGCTGCCCTGGCCCACTTCCGCCAGGTGCCGCCCCGCGGCGAATGCACCCTGGTGCTGGGCGGTGCTCCCGCGCCCGAGCTGCCCTGCTGGAGCGATGCCACCCTCAAGGCGAAGCTGACTGAACGGGTGGCGGCGGGCCTCAGCAGCCGTGATGCGGCCCGGCAACTGGCCGAGGAAACCGGACTGTCGCGCCGCGACCTCTACGCCCTGCTGCACCAGGCCGATGAGCCCGAAAGCCCCTGAGCGGCAGGCCCATCGTCACGCCACCGGTCAGACTCTGCTCAATGCGATGTGCGGGTCCGTGCTGCTGCGTCTGCGTCTGCTGATCACCAGCCTCGGCGGTGGCCTGGTCTTGCTGTTGATCCTTTGCCTCGGCGCCCAGAACCTCAGCGACAGGGCCAGCCTCCGGCTGGGCTTCGCCCGCAGCGTGCCCCTTCCCACCGGCTTCCTGGTGGGCCTTGCCCTGGTGGTGGGCGTGATCAGCGGCGGCAGCACCGCCGCCCTGCTGATGCCCGGCTCCGATCAGGATCCCGGCAGGGAGTAAAGCGCCCCTTCCAGCACCAGCCGGGTGATGCCCTGGCCCAGCAGATAGGAAGCGGTGCGATGAATCACCTGGCTGTCGGGCAGCTTGATGACGCGCTGGGTGCGGCCGCAGTGCCGTTTGGCCTGGCGGGGATTGGCAAACACCACCAGGGCCTGACGTTGCTGCTCCCCATCGGGCAGCCGCCCCAGCTCCGGGAAATCGCTGAGGGGGCGGGCCTGCAGTTCCACCGTCTTGTCCACCAGCATGTAAAGGCAGGCAGGCAGCAGAGCAACCTCCAGGGGCTGGCAGGTGGTGGCCGGACGATCCTCCAGAGCCGCTCCCACCGCCACGGTCACGAAGATGTTCGCTTCCCGATCACGGTCTTCAAGGCTGGTGTCCGTGTCCTCCTCAAGGCCCTCATCAGCATCGTCGTCAACGAAATCGTCGGCGTCGTCGATCGCCAGCAGCCCGGGGGTGTCGTCGTTTTCGCTGTCGTCACTTTCGCTGTCGCCACGTTCGTTGGTATCACGATCGTTCGCATCACTTTCGCTGGCCACGCGGAGCGTGGCCGCGCTGAAATGGGCTGAGCTGAAATGCTCTGCGCTGAGGGGGCCGGGGAGGGTGCCGGGGATATCGATCCCCTGCCGCTCAACTGTCACGGGATCCGCTGGCTCGGGATCCGGCAAGGCGTGGGGGGTGAGCGGGAGCACGGCCTGCTCAGCAGCGGGCGGGAGTGCCGCCCCCCGGGAGGCCCTCTGCCGCTTGAGCCGCTCGTAGAGCTCCTCTCCAAGCACCCCCTTGACCAGACGGATCACGGTGTTGGGGCTGCAGCCAAAGCCACTCGCCAGTGCCTGGGTCGACTCACCCTGGCGGTAGCGTTCCACCAGCTGGTGTTTCTGCTCGTCGCTGAGCCGGATGGCCGCCATGGAACAAGGTTGCGCAGCCGCTCACCTTAGGCTGCGCCAGTGGGCCGTTAGCTCAGCCGGATAGAGCATGCGACTTCTAATCGCACGGTCGCTGGTTCGAATCCAGCACGGCCCGTTTCCCGATCCTCTCCACCCCGGGCAGCCTGGCGATCAGCCAAAAGCCTGGCCAGGGAACCCTGACGCCAGAACAGTTCAGTAGCAAACAATTCGTTGATTGACGGCTTCTGTCACCAGTCTTGATGAATTGCTTGATCTGCCGTTCCCATGGCCCAGTCCCGTCAGGTGGAGATTGTTCAGCTTGAGCGCGTCAGCGCCGGCCGCACCACCTTCTGCCAGGCCCAGTCCAGCCACGAAACCCTGATCGCCGAGCTGGCCCCCCAGCAGCCCTGGGAGCTGTTCTGCCATCGCCACCAGACCGACCAGCTGATCCTGTTGAGGGGTTCGCTCGATCTGGTGGTGCTGCAGAACGCCCGGCTCGAGCGGATCACCCTGAGGGAGGACGAACCTGTGCTGGTGCGCATCCCCCCGGGAGTTCCCCATGGGGCGATCAACAACGGACGACGCTCGGCCATGGTTGTCAATGCCGTGATCCGGCATGGCCCCAGCGATCCGCGCGACTTCAGATCCCGGCCGGTTCCGGCGGCCCTGCGCCCCCAGTGGGAGGCACTCACCGGTGGGCCTGCCTAAGCAGCCTCCAGATTGGTCGTATAACGCCATGGGTTTGATCAAGCAACAGCCTGTCTTGCAGGTCATAGCCTTGGCTCATCGACGCTTAGGAGTTCGCTGAAAAACCCGGCGGGATCTGCGAAAACTGGGCAACCACTCAGTTGTCAATGCGAGATCAGCAGGAGCGCAGCGGTTCACTGTTCTCCTACGTCTCGATCGAGGCTCTGATCCCGGCCAACCATCCGCTCAGGCGGATTCGAAAGCTGGCGGATCAATCAGTCCCTCGATCGGCTGATCCCCACCTTCTGCGCTCTGTATGCCTTGGAAGGCCGCCCATCGGTTCCACCGGAGCAACTGTGCTGCTGGCCTCGCTGCTGCAGGCCTTCTACGGCATCCGCTCGGAGAGGCTGCTGCAGGATCAGCTCCACTACAACCTGCTGTTCCGCTGCTACGGGTTCACCGGGCCTGCGGTCACGTCGGCCTGAGCCCTAACGATCCGATCTGGTATCTGAACAGGTATGGCCTCCGGCAGACTGCGTCTACACCAAAAACCGCGAGCGCCTCCTCAACGAGGACTTCATTGGCAAGTTCCTCGAGAAGCTGAAAGATGCTCCCGAAGTCAAACCACTGCTCGCTAGCGAACACTTCTACGTGGTCGACACGCTGTTGCAGGCCTGGGCGTCACACGCTTTCCAGGAGCGGATCGATGGGCAGGAGGATCCTCCGCCTCCGCCCTCAGGTTCTGGCGAGGGATTCGGTGCGCCCAAGAAAGCTAAGAAGCGGGCAAAAGAGGACTTTCGCGGCATCAAGCTCAGCAACGAGACCCATCACTCCAGCACCGATCCAGAGGCCCTGCTGGCCCGGAAATCGAACGCTCATCCAGCGCAGCTGAGCTACCGCGGTCACGTGCTTATGGAGAACCGCCACGACCTGGCGGTGGATTGCCAGGTGACGCTGGCCGTAGCCGCAGGCTTCCGCGGAGCGGTTGGCTACGGCGAGCGGGATGCGGCCCAAGAGATGGCTGCAGATTGCCCTGGTGCCCGCCAGAAGACGATCGGTGCCGACACGAACTACGACACGAAGGGGGTCGTGGCCGAGATGCGACGGCTGGGCGTGACTCCGAACGTGCCGCAGAACACCGCACGCAGCGGTGGCTCAGCGATCGATGCGATGGCCGCACCACCCGGCATGAGGGCTACGCCAAATCGATCAATGCCCGCCGCGGCATCGAGAAGGTGTTTGGCTGGATCAAACAGTTCGGCGGCCAGCGCCAGTTCAAGCTGCGGGGGCGGGACAACGTCAGCGCCGTATAATCCCACAGAGGAGCTTTAGGCTACGGACTGCAGGTGATCGCCTACAACTTGGTCCGGCAGGGCAACATCCTCAAGCCCGTCATGGAGGCGGCATGAACAGCCAGTTGCCCAAGGGTGTGATCAATGGGCCCCAAAAGGGCTCAGAACTGAACAAAACTGGCCAGATCAAGCCGTCTTCGGGCCGAAATGGCAGCGCGATCAGCCGCTTTCAGCAGGAAATCAGCTCGCCGCCAGGGAAACTCGCCCTCCAAGAGGGTTTTTCTGCAAACTCTTAGGGGTTAGTGACCCATTGAGATCCCCGGCCCCGAACACAGAGAATGGACCGTGCTGTCCTTCCACCTATTCATGGTTAGCCTGAGTTGACCTAATCAGAAGCGACTCTCTTTCTCAGGTCGAGGATGACAAGATCGCGGTGTTGATCAACCAGCTCTGCAGAGACAGCCGAGTGATGGCAGCACCCACTTGGAGCACACGCTCATTGGCGGCGGCCAACGGAATATCAAAAACTTCCGTGCACCGCTGGTAGCAAACCTCTTCCGTGTAGCCTCACCGCCAGAAGTCGTTCAAGCAAAGAACGGATCCGTTCTTTGCCCTGAAGTTTAGATGGATCGTAAATTTCTATCTCAATCCGCCCGAAAAGGCTGTGATGCTCTGCGTCAACGAACGATTCAGGGTCTTAACCGCACCCATCCCCTGCAACCCATAGACTTGAACTTCGTGAAAGAGTCACGCACGACGAAATTTACTACGTCACCACAATCCTAATTTACGCCACTGATGTGGCTACTTAAGGCTCAATCTTGGAGATGTTCCAGAAACTTAGTTCACAAATCTGCGGAACGGCACACTAAAAAACAGCTTCTGCTTTTGAATTCTTTGGCCCACTAGACGAACACGGAACCGGCATCGTCACCGTTCCATCCCAGTTCACTAGAGTCAAGGCATCGCGGTAAAAACGGGGAGTGGAGAGCATCAGCCGCCAAGCCTGACCCGGACCCATCAGTTGGAAGCGATCGGGATAGTGAAGCAACAGCAATTCGCGCACGAGAGGATAGTAGTTGCTGTTAAAACCTGGAAAGACATGATGCTCTGAATGGTGGGAAAAGTTGCAGTGAAGCAGATCGACCCAGGCAGGCATCCGAAGGGAGAGTGAACTCACCAAGGGATCATTATCCTCAGTCAGAGGTGAAAGCATGTGATTAGTATAGATATAAATCATCGCAATCGCATAGCCTATCCACAGGGGCAAGAAGTATCCCAGCAGTAGTGGAACCGGCCGAAGACCGATCCAGCTGATCACCCCAGCATGGAGGGCAACCACAACCAACAGCTCAAGGGCGATGGCCTGGCGCTCAACCTTGCTCACCAGAAAGGCGGCCGGAGTGAAACGGGTATTAGCAGTGTTGAAGAGGAGCACCGAACAGGTGGTGCGGAAGTGGTGCAAAGGCCAGGCACTGGTCATGCCGAGGGCCAGGATCAACGGATGCACTTCGCTGGAGGGTGCGATCCAGCGGAACAGGCGTTTGCCCCAGCTGCTGGGTTGACTCTCGAGATAGCTCCGATCAGGATCAACTAGGCCATTGGTGTGGCCATGATGTTCGCGGTTATGCACCGCCTGCCAGAGGGTTGGGGTCATCCACGACACGCTGAATGCCACCAGCCCGACCAGCCGCCGCAGCGACCGCTGCCGAGGCAAACTGCCGTGCATCAGGTCATGGGCCAACAGCCCAAGGACGAAAACGCTGTTACCCATCACCACCGCAAGGGGTAGCCATAGCAGCAGCGCGGCCAGGGGAAGACGGTCCAGATGGGAAGCGAGTTGCCATCCGAGCACCAGGATCGCCAGGTTGATCGGAATCAGGCCCAGCCGGGCCGGGTTGGTCGCAAACGCCTCAACAGGAAGCAAGGGACGCAGACGACGGGCGACAGCCTTGGGCTCAAACGCTGAGCCAGCAAAGACATAGCCAGAAGCTTCGGCGGGCGCTGAGGGACTAGTGATATCAGACAAGGAGACTCGGAACGGGCCCGCAAGGGCAGAGTCCAACGCGCCTGCACAGGGTCGAAGGGGTAATGAATATCATGGCAGTTGCCCTAGTGCAATTGGGCTCCGGGCATCATGAGCGCTGTTCCCAACACAAAGACGCTCCAGCAGGGCGGATCAATGTGTATGAGCGGCTGGCCCGGGGTTGTTTAGGGCCTTGGTGGAGAACCGCCTCCGTCGCCAACACGGCCGAGCCGTTGCCCAGATCAAAGTACTTCAAGGTTCCCAATAGATGCACATCGATCATCTCGCAGAACCCAAGCTCCCTCTCTTTATCCATCGAAAAGGATCTTAGCAACGGAGGTCCAGGCCACTCAGAACGGGATGATGGGTGGGCACCTGATTTGCTGCGATGTACACCGACTGGACAGCCGTGATCCTGCTGCTGCTCACCGCAGCGCCACTCGCCGTGGTGGTGGCCACAGCGGTGTTCTTCATCTGGAGCCGGAAGAGACGGCCTCAGGGCTGAGGCCGTCGGCACTGGGTTGAATGGCCTGATCCTCCTGCCGCTGGATCAGGGCCTGCAGGCTCGGCTGGGGCTCGAAAACCGGCAGGTGACCCTGCCCGAGGCAATCCAGACAGGTGCGGAAGCGCTGATCGCTCATCCGCAGAACACCGCTGCCACCGCAGGAGGGGCAGCTGATCTTGAGCGCTGCCGTCGAAGCCGCCCCGGGGGGCGATGCGTTCGTCATGAATTGAACACCGTTTGCGTGTTTTCAGTGTGCCGCTTCATGGGGGCCTCCATTCGGGAACCTTTCTTAAGAGTTCCCGGCCGACGGCGATTCCGGCCGTTGCCCGCTGCTCAGCGCCTGCCGCAACGCCGCCTCGGAGAGCTGTTGCCGCAGTTCCTGGGCGCTGAGGCGGCTGCCGGCCGGCACCAGTTCGAGGCTGGACGCCAGTCGCCCGATCACCGCCGCCGCGTCCAGCCCCTGGTCCCGCAGAGCCTGCAGCCCCTCGGAGCCGTCGCGCTTGGAGAGCCGCCGCCCCCCCTCCTGCCGCCAGAGCGGCACATGCCAGTAATCGGGTGGAGGGAAGGGGCCGAGGCCAGCCATCACGGCCACCTGGGGGGCGCTGGAGTGCCAGAGATCGGCACCACGCAGCACGGTGCTGATTCCCAGCGTCAGTTCATCCACCGCCGTGGCCAGGTGGTACGCCACAAAACCATCGGCGCGCCTCAGCACCACATCGCCCACAGCCGTGGCCGCGTCGAGAACGCCCTCCGCCGCCAGCCGCTCCGGCCAGCGCAGATCACCCTGGCTCAGCCGCAGCCGCCAGCTGGGATGGCGGCTGCGGCGGGGTGCCCAGTCGGGGGGCAGCTGGCGGCAGGTGCCTGGATAGATGGGCCAGGCGCCGTGGGGGGCTGACACATCCCCCAGCACACGGCGGCTGCAATGGCAGGGGTAGAGCCGGCCCTGCTGGCGCAGCAATTCCAGCGCCTCGAGGTACAGGCCCTGGCGCTCGCTCTGACGGATCGGTGGGCCGTCCCAGCCGAGACCGAGCCAGCTCAGATCCGCCTGGATCGCCTCTTCGGCGCCGCTGCGGTTGCGGGGTGTGTCGAGATCGTCGAAGCGGAGCAGCCACTCGCCCTGGCTGAGCCTGGCCTGCAGCCAGCTCAGCAGGGCGGTGCGCAGATTTCCCGCATGCAGCAGCCCGGAGGGGGATGGGGCGAATCGGCCGCGACGCTTGCTACGGCGCAGCCGCTCACCCTGCTCCAGAGCCTGAAGCAGGGTGCCGGAGAGGTTGGCCGCCGCCGGGATCAGCCCTGAACCTGGTCCTTGAACTGCTTGCCTGCGGTGAAGGCCGGCACGCGCTTGGCAGGGATGGCGATCTTTTCACCGGTCTTGGGGTTCAGTCCCTGACGGGCCGAGCGCTCCCGCGCTTCGAAGGATCCGAAGCCAAGAATCGAGACCTTCTTGCCCTCCACGACCGAGTCGATGATCGTGGCGATGGCGGCATCGACCACCTGGGAGACATCGGTCTTGGTGAGTTCGGTGCGGGCCGAAACGAGATTGACGAGATCAGCTTTGTTCATCGGAAACGGGAAACCTTCAGAAAGAGCGGGAGCTGGGCGGAGCGGAACGTCCCTCCCGCCAGGCGGTGGAGCGCGCTAATCGTATGGGGGAAGAGCTGATCGGGCAACTGAAATCGCCCGCTCGGCAACGGTTTTGCCCGGATTCAGCCAAAAAAAAGGCAAATCAGGCCTCCCCAGGCGACGCCCAGGCCCCATCGGCCCACTCGCATCGAGACTGCCACGCGGCCGATGGGCCCACCCCTCCTAACTTGATGGCGCACTCTGGTTGGCGCACTCCGGCCGTGCCCTTGAACCCGATCCAGCTCGGACATCCCTGGCCCCTGGGGGCGAGTCTCACGGCCCGGGGGGTGAACTTCTCGGTGGTGGCCCCCCTGGCCTCACGGGTGGAACTGCTGCTGTTCCGCGATGGGGCGGACGCGGAGCCCTATCGGGTGCTGAATCTCGATGCCGCCCACCGGTCCGGCGACCACTGGCATGGCGAAGTGACCGGCATCGGCATCGGCTGCTGTTACGGCTACCGGGTCTATGGGCCACGCCAGCCGGGATGGCATGGCTTCAATCCGGCCAAGGTGCTGCTTGATCCCTGTGCGCGGGCGATCACCGGCTGGGAGGTGTATCAGCGCCAGGAGGCCACCGGCACCGGACCCAACACCGCCTCCTGCCTGAAGGGGGTGGTGACAGAGCGGGATCGCTTCGACTTCGACGCCGCCCCGCGGCCGCGCCACCGCTGGCAGCGGAGCGTGATCTACGAACTCCATGTGGCCGGCTTCAGTCAGGGTGAGGGCAGTCCGACCCCGCCGGAGCGCCAGGGCACCCTGCTGGGGCTGATCGACACCATTCCCTATCTCAGAAGCCTCGGGGTCACAACCCTGGAGCTGCTGCCGGTGATGGCTTTCGACCCCCAGGATGCCCCCACCGGCCGCCAGAACTACTGGGGTTACAGCCCCCTGAGCTGGATGGCCCCCCATCAGGGCTACCTGGTCGGCCACGACCCGCTGGAGGCAAGGCAGCAGGTGCGCGCCCTGGTCACCGCCTGCCATCAGGCCGGCCTGGAGGTGCTGCTCGATGTGGTCTTCAACCACACCAGCGAAGGCAACCAGGAAGGCCCCACCCTCAGCTGGCGTGGCTTCGGAGATTCCCTCTACTACCACCAGACCCCGGAAGGCGATTACCTCGACGTGACCGGCTGCGGCAACACGATCGCGGCCAACCGCCCCCTGGTGAGGCGTCTGATGCTGGAGTCCCTCCGCTGCTGGGCCCTCGAGCTCGGCATCGACGGTTTCCGCTTCGACCTGGGCATCGCCCTCTCCCGGGGGGAGGCGCTGGCTCCCCTGGATCAACCGCCCCTGTTCGAGGAGATCGAGGCCGATCCGGAACTGAGCGATCTCAAGCTGGTGAGCGAACCCTGGGACTGCGGCGGTCTCTACCGGCTCAGCGACTTCCCGGCCCGGCGGATCGGCACCTGGAACGGTCGCTTCCGCGACGATCTGCGCCGCTTCTGGAAAGGCGACGACGACTGCAGCTGGTTGATGGCGGAGCGCCTGGCGGGCAGCCCTGATCTCTACGGCGGCCGGCCGCCGGCGGTCGGCCGCAGCATCACCTTCATCACCGCCCACGACGGTTTCACCCTGGCCGATCTGGTCAGCTACAACGGCAAGCACAACCTGGCCAACGGCGAAGCCAACCGCGACGGCGACAACCACAACAACAGCTGGAACCACGGCGTCGAGGGACCCAGCAGCGACCACGCCATCACCGCCCTGCGCAATCGCCAGCAGCGCAACCTGCTGGCCACCCTGCTGCTGGCACCGGGAGTGCCGATGCTGCTGATGGGCGACGAGGTGCGCCGCAGCCAGGGCGGCAACAACAACACGTGGTGCCAGAACAATCCGCTCGGCTGGATGCACTGGCGGCCCGATTCAGAGGATCTGGGCCTGCTGCAGTTCCTGAAACGGCTGGTGCTGCTGCGTCGTCAGCTCGCCAGCCTGCTCAACCCCGCCCAGCCCCACCCCGAGGGCAAACCGGGCCGCCCCAGCGACACCGCCAACCTCTGGCGGGAATGGCACGGGGTCGAGTTGCACCGTCCGGACTGGGGGAGCTGGTCCCACACCCTGGCCTGGAGCCTGCACAGCGCCGATCGCGGCGCCCTGCTCTGGTGCGGCCTGAACGCCTTCAGCAAGGCGATTCACTTCGACCTGCCCCCCCCCGCCAATGGCTGGATGCGGGTGATCGACACCGCCCTGCCCAACGGCGAGGACATTCCCAGCCACCCCGAGTTCTGGAGTCCGAAAGGGGTGCCCCTGGAGAGCCGCAGCCTGGTGCTGATGGTGGCCCCAAGCCTGTTGCGCTCGGAATTCAGCGAAGCGGGTGGCGGGAATCGAACCCGCATCATCAGCTTGGAAGGCTGAGGACACCTATCGAAAAGCTTCTCAACCTCCGAGACCGTGGCGGAGCACCTGCTTGCCGCCCCTATTAAAGGCAAGCCTGCTTTCCTTTAATAAGCTTCGGTTGTGTTCAAGGTTCGTCGAGGGGCGTTCCCATGCGGCGCGAGTCCACAGGTCGCTACGAAATCAGCACCACCACAGGAGAATCCGTGCGGGCCTTCGTGCCGGCGTCGCTTCCTCCTCATCCACCGATCACTCTTGAAGGGCCGCTTCAGGCCCTGCACGAGAGAGCCCTGTTGGCTTGCGGACGTCTGGACGGAGTCTCGGCGCTGCTGCCGGATCCAGAGCTGTTCGTCTACACCTACGTGCGGCGCGAGGCACTGCTCTCCTGCCAGATCGAGGGCACCCAGTCGTCCCTCTCCGATCTGCTGCTCTTTGAGCTGGAAGAGGCGCCCGGTGTTCCCTTTGATGACGTGGTGGAGGTTTCCAGCTACGTGGCCGGCCTGGAGCATGGTCTGGCGCGGCTGCGGGAAGGATTCCCTCTGTCCTCCCGCCTGCTGCGGGAGATCCACGCCAAGCTGCTGGCCCGGGGCCGCGGAGCCGATCGGCTTCCTGGTGACTTTCGCCGCAGCCAGAACTGGATCGGCGGCACCCGGCCCGGCAATGCAAGCTTCGTGCCGCCGCCGCCGGGCCTGGTGGAGGACTGCATGGCGCAGCTGGAGCGCTTCATCCATGGAACCGCCCAAAACGAGCACGAGCTGCCGGTGCTGGTGCGTGCCGCCCTGGCCCACGTGCAGTTCGAGACGATCCACCCTTTCCTCGACGGCAATGGTCGCCTGGGCAGGCTTCTGATCGTGCTGGTGCTGATCGATGCCGGCGTTCTGCAGCAGCCCTTGCTCTACCTCAGCTTGTTTTTCAAGCAGCACCGCAGCCGCTACTACGAGCTGCTGGAAGAGGTTCGCCGCCAGGGCGACTGGGAGGCCTGGATCGATTTCTTCCTGGAGGGAATCGTGACCACCGCGAGTTCAGCGGTCGCCACCGCACACCGTCTGCTGGCGCTTTTCAGCAGCGACGAGGCCCGGCTCACGGGTCTGGGGCGCTCTGGTCCGAGCGTGCGCCGGATCTTCCAAGCCCTGCGCCAGCGCCCACTCACCAGCATCGGCCAGATCAGAGCGATGAGCGGCCTGAGCTTTCCCACCATCAGCAAAGCCATCGAGACCCTGGTCGAGCTCGGGATCGCCCGCGAGATCACCGGTGGGCGGCGCAATCGCCTGTTCGCCTACGACGCCTATCTGGCCATCCTCAGCGAGGGCACTGAACCGCTCTGAGCCATCAAGGCCCAAAAGCAGGCGCAGGAAGGCGAGAACGGCGGCGGCATGGCCTTCCAGCCGTCAGCACAGCCACTGTCTTCCGCCCCGATGCCGCAGGACCGCCGGTGGGGGCGGCAGCTCCAAAGCTGGGTGCTGCAGATCTGATTGCCATGGTGCAGCAAAGCATTGCCCAGTTCGAGAGGCGCAGCTCCGTTCTCACTGAGAGTTCGGCTGATCGCCCCCATGCCGCCAGCTGCGCCTGCGGGGGGTGCTGCAACCCCCGGCAAGCACTACCGCCGCTGGGGCTGCACACGAGGCCGAGGGCCGCTGCAGTGGCAGATCAAGAAGGTTGAGGCCACCATCACGGACTGGAGCCGCAGGCATCTGCGCTTCTGATGCCTCATCCGCCTGACTGCAGAGGCGAAAGGACACCGAGGGAGATGAACAAACGCTCCGGCCGTCCAGGCAAAGGCCAGAACCCCATCGAGGCGTAGAAGCGCTGAAGGCGGGCGTGGTCCGCTTTCCCTCTCTCAGCGGCAACGTCGAGAAGCATCAACCGCACACCCAGGATCTGCCGCACCCGTAGGCACTGCTGCAGCGCATCCACCAGCAGGCGAGCCTCCCGCGCCGAAATCGCCTCCTCGAAGAACACCCACCCATGCCCCCCCTCCCCTGGAACGGGAGATCTCCAAGGCCGCCGGCACGGCCAGTTCCCGGCAGGAACGCAGCACGGCGCGAGCGTCGTCACGCCAGTCCTGTTCATCGAAGTCAACCGCCAGCACATAGCAGGTGTCGTCCTCCAGCAGCGGGTAAAGGCCGAGCCTGTGTTCACCGGCCAGATGGCCATAGATCGCCACGTCCGTGAGGGGCCGCAGCCGCCGGTGGCCGCAGTCGCGGCAGGCCACCGGCGGCTTTTCGCAGATGCCAGGCTGCCACTCATTGGCGCAGGCCGGTGCGTAGCCCGATCGTCCGCTTCTGCTGCTCTGCCAGCGAAGGGCATAGACATCGTCACGACCGTGGAACAGACGACGAAAGATCGTCACTTTCTCCTGCGCTGAAACGGGACCAATGGCAGGGGGCCGGACCGATGCCGTCGCGGGTTTCCAGGAGGGCCTCAGCGCTGGTCAGCCTTTCTGTAGGCAGCATTGCGCTCCCGCTTGCCCACCGCCACGACAAGCACCAGCAACTCTTGATCCCGCACCTCGTAGACCAGGCGAAATCCAGCAGCCCGCAGCTTGATCTTGTAGCGATCGGTTGATCCCCGCAGCTTGCTGGCCGGCATCCTGGGCTCGATCAGCCGTTCTGCCAGCTTCTTCTTGAACTGTTCCCGGATGCCCGCTGTCAACTTGTGCCACTCCCGCAGAGCCTCGGGGTGAAAAGCCAGCTCAAAGGGCATCGAGGCGGACCCGCACCGGCTCCTGGCCGTCCGCCAGTCGGGCATCGGCGATGCGACCCAGTTCCAGGTCGTCCACCAGATCCATCAATTCCTCATAGGCCTTGGCAGGCACGCAGTAGAAGGCCGGCTCGTTGCGATTGAGCACGGCCACAGGCATGCCTTCCCCGGCAGCCACGGTGGCCATGGGGTTCTTCTTGAGTTCCGAGATGCTCACGGTGGTCTCGGTCAGCACGCGATGCGCCATGAACAGCCCAAACCAACTCAAGCACCAATCTTAGGTCGCTGAAAAGGTCTTGGAAAAGGTCTCGCCTACTGACTAGAGCAGTTGGCCTTGAAATCCTGATGGGTTACTCAGGAAGCCAGAAGCCGCCGGCTCCACCTTGGCAAAGGCGTCCACCACCTTTTTTTGGAGGCAGATCGCCGTTCACGGGGGGCCGGTGGGCCTAGTCAGGCCGGCAGGAGCAGGGAACGAGCTTCCCGCCCCAGGCCTCTTGCTCACGGCGCAGCTCCTTCCAGAGGGGAGGGTTCGTCGGGGCAGGGCCCGCAACACCCGTGGCCGGGTCTTGCCACGGGCGGCGACCTTTTCGTACGCACGTGATCACGGGGATTCAGAACGGTCCAGCCCCTCCGGCACCCCACTTGAGACAGCGCTTGAGGCATTGCGTGAGACTCCACGGCACTGATCGCAACTTCCCAATCACGAGCCGCCGGCAGGTGAGATGTCTGGGGAGATGCTTCGCCTCATAGCCTTGCACCGAAAATCATCCACCGGCGGCCGCAGGCAAGCCGAAAGCCAGTTGCAGCACTTGTTGAGGGCCGAAAATCCCAAACGCGAAAAGAAGCGGGTGGCGGGAATCGAACCCGCATCATCAGCTTGGAAGGCTGAGGTTTTACCACTAAACTACACCCGCGCTGATACACATGTACCAGCCGACGGCCCTGGTGGCACGGGTGCGTTCCACGGTCCATCCGGCTGAAGCATTATGGCCTGCGTGCGGCACCGGCCCGTTGAGAATCGCTCCTGAACCGGACGCCCCCTCGCCCCTCGCTCCCCTCGACCGGCAGCCGGGCGTGAACGATGCCATCGATGCTTCGGCGCCCGCCAGACGGCGCCTGCTGGTGGCCTATGGCCTCGGCGATGCCGGCACCGGCATGGCGGCGTCGCTGATCGGCTTCTACCTGTTCATCTTCTACACCGCAGCGGCCGGCCTGCCCGCCTGGATGGCAGGGCTCGTGCTGATGCTGGCCCGCCTCTGGGATGCGATCAACGATCCGCTGGTGGGCTGGCTCAGCGACAAGACCCGCAGCCCCTGGGGTCCGCGGCTTCCCTGGATCCTCTGGAGCGCCATCCCGCTCGGCATCGCCATGGCGATGATGTGGTGGCTCCCGCCCGGGAGCCTCTGGGTGAAGTTCACCTTCTTCGTGGCCATCTCGGTGGTGGCCAACAGCCTTTACACCTGCGTCAACCTGCCCTATGCGGCCCTGGCGGCTGAACTCACCACGGACACCAGCCTGCGCACCCAGCTGAACACGGCCCGTTTCACCGGCTCGATCATCGCCGGTCTGGTGGGGATCGTGCTCGGCGGCCTGCTGCTCACCAACCACGCCGATCCCACCAGCTTCCTGAAGGTGGGCGTGCTCTCCGGCAGCATCATCGCGGTGTTCACCCTGCTCTGCGCCTGGGGCATCGCGCCGGCGGCCCGTCACTGCCAGAAGCCCAGCAGCCAGCGCGGATCCACCCGGCGGCTGTTGCGGCGCGTGGGCCGCAACAGCCGCTTTCTCAAAGTGCTCGGCCTCTACCTGATGCTCTGGTGCGCCCTGCAGATCATGCAGACCGCGGCGCTGATCTACCTCCCGGTGGTGATGCGGCTGCCGGTGAACTGGAGCAACTGGATCCTCCTGCCGTTTCAGATCAGCACGCTGGTGGGGCTGCAGATCTGGAACCGTTTTTCCCACCATCAGGGCCGCATCAAGGCGCTGCATCGGGGAACGGCGCTCTGGATCGGCGGCTGCCTGCTCGCCATGGTGCTGATCCCCCTCGATGCCGGCCTCTCGCCGCTGGGTTCGGTCGCCAACGGCCTACGGCTGGCGGCGCTTGTCTTCGTGATCATGCTGGTGGGTGTGGGGGCTTCCACCGCCTACCTGATTCCCTGGGCCCTGCTGCCGGACGCCATCGACGCCGACCCCGAAAAACCTGCCGGGCTCTACAGCGCCTGGATGGTCTTCACCCAGAAGATCTGCATCAGCCTGGCCCTGTTTTCCTTCGGCAACCTGATGAGCCTGAGCGGCTACGTGGCCGCCAACGGCATCCTCCAGCCCGGCGCCGCCCTGATCGCGATCCGTCTGTGCATGGGCCTGATCCCGGCCACCCTGGTGGTGCTGGGCCTGCTGGTGATGCGCCGCTGGCCGGAAAGAGGGCTCCATCTCCAGCAGGCAACACGATGAAACCACCGCGCTGGCTCAACCGTCTCGGCGCCAGCTGTCTGATCGGCGGCCAGACGATCACGGCCATCGCCCGGGGCCGCGTCAACCTCAACGACCTCTCGGAGCAGATGCTGGAAGCGGGGCCGGGCACGTTTCTGATCGTGGCGATCACCGCCTTGGCCGCCGGCACGGTGTTCAACATCCAGGTGGCGGCGGAACTGACCAAGCAGGGCGCCGGTGTCGCCGTTGGGGGAATCCTTTCGGTAGGCCTGGCACGGGAAATCGCCCCCCTGCTCTCGGCCACCCTGCTCACAGGCAAGGTGGCCACGGCCTACGCCGCCCAGCTGGGCACCATGAAGGTGACCGAGCAGATCGACGCGATCACGATGCTGCGCACCGATCCGGTCGAGTATCTGGTGGTGCCCCGCGTGCTGGCCCTGGTGGTGATGGCACCGGTGCAGTGCATGGTGTTCTTTGCGGTCGGGGTCTGGTCGGGGCAGGTGAGCAGCACCCTGCTGTTCTCGATTCCACCCACCGTCTTCTGGAACTCCGTCCGTATCTGGCTGGAGCCGAGCGACCTGCCCTCGATGCTGATCAAGGCGGTGGTGTTCGGCCTGCAGATCGCCGTGATCTCCTGCGGCTGGGGCCTCACCACGAGGGGCGGTCCCAAGGAGGTGGGCACCAGCACCACCGGTGCCGTGGTGATGATCCTGGTCACGGTGAGCCTGATGGACGTGCTGCTCACCAAACTGCTCTTCGGCGAGTGAGCGGCCCAACCCCCAGCATTGGACCAGCCATGAGCCATCCCCGGCTGAAACCACCGGGGTGATCCTCGCCCCCCGTGCCTGGGTGCCCCTCGGGGTGCTGCTGCTGGCCGGCGCCAGCCTGCTGCTGCCCCGATGGGGCGGCAGCGTCTGGCTGGCCGGCGGTGTTGGTGTGCTCGGCCTCTTCCTGCTGCTGCAGACCGCCCTGCTGCGGCTTCAGTTCGGCGAGGAGGACCTGCTGGTCTGGCGGGGCAGCAGCCTGCTGCGCCGCTTCCCTTACCAGGAGTGGCTGGGCTGGACCCTGTTCTGGTGGCCCCTGCCGGTGCTGTTCTATTTCCGTGAACAGCGCAGCATTCATCTGCTGCCGGTGTTGTTTGATGCCACCGCCCTGCGCCAGCAGCTCGACCTGCACCTCAGCGCCCCGAGATGACCGACGCCTCCCCCCCCCCCCACCCCGAACCAGCACCGACCGCCTGGCAGGAGCTGGCTCTGCAGGAGCTGCTTCAGCAGCGCCAGACGCTCGAAGCGGAGATTCGCGGCCTGGAAAGCCGCCGCGATGAGCTCCAGAAGGAACTCACCAGCAGCTTCGCCGGCCAGTCGGACGCGATCGCCCGGCGGCTGAAGGGCTTCCAGGACTACCTCGTGGTGGCCCTGCAGGACCTGGCCAGCCAGGCGGAGCAGATCGAGCTGGTGGTGCCGCCTCTGCTGGTGCAGCCCTCCCCCCTCGATCAGGCCGCAGCCGCTCCGGCCGCAGCCGAACCCGCCGTGGAGGTGGTGGCATCGGCGGGCCAGTTCAGCCAGGACGAAACCCTGATCCGCAGCCAGCTGCAGGGCTTCCTGGGCCAGCCCGACTTCTACGCCGACCCCTGGAAGCTGCGTCGCAGCCTCGAGGCGCCTGCCGCCGCCTTGCTCGAAGACTGGTTCCTCAGCCAGGGCGGACGGGGAGCCCAGGCGAGCTGCGGCAGTCGCAACCGCAACGCCCTGGTGGTGGCCGCTGCCATCGCCATCCTCGGTGAGCTCTACGGAGAACGCTTCCAGACCCTGGTTCTGGCCGGCCGGCCGGAGCGCCTCGGCGAATGGCGCCGGGGTCTGCAGGACTGCCTGGGGCTGGCCAGGGAGGACTTCGGACCGAACAGCGGCATCGTCCTGTTCGAGCGGCCCGATGCCCTGATCGAGCGGGCCGACCGGCTCGAGGAAAGGGGCGAACTGCCGTTCATCGTTGTCGATGGCGGCGAAGAGGTGGTGGATATTCCGATCCTGCAGTTCCCGCTCTGGCTGGCCTTCGCCGCCTCTCTGCAGGAACTGGCCCTCGACGAGGACCAGCCTTGAGCACCGTGATCGCCCTGCTGACGGGCTACCTGCTCGGCTCGATCCCCTTCGGCTGGCTGGCCGGCAAATGGCTGGCCGGTGTGGACCTCCGGGAGCTGGGCTCCGGCTCCACCGGTGCCACCAACGTGCTGCGCCAGGTGGGCAAGGGCCCAGCTCTGGTGGTGTTCCTGCTCGATGTTCTCAAGGGCAGCGCCGCCGTGCTGCTGGCGCGGATCCTGCTGCAACCGCTGCTCGCCAGCGCCAGCGGCGACTGGTGGGTGGTGGGGGCCGGCCTGGCCGCCCTGGCCGGCCACAGCTGGCCGATCTGGCTGGGTGGCAAGGGCGGCAAAGCCGTGGCCACCGGCCTGGGGATGCTGCTCGGCCTGGTGCCTGCGGTGGGGCTGGCCTGCTTCGGCCTGTTTCTGGCCACGCTGGCACTGAGCCGGATCGTGTCGTTGTCGAGCGTGGTTGCCGCCCTCAGCCTGCCGCTGCTGATGCTGGCCGATTTCGCCGCGGCCGGAACCGGACTGCGGCCGGCCTACCTGACCCTGGCCATCCTCACCACGCTGCTGGTGGTCTGGCGGCATCGCGCCAATCTGAGCCGTCTGGTTGCCGGCACGGAGCCAAGGCTGGGGGCGCCCCGAACGGAGAGCTGAAGCAAATCAGTCTGAAGACGGATCAATATGAAACGGATCTATCTGAAATCGGATCAGCCTGGAACCGGATCAGTGTGAACCCGGATCAGCCGTTCGCCAGGGCCCTGCTGCGCTCGGCGGCGGCCAGCACCGCCTCGATCAGGGCCGAGCGCACGCCGCCTTGCTCCAGCCGGCGCAGGGCGGCGATCGTGGTGCCCGCCGGGCTTGCCACCATGTCCTTGAGCTGGGCTGGGTGGAGATCCCGCTGCTGCAGCAGATCCACCGATCCGGCCAGCATCGCCAGCGCCAGCTCCTGGGCCAGCGCTCTGGACAATCCCGCCGCCACTCCTCCATCGGCCAACGCTTCGATCAGCAGAGCCGCCATCGCCGGCCCGGAGGAGGCGAGGGCAAGGAAAGCATCCAGCTGGCCTTCCGGCAGCTCGAACACCTGGCCGAGCACCCTGAACCAGCGGCAGACCTGATCACGCTGCTCCTGCTCCACCGTGGCGCCCCAGGCCAGGCCGGTGATCCCGGCTCGCACCAGGCAAGGGGTGTTCGGCACGGCCCGGACCAGCCGGCCATGGGGAAAGCACTGCTGCAGGCGTTTCAGGCTGACCCCGGCCAGCAGCGACACCAGCAGCGGTGGCCGGGCCGGATCAAATGGCGGCGCCAGGTCGACCACCTGCTGCAGCTGCTGGGGCTTGATGGCGAGCAGGATGACGGGCTGCTCCCAGGCCGGGGCCGCATCGGTGGAGACAGCCACCCCCAACTCCGCATGGAGCCGCTGGGCTGAAGCGTCGCTGGCCACCACGGCGCGCACCCCTTCCGGCTGGATCACCCCCTCTTCGATCAGAGGGATCAGCAGGGCCCGGGCCATGCGGCCCAGGCCGATCACGCCCAGACGAAGCGGAGAGGCCAAGCCGATCAGCCGTGGCCGGAACTGATGTCGGTGCGGCCCCAGGCCGGGCTGGGAGCGGCCTCCGTGTCAGCGCCCAGATCGCGCGAAGGCACGATCGTGGGGGAGGAAGGCTCCTCGCCGGAGGCGGTGGTGACCGTGACGCAGCTGGGGGCGAACAGGAAAATGCTCTCGCCGACGCGTTCCTGGTGACCATCGATGGCGTAGGTGCCACCGGCCACGAAATCCACGGCCCGCTGGGCCTGATCCGGCTCCATCATCGTGAGGTTGATGATCACCGTCTTGCGATCACGCAGAGCCTGGATGGCCCGGGGCATCTCATCGAAACTGCGGGGCTCCATCAGGGTGACTTCCGCCGCCGAAGAGGAAAGACCCGGCATTCCGACCACCTTGCTGCCGCCGAACGGATCCTGGCTCAGGAAATCGGAGGAGAGGGCCAGGCCGCTGCCACTGTCCAGCTGGCCGGCGGCGGTGCCACGGCTGCTGCCCGGCGGCCGGGTGGCCTCACCGGCGTCGTAATCCAGCTCGTCCTCGTAGTCGCTCTCCAGGTAATCGTCACCGGAGACGACGGCACGCAGGCGGGAGAACAACGACACCTTGAATTCCTTCGTGTTGAGCTTGTCCTGAATAGCGTCCCACGTCAGCGCTGGCAACCGGCCCGGTCGCTGAAAATCCTGTTCCGACACACCGTTTCGACACACTCTCCCGCCCAACCGGCCGGCCAGGCGGAGTCAGAGCGCCCGGGCTCCGAACAGGGCCGAGCCGATCCGGACCCAGGTGCTTCCCGCCGCCGCCGCTTCCCGCCAATCCCCGCTCATACCCATCGAGAGCTCCTTCAGACCGAGGCGACCGGCGAGGGCGGCACACTCGCGGAACAGCACCGGGCGTTCGCCCGGCGGCAGATCAAGGGGCGCGATCGCCATCAACCCTTCCAGCCGCAGGGGAGCGAGGCTGCTGAACACCGGCCGCAATCGCTCCAGCTCGGCCGGCTCGAAACCGGTCTTGCCAGGATCGGGGCGCAGCTTCACCTGCAGGAACACCGCCGGACTGAGGCCTTCCTCCCTGGCGATCCGTTGCACCCGCTCGACCAGTTCCAGGCTGTCGAGGGAGTGAATGGTTCCGAAATGACGCAGCACACCCCGCACCTTGTTGGCCTGCAGCCTGCCGATGAAGTGCCAGTCCAGGGGTTCGAGATCACCCAGCTCGGCCTGCTTCGCCACCGCCTCCTGGAGGCGGCTCTCGCCGAAGCTCCATTGGCCCAGCGCCACGGCCCGCCTGATCCGATCCGCCGGCTGACCCTTGCTCACCGCCAGCAGCCGGCTGCCCTCGGGCAGCTCAGCCCACAGCGACTCCAGGCGCTGCCGGAGGCCGTCATCGGCGGAAGCGGCCACGCTCAGATGAAGGTCTGGTCGAAGAGCTGGCGCCAGCGGGGCAGCATGGAGCTGCCATCGCGGCGGGCCCGCGCCAGGTTCTGCTCGGCGTAATGACGGGCATCCATCAGCGGAATCACCTCGAAGTGGGCGTTCCTGGACTGCATCGTGACCAGAAAGAACATGCGCTGCGCATACAGCGTGGCGAACAGATCACGCCCCTCTCCGGCCGGCGCCACCTGGTAAAGCAGTCCGAAGGTGGGGTGGTTGAGGTATCGCTCGGTACTCGCCTCTGCGGTCACAGATGGTTCTGTCAGCTACCAATCACAGCGCACCGTACTGCCAGCGCAGTCCAAGCAAGCCGATCAGTGCCAGGCCGGCCACCCAGTTGAGCTTTCTCGCCACCCGCAACGCCAGGCGCAGCTGGCGAGGGGACGACCAGCGGCCGCCACGGGCCATCAGGGCGTCGGCACCCTGCTCGGCCCGCAGCAGCAGATTGGCGAGCAGCCGCTCCGCCACCGCCAGACCCAGGCCGAGGCTGGCCTTCCAGCCAAGCCTGCGCAGGTTCACGGCGCGGGTGGCGATCGATCGCAGCAGGTTCTGGAACTCCTCCTGGACCAGCGGCAGGAAGCGAAGGGCCAGCAACAGGGTGAAGCCGAGCCGCTCGACCGGCAGGCCAAGCGCCTTGAGCGGCGTGATCGCCCAGCTCAGGGCCCAGACCAGCTCCTCCGGCGGTGTGCAGACCAGCAGCAGGTTGGCGCTGTGAATCAGGGTGAACAGCAGGCTGGCGCTGTTCAGCCCCAGCTCCGCTGAACGCCGGTTCACCACCAGGGGACCGATCGGCAGGGGCCCGAGCCGGACAGGCCCCCAGCGCAGCACTTCCCAGGCTTCTCCGGATCGCTCCGGCGGGGGCTGAGCCGGCGGGGTGGGGGCCAGGATCAGCTCGGCGGGGGAACGGCTGAGGCTGGCCGCCGGAACCGCTCCAGCCGGCACAAGGGCCGAGAGCAATCCCACCAGCAGGCTCAGGGCCAGCAGGGCGGGGAGGCTGAGCCGCCACAGCCGCCAGGGCAAACCGCTGCAGGCGGTGATCAGGATCAGGAGCGCCACAAGAGCAAGGCGCCAGTGGGGGCCGGCCAGGATCGGCGTCACCAGGAAGGCGACGGTCCAACCGAGCTTGAGCCGGGGGTCGAGGCGGCGCAGCCAGCTGGAATCCCCATCGACGAACTGGCCGATCGGGAGTTGCCTGAGCCAGTCCATCAGGGCGCCGCCTTCCGATCGGAGGGGTCAGCTCGTTGCGGCGGGTCGCTCAGGGCGCGTCTCGGCATGCTCCTCACTGGGGTCTTCGCTGTGTTCGCCGCCATGCATCCCGCTGTGGGCTTTGGAGCGGGCCTGCTGGCGGGCCAGTTCCTTGTCGGCATCGCGCTCCTGTTTGCCACGCCAGAACAGCTTGATCGGTGAGCCATCGAAGCCGAGGCCCTGGCGGATCTGGCGCTCGACATAGCGGCGGTAGGTGTCACCGAACAGTTTGGGGTCATTGACGAACAGGGTGAAGCTGGGCGGACGGGTCGCCACCTGGGTGCCGTAGTACAGACGGCCCTGGCGGCCGCCGCGGCTGGTGGGCGGCGAGCGCCAGCTCAGGGCCTCCTGCAGCACTTCGTTCACCACCGAGGTGCTCACCCGGCGGCGATGCTGCTCCACGGCCAGGAAAGCCAGGGCAAAGATGCTCTCCACCCGCTGGCCGGTGAGCGCTGAGGTGAACAGCATCGGCGCCCAGTCGAGGAAGTAGAGCTTGGCGCGCAACTCCTTCTCCATCGCCGGCATGGTGTGGCTGTCCTTTTCGATCGCGTCCCACTTGTTGACCACCACCACGCAGGCCCGACCCTCCTCCTCGATGCGTCCGGCCACCCGCTGATCCTGTTCGGTCACCCCGTCGAGGGCGTCGATCACCAGCACGCAGACATCACTGCGCTCCACCGCCTTGAAGCTGCGGGTGATGCCGAAATACTCCGGGCCGTAGCTGACGCTGCGACGGCGGCGGATGCCGGCGGTGTCGAGCAGCTTCCAGGTTTTGCCTTCCCGCTCGATCGTCGTGTCGATCGTGTCGCGGGTGGTACCGCGGATCGGGCTGACGATGGCCCGCGGCTCGCCGCAGATCGCATTGAGCAGGCTGGATTTGCCCACATTCGGGCGGCCGATGATCGCCAGCTGGATCGGCTCTTCCGTGTCAACATCCTCCGCCTTGGGCAGGAAGCCGATCACCTGATCAAGCAGATCGCCGGTGCCGGCACCGTGGATCGCCGAGATCGGATGGGGTTCACCCAGGCCAAGCCCCCAGAAATCGGCGGCCATCGCCAGGCCCTGATCCGGCGACTCGCACTTGTTCACCGCGAGCAGCACCGGGCAGGCATGGCTGCGCAGCCACTCGGCGATCGCCTCATCGGCCGCCGTGACCCCCTGCTGGCCATCGACGATCACCACCGCCACGGACGCCTCGGCCATGGCCAGGTTGGTCTGCTGCCGGATTTCAGGCAGGAATTCACTGTCGTCATCAAAGACAAGCCCGCCAGTGTCCACCACCAGGAAGGTGCGATCACCCCAGAACCCTTCCTGGTAGGTGCGGTCGCGGGTGACGCCGGGCTGATCGTGCACGATCGCTTCGCGGCTCTTGCACAGCCTGTTCACCAGGGTGGACTTGCCCACATTGGGGCGGCCGATAATGGCGACGACGGGTAACGCCAAACAAACTTATTTCAACCAAACATTGTTCTGCTTTGACCCTACAGAGGGATGTGCTACTCGGGCAGCGGATCCCCACGCTGAGCCAGCCAGGCCAGCAGCCAGCTCACGGCAGTGGCGCGGCGGGTCAGGCGGGGCCTGAGTTCATCGATCCGGTAGCCGCCGAAACCGAGTTGCTCCTTGAGCAACTGCTTGTGGACAGCCGGGATCGAGCGGGTGAGCCTGACGCTGGCCGGGCGCTCGCCGATCAGCTCGGGGGCTTCGGGATAGGCGGCGGCCCAGTCCGGAGGGGTTTCACTTCCGGCCGTCCAGACCCCGCCCTCCAGGCCAGGCACCGCCGGCTGGTAGCCGAGCCGTTGCCAGACCAGTTCGCAGACAAGCCGATCACTGATCCGGTCGGCAAGGATCCGATCCAGCAGGTCGCGGCTGAGCGGGACGACAGAGGGGGCCATCGCGGCAGCAAGCTGGGATCTCCATGCTGACCTCTCCCCTGCACTGGCTGGGGCGCGGCGTTCCTCGACAGCTCGACTGCCGCGTGCTCCAGTCCCCCCTGGCCGGCGTGAGCGACCGGATTTTCCGCTCCCTGGTGCGCCGCTGGGCCCCGGACGCCCTGCTGTTCACCGAGATGGTTCATGCCACCAGCCTCGAGCACGGTCACGGCGGCGAGAAGTTCGAGGATCTGGCCGGCGAAACCGGACCGATCGCCGTGCAGCTCTTCGATCACCGGCCTGCGGCGATGGCCGAGGCGGCGCGGCGGGCCGAAGCGGCCGGCGCCTTCCTGATCGACATCAACATGGGCTGCCCGGTTCGCAAGATCGCCCGCAAGGGCGGCGGCAGTGGCCTGCTGCGCAACCCGGATCTGGCCATGCGGATCGTCGAGGCGGTGAGCGGCGCGGTGCGGATTCCCGTCACCGTCAAGACACGGCTGGGCTGGTGTGGCGGCAGCGCTGATCCGCTGGGCTTCGCCCTGGCGCTGCAGAACGCCGGCGCCCAGTCCCTCACCCTGCATGGCCGGACCCGGGAGCAGGGATTCTCCGGCCTGGCCGACTGGCGGGCGATCGCCGCGGTGAAGCGGGCCCTGGCCATCCCCGTCATCGCCAACGGCGATGTGACCAGTCCGGAAACGGCGCTCGCCTGCCTGGCGATCACCGGCGCCGATGGCGTGATGGTGGGCCGCGGCAGCCTGGGCCATCCCTGGCTGGTGGGCCGCATCGATGCGGCCCTGCGCGGGCGGGCGGTGCCGCCGGAGCCGTCGACCGGCGAGCGACTGGCCCTGGCGGCCGAGCAGCTCAGGGAGCTGGTGAGCGCCCGGGGCGAAAAGGGTCTGCTGATTGCCCGCAAGCATCTGGGCTGGACCTGCCAGGACTTCGCCGGAGCGGCCCAGCTGCGTCGTCAGCTGATGGGGGCGGCCACCGCTTCCGCCGCACTGGCCCTGCTCAGGGAGGCGGAAGCGGGGCTCAGCAGGGCCTGAGCCGGAGGGGGGCAGGTGCGCGTTTCGAAGTTGCAGCCGTAGATCGTCGGCTTCTGCCAGCTCAGCGGAATCTCCAGCAGATCACGGCTGCCGGTGATCGCCTGGACCGCCAGCAGCACGGCCACCAGCACATTGGCGCTCACATGGAGCCGTTTCATGCGCAGTGACCGGAAGATCTCCGGCTTCGCCGCCATCGAGAACAGCATCAAACCGGTGAGCAGCACCCCGCTCCAGTAGTGGGAGCTCCAGAAAGCGGCGCTGAAGGGGTTGTCACTGAGCCGCCAGATCTCCGGCTGACTGCCGAGCCCCAGCAGGCCGGCCCAGGTGAGCAGGGCAAAGCTGGCCCGCAGGCCGGCCCGCTTCACCCACCAGAGCGCCAGCAGGCTCACGAAGGTGCCGGCGGCCACCAGCATCAGCAGCGCCAGTCTTGAGGCACCACCCGAGAAGGGGGGCTCAGGAGCGACGGCCTTGCTGAGGAAGGAGTAGGTCAGGGCGATCAGCACCGCCACCACCACACCAGCGCTGAGCCAGCGGCCGTGGTCGGCGTGCTCCACCCCCACGGTCGGCGGGAGGGGATGAATCTTCAGGCGCCGTTCCCTGGCCAGGATGCCCAGCCGGATCGTGGCCCCGACAACGGGATAGACGAACAGAATCACCAGCACCGGATGGAGCAGGGAGAACCAGTCGATCGGGGTCATAGGAGGCAGGGCGACGCTGTGAGATAAGCACCGGACCCCCGTTCAGGGAAGCAGTGAGGGCTCGCCGAGCCGAAGCAGCAGCAAGGAGAAATAGGGCTGCTCGGCGGCCGGCACCTGCAGGGCCGGGGCGAGCAGCTGGTCGGGCCAGCCGACCCGCTGGGCCAGCAGTGCCTGGCCCAGCAACCGGCGTCGCTCCAGCAACGGTCGCACCCAGTTCCAGCGACGGCCCAGCTTGAGCAGGGCCAGGTTGGCCCTCTGCCGCTCCGGCTCCTGCAGCAACTGATCCAGCAGCGCTTCGAGCGCTTCGGGCTGGTCCGGGGTCGTGCGCAGCAGCAGCCCCTGCTGCTGCAGGGCCAGGGGCCAGCGAGCCGCTGCCGCCGCCGCCGCCACCGAAGTGATGCCGGGAATCAGTCGCACCGGGCATTCGGGATGGCGCTCGGCCACCGCCAGCAGGCCATAGGACGCACTGGCGAACAGGGACACATCCCCTTCGCAGAGCAGCACCGTCCGGCGGCCGGCCGCCACCTCCTGCGCCAGGCGATCGGCCGCCTCATGCCAGGCCGCCCGCCGCGGCTCTTCCTCCAGCACCATCGGGAACACCAGGGGCAACCTCCCCTGATCGGCTCTCAGCCAGGGGGCCGCGATCGCGGCGGCCATGCCCTCCCCCCCCGGCCGCGCCACCGGATACGCCACCACATCCGCTGCCTGGATCACGCGCACCGCCGCCACGGTGAGCAGCTCCGGATCACCCGGACCCACCCCCACCAGGCTCAGGCCGGGCGGACCGGGCGGGGTGGCACCGATCAGCTCGAAGGTTTCGCTCAACGGGATTCCACGCAGATTTCTAGGCTGCCTGATCATTCCGCCGCCCCCGCCACCTTGAGCCGCCTGACGATCTACACCGCCGCGACCGCCACGCCGCAGCTGGAGAGCACCGACGGGGAGCAGATCGCCGCCGAGCTGGGCAGCCGGGGCATCGGCTTCGAGCGCTGGGCAGCCCGGGCCACCCTGGCGGCTGACGCCGATCCCGCCACGGTGCTGGCCGCCTACGCCGATGAGGTGGCCCGGGTGCAGAGCCAGGGTCCCTACCCCACGGTGGATGCGATCCGGCTACGCCCCGATCACCCCGCCAGGCAGGAGCTGCGCCAGACGTTTCTGGCCGAGCACACCCATGCCGAAGACGAGGTGCGCTTCTTCGTGGAGGGCAGCGGGCTGTTCTGCCTGCATCTCGGCACGGAGGTGCTGCAGGTGCTGTGTGAACGCAACGACCTGATCCGCGTGCCGGCCGGGACCCGCCACTGGTTCGACATGGGCAGCGCCCCACGGTTCACCGCCATCCGCTTCTTCGACAATCCCGAAGGTTGGGTGGCCCGCTTCACCGAGGATCCGATCGCCGCGCGCTTCCCCCTGCTCCCCTGACTCCCCGGTGGGCGGGCTCAGCTGTGCAATCGGGGCTGGGGGTGCAGAACAGCAAGCAGCTCCGCCTCCGCGGCGGCGAGCTCCTCCAGTCGCGCGATCAGCTCAGCCCGCGGCCAGCGGCGCTCGCAGAGCACCCAGTAGAGGCCGAAATGGCGGGCCTCGCTCACCAGCAGCCCGGCGTAGAGGCCCGCCAGCTCAGGGTCGGACCAACGGCCGGCCAGCAGGGCGAGGCGCTCGTGGCTGCGGGCTTCGATCAGCCCGGCCACCAGAAAGCTGTCGAGCTGGCGGCCAGGCTCCTGGCGGCGAATCAACTTGGCCAGGCCGGCGCCATAGGGGGGCGCGGCCAGGGGCCGCAGCTGGATGCCGCGGCGCTGCAACAGGGCGAGAAGCTGCTCGAAATGCTCGAGTTCCTCCCGGGCCAGGGGGCTGAGCACCGAGGCGAGATCGGGATCGGAGGGGTAGCGGAACATCAGCTGCAAGGCCACGCCGGCCGCCTTGCGTTCGCAATGGGCATGGTCGATCAGCACCTCCAGGGGGTGGGCCAGGGCCTGCTCCAGCCAGGCCTCACTGCTGGGCGCGGCCAGCCAGCGCACCCGGGCCGAGGTCATGCTCCCTCCCGCAGATGCGCCACCAGCCCCTCAAGGGCAAGCCGGTAGCTGGTGGGGCCGAAGCCGCAGATCACACCCACCGCCTTGTCGGCCAGGGTGGAGCCGTGGCGGAAGGACTCGCGGGCGTGGGTATTGCTGAGGTGCAGCTCCACGAAGGGCAGGGCCACCGCCAGCAGGGCGTCGCGCAGGGCGATCGAGGTGTGGGTGAAAGCGCCGGCATTGATGAGGATCCCGTTGCTGTCCCCGGCGGCCAGCTGGATCCGGTCGACCAGGGCACCCTCATGGTTGCTCTGAAAGCAACTGAGGCTCGCGCCCAGCTCAGTTGCCCGCAGCTGGAGGCCCGCGTTGATCTGATCCAGGCTGGTGGTGCCATAGAGGCCGGGCTCGCGGAGACCCAGAAGATTCAGGTTGGGGCCGTGCAGCACGAGCAAATGCATGGGGGAGGTTGGCTGGTAAGTTGTCGAGGTGTGGTGCGGGTCGGTGCCCGAGTGGTTAATGGGGGCGGACTGTAAATCCGCTGGCTTCGCCTACGTTGGTTCAAATCCAACCCGGCCCACCTTCCACATGCCCTTGTAGCTCAGCGGTAGAGCACTCCCTTGGTAAGGGAGAGGTCACGAGTTCAAGTCTCGTCAAGGGCTTTCTCGTCCAGAGTTGTTCTTGATTGGATCGGCCTGATTCTGGAGCAACGTTATGTCGTCCGGGTTTTTGTTGTTCTGCCTGGATCGGTTACTTGGCTCGCAACATGATTCTTCTCAACAGGGTTGCTGCCTGATTGCCTAGCTGATCGTTTCTCTCAGCACTTCACCCCGAGCACGTCCCCGAAGGTCGGCCATTCGAAGCGGTGAACAGCAAACCCTCGGTGCTGCCTGGATCGCTTTGATCCAGCAAGCCTGCCGCTGACAGTGGGCCTGATGGTTGCGCCAGACTTGATTCTCCAGGAGGGATCCAGCCGCCGATGACTGTCGTCACCATTCCGCTGCCGGGCATCGAGAACCTGCGCGAGTCCGTCCGCAGCGGCAGGAGTGCCCCCCTGGCCTGGCGCCTTCAGCAGCTCGAGCGGATCGACAACCTGCTGAGCGAAAACGAACCCGCCATCCTCGATGCCCTGGCGGCCGATCTCGGCAAGCCGCCGGTGGAGGCCTACTTCGAGGTGGTGGCCGTCCGGCAGGAACTCAGGCTGGCCCAGCGCCAGCTGAAAAGCTGGATGGCGCCCCGTCCGGTCGTCGTGCCGCTGTCCCAACGGCCAGGCCAGGCCCAGCTGATCGCCGAACCCCTCGGCTGCGTGCTGATCATCGGCCCCTGGAACTATCCGTTCTCGCTCACTCTCCAGCCGCTGGTGAGCGCCCTGGCAGCCGGCAACACCGCCGTGCTCAAGCCCTCCGAGCAGGCGCCGCGCACGTCCGCCCTGATCGCCGAACTGGTTGAACGTCATCTCGATCCCGCCGTGGTGGCCGTGGTCGAAGGCGACGGCGACACCGCCCGGGTGCTGCTGGAGCAACCGTTCGACCACATTTTCTTCACCGGCGGCGGCCGGGTGGGGCGCCTGGTGATGGAGGCGGCCGCCCGCCACCTCACCCCGGTCACCCTGGAGCTGGGCGGCAAGAGCCCGGCTGTGGTGCTGGCCGATGCCGACCTGGCCGTGACGGCAAGGCGGATCGCCTGGGGGAAAGGGCTCAATGCCGGCCAGACCTGCATCGCCCCCGACCATCTGCTGGTGGAGGAAGCGGTGCGGCCCGCCCTGGTCGCGGCTCTCCAGGCGGAATTCCTGCGGGCCTATGGCCCCGATCCTCTCCGGTCTGCCGATCTGGCCAGGATCATCAACCGTGCCCAGTTTGATCGCCTCTCGGCCCTGCTGGAGGGAGCACGCCGGCGGGGCCAGGTGATCGCCGGTGGTCAGAGCGATTCCACCTCCCTGCGCATCGCCCCGACCCTGCTGGCGGTGGAGGAGCCGGACGACCCCCTGATGAACGATGAGCTGTTCGGCCCCCTGCTGCCTGTGCTCAGCGTCGGATCGTTGCAGGAGGCGATGCGTCGGATCAACCTCGGCCCCAAGCCCCTGGCCCTCTACCTGTTCAGCCGCAGCCGGGCCGCCCAGCAGGCGATCCTGGCCGGCACCAGTTCCGGCGGGGTCTGCTTCAACGATGTGGTGATGCAGGTGGGCGTGCCGGAGCTCCCCTTCGGCGGCGTCGGTGGAAGCGGCATGGGCACCTACCACGGCAAAGCCGGCTTCGACACCTTCTCACACCAGCGCAGCGTTTTTCGACGTCCGTTCTGGCTCGATCTTCCCTTTCGCTATCCGCCCTACGGCGATCGGCTCGGACTGGTCAAAAGGCTGTTGGGTTGAGCCGCTCCGGGGGACTGGCGCATCTGGCTGTTCTCCTTATGGTTCAGATACTCCGTCCAGCAGCATTCATGCGCCGTCCCCTCGCAGCCCTGGCCCTGGCCCTGCTCCTGCCCTTACCACTTCCAGGCCACTCCGCCGAGCAGTACGTGGTGAAACCCGGCGAAACCCTCTCCGAGATCGCCGAGCGCCATGGCATCTCCACCTCCCGGCTGATGCAGCTCAATGGCATCAAGAACGCTGATCTGGTGGAATCAGGCTCCAGACTGCGACTGCCCGGTTCCCAGCCTTCAGCCGAGGCCCTCACAGGCCGGGGGAACTACACCGTCAAACCGGGCGAAACGCTCTCGGAAATCGCCGATAGCCGTGGCATCTCCCTCAAGCGGCTGATGGACCTCAACGGCATTCAGCAGGCCGATCGGATCGAAGCAGGCAGCCGCCTGATCGTGCCGGGCGGATCCGGCGGCGCCGCGCCGGCCACCCCGGCCAGGCCTGCGGCCCTGAACCGGAACGCCCGCGACCATGTGGTCCAGCCGGGGGAAACCCTCTCCGGCATCGCCGATCGGTATGGCATCCCGATGAGCCGGCTGGTGAGCATCAACGCGATCACCACTCCGAGCCACGTGGAAGCGGGCACACGCCTGGCCCTGCGCACCAGTGCCGCCACCAAACCAGCTGCAGCCAAACCAGTAGCAGCCAAACCAGCTGCAGCCAAACCAGTTGCCAAACCAGCCCCTCAGGCTGCAACCACAACGGCGCCCAGGCCAGCTGCCAGGCCGGCAAACCAGACCGCCGCCAGGCCCGCCCAGGGCGGCGCTCCCGACTGGCGCACCTACGGTCCCCTTCAGATTGATTTCGCCAACTGGCAACCCCTGGGCGGCAGCCAGGTGGCCCCTGCCCTCAACGGTGGCGGCCAGGAGATCTTCCTGGCGGTGAACTGCACGGCCCGGAAACTGAACACCACCGGTGAAACCGGCACCTGGAAGAGCTGGGATCAGCCCCAGAGCGACTTTGAGGAGCGGCTGATCGTCGATGCCTGCCAGGCCAAGGCCCAGACCACATGAGCTGAGCGAGCTTCACGCCGCCCAGCGCAACGGCCAGGGCTGCCGCAGGTAGCGCCGTCCAGCCGAGCGCAGCCAGAGCCGCTGGCTGCCGTCATCGCTTTCGCTGATCAGTTCCTCCTGCACGAGCCGTCGAGCCAGCCAACCCCAGCGATCCCCCTCGCCGGCGCCCTGCTCCGACAGTTCATCGGCCAACCGCCTCACCTCCAGGCCGCTGCGTTCCTCCAGAACCGCCAGCACCACGGAGGCCCGCTCCGACCAGTCGACGGGTTGGCTGAGGCCGGTGCAGATGTCGCAGCGGCGACAGGGCGCCACCAGCTCCCCGACACTGAGGAGAAGGGCCTGCTCCCGGCAGACCGTGCCTTCGGCAACCGCCTCCATGCGGCGGAGTTGCTGCTGGGCCTGCTCCAGTCGATGGCGTTCCTGCTCCTGCACCGCGGCGGGCAACTGCCGCACCGAAGCGCGCATCGCCCAGCCCAGCGCGGTGCGATCGGCTGGATCGAACAGCACCAGACAGTGGGCCGGCAAGCCATCCCGCCCGGCCCGGCCTGATTCCTGCAGGTAGCCCTCCGCACTGGCCGGCAGGTCGAGGTGAAGCACAAGCCCCACATCGGCGCGATCCACCCCCATGCCGAATGCCACCGTGGCGACAAGCACCGGCCTGGGGTGCTGCTGGAAGTGCTCCAGGGCCAGCAGGCGGCTTTCCGGGTCCATGCCGGCGTGATAAGCGATCGCCGCCACGCCCGCGCTCGTGAGCCGAGCCGCCCAGCCCTCCACGGAGCGGCGGGTTCGCGCATAGATCAGCACCGCTCCACGGGCCGAGCGCACCGTTTCCAGTACCAGGGGCAGGGGTTCCTGCGGACGCCGTCGCATCACATAGGAGAGGTTGCGACGCTGCGCGGAGCGCACCTGAATCAACGGACGCCGCAGGCGCAGCAGGCGAATGATGTCGGCACGGACCCGCGGGGCGGCCGTGGCACTGAGCGCCACCAGCGGAACGCCCGGGCATTGGCTGCGCAGTTCACCGAGTCGGCGGTAGTCCGGCCGGAAGTCATGGCCCCAGGCACTGATGCAGTGGGCTTCATCCACCGCCAGGGCCACCAGACGTCCCTGCTCGAGCACGTCATCAAGCAGCTGGCGGGTGGCCTCGGCCTTGAGCCGCTCCGGGGCCAGGTAAAGGAGCCGCAGCCGGTTCTCGCCCAGGCGTCGCGACAGCTGGTACCTGGATTGGCTGTCGAGACCGCCGTGCAGACAGGCCGCCGGGATGCCACGGCGCTGCAACTGGCTCACCTGATCCTGCATCAGGGCCACCAGGGGCGAGACCACCAGCACCAGGCCATCGCGAACCATCGCCGGCAACTGATAGCAGAGGGATTTCCCCCCGCCGGTGGGCAGCACCGCCAGGCAGTCCTGACCGGCCAGCAACGCCTCCACCACCGGCCGCTGTCCGGGCCGGAAGCCAGACCAGCCGAAATGGGCCTGCAGGGCAACCTCGAGCGGTTCCGGCCTCAAATGCGCCACAGCCCTGGAGTCCAGCGACCCTAATGCCACCAGATCTGGTGCTCAGGGCAAGGGCGGGGCCTCCAGCTGATCGGCGCTCTCCTCCACCAGCTGAAGCCGCACCCGCTTGCCACCGGCCAGCTCCCCAAGCGAAACCCGCAGGGTGCTGCCGCTCAGGCTCTGGAGCACCGTGAGCAGATCACGCAGATGGGGCGTGCTGCTGCCGCTCTCCACCCAGAGCCGCTCCTGGAGACCTCCCAGCCGCCTCCAGCCGGTATGCAGCTTGAGCACGGCACTCTCGATCTGCTGCGCCTGCCCGACGGCATCGGCCAGCAAGCCGAGGGCATCGAGGCGCTGGGCTTCCTGCAGAGCTTTCTCCAGGTTGAGTTCGCCCTGCTGAAAGGCGCGCACCGCCGCTCCCGCCTCGGCGGCCTTGCTCAGCCAGCGGGCCGTATGGGTCACATCCTTGACCCGCTCCAGCTCCGGCTCCTCCCGCAGGACCCGGCGCAGATCGTCCTGCTGCCCTTCGGGAAGCTTGGCCAGCTCCCTGACCAGCGGCGCCACGACCCGCGGCGGCAGCAGGTTGTCCTGGGTGCGCTGGCGGATCTCCTCCGGCAGCAGGGGACTGGTGGCGGCGGTGAATTCATCGGTAAGCCGACGCACCTGTTTGCGGGTGATCTGCTGACCGTCATTGGCGGCCTCGCTGATCATCAGCTGCACCTCCAGATCGGCCTGGGCCGTTTCCAGGAAGGCCCGCTTCGAGAAGTTGTTCACACTGGTGGGCTCCAGCAGTCCTTCCCCCACAAGGTTCTGCGCCGACTCGGCCAGCTGGATCAGCCCGTAGGCACGGGTCTTGCTGATCTCCCGCTCCCGCAGCCACTGCAGAAACCCCGTACCGCGCCCCTCCCCTCCCCGTTTCTCCCGATCCCGCACGGAAGCGAGGATCCGGCCGCGCCAGATCTCCGTCTGCAGGTCAAAGCGGTCACAGACCGCCCAGGCCTCTTCCAGCCGGGCCAGAAACTCGACGTTGCTGATGTCGTCGCGCTCGGGATCCGGCAGGTCCAGGCTGAGGGCGGGTGCCTGCATCGATGGCCATGGGCAAGGAAGGCGATCGTCCCACGCGGCGGCGGCGGCGACGATTCATGACATGCCTGCGCCTGCCGGGTCTTGCCGCGGGTATCTTCCAAATCGAAGTCACCCCTCATCAGCGCAGCGATGGCCATTTCCCGCGGCGACAAGGTGCGCATCAAGCGGCCTGAGTCCTACTGGTTCAATGACGTGGGCACTGTGGCCTCCGTCGACACGTCCGGCATCCGGTATCCGGTGGTGGTGCGCTTCGAAAAAGTGAACTACACCGGTTTCAGCGGCACCGATGGTGGCATCAACACCAACAACTTCGCTGAGATCGAGCTCGACAAGGCCTGAAGCCGATTCCCCCCGGCAAAGGCAGCTCCCGGTGACGCCTGAGCTGTTGCCTCGGGTCCGTCGTGCCTGAGCTTCCGGAGGTCGAAACCGTCCGCCGTGGCCTGGAGCAACAGCTCAGCCACTTCCGGATTGAGCGGGTGGAGGTGCTGCGGGATCGGGCCATTGCCTTCCCGCCGGACCCCACCGCTTTCTGTGACGCCCTCGTCGGCTGTGCCGTGGGGGGATGGGAGCGGCGGGGGAAATATCTGCTGGGCTCACTGAGCCGTGAGCCCGGGAGTGCGGCCGGGGTCTGGGGCGTGCATCTGCGGATGACCGGCCAGTTCCGCTGGCTGAATGAGCCCTGCCCACCCTGCCCTCACACCAGGGTGCGGCTCTGGAATGCCAGCGGTCAGGAGTTGCGCTTCGTCGACATCCGCAGCTTCGGCCAGATGTGGTGGGTGCCGCCGGACCTGGCCACGGAGGCCGTGATCACGGGGCTGGCTCGGCTGGGCCCCGAGCCGTTCAGCCCCGAGTTCAACGCCACCTACCTGCAGGCACGGTTGCAAGGCTCGATGCGCCCGATCAAGAATGCCCTGCTCGACCAGGGATTGCTGGCGGGTGTCGGCAACATCTATGCCGATGAAGCCCTCTTCGCGGCAGGGATCATCCCCCATCAGCCCAGCGGCAGACTGTCCTTGCTGCAGCTCGAAGCGCTTCAGCGGGCCATCGTTGCGGTGCTGGAGCTGAGCATCGGCGCCGGCGGCACCACCTTCAGCGATTTCCGGGACCTGACCGGAACCAACGGCAACTACGGCGGACTCGCCTGGGTCTACCGCCGCGGCGGCGATCCCTGCCGGCGCTGTGGAACAACGATCCGCCGAGATCGCCTGGCCGGGAGGAGTACGCACTGGTGCCCGGGCTGCCAGCATTGAACCCTCGCAAGACGGCGATGACCCTCCCAGGCGACAGGGACCCGACGATCAAGGAGCGACTGGGCCCAGCCCTGATCGCGGTGATGGCAGGGGTCCACGCCCGCGGCTGGTGCGATGGCACCGGTGGCAACTTCAGCTGCGTGTTGCGCACGGATCCGCTTGAGCTGCTGATGGCGCCAAGCGGGGTCGACAAAGGATCGATCCAGCCGGAACAGCTGATCGTGGTGGATGCCCAGGGAGCCGTGATCGATGGCACCGGCAGGGCAAGCGCCGAAACCCCGCTGCATCAGGAGATCGTGCGGTGCTGTGCTGCAGGAGCCGTGCTGCACACCCATTCCCAGGCCGCCACCCTGCTCTCAGCCAGTGCGATCAGAGCCCAAGGAGACGGCACGCTGACGCCTGGCCAGGTCGCCCACCTGGAGATCGAAGGGCTGGAGATGCTGAAGGGGCTGAACCATGTGACAACCCATGAAACAAGGATTTCGATTCCCGTGCTTGCCAACGACCAGGATCTCGGCAGGCTGAGCGCAGCAGCCTCCAGTCACCTCTCTGAAGCCCCTCAGGGTCTGCTGATCGCTGGCCATGGCCTCTATGCCTGGGGGAGCGATCTGTTCAGCGCCAAGCGCCATCTGGAAGTGCTTGAGTTCCTGCTGGAGCAGCGCTGGCGGATCAGGCAGATGGAGATGCTGACCATGCTGACCAGAAGCGCGGCCATGCCAAGCGCGGCCATACAAAGCGCGGCCAGCCAAATCGATGGCTGAATCGATCACCCACGTCCTGCTGGACATCGAAGGCACAACCTGCCCCGTCGCCTTTGTGGCCGACACGCTGTTTCCTGATGCCACCAGCCACCTGAAGGCCTACCTGATCAGCCACGCCGAGGCTGGCTCTGTCCAAAGCCTGCTGCGAGAAGTTCAGGAGTCATGGCGCAACGATCAGGCTGCAAGTGAGACACTCGCTGACGGCACAGCCGACGCGGCAGGGGGAGATCTGAATCACAACATACTGGGCGAATATCTGATCGAACTGATCAACCAGGACCGCAAGCTGCCTGCCCTCAAGGAGTTGCAGGGGATGATCTGGGCGGAGGGCTACCGCGAAGGTCGTATCAAGGCCGCCCTTTTCCCCGAGGTGGCGATGACGCTCCAGCAGTGGCATCGCAATGGCCTGGTGCTGGGGGTGTATTCATCGGGTTCTGTTTCAGCACAGCAACTGCTGTATGCCAACACAACCGATGGAGATCTGCAGACCTTGTTCAGCGCCTGGTTCGACACCCGCACCGGAGCGAAGCAGGCCGCTACCAGCTACAGAAGCATTGCAGATGTATGGGGAACGCAGCCGGGCTCCATTCTGTTCGTCAGTGATTCGATTGAAGAAGTGAATGCCGCTCAGGCTGCAGGCATGCAGGTGGCGTTCAGCGATCGTGAAGGCAACCCCCGCCGTGATGCTGGAAGCCACCTACGGGTGTCCAGCCTTGAGCAGCTGTCTCCCCTGCTGATCAACTGAGCAACAATCAGCAGCCAGCCGGGAAATGCCAACAAAAAAGCCACCCATAAGGGTGGCTTCTGTCTTGCCGTTCACTGAATCAACAGTGAATGGCTGGTCATGGATCAAGAGTTTTATCCTGGCATTGAGCTATTTTTGCAGGAAGCTTCCCTCCAACTATCGTCGCCGCTACTGCGTTTCACAACCGAGTTCGAGATGGATCGGAGTGGGGCCACAGTGCCATGAACACCAGGAAATAATCTCTTCTCCTCAGGTGAGCCCTGAGAACTGCATAGATAATGGATCAGCTTTTCACTGGTCTGTCTGAATACAAGCACGCCATGCTTCATTGAGCAAAGCCAAGTGTTGGTCAAGCCCTCGGTCTATTAGTACTCCTCCGCTTCACGCATTGCTGCGCTTCCACGTAGAGCCTATCAACGGGTGTTCTTCCCGTGACCTTACTGGCTTCAGCCATGAGAACACTCATCTTGAGGTGGGCTTCCCACTTAGATGCTTTCAGCGGTTATCCTCTCCGCACATGGCTACCCAGCGTTTACCGTTGGCACGATAACTGGTACACCAGAGGTGCGTTCCTCCCGGTCCTCTCGTACTAGGGAGAACTCCTCTCAATGTTCTTACGCATGCACCGGATATGGACCGAACTGTCTCACGACGTTCTGAACCCAGCTCGCGTACCGCTTTAATGGGCGAACAGCCCAACCCTTGGGACCGACTTCAGCCCCAGGTTGCGATGAGCCGACATCGAGGTGCCAAACCTCCCCGTCGATGTGAACTCTTGGGGGAGATCAGCCTGTTATCCCTAGAGTAACTTTTATCCGTTGAGCGACGGCCCTTCCACTCAGAACCGTCGGATCACTAAAGCCGACTTTCGTCCCTGTTCGACTTGTTGGTCTCACAGTCAAGCTTGCTTCTGCTTTTACACTCGTCGGCTGATTTCCAACCAGCCTGAGCAAACCTTTGCGCGCCTCCGTTACCTTTTAGGAGGCGACCGCCCCAGTCAAACTGCCCACCTGATACTGTCCAGCCCCCGGATAACGGGTGGCTGTTAGAACCCTAGCTCGCAAAGAGTGGTATCTCACCGTTGGCTCACCATCACCCACAAGCAATGGATCAATGCCTCCCACCTATCCTGCGCATTGCGAGCCCGGGCACAATACCAAGCTACAGTAAAGCTTCATAGGGTCTTTCTGTCCGGGTGCACGTAGTCCGCATCTTCACAGACAATTCTATTTCGCCGAGCCTCTCTCCGAGACAGCGCCCAGATCGTTACGCCTTTCGTGCGGGTCGGAACTTACCCGACAAGGAATTTCGCTACCTTAGGACCGTTATAGTTACGGCCGCCGTTCACCGGGGCTTCAGTCGCCAGCTTCGCTTTCGCTGACCAGCTTCCTTAACCTTCCGGCACTGGGCAGGCGTCAGCCCCCATACATCGTCTTGCGACTTAGCGGAGACCTGTGTTTTTGGTAAACAGTCGCCTGGGCCTCTTCACTGCGACCACCTTGCGGTGGCACCCCTTCTCCCGAAGTTACGGGGCCATTTTGCCGAGTTCCTTAGAGAGAGTTATCTCGCGCCCCTCGGTATTCTCTACCACCCCACCTGTGTCGGTTTCGGGTACAGGCCGTCATGCCTTAACGGGTATAGGGCTTTTCTTGGAAGCTTGACATCACCCACTTCGCTGCCGTAGCAGCTCGTGCTCACGCCTCAGCTCAGAGCGTTTTCTCCGCTCCTCAACGCCTTGAACGCTTGAACCAGTAACCAACATCTGGCTGGGCTAGCCTTCTCCGTCCCCCTTCCCAAAACATGACAGGTACAGGAATGTTGACCTGTTGTCCATCGACTACGCCTTTCGGCCTCGCCTTAGGTCCTGACTAACCCTCCGCGGACGAGCCTGCCGGAGGAACCCTTAGGGTTTCGGGGCATGGGATTCTCACCCATGTTTTCGCTACTCAAGCCGACATTCTCACTTCCATGCAGTCCACGCCCGCTTACGCTAACGCTTCACCCCACATGGAACGCTCCCCTACCATTCGAATGTTCCTAAGAACAATTAAATCCGCAGCTTCGGTACAATGCTTAGCCCCGTTCATTTTCGGCGCAGGATCGCTCGACCAGTGAGCTATTACGCACTCCTTTGAGGATGGCTGCTTCTAGGCAAACCTCCTGGTTGTCTGGGCAATCCCACCTCCTTTATCACTCAGCATTGATTTGGGGACCTTAGCTGGCGGTCTGGGCTGTTTCCCTTTCGACCATGGAGCTTATCCCCCACAGTCTGACTGCCTAGTTTCACACAGGGTATTCAGAGTTCGTATCGATTTGGTACCGCTCTCGCAGCCCGCACCGAAACGGTGGCTTTACCCCCCTGCTATAGCACTAGACGCTACGCCTCAACGTATTTCGGGGAGAACCAGCTAGCTCCGGGTTCGATTGGCATTTCACCCCTAACCACAGCTCATCCGCTGATTTTTCAACATCAGTCGGTTCGGACCTCCACTTGGTATCACCCAAGCTTCATCCTGGCCATGGTTAGATCACCCGGGTTCGGGTCTATAAACACTGACGATCGCCCTATTCAGACTCGCTTTCGCTATGGCTCCACCATTACCGGTTTAACCTGCCAGTGCCTATAAGTCGCCGGCTCATTCTTCAACAGGCACACGGTCACCCGATCAGTCGGGCTCCCATTGCTTGTAAGCTCACGGTTTCATGTTCTATTTCACTCCCCTCCCGGGGTTCTTTTCACCTTTCCCTCGCGGTACTGTTGCGCTATCGGTCACACAGGAGTACTTAGCCTTACGAGGTGGTCCTCGCAGATTCATACGGAATTTCACGTGCTCCGTACTACTCGGGATACAGCTAGGCCAGTTTCGTTTTCGAGTACGGGGCTTTCACCCTCTCTGGCGCGCCATTCAAACGCTTCCTCTAACGTCCCTGGTCCACATTGCTGTCCCACAACCCCGATGGCCTAAGCCATCGGTTTAGGCTCTTCCCCGTTCGCTCGCCGCTACTCAGGGAGTCGTTTTTACTTTCCTTTCCTCCAGCTACTAAGATGTTTCAGTTCGCTGGGTTGGCTCGAGCCAGCCTATGGATTCAGCTGGCCGTTCTAGGGGTTGCCCCATTCGGAAATTCCCGGATCAAAGCGTGTTTCCAGCTCCCCGAGACTTATCGCAGGTAACTACGTCCTTCATCGCCTCTGTGTGCCAAGGTATCCACCGTGAGCCCTTTGTAGCTTGACCAATGTTTCTCTCCATGCCATTGCTGCGGTTGTACGCAGATTCTCTTGCTTTCCATCGGCCTATCCTGCTCTCCTGGCCTAAACCAGGCTGATTACAACCTCCCAACTTTCACCATCCAACCAGTGGATGACTCCAGCAGCAGATTTCATCGTGAGCTATCAAGCCCATCAAAAACAAAATCAAACCCGACTGCTTCGGCAGCAGCCAGGAAGCATGCAGAGCTCGGCTTTACTTCTAGAATCTCTCAATTCATTCTCATCACAAAATCCTCAAGACTGATACCTGCTTTCGCAGATACAGCCTATCAGTTAAAATGATTTCGTTTGAATTGAGCATCCATGAGATGCTTTATATTCAGACTTATCTATGCAGTTGTCAAGGTTCTGCTGTGCACTCTCAGCCTGGTTCCAGTAACCAGGCTGATCAGAGCCCAGCGTCTTTTCGTTCGTTCTGTTGATCTCCTGATCACACAAAACTTGAAAGGAAGCTGGGGTCCATTCGCAGCTGACGATCTAGTCTTAGTCCTGAGCAGTGTTTCCTGTCGCCTTCGCGTTCCGGCTGGTTTGGTCAGTGGAGGTTAGCGGACTCGAACCGCTGACATCCTGCTTGCAAAGCAGGCGCTCTACCAACTGAGCTAAACCCCCAAACACGAATGGGCCATCCTGGACTTGAACCAGGGACCTCACCCTTATCAGGGGTGCGCTCTAACCACCTGAGCTAATGGCCCAGGAAAACCCTTGTGAGGTAAGACCTAGACAAAGTTTAGGAACTGAAAAAATGAATCCAACACAGATCTTTATCCCCACCATCGCTGGTAAGTACTTCCTTCTTGCTGGTTCATCCCTTGAGGTACCGATCGACCTTCGAGATGACAGGACTCTGGCCTCACCACAAAATTGGGTCAGACATCAAAGTCAGTTTTGTCTCCCTGTTAGGAGGTGATCCAGCCGCACCTTCCGGTACGGCTACCTTGTTACGACTTCACCCCAGTCATCAGCCCCACCTTCGGCGTCCTCCTCCCTTACGGGTTGGAGTAACGACTTCGGGCATGGCCAACTTCCATGGTGTGACGGGCGGTGTGTACAAGGCCCGGGAACGTATTCACCGCAGTATGCTGACCTGCGATTACTAGCGATTCCTCCTTCACGTAGGCGAGTTGCAGCCTACGATCTGAACTGAGCCACGGTTTATGGGATTTGCTAGCTCTCGCGAGTTTGCTGCCCTTTGTCCGTAGCATTGTAGTACGTGTGTAGCCCAGGACGTAAGGGGCATGATGACTTGACGTCATCCACACCTTCCTCCGGTTTATCACCGGCGGTCTCTCTAGAGTGCCCAACTGAATGCTGGCAACTAAAGACGTGGGTTGCGCTCGTTGCGGGACTTAACCCAACATCTCACGACACGAGCTGACGACAGCCATGCACCACCTGTCACTGCGTTCCCGAAGGCACCCCCCGATCTCTCAGGGGTTCGCAGGATGTCAAGCCCTGGTAAGGTTCTTCGCGTTGCATCGAATTAAACCACATACTCCACCGCTTGTGCGGGCCCCCGTCAATTCCTTTGAGTTTCACACTTGCGTGCGTACTCCCCAGGCGGAACACTTAACGCGTTGGCTACGACACCGAGGGGGTCGATTCCCCCGACACCTAGTGTTCATCGTTTACGGCCAGGACTACAGGGGTATCTAATCCCTTTCGCTCCCCTGGCTTTCGTCCATGAGCGTCAGTTATGGCCCAGCAGAGCGCCTTCGCCACTGGTGTTCTTCCCGATATCTACGCATTTCACCGCTACACCGGGAATTCCCTCTGCCCCTACCACACTCTAGCCCAGTAGTTTCCATTGCCTGGATGGAGTTGAGCTCCACTTTTTAACAACAGACTTTCTGGGCCGCCTGCGGACGCTTTACGCCCAATAATTCCGGATAACGCTTGCCACTCCCGTATTACCGCGGCTGCTGGCACGGAATTAGCCGTGGCTTATTCCTCAAGTACCGTCATGTCTTCTTCCTTGAGAAAAGAGGTTTACAGCCCAGAGGCCTTCGTCCCTCACGCGGCGTTGCTCCGTCAGGCTTGCGCCCATTGCGGAAAATTCCCCACTGCTGCCTCCCGTAGGAGTCTGGGCCGTGTCTCAGTCCCAGTGTGGCTGATCATCCTCTCAGACCAGCTACTGATCGATGCCTTGGTGAGCCTTTACCACACCAACTAGCTAATCAGACGCGGGCTCATCCTCAGGCGAATTTCATTTCACCTCTCGGCATATGGGGTATTAGCAGCCGTTTCCAGCTGTTGTCCCCCTCCTGAGGGCAGATTCCCACGCGTTACTCACCCGTCCGCCACTAACCCGAAGGTCCGTTCGACTTGCATGTGTTAAGCACGCCGCCAGCGTTCATCCTGAGCCAGGATCAAACTCTCCGTTGTAGTCACTGATCCTTTAAACTTATTCGCTTTGCCTTAAACTCGCGCTCAATTCAAAACAAACTCGTCGCAATCAATGCCGCCTTCCAGACTAAATACTTGCCTCGCAGCAAGCTTGTCCTTCTTGGCCTCCTTCCGGTGGAAGGGTTCGAGAGTGCGTTCCTCATCTCTCTGCTCACCTCGCGGCTCACACAGACATGGCAACGACTTTCCAAATCACTCAGATCCGGTCGCAGTCTTGATGATCATGGAACTTTTCATCGAAGTCGTGACCCGTGACAGCCTCTCCTTCAACATTCCATCCATCAATCTGCTTTGTTCTTTTTGACGGGACCTCACACCTCTGCTGCTATCTCGTCATCCATTCGCTGCAAACAGACTTCCAGGTTGATCAACCAAGCTCGCGCCTGATTTCACAATCCTCTCGCCTCGCTCGCAACCAGGATGACGCAGCAAAAGCGTCAGTTCCTAAACTTTTCTTTTGTCCAGGTGCGCCATACTCACCCCCTCTCAGGGGCTTCTGGCTCGGCGGCCTCTCAGCCGCTTCTGAAACTTACAGCATCGGGGGCTTCCGCTTCCCTCTGCCCTAAGCCCTGCAGCGCTTTGCCTTCCGGCTCACGCGCAGTCCAATAACCTATCACATCAGCTCTCGTCTACAAGTGCTTCTGCCCAGGGGAGGAAGATCTCGAGGGTCGCGGGGTCGCGGGCCGCCAGAACGGGAAAATCGGCATGGGCCTGGTCCTCGCCCGGCTGGAGGCGGGCTGGATTGGTCACCAGCCACCGCAGCGGACAGCCCAGCTCCGAGAGCACCAGCCAGGCCGCAGCCAGATCCCAGATCTTCGGGGTGGCTTCGAGCGCCGCCACTGTCTGGCCCATCGCCACGCTGACCAGATTGAGGCTGGCCACCCCGAGCAATCTGATCTTTCCGGGAAAACGCCGGTCGGGCAGCCTCTGAAGGACGCCGATCGATCGGCTGCACAGCGAGGCGCAGCCGATCGCCTGGCCCTGGGATGTGGGAGCAGGCAGAGGCTTGCCATTCCGCCAGGCCCCCTGCCCCCGCACCGCCACGATCCGTTGCCGGAGGGGAGGAATATCGAGGATCGCCAAGACCGGAACGCCGTGCTCGAAACGGGCCAGGGAAATCGCCCAGTACGGAATGCCGGCGGCAAAGTTCGTGGTGCCATCGAGGGGATCCACCACCCAGTAGGCGGAGGTCCGGGGGATCCGTTTCTCTCCCTCCTCACTGAGTACCCCTTCGCCGGGATAGAGCTGGCCCAGGCCGTGCACCAGGGTCGCGTCGCTCCAGCGGTCACAGGCCGTGATCAGGCTGCCATCGGCCTTGGACTCCGCGGCCATGTGACCGAAGTCGAGGCGCTGCCGGGTGGCCACCTGATCGAGCAGGCCATCAAGCGGCAGGGCGCCCAGCGGAAGGTGGCTCATGGCAGACGCGCTCATCCGAGTTCCAGCGAGAGGACGCGGCTGAGGCTGCGGCTGGTGTCCTCACGGAACTGGCGCAGGTTCAGCGCCGAGAGCAGCCACAACGCCGCAAAGGCGACCAGAGCCTCGATCGACAGCACCAGGGCAAAGGGGAAAAAGCTCGAGCCATCCGGCCCGATGGCCCGCCCCAGATCGAGCAGACCTCCCCCCAGCAACTTGCCGACGGCCCTTGAAAATGCCTGGGCCAGGCCCCAGACCCCGACAAAGGTTCCAGCCGCCTCCGGCAGGGTGAGGTCAAGCATCAGGCAGAGAGTGCTGTTGGTGCCGATCCCCGAGGCCAGGCCGAACACCAGCATCACCGTCTTGAGCACGGCCACCTGGGCTGTGAGCCCAGCCAGAAGAAGCAGAAGCATCGAAGCGGCGATCAGCTGGCAGCCCAGCCGCGCCGTGGCCAGCGGTCCAAGCCTGGGAACGATCCACCAGCCCGCAGCCACCAGGCCGATCAGGGTCCCCGATCCCCAGAGAGCGTTGAGACCGGCGGTGGCAGCGATCGGCATGCCGAACACTTCGGCGCCATAGCTCTCCAGAACAGGATCCTGAAGGAACAGGGCAAGGGTGAAGAGGACGAGAAAAAGAAAGAAGATGGCCACCTGCCGGCTGGAGGTGATCAGCTGCCAGGCCCGCCTCAGGGTGATCGCATCCTCCCGTTCGGCGCTCTGACTCAGATCGGTCTGGGCCGGTTCCATCCCCAAAACAGCCAGGAGGGTCAGCGCGAAGACAACCAGGGCGGAGCGCACCATGAATGGCCCCAGGACCGCTTCGAGTACGGCGGGATCCTTCACCCCATCGAGATTCCGAAGACTGAGGGAAATCGCCACCGCTCCAGCAACGATGCCGACAGTGAGCATGCACCAGATGATCCCGACCGCCCTGGGGCGATCCTTCTCGCCGGTGCGATCAATCACCAGAGCGAGATACGGGGTGCTGGCCATCGACACAGCCAGCCCGTAACAGGCGAACAATCCGCAGAGCAAGGCTCCCCCCAGCAGGCTCGCCTGGGAATCCTGCGCCTGGAACGCCCTCGCCAGCCTGAAGATCACCGGCACCACCAGCACGGCCAGGCCGCAGAAGCCGGCAGCACCCACAAGGATGTATGGGGTGCGATGCCGTCCTGCCCAGGCATAGCGATCGGAGATCTGGCCGAACAGCACCCGGGAGGGAGCAACGAACTGCTCGAAGGCCAGGGCGCCGCCCACCAGAAGGCCTGGGAACCCCAGCTCACTGACCATCACCCGATTGAGCAGCCCGGCAAAAACAACAGCCAGAAAGCCGAGACAGGCCTGGAAAAGGCCAAGCCTCAGGGTGCCGGGGATGGAGAGCCCTGGGCCCGATGAAGCATCCGGGTTCATCGGGGCGGCAGCTTAAAGCGATGTGACCTTATCAAGGACATTCTGGAATCCAGCTGGCCTGGCCCAAGCTGGCTCACAGGCTTGAGTCGAGCTGGCAGGCCGGCTGCAGAGGCAGGGGTTCGATCGGGATCTGGGTGGCTGGGTCCTGAGCTGGCTTGCTTCCCGGCAGGGCAGGAGGCTTGCAGAGCGCCACCTGATCAAGACCGGTGCGGCGGCGCAGCTCAGCCAGACGCTTGTTGTAGTCGGTGACGGCGCGAGCGTAACGAACCTCGGCCTGGGTGAGATCGCGCTGTGTATCGACAACTTCCCGCTGGGTCGTGACGCCGGCCTGGAATCGAAGCCGCGCCAAGCGGAGGGTCTCCCGCGCCGAGATCACTTCCCGGGTCGTGGTGGCGATGTCGCGATTGTTCTTGAGCAGCTCATAGAAGCTCGATTCCACTTCCTGGCGAATCGAATCGCGACGACTGGCGAAACGGAACCGATTTTCCTCAGCGACCTGCTTCTGCTGGCGGTACTGGGCGGCGGCTCGACCGCCATCAAACAATGACCAGCTCAAGTTGAGCCCGATTGTGTTATCGAAGCCGTAGGTAAGCGTATCGGTATTGCTGGTGTTGATCGCTCTGGAGGTGGTCTCACCACTGAAGCGGTTCCAGCCGAAGTTATTCACAATGCTGAGAAAGGGCTGCACCGCTCCGATCGAGGCATTGGCATTGCTGTTTGCAATCGAGATGTCAAGAATGATCTGATCGAGTTCCTCGCGGAAGGCATAGGCGGCCACGATGCTCTCCTGCAGAGAGGGCAACCAGGAGGCCAGCACCCGCGCCGGTTCCCTGGCCGTGGGGGTGACGTTCATGGGCAGATCAAGAAAGGCGGCCAGGCTGCGGCGGGCCACGGATTGATCAGCCAGGGCTGTGGTGAGCAACTGCTGGTCGCGGGCAAGCTGGGTTTCTGCCTGCAGAACGTCGAGCTTGGTGGATACACCGGCCTGGAAACGAGCCCTCGCATCCCTGAGACTCACCAGAGAAGCGCGCACCGATTCCTGGCCGATTCTCACATTTTCGTCGGCAAGTTGCAGATCGAAGTAGGCCTGGGCCACCTGAAGCCGCAGATCCCGCAAGGCGATCAGATACTGATTCTGGGCCTGCTCATACTGATCGCGGGCGGCGGCGATCTGAGGGACCCGTTGGGGATTGATCAGATCCCAGTTGATGCCGATGCTCATCTGCCCGCCATACCTCAGATTGGAGGTCGTGGTGGTGTTGGAGGTGGGGTTGAAGGGTGTGCTGCGGCTCGGGAAATTTGTATCACTCCGAAAACTATTGTTCAAACCTGGAAAACTGTTTGACGTGTTGAGGTTGATGTTGGGATACCAGGCGGAGATCTGGGCCCTCAGGTTGGACTTGGCCTGATCCACCTGGGAGGCCACAGCCTTCAGATTGGGGTTGTTGACTTCGGCAATGGTTTCCACCTCACGCAGGCCAAGGGGCCTGAGTTCCTGGATCCTCACCTGGGTGGGCTTGGTCGGCAGGGCCAGCGAGGGTGGGCCACTGAGCCCTTCCAGGCCGGGCTCGAGCTGCTTGGCTGCCGGAGCCAGCACGGAGGGATCCGACCTGGGACGGTTTCCCAGGACCTCAGGGGCCAGGGGCAGCTCGCTGCCCACGGGCTGGGCGGGCTGCACCGAAGCCGGCTGAGCCACGGCAGGGAGACAGGCCATCCCGGCGAGTGCCGACAGGACAAGGATGGAAGGCCGCACGCCAGAGAGGTCGGTGTTCAGGCAGAGCTTAAGGAACAAAGGCCAGCTCGCCGATGCAGGCAGCCACGAAATCATCCGCCCCATCCACCAGGCGAATCGGCACCGGGCAACGGGCTCTGAACGCGTCGAGGCTGAGGTCGTCCAGAAAGACAGGCATTCCCTGGCGCAGGACCACCGAGGGGAGAAGAAGCTGATCGCCCAGATCCAGGCCAGCCAGCCCCGTCAGCAGGTCGGATCCGGTCAGCAGGCCCGTGACCACCTGATCCTGGCCCCAGTAGGGGCTGGGCAGACCATGCAGGATCACCTCCAACCCATCAACGCGGTTGAGGCGATCCACCACCGGCTGGAGGGCCTCGGCCACCAGCCGCCCCACCACCCAGCTGATCCGGCGGGGAGCCGCCAGGCGCTCCGGCAAGGGTTCGGTGGCCCGCTCCAGGGATTCAAGGAAGGCCCGGATGCTGCCGACGCCGTTCTCCTGCTGGGGGAGGTCTTCGTAGGCGGAGCGGGGAGGCAGAGGCAGGCCGGCGATCAGATACCACTCATCCGAGAGCCAGGCGAAGCGGCTGCCCAATCTCGAGAGGAAGTGCTCCTGGATCGGCTCCACCTGGGCAATCACGGTGCGTGCACAGTCCCGATCGACCGGCACCAGACCATCCTGCTGGGGCCGGAAGCGGGTCAGCCCGACAGGCACCACCGCCGCGGAAAGCACCGCCGGCCAGGGTTCGGCAGCGAAGCTGGCCAGGTCATGGAGGCTGCGCTCCAGGGCCGCACCATCGTTCAGACCCGGACAGACCACCACCTGGGCGTGGATCTGCAGGCGCCGCTCCGCGAACCAGGCCAGCTGCTCCATCAGCAGCCCAGCCCGCTGATTGACCAGAAGGCGTTGCCGCAGCTCCGGATCCGTGGCATGGACCGAAACGAACAGCGGCGAAAGCCGCTGATCTTCGATCCGCCCCCAGTCGGCCGGGGTGAGGTTGGTGAGGGTGAGATAGGAGCCGTAGAGGAAGCTGAGCCGGAAGTCGTCGTCCTTGACGTAGAGGCTTTCGCGCTGACCGGGGGGCTGCTGATCAATGAAGCAGAACGCGCAGTGGTTGTTGCATTGCCGCAGCCCGTCGAACAACGCTTCTGTGAAGCCCAGCCCCAAACCGTCGTCGGCATCCTTCTCGATCTCCAGCCGGTGCAGAACACCCTCCGGGTCCTCCACCTCGAGCACCAGGTCTTCCTCACCGACCAGCACCTGCAGATCGATCAGGTCCCTGGGCCTGAGGCCATTGATGCTGAGCAACCGATCGCCGGGTTGAAAGCCGAGCTCCTCACCGATCGAACCGGGCGCCACGGTGGACACAACCGCCGGCTGGGGGAGGCGATCGACGGCGCCGACATCCAGCGAGACGCCGGCGGAAGGCTCATTCCACACGGGATCAGCGGTTCCACAGACCCTTCAGTCTGAACGACGATCAGCTCAGCCGGCAGCACCCCCCGACCGGGCCACCCAGGCCAGCAGGAACACCCCGAAACCGAGCCGGTAGGCCACGAACACCCAGGTGCTGTTGTTCTGAAGAAAACGCAGCAACCAGGCGATCGCCAGCCAGGAGACCACCGCCGCCGCCGCGATCCCGACCAGCATCGGCACAGGCCCCAGGGCCGCGTCGGCGGCAAAGGCCGTCTTCAGCTCGACAAGGCCGGCCAGGGTGATGGCGGGGATACCCAACAGAAAGGAAAAACGGGCCGCCGCCGATCGCTCCCAGCCATCGAAAAGCGAGGCCGTCAGGGTGCTGCCGGAGCGCGACACTCCTGGAATCAGGGCCAGGGCCTGGGCCAGCCCGACCCAGACCCCATCGATCGGACGGACCTGGGGCAGCGACCGGCGCCTGGCGCCAAGCGTTTCCGCCAGGGCCAGAACCAACGCCATCACGATCGAAACAATTCCGATCGAAGCGATCCCACGCAAGGCGGATGTTTCGTAGCCCGGCCAGAACACCTTGATAGCCAGACCGGCGAGCACGATCGGCACGGTGCCGATCACCATCGCCAGCCCCAGCCGCGCCGAGGGGTCCTTCCATTGACCCAGGCGAAAGGCGCGGCTGATGCCACGGATCACAGCGGCCAGGTCGTCACGGAAATAAAGAATCACCGCCCCGATGCTGCCGAGCTGGATCACCGCCGTGACCGCGACGCCAGGATCCCCCCAGCCCAGCAACACCGGCACCACCTTGAGATGGGCCGTGCTGCTGATCGGCAGAAACTCGGTGAGCCCCTGAACGACCCCAAGCACCAGGGCGTGCCAGCAGGCCTCGAAAAGCCCCAGCGCCGGAGGCTGGATGGCGGCGGGCATCGGGGGCATCAAAAATGGGAAGTTCCGACCCTATGGCCTGGAGGCGAAACGCACCAGGACCCAGCCCCCCTTAAGGTTGAAAACCTTTTGTTACACGTGCCGGTGCCTGGGGCCATTGCCACCCTCTCTCCCCCCGCTCCAGCCAGCCTGCAGCTTCGGATTCCCTCCCCTTCGGCGCGAGGGCGACAGGCAGGGTTGCCTCTTCCGGCGATGGCAGCTCTGCTGGTTGTGTTGCCCGTTTTCCTCCAGGCACCCTGGGTAAGGCTCCATCCCTTCAGTGCATCGCTGTTCACCGCTGGCCTGCTGGCGATGGGCCTGCTGCTCGATCGCCTGAACGGGGGCCGCTGGGCCAGCCTTGGTCAGCTGCTGGTCGGCTTCGCCGGCAGCTGGCTGGGGGGATGCCTGTTCTGGGGATGGTTTCGGCTTCACCCAGCCCTTCACCTGCCGATCGAGGCCTTTGCCCTTCCGCTGGCTCTTGCCGGCCTGAACGGACGCTGGAGCAACGGTTGTGCCTTCTACCTCGCATCCCTGGTCGGAACGGCCTGCACCGACGCCACCATGGCCCTGGCCGGAGTGATGCCTTACTGGCCCCTGGTCCTGAACGCCCCTCTCAGCGACGCTCCAGGACTGCTCAACCTGGCGGGCCGCCAGCTTGCCCACCCCGAGGCCCTGCTCCCCGTCGCCCTGGCCGCCATCGCCCTGCTCTGGGCCGCCGGTCAGCTCTGGCGAGCCGGAGCCCCAGGGAAGATCGCTGCCGCCGTCCTGCGAACCACCCTGGTGGTGGATGGTCTCTTTCTGGCGGCTGCCCTGCTCTGCCCCCGGCTGAGTGGCCTGATCTGAGCGGCCGAGCCGGTTGGTATTGAAGAACTGCGAATGCTCAAGCAGGCGAGCCTGGAATCACCGGAGCGCGCCTGTAGCCTTTGGCTGGATCCCGTCCGGCGATCAACTCGAGGAGATTTTCGATGAAACGGCTGGTTGCCTGGCTGATGAGCGGTGTGCTTGTTGCCGGTCTGCTTCTCACCCTGTTCCTTCCCGCCGCCGCCCAGGCGGAAGAGCGTCGGAACGTTGCCGACGACAAGATTGCCGCTTCCGAAGGGAAGGTGGACCTGAACAACTCTCCAGTCAGAAGCTTTCAGCAGTTTCCAGGCATGTATCCCACCCTGGCGGGCAAGATCGTGCTGGGGGGGCCCTACGAGGCCATCGATGATGTGCTGAACCTTGATCTCACCGAGCGGCAGAAGGAACTCTTCCAGAAGTACCGCGACAACTTCACGATCACTCCATCTTCCATTGCCCTGAATGAAGGGTTCGATCGGATCAACAACGGGGTTTACCGCTGAGCAGACAGGTCCTGCTCCTGGCTCAAGCCGTCGGCAGTGATCCGGCGGCTTTTTTGTTGGCTCCTTGACGGGCCCCATGGCTGCTGACGCCGCCCTCCCAGCGCCGCTGGCCAGGCGATGGGATGTCGTCGTCGTCGGCGGTGGCGCCGCCGGACTGATGGCCTGCCTGGAGCTGCCTGCGGATTTTCGGGTCCTGCTGATCAGCAAGGAAAAAGCACCCCGCTCGGCCAGCCGCTGGGCCCAGGGAGGCATTGCCGCGGTGACCGGGCCCGAAGACAGCTTCGAGAGCCACCGAAACGACACTCTCAAAGCCGGCGCCGGTCTCTGCGATGTCGGGGCGGTGGAGTTGCTGGTCCATCAGGCCCCCGGCTGCGTCAGGCGATTGCTCGAGCTCGGCATGGCCTTCGATCGGGTGGAAGGGGGACTGAGCGCCACCCTGGAGGCAGCCCACAGCCACCGCAGGGTCCTGCATGCCCAGGACCGGACCGGGGGCGCGCTGGTGGAGGCCCTGGAACGGGAGGCGAGCCGCAGGCCGCAGCTGCAGCAGGGCAAGGGACTGCTGGCCCTCAGGCTCTGGGTCGAGCAGGGACGGTGCCTCGGTCTGCAGGTGCTGGAAGGGAGTCGGGTGCGGTGGCTGAGGGCTGGAGCGGTGGTGCTGGCCAGCGGTGGCGGCGGTCATCTCTTCGAGAAAACCACCAACCCGGCCCAGGCCACCGGTGACGGTGTGGCGATGGCCTGGCGGGCCGGTGCCCAGGTTCGCGACCTCGAATTCGTCCAATTCCATCCCACCGCCCTGATGCTGCCGGGGGCTCCCCATTTCCTGATCTCCGAGGCGGTCCGGGGGGAAGGGGCCCGGCTGATCGATGACCAGGGCCTCAGCCCGGTGGCCCAGCTGGCCGGCGGCGACCTGGCCCCGCGTGATCAGGTGAGTCGCGCCCTGGTGCGGACCATGCAGGAGCAGGGGGTTGATCGGCTCTGGCTCGACCTGAGACCGGTGGGAACCGAGCTCCTGGAGCGGCAGTTCCCCACCATCCTCGGGCGCTGCCGCGAGCTGGGGCTTGAGCCCACCACCACGCCGATTCCGATTGCTCCGGCCGCCCACTACTGGATGGGGGGAGTGAGCACCGACCTGACGGCGGCCACCAGCCTGCCTGGGCTCTACGCCATCGGTGAAGTGGCCAGTACGGGGGTGCACGGCGCCAACCGTCTGGCCAGCAACTCGCTGATGGAATGCCTGGTGTTCGCCCGCCAGCTGGGTGATCTGCAGCTGGCGCCAAACGATTGGCCCCAGCACGATGACGCCCAGGCGGAACCCTGGGTGGCAGCGGATGAGGCTGCCGGCCAGGATCTCGATGGCCCCGGCATCACGGCCAGGATCGACGCCCTGCGAAGGCGTTGCTGGCGCGTGGCGGGAGTGGAGCGCCGTGGCACCGCGCTGAGCCGGGCCCTGCTGATCACCCAGGCGGAACGCCTGGAGCTGGATCACCAGCCGCTGGCACGGCAACTGGATCGACTGGCCCCTGGCGGGCAATTGCAACTCACTCCCCTGCAGCAGAGTCGGCTTCGCCCCCTTCAGGATCTCAGGCAGATGCTGATCCTGGCTGAGCTGCTGATCGCCGCGGCCCTGTTTCGCCAGGAAAGCCGCGGCGGCCACTACCGCACCGACGCTCCCGCACCGCAACCGTTCTGGCAGCGGCACACCATTCAGGAACGGGGCAGGCCGATCGGCACGGATCCGCTCAGCGAACCGCCCAGCCGCCTGGGCTGAGCCTGGAGCTCACTTCAGGGTGCGACCGGGCCCTTGAACCCACTCCATTCCGCCAGCCTGGCGAGGGGCTTGACCCCCGATTCCATCCGTCCGTTGATCTCCCAGCTGGGGAACCCCTCGATCTTCTTCGCCTCACACAGGGCCCTCTGGTTGTTCACCCCATCGGGGGCACATTCGACCACTGTGAGTTTCGCGGCTGCCTCCTTGCCGAACAGTTCCTTCTGTTCATGACAATGGGGGCACCAATAGGCGGAATACATCACGGCGCCCTGGGCCTTGAGGTGCTCCGCCAGGGCGATGGTGGCCGGGGTGCTGGCCCTGACGACGGGAGGCGGTGTGCCCTTGGTGGTGAGGGCAGCCGGCCTGTCGACGGACGCCGCCCAGCCGAGCCCGGCCAGGCCCACCACGAGGGCAACGATCACACCACGGAAAACGAGCTGGCCACGGTCTTCCCAGTCGCCGCCGAACAGGCTCAGGACGAAGAGCAACAGGCTGAGCACCGCCGAGAGCACGCAGAAGAAGCAGAACGCCTGGATCTTGAAGATCAGCAGGCCCATCAGCAGCAGGCTGAACACCAGCATGCCGCCGGTGAGCAGGAACAGCCCCCACCAGCTGCGCTCCGAGAGGCTGGTGCGCAGCTCACCCCGCAGGACCAACGGCAGCAGGGCGAGCAGCAGCACCGCGGTGTAGGCCAGGAAGCCGAACAGGGAGAGGGGTTGGCCGAAGAAACTGCCCCAGACGCTGTTGAGCACCTTGTCGCAGCCTTCAGCTCCCCCTGGGCAGGTGAGCTGGCCGATCACACCCCAGCGCTTGAGGGTGATCGTGCCGGTGTCGATCATGCCGATGGTGGCCAGCACGGCCATCACCACGCGTATCCAGCGATGATTGGGTTCACTGCGGCGACGGCTGCTCAGGCGACTGCTCAGGCGGGTGGTGCTCACGGCGGATGTTGCCAGTTGGGCGATTGTGGCAGCACCCGCCTGAGGGCGGTCACCCGTTGCCGGTCCACAGCACCGCTCACCACTCCATCCTGCTTGAGGGCGGTGCCGGCGATCACCCCGTTGCAGCAGGAGGCCAACTGGCCCATCAGCGCCGGGGTGGCTCCACTGCCGATCAGCACCGGTGCCCCCCTGGCCGCGGCCATCGCCTGCTCCAGGTCGCGCCGGACGGTGGGCTGGCCGGTGCCGGCCCCGGAGACGATCACCCCGTCCGCCCCGCCGCGCTGGAGAACATCAGCCACAGCTTCGGCCATGCCGAGCGGCGCCAGTGGCGCGCCGTGCTTGACCAGAACATCGGCAAGAATCAGGATGGATTCAGCCCCCAGCAGGCGGCGGCGGCGCAGCAGCTCGGCCGCCTGACCCTCGATCACACCCTGATCGGTGACGGTGGCACCGCTCAGCACGTTGACCCGCAGGAACCTGGCTCCGCTCACCTGGGCGATCGCCAGAGCCGCCAGGGCATCATTGCGAAGCACGTTGATTCCAACCGGCAGGCAGGTTTCGGCCACCAGCTCGGTGGCCAGGCGGGTCATGGCCGCCACGGTTTCCGGCGGCACGGTCCCGCCCCAGAAGGGCACATCACCGAAGTTCTCCACGATCAGGCCATCGGCGCCGCCATCGCGATAGGCGCGGACATCGGCAAGCGCCGCAGCCAGCACCGCGCCGAAATCCCCCTGCCAGCCGGGTGAACCCGGCAAGGGCCTGAGATGAATCACCCCGATCAACGGGCAGGGCTGAGCAAACAGGCCCTGCCAGCGATCCGGAATCAGGAAGCCGCTCGGGGGAGTGTCGCGGTTGTGCATCTCATAGGGTGTCAAGACCGGCCTGGGACCCGAACCTCCGATGAGCCAAGCCGCCAGCAAACCCACTGTGGCCTTTGCCCACCTGGGCTGCGAGAAGAACAGGGTGGATACCGAGCACATGCTCGGCCTGCTGGCCCAGGCTGGCTATGGCATCAGTGCCGATGAAAGCGAAGCGGCCGTGGTGGTGGTGAACACCTGCAGCTTCATTCAGGACGCCCGCACCGAATCGGTTCGCACCCTGGTGGGACTGGCTGAACAGGGCAAGCAGATCATCATCGCCGGATGCCTGGCACAACACTTCCAGGAAGAGCTGCTCGAATCGCTGCCGGAAGCCCGGGCGATCGTCGGCACCGGCGACTACCAGCACATCGTTGAGGTGCTGCAGCGAGTTGAGCAGGGCGAACGGGTGAACCGGGTGAGCGCCACCCCATCCTTTGTCGGAGACGAACACCTGCCCCGCTACCGCACCACTTCCGAAGCGGTGGCCTACCTGAAGGTGGCCGAGGGCTGCGACTATCGCTGCGCCTTCTGCATCATCCCCAGGCTGCGCGGTGATCAGCGCTCCCGTCCGATCGAATCGATCCTGGCCGAGGCTCACCAACTGGCGGCTGAGGGGGTGAAGGAGCTGGTTCTGATCAGCCAGATCACCACCAACTACGGCCTGGATCTCTACGGCAAACCACGGCTGGCCGAGCTGCTGCGGGCGCTCGGAGAAGTGGAGATTCCCTGGATCCGGGTCCACTACGCCTACCCCACCGGCCTCACCCCGGAGGTGCTTGCCGCCTACCGGGAGGTGCCCAACGTGCTGCCCTATCTGGATCTGCCGCTCCAGCACAGCCACCCCGACGTGCTGCGGGCGATGAACCGCCCCTGGCAGGCCGATGTGAACGGTGCCCTGCTCGAGCGCATCCGCTCCCAGTTGCCTGATGCCGTGCTGCGCACCACCTTCATCGTCGGCTTCCCGGGGGAAACGGAGCAACAGTTCCAGCATCTGCTGAACTTCGTGGAGGAGCAGCGCTTCGACCACGTCGGCGTGTTCACATTCTCATCGGAAGAAGGAACGGCCGCCGCCGACCTGCCGCAACCGGTTCCGCCTGAGATCGCCATGCAGCGAAGGGATCGGCTGATGGCCCTGCAGCAACCGATCGCCGCCGCCCGCAACGCCACCTGGGTGGGCCGCATCGTCGATGTGCTGATCGAGCAGGAGAACCCGGCCAGCGGAGCCATGCTCGGCCGCTGTGCCCGCTTCGCCCCCGACGTGGACGGCGAAGTGCGGGTTCACCCCGGTGAGGGTGGGCTCTGCGCCGCACCCGGGACCCTGGTGCCGGTGCGGATCACAGCAGCGGACACCTACGACCTGATCGGAGAGGTGGTGGGGACCAGGGCGATGGTGGAGGACGCCGTGGCCGCCCTGGGGGCTGGTGCGTGAGGGGCTGGATCCTTCGGAACCAGCGCACCACCTTTCTGATCGCCTCGGGGCTCAGCACCGCCGGCTCCTTCGCGGGGATCACGGCCAAGGGCTGGATCCTGATGCACGACACGGCCAACCCCCTGCTGCTGGCACTGCACTTCGCCGCCCTGGCGATGCCCAGCCTGCTGGTGAGTGGTCGCGCCGGAGAACTCACCGACCGTCTGGGCTGCGAGAAAGTGCTGATCCGCTCCCAGTGGGGGCTGCTGAGCGGCGCCTCGCTCGGGGCAATCGCCATTCCCCTGCTGTCGGGAACCTCCCAGATTGTCCTGCTGTTGCTGAGCACCCTGGTGGTTGGGCTCTCGAGCGCCTTCGAACTCACGGCCCGCAACAAATACTGCTCCCTGCTGGTGGATGAGCCCCAGCAGCTGGCGCCCTATCTGACCAGCTTCTCGGTGGTGTTCAACGTCGGCAAACTGATCGGTCCACCGATCGGCGGCGTGCTGCTCGCCCTCAGTGGCCCGACGGCGGCCCTGAGCATCGATGCGGCCAGCTACCTCCTGCCGATTGCCACGGTGGTCTGGCTGCTCAAGCCCAACCGAGCGGCCGAACAACGCAGCCAGCAGGGCAAAGCCGGCTCGCTCGCCACGGCCTGGAGGGAATGCGGCGCTCCCCTTCGCCACGTGCTGGTGTTCACGGCCCTGGCCTGCCTGGCCGTGTTCTTCCACCCCGGCCTCGCCCCCCTGATCGCCCGGCAGGTGCTCGGGCCCAGCCCCCAGGCGCTCGGCCTGTTCACCAGTGTGCTGGCGGCAGGAAGCATCAGCGGTGGGCTTCTGCTGCAGCGCAACAGCCACTGGCTCAGCAGGCGACCATCCCTGTTGCTGGGGGGATGCACCCTGCTGACCAGCCTGGCCCAACTGGGCATGGCCCTCCCCGCCGGCAGTGGATTCAAGCTGGCGATGAGCTTCGCGATCGGCGCCGGCACCGCCGGTCTGCTGGCCGGCAGCAACCTGATCACCCAGGTGGCCGCCGCACCCGTGCTGCGGGGACGGATGGCCGGCCTGGGTCAGATCGCCTTCCTGGGCGGCGGTGGTCTGAGCGGACTGTTGGCCGCCTTTCTGAGCCTGCGCCTGGGGTTGTCCGCCACCTTCGCTCTGATGGGAGGGGTCGGACTGGTTCTCGCTCTCTGGGAGCTGACCCTCCGGCCCCGGACCCTGCTGGAGGTGCTGGAGAACCCCGGGGTCAGATCAACTTGATGCCACGCAGGACCGTGGACAGCAGGAAGGCCGTGACCAGGCCAGCCCCGACAAGACCCAGATAAAGCACGACGCCCATGGTGACCGAAGGCACACAGCCTCGTCATTAGAGCAGAGCGTGGCCTGATCGTTTCGGAAGCGCCTAGGGTGGCAGCCAATCATCACGGGATCCAACCGCCCTGGCGGAACAAAGGTCTGCGTGGAATCCATCGATACCCGGAACGGCATGCGCGCCCTGCTCATCTACCCGGAATTTCCCAAGACGTTCTGGAGTTACGAGAAGATCCTCGAGCTGGTCAATCGCAAGGTGCTGCTGCCCCCGCTGGGCATGGTCACCGTTGCGGCACTGCTTCCCCAGCACTGGGAGTTCAAGCTGGCCGACCGCAACGTGCGCGAGGTGACGGAAGAGGAGTGGACGTGGGCCGAGCTGGTGATCATCTCCGGGATGATCGTGCAGAAGGCCGACATGGCCGCCCAGATCGCCAAGGCCAAGCAACGGGGCCTGCCCGTGGCGGTCGGAGGCCCGTTCGCCAGCTCGACGCCGGATGCGCCGGAGCTTGATCTCGCCGATTTCAAGGTGCTCGATGAAGGGGAAATCACCCTGCCGATGTTCATCGAAGCGATCGAGCGGGGAGAAAGCCAGGGGCGCTTTTCCTCCAATGGCGAAAAGCCCGATGTCACGGGTACGCCCATCCCACGTTTCGACCTTCTCGAGCTTGATGCTTACGACTCGATGTCGGTTCAGTTTTCCAGGGGTTGCCCGTTCCAGTGCGAATTCTGCGACATCATCGTTCTGTACGGGCGCAAGCCACGCACCAAATCACCTGAACAGTTGGTAGCTGAGTTGCAGCGCCTCTTTGATCTCGGCTGGCGGCGTTCGATCTTTCTGGTTGACGACAATTTCATCGGCAACAAGCGCAACGCCAAGCTGTTGCTTCCCGCCATCAAGGAGTGGCAGATTGAGCATGGCTATCCCTTCAGCTTTGCCACTGAAGCCTCCGTGGATCTGGCCTCCGATGAGGAGATGATGCAGATGATGGCTGAAAGCCGATTCGACAGTGTTTTCCTCGGCATCGAGACACCCGACGAAGCCAGCCTGGAAACAGCCAAGAAACTCCAGAACATGCGCAGTTCCCTGGAAGAATCCGTGGACCGGATCACCTCCTATGGCATCCGCGTGATGGCTGGATTCATCATTGGCTTCGATGGCGAAAAAACCGGTGCTGGCCAGCGCATTGTTGAGTTCGTCTCCCGCACCGGCATACCCGCCGCCATGATGGGAATGCTGCAGGCGCTTCCCAATACGGGGCTCTGGTATCGCCTTGAGAAGGAGGGCAGGCTTGTGCAGGACAAGGCCGCCGCCAAAGGAGTGAATCAGACGAATCTGCTCAACTTCGTACCAACCAGACCGATCCGCGAAATCGCCACCGAATACGTTGACGCCTTCTGCGCCCTCTACGAGCCCAATGCCTACATGGACCGGGTTTACCACTATTACCTGAAAGTGGGATCGCCGCGTTGGAAGCCCTTCGTCAAGCCTGCCGATGCCACCGCCAAGCTGCCCAGCTGGACAGATGTTCGGGCCCTGGCGATCGTGGTGTGGCGACAGGGAATCAAGCGCGATACCCGTGGGCGCTTCTGGCGTTACATGCTTGGCATTGCCCGTCAGAACCCAGCCCAGCTCGAACAGTTTCTCGTCGTGCTGGCCCACAACGAACACTTCATGGAGTACCGGAGTGTGGTCACCCACGAAATCGAAGATCAGCTCAAGACCCTGCCTCCCGAGCTGCCGCCGGCCTCGGCCGTGATCAAGGAGTTGCAGCCGGCCTGATCCACATCCCGGCTGGTTCCAGCCTCCTAATCCTGGATGTAGGGCTTGCCTTCCCTGAGGCAGGCCTCCGCTTTCTGGAGCTCCCGCCCGAGGTAAAGCGCATGGTCGAGGCGACTGAGCGGTGAATCTTCGGCCGCTTCAGTGAGCTCGATCCCCAGTTCCTTGGCGGTTCTGCCGCGATAAATCCTGGCCGGAAGGCGTGGGTCGCCGCCGCGGCAGCTGAGCACAGCGCCGGTTTCGGGATCGGTGGCCAGCCCCTGGGCGTTGATGTCGTTGCGGTAGTGCTCGGCGATCAGCAGGCCCGCCTCCAGATCGAGCTTGATCAACAGATAGCCGGCCGGATCGAGGTTGATGAAGCGATCGGACAGCTGCTCATCGAGGCCATCCAGTGTCTCCAGGGCCTCCGGTGACAACGTCTGTGTCATGCCCGTTCCTGCCTCAATCCACCGCCAACCCTAGGCGGCATCCAGGGGGAGCTCGCGGCGGCTGAAGGGAAGCTCGGCATTGACCGCCTCCAGCTCCTCAAGCAACTGGGCATTGGCGGCCGGCAACCAACTGCGCAGCAACCGATCGAACTGTGGCTCGTACCAGCGATGCAGGCTGGCCCGGGGCTGAGCAACGAATCCACGGCGACGCTTGTGGCTGCCACCGGCGCCGGGGTCGAAGCGGCGGAGACCCTGGCTGATCGCCCAGGCAATCGGGGCGTAGTAACAAACCTCGAAGTGAAGATTCTCGATCTCCTCGTTGCTGCCCCAGTAGCGCCCCCACAACGAATCTGCCGAGTGAACGCAGAGAGACATCGCAACCGGATCACCGGGGTCACCGCGATGGGCACTGAACAGAACAATGGACTGGCGCAACTCGGCGGCGGCAAAGCTGAAGAATGCTTCGGTGAGGTACTTGCTGCCCCAGGCTCCCCAGCGATCACAATGCTGGGCATAAAACCGGTGCATGCGGATCACCATCGCCTCCGAGAGATCCTCACCGGCCAGCGCCGTCACGGTGAGGCCCGCCTCGGCGATCGAGCGGCGCTCCCGGCGGATGTTGCGGCGCTGGTTGGCATTGAAACTGGCCAGATAGTCATCGAAACTGCTGAAGCCAGCGTTGCTCCAGAGGCTCTGCTGGTTCAACCAGGTGGCGCAACCGGCTTGCTCCCCCAGAACCTGCCAGCTGGGATCGACATAGAGAAAGTTGCAGCTGAGGATGCCCTGCTCGCGGCAGAAGGCGTCGATCAGCTCCAGCATCACTGCTGTGAGGGCAGGAGCCTGCTCACCGGCGGCGAAATGGAAGCGATAGCCCTCGACCGGGCTGAGCGGACTCATGCCCAGCAGCTTGGGGTAGTACCGCAGACCGAGTTGGCCAGCCAGCTGGGCGAAGGACTGATCGAAGACGAACTCGCCATAGCTGTGCCCTTTGAGATAGAGCGGTGCGAGGGCAACCAGGGTCTGGTCGCGCCAGAGGCCGAGGTGACAGGGCTGCCAACCCTGGCGGGGAGCGACGCTGCCGGATTGCTCCAGACCATGCAGCCAGCGCCAGTCGTAGAAGGGCAGGCCGGACGCAGCGGTGAGAGCCTGCCACTGGTGCTCAGGAATCCCGTCGATCGACCGGTGCCAGCGGGCCTGCAGTTCAGCCATGGGCCAAGGCGATCCGACCGGACGACGGCTGCGCAAAACTAACGGGATGACCCGACCATCTGAGCGCCCAGCCCCAGGCCCGACCCGCTGGCGGCGGGGCGCATTCGGTGCGGCGATGCTCGCTGCCCTGGTTGAAGCGATGGTGGCTGGCCCGCCGGCGCAAGCCAGCCTGCTTGGACCGGTGCTGCAGTGGATGCGGCCCCAGCTGGAGCAGCGCCTCACCCAGCTCTGCCTGAATGTGGCGGCAGGAGGACAGAGCGGGCTGGAACGCAGCCTGCGGGAACCGTGCCGCCAGCTGGCTGGACCAGCCAGTCACTGCCTGATCAAGGAGGCCGAAACCAGTGGCCGCAGCTTCGGAGTGATCACCGAACTGGTGGCCGGACGCTTCGGCGATGACAGCGAGGTGGTGGTGAAGCGTTGCGCCGCCAGGCTGCTGGGCCTCCCTCCCGACACCCTCAAGGAGGTGCCGATGCGGGAGCTGAAGCAACGTTTCGGCCTTCCGCCGGGATGAGCGCAGCTCTCCGGTAGCGCAGCAGCAGTTCGCTTTCGCCCAGGGAGCGATGTTCCACCAGCTCCCAGCTCTGGCCCCACGGCAGCGCCGTGGCTGGACACCAGCCATGGGGACCACCCAGCAGCACTGGGCAGAGCGTGAGCTGGATCTCATCCACCCAGTGGCCCTGCAGCAGGCCGGCAGCCAGCTGGGCACCGCCCAGCAGCACCAATCGCTCCAGCCCCAGGCGCCTGAGCTCAGGCAGGGCGCTTGACCAGCTCTCCACGGGCAGCTGGCGATCGAACCCCGGCGGCAGCGGCTCCAGGCCAGGCCGGTGGGCCGGAACTCCAGTGCCCCCCTGGAGCAGCCAGCGTTCCAGGGGCTGGGAAAAGAAGGGCAGGCTGGCCTCAAAAGCGGCGCTGCGGCTTGCCACCAGGGCGATCGGCTGGGGTGAACGACCCGCCTGCCGCCGCTCCTGGAGCAACTGGGGCCGGTGGATGAGGCAGGTGCTTCGGTGCAGCCGCAGGCTGCGGGCGCCGATCAGACAGCCATCCGCCCAGGCCAGGGACTCCTCCAGCACACGGCGATCACCACGTCCACCCAGCTGGGCAGCTCCGCCAGCCGGAGGGGCCAACCGTCCGTCAAGGCTGACGGCCAGCACCAGACGAAGCAGGGGCCTCGCCGGGGCCACAGGTTCAGACAGCGGCGAGGGCCTCGAGGGCAGCCGGCCGCATGTCGAGCAGAGGCGTTTCAGCGAAGACTTCGGCCGCATTGTTGGGGCTCTCCTGCAAGCGCACCTTGTGCAGACGCGCCCCGGTGGCTGCGACCGGGGCGGCGAGCAGATCGACGATGTGGAGCGCGATGTTCTCGGCGGTGGGCACGCAACTGGCGAAGTGGACCACGTCCTTGTTGAGGAAGGTGTGATCGAAGGGCTCCACCACCAGATCGTTGACGATCTGCTGGAGTTCGGCCAGATCGCAGACCATGCCGGTACGGGGATCGATCGTGCCCCTCACCGTGACATCGAGCAGATAGTTGTGGCCGTGGCCGTGGGGGCGGGCGCACTTGCCGTAGATCCGCTCGTTTTCGGCCTGGGAGAGCTCCTGGCGGGCCAGCCGATGGGCGGCGGCGAAATGGGTGCGAATCGAGAGGAAGGCTTCCATGGTGTCGTCGAGCAGGTCGGCCCAGAGGGTGGGTTGTTCGTAGAGGCGCAGGCCGATCAGGGGCAGATGGGGCGCCAGGCGCTGCCAGATCGCCTGGCAGAGGGCCTCGGTGGTGGGCAGCCGGCCCGCAGGGCCCCGCAGATCGAACTCCGGCCAGCAGTCGTTGAGGAAGCGGAAATCAAGCTGCTCGGTGACTTCGCGGCGGATGGCGTGCTTGACATCGGAGAGATTCAGCACCATGCCGTCCTGGTTGAGGCCACCAGCCATCGCCACGATCAGTTCGTAGTTGTGACCATGGCCGGGGGCCAGGCTGCAACGGCCGAAACGGGCCAGGTTCTCGGCATCACTGAGCTCGGGCAATCGGTAGAGATGGCTGGAGCTGAAGGTGGCGCGGCGGGTGATCACGCAGCCACGGCCCTCGCCATGGCCGGAGAACCGCTCAACGGATCTCGGCTCCGCAGGCGGCTTGCCTTTGGTGATCAAGCCCTGGGCCGACATCGAAACAATTCTGGCGCTGCTGCATCCTAGGGAGGGCCATGGATGGGTAGCCGGTGGCCATGGCTCGCCGCGTTTTTTGATGTCCTCCCCAGATCCCTGCTCCACTGATCGACCGCTGGCAGAGCGCCTCGGCGGCATCAATCTCTATCTGGTGGGAATGATGGGTGCAGGCAAGAGTGCCGTCGGCAGGCCCCTGGCCGACGGCCTGGGCTATCGCTTCATCGATGCCGACCGGGTGTTGGAGCAGACCGCCGCGCAGACGATCCCGGAGCTGTTCGAGACCGAGGGGGAGCAGGGCTTCCGGGATCTGGAGTCAGCCGTTCTGGCCCGGATCGCCAGCTGGCATTCGCTGGTCGTGGCCACCGGTGGGGGGGTGGTGTTGCGGAGCGAGAACTGGGGCCGTCTCCAGCAGGGTCTGGTGGTCTGGCTCGATGCACCGGAGTCGGTGCTGCTGGAGCGTCTGCGCTCCGATCCCACACCCAGACCCCTGATCAGCGGTCCTGATCCGGCCGAGCGCCTGCGGGTCCTGCTCGAGCAGCGGCGTCCGCTCTATGGCCTGGCGGATCTGCAGATCCAGCAGGATGGGCGCCCGCCGGCGGACGTGGCCAAGCAGGTGCTGATGGCCCTGCCCGGGGTGCTCAACGGGCGTTAGCGGCGGGGCGGCTCCAGCCGCACCGCAAACCATTGCACCGTCAGGCCGGGCTCCAGCTCAAGCTCACAGGCCGTGTCGAGCAACCGTTCGGCCCGGGCTCGATCGTTGGGGAAGTCAGCCAGGTCAGCCGGTGGCTCGGCCAGCTCCGCCAGCCGTTCGGCCAGCCAGTCGACGGTTTCGAGCGCTGTGAGGGTGCGTTCGCCGAACCGGGGCTCCAGAACCACGTAGTGATCGCATTCGCGCAGAAGCGGATCGGACATGGCAGGGGCAAAGCGAACACCATCCTGGCCCTGCCCCTGGAGCCGCTGATCAATCCAGCGGACTGGTCGGGTCGATCAGCTCAGCAACCCTGCCCACCGTGAGATAGAGCTGATCCCGCCAGTCGAACAACGGCAGCAGCAGGGGATGATCGGCCAGACCAGGAACCCCCAGGCCCGCCAGGGGCGCTCCGGCGCTGGCGGGGAAGCGAAGCAGATAGAGCTGGGCCGCGACGGCCAGATCGGCGAGCGACAACTGATCGCCGGCCAGGAACGGCTGGCTGCCGACCAGCGCAGCCAGTTGCTCCAGGCTGGCCTGCAATTGCTGACGGCCATCGCGGCCGATCACCTCGCCGAGGCCGCTGAGCAATTCCCCCGGCAGTGCCCCGAGCAGAGAACGCAGAGGACCCGGCGTGGCCTCCGGCAGCAGGGCTCCACGCAGGACACCGTCCTGGCTGGCGGCCTGCAGCAGAGCCAGACGAACCCCGGCAGCCAGGGTGGTGTCGGCCCAGTCTTCAAGCAGCAGCACCCGGGCCCGCTCGGCTGGAGCCGCGGAAATCAGCGGCGGTGCCTCCCCCTGAGCATCGAGGTAGACGGCGATGGCCGAGGAATCGGCGATCACCTCCACCCCATCGCGGATCACCGGAACCTGCCGCTGCCCCGAGAGCCGGAACAACTCCAGCTGACCGAAGCCGGGGGTGACCTCCACAACGCTGTAGGGCAGCCGGCGAGCGGCCAGAATCAACCTGACCTTCTCGCAGAAGGCGGAATGCCTGAACTGGTAAAGCTCCAACTTCGTCGCTGCGAACCCCGTGGCGGCAGAGTAGCTCTCATTCCGTAAACCCTCGCCAGGGGGCACCGCCACGCACCGCGAGCCATGAAGGAATTTTTTCTCAACGTGACGCGCTACCCGCGCTACCTGGTGGCCTTCAGCCTGGGGGTGTTCAATTCGGTGCTCGAACCACTGGCCCGCCGAGGCAGCAACCCCGTCACCGCCGTGGCGTTGATCGGGGCCCTGCTCAGTGGCCTGCTCAGCCTGGCTCTCGTGCTGCGTGCGATGGTGAACCCCGCACCGCTGGCATAGGCATGGCACAGGGCCGACGGGTGGAGCGGGTCGCGGCGCTGATCCGGCGTGAAGTGAGCGAACTGCTTGTCCACGGCATCAAGGACGAGCGGGTGGGACTCGGCATGGTGAGTGTCACCGAGGTGGAGGTGGCCGGTGATCTGCAGCACTGCAAAGTCTTCGTGAGCATCTACGGCAGCGAGGACGACCGCCAGGCCGCCCTGGCGGGCCTCAGCTCCGCCACACCCTTCGTGAAGGGGGAACTGGGCCGCCGGCTGAAGCTGCGGCGCACGCCCGAGCTGATCTTCCAGCTCGATCGCGGCATCGAGAAAGGCACAACCGTGCTCGGTCTGCTCAACGAACTCGGGCGGCAGCGTCAGGAGAAAGGGGAGGTCCCACCCGGCCGTGATGATCTCGACGCCTGACTGGCGCCAGCTGTCCCTGCCGCAGCAGGTGGCCCGGCTGCTGGTGGTGCGCCGCAGCGGCCATCTGGGCGATGGCCAGCGCCGCTACCCCCGCTGGGAGCTGCCCAACGCCGAGCTGAAACGATTGCTGGGCCAGGGGGTGGGCGGGGTGATCCTGCTGGGCGGCAGCGCCAGCGAACTGCGCCTTCGCACCGACCAGCTCCAGCGCTGGGCCGGCCGCTCCCTGCTGCTCTGCGCCGATGTGGAGGAAGGCGTGGGCCAGCGCTTCGAGGGGGCCAGCTGGCTGCCCCCTCCCCTGGCCCTCGGCCTGCTCCACGCCAGCGAACCGGCCAGGGCGATCGCCCTGGCCACCGCCTATGGCCACTGCACCGGTCGCCAGGCCCGCCTGCTGGGCCTGAACTGGGTGCTGGCGCCGGTCTGCGATGTGAACAACAACCCGGCCAATCCAGTGATCAATGTGCGGGCCTGGGGGGAGGATCCCAGCACGGCTGGGCGGCTGGGGGCCGCCTTCATCGCCGGCGCCCAGGCCGAAGGGGTGCTGGCCTGCGCCAAGCATTTCCCCGGCCACGGCGACACCGACACCGACTCCCACCTGGAGCTGCCTCGGCTGCCCCACCGTCGCAGCCGGCTGGAGGCGGTGGAGCTGCCCCCGTTTCGCGCCGCGATCGAAGCGGGCGTGGCCACGGTGATGACAGCCCACCTGCTTCTGCCGGAGCTGGATCCAGATCGCCCCGCCACCCTCTCACCCCTGGTGCTGGAGCAGCTGCTGCGCCGGGAGCTGGGCTTCAACGGGCTGGTGGTCACCGATGCCCTGGTGATGGAGGCGATCACCGCCCGGTGGGGCGCCGGAGAAGCGGCGCTGCTGGCCTTCGAGGCCGGGGCCGATCTGCTGCTGATGCCCGCCGATGCCGACGCCGCGATCACTGCCCTGCTGGAGGCGCTCGCCAGCGGCCGGATCAGCCGAGGGCGCCTGGAGCAGAGCCTGGAACGGCGCGAGCGGGCCCTCGCTCTGGCAACCGCAGCGCCAACCGATCCAGCCACCCCTGAAGCCCTGGAGGGAGTTGAAACCGGCGCGGAACTGGCCCTGGCCAGGGAGCTGGTGACCGTCAGCCTGCAGAGCCAGGGCCGCGAGGAACTGCCGCCGGGTCCGGGCCTGAACCTGATCCGGCTCGACAGTGTCCTGGCCAATCCCTTCCTGCCGTTGATGGCACCGGCGCTGCAGCGACCTGCCCGCAACGGCTACGCCGCCTGCCTGATCGATGGCCGCAGCCCAAGCCCCTGGAGCGGCGAGCCGACGGCACCGCTGGCCCTCGATCGCCTGCCACCGGGTCCGGTGCTGCTGCAGCTGTTCGTGCGGGGCAACCCCTTCCGCGGCAGCGCCGGCGGCGAGGAACCCTGGCCCGCGGTGGTGCGTCAACTGCTGGGGGCCGGCAGGCTGGCGGGGCTGGCCATCTACGGCAGCCCCTACCTGTGGCAGGCGCTCCGACCGCTGCTGCCGCAGGAGCTGCCGGCGGCCTACTGCCCCGGGCAGATGCCCCTGGCCCAGGCCCTGCTCCTCGATCGCCTGGGGCTGGCGGGTGGCGGCCTGGAGGGCGGCTTCACAGACTGAATCGCATGGCCCACCAAGTCCAATCCCGGCGCAGGGCCAGCCTGGCGACCAGCCTGGCGAGCGCCGTGGCCTTGCTTCTCACCGGCCCGATGGGGCGCGCTGCACCGGTTGCCGCTGATCCTGTTGTCGCTCAACAGCCACAGGGTAAGCAGTGTCAACGGCTGAACCAATCCGGCAGACCCGATATCCAGCCCGCAGCGATTGACTGGCTGGAGCGTTGCCTCCTCGGACTCCCCACAACGAAGAGCACATACTTCAACGAAAGTGGTTATTCAGCCAAACGCCAGAAACTCCACGACGAGATCATCCGAGCAGCCCTCTCAGGGAAGCCTTGCGTAGCGATGGGAGCGCCGGTTGCCATTCTCACCGGAGGTCCACCGGGCGCCGGCAAAACCACCTGGCTGCGGCGCCACATCAGCGGCTCGCTTCTGCAGAGCAGCTACCGGATCGATGCTGATGAAGTTCGCGAAGCATTACCGGAGTATCACGGCTGGAATGCCAGTTCCACACAAGCTGAGGTCCGCGACATCGTTGCCATGCAGATTGAAGCCATCACCAGGCCATGCCGATTGAACGTGATCTACGATGGAACAATGACCCAGGCTGATCGCTATGAGCAGCTGATTGGATCCTTGAAACAGAACGGTTATCAGGTTTTTCTGGTGCAGATTCTGATCCCTGAGCCCCTCAGCCTGCAACGGGTGCTGGAGCGCTATCAGTCCAGCGGCCGTTATGTGCCGCGCTTGATTGTGAAGGCCTTTTATCAGCGCGGTATTTCCGTGTTCAGGCAGCTGGCCCCCAGGGCGAACGGCTCCGTCCAGGTGGATGGCCTCACCGGCAGGGTTCTCTGGAGCCAGGGCGATCCCCTCCCCGGCAGGGAAGTGAAGCCGATCAATCCAAACCACCCGCCCATGGGTAACCAACAAAGGCAGCCGGTGATCTTTGGGCAGAGTGGCGCACCGGAACAACGCTGAGCCCCTGATCCTGCTGGGCTATGGGCTTGTTTCCGGGCTGCGCAGCACGGTGCTGAAGGGATTGCAAGGATTCGGTGCCAGCCATCCAGTCGGCGGCGAGAATCCGATCAGCTTCTGCAATGTCTTCTTCATCGCCCAGTCGATGGTGGGACTTGCGCTGCTGAGCGCCGAGCCCAGGATCGTCTGGAGGGAGATCCGCACAATCAGCCCGGCGGCCTCAAGAGCCGTGGCCGCCGATTCCTTCCTGGGTTGCTTCCTCGCTCCACTGGCCTTCTACCACTCACTGGATCAGCTCTCGGTGATCACCCAGACGCTGCTGTTCTCGCTGACCCTGCCCGCTTCTGGCTTCCTGGCCCTGTTCTGGCTGAAGGAGAAACTGCCCGAGCGCTTCGCTCTGAGCCTGATGCTGATTTTCGGCGGCTTGCTGATCGGAATCCTGTTCGGTGCAACCGGGGGAATGATGAGCATGGACAACTGGATGGGCCTGGCCTGGGGCCTGGTTTCGGTGTTGGCCACCTCGCTTCGCAACTGCATCCGACGCAAGATTGCCACCTACCAGCTATCCCGTGGCCTCACCGTCGGGGTATCCAATCTGGCTGGAGCACTTGTTTTTGCCATCATCGCGTATCTGCAATACGGCCCCGATCATTTTCTGCTGCTTCAAACCTGGTGGGTCTTCTGGGTGATTGTTGTCTACGGAATCACCCTCAGTCTTGGCACCGAAGTGCTGCGCCAGGCCAGCGGCCGCCTGTTCAGCGTCAGCCAGGTGGCCCTCGCCGGCAGTGGCAGCATCCTCGTGACCGTGGTGAGCGCAGCCGTGGTTCTGGGGGAACCGTTCACGGCGGTGACCGCCCTGAGCCTCGGACTGATCCTGGCCGGGGTGACGCAGCGATTCATCCAGCCCAGGCTCGCCAGCGGCTGAGCCAGCGGTTCCAGGGCGCGGCGAAAACCGCCTTTAGGCTCTGCTGACCCAACCAGGCCGCCGATGCTCAGCCTCTCGATGATCGTGCGGGATGAGGCCGAGCGGCTTGGGTCCTGCCTGGCGTCGGTGGCGGGTTTCGTCGATGAGCTGGTGGTGGTGGACACCGGCTCGCAGGATGACAGCGTGGAGATCGCCAGGCGCCACGGCGCCACGGTGCACCAGATCGCCTGGCCGGGGGATTTCGCACCAGCCCGCAACCTGGCCCTGGAATCGGTGAGCGGCGATTGGGTGCTGGTGCTCGATGCCGATGAGCAGCTCCTGCCGGAAGCCAGAGCCCCGCTGCGGGCCCTGATGGCCCTCCCCGACGTGCTGCTGATCAACCTGCTGCGGCTGGAGCGCGGCGCCGAGCAATCTCCCTATTCCAGCGTGAGCAGGCTGTTTCGCCGCCACCCGGCGATCCACTGGAGCCGGCCATATCACGCGATGGTGGATGACAGCGTGGCGGCGCTGATCGCGCGCGAACCCGGTTGGCGCGTCGCTGAATGCCCCCTGCCCGCCCTGGTGCATGACGGCTACCGACCGGAGCTGCTGGCGGCCGGGGACAAGGCCGAACGCCTACGCCTGGCCATGGAGCAGGACCTGCGCGACAACCCCTCTGATCCCTATGCGAGCGCCAAGCTGGGAGGCCTGGAGATCAGCGAAGGACGCCATCGGCAGGCCATCAGCCGCCTGGAAGCAGGGCTGGCCCACTGCCCCGAGCAGGCCCACCCGCAACGCTACGAACTTCTCTTTCACCTGGCGATCGCCACGGCGGCTCTGGATTCCGAGCGGGCCATCGACCTTTACCGCCAGGCCCTGGCCATTCCGTTGAACCCTCGCCTCAGCCTGGGGGCGCAGCTGAATCTGGCGGCGCTGCTGCTGCGTCAGGGAAACGCCCAAGCCGCCCTGGCCCTGGCGGAAACCGCCACCCGGCGGGCGCCGGAAGTGGCGCTCGGCTGGGGGAACCTCGGGCTGATCCGCCGCCGCCTCGGCGACATCGCCGGCGCGATCGAGGCCTACGGCCAGTCCTTGCGCCTGAACCCCAGCCAGGCCGAAACCCACCAGAACCTGGCGGCAGCCCAACTGCTGGGGGGCAACATCGATGGGGCCCGCAGCCATTTCAGCCAGGCGATCCGCCTGCTGCGCCGCCAGGGACGCGCCCTGGACGCCGACCAGTTGCTGCGCCAGGCCGGTGCGATGGTGAGGCTCGATGCCTGAACCGATGCCAGAAGCCAGCAGTGAGGCGAGGGGCGCCGGATCAGCGGGGCCACCGCTGCTGGGGCGCTCGATCGTGGTGACCCGGGCCGAGCAACAGCTGGGTGAGGCGCGGCAACGGTTCGAGCAGGCCGGGGCCCGGGTGCTTGATCTGCCCGCCCTGGTGATCGGGCCTCCCGATGCCTGGGGACCGCTTGATGATGCCCTCGCTGAACTGGACGACTTCCACTGGCTGGTCTTCTCCAGCGGCAACGGCGTCGATGCCGTCGAGCAGCGCCTGGAGCGGATCGGCACCAACCTCGCCGGCCGGCCCCGTTCCCTGAAGATCGCCGCGGTGGGTCGCAAAACAGCCGCACGGCTGGAATCCCTTCGGGCCCCGGCCGACTTCATCCCCCCTGCCTTCGTGGCCGAGAGCCTGATCGAGCATTTTCCCGTTTCAGGCTGGGGTCTGCGCCTGCTGCTGCCGAGGGTGCAGAGCGGCGGTCGCACCCTGCTGGGTGAAGCCTTTGGCGAAGCCGGTGCCCGGGTGGTCGAGGTGGCCGCCTATGAGTCGCGCTGCCCGCAGCAGATGCCGGCCGCCACCGCCACCGCCCTGGCGGAGCAGAGGATCGATGCGATCACCTTCAGCAGCGGCAAGACCGTGCTGCACAGCTGCCAGTTGTTCGAGCGGCAGTTTGGTGACGATTGGCGCCGGCAACTGGAGGCCGTGGCGCTGATCACGATCGGCCCCCAGACCAGCCGCACCTGCCTGGAGTTGCTCGGCCGCATCGACGGACAAGCTGATCCCCACGATCTGGACGGCCTGGTTCAGGCCTGCATCCATACCCTGGCGAACCGCCCCCAGCTCAGAGCAGCGCCGGGTTGAGTCTGGCGCTGACGGTCCGCTGCCCCTGGCGAAGCAGGAGGTGGCCGGATTGGGCATCGATCGAGGCCACACTCCAGCCGATCGGCAGCAGGGGGGTGGTGCGCCCCCCCTGGTCACCCCTGGAGAGGCTGCCACTCTCGTTGCGGTAGGTGACCAGCGCCTGGGGAACCCCCCCGACGCTGACCACACCGTTGAACTGAAAGCCAGCCGGCAGGGTGATCGGCGGCTGAACGGCCAGGGATCCAGGCCGACCTGTTGCGGCGGCTGCTGGGGCTGCGGTGCGGGGCCGGGCCAGCGGGGCGAACGGATCGAGGCGCCGCTCCGGGGTGGTGGCCAGCACCTGCTCACGACTGGGCAGTGGCGTGAAGCCCTGGGTGGCCGGCGAGGCGACCGCTGGCCTGGAAGCGCCAGCAACCTTGGCGGGCTGCGGTGCAGCCGGCGCTGGAGCAGGCGGTGGCAGCAGCGCCTCGGGGCCGGGCGGTGGCGCACTGGCGCAGCCGACCAGGGCGGCCAGGGCGGCGATAGCCAGAGCCAGGTGTCCCATTCCCCGCAAATCAGTCGATCGGATGTCCACGTTCCACGAGATCCCTGAAGCGATCCAGATTGGCCTGGAGTTCCCGGGTGACGATTCCACCCAGGATGGCGGGTTCCATCAACGGCGCAAGCACACCCGGCAACTCGTAACTGACGGTGAGACGAACCGCCGTGAGGGATTCGCTCTGGGGGTAAAACCGCACGGCACCCTTGGTGGGCAATCCTCCCACCGATTCCCAGTGCAGCTGCTGGGCCTCGACTCGCTTGGAGATCCGCGCCTTCCAGTGGAAACGAAAGCCCTGGGCGGAGAGGGTCCAGTCGGTGAGATCAGGATCGTCGAGGGTCTTGACCGATTCGATCCAACGCATCCAGCGCGGCATCGCCTCCAGATCGCTCCACACCTCCCAGACCCGCTCCACCGGAGCGGTGATTTCGGTGGTGACGCTGTGCTCCAGCCAACGACCCATGGCTTCAGGCCACCGCGGCGCAACGGGTCAGGCGGGCCGGCTGCTCAAGGATGGCGGCAGCGGCCAGACGGCCACTCATGGTGGCGCCCTCCATGGAATCGATGTAGTCCTGGCGGGTGTAGCTGCCGGCCAGGAAGAAATTGCTCACCGGCGTGCGCTGCTGAGGACGGAACGGCTCCATGCCCGGTGCCTCCCGATAGAGCGACTGGGCCAATTTCACCACATTGCTCCAGATCAAGGTGAGCGGCTGGGCGGAAGGGAACAATTGCCGAACCTGGCCATCCACCGCCGCGGCGATCGCCGCGTTGCCCTTGGCGATCCAGGGATCGCCGGGGGTGAGCACGCACTGCAGCAGAGATCCCTGGCCGGGGCGGCGATAGTCGTCGGGGCTGGCCAGGGCCAGATCGGCGAAACAACTGAAATCGGCGTCGGCGGTGTAAAGCAGGTTGTTGAGACCGGCGGGGCGCTCAAGGTTGCGGCGGGCGGCTTGATTGGCCTCCGAATCGCCCAGTTCGGTCACCCAGCCGTCATAACGCAGCTGCACGGTTGCCACAGGCACCGCCTCGAGCCTGTAGATGTCATCGAACTGCTGAAAACGGCGCCAGGCCGGCGGCAGCAGCCGCTGGATGCCTGGCACGTCACAGGCGGCCAGATAAACATCGGCCTCCACGCTGATCTCGCCATCGGGTGTGCCCAGCAGCAGGTCGGTGATCCGGGGGGAGTCGGTGCCGTTCTCCTCGAAGCGCACCTCACTGACGCGATGCCGCAGATGCAGATGGGCGCCACGGGCTTCGATGTAATCGAGGATCGGCTGATGCAGCCAACGGTGGGGGGAACCCTTCAGCAGGTTGAGCTGGGAGGCCTCGGTGCGGGTGGCGAACATCAGGAAGATGGTCAGCATGCAGCGGGCCGAGATCGTGGCGCAATCGATGAAGCCGAGCGCATAGGCGATCGGGTCCCACATCCGCTCGATGCTGCGCTCACTGCCGCCGTGGCCGACGAACCAGGCCTTGAAACTGAGGCGATCCAGGTCGCGGATCACCGCCATGGCTCCGTCGTAATCCACCAGGCCACGCACGATCGGGCTGGTGCCGAGAGCCAGGGCGTTGCGCAGCTTGTCGATCCAGTCGAGCTGGGGGGTGGTGAAAAAGGCCTTGAGGCCATTGAAGGGGGCGCCGATCGGGAAGCGAAAATCCAGCTCCCGCAGATCCCCCCCCTTGTTGACGAACAGGTGAGTGTGGTCCTTGGGCAGCAGGTTCTCGAAGGCTCCCACCTTGCGCATCAGGGCAAAGAGGTTGGCGTAGTTGAAGAAGAAAACGTGCAGCCCCATCTCGATGTGGTTGCCGTCGCCATCCACCCAGCTGCCCACCTTGCCGCCCACGAACGGACGCGCCTCGTAGAGGTCGACCTGGTGGCCGGCATCACAGAGGTCGACGGCCGCTGACAAGCCCGCCAGACCCGCACCCACGATGGCGACCCGCACCCCATCACTCCCGCTTTCTCCGACTCTATGGAGCCGACCGTCGCGGCGGCGGTTGTTCAGAAGCCGGGAAGCCTCCATAGAGTGGATGCAGCGAATTCCTCAAGACCCCACAGGCGCCCCCATGAGCAGCTCGATCGCAACGGTGACGGCAGACCAGGCTCCGGCCACCCACACCGGCAAGGACGGCAAGGGAATCCTGATCACCGACCCCGCCATGAAGCAACTGGCCGGCCTCACCCAGCAACAGGGTGAGGAGAAGCTGCTGCGGGTGGGTGTGCGCTCCGGTGGCTGCAGCGGCATGAGCTACACGATGGATTTCGTGGCCGCTGATGCGATCCAGGCCGATGACGAGGTGTACGTGTATGAACCGGCGGGGGCCGCCAGCTTCCGGGTGGTGTGTGACCCCAAAAGCCTGCTTTACATCTACGGCATGCAACTGGATTTCAGCTCCGCGCTGATCGGCGGCGGCTTCAACTTCACCAACCCGAACGCCAGCCAGACCTGTGGCTGCGGCAGTTCCTTCGCCGTCTGAGCCGGCAGCGTGGGAACCTGAGCCCATCCCTTTCGACCACCGCCGCTGCCGATGACGGCCACCAGTTCTTCTGCGGAATCCCAGTTCGATCAGGCGATCGACCGCTACCGGCAGGGCGCTCCAGCCGCCGAGCTGATCGACGAATTTCTGGCGATCACGGCCCAGGCTCCGCGCCTGGCCGCTGCCTGGACCTGCCTGGCCTGGTTGCAACTGCTGGAGGATCAGCCGGAGCAGGCGCTGCGATCGGCCCGGACGGCGGTGAAACTCAACCCCCAGGACCCGCAGTCGCGGGTGAATCTCAGCCTGGCGATGCTCGATACCGGCGCCAAAGGGGTGCGCGAACACATCGACCTGGTTCTGCGGGTCACGGCCCTCGCGCCTGAGCTGGCCACCGAACTGCAGGGTTCGATCAGCGATGGCCTGAGCCGCAAGCCCGGCTGGACCTCCCTGGAGAAGGTGCGGAACTGGCTGCAGGGTTGAGCGGCAGGTCTTCTGGAGGGGCCAGCCCCATGCAGCGCGTTCTCCTGCTCAGCAACGGCCACGGCGAGGATCTGAGCGGCAGCCTGATCGGCGCTCGGCTCCAGGCCGGCGGGGTGATCGTGCAGGCCCTGCCGCTGGTGGGGCATGGCGCGGCCTACCGACAGGCGGGCATCGAGGTGCTGGGAGCCACCCGCGAATTCAGCACCGGCGGTCTCGGCTACACGAGCCTGGGCGGCCGGCTGACCGAACTGTTTCAAGGTCAGCTGGCCTACCTGCTCGGCCGGCTGGGCCTGTTCCTGCGCCAGAGCCGAACGGCCGATCTGGTGGTGGTGGTCGGCGATGTGATCCCGGTGCTGGCCGCCTGGTGGAGCCGCCGGCCGGTGGTGACCTATCTCGTGGCCTACTCCAGCCACTACGAGGGCAGGCTGCGACTGCCGTGGCCGTGCGGTCTCTGCCTGAAGCAGCGGCGGTTTCGCCGCCTGTTCAGCCGCGATGCCTTGACGGCCAGTGATCTCACCGCCCAGCTGGGGCGGGCGGTGGACTTTCTCGGCAACCCCTTTCTCGATCCCGCACTGACGGACGCTCCACAGCCAGACGGCCGTGAACCATCCACAGAATCAGAGCCACGCTCAGTCTGTCTGCTGCCGGGAAGCCGGCTGCCGGAAGCGGAGCGGAACCTGGAATCGATGCTTGCGGTGCTCGAAGCGCTTCCAGCCGATCTGCAGCAACCGGCTTGCCTTGGCCTGGACGCGGCCCTGGTCAAAGCGTTCACACCGGAGCGGATCGCAGCGGTGGCGGCCCGGCTGAACTGGAGGCTGGAGAACCGCAGCCTGCGGCAGGGTCCACTGGAGCTGCGGCTGCACTGGGGGCGCTTCCCCGCCGTCCTGCAACAGGCCAGCCTTGTGCTCTCAATGACCGGCACCGCCGCTGAACAGGCGGTCGGGCTGGGGAAACCGGTGATCCAGCTGGCCGGGTTCGGACCGCAGTTCACCCCTGCCTTTGCCGAAGCCCAGCGGCGGCTGCTCGGACCCTCGGTGGTCTGCAGCGCCGGGGAACCGGGAACCGCCCTGAGCCTGGCCGGCACCGCCCGGCTGCTGCAGGAGCAGCTCGAAGCCCTCGGCGCCGGCACCAGCCTGGCGAACCGCTGCCGAGCCAATGGGCTGGAGCGGATCGGCGGCCCGGGCGGTTCAGCGAGAATGGCGGAGCAGATCCTGGCCTTGCTGGATGACTGAACCGGCTTTGCCTTCCCTGAGCATGCGTCTGAAGGGTTGGCTCGACAACCTGCTGGTGCTGAATGTGTTCGTGGTGATCAGTGGAGCACTCTGGTTCGCCCTGGCGATCGGGCTGCACAGCCAGAAGGTGGAGGCACCGCTTGTCCTGTTTCAACGGCTCTGGACCCCGCTGTTCACCCCGGCCATCGGCGTGCTGATGGCCGCATCGGTGCTCAGCGGCGTGCTGGGCTGGTGGCAGCGGCGAGGGCCGCGGCAAGTTCCGGGTAGCGGAAGTTGAAGCCCTGATCCAGCAGACGCTGCGGCACCACCTCCTGGCCCTGAAGCACCACCTGGGCCCCGTCACCCAGCAGGAGTTGCAGCATGGGGCCGGGCACCGGCAGCAGGCTGGGCCGGCCCAGCACCCTGCCGAGGGCAGCGGCAAACCCCGCCATCGAAACCGGCTTCGGCGCCACAGCGTTGTAGACGCCCCGGTAGCCGGGATCCTCCAGCGCCTGGGCGATCAGGCTGCAGAGGTCATCGCGATGGATCCAGCTCATCCACTGGCCGCCCGAGCCGATCGGGCCACCCAGCCCGGCACGGAACACCGGCAGCATCTTGCCCAGGGCGCCGCCATCGGCACCGAGCACGATGCCGATCCGCAGCTTCACAACCCGGGCGAAGGCCGCCGCCCCATCCGCCGCCGCCTCCCACTGGCTGCAGAGCCGGCCGAGAACATCGTCAGCGGCAGGGCTCGCCTCGCTGAACCGCCGCTCCAGGCTGCTGCCGTAGTACCCCACGGCCGAGCCGCTGACCAGCACCGCCGGCCCGGACTGGAGCGCCGCCATCGCCTCCACCAGCAGCCGGGTGGGCTGCAGGCGGCTGTCGAACAGCAGGCGCACCTGCTCGGCCGTCCAGCGCTTCTCGGCGATCGGCTCCCCGGCCAGGTTCACCACCCCTTCGGCCGCGGCCAGGGCCTCGCCCAGCTCGGGCCGCTGCCAGCTGGCCGCCAGGGCGGGATCGGCCACGAGCCGTTGGAGCCCGGAGTGCTCCAGGCCCGCAAGGCTGCCGGAACGGCGGCTCACCACGCTGCAGGAATGGCCCCGCTCCAGCAGCAGGGGCACCAGGGCACGCCCGATGAACCCGGTGCATCCCAGCAGAAGCAGGCGCATGACTGTGATCCGGCGGCAGGGGAACAGGCTAGGAGCCAGGGCTCGCCAGGGCCGGTGGGGGGTCGGTGAGGCCGAGGCGGCGCGCCAGTGGCACCAGGGCGAAGCCCTGACCCAGCAGGCCCAGCAACACGACCCCGAGCGCCAGGGGCGGCATCAGGTGCCCCCAGGACACCCCACTGGCGGCGGCCTGGATCGCCATCGCGATCGGCACGGCGCCGCGCAGCCCGGCCATTCCCACAAACAGCTTTTCGGCCTGGTTGTAGCCGCTCCGCACCAGCAGTCCCTGCACCATCAGCCAGCGCGCCAGCAGCATGGCCAGGAACAACACCACCGCCCAGCCAAAGGTCTGAACCACCTCCCGGGGGTCCACCACAAGCCCCATGCAGAGGAACAGCAGCAGCTCCGCCAGCTTGGTGAAGCCGGCATGGGCCTCCTCCAGGGCCGGCTGATCTCCATCGGGGCTGTTGCCCAGCACCAGGCCGGCGATGAAGGCCGCCAGCAGGCCACTGCCACCAAGCAGCTCGGTGGCTCCCACCAGCAGCATCAGTTCCGCCAGGCTCATCACCGCCAGCAGGGAGGGGCTGGCCTTACTGCGGTGCTTCGCGAGCAGGAACTGGGCGATGCTGCCGCCCATGAAACCCAACAGACCACCCAAGAGGAACTGGCGCACCACGTCGATCACCAGCCCTGAAGGCGCCGTGACGGCCCCCCCTGCCATGGCGAGGGCGAGGCCGGAGAACACAACAGCCACCGGATCGTTCACCGCCGATTCCACCTCGATCAAGGCGAGCAGCCGCAGGGGCAGCAGGCCTGAGAGGGGGCGCAGCATCGCCAGCACCGCCGAGGCATCGGTGCTGCAGACCATCGCTCCGACGAACAGTGCCAGCGGCAGGCTGGCGGGGATCTCGCCGCCGGGGAGGTACTGCAAACCCAGCACCACAGCCATCACCAGCAGGGCGGTGATCAGGGAGCCGGCTGTGGCCAGGCGGGTGGCCGGGCGGATCACGGAGCGGACCCGGCGCCAGTTGGTGGTGAGCCCTCCGAAGAAGAGCACCAGCACCAAGGCAACCTGGGCCACCAATTCGGCCCTGGGGAGGCTGAGCAGCGGCAGGGGTTCGCCGGGCAGGGCTTCAAGGTTGTTATCGGTGAGCAAACCGAGCACAAGCACCAGCAGAATTCCCGGCACACGGACCTTGATGGCCAGCGAATCGAGCAGAACAGCGGCCAGCAGCAGGGCGCCGAACACAGCCAGCGCCATGGCCAGGTTCGTTCCCAACAGAAGACCAATCCAGTGGGAGTGGTTATAGCCTGATCGGGCCGCCTTTTCGCCTGATGGCCGAAACTCCCACCGCCGCGATCAAGAAGGGCTCCCTGGTGAAGGTGAATGCGGCCGCCTATGCCGGCAGCCTCGAAGCAGCGGCCAGCGACCCCACACCGCCTGCTTATCTGTTCGAAGGGCCCGGCGAAGTGCTGGCGATCAAGGGCGATTACGCCCAGCTGCACTGGAGCCTGCCGGTACCCGACATCTGGCTCCGGCTGAATCAGCTCGAAACCTTCTGAGCCGGATCCCCGCGCCTCAGAGTTCCAGCCGGCGGCGCTCCTGATGCAGAAGGCTGCGGCGGTGCTTGGCTTCACGCAGCATTTCGCGGCCATCCCTGAGGTAGCTGTCCACATAACCCATGGTGTAGCGCTCCAGTTCAGCCAGGGCATCCTGCACCTGGCTGAGGCAGTGGTAGAGGCTGAGGCCGAATCCCTTGGCGGCGGCAGGGCAGGCCAGGGAACGGAACAGGGCCTCCACCTTCTCAAGTTTGGCTTTGCTCTGGGCCAGAAAAACGCAGAAGGCCTCCATCAGGGCGTCGTCGTAGGGATCGGCCGAGAGGGCCCGCAACTGGGCGGGGAAGGGGTTGATCACCTGGGCGAGCAGACGATCGATCGGGCCGTAGACCTGCTGCAGCCAGGCAACCAGTTCGCTGTCCCTGGAGCGCCCGCGCTGACGCATTGGCACGGCGGGAATAGCGGCCACGAAGCCGGCACGCTCGGCGTCGTAGTGGCGGCGCTGCTCCGCATCGCCCAGCACCGCCCAGGCCTCGTTGAGGGCCAGGATCACGGTGGCATCACCGCCGGCATCGGGGTGATGCCGTTTGACCAGGGCGCGATAGGCCGCCTTGATCGCGGCGGCACTGGAGCCGGGCGCCACCCCCAGAACGGCGTAGAGCTCTGGTTTGGTGGAAGGCACCAGCGATGCACCGAACAGACACACCATCATCGCCACGGGCCGGGCCGGAAGGCAGTGATCAGCCAGCAAAAAACCCCCGTTGCCGGGGGTTGCTGGTGTGTGAGGAGCTTGGGGCCGTGAATCAGAACCGGAAGGTGGTCTGAACCAGGCCGCCGAACACATTGAAGGTGTCGTCGCTGCCGGTGTTCTGGCCCAGGGGACGGCTCAGGTAGAAGATCGCCGGGGTGACCGAGATGTTGTCGGAAACCCGGAAGCGATACCACCATTCCCAGACGTAGTTGCCATCGTCGGGGGTGGTGTTGGCGTTGTCGTTGGTGCCACGAGACAACTGAGTGGCGAAGGTGCCCTGACCAACGGCCATGCCGGCGGCATTGCCCTTGGCAAACACATCACTCCACTGCAGACCGGCGAACCAGCTCTGAGACTGAGTGACGTAGGGCTGTACGAACTCAGCGCCGGTGGTCCTGGTGTCGTTGCCCGAAAGGGTGTTGATACCCCAACCCACACTCAGAGATGGAACGAAGCCGGGCTTCTTGGGTTGCCAGTAGGCGTTGACGGCGAAGTTGTTGGAATCACCGTTGGCCAGGAAGGAGCTGTTCGAGGCGGCAAAGCCAGTGCTGCGCCGGAAGTTGGTGGCGGCCTGACCGTAGCGATAAGCCAGGGAGATGTTCCACTGGGGAGCCGTGTAGTTCAGCTGGGCCAGGAAGTTGCCGCGGGAGCAATCAGCACCGATGCCGCCTTCGCCACCGGAGCAGGCAAACGGATTGCCTTCATAAACGGTGCCCACGTTGCCCGTCTGAGCCACGTAACTGGCACCGAAACTGAAGGCACCTTGCCCCTTCTTGACGTTCTGCTTCCAGATGCCTGCCAGCAGGGAACCGGTGGCCTTGTTGTAGACACCAGGCGCACCGTGGACGGAGAAGTAATCAAGGATATTGGCGTTGTAAACCGAGGGGTTCACTGCCAGCGACTCAGTGTTCCGGGCCTTGGGACCAACAATGAAGCTGAACTCCTTACCAACGGGGAAGCGGTAGTAGAGACGATCGATGCCAACCCCATCGGAGCCGCCAAAGCCGTTGCTGGACTTGTCGAGGTTGGTCAGGTTAACCGGATCACCACTGCCTGCACCGAATGCATTGGCGAAGTTGCCGGAACGCAGCCGGGTGTAAAGCAGGTCCTTGCCGGTGAAGCTAGTCAGCAGGTTGAGGCGGACGTCGTAGCTGAAGGTGGTGGCGCCATTCGCCTGGTTATACAGGTCTGACGTGTTCCTGCCCAAACCAGTGGGCACGCCAGCGATAGGACCGTTGCGATCACCGCCGGCGCTGAGGGCACCAAGCACGAAGTTGGCTTCACCCTGGAGTTTGGTGGTGGTGGAGAACTGGCTGGCTTCGAGTTCACCCACCTTGGCCTCAAGGCCATCGACCCGGCCCTTGAGCACGGCGAGTTCGGCCTCGAACTCCTTCATCAACCGCCGCAATTCGTCGGTTACCTCGGTGATCCGATCGAGGCAGGCGTTGAGCAGAGCAGCGGCTTCCCAGCGGCTCAGCGGCTGCTTGCCGCGGAAGGTGCCATCGGGATATCCCGCCACGCAACCATATTGCTCAACCAGGTTGGAGAGCGCCTGATAGGCCCACTCGGTGGGTTGAACATCGGAGAACTGGCTGATGCTGGTGACCTGGTTCTGGCTTTTAGCCGAAGCAGGCCGGGCATACTTGTTGATGCCATCAAGATTGAGATCTGCGGCGGAAGCGGCCAGGGGACTGAACATCCCAAGGGCCACAGGCGCCAGCAGGAGCTGCTGGAACGGTTTCATTGGATCCTCACACCAATTGAGGGGGCTTCCATTGGAAGCTGCGCAAAGTGTATCGGATGCGGCCTCTTGAAACCATCAAAATAGAACTGGATGATGTATCGCAGGATACGCCAACTTGCCGCAGCCAGGTTGCGCCATCAAGGACCAATCCAGGGCGAGGCAGGCCAATCAACACACACAAAAAAGCCGCAACAAAAAGCTGCGGCCAAGGAAACAAGGATGAAACAATTTAGGCTCAAATGAGCTTGAAGAAAAGAAACCAGGCTGATGGATGTGAGGGATCAGCCAGGTTTCATGTTGGTTGCTGAGATATCAGAACTTGAAGGTAGTCTTGAGCAGGCCGCCAAAGTTGTTGAAATCCTCGACAGCACCACCAGGGCCTCTCTGAAGCTGGCCCAGAGGAGCACTGAGGTAGTAGATCGCAGGGGTAACGCTGATGTTGTCAGTGACTTGGAACTTGTACCACCACTCCCAGGCATATTGCCCGTCGTTGGCGTCAAAGGTGGAATTGTCGCCGGTCTGGGTCAGGAAAGTGGGTTGACCCACAGCCATGCCAGCGGCGTTGCCTTTGATGAAGACGTCGGTCCACTGAAGGCCAACATACCAGGACTGGCTTGTGGAGCCACCGAATTGCTCTCCAAGTTCACCAGTGCCTCCATCGTTATAAGAGTAGGTGTTGATGCCCCAGCCCCCACTGATTGAGGGAATCCAGCCAGAGTTCGAGGGCTGCCAGTAACCACTGATGCCGACAGAGTTGACTGAGTTAGCACCAAGGAAAGCTGTCACTGCAAGAGGAGTGCCGTTACCGCCGTAGAGGCCAGCCACGCCATTGGGAGTGGAATAGGTGTAAGCCACAGCCAAGCCGTAGTTGGCACCCGTGTAGGCGATCTGGGCGGTTCCGGTCTGCTGGGAGCAGTCGTTACCGATACCACCGCCGTTACCACCACCATTACCGCATTCAGTTCCGTTGTTGCTACTGGGGTTACCTACGTTGCCGTTGGCGGCCACGTAGTTAAGGCTGGCACTGAAGCCGCCACTCTTCCACCACAGACCAGCACCAGCGCCGAGGTTGAGGCTGTAGGTGCCGGGTGCGCCGGCGTAGGTGAAGATGTCGAGAACGGTGTCAGCTGGATACACGCTGGGCCAGACAGCCAACATGTCGTCCTGACGGACCCGGGGACCGGCGGTGACGGTGAAAGAACTGCCGAGGGGGAACTGGTAGAAGAGCCGGTTGATCATGACGGAGTCAGGACCGGGAGGGCCCTCGAAGCCCACTTCCAGAGCGTTGAGGCCGACAATGGGTTGGCCGAAGGGGCTGTCACCGAAGTTGCCGGCGCGCAGGCGGGTGCGAAGCAGGTCTTTCCCGGTGAAGCTGGTGTCCAGGTCGATCCGCAGGTCGTAGTTGAACGCGGTTGCTCCCTGGGCGGCGCGCACGGAGTCGGTGAAGTTGTTGTCGCTTGGGCCGTAGGCGTTGGCGCCGATCACGAAGGTGGCCTGACCTTTCAGCTTGGTGGTGGTGGAGAACTGATTGGCCTCCAGCTCACCCACTTTGGCTTCGAGGCCATCGACGCGGCCCTTGAGCACGGCCAGCTCGGTTTCGAACTCCTTCATCAGGCGACGGAGTTCGTCGGTCACCTCAGTGATCCGGTCGAGGCAGGCGTTGAGAAGGGCGGCAGCTTCCCAGCGGCTCAGCGGCTTCTTGCCACGGAAGGTGCCATCGGGATAACCAGCCACGCAGCCGTAACGCTCCACCAGGTTGGAGAGCGCCTGGTAGGCCCACTCGGTGGGCTGCACATCGGAGAACTGGGTGATGCTGGTGACCTGCTCTTCAGAGCCGGCGTACTTGTTGACGCCGTCAATGTTGAGCTCGGAGGCCGAAACGGCCATGGGGGCGAGCAGACCGAGGGCTGCCGGCGCCAGCAGCAGTTGCTGGAAAAGTTTCATGGATTCCTCACACACGAGATGGCGCAAAGCGCACAACACCAGAGTCACTCCAGCGGGGCTGGATGGCCAAGGGGGTTGTGACAGAAGGCACAACGGCCCAGGGTGCGGATCGGTGCTCCGCACTCCGCCGGGCGGTCAGAGTGTCGGGGCCTCGCCCCAGGCCCCTGGCCGGTCTTCGGTTTCGCTCGCTTCGGCTCCCGGCTGCAACCACCTGGTGCTGGTGGCTGGCACTCGGCCTGATCTGGCTTGCCTGCACCGCTGCCGACCGGCTCTGGCTTCAGCTCGATCAGCGGCTGCCGGCCTGGGATCAGGCCGAATACCTCAACAGTGCCGTCGACCATGGCCGCGCCCTGGGCCTGCTCCCCGGCGGCGGCTGGGGCGGATGGGGCGCCCTGCTCGATCTCTCCCCCAAGATCCCGCCCCTGGCCAGCCTGGTGAACGGCACGGTGATGGGGATGGCCGGCGACAGTCCTGATCAGGCCAGCTGGGCCCTTTCCCTCTGGCAGGCCTTGCTGCTCACCGTGGTGGCCTGCTGGGGCCGGCAGCTGGTCGGGCCGGGATTCGGCCTGCTGAGCGCGGCTCTGGTCGGCCTCACCCCTGCCCTGGCCGCCCTGCGGGTGGACTTCACCCTGGATCTCCCGCTCACCGCCGCCGCCACGCTGGCGCTCTGGCTGCTGGGCCGCTGGTGCGCACCCGCCCCCAGCGGGGGCCGCTGGGGGCAGTCCCTCGCGGCAGCGGCGGCGATCGCGGCGGCCGTGCTGGTGAAGCAGAGCGCCCTGCTGGTGCTGGCGCTCCCCTGCCTCTGGGCGATCGGCACTGGCCTGCGCCAGCGGCCGCGGCGCCTGCAGGTGCTGGCAGCCCTCGCCCTGGTGCTGGCGGCCGTCCTGCCCTGGCTGCATCACAACTGGATCACCACCCTCGGTGGCACCAACCGGGCCGTGATCGAATCGGGGACGCGGGAGGGGGATCCGGGCCCGTTCAGCCTCGCCAGCCTGCTCTGGTACACGAGGCTCGGGCCCGAGCAACTCGGAATGCCCCTTTTGGCTATCGGAGGGCTGGGGGGCCTGCTCGCCTGGCTGCGGCGGCTGCGGCGGCGAAGTGGGCCCAGCGGCGGCCTGATCGGCTGGGGCTCAGGCTGGGGCTGGCTGCTCGGCTGCGCCCTGGCCGGCTGGCTCTGCACGAGTCTGAGCCCGAACAAGGATCCGCGGTACATCGCCCCGGTGCTGCCCCTGCTGGTGCTGCTGCTGGCGCGGGGCTGGTGGAGCCTGCTGCACGGGATCCAGGCGAATGGGATCCAGACGCGCTGGAGGGGTGCGGCAGCGGCGGCCCTGCTCGGCATCGGCCTTGCAGGCACGGCGGCCACAACAGCAGTGGCCCGGATTGAGCAGATCGAGGCCCAGCCCGGTTCACCCCTAGTGAGCGTGATCGCGGCGCTGAGGCAACAGGTGGCCAACCAGCCGGTCACCGTTGTAGTGATTCCCACCACAGCCTCGCTCAACCAGCACAACGTCAGCAGCTTCGGCCGCCTCAACGGCGGCCAGATCCTCGGCCGCGAAATCGGCAAGCGAAAGGAGGAGCACCCCCTCGTGCTCGAGCAGGCCGAGTGGCTGCTGCTCGCCAGTGGCGACCAGGGCACCGAACGGAAAGCGTCGCGGCGCCTGAGCCGGGAGGTGCGGCGGGATGGCCGGTTCAGGCGGGTCGGCAGCTGGCCGTGGGACCGCGGCAGGGAGATCGAACTGTGGCGCCGGCGCGCCGACGCTCCGCCGGCCGGGCGGTTCGACCAGCGCTTCATCGCCCTGGCCAGAGGGATCAAGCAGGGGCCGGCCGGGCTTGGGGCGGTGTTCGCCGCGATCGGCCCCCAGCACCAGCTCGATGGCCACTTTCTCTATCAGCGCCGGGTGAACGCCTGGGCCTGGGCCCGACTGGAGCGGAATCCATCCGATCCCGATGCCCTCTGGAGCCTGGGGCTGCTGGCCGTGCTGCGCAACCGGCCCAGCGAAGCGGATGGCTGGTTCAGCCGCCTGGAGCGGCTCGCTCCCACCAATCCGTGGCCGAGTGCCTACCGGGCTGTGGTGCTGCTGGCCGACTGGCAGGCCGGCCAGGCCGCCGCCGTGGCGCAGGGCGCCTCCGGACGGTTCGAGCAGCCCGTGCTCAAGGCCCTGGCCGATCTAGCCGGGGTGTTGAGCGGCGATCTGCGCCGGATTCAGCCGGCCAGACAGTCGCTGCCCCGTGCCATCCGGATGGTGCAGGCGGAGCTGGAGGGCGAGCCGGAAAGCGAGACGGAGAGCCCCCAGTAACCTCCTGCCCACTACCCCCTCAACGATGCCCGCCGCTGATCCCGCACCGCCCGGGCGGGGCGCCGCCGGCCTCCCCCTCGGGCTTCCCCTGCTGACGGGGCTCGCCCTCCGGCTGGTTCAGATCCAGGCACCGATCCTGGGGGTCCACAGCTGGCGTCAGGCCGACACGGCCGCGATGGCCCGCAATTTCGCCGAGCAGGGGATGCATGTCCTGCTGCCCCAGATCGACTGGGCCGGAGCGGGCAGCGGCGTGGTGGAAGCGGAGTTTCCGCTCTATCCCTACGCGGTGGCATTGCTCTATCGCCTCTTCGGGGTGCGGGAGTGGCTGGCCCGGGGGGTTTCGGTGGCCCTGAGCGTGCTGACGATCTGGCTGCTGATCCGGATCGGGCGGCGGCTCGTGGGCGCCAGGGCGGGCTGGTGGGGAGGGATGGCGGCGGCCGTGCTGCCGATCCCGGTGTTCTATGGCCGCACCGTGCAGCCGGAAGCCACCCTGCTCTTCCTGGCCGCCCTCTGCCTGGAGGGGTTCCTGGCCTGGCTGGAGCGGGATGATCCACTTCCGTTGCTTCTGAGCTGGCTCGCCTTCACTGCTGCCTGCCTGATCAAGGTGTTGCCCTTCCTCTGGCTGGGGGTGCCGCTGCTGTGGCTGTGGGGCTCCCGGCGGAGCTGGCGCGTGCTGCGGCAGCCCGGCACCTGGCTGTTTCCCCTGGCCGCCGCCGCCGTGACGGCCCTCTGGTACTGGCACGCCCATCGACTGGGCCAGGCCAGTGGCCTCAGCTTCGGCTTCTGGGGCGGGGAAGCCAACCGCTACAGCTGGCGCGACCTGCTCGGGCCCGGCTACTGGCTGGGTCTGGCCATCAGGATCACGGTCCGGAACCTGGCGGTGCTGGGGCTGCCCCTGCTGGTGCTGGGGCTGCTGGGCCTGGGCCGCATCCCGGACCGCGAGCAGCGAACCCAGGCCCTGGTGCTGCCGATCGGGCTCGGGGCCGTCCTGGCCGCCGGAGCCCTGGCACCTGAGAGCAGTGCCGTGCACGAGTACTACCAGTTGCCGCTCACCCTGTTCGCCGCCCCCCTGATCGGCCTCGGCTGGGTGCGACTCCAGCAGGGAGCCCTGCCCTGGCTGCGCGGCAGGGGCTGGATCCTGCTGATCCTGCTGCCCCTGGTCAGCCTTACCGTGCTGACGATCGACTACTGGAGCCGCGAAAACACGGCCGGATCGCCGACCCTGGCCCTTGCCGAGCGGATCCGAAAGGCCACGCCCCCTGAAGCCAGGGTCGTGGTGGCCAGCGGTTCGGATCCCACCGTTCTCTATCTGGCCCACCGCAAAGGCTGGCTGGTCTCCCCGGCAGGCCTGATCAAACGCAGCCCAGAGGAATGGCGGCAACGCGGTGCCGCGGCCCTGGCCGGCAGCTTCCAGCAGATCGAAAGCTTCAGACCCTTCGAGAACGGCCCAGCCAAAACCAGGCTGCGCAGCTGGGTCTGCGCCCATGCCGGAGACTGTGGAGCGGATTCGAGCTTTCTGATCCCGCTGGGCCCGATCGAGCCCGCCCGCCGCTGAATCCGATGGAAGCGATCAGCCCCGGCCCTCGCCCCCCCACCGTCCCCTGGCGCGGCCTGCTGCTGCTCTGGGCCGTCGCCCTGATCCTGGCCGGCACAGGGCTGGGCAACCTGCCGCTGCGCGACTGGGACGAGGGCATCGTGGCCCGCGTGAGCCTCGAAATCGCCGATCGGGGGCTTCCCCGGGGCCTGTTGCCGACCCTCTGGGGGGATCCCTACCTCAACAAGCCCCCCGGGCTGCATCTGCTGATCGCCGAAACGATCTCGCTCTGGCGCCAGGCCAGCTCCGCCGCCGCCGCCGGGTTGCCGCCGGAGTGGGTGATGCGGCTGGCGCCGGCGCTGCTCTCGACCCTGGTGGTACCCCTGGTGGGCCTGGTTCAGTGTCAGCTGCGGCCAGGACAGCGGGGCGCGGCCCTGGCCACGGCAGCCGTGATGCTGACCCTTCTGCCGGTGGCGCGCCATGGCCGCCTGGCGATGCTTGACGGCCCCCAGCTCTCAGCCATGGCCATGCTCTGGTGGGCCCTGCTGCGCAGCCGCTCGTCCGGCCACTCCGCACTCCGGGAGGGGGGCATGGCCGGGCTGGCCGGAAGCGCCTTGCTGCTGCTGAAGGCCCCGGTCCTGCTGCCGGCCCTGGCGGCTGGGCTGATCGGACTGGCCGCCGACCCCAGCCCCGGCAGGCGGCGCTGGGGTCAACTGCTGATCGGACTGGTCCTGGGTCTGGGGCCGGGTCTGGCCTGGCATCTCTGGCATGGGTGGAGCCGCGGCGGGGCTGCGCTCTGGCTCTGGGGCGGAGACGGGGTCACCAGGGTGCTGCTGGATGCCGGCGAAGGCAGTGAGCTCGGTTGGCGGGTGCCTCTGATCGAGCTGCTGGAAGGAGGCTGGCCCTGGCTGCCGCTCTGGCCGATGGCCCTGGTCATCGCCTGGCGGCAGCGCTCGATGCCCTGGGGTCGCTGGTGCCTTGTGCTTCAGCTGGTGCTGGCGGCATCCATCCTGCCGCTGCGCACCCAGCTGCCCTGGTACAGCCATCCCCTCTGGTTGCCGTTCGCCCTGCTCTGCGGACCGCTGCTGGCGCGGCTGCTGCAACCCCGGCAGGACCGCCCCCCCCTGCGGTTCGTGCCGATCCTCTGGTCTGTGCTGGGCGGCGGCCTGGTCGTGCTCGCCCTGCTGGCCGCAACAGGCCGGACCGGGCTGCCTGGCGAGGCCAGCCGCCTCGTTCTGCCGGCAGGCCTTGGACTGCTGGTGGGCGGCCTGATGCTGCTGCGCCCCACGGCACGGCAGCGCCGCAGCGGACTGGCCCTGCTGCTGGCGGGCTGGTGCTTCTCCCTGCTGCTGCTCTTCCAGAGTTCGCTCTGGAACTGGGAGTTGAACGAGCAGGACGACGTACGGCCGCTGGCCAGCCTGGCCAGGGCTGCCGAGACAGGGGCCGACACAGGCCTGCTGCCGATCTATGTGGCAGGACAATCAGGGCGGCGGCCCAGCCTCAACTGGTATGCCCAGCGGCCAATCGATCCGTTGCCTTCCAGGGCGAGCTCCGGCACGCCCACCCCGTTCCTGTTGCTTGCCAAAGCCTCCACTCCGCCTCCTCCCCTGCTTCTGGAGCCTGGTTCCCACTGCCGCCTGAGCAGGCTGGGCGACCAGGACTGGCAACTCTGGCGATGCACCGTTGTGCCCCTCTCCGATGAACCACTCCGCTGATCGCCGGTCCTGGAGCGGCGTTGTCCTGGCTGCCGCCGTGGTGTTCGCCGTCGTGGGCCTGGTCCTGCAGTGGTGGCGCCTGCAGGTTCTCACCGCTTCCTACGACCAGGGCATCTTTCTGCAGGTGCTCTGGAACAGCCTGCGGGGCCATCCATTCGAGAGCACCCTCTCCTCCCAGCTTTCCGCCAGCGTTGTCCACGACGGACTACTGCCCGCCCTGGGTTATCACCGGCTGGGACAGCACTTCACCCCGGCGCTGCTGCTCTGGGCCCCCCTGGTGGGCCTGCTGGGCGCAGGAGCCCTGCCCCTGGTGCAGGTGGGCCTGATGACGGCCGCCGGACTGGTTCTGCATCGCTTCGCCCTCCAGACCCTTGGAAGCAACAACGATCGACTGGCGGCCCTGCTCACCTGTTCCTTCTTCGCAGCCAATGCCGTGATCGGCCCCACCTGGGGAAACTTCACGGATCTCTGCCAGTTGCCCCTGGCCTTCTTTCTGCTGGTCTGGGGTTGGCAGCGGCGGAGCTGGTGGCTGGTGGCCCTCTGCACGGTTTTGATCCCATTGATCCGCGAGGACACGGGCGTGCTGCTGGCCGGGGTGAGTCTCTGGATCCTGGTGCGCCGCAAGCAACAGTGGCCGGCAGCACTGCTGATCGGCGGGGTGGGAATCAGCTGGGTCGTGATCGTCACCACTGTGTTGATGCCCCTGTTCAGCGATGACAATTCGCGCCGCTTCATGGTGGAGAATTTCGGCCATTTCATCGGCGATCAGGATCGTGCCAGCAGCCTGGATGTGGCGGGGAAGATCCTTTCAACCCCCATCGGACTGATCCGGGAGCTTGTCAACGAACCTGGAGACACGCTCCGCTACCTGTTTGCCCAGGGTCTGCCGCTTCTGTTCATTCCGCTGATCTCCCTGGACAGCTGGTTGCTGATGGGACTGCCGTTTCTGGGATTGCTGCTGGCGGATGGGAAACCACCGCCACTGGCCATCAACGTGCGCTACGCGCTGCTGGTGGTGCCCGGCCTGTTCGCGGGGGCGGTGCTCTGGTGGCAGCAGCATCAGGGCAGCTTCCAGCGGCCCAGGCTTCGGGCCGTCTGGATCGGAGCGATTGGGTTGTCGATTCTGCTCACGATCAGCAGCAATCCCAACCGCGCCCTCTCCTTCCTGATTCCCGACAGCGTGAGTCCGTGGATCTACACCAACCCCGCCCAGCTCTGGAAGCATGGCCAGACAGCCCGGCGTGTTCTCCAGCAGATCCCGCCAACGGCCTCCGTGGCAGCCACCACCCCCCTGGTTCCGCTGCTCGCCGAGCGGGAAGTGCTGGTGCGCTTCCCGCGCAGCTGGCGCTACGCAGACAGAGCTGGTGCCCCCCGCGAGGTGGAGTGGATCGCAGCGGACCTGGCGATGCTGAGCAGAAATCTGAGCGTGTCGGATGGTGACCGCAGAGAAATCGCCCGCATCATCGAGCTGATCCCCGAGCTCTCACCTGGCTATGGAGTGGTGGATGTGGAGGGGGGGGTCGTGTTGCTGGCGCGGGGAATGGCAGATCGTGCCGACGCCCAGGAGCGGCTGGCCGAACTGGTGAAGACTTTCGAGCTGGAGCCAAAGGACGAACGCTGATCGGCCGATCGGCTCACGAGGACCGTTTGAGCATGGCCGGTTCGTCATGGCCGGTTCACCATGGCCGGTTCACCATGAATGGTTCACCATGAACGATGCCCCCGCTCCCACCAGAGGGTGGAAACGGGGGCTCTCGCCGGGTCCGCTCTGGCGCGGAACCGATTGAACTCAGAGGCTGCTGCCTGAAATCAGACGGCGTTCTCCGCGATCAGCAGACCCTTGCACATGGAACTGTGACTCACAGACACCTCCTCCCCTGGGGGAAAAAACGCCAGCCGGTGACGCCTTCGGAGTGAATCCTGGAGCAGGCTCCGGGACAACACTCCACGACACTGCTGACAGAACGAAGCCAGTTTAGAAGAAAAGCCGGGGAAACGGATCACAGCGAGTTCCGTTGCCAACAAAAAAGGCGCCCGATCGGGCGCCCCTATTGACTTCACTGCCAAACAGAATGAAGGCGCTCAGAAATCAGAGAGCGTTACCACGGGGCAGGACCTCCTCAGGGAAGACGAAGTTTTCATGCGGCTGGTCAGCCGGTGCCATCCAGGCACGCAGACCTTCATTCAGAAGAATGTTCTTCGTGTAGAAGGTTTCGAATTCAGGATCCTCAGCGGCGCGGATTTCCTGGCTCACGAAGTCGTAGGCACGCAGGTTCAGCGCCAGGCCGATGATGCCGATGCTGCTGGTCCACAGACCCATCACCGGCACGAACAGCATGAAGAAGTGCAGCCAGCGCTTGTTGGAGAAGGCGATCCCGAAGATCTGGCTCCAGAAGCGGTTGGCGGTGACCATCGAGTAGGTCTCCTCTTCCTGGGTGGGCTCGAACGCCTTGAAGGTGTTCGCCTGCTCGGAATCCTCAAACAGCGTGTTCTCCACTGTGGCGCCGTGGATGGCACACAGCAGCGCACCGCCGAGGATGCCGGCCACGCCCATCATGTGGAACGGGTTCAGCGTCCAGTTGTGGAAGCCCTGCAGGAACAGCAGGAAGCGGAAGATCGCCGCCACCCCGAAGGATGGTGCGAAGAACCAGCTGCTCTGACCCAGCGGGTACATCAGGAACACACTCACGAACACCGCGATCGGGCCGGAGAAGGCGATCGCGTTGTAGGGGCGGATGCCCACCAGCCGGGCAATCTCGAACTGACGCAGCATGAAGCCGATCAGGGAGAAGGCGCCGTGCAGCGCCACGAACGGCCAGAGGCCACCGAGCTGCACCCAGCGCACGAAATCACCTTGAGCTTCCGGACCCCAGAGCAACAGCAGGCTGTGGCCCATGGCGTCGGCAGGGGTGCTGACGGCAGCGGTGAGGAAGTTGCAGCCCTCCAGGTAGGAGCTGGCAATGCCGTGGGTGTACCAGGAGGTGGCGAAGGTGGTGCCGGTGAGCCAGCCGCCCAGTGCCAGGTAGGCGGTGGGGAACAGCAGCAGACCGGACCAGCCGACAAAAACGAAGCGGTCACGCTTGAGCCAGTCGTCGAGGACATCGAACCATCCCCGTGTGGCAGGCGCGCGCCCTAGGGCAATCGTCATGGGTGCTTCATGAAGCTTTACATCACCAGGTTAGGTGGATGGATGCGGTCACTGCGGCCCGGCAGCTTCCTCCCGCCGAACCGGACCCGCCTCGGCGCGCTGCCCCGCCATTCGCCAGAGTGAACCCTGGCCTTTCCCTTCAAGCTGTGTACGTCGTCGAGCTCTCTCTCAAGCTCAGCCCCATGCCCGTTTCGGTGCAGCGCAAGGAGCTGGGCGACGCCCAGGCCCTCTACGACCGGATCAAGAACGCCCTGGAGAGCGGCCAACCCCGGGTGATCGAGCTCACCTGTGAGAAGGCCGAGGAAAAACGGGTCAGCCTGCTGAGCAGTGAACTGGTGGCCCTGCAGATCTACGAAAAATCGGCGGCCGGTGGTGGAGGCAGCAAGCGGCCTGGCTTTTCCTTCGATACCTGACCCTTGACCAGCCCTTTGGTGGTGGAGCAACTCGGCTTCACCTGGCCCTCCGGCAGCCTGGCCCTTGATCAGTGCAGCTTCCGCCTGCCGGAGCCAGGGCTGTGGATGCTGGTGGGCGGCAACGGCAGCGGCAAAAGCACTCTGCTGCGGCTTATCGCCGGCCTGCTTGAGCCGCAGCGGGGCCGGATCGACTGCTTGCACAGAACCGCTCTGGTGTTCCAGAACCCCGACCACCAACTCCTGCTGCCCAGCTGCGGCACCGATCTTCAGCTCTCCCTTCCCGAAGGACTCGATCGGGCCCAGCGGCAGGCCAGGGTTGAGGCGGCCCTCATTCAGGTGGGGCTCGGTGGCTTCGAGCAACGCCCGATCCACACCCTCAGCGGTGGCCAGAAACAGCGGCTGGCGATTGCCGGTGCCCTGGCCAGCGAGGCCGGCCTGCTGCTGCTGGATGAGCCCACCGCCCTGCTGGATCCCATCAGCCAGCAGGAGGTGCTCGGCCTGATCAGGCAGCTCTGCAGCCGCCGTGAGAGCCCCCTGGCCGCGCTCTGGATCACCCACCGGCTCGAAGAGCTCGACAGCTGCCACGCTGCCGCCCAGATGGAGAGGGGAGGCCTGGGACCCTGGCAAGAGGGGAGGCGATTGCGGGAGCACCTGGAGCGGAGCCTTCCCCCCCTTGCCGGGCGGCAAGGCTGAGGGGTAGGTTCACGAAGCCACAATCCTCGGTAGCTCAGTGGTAGAGCGATCGGCTGTTAACCGATTGGTCGCAGGTTCGAATCCCGCCCGGGGAGTTTTCCGCTCAAGCCCATCGCCGCTGTAACTGGGGTTCCACGCCCCCTGAAACGCCTCCAAGCCTGGTCCTGACAGGGGCCGAAAGAAAAGGAAGACTTAAGATTTCAGGGTTCACGTTCCGGCTGTCTCCGCCGTTGCTCCGGGCCCTGGCCTGGGGCACTCCTGGCCTGCCCAGGCGGCTCGGAGCTGGCCACGAGCTGGCTCAGAGCTGGCTCAGAGCTGGCTCAGCAGTACGGAACCCATTGGGCGATGACAGTGTCAATCCCGGTGCCCAGGCAAGCTGCCACGAAGCCCTGCATCCTCCTGATCGAGGACGACACGGACATGCGGGAGCTGGTGGCGGGTCACCTAGAGCACGGCGGCTTCCGGGTCGAGTGCGCCGACGACGGCATCAAGGGCCAGGCCCTGGCCATGCAGGCCAATCCGGATCTGATCCTGCTCGACCTGATGCTGCCCAAAGTGGACGGGATCACCTTGTGTCAGCGGCTGCGGCGGGATGAACGCAGTGCCGGCATCCCGATCCTGATGATCACGGCCCTGGGAGGAACCAAGGACAAGGTGAGCGGCTTCAACTCCGGCGCCGACGACTACCTCACCAAACCCTTCGATCTCGAGGAGCTGCTCGCCAGGGTCAAGGCCCTGCTTCGCCGCAGTGATCGTGCCTCTCTCGCCACCAAACCAGGGGAGATTTTCAGCTTTGGCCCCCTGACCCTGGTGCGGGAACGGTTCGAAGCGATCTGGTTCGACACGGCCGTGCGGCTGACCCATCTGGAATTCGAGCTGTTGCATTGCCTGCTCCAGCGCCATGGACAGACGGTGGCACCGCCGCTGATCCTCAAGGAAGTCTGGGGTTATGAACCCGACGACGACATCGAGACGATCCGGGTGCACGTCCGCCATCTGCGCACGAAACTGGAACCGGATCCCCGCAAACCCCGCTTCATCAAGACGGTTTACGGAGCCGGCTACTGCCTGGAACTTCCTGCCGGAACGCACCTGGAGCAGGCCGGAGCCCAGCAGGCTGGCTGAGCTCCAGCAAGGCCACCTCCCAGGCCAGCCGGGGTTGAACAAAGCCCTTCAACTGTCCGCGCAACCGCTCGATCCGGGCTTGATCCCAGGGCCGCAGAGTGCTGCGCCAGAGCTGCCACTGCCACCAGTCGAGCAACCAGAGTTGCTGCTCAAGGTCGAGGGCTTCACAGAGATCGCGGGCCAGGGCGAGCGCCTCGATCGGCAGGCGGTCGCCGGCAAGCAGCCGCCCGGCCAGCTCCTCGGGCAGCGCCCGCCACTGCTGACGATGAAGCAACAGGGCGCCCGGGGATCCTGCCGCCAGCTCCAGCAAGGCAGCCGGGTCTGTTGAGGCTGGAACGGCCGCCGCTTCAACGCCAGGATCCAACCGGCTCAGCACCTGGACCATCGCCCCGGCATCCAGCCGGCCGAAGGGGATCAGCTGGCAGCGGGAGCGAATCGTGCTCAACAGCCTCTCCGGCGCGGACGTGAGCAGGATCAGCAGCCCATCACCCGGCTCCTCCAGGGTCTTGAGCAGGGCGTTGGCCGCCCCTTCAGCCATCGCCTCCACAGCCTCGATCACCACCAGGCAGCGGCCGGCCTCGAGGGGACGACGGGCCAGGAAGCGGCTGACGGCACGCACCTGCTCCAGGCGCAACTGGGGCAGCGCCCGCTTCGTGACGCCGAGCTCGTCGGCCTGGGAGGCCGTGAGCAGCTGACCCTGATGCAGGTGAGTGGGCTCCAACCAGAGCAGATCGGGGTGGTTTCCCTCCAGCAGTCGCCGCCGCACGGCGGGCGATCCCTCCAGCCCGACCAGCACACCCTCAAGGAAACGCAACGCGGCCAGACGCCGACCGACCCCATCCGGGCCGGCGAACAGATAGGCAGGAGCCAGCCGCTGGAGCACGAGGCTGGCCTGAAGCAGGCCCACGGCCCGGGGTTGGCCAATCAGGTCGACGAACAGCTCAGCCATCGCCGGGGTCCCCGAGCCAGCGGCGGATGGCGGAGCGAATCGACAGGGCCACCGCTGACGAGGGCGGCGCGGCATCGATCCGCTCCCAGCCGCGCTCACGGGCAAGCGTGGCAAAGCCATCGCGAACCCGCTCCAGCAGGGCGCCTCCACCGGCCTCGATCCGATCGGCGGGTCGATCGCCACGCCGCTGCAGCGAAAGCTCCAGGGGTAGATCGAGCCACAGGGTGAGATCGGCCTCCAGGCCAGCTGTGGCAATCGATTCCAAGCCGGCGATCAGCTCCAGATCGAGGCCGCGGCCGTAGCCCTGATAGGCGACGGTCGAACCGCAGAACCGGTCGCTCACCACCCAGTCACCCGCGGCGAGGGCGGGCTGGAGGATCTCCTGCACATGCTGGGCCCGATCCGCCGCGTAGAGGAGCAACTCAGCGGTGGGGCAGGGTGCGGAGTGGGGCGGCGGATCGAGCAGCAGCGCCCGCAGGGCCAGGCCGAGGGCCGTGCCCCCGGGCTCACGGCTGATCACCAGCCTGGCTCCTTCAGGCATCAGGCCACTGGCTGGGAGCCAGCGGCGCAGCTGCTGCAGCTGGGTGGTCTTGCCACAGCCATCGATGCCTTCCAGCACAAGGAACCTGCCTGGAGCTGAACCGGGGTCAGGGGCGGCCATGCAGCGAAAGCGCATTCACCACCACGGTGATCGAGCTGGCTGCCATCAGCAGGGCGGCCAGAGGAGGGGACAGCAGCAGGCCGAAGCCCGGCAGCAGCAGGCCCGCCGCGACCGGCAGCATCACCAGGTTGTAACCGAAGGCCCAGGCCAGGTTCTGTCGCACCTTGGCCATGGTGCGACGGGCCAGAAGCAGGGCCTCCGCCACGGCCTCAAGGCGATCGCCGAGGATGACCAGGTCGGCCGTGTCCTGGGCAATCTGGGTGCCCGTCCCGATCGCGATTCCGAGGTCGGCCGCCGCCAGGGCAGGGGCGTCATTGATGCCATCGCCCACCATGGCCACCGGCCCCTGTTGGCGCTGGTGCAGGATCTGCGCCAGTTTCTGCTCCGGACGAAGCTCCCAGGCCAGGGATCCAGGCTCCAGTCCCAGCTCCGCGCCGAGGCGCAGCACCGCCTGGCGCCGATCACCGCTCAGGACACCCAGGCTGAGGCCGTTCCGTTTCAGGGTCTCCAGTGCTTTGGAGGCATCGGGGCGGGGTTGGTCCTGCACCGCTACCAGGCCAAGCAGGGCGTCACCGGCGGCCACCGCCATCACCGTTGCGCCATCGGCTTCCAGCGCCGCCAGCCTGGCCGCCAGTGCCTGGCCTGCCTGCAGACCGAGCTGGGCCAGCCAGTCGGGCCGGCCCACCCTGCAGACCCCCAGCTCACCGGCCACCTCCCCCTCAACGCCAGCGCCGGCGAAGGTGGTGCTGTTGGCCACTTCCAGCAACGAAAGCTCGCGGAGCTGGGCCTCCTGAAGCAGGGCATGGCCGAGCGGATGGCGCGTCTGCTGCTCAAGGGTGGCGGCCACACGGATCAGCCGCTCAGTGCCGCCCACCTCGACCGGCTCGATCGCCGTCACCAGGGGACGTCCCAGGGTGAGGGTGCCGGTCTTGTCGAACAAAACGGCCCTGAGGCTGGCGGCCATCTCGATCGCATCGCCGCCACGGAACAGCAGACCGGAGCGTGCCGCCAGGCCCGAGCCCACCGTGATGGCGGTGGGGGTGGCCAGGCCCAACGCGCAGGGACAGGCCACCACCAGCACGGAGATCGCCAGTTGCAAAGCCAGGGAAAACGGCGTGCCTGTGGCTGCGCCCAGCACACCTTGCAGACCGCCGTGGCCGGCCATCGCGCCGTGGCGATCGCTTGCGGCCAGCAGCACCTGGGGCCAGAGCAGCGTTCCCCACTGCCACCAGAACAGGAACGTGCCAAGAGCCAGGACCAGAACAGCCAGACAGAAACGGCCGGCGATCCGATCGGCCAGGCCCTGGATCGGCGCCTTGCGGGCCTGGGCCTGCTCGACCAGATCGATGATGCGGGCCAGCGCGGTCGCCGCGCCGGCCCGGCGCACCTCCAGCACCAGGGGGGCCTGCAGGTTCAGCATGCCGGCCTCCAGCTCGGTGCCGGGCCCGGCTTCCAACGGCAGGGATTCGCCGCTGAAGCTCGAAACGTCCACAGCAGAGCAGCCCTCAAGCACAACCCCATCGACGGGAATGCGATCACCGGGCAGCAGGCGCAGCCTGTCACCCGGCCGCAAGCCGCCGATCCTCACCTGGCGAGGCGGGTCATCTCCCAGCAGCAACAGGGCCGTATCCGGTTGCAGTTCGGCGAGCTGCTCAAGCGCCCGCCCCGTTCGGTTGCGGGCCCGCTCCTCCAGGAAGCGCCCCAGCAGCACGAACCCGAGCAGCATCACAGGCTCGTTGAAAAAACAGGGCCAGCCCGAACGGGGCCAGAGGAAAGCCACCAGACTGGCCAGATAGGCACTGCCCATCCCCAGACCCACCAGGGTGTCCATGCCGGGAACCCCATGCCAGGCCTGGCTGGCGCCGCGCACCAGGATCGAACGGCCTGGGCCTAGCAGTGCCACGGTGGCCAGCAGGGCATGGAAGCCGAGGGCACCCAGGGGCGAAGGGGGCAGGCTGCCGGCCATGGTGAGATGGCCGAGCACCGAAACCAGCAGCAGGACCAGGGCCACCACCAGCTGGCGCCAGTCCTGCCACCAGCGGTGGTCGTCCTGTCGCTCGTAGCGGCTGCGAGGCGGGATGCCTGGGTCGCGGGGCTGGGCACCGAATCCGAGCGACTGGAGGCTGGCGATCAGGTCCGGCACGGGATCGCCGGCCTGATCAGCCTCCAGCTCCACCCAGGCGGTGCGGGTGAGCAGGTTGACGCTGGCCTGCCGGACGCCGGGCTGCTCCAGGAGCCGTTGCTCCACGGCCCGTACGCAGCCGCCGCATTTCAGTCCCTCCAGATCGAGCAGCAGAGGTTCCAACAGGAGCGTGCTCTGCGGGGATGGGGCAGGAGGAGAGATCACAGCCGGCGCCGAAGGGTCCAAGGCTAGGCAGTCGAGCCGGACAGGCCCCCGACGGCGGGCAACCGTCAGGATGGGATCACCGAGCCGCCGTCCGCCACCGTGCCCCGCAGCCAACGCAACGACAACTTCATCGACAAGAGCTTCACGGTGATGGCCGACCTGATCCTCAAGGTGTTGCCCACGAATCGACGCTCCAAGGAGGCCTTCGCCTACTACCGCGACGGCATGAGCGCCCAGGGAGACGGGGAGTACGCCGAGGCGCTGGAGAACTACGAAGAGGCGCTCAGGCTTGAGGACGACCCCAACGACCGCGCTTTCATCCTCTACAACATGGCTCTGGTGTTCACCAGCAATGGCGATCACCAGAAGGCCCTGGAGTTCTATGACCAGGTTCTCGAACTCAATGGCAACATGCCCCAGGCCCTCAACAACATGGCCGTGATCCATCACCATCTCGGCTCCCTGGCTGAGGAGCGGGGCGACACCGATGAATCGGATCGTTGCTTCTCCCGCGCTGCCGAATTCTGGGGCCGGGCGATCCGGATGGCTCCCAACAACTACATCGAGGCCCAGAACTGGCTCAAGACCAGCGGCCGCGGTTCTGTCGACGTGTACTTCTGAGCCCAGAGCCGGCGGCTGGGGCTTTCAGTCGGCGGCCGGATCGACCCCCAGGGCCGCCACCAGGGCCTCGGCCACGCTGGCGGCCTCGATCACCTCAAGATCGAGATCCGCCGCCAGGGGGCTCAGGCCGCTGGCCCGGGGAACCACCGCACGACGGAAACCAAGCCTGGCGGCCTCCTGCAGGCGTAACTCCAGCTGGCCCACCGGACGCAGCTGCCCCCCCAGCCCCAGTTCCCCCACCAGCACCGTGCCCGCCGGCACGGTGAGGTCGCGGTAGCTGGCCACCACCGCCGTCGCCACGCCCAGGTCGGCGGCCGGTTCCTCCACATCGAGCCCACCGGCCACGGCGATGTAGCAATCGAAGCGGGAGAGCGGCAGGCCCATGTGCTTCTCCAGCACCGCCAGGATCTGGTGGAGGCGGTTGATGCCGATGCCGGTGGCCGTGCGGCGTGGGCTGGCATAGCTGGTGCTGCTCACCAGCGATTGCAGCTCCACCAGCAGGGGGCGGGTGCCTTCGCAGGCCACGATCGTGGCCGTGCCGGCGGCGGGGCCATCGCTGCCCAGGAAAAGCTCGCTGGGGTTGCTGACCTCGATGAGGCCCCGATCCCGCATCTCGAACACACCGAGCTCATGGGTGGCGCCGAAGCGGTTCTTGACCGCTCGCAGCAGCCGGTGGCTGGCAAAACGGTCTCCTTCGAAGGTGAGAACGGCATCCACCAGATGTTCGAGCACCTTCGGCCCGGCCAGCATTCCCTCCTTCGTGACATGCCCCACCAGCAGCAGGGCCGTGTCCTGGCGCTTGGCCAGGCGCTGCAGGGCGGCGGCGCAATCACGCACCTGGGCCACCGAGCCTGGCGCGCTGGTGAGTTCCGCATCGTGGAGAGCCTGGATGCTGTCGATGATCGCCACCGCCGGCCGCAGCGACTCCAGTTCCTGAAGCACCAGGTCGAGATCGGTTTCAGCCAGGAGTTGCAGGCAGACGGGCTCAGGGCCCTGGCCGGCGTCAGGCCCCAGCCGGCGCCAGCGCAGCTTCACCTGCTGGGCCGATTCCTCGGCGCTCACATAGAGCACCGAGCAGCTGCGGGCCATCACCTGGGCGGCCTGAAGCAGCAGCGTTGACTTGCCGATGCCGGGGTCACCTCCGACCAGCACCAGCGACCCGGGCACCAGCCCACCCCCCAGGACCCGATCCAGTTCCTCGAAGCCGCTGGCCAGCCGCGCCAGGGGACGCTCTCCCACCGCCTGGATCGGCTGGGAGCGCCGCGGCCGGGGCTCCCCAGGCAGGGGAGCGGCGGCCAGGGAACCCGCCGACCGGCGGCGGCGACCTTCGGTGGCAGGGCTGAGCTGCTCGACCAGGGTGTTCCAGCCACCACAGCCGGGGCAACGGCCCAGGAACTGGCGCGCCTGGGCTCCGCAGCTCTGGCAGACGTAGGAAACGGGGGAGCGTGCCAAAGCGGTGTATGAAGAATGGTGGCGTTCGATGAACCCTTGGCACTCAGGCCTTTTCAGTGGTCGGATCTGTTGTAATCCTGCCCGCCGCGATGACGGCTTCCACCCCCGCCAAGGAAACCATCCTGGTCGTCGATGACGAGGCCAGCATTCGTCGGATTCTGGAAACACGGCTCTCGATGATCGGTTACCACGTGGTCACCGCCTCCGACGGCCTTGAGGCCCTCGAAGCGTTCCGGCTCTCCAGTCCCGATCTCGTCGTGCTCGACGTGATGATGCCGAAGCTCGACGGCTACGGCGTCTGTCAGGAGCTGCGCAAGGAGTCGGACGTGCCGATCGTGATGCTCACCGCCCTCGGCGATGTGGCCGACCGCATCACCGGCCTGGAGCTCGGCGCCGATGACTACGTCGTCAAACCGTTCAGCCCCAAGGAACTGGAGGCCCGGATCCGCTGCGTGCTGCGCCGCGTCGACAAGGAGCAGGTGGCGGGCATTCCCAACTCCGGCGTGATCCAGGTGAGCGATCTGCGCATCGACACCAACAAGCGGCAGGTGTACCGCGGCGATGAACGCATCCGCCTCACCGGCATGGAGTTCAGCCTGCTGGAACTGCTGGTCAGCCGTTCCGGCGAGCCGTTCAGCCGTGGCGAGATCCTCAAGGAGGTCTGGGGATACACACCGGAACGTCATGTGGACACCCGGGTGGTGGACGTCCACATCTCCCGGCTGCGCTCCAAACTGGAAGATGATCCCGCCAACCCCGAGCTGATTCTCACGGCCCGGGGCACGGGATATCTGTTCCAGCGCATCGTGGAAGCCGTTGGCAGCGAAGGACTCTGAATTCGACCCCCGCCAGCGGCGGGCCAAACCCAGTCGGGCGATCCGCCGGCTGGTGATCTGGTATCGACGCAACGCCGCCGTCACCAGCCTGGTGGACACCGCCACCTTTTCAGCCAGCACCGCCGCTTCCGCCGCCGGCTCGATGGCCGGGAGCATGGCCTCCACCGCCGGCTCGGTGTTGCAGCCCCTGATGATCCAGCCGCTGCGACGGCTGCAGCAGGGAGGAGTGCCGATCGTGGCGCCGATCCGCGATGCCGATCGTCGCTGGGTGGCGGTGGATGGCATGGGGGGTGACTACGCCCCGGGCCCCATCCTGGCCGGCTGCCTGGATGCGGTGCGGGTGCTGCCGCTGCGGATCCGCTTCGTCGCCGAGGCCGAGGCCGTCCGCCAGGCCGTGGCCGCGCTGAATCTGGAGGATGAGCTCAACGAGGCCATCGCCGCCGGTCTGTTGCAGCTGATCGGCAGTGGCCCTTCGGTGGGAATGCACGAGGAAGCCACGGTGGTGCGCCGCAAGCGCGATGCCAGCATCAACCTGGCCATGGATCAGGTCAGGGAAGGGAAAGCCGTGGCGGTCTATTCCGCCGGCAATTCCGGAGCCGTGATGGCCGCGGCCATTTTCCGCCTGGGCCGCTTGAAAGGCATCGAGCGACCGGCGATCGGAGCCCTGTTCCCCACCAAGGATCCCGCTGAGCAGGTGCTGGTGCTGGACGTGGGAGCCAACATGGATTGCAAACCCAGTTACCTGCTTCAGTTCGCCCTGCTGGGCAGCATCTACAGCCGGGATGTGATGGGGGTGACCCGCCCGCGTATCGGCCTGCTGAACATCGGGGAGGAGGCCTGCAAGGGCAATGACCTCACGATCAAGACGTTTCCTCTGCTCCAGGGGGAGCCCAGGCTCCGTTTCGTCGGCAACTGCGAAGGCCGTGATGTGCTCTCGGGCCAGTTCGACGTGGTGGTCTGCGATGGCTACACCGGCAACGTGGTGCTCAAGTTCCTGGAATCGGTCGGCAGCGTGCTCCTCGATGTGCTGCGGGCCGAGTTGCCCCGCGGCCGCCGCGGCAAGGTGGGTTCTGCCTTCCTGCGCAGCAACCTGGTACGGATCAAGAAGCGCCTTGACCACGCCGAGCACGGCGGCGCCCTGTTGCTTGGGGTGGATGGGATCTGCGTGATCGGCCACGGCAGCAGCAAGGCCCTCTCGGTCGTGAGTGCCCTGCGCCTGGCCCATCGGGCCGCCAGCCACGGCGTGATGGACGATCTGCACCAGCTGAGCACCGAGGTGGAGGCGGCGCAGGCCTGTGGTTGACTGTGCCCAACGGTGGTCACGCAGGTGTCGCTCGGTCAGTTGGGCAGGGGGATGGCCCTGGTGGGATGCGGCAGTGAGCTGCCCCTTCTCAGCGTCAGCAATGAACAACTGAGCCAGCGGGTGGACACCAGCGACGCCTGGATCCGCAGCCGCACCGGCATCGCCTCGCGTCGGGTCGCCGGTCCTGAGGAAACACTCACCACACTGGCGACCGGAGCCGCCCGCAAGGCCCTGGAGCACGCCGGCTGGAGTCCGGAGGATCTGGATCTGATCCTGCTGGCCACCTCCAGCCCCGATGACCTGTTCGGCACCGCCCCCCGCATCCAGGGAGCGCTGGGGGCCCACCGGGCGGTGGCCTTCGATCTCACCGCCGCCTGCAGCGGCTTCCTGTTCGCCCTGATCACGGCCGGTCATTACATCCGCAGCGGCAGCATGCGGCGGGCCCTAGTGATCGGCGCCGATCAACTGAGCCGCTGGGTCGACTGGAACGACCGCGGCACCTGTGTGCTGTTCGGTGATGGGGCCGCCGCCGTGGCGATCGAAGCCTGTCCGGGCGAACGGGATGGACTGATGGGCTTCCGCATGCACTCCGATGGTCGCCGCGCCGCCTGCCTTTCCCTGGAGCAGAGCCTGGAACGTCAGCCCCTGGTGAACGGCCACTCCGCCCAGCGCGGGGGCTTCCTGCCCATCCACATGAACGGGCAGGAGGTCTACAAATTCGCCGTGCGGGAGGTTCCTTCCGTGCTGGAGGCGTTGCTGGAAGACACCGCCACCAAGGCCGACCAGATCGACTGGTTGCTCCTGCATCAGGCCAACCAGCGCATCCTCGATGCCGTGGCCACACGCCTCGATATTCCCGCCGAACGGGTGCTCAGCAACCTGGCCCGTTATGGCAACACCTCAGCGGCCACGATCCCGCTGATGCTGGATGAAGCCGTCCGGGACGGCCGCATCCGCCCGGGTCAGCTGATCGCCACCAGTGGCTTCGGCGCCGGTCTGAGCTGGGGGGCCGCCCTGCTGCGCTGGCAGGGGCCGATGGCGGCCAGCACCTAATCTCCTGCCGGTTCACGAAAACGTCACCATGGGGATTGCCTGGGTTTTTCCCGGCCAGGGATCACAGAAACTCGGCATGGCCGAGGGACTTCTGAATCTCCCCGATGCCAGGCGGCGTTTTGACGAAGCCTCACAGCGGCTGGGCCGCGATCTGCTGGGGATCTGCGCCGGATCCGGCCAGCATCCAGTCGGGGATCCCAGTGATCTCAACGACACCCGCAACACCCAGCCAGCCCTGTTCGTGGTTGAAAGCCTGCTGGTGGATGGCCTCAAGGCCCAGGGGCGCACAGCCCAGCTCGTGGCCGGCCACAGCCTGGGGGAACTGGTGGCTCTCTATGCGGCCGATGTGTTCGACTTCGCCACCGGTCTGCAGCTGATCCAACGACGCAGTGAACTGATGGCAGCGGCCGGGGGTGGAGCGATGACCGCCGTGATCGGCTTCGATCGAGACGAACTGGAGAAGCTGGTGGCGGCCGTCGAGGGGGTGGTGATCGCCAACGACAACAGCCGCTCCCAGGTGGTGCTCTCCGGTCAGCCGGCGGCGGTGGCCGAAGTGACCAGCGCCCTGCGCTGCAAGCGGGCCGTTCCCCTCGCCGTTTCGGGGGCGTTCCATTCACCCTGGATGCAGGAGGCGGCCACCGCCTTCGCAGCGGTACTGGAGCCGATTGCCTTCGCAAACGCCACCATTCCTGTGCTCAGCAATGCCGATCCCAGGCCCGAAACCGCCGGCGAGGTTCTCAAGGCCAGGCTTGCCCGGCAGATGGTGAGCGGCGTGCGTTGGCGCGACACCATGGCCCAGTTCCCGATCCAGCAGATCGACACCGTGGTGGAGATCGGGCCCGGCAACGTGCTCAGTGGTCTGATCAAGCGGGACCTCGACGCGATCGTCACGGCGCGGATCGCCAGTGCCGAGGATCTGGGATCTTGAGTGGTCCCGCCTCGCCGGATGGGAATCCTCTGCCGCCAGCCCTGCTGACGCCCCGGCCCAGCTTCACCTACCGACTGGTCAGCTATCTGCTGGTCTTTCCGATCTACCGACTGCTTTTCCGTGGTCGAACCGCCAGCAACGCCCAGGTGCCGATGGAGGGGGCGCTGGTGGTGGTGGCCAACCATGGCTCCCATCTGGATCCACCGCTGCTGGGCCACGCCCTCGGTCGTCCGGTGGCCTTCATGGCCAAGGCGGAGCTGTTTCGGGTTCCGCTGCTGGGCGCGATCATCCGGGCGTGCGGGGCTTACCCGGTTGCCCGCGGCGCCAGCGACCGTGAGGCCATCCGCGTCGCCATGGCCCGCCTGGCCGAAGGCTGGGCCACAGGCGTATTCCTTGATGGCACCCGCCAGGGGGATGGCCGGGTGAACGATCCCCAGCAGGGAGCCGCCTTTCTGGCAGCCAGGGCGGGGATCCCCCTGCTGCCGGTCGCGATCGTCAACAGCCACCGGGCACTCGGCACCGGTCGGCTCTGGCCGCGGCTGGTGCCGATTCACATCCGCATCGGCCAGCCGATTCCACCGCCGGCTTCGCGGCGCCGCAGCGATCTGGAGGCCACCACCCTCGCCTGCCAGGCACAGATCAATGGGTTGCTGGACCAGGGTCTGCTGCCACCGGGCAAGGTCATCTCCCTGCTACCGCCCACTGGGCCGGATCACGGCCGCTGATCACCCAGACCAACGCCCTGAAGCCATCACGCCAGACCTTGCTGCGGCGTTCCGGCAGGCAGCGGGGCCCACAGGGCACGGTCACCGGGGTCAGCTGGATGCCCCGACTGCCGGCGATGATGCGGCCCACCAGCAGGGCTCTCTCCATGTGGTCGCTGCTGGTGACCAGCAGAACGTGGCGGATGCCGGAGCCTTTCAGATCGTCCACCACCGTGGTGAAGTTGGTGACGGTGTCGCGGGCCCGGTAATCGAGCTGGTACTGGTGGGGGCCGAGCCCCTCCTGGTGGAACAACCACTGGGCGTACTCCGGATTGCTGCCACCACTCACCACCACAGGCAACCGATAGCGCTGAGCCAACTGGCCTGCCCGTCGTTCCCTGGCCACATCGCCGCCCAGCACCAGGATCAGCTGGGGTTGTGCAGCCGGCGAAAGAGCGAACGAGGGAACCGGCAGCGGTCCGGGCCTCGTCAACTGGACCAGCCCGACCAGGGCCAGTCCGAGCAGGGCCCCGGGGAGGAGTCGCCGCATCAGGCGGGCAGCACAGGGCTGGTGGGATAGATCGGCAGAACGGGCTGCCAGGGTGCCGGCCGGCCGGCAGCCGCCGCGGCCTGACTCAGCAGCAGCAACTGGCTCAGATCGGCGGCTGGGTCGAGCCTGGCCTCGAAGCAGGGAGCCCCCGAGAGGGCACTCAAGGACGGGAACAGCCGTGGCAGCTCCATCTCCGCCAGCCCGCCCAACGCCGCTGAATCGGCCTGGTAGCGGCCCGCCACCACGCCTCGACGCGGCAGCACCTGGGTCACCCAGAAAGGGCTGTGCCGACTGCCGCTCTCCCCAGCCAGCCAGAGGCAGCGGGCGCACAACAGGAAGCTGCTGAACCCATCGAGGGGGCAGCCGAGCTGCTGGGCGAGGGTGCGGGCCAGCACCACGCTGAGCCGGGTTCCCGTGAAGCCCCCGGGTCCGGTGGCCACCGCCAGGCGGCCCAGTTCGCTCCAGCGGCTGGCGGGAAGCTGCCTCTCCACGCAGACCAGCAGTTCGTTCCCCAGGCTGCGGCCGAGGGGATGGGAGGCCACGGTCGCCAGGCCGCCACCGAGGGGCTGGAGGCCCACCGCGAGGGTGTCGGTGCTGCTGTGCAGGGCCAGCAACAGGGGGATCCGCTCGCTCATCCGGGTTGGGGCTCCCCGGGCCTGAGCCGAAGCCAGCGACCTGGATCGGCCTGGTAGCTCCGGCAGGCCCGCACGTCCCACTCCACCCCCACCTTGGCGTCTGGCAGATCGATCACCTGCACGTGGATGCGCGGCTCGAGCGGCTGAAAATCAGGGCTGGCGCTCAGGTGGCAGACACCATGCTGCCGCTCCACCGCGTGATAGGCCTGGCATCGCTCGACCCAGAGACAGTCCACGCAGATGCACATCCCCCGGCGGGCCACGGACCCCACCATTCTGGGGTGGAGCGACCAGGGCTCCGCTGGGCTGGCCGAGGCGGCCGCCATGCTGCGCCGGGCCCTGCGGATCGAGGCCTGGCCCCTGCCCCTGGCGGAGCTCCCCGCCGGCGCGGCGCTGGTGGGCGGCGCCGTGCGGGATGGACTGCTGCAGCGCCTGGGGGCCAGACCCGATCTCGACCTGGTGGTTCCAGGCGATGCGATCAGCCTCTGCCGGGAACTCAGCCGCCGCCACGGCGGCAGTGCCGTGGTTCTGGACGGCAAGCGCTCGATCGCCCGCCTGGTGCTGAAGGGCTGGTGCCTGGATCTGGCTCGCCAGGTGGGCAGCAGCCTGGAGGAGGACCTCTGGCGGCGCGATTTCCGCCTCAACGCCCTCGCTCTGCCCCTGGGCTCCCAGGCCCCCCTGCTCGATCCCACCGGAGGCCTGCGGGATCTGGCACTGGCGCGGATCGTGGCGGTGCGGGAAGCCAACCTGCTCGACGATCCACTGCGGCTCCTGCGCGGCATCCGACTCGCCGCCGAGCTTGGTTTCGAGCTCGACGACCAGACGGGTGAGTGGATCCGGGCGCATCACCGCCAGATCACCGAGGTAGCACCGGAGCGGGTGCTGGTGGAGCTGGAAAAACTGGCCGCCTGCCCGGCAGGCCAGCGGGGTCTTGCCGTCGCCTTTGAATCCCGCTTGCTGGACCCATGGCTGAGCGGTCCAGGTCTCCTTGCCCCTCACCAGGCGGAGCCGAACCGGGCGGCCCAGCTGCTCAGCCTGCAGAGGCTCGATGCCGAGCAAACCGGCCGCCTGGGCCTCAGCCCGTCTGAAGCCGTCGCCGCCCTGGGGCTGGCCCGTCTGGCGGTGCTCTTCGACGCCGACGGCCTGGAGCGACTCCGCGCCAGCCGCCAGCTCCAACGGCGCTGCGGGCAGTTGCACCATTGGTGGAATCAGCTGCTCGCCCAGGGCCCCGGCGGGGTCGAGGGGCAACTGCAGACGTTGACGGAGACGCAGCGCCTGAGCCTCCACCAGCAACTGGCCGAGGATCTGCCTTCCCTGCTGCTGTTCTTCCCTCCGGCGGTGGCTCTGGCCTGGATGGAGCGCTGGCGCAACCCCGACGACCCCCTGTTCCATCCCCGCTCCCCCGTGGATGGCTGGACACTGCAGCAGACCCTCGGGCTGGGGCCCTCACGCCAGCTGGGCCAGCTGCTCGCCCACCTGAGCGCGGAGCTGGCCTTCGGCAGGATCAACAAACCTGAAGAAGCCTTGAAGGCTGCACGAATCTGGCTGGAGAGCAGGGGGCTGTGATTTACATTGAGCTGCATAGGCACGATCAGCTGCCTGCTTAGTGCCCGGCAGGTGTCGGTTAGTCATCAGACTTTCATCCATGGATCCAGCGGCCATCGTCATCGGCGATCTGGCTTTGTGATCCGTCTTTTTGATCCGGCGACGTGATCCAGCTTCGTGATCCAGCCCGTCGATCGATTGACCAGCGCCCTCGAGCCAGTTTTTCCAATTTCCCCCCCCCTCCCCATGAGTGTTCGTCTGTACGTCGGCAACCTGCCGCAGAGTTTTGATGCCAAAGAGCTGGACGCTCTGTTCACGGCGATCGGTGAAGGCGTGCGATTCAAAACGGTTCAAGACCGTGAAACGGGCGCCTGCCGTGGCTTCGGCTTTGCCAACGTCGACGACGAAAAGCTCGCTGACGCTGTGATCGAACAGCTCAACGGCCTCGCCTTCGGAGGTAACACCCTTCGCATCGAACGATCCGAGCGCAAGGAAACCCGCACCACCCCCACCGGCAGCGACCGTCGTCCGGCCGGTGCACCGGCGGCGGCCCGCAAGTCCACCAACAAGGTGGTCCACAGCGACACAATCACCGAAGGCGCTCCTGATCCCCGCTGGGCCGGTGAACTGGCCAAACTCAAGGCTCTGCTCGCCAACCAGACCGCAACCGTCTGATCCGGCGGCAGACAGCAGCCAACCAACGATCGCGTGGATGGGGAACAAGGGGTGAGTGCAGCTCTGCGGCCCATGGCTCCCCAGAGCCGGTTCTGGCCGTGGAATGGCCATTCCATCCACCTGCTGCAGGCCTGCCCTCCAGGCAACCCCACCGGGATTTCCACGGTGATCCTGGTCCACGGTTTCGGAGCCTGCTGCGGCCACTGGCGCCACAACCAACCGGCCCTGGCCGAGCACTTCAGGGTGTACGCCCTCGATCTGCTCGGCTTCGGCGCCAGCTCAAAACCCAGCTCCCGGTTGACCGGTGAGCCGGAGCGGCCCGGTTCGGTTCGTTACTGCTTCGACCTCTGGGCCACCCAGGTGGCTGATTTCGTCGAAAGCCTGGGGCCCCAGGAGCGGGATGGTCCGATCCAGCTGGTCGGCAATTCGATTGGTGGGCTCGTTGTTCTGCGGGCCAGCCAGCTGCTTCTGGAGCGCGCTCTGGCGCCGGTTCAGGTGATTCTGATCGACTGTGCCCAGCGCACCCTCGATGAAAAGCGCCGGGCGGAACTGCCGCCGCTCGAGCGGCTGTTCCGCCCGCTTGTGAAGCAACTGGTGCGGCAGCGAAGCATCGTGGCCCCACTGTTCAAGGTCTTCGCCAGGCCCGGATTCATCCGTCAGGTTCTGGCGAAGGCCTACCCCACCGGCGCCAACATCGACGCTGAGCTGGTGGCCATGCTCTACCGGCCCAGCACGGATCCAGGGGCCGCAGAAAGCTTTCGCGGCTTCATCAATCTGTTCGAGGATGTGCTGGCGACGGAGCTGCTGGCCGGACTCAGCCTGCCGGTCCGGATGATCTGGGGGGAGAAGGATCCATGGGAAAGTCCGGCGGAAGCCGAAAGCTGGCAGAGAACCTTTGCCTGCATCCTGGATTTGCGCATCCTGCCTGGCCTGGGCCATTGCCCCCAGGATGAGGCCCCCGATCTCGTTAATCCGATCCTGATCAACTGGCTTCAGCAAGCCGAAGCGGCCAGCGAGAATTAACGGGATTGGGCAATCAGATAGGAGCAGGGCAAGTCGAGAAGCTTTGACCCCCTTGGCACGAAAGCACGCCGATTGAACACATCATAATCCTGGCGCTCGATTGCATCAAGGATGCCGCGATACAGGCGCAGAGAAGCCCAGACTGGCCAGCGGGCATCGGCAGCAAGCCAGCGGACCCCTGCTTCCGAGCGACCGAACCAGTGGCGGGCCCTCTGGAGTTGAAAGGCCATCAGTTGCCGCCAGTTGTCGTTCACCGTTCCTGCCATCAGGTCGGCCTCTGAGTAATTGAAGCGCCGAAGATCCTCCTGGGGAAGGTAGATACGGCCACGGCTCCGGTCTTCACCCACATCCCGCAGGATGTTGGTGAGCTGGTTGGCGATTCCCAGGGCCACGGCAGCCTGGGATGTATCCGGTTTTTCACTCCAGGGGGCTGAGGTGTAAGCGGGATCGAGGCCCATCACCTCCTGGGTCATCAGACCCACGGTGCCGGCCACCCGGTAGCAGTAGAGCTCCAGCTCCTCGAAGCTGGCGTAACGCCGGCGCCGCAGATCCATGCGCTGGCCCTCGATCATGTCGAGATAGGGCTGCAGGGGCTGGGGGAAGCGCTCCAGTGTGTCTTCCATCACCAGATCGAGGCCATCCTCGATCTGACCGTTGAACAGGGCGCGGGTGCGTTCTTCCCAGCGATCCAGCCGCTCGGCCAGCCGGTCCTCGGGCAACGCCTGAGCCTGGGGGCTGTCCATCAACTCGTCGGTACGCCGGCACCAGACGTAGATCGCCCAGATCGCCCGCCGCTTGGCCCGGGGCATCAGCAGGGTGCCGAGATAGAAGGTTTTGGCCCACTGCGCCGTTTCCTGGCGGCAGGCCTCGTAGGCCTGGGCCAGGTTCAGCGGGGAGCGGAGAGCGGCCATCGGGTGGGCGACCAGCACGGTCACACCAGCACCGGCGCAGACTGGCGACTCACCACCTCGGCGCAGAGCTTGCCACTCAGCACAGCACCCTCCATCGAAGCGAGGTAGCGCTGCATGGTGAAATCGCCGGCCAGGAAGAAATTGGCAATCGGTGCATCCTGCGAGGGCCGGAGTTGCTGACAGCCCGGCACCGACTTATAGACCGACTGGGGGGTCTTGACCACCCTTGCCTTGCGCAGCTGGGCCTGGTCGTCACCGCTGAAGTGGACGGGGAACAGCCGTTGGAGTTCGGCCATGGTGGCCGCCACGATGTCCGCATCGCTGCGGCCGATCCAGGCGGCGGCGGGCGCAAAAACCAGTTCCAGCATCGATCGGTGGGGATCGGCATACTCCCGGCAGGTGTTGCTCATATCGGCGTACACGCTGAGCAGCTCGGAACGACTGAACAAAAGGTGGTCGATCGCGGTGAGTTTGCGGTCGAACCAGAGATGAATGTTGATGACCGGAACCCCCTTGAGGCCCTCCAGCTTCTGGAAGTAGGGCATCTGCTTCCAGGGCTCAGGGAGCAACAGCTTGAGCGGATCGACCGGCAGGGCGCTCACGAAGGCATCGGCTTCCACCTCCAGGGGCTCGTTGCCCTTCACCCCGCCGATCCGGAAAGAGGCGACGGAACCATCCGCGGCCAGCTGGATCTGCCGCAGGGGTCGGTTCAGGTGCACCTCCCCCCCCCGCTCACGGATCGAAGCCACGATCGGCTCACAGAGCCGCTGAGGAGGATTGCCATCCAGAAAGGCCATCTTCGAGCCGTTCTTCTCCTGCAGAAAGCGATTCAGAGCGGTAAGCAGGACCGTGCTGGAGATTTCATCGGGGTTAATGAAGTTCAGGGCCTTGCTCATGGCGATGAACACTTCATCATTGACCCGCTCCGGGATGTTGTGCAAGCGCAGCCATTCCGTCCAGGAATACTGATCACAACTTTCGACATAATCCTGGCCACGCAGCATCGCGGGGACCAAGCCAAGTCCAAACTGGATCTTCTCCGGCCATGTCAACATGTCGTTGTTTCCCAGGATGGCCGCCACGCCGTTGAGCGGGGCCGGAAGATCAGGAAAGTCGAAGCGGCTGTAGGTGCCCGGGTCGTCCTTCTGATTGAAGATCATCGCGTGATCTTTCCATTGCAGCCGATCTTCGATGCCAAGCTCCCCGAAGAGCTGAAGCATGTTCGGGTAGGCCCCGAAGAAAATGTGCAGGCCCGTCTCATACCAGTCGCCGTCCTCGTCCTGCCAGGCGGCCACCTTGCCGCCGAGGACGTCCCTGGCTTCGTAGATCACCGGGGTGTGGCCTGCGTCACAGAGGTACTTGGCGCAGGAAAGGCCGGCGAGACCTGCCCCGGCGATGGCGACGCGCATGGAAAATCAAAAACCAGGTCCAACCTTAAAAGGGTCAGGACAGCCAGCGCCGATCACCGGCTTCCTAAAGTCTTGGGGTGCGACCCGATCCGGCACGCCTGCCTCCCCATCCACCATGGCCGACGCTCTCCTGCTCAAGTCCACCACCCGGCATGTGCGGCTGTTCACCGCCCGGGTGGAAGACGATCAGCTCGTCGCGGATCCGTCCCAGCTGACCCTGGACCTTGATCCCGACAACGAGTTCCTCTGGCAGCCAGCCGTGCTCGAGACAGTGCGGCAACGCTTCCGCGACCTGGTGGACAGCTTCGCCGGAGCGGACCTCACCGAGTACAACCTGCGCCGGATCGGCTCGGAGCTGGAAGGCACGATCCGGCAGCTGCTGCAGGCCGGCGAACTCCGCTACAACCCGGATGCCCGGGTGCTGAACTATTCAATGGGCCTGCCCCGCAGCCCTGAAGCCTGATGAGCCGCCCCCCCTACGGCCGCAGTTCCTCCTCCCAGGACCGCGACCAGGATCGTGATGGTTACGCCTACCGATCGACCGCCTACGACGATCGGCCCAGGGGGCGACGGGAAGCGCCGCCCCGCAAAGCTGGTGCGGCGGGCCCAGGAGGGCCGGGCGGCGGCTCTGGCGATCCACCCTTCAAATTCAACGTGGCCACGGTGGCTGTGCTGGCCGGGGTGCTCGTGGTGGGCATCGGCATCGGCACCGCCCTCTCCAGCAACACCGTAGGTAACCAGGGCAACATCGCCAGCAGCCAGCAACTCGATCTGGCCGTTCCCGACCCCGAGTTCTGCAAACAGTGGGGAGCGAGCGCCTTCGTCAATGACATTGAGCTCTACACCACGATGAACCCGAGCAGCAGCTTTGTGACCCAGCCCACCCTGCAACCGGGCTGCGTGATCCGCCGCGAAAACTGGAGTGTGCTCCAGAAGGAAGGGGCGGTCACCGCTGAGCAGGTGCGCCAGTGCAAACAGCGGATGAATACCTTCGCCTACATCGGCTCGATCCGCGACAAGCCTGTGGTGCGCTGTGTCTACCAGACCGACATCGGTGGCAACAAGTTCCAGACCCGTGGCATCGCCGGGGCCGCCGATGACTCGGTGGGCATCACACCGGAAGGGGATCAGTTCTGAGCAGGCTCAGGCCGCCAGCGGGACCGGCTGCCGCAGGGGGCTGTCCGCGCTGGCGAAGACCGGCAGCACTTCACGCCGGAAAGCCTCCGCGGCGCGGGAGCAGTAGCGGGCCGGATGCGTGATCAGCTTCAGCTGACGACGCACCAACAGGTCGGCGATGCAGGCCCGGTGCAGATTGCCCGCCGCCAGCTCCCGCTCGATCGAAACCACCGGCAGAAACGCTGCCCCCAGCCCCGACTGGACGGCATTCTTGATCGCCTCGAAGGAGTTGAGCTCCATCTCGACCTTCAGGCGCTGCACCTCCAGCCCTGAGCGGGCCAGCAGATGATCCACCATCTTGCGGGTGGTGGACTGGGCATCGAGGCAGACGAAGCCCAGCCGGTAGAGATCCTCTTTATGGAGTTCCCCCAGCCGGGCCAGGGGATGCTTGATCGGCAGCACCAGGGCCAGCTCATCACTGGCATAGGGCACCACCTGCAGGAGGTCGTTGAGCTCGGTGGGGAGCTCACCGGCGATGATCGCCAGATCAACCTGTCCATTGGCCACACTCCAGCTGGTGCGCCGGGTGCTGTGCACCTGGAGCTGGACGGCCACATCGGGATACTTCTGCCGGAACAGGCCGATCATGCGTGGCATCAGATAGGTGCCGGTGGTCTGGCTGGCGCCGACGATCAGCGATCCACCCTTGAGATTGTGGAGGTCGTCGAGGGCGCGGCAGGCCTCCTGGCACTGGCCGAGGATGCGATCGCAGTAGCTGAGGAGCAGATGCCCCGCTTCGGTGAGCTGGGCCTTTCGCCCGCCCCGATCGAACAGGGAGACATCCAGCTGCTTCTCCAGGTTCTGGATCTGCAGGCTGACCGCAGGCTGGGTGACATAGAGGCTGTCGGCAGCTTTCTTGAAGCTGCCCTCGCTGGCAATGGCCCGCAGGATGCGCAGCTGATCGAGAGTGAAAGGCAGATCAGCCATCGAATGACCCGTGGGGCTTGCTCCGGCTGGAAGTGGCGACTCTAAGGCGAAAGCTTCGCAGCAGCTCCGGCCGCCGGCGGAGCCACCCTGCTGAAGGCCAGAATCAGCTGCTGCCGCCCCGCCTTTTTGCCGCTCGAACCGCACCGATCCAGCCTGGAGATGCTGGCCCTTCTGCTCGGCTTCGCCGTGCTGCACAGTGGCGGGGCGGCACTGCGGGTCTGGGGGGAGGAGCGGATCGGCGCCCGCGCCTGGCGCCTGCTGTTTGCGGCGATCAGCATTCCATCAGCCGTGCTGGTAGTGGGCTTCTTCCTCGCCCATCGCTACGAGGGGCTCCGGCTGTGGAACCTGCAGGGCACGCCTGGCCTGATTCCGGTGATCTGGCTGGGCACGGCGATCAGCTTCTTCTTTCTTTATCCAGCCACCTACAACCTGCTGGAGATTCCAGCGGTGCTCAAGCCCGAGCAACGGCTCTACGCCACGGGGATCATCCGGATCAGCCGCCATCCCCAGGCCATCGGTCAGGTGATCTGGTGCGCCACCCATCTCCTCTGGATCGGCAGCAGCTTCATGCTCGTCACCTGCTTCGGGCTGATCGCCCATCACCTCTTCGCCATCTGGCACGGTGACCGGCGTCTGGCCAGGCGCTTCGGGGCCTCCTTCGAACACCTGCGGCAGAACACCTCGGTCGTTCCCTTCCAGGCGGTGCTCGACGGTCGCCAGTCGCTAGTGCTGAGCGAATTCCTCAGGCCCTCCCAACTCGGCATCGCCGTGGCGATCGGCATCCTCTGGTGGAGCCATCGCTTCATCGGCCTCGCCTCGGTGGCCTTCCTGAACGGCCCGCTGGGCCGAGTGCTGGGTTAGACGATCCAGTGGGCTGATCGAAGTCCCACACACAGCCGGATCCAGCCGGGAGGCCTGCCTACACTGCCGTGGCCTGCCCAGAACCGGATGACGTCGGCCTCGGAACTTGCCTGGGTTATTCCGGTGCTTCCCCTGCTGGGGGCAGCCCTGGTCGGTCTGGGGCTGATCAGCTTCAATCGCACTATGAACCGGTTGCGAAAACCGGTTGCTCTCTTTCTGATCAGCTGCGTCGGAGCGGCCGCCGTGCTCAGCTTCGCCGTGCTGATCGAGCAGATCGCCGGCCCAGCCCCCACCGAGGTGCTGTTCGACTGGGCCAGCGCCGGCAGCTTCAACCTGCAGATGGGCTTCCGGGTTGATGCGCTCGGCGCCGTGATGCTGGCTCTGGTCACCACCATCGCCCTGCTGGTGATGGTGTATTCCGATGGCTACATGGCGCACGACAAGAGTTACGTGCGCTTTTTCACCTACCTCGCCCTGTTCAGCAGCTCGATGCTGGGCCTGGTGATCAGCCCCAACCTGCTCGAGATCTACGTGTTCTGGGAGCTGGTGGGCATGTGCTCCTACCTGTTGGTGGGCTTCTGGTACGACCGGGACGGCGCCGCCAATGCGGCCCAGAAAGCTTTCATCGTCAATCGTGTCGGCGACTTCGGACTCCTGCTGGGAATTCTTGGCCTGTTCTGGGCCACGGGCAGTTTCGGCTTCGAGGAGATTGGCGTTCGCCTCAGCGAAGCCCTCAGCAACGGCAGTGTGTCCCACACCGCGGCGGTGATTCTCTGTCTGCTCGTGTTCATGGGACCGATGGCCAAGTCGGCCCAGTTCCCCCTGCATGTCTGGCTGCCGGATGCCATGGAGGGACCAACCCCGATTTCCGCCTTGATCCATGCGGCCACCATGGTTGCCGCTGGTGTGTTCCTGGTGGCCCGCCTCCAGCCGATCTACATCCAGTTCGATGAAGTTCAGGCCTTCATCGCCGTGATCGGCACGATCACCTGCTTCCTGGGCGCGAGCATCGCCCTCACCCAGATGGATCTGAAGAAGGGGCTTGCCTACAGCACCGTTTCCCAGCTCGGCTACATGGTGCTGGCGATGGGCTGCGGTGCCCCGGTCGCCGGCATGTTCCACCTGGTCACCCATGCCTTCTTCAAGGCGATGCTTTTCCTGTGCTCCGGCTCGGTGATCCATGCCATGGAAGAGGTGGTGGGCCATGAACCGGTGCTGGCTCAGGACATGCGGCTGATGGGGGGACTCCGAAAGTTCATGCCGGTCACCGCCATCACCTTTCTGATCGGCTGCGTGGCGATCAGCGGCATCCCACCCCTGGCCGGCTTCTGGAGCAAGGACGAAATCCTCGGTCAGGCCTTCAACGCTTACCCGATCCTCTGGGGCGTCGGCTTCCTCACCGCCGGCATGACCGCCTTCTACATGTTCCGGCTCTACTTCCTCACCTTCGAGGGTCCGTTCAGGGGAACCGATGCGGCCCTCCAGGCCCGTCTGCTGGCCGCGGCGGGCAAAGGGGCTCCAGAGCAGGAAGGCCACGGCGAACTGGCCAGCCATCCCCATGAGTCCGGTTGGCAGATGGCCGCACCTCTGGCGATCCTGGCCGTGCCGTCGGTGCTGATCGGTTTGCTTGGAACCCCCTGGCACAGCCGTTTCGCCGAGCTGCTCGATCCCCATGAAGCCGTCGAGATGGCCGAGCAATTCAGCTGGGGGGGCTTTCTGCCCCTGGCCGGCGCCTCGGTGGCGATCTCGCTCACTGGCATCACCGTGGCGGTGCTTGCCTACGCGCTCCACAAGCTGGATCTGGCTGCGGCCGTGGCCTCCCGCTTTCCCAGGATCAATGCCTTTCTCGCCAACAAGTGGTATCTCGATGACATCAACGAGAGGATCTTCGTGAAGGGCAGCCGCAAGCTGGCCCGTCAGGTGCTTGAGGTCGACGCGAAGGTGGTGGATGGCGTGGTCAATCTCACCGGTCTGCTCACCCTCGGCAGCGGGGAAGGGCTCAAATACTTCGAGACCGGGCGCGCCCAGTTCTATGCCCTGATCGTGTTCGGCGGCGTGATCGCCCTCGTGGTGCTGTTCAGCAGCTTCTGAATCCGAGGGCCAACTGTGTGTGTCATCCCGTATCTGGGGGACTCCGGCCCTGTGACCATTTCTACACTCCGGCCAGAACCGCTGACCTGGACTGTGCCGCTCGATTTTGCCGATGCTCAGGGTGCCCTCGGGGTCCTGGGCACCGACCACACCGGGACCTTCCCCTGGCTGAGCGTCTCAATTCTGTTGCCGATCGCGGCAGCTCTGCTCATCCCGTTCATCCCCGATCCCGGCAACGGCAAAACGATCCGTTGGTATGCGCTGGGCGTGGCCTTGGTGACTTTTCTGGTGACCGTGGGGGCCTACCTGAACGGTTACGACCCCTCGGTGGCCGGGCTTCAGCTGATCGAGCGGGTGGAGTGGCTGCCTGATCTGGGCCTGGCCTGGTCGGTGGGAGCCGACGGGCTCTCGATGCCGCTGATCCTGCTGACCAGCTTCATCACCGCCCTGGCGGTGCTGGCCGCCTGGCCGGTCACCTTCAAGCCGCGGCTGTTCTTCTTCCTGATCCTGGCCATGGATGGCGGCCAGATCGCCGTGTTCGCCGTGCAGGACATGCTGCTGTTCTTCCTGGCCTGGGAGCTCGAACTGCTGCCTGTGTATCTGCTGCTGGCGATCTGGGGAGCGAAGAAGCGTCAGTACGCCGCCACCAAATTCATCCTCTACACCGCCGGCGGCTCGGTGTTCATCCTGCTGGCCGCGCTGGCGATGGGCTTCTTCGGGGGCGGCTCTCCGAGCTTCGAGTACACCGTGCTGGCGGCCAAGGAGTTTCCCGCCCGCTTCCAGTTGCTGGCCTACGCGGGCCTGCTGATCGCCTTCGGCGTGAAGCTGCCGATCGTGCCCCTGCACACCTGGCTTCCCGATGCCCATGGGGAGGCCACCGCCCCGGTGCACATGCTGCTGGCCGGCATTCTGCTGAAGATGGGGGGCTATGCCCTGCTGCGCTTCAACGTGCAGCTGCTGCCGGTGGCCCACGCCCAGTTCGCGCCGTTGCTGGTGGTGCTGGGGGTGGTGAACATCATCTATGCAGCGCTCACCTCCTTCGCCCAACGGAACCTCAAACGCAAGATCGCCTACAGCTCGATCAGCCACATGGGCTTCGTGCTGATCGGCATCGGCAGCTTCAGTGCCCTCGGCACCAGCGGCGCCATGCTGCAGATGGTGAGCCACGGCCTGATCGGCGCCAGCCTCTTCTTCCTGGTGGGCGCCACCTACGACCGCACCCACACCCTGCAGCTCGATGAGATGGGCGGCGTGGGCCAGAAGATGCGCAAGATGTTCGCGCTCTGGACGATCTGCTCGCTGGCCTCCCTGGCCCTGCCTGGCATGAGCGGCTTTGTGTCGGAGCTGATGGTGTTCGTGGGCTTCGTGAACAGCGAGGCCTACGCGCTCAGCTTCCGCATCGTGATGGCGGCCCTGGCAGCGGTGGGGGTGATCCTCACACCGATCTACCTGCTCTCGATGCTGCGGGAGATCTTCTTCGGCAAGGAGAACGCCGAGCTCGCCTCCCACTCCCAGCTGGTCGACGCTGAACCGCGTGAGATTTACGTGATCTCCTGCCTGCTGGTGCCGATCATCGGCATCGGCCTCTATCCCCGTCTGGTGACGGACAGCTACCGGGCTTCGATCGAAGCACTGGTGCTGCGGGAAGACGCCGCCATGGCGAGGGTGATCGGTCCGAATCCAACCGGGTTGATCCGCAACGCTCAGCGCGGCGACTGGCTGGCTCCTGCTTTGCTCCAGGCTCCGGCCGTTGGCTGAGCCGCCGAGGCCCCGCGGTTACGAAACCCTGCGGATGGCAGCGCTTGTCCCCACGGGCAGGGTGCCCTGCTTACGCTCCCTGCCACGCACCTTGAGCAGCTGAATCGAGTCATGCGACAGCTGAATTTTCTGCTGATCTTCAGCTTCGGGCTGGCCACGGTGATGTTCACCCTGGAGAACACGGCCGCCACCACCGTTCACTTTCTGCCCGGAGTGAGCACCACCCTGCCCCTGGCGGCGATGCTGCTCCTGGTTGGCGGCATCGGCGCCACGGCAGCCTGGGTGTTCGCCGTCTGGACCGGTGTGGTCAGGAAGGTGGAGCTGGTCTCAAGCCAGGGGGATCGGGAAGCCCAGCAGGTGAGGATCAGCGAACTGGAGGCGGACATCCAGCGTTACCGGGCCACGGTGGACGCCCAGCTCGCCCTGTTGCCGGCGGCCGGCGAGAGTTCGGCCCCTGCAGCCCCTGCCAGCGCTGCGGACTGAACCCGCGCTCCACACAGTCAGGCCAAACCGGTGGCTGGTTCGCCTGCTTGCCGGTACGTTGCTGCTAACGAGGCAAGGAGAGTGGCAGAAGCGGGCGCCAGGCTGGCCATTCGCCTGCTCCAGGATGCAGCCGAGCGGGGTGAGCTGGATCCCTGGGACGTGGATGTGATCGCGGTGGTGGACGGCTTCCTCGATCAGCTCCGCCAACGCATCGAGGTGCCGCGGCTGATCGCCGCGGCCCGGGCCGGCCAGGGGGGGAGCTACGAGCAGGATCTGGCCTCCTCCAGCGAGGCCTTTCTGGCGGCTTCGGTGCTGGTGGGGCTGAAGGCGGAGGTGCTGGAGCGCCAGACCTTTCCTCCGCCAGCCCTGAGCGAGGAGGCGTTCGACTTCGATCCCGACGGCGGCGACTGGGAGACCGCCTCGCCTTACGCCCTGCCGCTGCGGCCCGAGCGACACCTGTGGCGCCGTCCCGTGGCGCCTCCCCCCCTGCTGCGCCCGGTCAGCCTGGGGGAGCTGATCAGCCAGCTGGAGGACATCGCCGAGCGGCTGGAGCAGGGCAGCAGCCGCAGCCGCCCTTCACCCCGCAACCGGCCCTACAGCGAGCGGGCGGCGATCGAGCAGATTGCCGCCCTCGCCCATCGCGAAAAACTGCCTGAAACCACTGCAGCCCTGAGTCTCTTCCTGCAGCAATGGACCCAGGCTCTGGACTGGGTGAACTTCGAGCAACTGGTGGAAGCCTGGGCGGAGCAGGCCCCGGTTGATCTCGATTCTGACCGGGTGGGGGTGTTCTGGGCGCTGCTGTTCCTCTGCTCCCAGGGCCAGCTGGATCTGCAGCAGAGCGGCGGCCTGTTCGGACCGCTCCACCTGAAACGCCCCAGTGAGCTCCAGGCAAGCCACTTGTCAGAAGGGCCAGCTCTCGTGCCGGCTCGGCTACGGCTGGCAGCCTGACTTCTTTCTTAAGGTAGCCTCCGGATTCGACGCAGGCTGGCGCCCATGAAGGCGATGATCCTCGCAGCAGGAAAAGGTACAAGGGTGAGGCCGATCACCCACACCATTCCCAAGCCGATGATCCCGATCCTGCAGAAACCCGTCATGGAGTTTCTGCTTGAGCTGCTCAGGCAGCACGGCTTCAATGAAGTGATGGTGAATGTGTCTCACCTGGCTGAGGAAATTGAAAACTATTTCCGAGATGGCCAACGGTTCGGCGTCGAAATCGCCTATAGCTTCGAAGGCCGGGTGGAAGATGGTGCCCTGATCGGCGAAGCGCTCGGCTCAGCCGGAGGAATCAAGAAAATCCAATCCTTTCAGCGCTTCTTCGACGACACCTTTGTGGTGCTCTGCGGTGATGCGCTGATCGACCTCGACCTCACCGAAGCCGTCCGGCGCCATAAGGAGAAAGGAGCCGTGGCGAGCCTCGTCACCAAACGGGTCCCGAAAGATCAGGTCAGCAGTTACGGCGTTGTCGTCACCGACGAAGACTCCAGGGTGATCACATTTCAGGAAAAACCATCCGTTGAGGATGCCGCCAGTGACATGATCAACACCGGCATCTACATCTTTGAGCCTGAAGTTCTCGATCACATCCCCGAAGGTGTTCCCTTCGACATCGGCTCTGATCTGTTCCCGAGGTTGGCAGCGGCCGGTGCACCGTTTTATGCCCTTCCCATGGATTTTGAATGGGTGGACATCGGCAAGGTACCCGATTACTGGCAGGCCATTCGCAGTGTCCTGCTGGGGGACGTGCGTCAGGTCCAGATCCCAGGCAGGCAGGTGCGACCTGGCGTCTACGCCGGGCTGAATGTGGCAGCGGACTGGGATCAGATTGACATCCGCGGTCCGGTCTATGTGGGGGGAATGAGCAGAATTGAACCCGGAGTCACGATCATCGGGCCGGCCATGATCGGTCCGAGCTGCCATATCTGCGAGGGGGCCACCATCGACAACTCCATCATCTTTGAATATTCACGGATTGGTGCCGGAGTGCGTCTGGTTGAGAAGCTGGTCTTCGGTCGTTACTGCGTCGATCGCAACGGCGACCATTTCGACCTGCAGGAAGCGGCCCTTGACTGGCTGATCACCGATGTTCGTCGCCAGGATGTCGCCCAGCCCTCCCCCCATCAAAAAGCACTGGCCCAGCTGCTGGGCTCCGATTTCAGCCTGAGCCAGGGAGGTAGCTGAACCCTAGTCACAGCAGGGCTGGAGCTGACCAAAGCCTGCCTGTTCAAGAATCATCGGGATTCTCTCCTCCGCCTTGACCGCCATCAGGTGAACACCCTGCGCGATCCCGGCGTAGGCCTGCACCTGCTCGGCGGCGATCCTGATCCCTTCCGCCGCCGGATCGGCCGCTGCCGCCAGGCGATCGATCAGCGACTGGGGAATCATCGCCCCCGGCACCACCCGATTCACGAATGCCGCGTTACGGGCCGACTTCAGCAGGAACACCCCGGCCAGAACCGGCAAATCCAACGGTGCCGCAACCTCTCCGCAGAACCGCTTCAAGGCGTCGGTGTTCATCACCATCTGGGTCTGAATGAAGCGGGCGCCGGCAGCATGCTTGCGGCGAACCCGCGACTGCAGCCCACTCCAGCTGGCGGACTGGGGATCAGCCGCCGCACCGACGAACAGAGAGGTGGGACCGTCCGGCAGGGCCCCCTGAACCGGATCCTCACCCGCATTGAAGCGGCTCACCATCTGCAGGAGCCGAACCGCTTCGAGCTCGTTGACGGGACGGGCGGAAGGCTGGTCTCCTGCCCGCACCGGGTCACCGGTGAGACAGAGCAGATTGGGGATTCCCAGGGCATGGGCACCGAGCAGCTCTGCCTGCAGGGCGATCCGGTTGCGATCGCGGCAGGAAAGCTGCAGCACGGGCTCCAGGCCGATGTCGAGCAGGAGGCGGCAGAGGGCCAGGCTGCTCATTCGCATCACCGCCCTGCTTCCATCGGTGACGTTGACGGCATGGACCAGGCCCTTCAAGGTGGCCGCCACCGCCAGGGTGCGACCTGGATCCCCCCCCCGCGGCGGCATCACTTCTGCGGTGAGGGCGAACTGACCACGCTTGAGAGCCTGTTGCAGCAGCAAAATGGGGCGATTCAGCAGCCCACCATCATGGTGCAAGTGGTGGAGATCGCCAGGCCCGTCGGGCTGAACGGATCGCAGACCTCCCCTGCCTAGAGTGGCTGATGAGAGGTTGGGTGGAGGCCTTTGATGTCGGTTTCAGATGGTCTTGACCCGTTCCAGACCAACCTTTCCGGCCGCGAGCTGGAGATCATCGAGCTGGTTGCCACCGGACTGACCAATCAGGACATCGCCGCTCAATTGATGATCAGCAAACGCACGGTTGATAACCACGTCAGCAACATCTTCAGCAAAACAGGCGCCAAGAACCGTGTGGCCCTGCTGAACTGGGCGATGGATCACGGCAAGATCTGCCGCGATGGCTTCAACTGCTGCCATCTGCCCTCCAGCTGATCCCGGGCTACGGCAGCCGCCTCTGGGCACTGGCTTTGGGCAGGCTGGAACTGTGAGATGGCCGGGGGGCGGCAGTCCAGAGCCAGCTTCAAGCCAGCAGGCGCTGCTCAGCCGCTGTCCAGCTGCCAAAGGGCCGGGAAGCGAGCGCGGCATTGCTCCACTCACCAAGGCCGGTGACCTCCAGCCCACACCAGCCCGGCACATCCAGGGGCTGATCAGCTCTTGTCAACTCCACTTCGGCGAGCACGAGCGGCTCGTTCTCCGCCTCGAACACATCCAGCACCCAGTCCCCGCCCGGCAGATCCAGACCATGGCGGATCTTGCTGAGCCGATGGGGAGAGAGCGTGAACAACGATTCAGCCTCATCCAGCGGAATCGGGTACTCGAACTCATGACGAGCGATTCCGGCAGCTGCCGCCTTGAGGGTGATCCAGGCCTGGCTGTCGGCACTGATCCTGACCCGCACGGTGAACCCAGTCGCCGAAGCCGCCAGATAGCCCTGGCGAAAGCGCTGCTGCCAGCGGCTGTGGGCCATCCATTCACGTCCCCGCACCAGGAAGCGTCGTTCAATCTCCAGGGCCATCGGCACTCCAGCAACGGACACCCCCCATCCTGAAGCTCAGTTGTGGGAAGGCTCGGCGGCAGTGAGGTCACCGGCCCAGTGCAGCTTGTGGCTGAGGGTGCGGTAGTACGAAGGGCTCTGCTCCAACACCACCATCAGGGCGCCATGGTCGGAGCGGCGCACCACACAGCGATCACCTGGCTCGAGCACGGTGGCATGGGCACCATCTTTCCAGAGCTTGACCCGACGGCTGGTCTCCCCGAGGGGCCACACCGCCAGCACCGAGCGGGGGGGAATCACCACTGGCCGGCTCGAGAGGCTCATCGGACAGATCGGATTGACAACGATCGCCTCGATCCCTGGGTGGAGGATCGGTCCACCCGCCGCCATCGAATAGCCGGTGGATCCTGTCGGAGTGGCAATGATCAGGCCATCACCGCGGAACTGATCCACAACCTCCGCATCGATCTCAAGCTCCAGCAGGCAGGTGGGCGACACCTCTTCCAGGCAGGGGCGGAAGTAGAAATCATTCAGGGCGCAATGGACCGATTCATCGGCATCGACCACCCCATCCCCATGGTCGATGCCCGCCTCAAGCATCATGCGGCGCTCAAGAGCGAAGCGGTCATCCCGCAGGCGCTGCCAGAGATTGTCGTCAGAGGCATCCGAGAGCACCAGCAGCTTGCGCTCCTGGGTCAGGAAGCCGAGATGGCCGCCGACGTTGAAGCTGAGAATGGGCACATCCAGTGGAGCCAGATGCCTTGCCGCACCGAGAACCGTGCCATCACCACCGAGCACCACGGTCAGGTCGGGAAGCCGGGCTTCCGTGGCCAGAAGGCCTGGGAAAGGATTGGACCTGAGGCCACTGCTGGCCACGACGACCTGAACGCCCTGCCTTTCGAGATCTTCCCGGCAACGCCGTACCTGACGCTGGGCAGCCTGACTGTTGGCACGAACAATCAGCCATACCCGCTCAAGCTGCATAGGAATGGGTGGGAGTCACCAACGCAGCAGGTTGAAACGCTCCATATCAACAGTTTCACGGTTGCGATAGAGCGATAGCAGGATGGCCAGACCAACGGCGGCTTCAGCAGCTGCCACGGTGATCACAAAAATGGCAAACACCTGGCCACGGATCAATTGGCCATCGATGTAGCTGGAGAAGGCCATCAGGTTGATGTTCACCGCATTGAGCATCAACTCGATGCTCATCAGCACACGAACGGCGTTCCTGCTGTTGATCAGGCCCCAGACCCCTGTGCAAAACAGAATGGCTGCAAGAACCAGATAGGCCTGCAGGGGAACATCAACGGGAATGGAGAGGTTCATCGGGTTGTTTCGAGGGCGGGATTCCGATCGGAAGCCGTTTCCACCAGGAGGGGAGTTCTGATTTTTTCAATCAGGGCCTGGTCAGCATTCTCTCCGGTGATCACATCAACGGTATAGACATCTCTGCGTGCCAGCACGATCGCCCCGATCATGGCCATCAACAGCAGGACCGAAGCGAGCTCAAAGGGCAACAGATAATCGGAGAACAGGTGCATGCCGATCTTGATGGTGGCGTCATCCCCGGCGGGACTGGGACCGGGGACGGCCCAAGGGGTGGTGATGTCAACGCGCAGCAACAACAGAAACAAGCCTGCACAGACACCACCGGAGAGCAACCGGCGCAAAGGCAGCCCGGGAATCTCAGCGAGGGTTTCCTTCTTGTTGACCAGCATGATCGCGAAGAGGATCAGCACATTCACCGCGCCGACGTAGACCAGCACCTGGGCTGCCGCGACGAAGCTGGCATTGAGCATCAGGTAGAGCCCGGCCACCGAAAGAAAGACCCCGCCGAGCAGGAACGCTGAATAAACGATGTTGGGCAACAGCACCACGCCAAGCGAGCCGAGCACAACAGCAGCCGAGAGAGCCAGGAAGCAGATCCACTGGGTGAAGGAGGCGATCGTCATGAGCCGGTGCCTCCGTTGGATTCAGCCTTGAGATCGGCCAGCACCTGTTCGGGCAGCTTGCCTGCCCTCGGACTGGTGGCTGGAACAACGTGGGGATCAAGCTCGCCCTTCGGAAGATAGGCAAGCTCCCGGAGCGGAACAACGGCGGGGTCACTGGTGACGCTGGTCGGCAGGCGGCCCAGGGCCACGTTGTCGAAATTGAGGCTGTGCCGATCAAAGGCAGCCAGTTCATACTCCTCGGTCATGGAGAGGCAATTGGTGGGGCAATACTCCACACAGTTGCCACAGAAAATACAAACTCCAAAATCGATCGAGTAGTTGCTGAGTTCCTTCTTCTTGGTCTGCTTGTTCATCGTCCAGTCGACCACCGGGAGGTTGATCGGACAGACACGCACACACACTTCGCAGGCGATGCACTTGTCGAATTCGAAGTGAATCCTGCCCCGGTAGCGCTCTGAAGGGATCAACTTCTCGTAGGGATACTGCACCGTGATCGGTCGACGACTGAGGTGATCGAAGGTGACCGAGAGACCCTGGGTGATGTAGGAGGCGGCGCTCACCGCATCCTTGGTGTAGTCACCGACCTTCTGAAGAAACCCGAACATGATCAGCGTTGGAGGTGGGGGGACTGGACGAACAGAGGGATCGAAGCTGTGGCCCATCATGGCCGTATCAGGCATCAGCCGCCGAAAAAGGCGGGAAAAGCCAGCTTTAGGCCGGCCGTGACAAGCAGATTGACCAGGGCGATCGGCAGCAGGAACTTCCAACCGAGGTCGAGAAGTTGATCGATGCGAACCCTGGGGAGTGTCCAGCGCAGCAGGATCGCGATGAAGACCAGAAGGTAGGCCTTCAGAACCGTCATCACGATGCCGAGCGAACCGGTGATCACCTGCACCAGGGGAGCATCGACGGACTGGCCGATCGCACCCGCCAGCCACTCGACCGGGATCGGGAAGCCCCAGCCACCCAGGTAGAGCACCGCAACAAGCAGGGCCGAGAGCACAAGATTGATGTAGCTGCCCAGATAGAACAGGGCAAACTTCATGCCGGCGTACTCGGTTTGATACCCGGCCACCAACTCTTCCTCGGCTTCAGGAAGATCAAAGGGAAGCCGTTCACATTCAGCCAGGGCGCAGATCCAGAAGATCAGAAAGCCAACGGGCTGGCGCCAGATGTTCCAGCTGAGGATGCCGGCACCATTCTGCTGATTGACGATGTCGATGGTGCTGAGCGAGTTGCTCATCATCACCACCGCCAGCACGGCCAGGGCCAGGGGGATCTCGTAGCTGATCGACTGGGCCGCCGCCCGCAGGCCGCCCAGCAACGAGTATTTGTTGTTGCTGGCGTAGCCGCTCATCAGCAGGCCGATCGGCTGAATGCTGCTCAGGGCGATCCAGAGGAACACGCCGATGCCCACATCGCTGATCAGCAGGTGCTGGCCGAAAGGCACCACCAGCCAGGAGAGGATCACCGGGATCAGCACCAGAACCGGGCCGAGGGTGAACAGCAGGCCATCGGCGCGGGCCGGAATGATGTCTTCCTTGAAAAGCAGTTTGAGGCCGTCGGCGAGGGGCTGAAGCACGCCGAGGGCTCCGGCGTACTCGGGGCCGATCCGCTGCTGGACGGCAGCCGAGATCTTGCGCTCCAGCCAGACGTTGACCAGCACCCCCACCACCGCGGCGACCAGCACCAGCAACATCGGCAGAGGCAGCCAGAGCAGATGGGCCGTGGCCGGGGTCAGCCCATAGCCTTCCAGGGTCGTGGTGAAGCTGCTCTGAAGGTCAAGCCCTGAACTGACAGCCGCCAGCGGGGCTCTCAGGGCTGTCATGGACTCTGGCGCCGTCATCATCACCACGGTGTGAGCTCACGAATCGGGACCGGTGCAAGCAAGTTAACCGCCGGAGGCGTCATTTCGGGCATCCAGGGGCACCCAGTCGCGGCCGGTGCTGCCCGTGTAGATCTGGGTGGGCCTGTAGATCCGGTTGGCACCGAGCTGCTCCTTCCAGTGGGCCAACCAGCCGGCCACCCGGGCGATCGCGAAGATCGGTGTGAACAGGTCGCGGGGGATGCCGAGTTTCCGGTACACGAGCCCGGAATAAAAATCCACATTGGGGTAAATGCCCTTCGGCCCGAGCCGCACGGCGGCGGCGGCCTCCAGGCTCCGGGCCAGGTCGTACATCGAGTCATGGCCAAAGCGATCAAAGAGTTGCTCAGCCAGGTCCTGAAGGATCACGGCCCGGGGATCCTTCACCTTGTATTCCCGGTGCCCGAAGCCCATGATCTTCTGTTTTCCGGCGATGGCCCGATCCAGATAGGGCTCCACCTGATCCTCGCTGCCGATCTCCTCGAGCATGGCCAGCACATCTTCGTTGGCACCGCCGTGCAGGGGGCCCGCCAGGGTGCCCACCGCCGAAGCCACCACGGCATAGGGATCCGTGAGGGTGCTGGCGGTGACGCGGGCGCTGAAGGTGCTGGCGTTGAGACTGTGTTCGGCGTGCAGGATCAGGCAGGCGTCCAGGATCCTGGCGGCCAGCGGATCGGGGACCCGCTCGGTGATCATGTAGAGGAAGTTGGCCGAATAAGGCAGATCGTCCCGGGGCTGGATCGGGTCCTGTCCCTTGCGGATCAGCTGAAACGCCGCCACCATCGTTGGGATCTTGGCGATCAGGCGCATCACCGCATCGACGATGTACTCGGGATCGTCGAGGGCACGGCGCGAATAGAACAAGCCAAGCGAGGCAGCGCTTGACTGGAGCGCATCCATCGGATGGCCATCGGCCGGGAAGCACTTCATCATGTCGCGGATGCGAAAGCTCACCCGCCTGTGCATCTGCACATCGTTCTCGAAGGCCCTCAACTGATCCGGGCTGGGCAGGTCCCCCCAGATCAGCAGGTAGGCGGTTTCCAGAAAGCTGCTGTTCGCCGCTAGGGCATCGACGCCATAGCCGCGGTAGGTGAGTCGCCCCTTCTGACCATCGATGTCGCAGATCGCCGACTGGGTGGCCGGCACCCCCTCCAGGCCTGGGCGGAAAGCCGGGGTCACCGGAGTTCCGGCTGCCGCTGTCTGCGTTGTTTCCACCACCATGCTGTGCGGCCCGACTGATCTGGGAATTTAGGTCCCGCCCTTCAGGGACGGCGTAGCGCCCCCGACAGGCTGAGGGGTGTGAGCAGCTGGATCAGGCAAGCGCCCGTCAGCGGGGCACCGGACCGTTCGCAGGCGGCCGGCAGCTCGAGCACGGCCACGCCGGCCTTCCTGAGCCGCAGAAAACCGGCCGGGGCTCCGCAGAGACGGCCCGCCAGGAGACTCAGATCAGGCTCGTGGCCCACCAGGCAAAGCCGTTTCCAGCCCGGCTCAGGGGCTGAGGGTCCCAGCCAGCTTGCCAGCAGGGCCAGGGGATCAGCCTCGGGCGCCAGCTCGTCGGCCAGGAGCATCCGCGGCGCCAGGCCGCCGGCAAGGGCGATTTCCGCGGTCTGCAGGGCGCGCGGCAGGGGGCTGGAGAGAATCCAGTCACAGTCGAGCTGCAGGTCAACCAGCCTCTCCACCACCGCGGCGGTGCGTTGCCGTCCCTTTGCCGTCAGGGCCCGCTCCCGCTCCGGCAGACCCTGGGCTGCGGCCAAGCTCCTCTCCTGGGCGATTCCATGGCGCAACAGCAGCAGCTCAACGGCGGGCATCGGCTCAGCCCAGCTCCAGGCGGCCATGGAGCCGCAGAGCCGGCGCAACGCCTGAATCCCGCTCAGGCTCCAGGCTGCAGCCAAAACCCTGAACGCTGTCCCTGAGCGGGCTGCCGGCCAGACCCATCAGCAGGCGCCAGGGCTGCCAGCGGGAGAGCAGCCGCCTCCCAGGCTGGTCTGCCACGGCCACCTGCAGGGCGGCACCCGGGGCCTCCAGCGCCGCCAGCTGGCTGAGCAGTTGACGGGGCGGCCGCCCACCCTCCAGCTGTTCATCGAGAACGGCTAGACCCTCGCCCCACCAGGCGACATCGTTCCGCTCCAAACGGGTCCCAGCCACCCTGGCCAGCAGCTGGTCGGCATCGCGCCTGCCGGCCCGGGCCTCGAGCCGGGTCCAGACCTGAAGCGGCACGCCGGCCCTGCTGAGCGGCGCGGCGATCAGCCCATCCCTGGCCAGGGCAGGCTGGATCTGACTGACACTGGGCGCCCCGGGCGAGGTCCCGAGCAGCCAGCCGCCAGACTCCTGTGCCCAGATCAGCGGACCGGTGGCGTTGGCACCCACCAGGACGGGCAGGGGGCCAGCCAGCCCAGCCAGGGCCTGCCGCAGCGGTGGTCCCAGCAGGCGCTGCCAGGCCTCGGCGGCCACGGTCGTGGTCTCGCTCAGAAGTGCTGCGGGGTTCTGGACCACCACCAGGGAAGAGGCCGGAGCGCTCAATTCCGCCAGCAAGGGTGGCGCGGCAGCCAGGGCGAGGGGCGGGAGGTCCTCTGTCAGGTCGAGGTCAGCCTCCAGCCGCAGGGCTCCCCCACTGGGGGAAAGCGCGGCGACCAGACCCACCACCGCAGGATCCGTGGCGATCTCCGCAGGGATTCCAAGCCAGTCGACGAGGGCCTCCGGCCGGGCGGTGAGCAGAGCCACGCCGTCGCCAAGCCTGACCAGATCAGCCGCCAGGCGAGGGTTCGCCGCCTGATTGAGCTCATCGATCTGGGAAACATCGAGAGCCTGCTCGAGGATGCCGCGACCGGATGCAATCAGCACCATTCGGTCGTTGATCAAGGCCGTGGCCAGGGGCCTGACGGACTGGTCGGCCAGGGCACCGCGACCACTGATCAATCCCATGCCTCGATAACTGCTGATCTGCAGTTCCGCTCCAGCAAGGCTGCGGGTCTGCCAGAAATGCTGCAGGAAGCGGCGGGCTCCCTCCTCATCCCGGCTGCGCAGAGCCAGAAACCAACCCGTGGGCCCGTCTGTTCCTTCGGGAGCCAGCACAGCCAGGCTGACTTCATCCCCCAGCCAATCGGCCAGCTCGCTGGAGTAATCGAGGCCCGCCGTGGCGAAGGCCCCATCGCGAAGGGCTTCGACGGCTGCCACCGCCTGGCGCCGCTTGCCCGGCGCGGAAACGGCCCTGGCATAGGACGCAAGCCGGTCGGGACTGACCAGCAGATGCAGGCTGAGCGGAGCGCTGCGGGGGACGAACCGCGCCTCTTCCGGCATCGAGAGGCTGCGATGCTGCAGGCTGAGCGGGCTCTGCCGCAACACCAGCCACCAGCCCCCCAGGCCCAGGGCCAGCAGCACCAGGGAGAAGCTGAGCACCAGCACCAGGAAGGGGCGCGCCTTCATGCCTTGAACCCAGCGACCCCATCATCTTTATCCATACAGCTTCCTTTCCACCATTCCTGCTTCAACTCCTGCTTCACCGAACCCAGCTGTGATGACCACCCCAACCCCTCAGCCCCCGGGCACACTCACCGCCACCGATCTGCAGGAGCGTCTCGGCCGGGGGGAGCCGTTGCAACTGGTGGATGTGCGCGAAGCGGCTGAGCTGGAGCTGGCCCGACTGGCCCAGCCGGTGCTGCATCTGCCCCTGAGCCGCTCCGCCGAATGGGTTGAGCGGATCGACGAGCTTCTGGACCGGCAGAGAGAGGTGGTGGTGCTGTGCCATGCGGGCATTCGCAGCTGGCAATTCGCCTGCTGGCTGATCGAAACCCAGGGCTTTGATCGGGTCTGGAACCTGCAGGGAGGCATCGATTCCTGGAGCGTGCAGGTGGATCGATCGGTGCCGCGCTACTGAGCCAGGGGCCCGGGGAACTGCTCAGCCCCGGGGGTGCTTGGGTGGATTCGGTGGCCGCATCGGCCGCGGTGCCGGCGGGGTGCCGCCCCAGAACTTCTGCCACAGGGAGGGTTGAGCGGAGCCACGCGGCGGGGCGGGCCTTGGCGGCTGGGGAGGTCGCCTCGCCGGCTTGTTCGGGTCTGGGCGAAAGAGATTGGCGAACCATCCCGTGGACACCTCGGATCCAGGCAGCTGTTCGGGGCGGCGCGGACCAACGACACGAACCGGCTCAAACAGATGCGCCATGAAATAGGGCTTCAGTGCCAGGTTGTAGTAGCCGACCCGACGCAAGTTCTGCTGGCGGAACAACTGCAGGAAGGCAGCTGTGATCAAGGCAAGCAGGACCGTGACAATCGTGCGCTGCAACAAACCAACCCGGGCACCACTGAGTTGATCCCCCTGTCTGTTCTCCAGGGTGACAACAGCCTGATCAAGAGAATCAAACAGGGATTTCTTGATGGATTCGAGCGGTTGAGATGGATTGATGGCAGAGCGGATCTGGGGGAATCTCTGCAGAACCCGGGCGAGCTCGACCGGCGTTGATACGGGCTTGACCGCATCAACGACCTGCCGGCGGAATTGACGGGCCTGCTGCAATTGAACGGTCCCCTGCTCATCAGCACCTCGGTAGGCGCGCAAGGCATCGGTGACCACCAGGGGGGCCAGCAGGGCGTAGCCGAGGGCCAGCGGCAACAGCAGCCGCTGCAGGACCACCAGCAACTCCACCTCCGGCCGGCGCCTGAAGGCATTCCCACCGGCAAAGATCAGACCCAGGCCAAGCAGGAGGAAAGGGGCCGCCTCGGTGAGCGATGAGGCCAGGCCAAGCCTTTGAACCGGAACGGTGAGCGCGGGCCAGGAGAAACCGGAGGCCAGCTTGATGGCGAGCAACAGAATCAGGGCATAGCCGGCCAGGCGCAAGGAATCAGGAACCGCTGTCTGTCTCGCCGGCGGGGAAGTGGGCTCAGGGGTGGCGGGAGCCGGGGGCACCTCGCTGAAATCAATCGGTCCGCGTGACGTCAACTCGGCAGTGTCATCGTTGGAAGCAACCATCGGGCCAAACAGAGATTTCACGCACAGGGATGAAGAATTCAGCAGGACCTGGGCCCAGGGCTGCCACGCCCTGCTGAATGGCTTAAACTTGGTTTGAAATGGCATCATACGCTGCCAAAGTGTTGCCAAAGTGCTCCCAAGCTATTGCCAAAAAGCCTTTCCAACCTGTGTTGCCAGAACTGACTCGGCGGGATCAACAAGTGTTGCGGGCAACCGTTCAGCACTACGTCGACACGGTTGAGCCCGTTGGCAGTCAGACCCTGGTGAAACGATTCGGATTTCCTGCCAGTCCGGCCACGGTGCGCACGGCGATGGGGGTGCTGGAGCAGAGAGGCTTGCTGGTTCAACCCCATCCGTCGGCAGGTCGCGTGCCCAGCCAGCAGGGCTATCGGCTGTTCGTGGATGATCTGCTGCCAGCCCCCGGTGCTGGTGCCCTGCAACTGGAAAAGGAGCTGCTGGCCCTGAGTCTTCAGTGGGCGGCCCTGGACGACCTGCTGCTGCATCTGGCCCGCCGCCTGGCTGACCTGACCGGCCTGCTCAGCCTGATCACCCGACCGCAACGACCGCAATCAACGCTGCAGGCGGTTCGGCTGGTTCCCAGCCAGGGACGTCTGCTGATTTTCCTGGTGGAAGCCGCCGGAGCAGCCAGCAGCCTGAACGTGCGGCTGCCGCCGGGGGCTGAGGTGGAACTGACCACACTGGAGTGCTGGGTGGTTCAACAGCTCGAAAGCAGCCTCAACGGCACCATTCACTGGCAGGAGCTGCCGTCCCAACTGGAATGCAGCGGCCGCGTGGTGCGCCAGGCCCTGAGCAGCCACCGCCTGGCACGCTCGGCGGCCAATCCCGAGGGAGCTGTGGCGCTGGGGCTGAGCGGACTCCTGGCCCAGCCCGAGTTCAGCCAGACGGCCATGCTCCGCCCCCTCGTCAAGCTGGTGGAGGAGGAGCCACAACGGCTGTTGCGGCGCAAGGGCCCCGAGTCCGCCTGGGCGAGCGATCCACCGGATGCGAACGATGCGGCGAACCCCGGCGACGGCGTGTGGATCGGAGCGGAACACCCCCACCCCGCCCTGCGGGCCTGCTCCGTGGTTCAGGCCTCCTACCGGACCGGCGATGGCAGCCGCGGCCAGGTGGCCCTGGTGGGACCGATGCGAATGGCCTACGCCACGGCCAGGGCCGCGGTCCGAACGGTGGCCACTAGCCTGCAGCGACTGCTGAGCTGAGGCTCGACCGGTGACCTATTGCGTTGGTTTCCTCCTGGAGGACGGGCTGGTGATGGCCTCCGACTCCCGAACCAATGCAGGGGTGGACTACATCTCCAGCTATCGCAAGCTGCATGTCTTCCAGCCCAGCGCCGATCGCCTGTTCCTGCTGCTGGCGGCCGGCAATCTGGCCACCACCCAGGCGATCCTGAACTGGATCAACCGCGACCTCAACCGGGCCCGGCGCGAGGGGAGCACCCATCTCCAGGACGGCCCGGAATCCCTGGCTGACGCACCGTCCGATCACGACACCCCACCCCATGCCGACCTGCTGACCGCCCGCTATCTGTTCGAAGCCGCCGACTACATCGGCAGGTTGAGCGTGGCGGTGCAGAAGGAAACCCATTCGGCCCTGCGCCAGGTGGGTGCCAGCGGAGCCGCCTCCTTCATCCTGGGGGGCCAGATTGCCGGCCAGCCCCACGGCCTGTTCCAGATCTATGCGCAGGGCAACGCGATCATGGCCACACCGGAAACACCTTTCCTGCAGATCGGGGAAAGCAAATACGGCAAGCCACCTCTCGACGGCGTCGGCCATCACCGGCTTTCGCTCAATGATGCCGCCCGGCTCTGCCTGATGTCCCAGGTGATCACGCGACGCTCCAACCTCACCGTCGGCCCGCCGTTCGAAGTGGCGCTCTACCCACGCGACAGCCTGGCCATCTCGCAGCAACTCAAACTGGAGCGTGGGGCCGCCGAGCTCGACACCATGGTTGACGTCTGGAATGAGAGCCAACGCCAGGCCCTGGAGCGGATGCCCCGCTTCCCCTGGGAAGAGCAGGGCTGAGGGCATGGGGAATGCCAGCCAGAACCATGGCTCCAGCTGGGTGTCCACCGGTCACCTGCCGGACCCGGCGATCGTCCAGGCGCTGATCCGCGAGGCCCACCAGCGTTTCGGCACGATCGGTGATGGCCGTGTCGCCGATTACATCCCCGCCCTTGCCAGCGCCAACCCCGACAGCTTCGCGATCGCCGTGGCGGACACCAACGGCGACCTTTTCGCAGTAGGCGATGCAAGCCAGCCATTCAGCATCCAGAGCCTTTCCAAGCCCTTCATGTTCGCCCTCGTCTGCCAGGCGATCGGCGAGCAGGACGCCCGCCTGAAGCTGGGAGTCAACAGCACGGGCCTGCCGTTCAACTCGGTGCTGGCGGCGGAGCGCTCGGTGGAGGGACTCAGCAATCCGATGGTGAATGCCGGAGCGATCGCCGCCACCAGCCTGGCGCCGGGCAGCACGGCTGAAGCGAAATGGGCCTTCATCAGCGAGGGCTTCTCCCGCTTCGCCGGCCGGGAGCTGCAGATCGATGCCGAGGTCTACGCCTCCGAAGCCGCCAGCAACCAGCGAAATTCCGGCATCGCCAGCCTGCTGGGCAGCCATGAGCGGATCTACTTCGATCCCGAAGCCGCCACCGACCTCTACACACGCCAGTGCTCCCTGGCCGTGACCAGCGGGGATCTGGCAGTGATGGCAGCCACGATGGCGAACGGCGGCCGCAACCCGCTCAGCGGCGAGCAGGTGATCGAAGCGATCCATTGCCAGCATGTGCTGGCAGTGATGGTGACTGCAGGGCTCTACGAGAACTCCGGCGACTGGCTCTATGCGATCGGCCTGCCGGGCAAGAGCGGTGTGGCCGGCGGCATGATCACGGTGGCACCCGGCAAGGGCGGACTGGCCACCTATTCGCCGCCGCTCGATGAGGCAGGCAACAGCGTGCGCGGTCAGCTCACCGCCCGGTTTCTCTCCGAGCAACTGGGCCTCAACCTGTTCGCCTCAAGGCCAGGCTGCAGCAGCTGATTGCCCGGCCCCTGCGGAGCCCTCAGCCCGCCATCGTGTCGCCGAGCCGCTCGGCCACGGTGTTCACATCCTTGTCGCCGCGGCCGGAAAGGTTGATCACCAGCTCGGTGCCCGGCGCCAGGGTGGGGCAGAGCTGCTCCAGCCAGGCGAAGGCATGGGCGGTTTCCAGGGCAGGGATGATCCCCTCCAGCCGGCTGACCCGCTGCAGGGCATCAAGGGCCTGCTGATCGGTGACGGCGACATACTCGGCGCGGCCCAGCTCCTTGAGGTAGCTGTGCTCCGGACCGACACCGGGATAATCCAGGCCGGCGCTGATCGAATGGGCCTCCTGCACCTGACCCTCGGCGTCCTGGAGCAGCAGGCTCATCGCCCCGTGCAGCACACCGATCCTGCCTTCGGTGATCGTGGCGGCATGGCGGCCGCTGGCCACCCCTTCACCGGCGGCTTCCACACCGATCAGGCGTACGGCGGTGTCAGCCACGAAAGGATGAAAGAGGCCCATGGCATTGGAGCCGCCGCCGACGCAGGCCAGCAGCACATCCGGCAGGCGGCCGAAGGCTTCAGCGCACTGGCGTCTGGCCTCCTGGCCGATCACCGCATGGAAATCACGTACCAGCATCGGGTAGGGATGGGGGCCGGCCACCGAGCCGAGGATGTAGTGAGTGCCCTCCACGTTGGTCACCCAGTCGCGGATCGCTTCGCTGGTGGCATCCTTCAAGGTGGCTGAGCCGGCGGTGACGGGTTGCACGGTGGCCCCCAGCAGCCGCATCCGGAACACGTTGAGGGCCTGACGGCGCATGTCCTCAGCGCCCATGTAGATCACGCACTCCAGGCCGAAACGGGCACACACCGTGGCTGTGGCGACCCCATGCTGGCCGGCACCGGTTTCGGCGATGATCCTTTTCTTGCCCATGCGCAGAGCCAGCAGCGCCTGGCCCAGGGCGTTGTTGATCTTGTGGGCGCCGGTGTGGTTGAGGTCTTCCCGCTTCAGCCAGATGCGCGGCCCACCCTCGGGACGCCGGTAGTGATCGCTGAGCCTCTCAGCCTCGTACAACGGCGTCGGCCGGCCCACATAGGTGCGCAACAGGTGATCCAGGCGGCTGGTGAAGGCTGGATCCGCCCAGGCCTCGGCGGCGGCGTCCTCCAGCTCGGCCAGGGCGGGCATCAGGGTTTCCGGCACGTACTGGCCGCCGAAACGGCCGAAGCGGCCCAGGGCATTGGGGCGCACCGAAGGCTCCAGGGTGGCGGGATCCGGCTGGGGGAAAGGGAGCGTGCTGGTCACCGGTAGCTGGGCGCGAGGCGATCAGCCTAGGAAGAAGCCCGCTTCAGCTTCGCCCGGCGCACCAACAGGGGGAACGCTGCGCTTTGATCGCTCAGGCAGGTAAGCGGATCGGATGGGCAAGGGAGGCTGGCAGGAATTCAGCGGGGCGGACAGCCTTGAGCGGCCCTCCTCTCCAGCCGCGCCACCCCCGGCCCGCGCCCTGCAACGGGTGCGGGTGCAGCGCACCAGAGCGGGCAAGGGGGGGAAGCTGGTGACGGCGATCACCGGTCTGGAGATCGCCGAAGCCGAGGCCAGGGCCCTGCTGAAGCTGCTCAAGGCGAAAGCCGGCACGGGCGGCAGCTTCAAAGACGGGGTGATCGAGCTGCAGGGGGATCAGCTGGCAACTGCGCTGGAGGCACTGGAGGCGGCCGGCTTCCGGCCGAAGCAGGCGGGGGGTTGACGGCCTGGCTGGCAGCTAACCATCGAGCGGGGCTGCAGCGGCTGGGGCCCTGGGCGCCTCCCCAGGGGGCTCAGGTAGCTCCAGTCGCCGGGCCAGTTCATCGAGGAAGGTTTTCAGGCAGCTCGCCACCGGCACCGCCAGCAACAGGCCGAGCAGATCGCCCATCCCCAGCAGGCTGCCCACCCGGGCGCCGATCGGCAGGCTGACCAGCAGCCAGGCGGGCTGCAGCCCGACGATCTGGCCCATCAGCCGCGGCTGGATCACCTGGTCCACCACCTGTCCCACCGTGATCGCCACCGCCAGCACCTCCAGGCCGGTGCGGGGATTCTCGAGGGCCAGCAGGGCGCTCACCAGGATGATCGTCAGGGCGCTGGCATAGGGAATCAGGGTGGTGAAACCGATCGCCACCGCAAACAGCACGCCATAGGGAATGCCCAGCAGCGTGAACACCAGGATCTGGGCACCGCTGAGAATCAGAGCCAGCACCACCTGTCCGGCGAAGTAGCCGCGAAAGGTGCGGTACACCGTGCTCAGCACCAGCTGCCTCCAGCTCGATGGCAGCCAGCGACCCAGGCCCCGGCTGATCGATTCGCCCCCGGCCAGCAGGAACACCGCCAGCACCACCACGATCACGCTGTTGATGGTGAGGGTGAGCGTGGCCCCGAGCAGGCTGAGCAACTGCTGGCTGAGCTGGCTGGCCAGTTTGGTGGAGCGGCTGAGCAGCTCACTGCTCAGGTCGCCGAAGTCAGCGGGCAGCCCATGGGCCGTGGCCCAGTCCTGGGCCTGGTTGAGCAGGATTTCCCCCTGAACCAGCCAGCCTGGCAAGGCATGAAGCAGGTCGCTCAGCTGCTGCACCAAGCGCGGCAGCAGCCACAGGGCCACCAGCACCAGCAGCCCGAGGCCGGCGCCCATCACCAGCAGGAAGGACAGCCGTCGCGGCACGCCATGGCCGGTCAGCCAGCGGGTCGGGATGTCGAGCAGGAAAGCGATCAGGGCCGCTGTGAGAAACAGGGCCGGGAAAGGCGCCAGGGGAACGAGCAGCTGACGCAGCACAAACAGGTTGAGCACCAGAAGCGGCAGGGTCAGGCCTACGCGCATCGGCAGCGACGACGGGAAGGCAGGGGGCGCGTCGGGAACCATCAGCCGTCCTGCCGTTCGATGTCCCGGCCGTAGCCGGCCACCCCCAGCCTCAGCAGACGCTCGTCCTTGCTTCGCACCTGGTCGTGCAGTTCGGCTCGATGCTGAACCAGCCGCTCGGCCAGGGCGGCATCCGCCGTGGCCAGGATCTGCGCCGCCAGCAGGCCGGCGTTGAGTCCGTTACCGATCGCCACGGTGGCGACGGGAATGCCTGCCGGCATCTGCACGATCGAAAGCAGTGAATCCAGTCCGGAGAGGGCCCGGCTCTGCACCGGCACCCCGATCACGGGCAGGGGCGTCAGCGCCGCCACCATGCCGGGCAGATGGGCCGCCCCGCCGGCCCCGGCGATGATCACCTTGAGGCCACGCTCGGCCGCCCCACGGGCAAAGGCCACCATCTCCAGTGGTGTGCGGTGGGCGGAGAGCACCCGCACCTCCACGGCAATCCCGAACTGCTCCAACACGGCCACCGCCGGCTCCAGGGTGGGCAGGTCCGAATCACTGCCCATCACCACCGCCACCCGGATGGGGTCGGGCAGGGCTGAAGGGTTGGCGGCGGCAGCCAGGGGCGGATCAACCACGGAGAGAAACCATGGAGCATGGGCAGCGAGGATGGCATTCTCCCGCTCACGGCGCCCCGGTGCCCATCACCATGCGCTGGCTCAGCAACGTTCGGCTTCCCCAGTCCGGCCCCTGCATCCACAGGCGGGACCGGCGCTGGCGGATCGGGGTCGACCCCCAGGGCCAGATCGCCAGCGTCACGTTGCTGGCAAGCGGCAGCCAGGCCGCCGGTCACGACTGGCGCGGCGACTGGCTGAGCCCGGCCGGCGTGGACCTCCAGATCAACGGTGGGCTTGGCCTGGCCTTCCCGGAACTCGAACCGGCTGATCTGCCGCGCCTGCTGGAGCTGCTGGAGCTGCTCTGGCGCGATGGAGTCGAAGCGATCTGCCCCACCCTGGTGACCTGCGCCATCGAGCCGCTGCGCCAGGCTCTGACGGTGCTCGGCGAAGCCCGAGCCCAGCACCGTTCCGGCCGCTGCCAGCTGCTGGGAGCACACCTGGAGGGCCCCTTCCTGGCCCACGCCCGCCGCGGCGCCCACCCCGAACAACATCTCTGCGTCCCGAGCAGCGCCGCCCTGGCCGAACGCATCGAAGGCTTCGAGGACGCCATCGACCTGGTGACCCTGGCGCCGGAACTGGAGGGGGCCGACGCCGTGATCGACGCCCTGCGCCGCCAGGGAATCGTGGTGAGCCTGGGCCACAGCGCCGCCAGCGAAACCGAAGCCACGGCCGCCTTTGCCGCCGGAGTGGGCATGGTGACGCATGCCTTCAACGCCATGCCTGGCCTGCACCATCGCGCACCGGGGCCGGTGGGGGCTGCCGTCCAGCGGGGGGATGTCGCCCTCGGCCTGATCGCCGATGGCGTTCACGTGGCTCCCACCATGGCGGTGCTGCTGCAGAGGCTGGCCCCCCAGCAGGTGGTGCTGGTCAGCGACGCCCTCGGCCCCTACGGACTCGCGGCCGGTCGCCACAGCTGGGACGAACGTCTCCTGCTGGTGGAGGACGGCAGCTGCCGCCTGGAGGACGGCACCCTGGCCGGAGCCACCTTGCCGCTGCTGGAGGGGGTGGTGCGGCTGGCCCGCTGGAGTGGCGAACCGGGTCGGGCGATCGCCGCCGCCACGGTGCTGCCCCGCCGGGTGCTGGGTGAGGACCGGCCGGTGGAGGAGATTCTGGTGGGACTGCCCCTGGCCGAAACCCTGCGCTGGAGCCAGAGCAGCGAGGGACAGCTGGGGTGGTCAAGGAGCAGCTCCTGAGCCCTCCTTAGGATTCGGCGGGAACGGCTTCGAGCAACACCCCGCACCATGTCCACCACCCCAGCCGAAACAGGCGTCATCGCCGACGAGAAGGCGGAGGTTCAGGCCTACTTCAACAACACCGGCTTCGAACGCTGGAACCGCATCTACAGCGAGAGCGACGACGTCAACAGGGTGCAGCGGAACATCCGGCTCGGCCACCAGAAGACCGTTGATCAGGTGCTGGCCTGGTTGCAGGAGGAGGGGGATCTGGCATCGCGCAGCTTCTGCGACGCCGGTTGCGGAGTGGGAAGCCTCAGCCTGCCCCTGGCGGCGCTGGGTGCCGGCTCGATCGAGGCCAGCGACCTGTCGGAAGCGATGGTGACGGAGGCGCGGCGACGCGCCGAGGCGGCCGGGATCGAGGCCGGGCGCCTTCAGTTCACCGCTTCGGATCTGGAGAGCCTGGGCGGCAGCTACGACACGGTGATCTGCCTGGATGTGTTCATCCACTATCCCCAGGAGCCGGCCGAGCAGATGGTGAACCACCTCGCTTCCCTGACCAGCCGGAAGCTGATCGTGAGCTTCGCGCCTTACACCCCCCTGCTCGCCGCCCTGAAGCGGGTGGGCGATTTTTTCCCGGGCCCGAGCAAGGCCACCCGCGCCTACACCTTGCGGGAGGACGGCATTGTGGCGGCGGCCCAGAGGAGTGGCTTTCGCGCTCAGCGCCGCAGCCTCAACAAGGCACCGTTCTACTTTTCGAGGCTGATCGAATTCGAGCGGATCTGAAGCAGTCTGGGTTTTCTCGAATCCAGGAATACTCTGGCCATGATGGCCACCAGGTTGGCTGGAGAGCAGTGCTCCCTTGATTGATCAACGACACTGTGTCGATTGGGCCCGCTCGATGCGGGAGCCGGAGGCCTTTGCCAGTGAGCAAGCCGCACTGGGTCAGGTCTGGACGCTGCTGGGCCTGACGACCGACATCCCGAACGACAACGACTGGATCCGCTGCAGCCTGGGCGGCGGATCGGTGTTTGTTCAGCGCTTCGGGGCATCGATCAAGGGATTTGAGAATGTCTGTCGCCATCGCTTTCATCCGATTCGCACGGCAGCGAAAGGATCCGGCCTGGTCCGCTGCGCCTTCCATCATTGGGTCTACAACCAGGAAGGGGAAGCGGTGGGCATCCCCCAGTGCAAGAAACTGTTCGGAAGGTCCCCCAAGGAGCTGGGGGCACGGCTGAGGAACGTTGAGATCGCCTGCTGCGGTGTGCTCATCTTTGGACGCTTTGCCCATCAGGTCTCGATGAGAACAGATTCCACCGCGGGCGAAGCGACTTCATCCGAGTGGACCACAGCAGATCCTTCGACTACCAACCAGGACAAGAGTCTTGAGGAGTTTCTTGGTGATGGATGGCCCATTCTGCGGGCGATGTGCCGAGAAGGGATTCGGCCTGGTTACAGCTCCACCGTAGTTCAGGCAAATTGGAAACTGCTTGTTGAGATCACGCTTGAGGAGTATCACGCGTTTGCCGTTCACCCCACCAGCTTTGGAAAGGGAGGCTGGCTCGATCCCGATGAAGCCTATTATCCCAGATTCGATCCACACAGTGCATTCTTCTACGGCGGGCAACAAGGTGACTTGTCGTCCATGACGGCAGATTGCCAGGCTGGAAACTATCAACCCGAAGAGTACCGAATCCTGAACATTTTCCCAAACTTCCTAGTTAATCACAACCTAGCTCTTCACGCATGGTATGTAACGATAACACAGTCAGTCCCTATAGATCATCACTCGACCACGGTTCGGAGCTGGTTTTTCCAAGCCCCTTTCAAGAGGCCTCAAGCCTCATGGTTCAGACTTCAGGTTGAGCAATTCATCAATCTCTGGCTGCCATTCTTTGTTGGAATCTTCAACAGGAAGATCACCCATGAAGATCATGTGATCTGCGAGGCCATGCAGGTCCCTGCGAGTTCAATCAATGAGTCCCCCATACTCGGGCGTGAAGAAAATCGGATCGCCTGGTTCAGGGAGGCCTATTGGAAGGCATTGGCCCAGTCAAGTCGGTAGACAACATTTCAGCCCGGCTGTTTGATTTGCTGGGTCAGAATCTTGGGCCTATTCTCCTAAACATCTGCTGCGATACCAAACGAAAGCTGATCGTGAGCTTCGCGCCCTGCGCCCCCCTGCTCGCCGAGTTGAAGCGCTCTGGTGTTGTCTCCCCGGGTCCCAGCAAAGCCACCGGCGCCTTCACCTTGCGGAAAGAGGGCATCATGGCTGCGGCCAAACGGGGATCTGAGGCCTTCAGGATTCGCCCCGAATTCGTACATACTCCTGATCGTGGTGGCCTTCAGGTTCAATGGCAAGCAGAACCTCCCCCCTGGATTGGCAACAGCGGTGTGACTGGGCTCGCTCGATGCGGGACCCTGAGGCCTTTGCCAACGAGCAGGCCGCCCTGGGCCAGACCTGGACATTGTTGGGGCTAAGCACCGACATCCCCAACGACAACGATTGGATCCGCTGCAGCCTGGGCGGAGTATCGGTGTTTGTTCAGCGCTTCGGGGTATCGATCAAAGGCTTCGAAAATGTCTGTCAGCACCGCTTTCATCCGATTCGCACATCGCCGAGAGGATCAGGCCTGATCCGTTGCGCCTTCCACCACTGGGTGTACAACCAGAAAGGGGAGGCGGTGGGCATCCCCCAGTGCAGGAATCTGTTCGGAGTTTCGCCAAAGGAATTGGGCGCAAAGCTCAGGAAGGTGGAGATCGCCACCTGTGGCGTGCTGATCTTCGGCCGGTTTCCTGCTCAGGCTCCGGCGAAATCGGCTCCAGCCAGCGCAGCAGATCGATCCGGCCCCGGGCTGAACGAAAGTCTTGAGGAGTTTCTCGGCGAAGCCTGGCCGATTTTAAAGGCGATGTGCAGACATGGCATTAAACCCACATTGTTTACCAAGGAGGTCAGAGCGAATTGGAAACTACTGTATGAAATCTCACTGGAGGATTACCACACATTTGCCGTCCATCCCAATAGTCTTGGGAAAAATGGATATCTTGATCTGGATGAAGTTCATTATACGAGATTCGGTCCGCATAGCGGATTTTTTCACAATGGAAAACCTGGCGACTTGTCAGCCATCTCGAAGAGTTGCAGAAGTGAGAATTACCATCCTGAAGGGTATAAAGTTCTACAAATTTTTCCCAACTTAGAAATTGCGCACCATCAGATTACTGATTCAATCTGGTATGTTTTTATCTTGCATTACATCCCAAAAGCGTATGATTGCACAATTTTATGGAGTTGCTATTTCCAGGCGCCATTAAAGCGGGTTCAGGCTTCCCGGCGTGGCCTCATGTTCCGGAAATTGACAAACCTCTTTCTGCCTTTCTTTGTTGGTACTCACCTGAAGCGGATCAACCAGGAAGATCACGTCATCTGCGAAGCCATGCAGACCACGGCGGGCTCAGTCACTGAGGCACCCTTGCTCGGGCTTGAGGAGCAGAGGATCGGCTGGTTCAGAGAGGCCTACCGCGATGCCCTGGCCCGCTCGAACCGGCCGAAAAACTCCAAGGACGACCAGGGATAACGGAACTGCGGCCAGCCAGCCGCCCGGCCATCATCCAACAAGAGCTCCGAGGATGGCAAAGCTGTCCACTCCATCGTTCTGCACCCGCCGTCGAGATCACTTCAAACCGGGCTTTCTGGCAGATTGAAAACAGCCTTCGGCGATTCGATCGGTCGACATCATCGAGAGTGAGATGGAAATCCACTCCACAGATACCTTGCCAATGATAGGGTTGAATCATTGCTCGATCTGCAAGGCGTATCCTGAAGCCAGCTGAAATCGGCGACGCTTATAACAGAATCGCCGGCTGGTGGGAGGCCGAGCTACAGGCCTCAACCCGTGGGCTTGCCTATGTGGAGCGGGCGATTGGCCTCTGCACCGCAAGACAGAAGGCTCTGGATGTGGGGTGTGGAACCGGCGGCCGAATCCTGAGCGCCCTGGAGAAAGCAGGATTTGAGCTGACCGGCCTGGATGTGTCGCAGGAGATGCTGCGCATCGCCAGGGATCATCACCCCACGGTTGCATTCATGTGGGCCGATGTGTGCACATGGGAGCCAGCCGGGCCCTTTGACCTCATCACCGCCTGGGACAGCCTGATCCATGTGCCGCTGGCGCTGCAGGGCAGTGTGCTTGAAAAGCTCTGCCATGCCTTGAACCCCCACGGCGTGATCCTGATCACCGTTGGCGGCAGCAAGGGCGAGCTGACAAGCCGCATGCAGGGCTTGAGCTTTTATCACAGCTCCCTGGATGATCACCACTATCTCGAAGTGATCAAAGCCGCCGGATGCCGGTGCCTTCTGCTGGAGTGCGATCAGTTCCCCGAGGAGCACATGGTGCTGATTGCTGTTAAAGAGTGATGCCGCCCCCCAAGCAGCACAGTGCTGAAGCGCTCCTGAAGATTTCAGTCCTGGGCGGCACTTTCCTGGCTGATCTTGAACCGCCGGCAGCATCCACCGACAGGCCACGAAGATCCTGCCTGTTGTTTCCATTGGCGCTGTGCTTGTTGCCGCCCTGTTGGATGGGGTGCCAAGCAGCGCACTGAACCCCGAGCAGGGTTCTGGCCGGCCCCCTCACACAATCGCCAACGACGTGAGCGCACCACTGAAGCCGGTGATCTCCACGATTGAATCGTTGGCGGCCTGGAAGCCGGCCAGCCCATCATTGAGCGCCAGGAAGGTGCGGGTGCCACCAGTGGCGCCGAGGCTGAAGCTGGCCGCACCGTTGGCCACGAAGCTGCTCGGGGTGAGCACCGCCGCCAGCGCCGTGGCGCTGAGGTCGGTCGCCCGGCCCAGCTCACGCAGATTGGCGGCGGACACGGCCTGTGGGCCGTCGATGCGGTCGCTGCCGATCGCCAGATCGGTGATCTGATCGCGGGCATTGAGCAGCGAATCGCGCAGGCTGGTGAGGCGGAAGGTGTCGGCGCCGCCCAGGCCGGTGAGCAGGTCAGCCGTGGCGCTGCTGCTGAGCAGGTTGGCGGCGGCATTGCCGGTTCGGAAGCTGGGGCTGGGGTCGCTGAAGCCGAGCCGGCCGCTGCCGCCGAACAGGGCCGCGGCCGTGAGCGATCCGCTGCCCCCCAGCGCTCGCCCCTGGCTGGCGTTGAAGCCCACGTTCACGCTGCCGCCGGGCTGAATCGCGCTGGCCCAGGCATCACCGCTCACCGTGTGGCGCCACAGGCCGCCCGCCAGCGCCGTGCTGCTGATCCGCACCCCCCAGGGGGTGCCGCTGGGCCGGTGCGGGCTGTCGAAGCTGAAGTTCCAGCCATTCAGCGGTGCCGTGCCCGTATTGGTGAGCTTGAGCTGCACCGTCATGCCGCCGGTCCAGATCGACCCCCCCACCGACACCGCCAGGTCTGGGCTGGAGGTGATCGGAATGCCGTTGAGCGTCTGGGGCAACGGTGTGCCGGGCTGGGGGTTGGGGTGGGCGTTGGAGTTGGAGTTGGGGTTGGCGTGGGTGTGGGCGTAGGGGTCGGAGTGGGAGTGGGCGTAGGTGTGGGAGTGAGGATCGGCGTCACCGGTGTGCCACTGCCAGGGCGTACGGACATGCCCGGCAGGGCATCGAGCTGGGCATCGGTGAGCGCCCGACCGCCCCGCCGCTCCACGCTGCGGGCGAAGGCACCGGCCAGGCCGGCGTTGTAGTCGATCGCCACCTCGTTGGCCACGAAGTCGTCGCGGAGGTCCTGGTAGGAGAAGTCGTTGGAGCTGCTCGGGCCACCCACCAACGCTCCATAAAGGATGTGCGTGTTGGGCAGGCCATTGCGGAAGCCATCCCAGCCCACCCCCGAAGCCGCCCGGTGATGCGGCTGGCGCGGCGCATTGGCCCCGAAGCCCACCACGTAGCTCGAGTTGCGCGGATTGGCCCCGAGGACATAATCCACCGTGCCCTGGGACAGGCGGCCGTAGGCCCCACCGGGGTCACGCACGTTGTCGGCATAGACATCCGCCAGGAAGGCGGTGTTGGCGGCATAGCGCAGCGAGCCCCACTGGCTGATGTGGCGCAGACCACCGGCGCTGATCGACACGCCGTTGCCGCCGTTCACCCAGTTGTTCAACCAGAGTTCCACGTCCTGCTGAACGCGAACCGAACCTGTGTCTTCCGCCAGGATCACCGCCGTTGCATAAGAAGCGTCGTCCCAGTTGCCCGTCCAGCCGCGCGAGAGGCCGCCGATGTTGTTGGTGTAGATCGACAGCGCCTTGTCGCGGTAGGCCGTGCCGTTGCCGCCAGCGGCGGTCACCGCCCGCGACAGCCAGGCCGCGCCATAGGCCAGCTCATCGTTGAAGCCACTCCAGGAGTTGTAGTAGTTGCGCACCTCCGGTATCGAATCGGAGTAGCGGCCCCGGTAGCGATCCGCGAAGTCGTAGAGCGAAACGGCCCGGCTCAGCAGCACATCGGCGTAGGCCGCCTGGCCGTTCTGGCGGAACAGCACCGACGCCGAAGCCAGCGCCGCCGCCGAACCAGCGGCCACATCGGAGCCGGGCTTGCTCGGCGTCACCGCCATCGCCGGCCGGGCGATCGTCTGGCTTTCCGGGGAGCTCCAGAGGGAATGATCCGCCCCCACATTGCCCACCTGCGCCACGAAGTACCGCGTGGTGCCGGCCGCATCCACACCGTGGGCTTTCAGCAGATAGTCGGTGCCCCAGCGCACGGCGTCGAGCAGTTCATCGGTCTGGCCGGAGAGGGCATAGCCATCGGAGAACTCGATCCCGCCCCACGAGAGGGTGGCGAGCGTGGAGGCCAGCGGCAGGCCGAACTTGGAATGGTCGCCGGCATCGTGATAGCCGCCGGTGAGGTCGAGCGTCAGCCCGGGCTGGAGGTTGGCGGCGGTTTGCCCACCGAAGTACACCCCATCGGCGCCATCCCGCAGGCCGGAATCGCCGCGCCAGTCGATCCGCTTGGTGGCTTCATTGAGATTGCCGGAGCGCTGCGCTTCATAGAAGAGAAAGTTCTTCTGCAGCGCCTCCGCGTAGTTGAACGTCACCCCGGTCAACGGATCAACAGTGGCCATCGCGCAGATCAGATCGCTGCCATGGTCTTAGGCCGGATTCCCCCGCCGGGGCGACCCCCATCGGAGGGTGGTTCGCCGCTCAGGCGGGGGTGAGCACCGGCGTTGCTACGCCCCCCCCCTCGCCGGTGGCCTCAGCGCAGCCGGATCAGCCCCTGACGCAGCGCGATCACCAGGGCCTGCAGGCGGTTACGCGCCCCCATGTTCTGGAGCAGCCGCTTGGTGTACGACTTCGCCGTGCTCGGGCTGATCATCAGCCGCTCGGCGATCTCCCGGTCGGTGAGCCCATCGGCGAGCCCCTCCAGGATCTGGTAATCGCGCGGGCTCAGTTCGCTCACCGGCGCCGGCATCGGTTGCTTCCGCATCGAGGCACTGCGGAAATGGCAGCCGCCGAGTGCCGCCAGCACCGCCGCCTGCAGGGCGCCGCTGTGGAAGGTCATGTCGCGTTCCGCCACCAGCCCATCGATCCAGGCGGCCCGCACCAGGGCCGGGTCGGGATCGGTCCCCGTGCTGATCACGATCACCTTCAGGGCCGGATGCCGCTCCTTCGCCGTGGCGGTGAGAGCCAGCACGTCGCCGCTCTCGAGGCTGTCGGAGCACACCAGCAGCCCGTGGGGCTGCTCGGCCAGACGGCTCAGGCAGCTGCCGGCATCGGTGACCGCACAACCGATCAGCCCGTAACCGAACAGACCGATCGTGTAGCGCAGCAGCAACGGCTCGTTGCCCATCGCCAACGCCACCCGTGGCGGGATCGCCGTGGAGAGCAGCGCCCGGCGCATCACCGTTCGCCGGATCTGCACAACGGGGAGATCGGCGGTGAAATCCAAGGGGGGCGCAAACGGGGTCAGAGCAAGGGCAGGCTATGGCGACAGGAAGGCAAGGCCTTCAGCCCAGCCCCTCAATCCTCCGGTAGGCGACCCAGAACCGCTCCATCTGCTCGGTGGTGCCCAGGCTCACCCGCAGAGCGCCATCGATCAGCGGTTTGCCCGCCATCGAGCGCACCAGGATGCCCGCCGCCCGCAGCTCGCTCTCCACATCGGCCGCTGCTCGACCGGGCCAGAGCAGCAGGTAATTGCCGCCGGCGGCGTGATGGCCTACCCCGGCGGACGCCAGCTGCGCCAGCAGCCAGGCCCGCGCCCGCAACACCTCGGCCACGTAGGCGTCGGTGTAGGCCTGATCGGCCAGGGCCGCATGGGCGGCGGTGACGGCGAAGCTGTTGACGTCGTAGGGACCGCCCACCCGGCTGACCCGGTCGATGAGCGCCGGCGCACCGACCGCGAAGCCGAAGCGCAGGCCGGCCAGACCGGCGGTTTTCGCCAGCGAACGCAGCACCAGCAGGTTCGGGCAGGAGGCGAAGGGATCGGCGTTCCCGGCCGCGGCCAGCAGCGGTGGCAGCACGCTGTCACCGGTGAAGGCCTCGTAGAGCTCATCCACCACCACCAGGGTGCCAGGGGCAGCGGCCGCCAGCTCCAGGATCCGCTGCGGCGCCAGGCGAGTGCCGGTGGGGTTGTTGGGGTTGCAGATCAACAGCAGGCGCGGGGCGGCGGTGTTCCCTGCCACTGGGGTGGCTGAGGTGGCAAGCGCCGCCTGGATCTCTTCGAACGGGAAGGCGAAATCGGGCAGCCGGTAGGGGATCGCCTCGATCGCCATCCCCTGCATGCCGGCGCAGGGGGCGTAGTAGCCGAAGGTGGGGCTTGTGGTGAGCAACCGCTCACCGGGGGCGCCGTAGGCATGAAACACGGCGTGCAGCGCCGCATCGACGCCGTTGAACAGGCCGATGTGGGCGGGGGTGAGGGTTCCTGGGGCGGCGGACGCTTCGGGGACGGGCGCGGCGACCACGAGCGAGCGCACCACCGCTTCACGCAGGCCGTCGTATTCGGGATAGATCGCGTAGTGCTCAGCCGGGAGGGCGCGGATCGCCGCCACCACCTTCGGGCTGGGCCCCACCGTGTTTTCGTTGAAATCAAGCCGCAGCAGGCCGCGGCGCCCCTCCAGCGGCGCGCTGTAGGCCGTGAGGCTCTCCACCTCCGGGCGGGCCGGGGGACCGGAGCGGAACACTGGATTTTCGCCGGGGGTCGGGCTGGTCACAAGGCCAGGATCACGCCGCTTTGAAAGCCATCCTCCCCGGCCACCGGACGGATCGGCTCGCGCCAGGGGCGATCAGTCGACCTTCAAGCCGAATCAACGGCGGCAGGAAGTGAAAAACGATCCTGAATCGGCACTTGCCAACCCGGCGGGAAGCCTCGAAAAGGACGAACAAACCACCCCGCCTGGAGGCTGAATCAGCTTGGCGATCCGCAGACGGCCGATCACCTGTGCGATCGGTCTTAGCTTACGGACACTGACGTCCGGCATCCCATGGAGAAAGCCGAATTGGCTCTGAGGGCACTGGAGCGTGGTGATCTGAGATTCATTCACGATCAGGTGAACAACCGGAGCGTGATGGCCTATTGGTTCGAGGAACCCTATGAATCGTTCGATGAACTGGAAGATCTCTACAACCGACACATCCATGACAATGCCGAGCGACGCTTTGTCGTGGAAACCAAAGACAAGCAACTGATCGGCCTGGTGGAGCTGATCGAAATCGACTACATCCACCGCCGGGCTGAATTCCAGATCATCATTGCACCTCAGCATCAAGGCAAAGGCTTTGCTCGAGTCTGCATCAATAAAGCCCTGGATTATTCTTTTGCCATTCTGAATCTGCACAAAATCTATCTTTCAGTGGCCGTCGAGAACAAGAAGGCGTTGCACTTGTATCACCAGTGCGGCTTCACCGAAGAAGGCCATCTGGTGGACGAATTTTTCATCGAAGGTCGCTATCGCGATGTCAAACGCATGTTCATTCTCCAGGAGAATTATCTCGCCAGTGCCTCATAGCCCCGGCAGGCAATCACCCTCCCTGCCTTGATGCCCTCGTCCTCGCTCCCGCGAACCCATCACATCCGCTCAAGGGTGGGAATGCCGAGCAGACCCAGCCCCAGCTTCAAGGTGGCTGCCGTGAAACGGCTGAGCGCCAGTCGGGAGGAACGGGCCGGTTCATCGGCCTTCAGCACCGGCACCTGGTCGTAGAAGCGGTTGAACACCTGGCTGAGCTCGAACAGGTAGCTGCACAGCCGATTGGGCAACAACTCCTCCTCCACCTCGGCGATCACGGCATCGAATTTCAGCAGTTCGCGCACCAGGGCCCACTCCTGCGGCTCGCTGAAGTGGAGCACCCCCGGCAGCTCCTCCGGCAGCGCCGGGCCTGATGCCCCGGCGGCAGGATCAAGCTGGGCACCCCCCTTGCGGACGATGCCGGCGATGCGCACCACCGCATAGAGCAGATAGGGGGCCGTGTTGCCATTCAGGGCCAGCATGCGATCGAAGCTGAACTGATAGTTGGTGCTCCGGTTGGTGCTGAGGTCGGCGTACTTCACTGCGGCGATGCCCACCGTGGTGGCCGCATGGCGAATGAAGGATTCAGCTTCGGTGCGCTCCTCCTCCGCCAGCCGGCGGCGCAGATCCGCCTCGGCCCGCTCCACCGCTTCATCGAGCAGGTCCTTGAGCCGCACGGTGTCGCCGGAGCGGGTCTTGAGCTTCTTGCCGTCGTCTCCCTGCACCAGGCCGAACGGGACGTGCTCCAGCCGCCGCCCCACCGGCACCCAGCCGGCGCGGCGGGCCACCTGGAACACGGCGGCGAAATGGCTGGCCTGGCCGGCGTCGGTCACATAGATGAGCCGCCCGGCGCCATCGCCTGCGGGCGGAGCGGCAAAGCGGTAACGCAGGGCCGCCAGGTCGGTGGTGGCGTAGTTGAAGCCGCCGTCGCTCTTCCGCACGATCAGCGGCAAAGGCTGGCCGTCCTTGCCCTTCACCCCTTCCAGGAAGACGCAACCGGCGCCGTCATCAGTGACCAGCAGCCCCAGCCCCTCCAGATCGGCCACCACCCCCTCCAGCAGGGGGTTGTAGAACGACTCACCCCGCTCGCTCAGGCGGATGTCGAGGCGATCGTAGATCTGCTGAAACTCACGGCGACTCTGCTCGCACAGCAGCTGCCAGGCCCGGCGGCTGATCGGATCGCCGCTCTGCAGCTTCACCACCTCCTCGCGCGCGGTGGCCTGGAAAGCGGCATCGGCGTCGAAGCGGGCCTTGGCCTGGCGGTAGAAGGCCACCAGATCGCCCAGATCGATGGCATCGGCGGTGGTCAGCGCTTCGGGGGCCACCTGCTTGAGGTGGGTGATCAGCATGCCGAACTGGGTGCCCCAGTCACCCACGTGGTTGAGCCGCAGCACCGGATGGCCGCGGAACTCCAGCACTCGGGCCAGGGCGTCGCCGATGATCGTGGAGCGCAGGTGCCCCACATGCATCTCCTTGGCGATGTTGGGGCTGGAGAAATCCACCACCACCGGCGCCGGCGCCGAGTTGCCGCTCGGCCCGGGCACCGTCGGCACCCCCAGACGCGGATCGGCGAGGCGCCTCGCCACCTCACCGGCCAGCCGCTCGGGTCGCAGGGTGAGGTTGATGAAGCCAGGCCCGGCGATCTGGGGCGGTTCGCAGAGCTCGCCAAAGGCTGGATCATCGGCCAGCTGCTCGACGATGGCCTTGGCAATGGTCCGGGGGGGCAGACCCAGGGGCCTGGCCAGGGCCAGGGCTCCGTTGGCCTGGAAATCACCGAATTCCGACTGGCTGGCCGGCACCAGCTGAGGATCAAGCAGCGCTCCGCTCACCTGGGCCGCCGCCGCCGCATCAGGGAAGGCTCGCTCCAAAGCCGCACGCAGCTGGGCGTTGAGGGCGTGGGCGAGGCGAAGCATGGGCAGCGGTGGCGGCTGGGCGGCCGCCAGGGGGAAACGATCCAGCCCCGATCATCCCTCTCCGGGCGGACTCAGCTGACGTTCAAGCGCCTGCGCAACTCCTGGAGCGTCCCTGCCTCCACACCGAAGCCCTCCAGCGAAACGATCACCGCTTCGAGTTGCTCCCCCTTCGGTCGGTCCCCCAGAGAGGCGAGCACGGTGGCCGCGATCGGTCCGATGAGCTCCACCAGCACCTTCTCGAGATCCGGAGCCGAAGCCGCCGCTTCCGAACCGATCTCAGTTGCCAAGGGGGTGGCGGGCGGGCGGGCTGCAGGAACCGTCAGGACCGGCGAGAGACGAAGGGACTCGGCCTGGGAGAGGAGCTCATCCACCACATCTGGAGGCACGGCCGACTGCAGCAGCAAACGGCGGGCCTCGGGCGGATCAGCGGCGATCGCCGCTCGCAAGGGCTCATCGAAAAGCACATCGGCGATCGGTCCGATGCGTTGGCGCAGCATCGGGACCAGGCTGTCCTGCCACGACCCTGCCGGGAGCACGGCCGGCTGCGGCTCCGTGCCGTGCCCCGCGGTCTCCTGAGCCTCACGGAATGCCGCGTCGACGTCCGTCAGAGAGAGGCCTGCCCCCACCAGCCGCTGACGCAGCGCTTCCACATCCGATCGCGAGACGGTGGATGACGAGCTCTCCAGCAACAGCTCCACCACGGGGCCATAGGTGGCCGTGAGTGTCCGTTGAAGCACAGCCTTGCGAAGGGGACTGAGCTGATCCGACAGCGGCGGCAGGCCGCCCTCATCCGCCCTCGCCCGTGGAGAAGACACCCCGGCCAGTGCGTTAGGCCGATCAAGACGCTGGAGAGCGTCGCCAGCACTCAGCAGGCGCCGGGAAGGAGACTCCGCCAGCAAAGGAGTCAGCCAGTCGATCAGTTCGGGATCCACCAGATCCTCAAGCAGCCAACGTTCCTCGCTCCGGTGATACAGGTCGGAGAGGTTCTGCCCTGTGTAGAGACTGAGGGCCATCACTCCAAGGGCGTAAAGATCCCCCTGAGGGGTGAGACTGCCGAAGCGTGTCCGCTCCGGGGGGCTGTAGAAGGGGCGACAACTGAGAGGTTCGCCTGCAGGAGTGGCACCGGTCGAGCGGGCCTTGAGCAGTCCAAAGTCGACCAGGAACGGTGAACCACCCGTTTCGGCGGGAATCAGGTTCGCGGGATGAAGATCGCCATGGACGATGCCTGCGGAATGGATGGCATCCAGCATCCCCAGCGCCTGACGCAACAGCTCTGCCAGCCTCTGTTTGCGGCGCAGGATGTCGAGCGAACCCTGTAGCGAAACGCCGGGAATGTACTCCTGCAGAAACAGAAAGGAACCACGATGCTCGAATGCATCAACGAACCTGGGCAGGCTGGGGTGGCGTAGACGCTCGAAACAAGCCGCCTCCACCTGAAGAGCATCCAGGTTGGTGGCATCACAGGGGATCAGCTTGAGTACAGCTCGACGATTGCGACTCTGTTCCCGCACCAGATAGGTTCCCCCGCCAGGGGCTGCGCTCAGGGGCCGCTCGAGGCGGTATGGAGTGTCCACCAGCAGAGCTTCGAGGCCGTGTTCCGCCAGGGCCGCACCGGCCTGCTCGCCGATCAGTGCCTCGGCTTCGATGGCATAACAGATCACAGCATTGGGCAGGCCCTTGAGCTCCACGGGTCCCATGGGCACGCATCGCCGCTGGAAGCGGGGGTCGACCAACTCATAGGTGGACTGCACAAAGGCCACGCCGTTGACCGGAGCCGTGGTCTGGAGACGGGAGGCCAGATGCACTCCCCGGCCGATGATGTCGTCGCCATTGACATAGATTTCGCCGGTGTGCAACCCGAAGCGGTGCTGCAGCGATTGGCTGCCGCGACGGGTGATTCGCAGGACCACATACTCCACGAATTCCAGGGCCTGGGTCGGAGCGTCAAAAGTGGCCAGGATTCCATCACCAAGGCTCTTCACCAGGCAGCCTCCATGGCGCTGCACAGCATCACGGATCATCGCCAGATCCTCCTTGATTCGCTGAATGGCAATCAATTCATCGGCGAAGATCTGCGCCGATGAATCCACTACATCACTGAACACAATCACCTTGAGATGGCGTGTCTGGGAAGGATGCATGCTCATCTCGCCACCTTGGCTCCATACACCCGATAGGGCTGCCCATCGAGGGGAAGCTTCCAGGATTCCACGCTCTCCACAATTGCTCTGAGCGGCTGGATCGCCTGTTGCTCCGGCAGCACACCGGCAGCGTACCCAAGGCCGACCGGCATCTGGGAAGCATTGGCATCGAGGGCTCGTAGAAAAGGGATGTAGTCGGAGCTGGCCAGGGAATCGCTCAGCACCAGCGCCCCCTGCGGCAGGGAATGCTCATCCAAGTGCAGACGCCGCAACACTGGGGATGGGACAGCCAGAGCCTCATCCCAGGCGATCGCGTCAACCTCTCCACGCTCCAGCAGGGAGAGGAGAGATGCATGATTGAGAGCATAGCTGACGCGCGAGAGATTCAGTCCATGCAAGTTGTAAAGAGGCAGATAGAAACCCGTGAGTGATCCACGTGGCAGCAAACCGATTCTGGCCTGATGCAGATCCTGGAGACCACGGAATCGGCTCGACTGCTGCACCAGGATCGCTGAACGGGAGTGGCGACTGGAGGCAAGAGATCGCACTGATTTGTAGCCCGCTGACGGGCCGAGGGCAACGGCAGTGAGCCCAGGAGGAAGAAAGGCCAGATCCCAGTGACGTTCGTTCAGACGGGTGCGGGCCCGATCAACACTGGTCAGTGGCTCCAATTCAACATCGCAGCGGCTGGCCTGCAGCAGCAAAGACTTGAGCGCCTGCAGATCGGCGTCGCGAAACTGAGGAGCCGTGCTGGTGCTGCCCTCACTCGGAGCCAGCAGCCCCACCCTGAGCACGCCCGAGGGGCCGCAGAGGACAGAACCCGAACCAGGACTGGAGGCACAGGCGCCGAGGACAAAGGCGAACAGAATCAACACCGATCCTGCTCCCCTGCTCCTCCATCGCTTGAACCGGCGCTGCCAGCGGCCAGTCATCAGGGCTTCTGTCGATCCTTGAGCATCTGCATCGAAATCGCCAGGCTCTGTTTCATCCTGTCGAAGCTTCTGGCCAGGAGACCGATCTCGTCGGCGCGGCTCTTCTCAGCGAAGCTGACACTGACCGGGGTGACGCTCGCCTCCTCGGCCTTCTGGCTGATCAGGCGCATGGGCCTGAGGATCAACCGATTGAGAACGGAATTGGCCGCCAGACCGACAACCACGAACACAAGAGCCAACAGCAGAGCCGTGGTGAGCAGCGACTGCCGCTTCGCCTTGAAGACGGCATCCTGGGGCACAGTGACGATCTGGGCGCCGACCACCTCGTGGAGCTGCCATCCAAAACCGTTGCTGTCGCCATAGGCCAGCAACTGGCTGCGAGGCGCACGCTCGGGCGTGGAATGGCAGACCAGACAACTGCCCTTGGAAATCTTGATCGGTCGAGCCAGATAGTGAAAGCGTCCCAGGGGCGTGGCCTTCTCTCCACTGAGGGAGGCCGTGTTTGGCGCCTCCCTTAACGCCTGGATGATCGAAGTCTCAAATGTGTCGGCCTTGTCCTTGAGGTTGGTGGGGTTGAGCGCGGCTTCTCGATAGGAATATTGCTTGTATTCTGGCTTGGCTTGCTTGAGATATTCGAATACGGAGGTGGCTGAGTAGCTGGGGACAGCTTCCGGCCGGAACTCACCGGGGCCCTCATTGAGAGGCGCCACAATCGGATTGACGTCCTTGCTGGTGTACTCCCTAACAGCCAGCATGCTGTCCATGAAAAATCCTGAGCGCTGATCAATCAGCCCCCTGGCCTGCCATGCGAACAACTGATCAAGCAACAGCACCGCCACCAGGATCGATGCAGTGAACACCACAGCCAGAGTGATCGCCAACTGTTGCTTCAGGGGCCTGCTGCCATCTCCACCGAGCAGACCCAGAATCTGTGGAACCTTCAAAGCCCGATCGCAACCAAACCCGAGCCAGGTTACGGACAATCGACTTTTCTGCCCACAGCCCGTGATGAACGCAATACGGGCGACCAAGGCAAACTCTCCGTCCGATCAGGCACCCACGTGGTTGAGCCGCAGCGCCGGCTGGCTGCGGAACGCCAGCACCCGGGCCAGGGGGGCAGATCAAGGGGCCTGGCCAGGGCCAGGGCTCCGTTTCCGTTGGCCTGGAAATCACTGAAGTCCGGCCTGGAGGCAGACGCCAGCTGGCCCACCTCGGGGAAAACCCTCTCCATGGCTGCGCGCAGCTGCGGCAGGCACTGCCCCTGATCATCCCTCCCCAGCGCACACCATGACGGCCCCAAACGCGCCGTCCGTCGAGGTGGCTCTGTTCCTGGAGGCAACGGAAGCCGCCTTCGCGGCGGGGTGGGCATCGACATTGATATCGCCCTGCTGGGGGGCTACCAGGGTGTGGTGGTGGCCAGCGACTGGTGGCTGCACACCCACGGCGATCAGGCCCCTGCCGTGATCAGGAGCCTGCTGGGGGCAATCCGCTGGGGACTGAATCCGGCCCACCGCGAGGCGCTGATCCCGATGCTGCAGCGCTGCGTGACAGGAGCCGAAGATCCGGAGCTGGCCAGCCGGATCGCCACGGGCCTGTTCGGCCCCGTCAGCCAGTAGCTCAGCGATGGAACCATGGCTGCCAGCGATCTCGCCGTGGTGCTGGGCCTGTACAACGAAGCCCATGGCACCCAGCTGAACCTGGAAGAGATGCAGGACTGGAGCAGCACCGCCTACCTACCCAACTGAGGGTGGGGAGGATCAATTCCAGCCAGCACAGCCAGCCACACCCGACCCCCCAAAGGCCGCTCGAACCAGCCCGGCAGCCCAGAGCTGACGAACAACGCTTGAATGGGCGGGCGCGGCGCGACCGTTGATGCTGCAACCCTTCCCGCCCCCGCTGGCACGCACCCTGGTGGGCGGGCTGCGCGATCTGATCGCCGTGGAGGGGGGCGCCACCCCTGAGCAGGCGCGGTTGCTGCGCAGCCTGGCGGTGCACCTGCTCGGGCTCATCCCCGACGAACTCACAGCCATCGCGCCGCTGCCACCGCCTGCCCTGGCCCTGCAGCTCACCGGCGAGGAGAGCCGCCGCCGCTTCCTGCAGCTGGCGATCATGCTTGAGCTCTGCCGGCACCCCCGCAGCGAGGCTCAGCTGCAGCGGCTGGAGGCCTTCAGCAACGCGCTCGGCCTGCAGGGCGTGGAGCTGCGCCTTGTGCAGGACCTCTTCCATCGCACGGCGGCGGACGCCACCGCCGACTTCGTGCGTTGCTACGCCGCCTTCCTGCCGGAGCTCTCCTCACGCCACGGCGCGGCTGCGGGCACGGATCTGGGCGATGCCTTCTTCGCGCAGGTGCAGGGGCTGCGCGATTGCCCCCACGGCAGTCTCGGCTGGGCCTTCGCGCAGTTCTATGCCCGCAACGGCCTGCCGCTGCCCAGCCGCGACACGCCCAACCCCGCCTACTACGTGACCCATGACATGAACCATGTGATCACCGGCTACGAGCCCACGGGGCCGGGCGAGATCGCCCTGGGCGCCTTCAAGCTGGCGCTGCGCAACGACGACGCCAACTGGATGGCCTCGCTCGCCAACTTCCTGATCCACGAGGTGGGCCTGTTCGTGCACGGCGACAACAACCAGTTCGAGCCCTACGGCGGCGACGGTGAGCCCTACAACGGCCTGAACGGCAAACGGGGCGCGCTTGATCTGCCGGGTGCGCCCGAGCTGCTGGCGGAAGCCTGGCGCCGCGGCGCCGCCTGCAGCGGCGATTTCAGCCGGCTCGACCACCTGGCCTTCGCCACTGAGCCCCTGCTGGAGATCCGCCGCCGCTTCCACGTGCTGCCGCTGGAGCGGCCCATGCTCGATCAGCCGGAGTTCTGGCCTTCGGGTGCCTGATTGTGCCGCGCCCGAAGGCTCGACTCAGCCGGTGAGCTCCAGTTCCCGCTCCAGGCCCGCCATCACCACATCGGCGCTGAGCTTGATGCGGTAGCGGCAGGCCTGGGTTTCACTGCAGTCGAAGGTGCCGCGCTCCCAGTATTTGTTGCTGCCGGCGCCGCCGCCGCAGAGGCCGAAGTAGTCGCACTCGGCGCGGCAGCGGGCCACACCGGCGCGGATCTCAGCGAGCACCCGCTGGAACTTGGCGCTCTCCACCACCGAGGCCAGGCTGTCGGTGCTCACGTTGCCGAAGGCGAAGTCGCCGTAGGCGGCGGTGGCCACCGACAGCAGCTCGGGGTCGAAGGTGGAGAAGTTGCCACGCGCATCCACGTTCACGATCGCGAACGGATGGTTCATGTCGGTGCGTGCCAGGCGCTGATCGCCGCAGGCCAGGCCGGCGATCTCCTCGAACTCCCGCAGGCGCAGGGCACCGGGCTGGGCCCGCAGCCGCTCCCAGAAACGCTCCAGAAACGCCTGGTAGCGCGCCTCCGAGCGTGGCCGCGAGAGGGTGGAGCTGAGGTTCTCCCCTTCGGTTTCCTCCATGTTGAAGGCCAGGTTGTCGATGCCTTCGCCGACGAAGAAGTCGAACAGGGTGTCGGCGTGATCGAGGGCGTCGTCGGTGAGCACGGCGATCACCTGGAAGGGGATGCCACGGCGCTGCAGCCAGCCGATGCCCCGCAGGCTGGCGGCGTGGCTGGGCAGGCCGGTGCGGGTGCGGCGGTGGGCGTCGTGCAGGAAGGCGGGGCCATCGAGGCTCACGCCCACATGGATGTCGTTGCGCTCGAAGCAGTCGCACCAGGCGGCGTCGATCGTCATGGCGTTGGTCTGCAGCGACTGCTCGATCCGCAGCGGCGGCCCCTGCCGACGCGCCAGCACCTGGCCGATCAGGGCCGTGGCCTCGTCGTAGAAGGCGATCGGCATGGTGAGCGGCTCACCGGCATGCCAGAGCAGGGTGAAATCACCGGTGGCGTAAGGGCTCTCCAGCACCCGCTCCAGGGTGCGCTCCAGCAGCTCCAGCGGCAGGCGGCTGCGATCGTCGCGGCTGGGCAGATAGCAGTAGTCGCAGTCGAGGTTGCAGAACGGGGTGGGCTGCACCACCAGCAACCGCAGCGGGCCGAACGTTTCGGGGTTCAACGGCTCACCAGAAGTTGCGGAAGCCACCGCCATTGCGGAAGCCACCATTGCCGAAGCCGCCGTTGCGCCAGCCGCCGCCGTTGCGGAAGCCCCCGTTCCAGAACCCGCCATTGCGGAAGCCACCGTTGTAGAAGCCGCCGTTGCGCCAGCCCACCCGCGGCCCGTTCACGAACACGTAGGCCAGCACATCGTCGGGGATGGCCCTGGCTGCAGCTGATCCGGTTTCCCGCTCGCGAACAGCCCCGGCGATGCGGCGCAGGCGGCCCTCCACGCCGAGGCTGTCCAGATCGGGGCCGTCATGGCGAGAGCTGGCGGCGGCGGACGCCAGGGCCTCGGCGGCGGGAATCAGCGGCAGGATCGCCAGGAAAAGCAGAAAGCCGAACAGCCTGAGACGTGGTAAGGAAGCCATCGGAGGTGAAACCTGGAGAACGAAAAAGCGGAAGGCGGAAAGCGGTGGTCCGGGGAAGCCTGGAAGTGAACGGTGGGTCGTGAGCAGGAAGCTTCAGGGAGAGGCTGGCGTGGCAGACGCCGCGGCGGGGCCCTGGGGGCGGATCGCCTCGTGATTCAGCAGCACCGATTCGAAGTAGGTGCGAATCCGCTCGGACGGCACCCCCAGCACCCCTTTGGGCCCCACCCAGCGGTCCACGCTGGCCACCGCTGCGGGATCGCCGTCCACATAGCCCTGCAGCAACCGGGCGATCGCCAGGTTGGTGAGGTCGCGGAAGGCTGAATCGTTCTCAGGAACGATGCAACCCACCGCATAGCGCTCATAGGGCTGCTCCGGCATCACCACCAGACCGGTGGCACCCAGGCTGTTGGCCTGGCCGGTGAGCAGGTTGGTGTCGCCCATCACGCCATCCAGCCGGCCGGCCTTCAGCGCGACCACCGCCTCAGCCAGGTTGGCGAAAGGAACCAGGCGGGCCTGGGGCTGAATGCCCTTCAGCACCGCCTCGCCAAGGGAGCCCGGCACCGCGCCGATGCTGCGGCCCAGCAGGGAGGCGGGGGAGCCGTCGATCTTGCCCGCCGGAGCCAGCACCCGGATGCCGGAGAGCCCGATCGGCAGGGTGTAATCCACCTGGGCATCGCGGGCCCAGGAGAAGGGCACGCCGCAGGCGAGGGCCAATTCTCCCTTGCCCACCCGTCGCACCAGTTCGGCGGGCTCGCTCACCGCTTCGAAGCGCACGGTGATCGGCCGGCCCAGAGCAGCGGCCAGCTCAGCCTGGACGCGGCGCACCACCTCCACCCCGTAGCCGGCCGGCTGGCCGCTGCTGTCACGGAAGCTCAGGGGGGGCAGGAGGGGTTCGCTGCCCACCACCAGCTCGCCAGTGCTGGCAACGCGTTGCAGCACCGACCCGGCCCGGGCCTCGGCGGCCGGCAACACGGCCGCGAGCAGGGCAAGGGTCACTGAGCTGATCCGCAGGCTCCGGCTCAAGAAGCGGCAGAACGGCATGGCAAGCAGCGTCGAAAACCCTCCGACACTCTGCTGCCAAGGGGCGCGCAACGCCACAGGCCCACAAGCAAAGGCACAAAGCCACCGATCCCTCCCATCCAGGGCGCCCGGAACCAGCACCACGGCCGCGTTCAGCGGCCGGGCGGAAGGTGGCGCATGCTCAGATCCAGCCAGCGGCTGCGGGTGACCGGCGCACTGGTGGAGATCAGATCGATGCCGGTGGTGGCGTAGGCCCGCAGCTGCTCGGGTTGCACCCCCGACGCTTCCAGCACCACCGCCCGCCCCTGCGCCACCGCCAGCTGCCGCAGCTGCGGCACCAGCGCCTGCAGGGCCTCCGGGGTGAATTCATCAAGCAACACCGCGTCGGCGCCGGCGGCCACGGCAGCTTCCGCCTCGGCGGCCGTTTCCGCCTCCACAATCAGCCGCGCCGGCCAGGGCGCCGCCGCCCGCACCGCCGCGATCGCCGGGCCCACCCCACCGCTCCAGGCCAGGTGGTTCTCCTTGAGCATGGCCGCGTCATCGAGGCCGAAGCGGTGGTTCAGCCCGCCACCGCAGCGCACGGCGTACTTCTCCAGCAGCCGCAGCCCGGGCGTGGTCTTGCGGGTGTCGGCCAGGGCCACGCCCGTGCCCGCCAGCTCGGCCACCAGCAAGGCGGTGGCGGTGGCGATGCCGCTCAGGCGCATGGCCAGGTTGAGGGCGGTGCGCTCCGCCGCCACCAGGGCGTCAGCCGCCCCCTCCAGTTCCAGCAGCCGCTGACCGCTCGCCACCGGCTCCCCATCGGCCACCTGCACCCGCACGGCCAAGGCGGGATCCAGCAGCCGGAACAGAGGCTCCACCAGCACGCCGCCGCAGAACACCCCATCGGCCTTGGCGATCCAGTGGGCCCGGCCCCGGGCGCCCGCCAGGGCGGGGGCGGTGAGGTCGCCGCGGCCGAGATCTTCGGCCAGCCAGCTGCGCAGCTGCTGCTCAAGGGCAGGGCTGAAGGGCAGCAGCGGCGGCGGGGCAGGCAAGGGGCAGGCGGGGGAAGGGAGCAGCAGGCGGCGGCAGGCGCGACGGATCAGCCCATGATCGGCGCCGGCCATTCCGGCTCACGGCCACGGGGCAGCACATTGAAGCGGCGGCGCACCTCCTCCAGCGGCTCGGCGAAGTGGTCCCAGGGGTCGATGGCGGCGATCAGATCCACCGACACCTGGGCGCCATGGGCCATGCCGGCGAACAGGCGCTCCACATCGAGCGCATCGCGTTCGCCCGGGATGAACGGCGTGGCGCCGATGCCCAGCTCGAACTCCGCCAGGCCGAACATCAGCACATAGAACGGATCCACCCGCTCAAAGCCCGCCTGGAAGCCGAGCACGGCCCCCTCTTCGGCGGCGGTGGTGCCGTAACCGCCGAGCACATGGCAGCAGTCGTGGTGCATCACCGGCGGCGGTGGGCCGCCGATCTCTCCGGGGAAGCCGAAGTGGTTGCGGTCGATGAAGGCGGCATAGGCCAGCCCGAAACTGCCGGCGGGGTAGTGGCGCAGGGCGCGGTAGCGCTCGGCCATGGCCGGATCCTCCTGCCGCAGCAGCACCCGCGCCACCCCCAGGGCACCGCGCAGCCCTTCCTGCTCCAGCGTGGCCCGTGCCGCCGAGGCGATGAAGCCGCGCCGGCCGATATCGAAGCGCACCAGGGCCAGCCGCTGCTCCATCACCTGCCGGAAGGTGCGCACCGGCGCCGGGTCCACCGCCAGGGCGGCAGCCGCCTGCTCCAGCAACTGCTGCTGCGCCGGGGTGGGCTCACCATCGAACAGGGCCACCAGGGTCATGCCGCGCAGGATGCGCTCCCGCCACTGGGGATCGGGGTTCACCGCCCGCACCCGTTCGGCGAGCTGGGCCGGCGTGATCGGCGGCAGGGAATCGAGATCGCAATCAATCCGCAGCAGGTGATCACGCACACCGCCGATAGCGGCGAGGGCTTTGGCCGACGGCGCGCCATTGCAGCGAGCCACCGTGAGCAGGGCGGCCAGGCCGGCGGCGCCGATGGCCTGGCGCTGCTCCACAGGAAGCTGGGCCCTGGGATCGATCACCGCTCAGCCGCGCACGCAGACCTCATTGTGGCCAGCGCCCTCACTTGCCGATGCAGAAGCGCGCGAACACCCGATCGAGCACCGCTTCGCTCACCTCCTCGCCGGTGATCTCGCCGAGGCTGCGCACGGCGGCGCGCAGATCGATCGTCCAGAAGTCCCAGGGCAGCTGGTCTGCTGCCGCCTCCAGGCTGCGCTCCAGGGCGGCGGCGGCGGCGGCGGCCAGCTCGCGCTGGCGGGCATTGAGCGCCACCTGCAGGCCCTCCTGCAGGGTGGCGCCGCAGCGCTGCAGCAGCGTTTCCACCAGGGCATCGCAGCCCGCGCCGGTGCGGGCACTGATCAGCAGCCGGGCTGGGGACCCCGGGTCTGGCGGCGCCGCGTCGGCCTTGTTTCCCACCAGCAGCAGCGCCGCCCCCTCGGGCACCAGGTCGCGCAGCTGCTGATCGGCAGCGGTCCAGCCGGCGGTGAGGTCGTAGAGGAGCAGCACCGCATCGGCGGCCGCCAGGGCAGCGCGGCTGCGCTCGATGCCCAGCCGCTCCACGGGGTCGTCGGTGGGCCGGATGCCGGCGGTGTCGAGCAGGGTGAGGGGCACCCCGTGGAGCACCAGCTCGCTTTCCACCAGGTCGCGGGTGGTGCCGGGCTGATCGGTCACAATCGCCCGGTCCGTGCGGCTGAGGGCATTGAGCAGGCTGGATTTGCCCACGTTCGGGCGCCCGACGATCGCCACCTTCAGTCCAGCGCGCAGCAACAGACCCTGGCCGGCTTCCGCCACCAACTGCTCCAGCTCCTCCTTCACCGCCTCCAGGGCCGCCACCACCGCCGATCCAGCCAGCGGAGGCAGGTTCTCCTCGAAATCCACCCGGGCCTCCAGCTCGGCCAGCTGATCGAGCAACCGGTCGCGCAGCGCCGTGATGCGTCGCTGCAGCCCCCCGTCCAGACCGGCCATCGCCAACTGGGCCGCACGCCGGCTGCGGGCGGTGATCAGCTCACTGATCGCCTCGGCGCGGGTGAGATCGAGCCTGCCGTTCAGGAAGGCCCGCTGACTGAATTCCCCCGGTGCGGCGCGGCGCGCCCCGGCCGCCTGCACCAGCTCCAGCACGCGCGCCACGGCGATCAGCCCGCCATGGCAATGGAGCTCCACCACGTCTTCACGGGTGAAGCTGCGCGGGGCGCGCATCAGCAGCAGCAGCGCTTCATCGACGCGCTCGCCGCTGACTGGATCCTGCACATGGCCGTAGAGCACTCGGTGGCTCTCCCAGAGCTGGCGGCCGGCGACACGGAACAGCCGGCGGCCGATCGCCTCCGCCGCCCCACCGGAGATGCGTACGATCGCAATACTTCCCTGGCCAGGCGCCACCGCCGTGGCAATCGCTGCAATGGTGTCCTCCGAGCCCAAGAGCCCTCCAGGGCCACGCAGCCCCCAGTCTCGGCTGCGGCGGGCCCTGCTCTGGTTGTGGGAACAGGAGGGCAGCCATGGCCAGCGGGCCCGGGGCCTGGCGGCCGGCATCTTCTGCGGCTGCTTCCCGTTCTTCGGGCTGCAGACCATCCTGGGCATCGGTCTGGCCAGCCTGCTGCGGGGCAACCATCTGCTGGCGGCGGCGGGCACCTGGATCAGCAACCCGATCACCTACCTGCCCCTCTACTGGTTCAACTATCAGCTGGGCAGCTGGATGCTGGGCCCGGGCCGGGGCTGGCCGAGCCTGGAGGTGATCCGCCAGGAGGGAATCTGGGATCTGGGCTGGTCGTTCTCGAGCCGGATCCTGCTCGGCTCGACCGTGGTGGGGCTGCTGGCCTCCGTCTGCATCTCGGCCCTCTACTGGACCTGGCTGGAGCGAAACCTGGCCAAACCGGTGAAGCCATCCTGAGCCGGCTCAGCCCCTGCTGAACCCAGGGCAGAGCATCAGATCAATGTGGCCACCGCTGGGTTGGCGCCACTCCCGGAATTCATCGGCCAGGGCCTTGTGCTCACGGCGCCACTGGTCGTCGTCCAGTTCCTGGAGCCGTTGATGGACCAGATCCAGGGTGTCGTCGATCAGCTGGGCGGCCTGTTCGGAAGTCATCGGGAACCATCGAAGCAAACATCCATTGATGAGAAGTCAGACAGATTCAGGCGCCAGGGGCTGTAGCGCCAAACACCCCGGATCCCGACAATCGGGTCATCGAATCAACGCCAGCCAATCCTGCAGCGGCTGCCAGTCGTCCCGTTGGTCGATCGCCTCCCAGAGACGCTCCACCTCAGCCCGCACCGGGGTCAGCGGCAGGTTCCAGCGCCGCAGGCTGGTGGGGATCGCGGCCTGCTGCTCGGACGAAAGGCCATGGCTCCAGGCCCACCAGCCATCACGCCAGTCCTGCCACGGGCGATGCGGCGGCTCGACGGCCCCCACCAGGAAGGGGGCGAGCGCATCCGGCTCCGGCGGCAGGCCACCGGTGGCGATCCGATCGGCAAGCGCCGCAAAGAAGGAGCCATAGGCCACCGGCCAGGCCGCCAGCAGTTGCAGGGTGAGCGGCACCAGATCGGGACGATCGCCGCTGCCATCGCCGCTGCCAGCACCGCCACCATCGATCGGCGCCCCAGCGGTGGCCTCGAAACCCAGCCGTCGCATCAGGCAGTGGCGGTAGTGCCGGTCGTAGGTGGGAGCGAAGCGCTCCAGCCTCACCTCCAGGTCAGGCCGCGGCAGCAGCATCGCCAGGGGCTCCTGCAGCAGGCGCAGATTCTGATGACAGATCAGCGGCTGCTGGCCGTAGGCATAAAGGCCGCTGTGGTCGAAGTAGGCGGCGGTGAAGCCCGGATCCCAGGTATCGAGGAAGGCGAAGGGGCCGTAGTCGAAGCTCTCGCCCGCCAGCGACATGTTGTCGGTGTTGAGCACGCCATGGGTGAAGCCGGCCACCATCCACTCGGCCGCCAGCTGGGCCACTCGCTCCACCAGCTCGCCGTAGAAGGCCAGCAGCTGGGGCACTGCTCCGGCCTTGCCCGTGGCCGGATGGGCCAACGCCAGATGCGGGTAGTACACAGCCACCACATGGCGCAACAACTGCTCCAGCTGCTGGGGCTTGCGGAGGTAGAGCAACCGTTCGCAGGTGCCGAAGCGCAGATGGGTGCGGGCCAGGCGCACCATCACCGAGCTGCGGGTGGGCGAGGGTTCGTCGCCCCGCCACAGCTCTTCGCCCGTTTCCACCAGGCTGAGGGTGCGGCTGGTGGTGACGCCGAGCCGATGCAGGGCCTCCGAGGCGATCAGTTCGCGCACGCCGCCCTTGAGGGTGAGGCGGCCATCGCCGCCACGGCTCCAGGGGGTGGTGCCGGAGCCCTTCGAGCCGAGGTCATGGAGGGCGCCATGGCGATCACGCAACTGGCCGTAGAGGAAACCCCGTCCATCGCCGAGGCAGGGGTTGTAGGTGCCGAACTGATAGCCGTGATATCGCAGGGCCAGGAGGGGAGTGCGTGCCTCGAAACGGCCATAGGCGGCCTCGAAGTCCGCGTCACTGATCGAAGCGGCGTCAAGACCGAGCTGCTGCAGGAGGGCGTCGTTGCGGAAGCGCAGCCGGCTGAGCGGAAAGGAGGCCGCCTCCACCACATCCCAATGCTGGGGCCCGAGGCTCTCGACCGCAGGCTCGAACGGCAGGCCGAGCAGGGGATTGATGCGGGCGGACATCAGCGAAGACCGCGACGGCGAGGCGCATGGGCCGGGGGTGACCTTAGGGAAGGAGCCCAACCCACCTTGAGCTGGGAACGCCTGAAACCGGCTCCCTCGAAACCCCCCGGTTGTTCATGCAGCGCCAAGGAATCGGCGGGAATCCCGGGGATCGCAGCGATGTGGTGCGGCCCAAAGCCGTGGGCGGACGTACCTGAAGGCCCAACGGGAATGACCCTCGGAATGGGCGTGACGCAGCGCAAGCGACAGGCCTTCTGATCTCAGAGCCTGCTGAGCAAAAGGATGGCATCGAACAGGCGAATCTGTGATTTGAGATTGCAGATCATCCATGGAAGCGAATCCCCAGCATTCGAACTGCATAGGACTGAACAGATGGTTCACGGACCCGCAAAAAATCCGTTTCTGCAGGCACCAAAAAGAGCAGAACCCAGCCAGCGCAACTTCTGTCAGACCAAAAGACAGGCAAGACAAAGATGCTTAGACTGATCAGGAGGCATCGACTGGCGTGGTTAACGGACCCGTCTATTTACTGTTGGGCAGCAGCATTCACGAACCGCATTCGGCCGTCCAGCTAAGCTAAATAGTCGACGCGACATCAATATGGTGAGTGCCAGCATCATGGCTTACCCGATACGAGTCATTAGAACCAATACCTGTTTGGCTGTTCATGCCGACATTGATGCTTTGCTCCGCGTTTGGGGGGGCGATAAGACCGCACTGTTTATGTGTCTGTCTGCTTGGATGCACAGAGTTAACCAGCTCGACGAAATACACCAGCTTCTGATCGAGCACGAACACAATTGCTACACTTCGGCTCCAATCTTGATGCTTGCTGGCCTAGTGTCAGAGGGACACTTGTTCTTCAGAAAAAAGGGAAAGGTCAGCACTCACTTCAGAGAGGAGATTTTAGCGGATACTCACCTGCGAGAAGCGGTCGGTGCACTTCAGAAGTTCCACTCTCGGCCCGCAGAAGGAACACCTGAAATGAACATGGTGAGGCACCTTCGGAACAAATATTCGTTCCACCCAAACGAATATGCTGCGGTATTGGATGCACTTCAACATTGGCGAGAATGTACAAATGAAAATGGCCAGCCTAGAGAAATGGCGATTTATCGTATAGATTACGAACGGCGTCCACATTTCAACGCAGAAGGTTGTAATGCTCTATACCTACTTGGCTTATTTGACTCTACAAAGGGCCCATCGTTAGTGTCCTCGTACGCCGAAGTGATACGTCGGCTTGGCCAGGACGTGGCCAGGCTTCGGAACCTCACGGGTGACTTTTTTATCTGTCTGGGAGAATATCTTGAACAACACCAAGATTCGTCATTCGACTAGACATTATGATGAGACCAGAGGGGAAACATAGCAGTTACATGCAAGCGTTGCCCAACAAGCCCCTCGAGTGGACAGGCCACCGCCAGCTCTCTGCTAAGCCACCGCAAGCTCCTTGCCTGCCACTCAGGGGCAGCGTTAGGACGAAGCATGCCCATGCAGTGCCCCCGGGCTTAGGAAGGAGCCACCCCTCACCTCCGTATCGCGTTGGGAGTTGGGATGTCCGGTCTGTATGACTCTGGTGCTGATGTGATGCTCGTAGAAATAAAGCATAGAACGGCCACCAATTGACCAGGTTGGCCACCCGATCGGTGATAGACCGCAGCCAAGGTGGGCCTGAGGAATTGGGCTGTTGGGTGGGCTAGCCCAGGGATCACGGACCACCATATGAATCATGTCCTCGGTGACTGCCAGAAAAGATGACGCCCCTGCCGCCAATCAGACGGCGATCGACAAAGTAGCCGGACCGTTGGCGTTTTCTGGAGGCGGTGGATTGATCCAGACCACCTCCGGTTGATGCCAGCTGCGGGTGCAGCGGCTCCAGCGGCGGGGGTGACACTGCCGGGCCTGCTCATAGACGCGGGAACGGTGGCGGCAGATTTCCTCGGCCTGACCGCTGTGGCGCTGGTGGGGCGTCACGAATCGGATGGCGCTGTGGCGGTGCTGGTGGTTGTACCAGCTCACGAACGTGGCCACCCAGGCGCAGGCGTCGTCCTTGCTTTGGAATGGCCGCCTGGGGTAGTCCGGTCGGTACTTGACCGTTCGGAACAGCGACTCCGAGTAGGGATTGTCGTTGCTGACCCTGGGCCTGGAGAAGGATCTGAGCACCCCCAGCTCCTCCAGCCGGGCTTCCAGGGTGGCAGCGCGCATGGCGTTGCCGTTGTCGGCATGGAGGACCAGCGGCTGGCGGCGGCCCTTACTGATCCGCTCCCGCAGACAGCCACGGCCGACCAGATCAGCGGCGATCTGGGCGTCTTCCCGCTCGGCCACATCCCAGGCCACCACCTTGCGACTCCAGACGTCGATCACCAGATAGAGGTACAGCCACACCCCCCGAACGCTGGTGGGCAGGTAGGTGATGTCCCAGCTCCACAGCTGATTCGGCCCCCTGGCCTGCAGCCGTGGCACCGGACGGGGCTCTTGGGGCGGACGGGCCCGCCCGCGGCGGTGGGCCTGGCCGTGGGCATGGAGCACCCGGTAGAAGCTCCGCTCCGAGCCGATATAGAGGCCCCGATCCGCCAGGACCGGCACGATCTGCCCCGGCGGCAGCGCCGCGAATTCCGTCTGGTTGCAGGTGAGCAGAATTCGCTGGCGCTCCTCCTCACTCAGGCGATGGGCCACATGGCGGGGGCTTCCTCTGCGGCGATCGCTGCCGTCCCCATCACCAGCGAACTGACGCCGCCAGCGCTGCAGGGTGGTGAGCCCCACACCAAGCAAAGCGGCCACCTCACGGGCCCGTGCGCCCGCGGCCATGCCGGCCTCGAGGATCCCCAGGGCCTTGCGGCGATCAGACGGTGAGGTCAGTCGCCCCCGTCCTCTCCCCAGAAGGCCTGGATCTTTTTTGAGGCCATCAGCAGCGCCGCCGCCTCCGCCAGGGCCTTGTCCTTGCGGCGCAGCTCCTGCTGCAGCCGCTTGATCTCCCGCTGATCGGCCTGGTGGCGCTTCTCCAGGTCCTTCTGCTCGGCCATCGTCACCAGCGGCTGTGCGTTGGCATCCTGGGCGGCCTGGCGCCAGCGATCCACCTGCTCGGGGAACAGACCCCGCTCGCGGCAGTAAGCGCCGAGTTCGGTGGCGTTGAACCCAGCAGTCTCCAGGACCACCGTGAACTTGTCAGTTGGGCCCCAACCCTCGGGGTCCTTCTGGGTAGCCGGCACCACCTCCCCCTGCAGACGCCAGGCCTTGCGCCATTTGTAGAGGGTGATCACGTGGATGCCCAGCTCCTGGGCGATCTCCGTCACGCTCTGGCGATGGGGAGGCCCCATCCGCCGGCGGACATCAGCTTTGACAGCCTCGCTGTAAGGGCGCATTGATCGGTTCCATCAGGCCCCCTGGTGGTGGAAATGGTCGAGATGGAGAGGCGTCAACTTTCCTGGCAGAGGGGGCCTTGTCAAAAGCAGCTTTGGCGTCTTGCACTTGGGTTGCGTTCACGGTGTACTGATTGAGTTTTCAGAGCACACATGCCGCATGTGTAGGACACTTGGGAGTGCTTCACAGAACAGACTATTGAGCTATTTGCTACAATATGTAAAATCAGCAATGCAAGGTCTTGGCATGCCCTGGGATGGGGCAGGCACAATTCAAGGCCTCCATCTCGACTTTGTTCTCTGCTGACTGCTTGCAAAATAGTTCTTTACTGAGTATTCTTAGCAAGGCCATGCCTTGTCTTTTTGAATTTCACGAAACCATTCACGTTCAAAGTAAAGTATGACCAAGCCTCCACGCGCTTCTTACACTCACGACCATTACGTCTATCAAGCAAAAGCGATTGTTGCTTTTTTCGAGGATATCCAGGCCTCGCGACGACACTTTAACCCAGATGAAATCAAGCTAGTCGCAGAAGACATAGAGTCAACGACAAGAATAGCCAACGCAAAGATTTCATCCATTGCCGAATCGGTTAGAGCAGGCGTGGAATTGCTCAAAGGCAAGCATGGAAAGTACCGCGTGACCCAGGAATATCTAACATGCTTAATCAATGAAGTTAAATCATCGAATACATTTCCCGTAGATCCACTGATTAAGCTTGTCTATGCGATCTTCAAAGAAAAGTGGGTTGCTGACTCAGATTTTCATCGGTTTATGAAAAGAAACTTTCCACATTTGATACAAGTGGCTGACAGGATGCAAGTGGGTAGAGACTGAGTCTCATGTTTAGAACTATTTGAGATGCCGATAGGGTGACTGCCATGAATGAAGGCGTTGTTGCTGCTGGTCAGGCCAGGGGAAATAGAGCTGGATTAGTTGAGTGTTTGGCGGTCGAGGATTGATCCAGATCGCCTCTGGCTGACGCCAGCGCCGCGGGGATCGTGACCAGCGGGGTTGGTTCCGCTGGCGTGCCTGCTAGTACACGACAGCCCGGTGTCGACACATCTCCATGGCTTGGCGCCTGTGACGCCGCGGGGGTGTCACGAACTTGATGTCGCTGTGCCGTTGCTAGTGGATCTACCAGGCCACAAACGAAGACATCCACTCGTAGGTCTCCCCCTTGCTGGCAAACGGTCAGGCCGTTACGTCGCGGGCTTGATCATGGATTCTGAGTGCGGGGTGCCTTTGGCATCCGTGGCCAGGAGAAGCTTCAGAACACTCCCGGCTCCTCCAGCCGGCTTTCTAGCATGGCGGCATGCAACTCTGCGAGAAGCCTGAGGCTAGGGAGTTGCTGCTGTCGGCATAGAGGACCGGCGGTTCTTTGTGGCCCTTTCTATTCCGTTCGTGCAGGCAGGCTCTGATCACTTGATCAGCTGCAATCGCTGAATATTCGCGCTACACCCAAGCCGTCGGTCGCGTCCGCCTGATCAGCGCTGCTACCAGATCGATCGTCTCGACACAATGGCGTAAAAACTTGCTATCCACCTTCACAAGCGTTGCGAGATCGGACACGTTGCCCTCATTAAAGAACTCGTCCTCTGCGCCTACTCTGAACGGCAACTGACCCCTTTGGGCCATCAGCTCGTCGTGGCTACGTCCTCGCCCGTGCTTCAACACGTTCGCTGCACGTTGCAAAATCTCGAACCTATCTCGCAGCTCAAAGTCTCCGGTCTGCTCGATGATCCGTTTTGCTTCTTGAAAGCCGTTCACTGCGTCCAGTGCATCCTGCAGCGCAGCATCAAACATCGCCACCATTGCACCTTGTAGCTCTACTGCCTGCAGCTGCTTGACCAAGGCAGTAGTCCCATGGTCTTGCAGCTCTGAGAGTAGATCTGCTCTCTGAACATCGAGAAGACCGTTGGTCAGCGCCGTGAAGCGCATGGCCAGTTCAGAGAACGGATGCATTGTTATTGGCGTTGCCGACGTCAAATAGTGAGAAAGTACCTGCACAGCTTCGCAGTGCAGGTACTTTCAATAGTTCTCAAGTGCTCAGCAAGCGCCATCAAGGCGCCAACCGCGCCTTATGCAACCGACTCTTCTCATACCACTCCGCAAACTCCGGCACCCATGCCTGCAGATGCGGCCACATCAGATCGCAGAGCTCGCGGATCTCCTGCTGGGCATCGAGCTTGGCGCGTAGATCGAGGAAATGCAGGAAAGCCCGCAGCGTGAAGCTCACCACGAAGTGCTGGCGGTAGTCGAACGGCAGGATGCCGCGGGCGTGCTCTTCGGCATAGCCGGCATCCAGTAGATCGCGGTAGCGCGCGGCTGCGGCGCGGCAGATCTCCAGATCGATGGCTCGCTGCGTTGCGTCGTAGTTGTATTTCTTGCCTTGGCGGTCGCTATAGGCGCCAACGGGCCTTAAGTAAAACACTTCTTCCAGGTCTATTTCACCCTTTGCAGCCCTGGAGATTCGCTCGCCCGTATATCTCATCGACTGCACATCGAAACTCACGCCAACACGATGGGTGCGCGCCTGCTGCATCACCGAATGGGGGAACCAGCCCACGTTCAGCACGATCTGGGCATGCTCCAGCGGGCCGTAGTGGCCCCGTTCGCCGGCCAGCAACCGTTTCACGCAGATGGCGCCCGCCGTCTGCTCATCGGGCCACTCGGCTCGATCGGAGGCCACGAATCCTTCCGAATAGTCCTGATGCATGCCGGCATACACGCACTGCTGCGGGTTGGGCGTTGCGGCGATCAGCTCCACCCGGAAACGGGGATCCATCGGCGTGAATTCAGCCATGACTGCGGGGTCCCGCCACGGGTGTGCTGGCGACATCGAGCTGGCTGAGCGAGCCCACCCCGGCCAGGCGCGGCAGCGGCTTGCCGGCGATCAGGGCAGTGGCGATGGCGTCGAGTTCGGCGAGGCTGCGGCCGCCGAGGGAGCGGCCCACCGACTGGCCCTCACGATCGAAGAACTCAAGCTGGGGAATGCCGTTCACGTCGTAACGCTCGATCTCGGCAGCCCAGCGGGGGTTGTCCACGTTGAGCAGCACCACATCGAGGGCGCCGCGGTGCTTGGTTTCGATCGCTTCGACGGCCGGGGCCATCGAACGGCACACCGCACACCAATCGGCATAGAACTCCAGGATCGTCGGCCGACCGTTGGCCAGGGCAACGGGCAGCTCCAGGGAACGGCGAGCCATCTGCTCGAGCGGTGCCTGGGGCTGAAGGCCACCCCGCAGCTGGAAGAGGAGCAGGCCCAGGGCGGCGGCGATCGCGGCCAGCAGGAGCCGCTCTCGCCTCCCCAGCGGGGAGGGCGCCGGGTCTTTGCTGTTCGGCTCGGTCATGGCGCCTTCCGGATCAGGCTCGGCTGCGTTGCACTCTGGCAGCAGCGCCACGGCTGCTGCCGCGTCAAACTGAGCTCAAGCGGCATCTGCCAACGGTGAAGCACCGTCTCACCATCCACTTCCCCAGCGAGGCGGTGCACCAGCCGATCACCTACCGGCTGGCGGTGGATTTTGATGTGGCCGCCAAGATCCTCAGGGCCCAGATCGCTCCCAACCGCAGCGGCACCATGGTGGTGGAGCTGTCCGGCGACATCGACGAACTGGCCGCCGCCGAGCACTGGCTCGAGGGCATCGGCCTGGAGCTCGACCGCGCCCAGGGGGAGATCCGGATCGACCGCGAACGCTGCGTCGACTGCGGCCTCTGCACCAGCGTCTGCCCCAGCGGCGCCCTGGCCATCGGCTTGCCCGACTGGCGGCTCGGCTTCGATGCCCAGCGCTGCCTGGTCTGCGAACAGTGCATCCCCAGCTGTCCGTTCGAAGCGATCAACCTGGTGCTGACAACCCGATGCTGAAATCGCTTTCCACGGGCCTGGGCAAGGCGGTGCTGGGCTTCACCCTGCTGCCTTTGCGGGCTCCATTACTGCTGCTGTTGCTCGTCGTCAGCGTCTACCTCGGCATTCACTGGTCGGATCAGGAGGGGCCTGTCCGGGTCACCCACCTGGGCCTTGAAACCGCCCGGCAGATCTACTGGTCGGCGGAGTGCTTCCAGGCCGTCACGGTGGTGGTGCTCTGCAGCATGCCGGATCTGCTGCTGCGCCAGCTCTCGGCGATCATGGCCGCCAGCCGGGTGATGACGCTGGTGGTCAGCCTGTTTCTGGTGACGGTTGCCGGCCTCTACCTGCTGAGGCTGAGCGCCCTGGCTGACGTGATGATCCTGGCCACGGCGGTGCTGCTGGCCCGGCTGGACCTCACCCGCATCCGGGTGGTGCCGCCCCCCATCTACGGCGCGATCGGACTGAGCGCCTATGTGATGGCCGGGGTGTGGCTGGGGCGCCTCTGGCATCAATCCGGCCAGATGCTCGGCATCTAGCAGCCCCGCACCGACAGCTGCTGATAACTCCAGAGGTTGCCCAGCACCTTCTTGGCATACAGACGGGTTTCCGGGTAGGGGATCGCCTCCACCCACAATTCCGGCTCCAGCTCGAGCGTGGGGTTCCGCCAGCCCTGCACGGCACCGGGCCCGGCGTTGTAGCTGGCAATCGTGAGGAACGGATTCCCCTGCCACTGCCGCAGCAGCAGGGCCAGATAACGGGCGCCCAGCTCGGCGTTGAGCTCCGGTTGGCGCAACTGGTCTTCGCTCACCGGGGCACCGGCCAGCTCCGCAGCGGTGGCCGGCATCACCTGGAGCAAGCCGATGGCACCCGCCGGCGAGGCCACCCCGGCCGTGAAGCGCGACTCCTGTTTCGCGACGGCCAGCAGCAGCGTGGGATCCAGGCCGGCCGCAGCCGCCGCACCGGCAAAGGTCGCCCCGTGCCGAACCGGGTGAAGGGAACGCTCCAGCGGAAGGGCGACCGGGCAACGGGCACCGATCCAGCGCAACTGGGCCTGCTCCAGCTGGGCCAGGCCCATCCAGTCGTCGCCCACCCCCTGGCGCAGCCGACCCTCGACAATCAGGGGCGCTGGCGCCATCGGGGTCCGGCTGCCGCGCTGGTGCCGCCACTCCTCCCAGGCCTCCAGGGGCTGATCGAGCCGCCAGAGGCGATCGAGCCGGGGCTGGCCGCTGCCGAGCGGCTGCCAGACGGATGGCGCCAGGGGCGCCGCCTGGGGGTCTGCCTTCAGCCGCAGGGGAGGCCGCTCCTCCCCCAGCCGCACCACGGCCCGCCAGCCGTAGTAGCCCCAGGGTGAGCGCTGCAGCAGCTGCCGCCAGTGGTAGCGAGCCTGCTCCTCCTGCCCCAGCCGCTGCTCGGCGAAGCCCAGCCAGAACAACTGACGTACCGCCAGGGGGGTGGGCAGGCGATCGGGGGACAGGACCTTCAGGATCGCCGCGGCCTGGGCCCATTCCCTTTTCAGCAGCCGCTGGCGGGCCAGCTCCCAGGAGAGATCCCAGCTGGCCGGATCCGCCGGCCAGCGCGCCAGCACCTCCCGCCAGGCCCGTTCACCCTCGAAGGCCTGGCGGGCCTGGACCGGCGCGGTCTGGCGCAGGGCCGGGGGCAGCTGGGCCAGCAGCGCCAGAGCGGCAGGGCCGGGACGCTCGCTGAGCAGCCGGGCGGCCTCGGCCGCCTCCGGGCTGGTGGGCCAGTGCCGGCTCAACCCCAGCAGCCGCTTCTCCCCCTCGGCCGGCTGGGTCGCCGTTCCCTTCAGCAGCGCCCGTCCCAGGGCGAGTTCGGTGCCGACGGAGCCGCGCCGGGGACCCAGGCAGCTCAGGGCGCCGGCCCCATCACCCAGCTGGGCGAGGGCGCCGGCGAGCTCGTTGCGCTCAGCGGCGCCGAAACCGCCTGAGCCAGATCCGGCGCCGGAGCGGCAGACCTGGCGGATGCGCGCCTCGGCACCGGGCCAGCGCGCCCCCCAGCGGGCCAGGTGCAGAGCGCCGCCGGGACCCGCCTCCAGGGCGGCGGCCAGGGCGGCGGGATGGGCCGGGAAACGCTTCAGCAGCGCTGCACGCTGACCTGGCTCCGTGCGGCCTAGGGCATAGAGCGCGTCGGCACTGGCCGCTGCCGCTGGAAATCGCCCCCCCAGCTGCCGCCAGGGCTGCTGGGCCCGGGGGCCTGACCCAGAGCTTCAGCCGCCTGGGCATCGAGCTTCAGCACCAGCGCAGCCAGTGGATCGGCCCCCAGCCCTGGCCACGCAGCAGGCGACGGCGACGGGCTGGATCGGCTCCAGCTCCCACCAGCAGCAGGCTGGACTCGCGGCGGCGGTCGGGGTCGGGATCCAGCAGCCGGATCAGCTCCAGCTGGGCCGCCGGGGTGGCAGGGGTGGGCTGGGGCCGCAGCAGCAGGGCCTGGCGGCCGATCAGCAGCAGGGCCCAGCTGCCGAAAACCGTGAGGGCAAGGATCGGCAGACCCCGGGCCGGAGCTGGTGGCGGCAGCACCAACCCGCTCGGTGTGGGCGACGGCTGCGGGCAGGGAGCTGCCGGGATGTTCCTCATGGCTTGGCATTCTGAAGGGGCGCCATGAATCGCCGATGGGCCTGCTTCCCTCCCTGCCACCCCGCTTCTCCACCCTGCCGGGGGCCTTCCAGCGACGCCGTGCTCTGGCGGTGGTGGCCGGAGCCGCCCTGGTGGTGGGACTGCGCCCGCTCTGGCCCTTTCAGGCCCTGCCGGGCTGGGTGGTGGGCGGCCTGCTGCTGTGGGCCATCGCCGAGCTGGTGCGCTGGGCCTGGTGGCCCCGTCGGAGCACCTAATCTGCTGGCCAGCAATGGGTGCCTGGATGACCGAGCTGGCCAGTCTTCCCGTTGGGTTTCCGCTCGGCCCGGCCGCAGCCGGCTTCGGCACCGATGGCATTCGCGGCCGGGTCGGCAGCCAGATCACCCCGGCCCTGGCCCTCCAGGTGGGCTACTGGACCGGCCAGGTGCTGCCGCCGGATCGGCCGGTGCTGATCGGGATGGATTCCCGCAGCAGCAGCCCGATGCTGGCCGCAGCCCTGACGGCGGGGCTGAGCGCCGCCGGCCGGGACGTCTGGAACCTGGGGCTCTGCCCCACCCCGGCGGTGCCCGGCACGATCCGACGGCTCGGGGCGGCCGGCGGGCTGATGGTGTCCGCCAGCCACAACCCGCCTGAAGACAACGGCATCAAACTGTTCGGCAGCACGGGCGCCAAGCTGAGCAGCCGGGAGCAGGCGGCGATCGAGGCCGGGCTGCGCGGCGATTCCAACGGGGCGATGCTTCACTGCGGGGCGGCCCATCACCGCCCCGACCTGCTGGAGGCGTACACCGACTCCCTGCTCGCCAGCGTGGCGAACCGTCGCCTTGATGGCTGCGCGATCGTGCTCGATCTCTGCTGGGGATCCGCCACTGCCTGCGGAGAGGCGGTGTTCAGGGCCCTTGGCGCCGATCTCACCGTGCTGCATGGCCAGCCCGATGGCCGTCGGATCAATGTGGGCTGCGGCAGCACCCAGCTGGAGCCGCTCCAGCAGGCGGTGCTGGCGGTGGGTGCCGAGATGGGCTTCGCCTTCGATGGCGATGCCGATCGGATGCTGGCGGTGGACGGTAAGGGCAGGGTGGTGGACGGCGATCAGGTCCTCTTCCTCTGGGGCGGCGCCCTGCAGGATGCCGCCCGGCTGCCGGACAACCGGCTGGTGGCCACGGTGATGTCCAACCTTGGTTTCGAGCGGGCCTGGCAGGCCAGGGGCGGCGTGCTCGATCGCACCGCCGTCGGGGATCAACACGTCCATGCCGCCATGGAGGCCAGCGGCGCCGCCCTGGGCGGCGAGCAATCCGGCCACATCCTCTCGGCCCACCACGGCATGAGCGGCGATGGCCTGCTCACGGCCCTGCAGGTTGCAACCCTGGTGCACAACCGGGGTGGCTGCCTGGCTGACTGGATGGAGGCCAGTTTCCGCCCCTACCCCCAACGCCTGATCAACGTCACGGTGCCCGACCGCCAGCGGCGCCAGCAGTGGCAGCAGAACGAACCGCTGCGCCAGGCGGTGGAGCAGGCCGAGTCGGCGATGGCCGGCAGCGGTCGGGTGCTGGTGCGCGCCAGCGGCACCGAACCGCTGTTGCGGGTGATGGTCGAAGCGGCTGAACAGGACGTGGTCGATCACTGGTCGGGGCACCTGGCGGCCTTGGCCCGCCAGCAACTCAACCCGGCCTGAGCAGAGCCTCTGCGGCCAGCCAGAGGGCGCCCTGGCAGGCGTCGCCCCGGGCTGTCACCGCCACGGCGCCTGGCAGCTCGTGCTGCAGGGCCGTGCCATAGGCGGCGGCGAACCGGGGCAGATGGGTGAGGGCCCCGCCGACCCCGCAGACCCGGACCCGCTCCAGGGCAAGAGCCCCGGCGACCCCCCGCACCAGTCTGCTCAGGCCCGTGGCCGAGCGCACCAGCACCGCCTGGGCATCGGCGTCGCCTGCCGCCGCCAGGGCATCCACGGTCGGGGCAAGCCGGGCGAAGCCGGCCGGGCCGAAACCGGGTTCCACCACCAGGGCCTTGATCCGCTGGGCCGTGATGGCCGCAGCGGTGCTGCCCCCACTGGCATCCGGCGGGACCATCCGGCTCCAGAGCGCTGGCCGCAATGGGCTGTCGGGGCGGCGCCCATCAGCCATCTCCAGCGACAGGGCCAGGGCATCTCGGCCGATGTCGCAGGCTGAGCCGCAACGGTCCAGCAGCCAGCCCCAGCCACCGCAACGGTGCTCCAGGCCAGCTGGGTTCCGGCCGAGGGCGATGCAGCCGGTGCCGCTGATCACCACGATGCCCGCACCCGGGCCATGGCGATCACCGAGGGCGCCGCGCAGGGCCGTGCGCTCATCTCCCGTCACCACCACCTGTCCCAGGGGCAGACCGAGGGCGGCGGCGGCGAGCGCCTCCCCCCGCTGCTGCACGGCCGCGCCCTGCTCGATCCCACTCGCCCCCACCGCGGCGGCGGCCAGATCGGGCCGAACGGGCCAGGTTCCGGCAGCCATGGCCTGGTGCAGGCTGCCGGTGAGGGCCGCCGTGAACCGCCCTTCTCCGCCAGCGGCCGCCAGGTGGCTGACGCCCGGACCCTGGCCCTCGGCGAGGACCGTGAGCCGGCCATCGCCGTGCAGCGCCGCCAGCCGGCAGGTGGTGTGGGTCTGGCCGGCATCGAAGCCGGCCAGCAGGGCCGGCTCAGCCATCCCTGGCCGGTTGGGCGGCCAGGCTGGCCAGGCAGAACCAGCCGATCAGCTGCACCTCCGGCCGGAAGAAGATCGTGTCGGTGAGGCCCTGCACGCCGAGGCCGACGATCGCCGCCACGCAGCCGAGGGCCGGCAGGGCCAGGCCCGCTTCGCTGCGCATCTGGCCCAGCCCGCAGCGCAGGCTGCTCCAGAGCAGCCCAAGACCGGCCAGCAGGGCGGGGATGCCCCCTTCAACCGCCAGCTCCAGGGGGATGGAGTAGGCGCTGAGCGCATTGAACTTGGGTTGCTGATAGAGGGGATAGATCAGGTTGAAGGCGTTGTTTCCCGGCCCGATCCCCAGCCAGGGGCGGTCCTGGACCATCTGGAGCGCCGCCATCCAGACGTTGATGCGGAAGTTGTTGGAGCTGTCCTCACGGCCGGCCACCAGGCTCATCAGCCGCACCCGCAGCGGCTCCACCTGGGTGACCAGCACCGCCAGAACGGCCGCAGAGCCCAGCAGGAGCAGCAGGGGGAACAGGCGTCGCCACAGCACGGGCCAGTGGCGGGTCTGACGCAGCACCAGCAGCAGGGCCAGGCTGCCCAGCCCCGCCAGCATGCCCAGCCAGCCGCCGCGGCTGTAGGAGAGCACCATCGCCACGATCCCGAGCACCAGGCTGGTGAGGGCGAAGAGGCGGCCGCCGATGCCCTTCCAGCGCAGCAGGGCCACCACGGCCAGGGGCAGGATCGGCAGCAGATAGCCGGCCAGCAGATTCGGGTTCTCCAGGGTGCTGTAGATCCGCACCGTGCCCCGGGCCACCGAATTCGGATCCGACCAGCGGGCCAGCGCTGAGGAATCCACGTAGAGCTGGCGGATGCCGATCACCACCGTGACCAGCTGACCGGCCAGCAGGGCGGCCACGATCCGGTCCCACCAGGCCGGGGCGGTGGCCAGCAGCTGGCGGGCGAGGGCATAGACCCCCAGATAGCTGAGCAGCTTGAGCAGGCCCTTGGCGGCGGCGGCGGGCACCGGCGAGAAGCCGGTGGCCAGCACGGTGAGGCCGAGAAACAGCAACAGCCAGCCGTTGATCGGCCCGATCCGCCCTGGCGGGGTCTGCAGGGCCCAGACCACCCAGAGCAGACCGCTGGCCAGGATCAACAGACTCAAGCTGGTGCGATTCAGCATCGGCAGCCCTGCCATCAGGGCGCAGAGCACAATCCCGGCCACCCCGCTCAGCCGGCGCGACAGCCAGCCGCCAGGGGCACCGGCCAGCAGTCCCTGCCAGCGCAGCAACCAGGGGATCGACGGGGCGGGAGGGGCGGCCGGCATCAAGGGCGAACGGCGATGGCCGGATTATGGGCCGAGCTGTTCCGACAGAACAGCACCCGGTACACCGCCCCCCCCCGCCCGATCACCTGCAGCTCCCGCTCGGTGGACACGGGCAGGGGGTTGGTGGGCCGCCAGGGACGCGGATCATCGGCGGGGCGCTCGAAGGCGCCGCTGGCCTCGGTGAGCGCCACCATCGGCTCGATCACCTCGGCAACGTCGCTCTGCAGAAACAGTTCGGCTCCAGGGGCGAGGGCGGCGGCGATCGCGGCCAGGAGTGGAGGCTGGAGGACCCGCCGCTTCTGGTGCTTGCGCTTGAACCAGGGGTCGGGGAACTGGATCGTCACCCGTTGCAGACGCCCGGCCGGCAGATCAGCGAGCCAGTCCTCCAGGCTCACGTTGGCGTTGCAGAACAGAAAGCGCAGGTTGGCCAGATCAAGGCGCCGCCGATCCTGCTCGGCGGCGTCGACCAGACCCCGGCGGATCTCCACGCCGAGAAAATTCCACTCCGGATGCCGGGGCGCCATCGCCAGCAGGAACCGGCCCCGGGCACTGCCGATGTCGAGATGCAGCGGCCGCTGGTAATCGGCGAACAGCTGCCGGGTGGGTGGCAGTTGCCGGGGTTGCTGGTGCAGGCTGCTGAGCGGGTTGACGTGCTGGCGCACCACCGCTCAATCCACTGGGATGTTGGGCACCACAAAACCCCAGCTGGCCGTGTAGCCGTGCAGATGGGTGTTGCCGGCCACCGGGCCGATCTCACCATTGCAGAAGGCACCGGCGATCGGCAGCCCCGGAAACTGCTCCCGGCAGATGGTCACATCGCCATCCGGTTGACCGAAGAGCCCCTGGCCCCTGCCCAGGCAGGCGAACAGCAGGGCGGCCAGGGGATCAGCGGAGCGCCGCGCCTGACGCCGCAACAACAGCCTGGATTCCTGGCGGGACGAGGACGCATCCCTGAGCTGGAACTGCACCTGCTGGCCCACCCGCAGTTTCTCGGCCACGGCCACGGCACCGTTGCGGGGATCCACCCCCAGCAGATTGCGCACCAGGAAGGCGGTGGGTTCAGGTTCGGTACCGAGGCCCGGCAGACTGAAGCTGCTGCGGGCGACCCCCAGGAACAGGGAGTGACGCACCTGCTCCCGTTCAGCGGGAGTGAGCGACTGAAGGATGCCCTGCAGGCAATTCACCGGTGTGTTGCGCTCCTGACCACTGCTGAGCTGCAGCACCACGTTGCGCTCGGCCTGCTCGATCTCGAACACCGGGCCGATCGGCCGGCAGCCCTGGGCCACCACCGGATCAATCCGCCAGTCACCACCGACCAGGCAGCCGACGGCCCCACTCACCACGCGATCTTCGAAGAGCAGGGAGCCATGGCTGGCACTGTGGTGGCCAGCGATGCCGCCCACCTTGTCGACGCCGGGGAAGCCGTAATCGATGCCGCTGATCAGATCGTTGATGGCGGCGCTGGTGGGGTCGACGAACACCAGCATCGAACTGGCCAGGGCTGGATCCGCTCCGATCCAGTCCACCCAGTCCTGGCTGTCGCCGTCCAGATCGGGAAGGGTCTTGGTGTCGAGCTCGAACAGCTGAAGCTCAGCGCCCGGCAGGCGCAGCAGGGTGACGCTCAGGGCCGGTTGCTGCTCCACTTCATGGGGAACACCGCCGCCATCGGTGCCCACCACACCCCCGGCGGCGCAGCCGATCCAGTGGCGGGCGCTGAGCCGGGCCCGCAGCAATGGCAACAGCCGCGGCAGATCACTGGCGTAGCTGGAGGAACAGAACACCAGGGCAAGGTCGGCGCCGCGCCGAGCGTTCAGATTCCGCACCACCTCCTCGACAGCGCCCTCCAGGGAAGGGTTGCTGGAGAGGGCCGCCTGGCAGAAGGCAGGACCATCGCCACGTTGGAGCCAGGAGGGCAGTGTGAGCGCAGCCATGGCTCGGACCCTACTGCCGGTGCACGACTACGGATAATGGCGCTTCCCGTACCCCGTCCGTGCCAGATCTGCTTTACCGCACCCTGGTGTGGCTCGATTACCGACTGGCCGTGGTCTTCACCGTCGGTCTGCCCCTGGTGCTGCTGGTCTGGGCGGCCGTCCGGCGGGAGGGATCGATGGTGCGCCTGCTGACGATCTACTGGAAGGTGGCCAGCCTGCTGGCGATCACCGTTCTCCTGCTGGTCGACGGCCGCCGCCTCGGCTACGGGCTGGCGGTTCTGGCCCAGTTGCTGATGGTGGCGTCGGTCTGGTTCTGGGTGGACCTCAATGAAGAACTGGCCGATCTGCCCCCCTGGCGGCCCCTGCCCCTGACGGTGCGGTGCTGGCGCTGGGCCCTCACCCTGTTCGGCCTGCTGGGCGCCGCCCTGAGTGCCACGGCCCTGGGCTGCCTGGCTGGAGAGGTGCAACGCCCCATCTGTCAGGTGTGGCTGGAGGCGCCCCGGGGATTGCAGCTCGGCGCCGCCAGGGTGTTCGGCTTCGTGTTCGGCGCCGACCTCACCCCGCCGCTCACCGCCTTCATCGGCTATCTCGGCCTGGTGGCCTATGTGGTGGGCCTGTTGCAGTGGCTGCTGGTGCGGCTGCCCCGCCAGGGGCGGGTGGCGGGGGGGTTCTGAATGTCCGCCGCCACCCTCGCCGAACTCGAAGCGCTGAGTCGCAGCCGGCCCGATCGGGTGCTCAGGCTGAGAGGAACCCTGCCGGTGGCCCATTCCGGCGACAGGGCCACCGCAGCGGGGGCCGCCCGGGAGCCGTTCGAGCTGCTGATCTTCCGCGGCTTCGCCAGCAGCGTCAGCCATCCCACCGCTTTCGACCCCGACCAGCCGGCCCTTCCAGCTGAAGCCCGTCTGGTGAGTGCCGAGCTTCTGCAGGCGCCTCTGGACCCGCGGGCGGAGCGGCTGCTGGCGGGCCCGCTGCCGGCGGAGGCCCTGCTGGATCCGGCGGCCTGGCTGTAGCCGCAGGAAGGCCGCCTGAATCCATCCAGTGCCAGGCCTGGCGCAGGGTGTCGTCGTCGCCGAGATTGCCCGGCAGCGTGAGCAGGGGCAGAGCGGGAAAACGGGGATGCTCGCTCGGCAGGCGCAGCACCGAGAGACCAGGGAGCAACTGGCCCTCCAGCCGCACCGAGCCCAGGGCCAGCCCCTCGGCCAGCAGGGTCTGACTGGTGGTGCCGCCCTTGCTGATCAGGAAGCCCAGGGACTCCGGCAGGCCTGCCGCGATCCGGGCCATCAGGCCGGCGATGGCCAGGCTCAGCCGCTGGCGCTCCCCCTCGTCCTCACAGAGACGTTCACCCCGGCTCGTGAACAGCACCGGCGTTCTTCCCTGCCGATGCAGCCCGGCCATCGCCTCGACCAACTCCTGCTGCCAGGACCCTTGCCAGCCAGGCTCGGTGGCCCCCTCCGGCTCGCGGCGCCAGGCCGCCAGCAGCCGCTCCACCGACAGCTCCACGCCACCGCAGGACGGCTCCGCCAGCAGACGCTCCAGCTGGCGGTCGCTGAGCGGCACATGGGAGCCGACCAGCACGGCCCCCGGCGCCCCGCCGCGTCGCAGGGCCGCCAGGCCGCCGGGACCCAGGGGCTGGGGCGGCAACTCCGCCAGGCCCTTGAGCAGGCTGGCGGCCGACTGGACCAGCAGGCGCCGGGGACCCACCACGGCGCGCAGCGCCGTCCCCAGGGCGACCAGCTGCTCCGGCCGCTCGGCGTCCACCACCACATACCGGTTGCCTTCCAGCTGCTCCAGCCGCTTGATCAGGGCCTCCGCCTGCCCGGGCTGAAGTTCCGCCAGGCCGATCCGCGCCACCTGGCCGGCCTGGATGCGGCCGCCACTTTTCGCCTCGAGCCAGTCGGGCAGAAAGCTGGTGGCGTAACCGAAGCGCCGATCTGCAGCGAAGGCGGAGTGATGCACAGGTTCGCCATGCAGCAGGTGCATCCCGGCCACCGTGGTGCGTCCCCCCTCCACAAACGCCGGCACCAGCAGGGTGGCCTCGAAGGGACCGAGCTCCGCCTCGATCACCTCCAGCTCCAGGGGGCAGTGGCCCCTCAAGGTGGAATCACCCCGGCTCACCAGCAGCCAGCGCTCGATCCCCGCCTCGTGGACGGCCGCCGGAAGGGCCCGGCAGATCTGCCGCACCCTCTCCGCCGCCGCCGCGGCAGGCAGGGCGCGGGTGTTGGCCAGCAGGAACAGCAGCGGCGAAGGGTCCTTCAAGCCCTCCACCAGGGTGTGGTGATCCCAGCGCAGCAGCAGCGGGCAGCTGTGCACCGCCTGGGAGCCGGTGGGATCGTCATCGATCACGACGATTTTCAGGCCTGACACCCCGATCGCCATGGCACCATCGTGCCGTGATCATGCCCGAGTCCCACGAACTGCCCGATCTGGTGCGGCAGCTGTACGAGGACGCTGTCCCCTGGCTGCCGACCGGCCTGGGCAGCCGCCTCGACTGGGGTCCCGCCGTGCAGGGGCCGGCCACCGAGCTGAGCTGCCAGCGCCTTGACCGCATCCTCGACCACGCCATCGGCGATTTCACCGTGACGGTGCAGGCAGGCCTGCCGCTGCGGCACCTGCAGGAAACCCTGCGCAGTCATCAGCAGTGGCTGGCCATCGACTGGCCGTGGGGCAGCGAGGCCGATGGCAGCGGCGCCGGGACGGTCGGCGGCCTGGTGGCCCGCGGCCTGGCCGGCGGGCTCAGCCATCGCTACCTCGGCGTACGGGATCAACTGATCGGGATCGGCCTGATGCGCACCGATGGGGTGGCCGCCCGGGCGGGCGGGAAGGTGGTCAAGAACGTGGCCGGCTACGACCTGATGCGGCTGTTCACCGGCAGCTGGGGGTCGCTGGGTTTGATCACCGAGCTGACCCTGCGCACCACCCCCCAGCCCCCGCAGCGGCTGGGGCTGCTGCTGCAGGGTCCGCTCGAGGCGCTCGATCAGCTGCGCCGCTGGCTGCTGCGCTCCAGCCTGACCCCGGAACTGATCGACTGGTGGACGCCGGCCCTTTGCCAGAAAGCTGCCCGGGAGCCCCGCAACGCCCTGTTGCTGAGCCTGGCCAGCGTCAGCGCCGGAGCCCTGGCCGATCAGAGCCTTGAAATTCAACGCCACGCCGAAAGCCTGGCCCTGCACGGCCAGCCGCTGGATCCCGAACGGCTGGAGGCGCTCCGGGCGGTGGCACTCGGCCAGCGGCAGCCGGGGGGCTGGCTGCTGCGGCTGGGGTTGTTGCCCAGCCGGGCAGCCGCCCTGCTGGGCGAGCGCGCCCTCAGGGACCTGCCACTGGTGCTCGGCGCCGGCAGCGGTCTCGGCTATGCCTGGGCCCCGACCGGGGCCCTGCCGGCCTATCGGGTCGAGGAACTGCGCCGGCTCTGCCTCGGCCACGGCGGTTTCCTCACCGTGCTTGAGCAACCGGCGCCGCGGACGCTCCCCGCCTGGCTGGACGCCCCCTCCCGACGGCTGATCGAGGCGGTGAAGCGGGAATTCGATCCGAAGCAGCAACTGGCCAGGGGCCGCCTGCCGGGGGTGCTCACAACAGCGTGAGCCCGTAGCGGCAGGCCAGGCTGTGGGCGCCACCGGCCGGCACCTCAAGGCGGCGATCACCGCTGACCAGAGCACCTCGGGGGCCAGTCCAGGGCTCCAGGCAGAGCATCGGCCGTGGTGGGTCCGTCCAGATCACCACCAGGTCGAGGGGCGTGCTGGGCTGCAACTCCAGGGCCAGGCCAGCGACTGGGTCCACCAGCCGCACCGCTCCGAGCGGGCGGGCCAGCAGATCAACCCCCTGCGGCAACCGCTCCAGCTGGTTCTGGGTGGCTTCCTCCGTCATGGTGAGGTGGTTGAGGCAGCGATCCGGCAGACCCTCCAGCCGCACCGCCAGCTGGGCAGCCTCGGCATCCAGCGACGACACCCTGAAGTAGGGGTGCAGCCCGAAGCTGTAAGGCATCGCCACCTCACCACGGTTCTCGATCCGCACGGTGATCGCCAGGGCGGCGGCTTCGAGCTGGAAGGAAAGCTCCAGGCTGAATGGAAAGGGAAATGAGGCGAGGCTGGCAGGGGTGTCCTCCAGGGTGAGCCGCACGCCGCGTCCATCTGGCGTCCCCTCCAGCTGCCAGGGCAGATCACGGGCGAAGCCATGCTGCTTCAGGCTGTAATCCCCGTCTGGCAAAGGCAGGCAATCGCCGGGCAGGTTGCCGCAGATCGGGAACAGCACCGGCATGCCGCCCCGCACCGACAGGGCCGGATCGGCGAAGCGCTCCTCATCGAGGTAGATCAGCTCGCGACCAGAGCAGCGCCAGCCACTCAGCAGGCCGCCCCGCTCGGGGACGAGACGCAACTGATCGCCGCTGATCGGATCCTCCAGCTCCCAGTGGGGATAGGGGGTCAGGCGATGGGTCAGCGGCATGGTTCGGCAACGAAGATCGAATCGGTGAGGCGCTGAGCGAAAACCCTTGCTCAGGCTGCCGGCAATGTGGCCAGCCAGGTCAGCAGAGCGGCATTCACCTGATCAGGAACCTCATCATGGGGACAGTGACCCGCCTCAAGCACCACTTCGGTGGCGAAGGGGGCGTGGCGCTGGAAGGCCCCGCGGCGCCCTTCGGCGTTGATCCATGGGTCGCGGATGCCCCAGAGCAGCAGCAACGGTGCGGTGAGCTCAGCAAACAGCTCGTCGAGCGGCTGACCGCGGGGGATGTCGAAGACGGTGCGAAACACGCCGAAGGCGCCCGGATCGAGCGAGGGCCGACGGATCGACTCCACCAGCTCCTCGTTGACATTGGTGCGATCGAGATACACCTGGTTGAGCGTGCGCCGGATCGTGGCCGGTCGCCGCAGGTTCTCGAACAACAGCCGCTGCAGCACCGGGCTGCGCAGCAGGGCGGCACCGATCGTGCGACGGGCGATCGCCCCCCAGCCCCGGGGTTCGGCCTGCTCGTCGCTGAACGGCCCCGCCGCATTGATCAACACCACACCGGCGGCCGCGTCGCCAAGGGCTGCACCGGCGGCCAGAACGGCGAAGCCCCCGAGGGAATTGCCGACCAGCACCGTGGGGCGGCCGATGCGCTCGTTCACGTAGGCCACCAGCTGATCACGCCAGAGCCCGCCGCCATAGGCGAGGCTGGCAGGCTTGGAGCTGCGGCCGAAGCCGAGCAGGTCGAGGGCGTGCACCTCATGGCGCTCCGCCAGCACGGGAATGTTGAAACGCCAGTGGTCCGTCGAGGCGCCGAAGCCATGCACGAGCAGGATCGCCGGACCCAGCGGGGCGGCCGGTCGCCGGCTGAGGGCGTGAACGGGATGGCCCTGATAGCTCCAGACCTCCGGCACCGTCCGAGGCTCCGTGGCGGACTCGGGGCTGGAGAGGGTCACCGCAGGGTTGGCTTGGTGGTCGATGCTAGGGAGCCGTTCCCAGCATCCGCACCTTGGTCGACTGGTCCAGCCTTCTGCCGGGCATGGCGCTGTGGGCGCTGGCGCTCTACCTACCCTTGTCCAAGCCCCTCGGACGGCTCGAAGCCGCCCTGGCCGATGGCCCGCTCGGGGCAGGGCTGCAGCAGATCGCCCTGCTGGTGAGCAGCCTGCTGCTGGCCCTGGCCGTGGGTGGGATCACCCAGCTGGGCCTGAGCTGGATCCTCAGCCCCAGCTGGGCCGCCAGCCTGGGGCTGATGGCGGTTCTGGCTGGGGCCTTCTGGAGCCTGGCCTCCCGTCGTCAGGAGGATTGAGCGCAGTCCAGCGGTGAGCGGCTCGGCTCAGCGGCGCCAGTCGAGCCAGGGCAGGCCCGCAACGATGGCCGGCGTGACCAGGCGGTAGGCGGCGTAGCCGGGATGGCTGCTGATCAGGCCGCGCTCCTCCCGCCGCGCCTTGCCGCCCAGCACCCCCACCAGGCCCAGCAGCAGCAACAGGTGAACCAGGCTGCCGAGGGCCAGGCAGACCCCCAGGGAACAGATCAGCACCGCTTGATACAGGGGGTGGCGGCAGCGGCCGTACGCCCGATCGGTGACCAGGGCGGCGCCCGGCTTTGGATCAGGCAGGGGGCTGAGACTGGCGCCCAGGTTCAGAAAGGAAGCTGCCGCCAGAACCAGCCCCAGCCCCAGCAGGATCAAACCAACCACGACCAGGAAAGGGGGCCAGGCCAACCCGAGGCTCGCTGGAGCGGGCAGCGGCGGCAGGGCGTGAAGAAGGATGAGCACGATCTGGGCCAGCAGCCACCATTCCCCCTGGCGATTGTCCAGAAGGCCAGCCCAGCTGAGGCCCCAGCCCCGCAAGGGCTCAGGCAGGTTGTTCGGCAACGGTTTCCTTGCGGCTCAGGACCAGTCTGAGCAGCACGGGCGCCAGGAAGGTGGTGCCGATCACCATCAGCAGGATCGCCGCCTCCAGGGCGGGAGTGAGCAGGCCGGCGCTGGTGCCCAGGCCGAGGAAGATCAGGCCCACCTCGCCGCGGGGCATCATGCCCAGCCCCACCACGAGGCGATTGGTCGGCTTGGCGCTCAGGAAGCTCCAGCCGGAAACCAACTTGCCGAGGATCGCCACCACCAGCAGGAATGCCGCCACCACCAGGCCGGCCCGGTTGGCGGGATCGGCGGGATTGATCACCGAAAGATCCATGCTGGTGCCGATCAGCACGAAGAAGATCGTGGCGAACAGCGACACGAGGGGCAGAACGGAACCCTGAATCGCCTTCGTGTGCTTCGAGCCGCTGAGGATCAGGCCGGCGGCGAAGGCCCCCAGGGCCGCCTCCAGACCGATCGCCGTGGCGGAGAAGCAGCAGACGCAGAGCACCAGGAAGGAGGCCACGATCACCTCGCCAGGGGCCTTGAGAAGGTCGAGCAGCCAGTCGAAGGCAGGGGCGGCGGTGCGACTCAGCACCAGGGCCACCACCACGAACAGGGCCGCAGCAACGCAGAGCTTGACAATCGGAGCCACTTCCAGGTTGCCCCCAGTGCCCAGAGCCACAACCACCGCCAGGATGACGATGCCGAGGATGTCGTCAAGGACAGCGGCGCCAATCACGATCTGGCCTTCCCGGGTCTTGAGATACTGGAGTTCGCCGAACACACTGGCCGTGATGCCGATGCTGGTGGCCGTCATCGAGGCGCCGGCGAACACCGCCGGGATCAGGTCCACGTGAAAGATCGCCATCAGCCCGGCCGTGCCGAGGGCGAAGGGAACAACCACCCCGGCCATGGCCACTGTGGATGCCTGGGCCCCCACGGCGATCAGCTCATCGAGCTCGCTCTCAAGGCCGGTGAGGAAGAGCAGCGCATAGAGGCCGAGGGTGGAAACCCCCTGCAGCACCGGAAACGTCTCGTTGTAGATGCTCTGCACCTCACCGATGGGAATGTCAGCCAGGGATCCCACCAGCCGGAGCATCCCCTGATTCAGCTCGCCATGGGTTTCGGGCGGCACGACCAGATGCAGGCCGGAGGCGCCGATCAGCACGCCGGCCACCAGCTCGCCCAGGATGCTGGGCAACTGGAAGCGGACCAGCAGTTCGGCCAGGGCGCGGGCCACCACGAAGATCACCACGAAGCGACCCACCCCGATCAGGGTTTCGGCCACCTCCACCTGGTGGTTGCTCAGCTCAAGGAAAAGGGTGGGAACGATCATTTCAGCCAGAAGGAACCCGGTGGTGGATCCTGAATTGCAGGCGACCTTAAAGCCTTTGCCGCCACACCGACCGTCCCTGCCCAAGCGATCGACGGACCGGATCGGCCGCCCCCTGGCATCGATCAGCAAACCCACATCCCAGCCGATTCCGCGCCGACAAGGGTCTTCGCTGATGTATTGCAGAAGGCATCTCTGGCAGTTGGAGCTTCCTACGGTGCAAAAAAGCTGGATTTCTTGCTGAGCTGATCAACGGCCTGCCCCCTGGCTCTTGATTATTTGCGAACTGTTCCATTCAGCCCTAATTCCCCATGACAACCATGCCCGCCACCGCTGCGCAGACGGACATCTCAGCCACCGGCGGGTTGCCTCTGGGCAACTCCGAGCCGATCAGCACCGAAGAGATTCAGCTGCTGGATGCCTGGTGGCGGGCCGCCAATTATCTGGCGGTCGGGATGATTTATCTCCAGGACAATCCCTTGCTGCGGGAGCCCCTGGCCGCCGAACACATCAAGAACCGGCTGCTGGGGCACTGGGGCTCCAGCCCTGGGCAGGCCTTCATCTGGGCCCATTCCAACCGGCTGATCCGTCAGCGGGACCTGGAGATGATCTACCTGTCGGGCCCAGGCCACGGCGCCCCCGGGGTGCTCGGCCCCACCTATCTCGATGGCAGCTACAGCGAGATCTATCCAGACAAATCAGAGGATCTCGAAGGACTGCAGCGGTTCTTCAAGCAATTCTCCTTTCCCGGTCACATCGGCAGCCACTGCACTCCGGAAACCCCCGGCTCGATCCATGAAGGCGGAGAACTCGGCTACGTGCTCTCCCATGCCTGTGGAGCCGTCTTCGACAACCCAGACTTGATCGCCGTTGCCTGTGTCGGCGATGGCGAAGCCGAAACCGGCCCGCTGGCCACCTCCTGGCACATCAACAAGTTCCTCAACCCGATCTCCGACGGCGCCGTGCTGCCGGTGCTCCACCTCAATGGCTACAAGATCGCCAATCCCACCCTGCTGGCCAGGATCAGCCATCAGGAACTCGAGCAGCTGATGCGGGGCAACGGCTGGAATCCGCTGTTTGTGGAGGGCCACGAGCCCGAGGCCATGCACCGGGCCATGGCGGCGGCGATGGATGCGGCCGCCGACCAGATCCTGGCCATCCGCGCCCAGACCCGCAGCAGCGGCGAAGCCGTTCGACCCGCCTGGCCGATGATCGTGCTGCGCTCACCGAAGGGCTGGACCGGTCCGAAACAGCTCAACGGCAAAAAGCTGGAGGGCTTCTGGCGCTCCCACCAGGTGCCGCTGCCCAACCCCAAGCACGACAGCCAGCAGCTGGCCATGCTGGAAGAGTGGCTGCTGAGCTACCGGCCCACGGAGCTGTTCAGCCCGGAGGGCACCCTGTTGCCCCACCTGAAGGCGCTCTCTCCGCTCGGTTCGAGGCGGATGGGCTCAAGCCCCCACGGCAACGGTGGCCTGCTGCGCCGCAAGCTGCGCCTGCCCCCGATCGTCGATTACGCCGTGGCGATCGAAGCTCCAGGGCAGGTGGAAGCCGAGAACACCGCTCCCCTCGGCGCCCTGTTGCGCGACACCATCGCCAGCAATCCCGATTCGATGCGGGTGTTCGGGCCGGATGAAACCGCCTCCAACCGGCTGCAGGCCATCTACGAGGTGAGCAAGAAGGTCTGGATGGAGGAGTTCCTCCCGGAAGATCTCAACGGCAGTGAACTGGCCCGCGAAGGCCGGGTCGTGGAGATGCTCTCCGAACACACCCTGGTGGGGATGATGGAGGGCTACCTGCTCACCGGCCGCCACGGCTTCTTCCACACCTACGAGGCCTTCGCCCACGTGATCGCCTCGATGTTCAACCAGCACGCCAAGTGGCTGGAATCGTGCATCCACCACGCCCCCTGGCGAGCTCCGATCGCCCCCTGGAACTGCCTGATCTCCTCCACTGTCTGGCGGCAGGATCACAACGGCTTCACCCACCAGGACCCCGGCTTCATCGACCTGGCCGGCAACAAGAGCGGTGAGGTGGTGCGGGTCTACATGCCGGCCGACGCGAACTGTCTGCTGGCGGTGGCCGAGGAGGCGTTCCTGGAAACGAACGTGTGCAACATCATCGTTTCCGATAAGCAGAAGCATCTTCAATACCTTTCAATCGAGCAGGCCCGTCGGCACGTGGCCAAGGGGATCGGCCTCTGGAGCTGGGCCAGCAACGACGACCGCGCCGATCAACCGGATGAACCGGATGTGGTGATGGCCTGCGCCGGCGACATTCCCACCAAGGAAGTGCTCGCAGCCGTGGAGATCCTCAACCGTGAGATCCCCACCCTCAGGATCCGGGCGCTGAACGTGGTCAAGCTGTTTGCTCTCTGCGAGCCGAGCGAGCATCCGCATGGGCTCTCCGATCGCGATTTCGACAGCCTCTTCACAACAGACAAGCCGGTGATCTTCAACTTCCACGGCTATCCCTGGCTGATCCACCGTCTGGCTTACCGCCGCACGAACCATGCCAACATCCATGTGCGCGGTTACAAGGAAAAGGGCAACATCAACACGCCCCTGGAGCTGGCGATGAACAACCAGATCGATCGTTTCAACCTGGTGATCGATGTGATCGACCGGGTCCCGACCCTGGGATCCCGCGCTGCCCACGTCAAGGAACGGATGAAGGAGGAGATCCTCGGGCACCGCGCCTATGCCCACATCCACGGGATGGATTCACCCGAGGTCACCGATTGGCGCTGGGGTCTGAGCCCTGGACCCGATCCGGCCTGACGCGGCCTGATCAGGCCTTCCCGTTTCGCTTCTCCCCTCCCCTGCTGCCGCTGCCATGACCAACCCCGTACTCAGCCAGCTGAGGCTTCCCACTCCGGGCTGCCAGGACGACCCGGAGCGGAGCGGACTCACCGCCGACGGGGTGTTCGACGGCATGGCCGAGCACCTCTTTTACACGCTCGGCAAGCTCGCCCCCACCGCCAACCGCCACGACCTGTATCTGGCGCTCAGCTTCGCCGTGCGCGACCGGCTGATCACCCGTTATCTGGCCGGGATCGAAGCGATCAGCGCCACACCCACCCGGGTGGTGGCCTACCTCTCCGCCGAGTTCCTGATCGGTCCGCAGCTGGGCAACAACCTGCTGATGCTCGGCATCCAGGCCGAAGCGGCCGAGGCCCTGGAGCGGTTCGGGATCGGCACGCTGGATGAAATCCTCGATGTGGAAGAGGAACCCGGGCTGGGCAACGGCGGACTCGGCCGTCTGGCGGCCTGCTATCTGGAGTCGCTGGCCAGCCTGGAGATCCCCGCCACCGGCTACGGGATCCGTTATGAGTTCGGCATCTTCGACCAGCTGATCCGCGATGGCTGGCAGGTGGAGATCACCGACAAGTGGCTCAAGGGTGGCTGGCCCTGGGAGCTGCCCCACCCCGACCAGGCCTGCTATGTGGGCTTCGGCGGCCACACCGAGAAGTATCGCGATGACAAGGGCCAGAACCGGGTGCGCTGGATCCATGGCGAGCAGGCGATCGGCATTCCCCACGACGTGCCGGTGCTCGGCTACCGGGTCAACACCTGTGACCGGCTGAGGCTCTGGCGGGCCGAAGCCACGGAAAGCTTCGACTTCTACGCCTTCAACGTCGGGGATTACTACGGGGCTGTGCAGGAGAAGGTGAGCATGGAGAATCTCTCCAAGGTGCTCTACCCCAATGACGGCACCGATGAAGGGCGCCGGCTGAGGCTCAAGCAGCAGCACTTCTTCGTGAGCTGCAGCCTGCAGGACATGCTGCGCAGCCTGGAGCTGCGCGGCCTGCCGGTGAGCGATTTCCCCCTGCACTGGGCCGTGCAGCTCAACGACACCCACCCATCCATCGCCGTGGCGGAGCTGATGCGGCTGCTGATCGATGAGAAGCAGCTCGAATGGGAGCAGGCCTGGGCGATCACCAGCAGCTCCCTCGCCTACACCAACCACACGCTGTTACCGGAAGCCCTGGAGAAATGGGGCCTTGATCTGTTCGGCAGCCTGCTGCCCCGCCATCTCGAATTGATCTACGAGATCAATGCCCGCTTCCTCCAGCAGGTGCGCCTGAAGCACCCCGGCAACGACCAGTTGCTCAGGACCGTTTCGATCATCGATGAAACCGGCGGCAAGGCGGTGCGGATGGCCAACCTGGCCACGGTGGGCTCCCACCATGTCAATGGGGTGGCGGCCCTGCACAGCGAACTGGTGCGCACCCAGCTCTTTCCGGAGTATGCCGCCCTCTGGCCAGAGAAGTTCACCAATGTCACCAACGGGGTGACGCCGAGGCGCTGGATTGCCCTGGCCAACCCGCGGCTGCGCAACCTGCTCGATGAAGCGATCGGCCAGGAGTGGGTCCGCGATCTCTCCGAACTTCAGCGGCTCGAATCCTTCGCCGGCGACAGCGCCTTCCTGGAGCGCTGGGGCGCCACCAAGCTGGCCGTCAAGACCGACCTGGCCCAGTACATCCACCGCTGCAACGGCCTGCTGGTGGACCCGTCCTCGCTGTTCGATGTGCAGGTGAAGCGCATCCATGAGTACAAGCGCCAGCACCTCAATGCCCTCCAGGTGATCGCCCACTATCTGCGCATCAAGAACGGCCTGGCCGATGGCCTGGCGCCGCGCACGGTGATCTTCGGCGGCAAGGCGGCACCGGGCTATTACCTGGCCAAGCTGATCATCCGTTTCATCAACGGCATCGCCGAGACGGTGAATTCCGACCCCGACATGGCCGGGCGACTGCGGGTGGTTTTCCTGGCCGACTACAACGTGAAGCTGGGCGAGCGGGTCTATCCGGCCTCCGATCTCTCCGAACAGATCTCCACCGCCGGCAAGGAGGCTTCCGGCACCGGCAACATGAAGTTCGCCATGAACGGCTCACTCACGATCGGCACCCTTGATGGCGCCAACGTGGAGATCCGGGAGCGGGTGGGAGAGGAGAACTTCTTTCTGTTCGGCAAGACGGCCGCCCAGATCGATGCCCTCGCCGCTGGGGGCTATTGCCCCTGGGAACTCGCCACCAGCGTTCCGGAGCTGCCAGAGGTGCTCAGGCTGGTGGAGCAGGGCCACTTCAGCAACGGCGACGGCGATCTGTTCAAGCCGCTGCTGGAGAACCTCACCGGCCGCGATCCGTTCTTCGTGCTGGCCGACTTCAGCGACTACCTGCGTGCCCAGGCCGATGTGAGCGCCGCCTGGGGCAACCGTCATCAGTGGAACCGCATGTCGCTGCTCAACACCGCCCGCAGCGGCTTCTTCTCCTCCGATCGCTCGATACGTGAGTACGCCAGCCGGATCTGGAAGGCCGAGCCGTTCCCGGTCACGATCAGCTGCGCCTACGAAGACCGGGACCACAGCGGCAGCTGAGCGCACCATGACCCCGGAGCTGGCGCTGGTGCTCAACGTGGGTAGCTCCAGCCTCAAGGCCTGCCTGATCGACCGCGATGGCGAGCGGGTCTGGCAGGAGCAAACCAACTGGGCCAGCGGGGGCCAGAGCGCCGGGCCGGCGGGGGCGCTCGGAGGCTGGCTGCCCCGGGCCCTGGCTCCCTGGCTGGATCAGATCACCCTGGTGGGCCACCGGGTGGTCCACGGCGGCGAGCGCTTCGTCGCCCCCACCCCGATCACCCCGGAGCTGGAAGGTGAGCTGGAAGCCCTGGTGCCGCTGGCCCCACTCCACAACGCCGCCGCCCTGGCGGTGATTCGCTGGCTGGGTCGTGCCTTCCCTGCCCTGCCCCAGTGGGCCTGCTTCGACACCGGCTTCCACAGCAGCCTGCCGGAAGCGGCCTACACCTACGCGATTCCGGCCAGCTGGCGGGCCGGCGGCCTGCGCCGTTTCGGCTTCCACGGGCTCAACCATCAACACATCAGTGAGGTGGTGATGGCCCAGCAGGGGCATCCCCCCAGCCTGCGGCTGATCAGTTGCCATCTGGGGGCCGGCTGTTCGCTGGCGGCGATCCGGGATGGCCGGAGCATCGACACCACGATGGGCTACACCCCCCTGGAGGGCCTGGTGATGGCCAGCCGCAGTGGCTCGGTGGACCCTGGTCTGCTGCTGCATCAACTGCGCCACGGCCTGGGAGTGGATCAGCTGGAGCGGGACCTGCAGCAGGGCAGCGGCCTGCTTGGCCTGTCGGGCCTGAGTGGCGACATGCGCGAGCTGCGGCAGGCCGCAGCTGCCGGCCATGCCGGGGCCGGCCTGGCCCTGGAGGTGTTTCTGCATCGCCTCCTGCTGGCGATCGGCGCGATGGCCGCCAGCCTGGGGGGAGTGGAGGTGATCGCCCTCAGCGGTGGCATCGGCCAGAACGACCGCAGGCTCCTGGACGATCTCAACGAGCGCCTGGCCTGGCTCCAGCCCGTACAACTGGTTCAGATTCCCGCCGAGGAGGAAAAGATGATTGCCCGGCTCTGCCGGCGGGCTAGCCGCGATCGGGCAGATCGGGGGTCTGATGGAGGAGGCGATTGAGCCGCAGCCGATCCGCATTGAGGGGATCGGGGGCCAGCTCACCGGCGACTTCGCGGAACTTCTTCTCGACCTCCTCAGGCACCCGCACGTCGAAGATGCGCTCCATCAAGGCTTCGATCGAGAACAGATGGGCGTTGATGTTCTCCAGATCGCCGATCGCCTGCTGCATGGAGTCCGCCTCGCCCGCATCGGCGCCGGCTCCGGGGGCCGTGGCTGAAACACCACCACCGGGAGCCTGAGCACTGCTCTCGTGGCTGGTTCTGGGCGTGGAGCTGTCGGCCTCCTCCTCGCCGTGCTCCTTCTGCAGTTCCTCCAGAACCCTGCCAGCCAGGGTGCGAAACGACTGCAGCGCAGCCCAGTTGAGCTCCTGCTGCTGGCGCAGGGTGGCGTGTTCGCGGATCAATCGGTCGTGTTCCCGATAAAAACGCTGACAATCAGGGCATTGGCAGGCCTCTTCTGGCACCGAGCTCCCTTTTTCCTTCTGGTACCCATCATGGCATTGCGGGCCAGGCCTGATGGTCAGGCCACTCCGGAAAAGGGCTCACCGTCACCATCTCCATCCTCCAGGCCGACCGGGCTTTCCTCCTGGGCGGCGGGCAGGGGAATCTCGATCGAGCTCACCACCTGGATCACATCCCGCAGCCGCATCGAATCGGCGAACCAGCCCATCGCCTGCTCCATGTCGCCGTGGCGCTCGGCTTCCCCGGCCTGGTCTTCGTGGGCTTCCGAGAGCAGCGCCAGCCAGCAGAGGCAACGGGCCTGAACCACGGAGAGATCCAGTTCGGCGGGCTGACTGCGGGCGATGCGCTCGCTTTCCTGTTGGACCAGCAATCTCAGCCGCAGATCGTGAAGCTGGGTCATCGGACGGGGACGACTCGACTCACACTAGGCGCGGTGACTGCATTTTGCAGGGCGCTACAGGTGGTGCACACGACACCCCCTCCAGTGTCATGAATCCAGGATCCGCAGCCAGCCCGGGGGTAGATCCGCCCGGTGCTCAAGGCTGTCTGGACCCAGGGCCAGCCGAAGGCAGTCCGCCAGGCCGGCAGACCCTGAGATGAGGGTGAAGAGCTCCTGAATGTTTGAGCAGAAGTCCAATCAGCGGGGGGCGGATTGCTAAAATTTAGTGAAAAGGATTGGGCAATTGGGATTGATACATCTGTCAAGGAATTTGCTTTCTTGCTGCAGGGGAAATTCTTGCTACAAAAAAGATTCATGTGATTCAAGGACAGGCCAGCTTGGCCGGCTGGCTGCTGGTCTGGCGGTTTCGGCGATCACGCTCTGCCCAGCCGGCGACGCCAAGGCTGTTTTTCAAACCTTCTTCGGGGAAGACATCAATCCTGCAGCCAGTGCAGGCCCCAACGCTCCGAACAACCAGGTTCCGCGGCTGGCCAGTTTCCCGAATGCAGCGGCCGCAAGAGGCAACTTCTCCAATGCACTGCTGGTCGTTGAAAATGAGAATTTTTCATCTTTCTCAACCGGAGCCCCTCCACAAGGAGGCCTGGTTCTTACCTATACGCAGGTTCAGGCCACCCTTTCCGGAGGCAATGGCCAAATTCGTGATGTTCCATTGAGCGCAAATGGCGGTCAGGGAACAACCAACGGCCAATTCGGCACTTCACCGACCAGGTTCTGGGGAGCCAGGGCAGGTGGTGACAGCAATTTTGTTGTCAACTTTTCCACTCCCATTGCCGCCTTCGGTTTCTACGCCTCTGATTTCGGCGATTTCGGCGCCATCCTCAGCCTTGTTCTGACGCGCTCTGACAGCACAACCACTACTCTCCTCCCCCCCGTCACGCCGGGGTCAGGTGGCAGCACATCGGGCTCGGTCTTTTTCTTCGGAGCGATCGAATTCGATCCAACCAAGCAGATCAGCAGTGTCAGCTTTCAAACCACCGCTGCCACAGATGATCTCGCCTTCGATGATTTCATCGTCGGAACCCTTGCGCAGGTGGATCCCGCCGCGGTGCCGGCCCCCTTGCCTGCCCTTGGCGCTGCAGTTGCATTCGGTTGGAGCCGCCGGCTGAGACGCCGGATCAGCGCCAGCAGCGCCAAGGGCCGAACATCAGGCTGAGCGGGGCAACGGCTACGGGGCTGGCGGGACTCGAACCCACGACCTACGGTTTAGGAAACCGCCTGGGCCATAGACGCCGCAGGGGGTCTGGGCACCTCTTGCCTAGTGATTTGCCTAAATGTGGTCACAGACTGACGCCCATTGGCGACGAGTAGCGACCAAGTTCGGCCAAGTGGATCGATTCCGGCCTTGTCTTACCAGCCAATCAGCAGGCGCCGCAGGGCTCCGGTCGGCAGCGGCCGTCTTTGAGCGTGCCACGGCTGCGCCGTGGCGTGCATCGGCCAGCCGCCGCCGCCCGCCGCTCCGGGGCCGGTGATGGGATATGGCGGGCAGGGCCCCACTCCCGCGCCTGCGGTGGCCGGGCGCATGGGTCTATTCAGTGGCCAGGGTGCTCGCCCAGGATTCCTCACGCGGCTGCGTGGCCAGTGGTCATTCTGGGCTCGATTCGCTGCTCTTTCTTCTTGCTCATCTGCGGTGGGCTCAGATCGCTCACCCCTCCCCAGATCGATTGCAGCACAGCCAAGTTACTCGACTCATAGTGCGCTTGTACTGGTAGAATAAAGGCTACGCCAAAGGCCCCGAGCCCATCGCCTGCGGCAACCTCATCCCCTGGTCTCGCCATCACTATTGCGTATTGGTGAGCGGCTGTGATGCCCCGATCAGTTGTCACCTTCGGCAACTGAATCCATGGATCTTTGTTTATTTCCAAGGCCGCCTCTGGCCTCCTCCTTTTCGCTGGTGATCGCGGCCGGCGGCGGCCGGGATCTGGCCTGGCCCGATCAGCGGGTGGCTGCTGAGCTGCTGGCCCGCAGTGGCGGCCGGCTGGTTCATCTGCTGCTCCATGGCGGAGCACGCGGAGCCGATGCCGCCATTGCCCGCGCTGCCCATCAGCTGGGTTGGTCGGCGCTGGTCATGCCCGCCGAGTGGCGGCGCCATGGCCGGGCTGCCGGTCCGATCCGTAATCGGGAGCTCATCGAGCTGGCCGTTGCCCGGGCCGTGGCCCACACCTCCCCTGGTGTCTCCACCTCGGTGCTGGTGGTGGCCTTCCCCGGCGGGCCCGGCACGGCCTCTTTGGTGCAGCAGGCCCGCCGGATGGCCTCCCGCTCCCCGGTGCCGATCGCCGTGGTGGAAGTCAGCCCATCCGCCGGGCTCTGGGCCAAGCCCGCCGGTTGCACCCGCTCCTGAAGCCTTCCGCGCCTGATGGCGCCTTCGTTCCCCATCCCCTTCTCACTGTCATGCCTGTTCTCACCCCCATCCCCTCCGATGTCTCCACTGCCCGAGCGGTAGCAGCTCCAGAGGCCGCCGGCCCCGCCTGCACCCTGCAGCGTTCTGGTTCCCTCTGGCAGCTGGGTATCGAGGCCCAGGAGCTCACCACCGCCATCGGCCGGTTCGCCGAGCAGCTGGAGGCCGATGACGACGACACCCGCGCCCAGGCCCTCGCCCAGCTGGAGGCTGCTCTGCTGGCCGAGGAGGGCAACAAGCAGTCCCTAGCGGCCAAGGCCGACGCCACCTGCTGGGTGATCGAGCACCTGCGGGGCCAGGCCGCCTACCGCCAGCAGCAGGCCAAGCGGCTCACCGATCTGTCCCGCTCCGATTCCTCCAGGGCTGATGCCCTGGAGGAATCCCTCGTCCTGGTCCTCACCCGCCTGCAGCCCTCGGCCACCCGCTTCTCCTTCCCCAATCACGAGCTGAGCAGCCGCAAGTCCCAGACGATCGAGATCGAGGACGAGCAGGCCCTCGATCCCGAGTGGCTGACCTTCACCACCACCAGCAGACCGGATAAGGCCGCCATCAAAGAAGCCCTCAAAGCCGGTCACCAGATCCCCGGCGCCCTACTCCACTCCCGCCGCTCCTGGCGCATCCACTGAGGGGTCAGGGGGCAGAGCCCCCCGTTCATACGGGTCTGCTGCAGGAGCAGGCCCAGATCAGGCATCCAGTCGAAATCTCCACCACGCCAGCACCCATGGATCTCTCCACCTACGACAGCGCCACGGCCATCACCACACCCACGTCCCCGCGGCCCAGGGGCCACATCTGGTCCACACGGCTGAGCAGCTGGGTGGTGCCGATCACCCGCAAGCCCGGCCGCCGGCCATCACCCCAGCACATCCACTGCAGCGAGCCGCCCTGCTGGGTGCTGATCGAGCCACTGCTACCCGAAACCTCAGCCCACTGATTCCGGTTCCACTTCCCACTACCCCCCCCTCGAAGCCATGACCTGCACTTTCTCCACCGAGCAGATCGCCTCTCTCTCCGCCCCCCTCGATCGAGCCAAGGTGCGCCAGCGCGAGCAGGGCCGCACCAACGTCAGCTACCTGGAGGGGTGGCAGGTGATCGCCGAGGCCAACCGCATCTTCGGGTTCGATGGATGGCAGCGGGAAACCACCTCCGTCCGCTGCGTGAACCAGGCCGAGCGAACCATCGGCCGTGAGGCCAGGCCCGGCTGGGGCGTCACCTACACCGCGAGGGTGCGCATCACCGTTGGCGGCACCGCCCAATCAACGGTGATCCGCGAGGGGAGCGGTGCCGGCCACGGCATCGACACCGACCTGGGCCAGGCCCATGAATCGGCTCTCAAGGAAGCCGAAACCGACGCCATGAAGCGTGCGCTGATGACCTTTGGCAATCCATTCGGGCTGGCCCTCTATGACAAGCAGCAACGGGAGGTGACGCGCTCGCCAGGGGAGAGCACCGGTCAGAGTCCTGCCGGCAACGTCACGCGATCAATCCATCGCAGCCCCTCGTCCGCAGTCTCAAGCGCCCGCGACGACGCCGGCCTGACGCCACTGGACCAGTCCGTCATCCGTCAGGTCCTCGGCACCCTGCGCGGTCTGCCTCGGCCGGTGCTGGAGGGATTCACCAAGGCCTTCCGCAAGCGGTTTCAGGTGCCGGAGGAGGCCACCTCCATCGCCGATCGAATCCTGCAGAAGCGGCACCAAGACTGGATCGAGGCCTTTCTCGTCCAGCACCATGTCCCGGCTTCCAGCCAGCCGGACTGCCAGCCCGGCTGAGCCGATCAGACTCCCACCTGTGCCAGTGGGCCGCCGGTCCTTTGCTGCAGCCCCGCCCCTTCTCATGCGTCATTCCCTCGGCCGCGTTGTGGCCACTGCCGCTGTCGCCTCAGTCGTGCCCCATGCGGTGATCATCGGCCTGCTCGATTGTCACGCCGCCCGCGACTGGGGGGATCTTGACGCTGGGGACAGAGCAGCCAACGATTCAGACCACTCCCATGCTGAAGGCCGCCTCTTCTCCAGCTACGACACCGCGGCGCACGGCACCATCTGGGTGATCACGGAAGACCTGCACGGCGAAGGCGGTGGGCCGGTCACCACTGTGCTGTTTCCTGAGGACTACTGAGATGTGGATACCTGGATCCAGCGGCTCGCTCAGATCCAAAGCTCTTGCTTCTCCCAGTCAACCGGGCAACCCATGTCTTGCTGCTGCTCGGTCGGCATGTCGGAGATGACAGCCGATATCCGCATGGGCCACGTGCTGAGAGGGGCGACTTTTCGGACGATGATTGCCATTACGGCGAGATAGTTGTACAGCTTCTTTGTTGGCTGCACCCCCTCTCCATCGGCATCCTCCATAACGAAGTGGTGCTGGTACTTCTTGATTTTCGGGAGCCTCTTCACAATCAGTCGGTTCCAGAGCCTGCCGTGATGGGCACTGATGTTTCGCAGCAGATTCAAGGAGTGCAAAACGCCATTCAGAACCTGGGCGGATGGTATCCCGAGCGATCTGGCCACGTTGGACTTGATCTCCGGCTCTGTTGCAGCGATCCAAGCTCGCAAGGGTCCGAGGGAGATCAGTTCAGTCATCGCCCAGACAGGGGGGAGGTCGGGCTCTGAATAAGTCTGACGGTAATGAATTACGAAAGTTTCGTTGCTTTGCTGCAGCTGGCCACGCAACTGCTCAAGCTGCACTTCATGGTTGAAATCAGGCTTGAAAAGCTGAGGGTTGATGTAGCAGTGGGGACCATGCTTGATGCTCATCTCCTGAACCCATGCCGATCTGGCGGCAATTTCGATCCGCTCAATCGCATCGATCACCAACAGCCAATGAGACGATCCTTGTTGTAGAGCTCAATGACCTGGTCAAAGCCTGAGCCAGGTTTGAAGCGGTGGCTTCTGGTCTCCCCTGCAGCAGGAGGCTCCTCAAAGAACAACCAGTAAGCGCTCAACCGGTAATAACCGATCAGACTGAGCGCGTTGAGTGCCACCTGCTCCGACTGCACCACCAGCCCGCGATCTCGTAACTGCTGGAGTTGATCAGGAATGCTCAGCGGAGGCTTGGAATACCTCAACAAACGTCCGCTGGAAAGAGTGACCCCCCTGTTTGGGCATGCCGGGAACCGGCAGAGGCCTGGGGGGTGTCGCTTCTGAAAAGCTAGCAGGCGAGTCAACCGGCGTGGTGCTGGCCCATCGGCACTACACCGGCAATGCCGCTGCCAAGCGGCGGGGCTCCCGGCCGGCGTTAGCGCCCTGGTGGCTGGCGACCAAACCACCCGGACTGCCCCAGTTCGCGTACCGCGGCGAAGCAGTGGTGTCCTTCGCCATCACTGCCATGGCCCGCCCACTCCTCCCCACTCAGCTAAGTCGCGATCCCATCGAGCGCCAGTGTCCGATCCGCGTGGTTTCAGTCCATCTGATCGGCACAACCGGCCATCTGCTCCGGGTGCTGTTCCTCGATCGCGTGGGGCACATCTCCAGCCAGCCGCACTACGTGCACCGCGGGGAGGCCCTGATCCTGGCCTCCAATCAGCACCGGTGCTCAGGCCCCAGGCCCGGGTGCAGGTGGTCTGAGGCTCAGGCCCACCACTGGGGCAGTGGCCGGCGGGTCGCTCAGCCGGGCCCTTCATCAGGCGAGGCGTAGCGGTGAAAAGGGCCCTGAACACGCACTGCGATATAAATCACTATCGCAAGTCATTACACCGAAGTGATACTTGATGCTCAAATCAGCAACATCGGGCTTGCCAGCCTCAAGCAAGGTCTCAAGCGGCTTTCCATGCAGCAGCTGCATAGATCTGCAATCGGTTTAACCACTCGTCTCGGCTCGATGGCCTGAGGATGCACCAGGGCCAATGACCGAGCATCATGGGGCTCGACACCCTCGAGCACCCTGGCTTGCCAGGGCCGTCCAGCTGTCTCCATGAGCCCTCCCACCATCTACGAGCTCTGCCGGCCGCGGGCCGACGTGCTGGAAGGGCGGATCCGTGATGAGGACTTCGCTGCTGACCTCAGCCAGGTGCTCAAGGGCACAGCGCCAGAGCTCTACAAGAATCCGGCCCTGTTCTTCGCCAACACCCACCCCACCCGGGGGCTGAAGGACCTGATCAAGGCAGTGGTCGGTCGCCTGACAGGTGCCGACAGCCAGCTGGGCAGCATCCTGCGGCTGGATACCAGCTACGGCGGCGGCAAGACCCACGCGCTTATTGGCCTGAACCACGTGCTCACGGCGGCGGATCAGATCCCGAACCTCGCCGAGTTTGTTGACCTGGCCACCCTGCCTAGCCAGAAGGTGGTGGTGGCGGCCTTCGACGGTGAGAACGCCGACCCGATGAACGGTCGGCGCATGGACGGCAACGTGCTCGCCTTCACCCCCTGGGGGGAGCTTGCGGTACAGCTGGCGGGCGCAGCGGGCTACGAACGCATCCGCAACAGTGACCGCCTTGGAGCGGCACCACCGGGAGCCGAAACCCTGAGGGAGCTGATCGGCGAGCGGCCGGTGCTGATCCTGATCGATGAGCTCTCGATCTACCTGCGCAAGATCAAGGGCCCCGCAGCCGGTCAGGCTGCCGAGCAGCTCACCCCTTTCCTCACCGACCTGATCAAGGCGGTGAACTCTTCACCCCAGGCGGTGCTGGTGTTCACCTTGGCGCTGGGCAAGGGCGGCCAATCGGTGGATGCCTATGGAGAAGAGAACCAGCGGATCGATCGGATCTTCGCGGAGCTGCAATCGGTGACGGGCCGGCAGATCACGGCCCTCACGCCCACCAGCGAAGACGAAACCGTTCAGGTTTTGACGAGGCGGCTGTTCGAATCGATCGACCGCAGCCGGGTGGAGGACGTTGTGCATGCCTACCAGGAGATCTGGAGCCGCACGGCCGATGCCCTGCCGCCGTTCGGGCAGAGCGATGACCGTGCTGCCAATTTGCGCAAGGGTTATCCGCTCCATCCAGAGCTGATCGACACCCTGATGCAAAAGACCTCCACCCTGGAGAACTTCCAGCGAGTGCGGGGGATGCTGAGGCTGTTGGCGCAGACCGTGGGCCAGCTCTGGCGCGAACAACCACGGGGCGTCACGGCCATCCACCTGCACCACGTCGATCCGGGTAACGAACGGATTCGGCTGGAGCTCTCCACCAAGCTGGGGCTACAGGCCTTCATCCCGGCGATCCGGGCGGATGTATCCACCACACCAGCGGAGGGAGGCAGGGCCCTTGCCCAGCGTCTGGATGCCCAGGAATTCACGGGGATGGAGCCCTACGGCTCGATGGCAGCTCGGACGGTGCTGTTCCACTCGTTGGCCTTCAACGAACCGCTGAAGGGCCTCAGCCGCCTGGAGTTGAACTACAGCCTCTACGCACCGGCTGTGGACCCTGCCTTTGTCGACAAGGCCGTGCGCCTGCTGCAGGAAGAGTCGGAGTATCTGGACGACAGCGGCACCAGCAAGCTGCGCTTCCTCACCGATGCCAACCTCAACCAGATGGTGAGGAAGCGTGAGCAGCAGTTCGATCTGGAGAGTGTGCGTGAGGAGTTGAACCGGCGCATCGGCACGATCTTCGCCAAGCAAAGGCTGGAGCTTGCGTTGTTCCCGTCCAGCCCTGCTGATATTCCCGACGACACCGATGGCCCCTACCTGGCCGTGATCCATTGGGAAGGCCACACCGTGGAGCAGGCGAAGATCCACCTGCCGGAGCTGGTGGTTCGGCTGTTCAAGGAGAAGGGCGACAACGCCAATGTGCGTCTGAACCGCAACAACCTGGTGTTCGTCTGCGCCGATGCCCTGCAGGTGGACGACATGCTGCGCAAGGCCCGCACCTACCTGGCGCTGCAGCAGATGCAGCAGGGTGATCTGTTCGCGAGTCTCCAGTCACACCAGCAGGATCAGGTGAAGGAGCGCTACGGCCAAGCGCAGCAAGGTTTTGCCCTGGCGGTGCAGCAGTGCTACCGGCATGTGTTCTATCCCGAGCGGGGCCAGTGGCCCGAGGTGCCACTCACCCATGCCGCCATCACTGTCACCAGTGCCAGCAGCGAGCCCGGGGTGGGGCAGAAGCAGGTGGAGCGAGTGCTGCGCGAAGCCCGCGAGCTGGTGATGGCGGAAGACGCGCCGCCGGCGCCGAACTTCATGGCCGACAAGACGCCACTGAAGCGACTGGGGGTGATGAGCACGCGGGATCTGCGCAACGAGTATTACCGCGATCCGGCCCTGCCGATTCTGCTGGGGGATGAGGTGCTCAAGAAGTGCCTGCGCATGGGGCTGGATCAGGGCTTGTTCGTTTACAAGGAAGGCGATCGCCTCGAAGGCCAGGGATTGCCACCGGGCACGCTCTCAATCAGTGAAGACGGCAAGATCTTCACGATGGAGAAGGCGCTGGAGTTGAGCGTCTGGCCGCCGAAGACTGATCCAGATTCAGACCCACCTGGACCCGGTCCCGGTCCCGGTCCTGGTCCTGGTCCTGGTCCCAATCCTCCGCCACCACCGCTACCGCCTCCAGGCCCTGGGGTCATCGAGCGCACCGACAATGTGAAGACGGCCCTCACCCAGCTGGCCCAGCAAGTGAGCAGCTCGGGCAAGGCGATCAAGGCGCTCACCTGGCGGATGAACAGTGGCGATGGCTTCCTGCCGATGGCCCTGCTCAAGGCCGAGCCGGGGGCCACGGTGCGCGTCGAGATGATGGAGGGGGGCTGGAGCAGCGGTGACGGCAGCGCCGAATGGAGCTTCGAGTTCAACGGCATGCCGGAGGAGGCCGCCCACTTGCGGGGCTTCATCGAGGGCCAGTGGCGGCGTGGCGGCGAGAAGTCGCTCGACATCACTTACCAGCTCCGCTACGAGCCACCCTTGCGCTGGGACGACAACGGCGAGGGCTGGATTGCTCGCCTCACCCGGGCAGGCCTCAGCGCCCAGACCGCCACGATCCGCCTGGAGCTGAGCACAGCTGCCGAGGGTCAGCCATGACCCAGGCCATTACCTCAGGTCGACCAGCCTACGAACTGCGCAGCAAGCAGCGCGGCCCCAGTGATCTGGAGCTTGAGGTATGGCAGGTTCCCAGCACCGCCACCCCAGAGTTGAAAGAACCCCGGCGCGTGGCCGGCCTGGGCGGCCATAAGCTGCTGCTGGTGGAGGGGGCCGTACTGCGGCGCCTCAAGGCCGAGAAGGTGAGCCTGGCCAAGCTGAAAAAGGGCGAGGCCCGACGGGATCCCCTCTCGGAAGAATTGGCCCTGGCCATGGGGTTGCTGTTCAAGCTGCTGGCGCCAATGCGCAACGTGGCTTTGATTGAGAACTGCGCGCGCGGCATCGATGCCATGGCCCGCGAGGAGGCGGCCTACTGGCTGGGGATGGCCATGCACCGCAAGAACCCGCGCCGGGTGCTGGCGGCGCTGCGCATGTTGCTGAGTACTGGTAGTTAAGTAGCCCCATATGACGATGCACTTTTTTGCAATCTCCGCGGCAACCAATTCAACTGTAAATGGACATGGCTTTCATGCCCTTGTTATTGTCTTGCTGTTATCAGGCCTACTGGGAGGCCTCGTTGCATATCTGATTGACTTCTCTGATCGAGCAAGAGTCTTTCGGTCTCTAGAGGATTCTACCGGCCAAGTACAAATCGATCGGCGCGGCAAAGGGAGGACGCAGATCGACCACAGTATTGACTTTGCGATGCACATGCTTCTCGGCATATCTGCATCATTGGTCGTGCCGTTGTTTTTGAATACAATCTCCAGCTCCCTCGTAGGCGAGGCAATCAAGGGAGGCCAAGACTCGCTGCACAGCCTGCTGGTGATCATGGGATTCTGCGTGATCGCCGCGGTTTCGAGCAGGCGCTTTATCGATTCAATTACTGATTCCGTGATACGCGATTTCAAGAGTAAATTTGAGAATCAGAATCAGCAAATTGAAAGTCTTAACGAGAAAGCCAGTCAAGCACTAGATCTTGCTTCGGTTGAGACCGAGCCTGAGACTTTCGATGAAGATCTGGCGCTTGCAGAGCCGGTTATCAAGGATTATCGAATCCCCTCCCTTGGAGAGCAGGAGAATAGAGTCATTAGCGCAATATTAAGCAAGACTTACGGGAGCAGGGCTTCCGCCAGTATCGCCAGAGACCTAAAGATGCCAGAAGCCGAGGTGCTGGCTCTTCTTGAGGGCTTAGCCGACAAGCGATTTGCCATCATGAAGACGACTCCCAAGAGACTTACTAGGTGGTCACTTACGGAAAGAGCAATCCAAGAAGCCGTTCTTGTCGGTGAAGCGACTCCATGAGAGACAACAAAGCAATCAATGCATTTTATCCGAGGAATCCCTTGGCGACTATTTCTCAAGTAACCATTTTCCCCCTCCACTCATTTTCGTCACCCATGGGTTGCCTGCCCGGCATTAATCGGAGCAAAGAAAGTACGCATTTAGCTCTATTTTCCTGTCGTTCTGCCACGCGCGCTATTCGCGCTACTTGGTCGATGAATGAGGTGCTCACATGACCAAACGCCTGATCGAAGAGTGGCTGCCGATCGCTGAGTTGGGCATCGAGAGCGTGCGCGAACGCACCCCGATGACGCCCTTCCCGGCGCCGAATCGCCTACATGTGTGGTGGGCTCGACGACCTTTGGTCGGCTCCCGTGCAGCGGTATTGGCTTCAATTTTGCCGGCCGATGCGGATCGCAAAAACTTTATGCACTTGCTTGGTATTCATGGGGATCCAATTGCCACCAAGAAGAAAATAGCAACAGCCAAGAAGTCAGGTCAAGATCTTGGCCTAAATCCCTATGGCTACTCGCGAGCCTTCCAGCACTCGCCAGATGATAGGGATGGGTTTTGGTTTTTGGAAGAAATACAGAAGCTTGGGATCAAGATCCCTACTGTACTTGACCCCACAGCAGGGGGCGGAGCCATACCACTCGAAGCTTTTAGACTCGGGTGTAAAACATTCGCAAATGACATAAATCCTGTTTCCGTTCTTATTCAAAAAGCTACATATGAATGGCCCGCCAAATATGGACACTCGCTATTAAGCGAGTTCAGGCGCCTGTCAGATCGTTTTCTCGAGTTAGCAGAGCGTGAGTTTCAAAAGATTTACCCAAAAGAGGAGCCTGATACCCAGGTGCTTGGGTACTTGTGGGCTAGGACGATTAATTGTCCATACTGCTCTGGCAAGGTGCCTTTGTCACCTAACTGGAAACTTGCCCCGGATGGGACGGGGGTGCAAGTAATCCCACATCTTTGTGGTGGTCCTGGCGACAAAGGGCGTCACTGCGGATTCAGAATTGTTGGGAGCACTGGTGAACAGAGCGCCCCCACGGTAAAGAGCGGTAATGCAACTTGTCCGTATACAGACTGCGGTCGCGTTATAGATGGAGATCAGGTCAAGCTGCAAGCCCAAAAAGGCGAGATGGGGGATCAGATATTCGCGGTCGTGTTCAAGAAGAAATTGCCAACAGAATTCACTAAATCTGGCAAGCCCAAAAAAGACAAGTGGCGTCGTGGCTATCGGTCGGCAGAGTTGGTCGATGATAATACCGCAGAAATCCAGACTCTCCTAGCGGAGAAGCTGCCAGAGCTCGAGGCGCTTGATGCAATTCCAAGCGAAGATATTCCATTCGGTTTTGAGACAAATATTAGATGGCCGCTTCACCTCTATGGAATAAAGAAGTGGACCCAGTTCTTTTCTGGAAGGCAACTCCTTGCGCACTCCATTAACGTTGAACTGTTTCGAAAAGTCCTCCACGAGGAAGAGAGCGCACAAGGTGGACTTGCTGATGTGACTAGAGCGGCTCTTGGTCATCTCGCTCTTGCCCTTGATAAACTTCTTGACTACAACGGAAGATGTTCTACATGGATAAGCCTCCGTGAGGTTATTGGACACGTCTTTCAGAGGCACGACTTTGCGTTTATATGGCAGCACGCGGAGATGCCGCATGCCGTAACTGGCGGAGGCTTGAGATGGGCGTTTGATAGCAGTGCAAAGTGCCAAAAAGAGCTGATAAATCTTGTGGGCGGAGCCAGCCTCGAGACGCCTGACAATCCTTTACTTATGGCCCTTCAAGGCGCTCACGGACGTACAGGAGACTCTGCAGTCATTTCATGTGGCCCAGCGGATTCGTTGTCTCATATTGAGTCTGCCAGTGTGGACGCCGTGGTAATGGATCCCCCCTACTACGACAATGTTATGTATGCGGAGCTAAGTGATTATTTTTATGTGTGGCTGAAACGAACAGCAGGATTGCTCTACCCGGAGTTGTTCATGGCCCACCTGACTGATAAAGATAATGAGGCGGTGGCAAACCCCGCTCGACATGAAGGGAAAAAGGGGGCCAAAGCTCTTGCTGGCATGGATTACCAGCACAAGATGGCCGAGATCTTCGCCGAGTGTCGTCGTGTGCTCAAAGATGATGGGGTAATGACCCTAATGTTTACCCACAAAGCCACCGGCGCATGGGATGCCCTCGCCAAGGGGCTAATCGATGCCGGATTTGTAATCACTGCTTCATGGCCTATTAACTCTGAAGCAGAGGGGTCGTTGCATATCAAAGAAAAATCTGCTGCCAATAGTACGATTTATTTGGTTTGCCGCCTTCGCCCTGAGCAAAGACAGGAAGACGGTGTGCAGTACTGGGAAGATCTGGAACCACGCGTGAAAGCCGCTGTTCGCAAGCGCATTGAGCAGTTCCAGGCCGGAGGTATCCGGGGTGTTGATCTTTATCTCTCCTGCTTCGGGCCAGCGCTCGAAGAGTTTTCACTGCATTGGCCGATCAAGCGCGGCCAGCCCAAGCTGATCGAGGAGCGCGCAAGAAAACGGGGCCGGGCCCAGCTCACCCTTGATGAGCTGCTGGGCGAAGACGATCCCTACGCGGTGTCTCCGGAAGATGCCCTCGATGCCGCCCGCCGCGAGGTGAAGGCCTGGCGCATGGAGAAGCTCACCTCTGGATCGCGTCGGGCCCAGCTCGATCCGCTCACTGAATGGTTCGTGCTCGCCTGGGATGCCTTCCAGGCGCCCCAGTTCCCCTACGACGAAGCATTGCGCCTCGCCCGCGTTGTCGGTCTCGATCTGGACAAGGACGTGGTGGGCGTGCTGGCCGAGAAGAAGTCCAGCGATCTCATCCTCTGGGACAGCTCCACCCGCGCCACCAAGGGCAAGCTCGGTGCCCCCGATGGCACCAAATCCTGGATCGATGCCATCCACCACTGCGCCCACCGCGCTCGCAGCATTGATCTCAATGCCGCCAAGCAGCTGCTCGAGGACAACGGGCTGGCCAACAGCCCCGTCTTCCTCACCGCCCTGGAAGCCGTGCTGGAAGTGCTGCCCCTTTCGGCCCGCTACACCGGCTTCGATCCGGTGAAAGCTGCAGCCCCAGCTGCGTCCGACTTCGAAGCTCTGGAGAACCTGCGCCGCCTCGCCCTCGCTGAGCAGGTGCCGGCACCCAAGCAGCTGGAACTGGTGCTGGCTGAACTGGCCGAGGCGTAAACAGCCATGGCAGGCCTCGCCGATCACGCCTGGAAGGGTCGCTTCAGCAGCTCGATCGAGAGTCTCTTGGAGGGCTTCTACAGGCCGGCCCTGATGGATGCCACCCGCTACTGGCGCATCACCGGCTACTTCACCAGCCGCTCCCTTCTCCAGGTGCTGGAAGGCGTGGAACACCTGGTGGCGGCCTCAGCCGATGGGATGGGGCAAGGCCAGATGCGTCTGATCACGGGCGTGTTCCTCAGCGAGGCCGACATCGCTGCCCTCGCAGCCGGAACTCCCGCTGAAACCGTTCTCACCGATCACCTCTCGAACCACTTCCCCTTCAAGGGCGTGGCGCCGGGCGGGCAGGGGGCCGCAGCCCTCGGGGCCGAGCTCCTGGGCTGGCTGGTGAGCCATGGGCACCTGGAGATCCGAGTTGGGCTGCCTCTCATGGAAGGGCTCATCGTCAACGACGGCGCGATCTTCCATGCCAAGGAAGGTGTGATCGAAGACAAGGACGGGCAACGGCTGGGTTTCAGCGGCAGCGTCAACGAAACGCCCAACGGCTGGACGAGCAACTACGAGACCATCCAGACCTTCTGCTCCTGGAAGCCTGGCGGTATTGAGACCATTGATGAGCTGGAGGCTGGCTTCCTGCGGCTCTGGGAAAACCGCGACTCCGGCGCCCGCACCTTCACCCTCCCCGAGGCGATCCGCCAGCAGCTGGCCATCTTCCAACCCACTGAAGGGGTGCCCCGTCGTCTCAAACCCTTCCTCAAAGATCTGCCTACGCCGGAGCCAGAAACCGTCGTCGAGAGCGTCCATGACATCGATGAGCGGCGCCGCATTGTGTGGAGCTACGTGCTCAAGGCCGCCGCCAGCGATCTGCCGGGAGCCGAGCGGGTCGGTGAAGGCACCAGTGCAGTGACCCCCTGGCCCCATCAGCAGCGCGCCTTCCAGCGCCTCTGGCAGCAGTGGCCGCCAAGGCTGCTGATCGCTGATGAGGTGGGCCTGGGCAAAACGGTTCAGGCCGGCTTGCTGCTGCGCCAGGCCTGGTTGAGCGGCCGCGCCCGCCGCATGTTGGTGATGGCACCCGCGTCGGTGCTCAAGCAGTGGCAGCGGGAACTGCGCGAGAAGTTCGGGCTCGACTGGCCCATCTACAGCGGCAAGTCACTCGACTGGCAGCCCAGCCGCTTCCGCCCATCTGGTCTCTCCCGGCAGGTGGACCGCAGCACCTGGACCACAGAGCCCTTTGTTCTGGTCTCCAGCCACCTGATGCGACGGCGCGACCGCCACAAGGATCTGCTGGAAGCCGAGCCCTACGACCTGGTGGTTCTCGATGAAGCCCACCACGCCCGTACAAGGCGCGAGAACAGCAGCAGTGGTGGCGAGCGCTTGCGCCCCAACACCCTGATGCAACTGATGCAGCAGCTGCGCCAACGCACCAACGGTCTGCTGCTGCTCACCGCCACACCCATGCAGGTGAGTGAGCTGGAGGTGTGGGACCTGCTCGCCCTGCTGGGAATGCCCCCCGAGTGGACCGAAGATGCCTTCGAGCGGTTCTTCGAGTGGGTGGAGAAGGAGAACCCCGATGAAGCCACCCTCTCGTATCTGGCGGGGTTATGGCGCAGCAGTGTGGCGGCGTTTGGCGAGGCACCAGGCAATGCCATGCCGGAGGCGCTGCGGAAGGCGCCGCTGCGCAAGCGCAAGGCCCTGCGGGCCCTCAACGACACCGACTCCCTCTCCCGCCGCAACCTCAGCATTGAGATCCGCCAGGCCGCTCTGGCCCTGGCCAAACGCTGGACCCCGGTGCAGGGGCTGATCTCCCGCCACAGCCGCAACCTGCTGCGGGCCTACAAACAGCAGGGATCGATGGACCTCGCCATCGGCACCCGCCATGTGGACGACCGTTTCCTCGAGAGCACCCCAGACGAACGCGCCCTCTACGACGCTGTGGAGGACTTCATCTCCACCCAGTACGCCCAGGCAACCGGCCAGAAGAAATCGGCGGTGGGCTTTGTGATGACGATCTACCGCCGCCGGCTCGCCAGCAGCGTGGCCGCCTTGGTCTCCACCCTGGAGAAACGGATGGCCGGTCAGCAGCAACAGCTGGAGGAAGACGCCGCCGCCAGCGAAGACGACGACATCACCGGTGAACTCACCCTCGATCTGGAGGGCGTGCAGAGCGCCTTTCAGGAGGCCTCGCTCCAGGGCGAACTCGATGCCATCGCCGTGCTGCTCGATCAGGCCCAGCCCCTGGTCGGCCATGACAGCAAGGGAGCCGAGTTCCTCAAGGCCATCGAGGAGCTGCAGGCCCAGGGCTACAAGCAAGTGATCGTCTTCTCCCAGTACACCGACACGGTCGATGCGCTCAAGGAGCTGCTGATCGGCGCCGGACGAACCAGCTTGATGGCCTTCACCGGTCGCGGTGGTGAGATCCTGCAGAAGGGCGGGGTGTGGAAGAACCTGAACCGCGAGGCCACCAAACGCGGCTTCAAAGAGGGCAAGGCGGAGATCCTGCTCTGTACCGATGCTGCAGCTGAAGGCCTGAACTTCCAGTTCTGCGGAGCCCTGATCAACTACGACATGCCCTGGAACCCGATGCGCGTGGAGCAGCGCATCGGCCGCATCGACCGTATCGGCCAAACCCACGAGCAGATGCAGATCATCAACCTGCACCTTGATGGCACGGTGGAAGCCGATGTGTACCGGGCACTCAAGGGCCGGATCGCGATGTTCGAGCAGGTGGTGGGCAAGCTCCAGCCGATCCTGGCTAAGGCCTCCAGCTCGATTTCCCAGGCCACCCTGGTCAGCCGTGATCAGCGGGAAAAGGCTCGGGCATCCGCAGTGGCGGCTGTGGAGCAGGAGCCTGAGATCAAGGGTCTGGACCTCGATGAAGTCCTCCAGGACCTCGATGCCATTCGTGATGTGGTCAACACTCTGAAGCCTTCACCGCTCACATTGGCTGATCTGGAAGCCATCCTCAAGCAACCGGCGTTGCTGCCCCCCGGTTGTAGTGCCCGGTCGATTGGCGCCTATGACTTCGCCTGGTCCCAGCCGGGTCTAGACAAGGAAATGCGAGTCACTTGCAACGCCTCCTACTACGAGGACAACAGCGATAGCTGTGAGCTGTGGGTGCCGGGGAGCCCGCTGTTTCCTTTGTCCGAGACTGAAGCCCTAACAAAAGAGGGCGAAATGACGATAAGCAATAACATGTTTCGGCAAGCACTAATGAATTCGCATGGCCCCGTGATCAATGCGCACCGACGCAGATGACGCAATTCATCCTATATATCGATGACTCGGGGACCAAGGAGTACACCTCCACTGGCCAAGAATACTCCCTTCGGGGTAGAGGCGTTTCAAGATATTTTGTCTTTGGTGGAATTCTGCTTTCCGAGGTTGAGTCAGGTCGTCTTGTCGAAGCCATCAAGACTCTGAAGCGTGGATTCTTTGGAACGGAAGACATTGAGATTAAGTCGAACTGGCTCAGAAATCCCGATTCATGCAGGAATAAATACTTAAATCGATACGGAAAGACTGCAGCGCAACTTGAGGAATTTGTCAAGGATATGTATTGCAGCATCGCTGAGCGCGATCTCATGATTATCGCTGTTGCTGTAGACAAGGTTGAGTCAAAGACTCAGTACGGGGATAGGGCTTGGTATCCGCCTGCTATTGCATATGAGCTCTTGATGCAACGCGCAGTTCAAGAGATTCGCATTCCAGACAGTCTTGCTGTTGTCATTGATGACATGACGGGCGCAACCCCCGCGGGCAATCAATACAAAGCCAACCTAAAGTCTCACCACGCCCAGCTCCGGAAAACGGGCTCTAGGCTGCAATCAAAACTTCGCTTTGACTCAATCAATAACGATCTTAGATTTGTTGATTCGGCGCACTGGAACCAAATTCAAGTGGCTGACATTATTGCTTACAACGTCTATCGTCAATTTGTGGAATACGGAGAAGAATGGGAGGGGAAGGGGCTTGGCGACGGGGACGAGCTACCCGTATATCCATGGTTTGAGAAACTTGGTTCAAAGTTCCGATCGGACAGCAGCGGAAGGGTCCAGGGATATGGAATTATTAAGTTTCCGATGGGTATAAGAGTGCCATGGTCCTTCAAAGAAGGAGAAAGTGGTGCGACCACATCTTGAGACCCGGCGTAGTTTCGCGGGAGGTCAAATGGACCCAGGGAAACCCCCTCTTGTTTGCAGCCGCAGTTTGATACTATCACGAATCAGGCTGGCGAGCAATCAATCAGTACTTAGTGGCCTGCTTGTGTGAAAAAGTGGCCTATTGGCTCGAATCGCGGAACCATAAAGCCAGTAGCTGAAGAACAACATACTTCAGCTTTGCGAGCCCACATCTAAGTCGGCTGCCGTATCAATCTATGGCTGTGGAATGACATGAGTTGACAAGGCGAAGAACACAGACAAATGGCACAGTGAGTTACTCGGTTGGTGTCTCATGGCATGCCGACATCTGGAGCGGAGCACCTCTGATGCACAGCTCAAATCGCATTTGTTCCTTAGACATAAGAGGCCGCTGGTCTCTCCAGCAGATACCGCTAGAATGTTGAGGAACCCCATCAGAATCCGTTCCTGACCCCATGACTGCCGGCGGCTATCAACGGCTTGTTCAGTCTGCTATTAGCGACTGGCTACGGGATGGCAAGAAGACAGGTTCTGTAAGCGCTGATTTTGGTGGTGTTCATATAGCTAGCTCCAAGGGCGGCAGAGAAGAGAACCAAGACCGTGCCATCTTTCTAAGAGTTCAATCTGCAATTAAGGAACGACCCGCAATCGCATGCATCGCACTTTGCGATGGCATGGGTGGCATGCAGTCTGGGAGTGCAAGCGCTGATTTGGCAATTAGTACGTTTGCTAGCTCATTAGTCACGGGAAGAAGTAGCAGACTGCCCGAGAGACTTGAGCTGGCAGCTGAGGCAGCCAATCAGGCTGTCTATCAAGAATACAAAGGTAAAGGTGGTGCAACACTTGCTGCGGTTGCGTGCTCAAACACGGGAGAGTGGTCAGCCATAAACATAGGGGATAGCCGTATTTATACATTTCTGGCACCGCACGGGATTAGGCAGATCTCTACGGATGACACCCTTGAAAACATGTTGTCAGACTTGAGGCTTTCCATGCCGGGTTCGGAGTTCAGAAAACTTGTTCGGTTTATTGGAATGGGGGACGGTCTTGACGCTCAGTCAATCTCTGTATCCCAAGCGCAAGAGGTAACATGGTTTGTGTTGGCATCCGATGGCGCATACGGCATTACTGAACCCATTTTCAAAGGCATTGTAAGTCACAGTAAATCGGCTTTGGATGCAGCTCACAAGATCAATGATGTGTCCGAGTGGATTGGAGGAAGTGACAACTCGACCATGGCAATACTAGATCCTCGCGCAAAGTTCTTCTCTTCATGGCAGCCATCAAAAGTAGGTTCTCTTCAGATAGTTGGAGTACCGGGCTGCCTTCAGTTAGTTATCCACAGCGAGAGCCAGAAGACTGCACTGCCTTCCCCCTCAATCGAAATGCGCAGGGCTCCACGGAGAAGAAACCGAGACAAGCCAGATCATCAAACTAAAATTGTGGACACTACACGAGAAATGGTATCCAGCAATGTGGACGAGAAGACTGACCCAAAAGACATAAAGCAACCTGGCACCAAGCCCGTCCACGAAGACTACATTGAGCCTCGACTAGATATTGAAATAATTGAATCTGGGAAGTCCTAACGTGAGGCAGCTTCCTACTCGCTATCAACCAATAGGGCCAGCCCTGGGAGGCGGCATGAGTGAGGTAGTTATTTGCAGAGACTCGGACTTAGATCGTCTCGTTGCAATTAAGTTCATAAGAGATCTGGCAGATCGCCGAAGACTCTTTGACGAGATCAAAGCACTACAGCGGATCAGATCAAAGCATGTCGTGCAAATATACGACATATTTGCGCATGAAGGAGAGCCTGATATTGGCATCGTGCAGGAATATGTTGATGGAGCCGACTTGAATTGGTCGCACAATCAAATTGCCGGTGATGCCAAGGGCTACCTAAAGCTTCTATACCAGGTAGCGAGAGGCCTTGAGGATATTCACGCAGCCAATGTGATCCATAGGGATATCAAGCCAGATAACATTAAGATTGACAGTGTCGGCATTGTTAAAATCTTCGACTTTGGTTTGGCTCGTGAAGCAGGTGTTGATGATGCGACTGACGGCTTTGTTGCAACACCCAGCTATGCAGCACCTGAACTATGGGGAGCAGGCAGAGTCGAGTTCACAAAGTCTGTTGACGTATTTGCATTTGGCTTGCTTGCATGGAGCTTGACACAATCTGGCATCCCTGTTTGCTTGCGTAAGATTCCACCTACGTTTTCAACGCTGCTACCTAGCTTTGCGGATGCAATTCCAGAATTACCAGAAAGTGTTTCCATGTTGCTCGATAGAACACTTTTGTCTGATCCAGGTCAACGACCTACTTCGGCTGCCTTGAGGAATTGCCTTGAGAAACATCTCTTGCTGGGTAGCCATAGAGCATTGCTTGTACATCGAGGGACACCATACTTCCTTGACAAGGACAGGCATCAAGTAAAGCTGAAGAATCCACCTCATGCCGATTCCATTGTAATTGTATATACCGGATTTCAGTTTATAGTATCAATCGTCACTGGCCACGTCTTTATTAACAATCTTCCTGTAGCGCCTGGGACTGTTCTTCCCAGCAGCTGTGTGATCGGTCTTGGCCAACCGTCTCAACGTGGTCGTCTATTTCCAACCTTTGACATCTCTAACCCAGAGGTTGTCCTATGAGATCAACGATGATCCTCAAGGCCAACGACGTCATAGCCGGTAAGTACCGTATCTCCGAGTTTATAGGCCAAGGGGGCATGCAGCAGGTCTACAAATCTGAACACATCCTGCTCGGCAAAGAAGTTGCTATTAAGACACCAATTAATCCATCTGCTCTAAAGCGTTTCAAAAGTACCGCAGTTGCAAGCGCAAGAGTCAACCACCCTAATGTTGCAAAGACATTGGACTACTGCGAAATCGGTAATTTATCTATTCTTGTTGAAGAGCTGATCGCGGGCCCAGACTTGAAGCAAGGCCTGCTTGCTCATGCCGGAGCGCTGGACCCATCCCTTGTTGCCAAGATTCTGCACCACCTTGCCAAAGGCGTAGCTGCTTCACATCAGGCTGACGTGGTTCATCGTGATCTTAAGCCGAATAATGTAATGATCACAGGTGGATATTCTGTAGATGAGATCAAGATCACCGACTTCGGGATTGCGAAGCTTGTGGAGGATGAAATGAGTGACGCCGAGGATGGCGATCTTTCTAGATCAACATCGTCAACTGTTATTGGGGCGTGGCCTTACATGGCCCCCGAGATGATTCTCAAATACAGAGACGCTGGAAAGCCTGCTGACGTTTGGTCTCTTGCTGCTATGGCTTACGAACTGATGAGTGGGAACAAGCCTTTTGGCCCGGGGCCAACAGCTTTAGCCGCGGTTCTGCGAAGTCCAATTCCTGTGCCTCCTCGTCCAGCTCAACTTCACTGTAAGCCACAGTTTGAGCCACTTGGGGATGAGCTTTATAATCTTATTTGCAGTTGTTTGCTGGCTGATCCCTCAGCAAGGCCAACGGCTGCCCAGCTCGCAAAGTATTGCGAGTCGTTATGTTACTCGGTTTCGAGCAGATTCAATGGGCAATGCAATTACATTCATCCGCGTGGCGCTATGGGACAGATCACGACTGTCAAAGGTGACAGAATCTTTTTCAACATGGATAGCGTGTATGGCGATCGTCCTGTAGTTGGATCCAGTGTTTGTTTTTCTGCTTTTCCTGGCCAGCCTTTACCAAGGGCGCATCCAGTGCTTGTCTTGAGACCTTAATCCTGCTTCTGAAGCATAGGAGGAGCCGTAAGTAGAGCATCAACAGCATCCCTTGGGCCAGTAATGCGCCTCAACAACAATCGACTCCGATCTCTGCTTTGCGGGTCTGATGTCTGGTGTCCGGGCAGCAACTGCCCTGTTCCCGCTAAGGCACCACTCTGACGTGAGGGGCATTATCACCACTAAGCCGGCGTCATAATCTTTGCTTCCCTAGGTCGGTCCTTACGCCGCGTCCTTCAAAAAGCTTCCCTCTCCTCCACGTCCCGCAACTGGTAGCCGACCCAGGGCCTCAGCCACTCTGCCCTCAAGAACCACCGGCAGCTAGCTGGTGGGGTCGGGCTGAGCCAAGGGTCGCTCAACTGCTAACAGGCGGTTCAGCACAAAGGCCACGGCCGTCGGCGGATCGGTCTCACCAACGGCTTGAGCGTCGGCGGGATCTGCAGCTGCTGATCGGCCCAGTGGGGAGCCAGGGCTGCCAGGAGGCTGTCGCGGTCGCTGTGAATGCAGAGCATGGCAGTGGCTGAAAGTTCTAGCCACCAGCCTGATCGGACCGGCCCGCTTCGCCGGCGCAGATGGTGACAGGGCCGAGCAACCAATGGCACATCCACGGCCATCGATCGCCTCAGCGCTGATGTGCCGCGGGCGATCGGCTGCGCTTTGAGGTCGGTGCCGCAGGCCCTTCCATGCTCCGCGCCTTGGCAAGGGCTTCACCAGCCAGCCGTGCTGGACGTTGGGCTCCGCTGCGCTGCGCCATTCTCTGGTGGCTGGCCCTTGACCGGCGGCGCGGCTGCAGGGCGGGTCCTGCGTCACCCCACCTGTGGCTGCTGCCCAGTCCCACCGTGCATCCCTCTCGTTTCCAAGCGAAAACCGCAAAACCGGCCCAATCGCCGTCTCCAGCACAAGCCGGCTCACCTGCCCCTGCAGCTGCCCCTTGGCCGGGCGAGAAGGCTGCTACGCCGAAGCCGGCCATCACACCCGTCTGCACTGGGATCGGCTCAGCCCCCCTCTGCCAGCAAAGTTGACGCCTCTCCACCCCGACCATCTTTTCCACTAGGGGGCTTGATGGAGCGATTCGATGCATCGGTACAGCGAGGCCGTGAAAGCTGACGTGAAAAGGCGGATGACTCCGCCGCACAGGCAGAGCGTGGCCCGGATTTCAGAAGAGCTGGGCATTCATGTGGTCACGCTCTACAACTGGAGGAAGACCTGGCGATTACAAGGGGAAGTGGTGCCGGCATCCGAGAAGGATCCTGAGGGCTGGGGCGCCACCGACAAGTTCACGGTGGTGCTGGAGACCGCGGGGTTGAACGCCACTGAACTCAGTGCCTATTGCCGTGAGAGGGGCCTCTATCCGGAACAGGTGGCCCGCTGGCGCCAAGCATCCCAGGATGCCAATGAAAAGCCAGTGCTCACCTTGAAAGAGCAGAAGGATCTAGACCGCCGCCATCAGCAGGACCAGCGTGAAATCAAACAGCTCAAACAGGAACTGCGGCGTAAGGAGAAGGCCCTGGCGGAGGCGGCAGCACTGCTATTGGCTGCAAAAAAGATCCAGGCCTTCTGGGGAGAGGACGGGGGCGACTGACCTCGCCCGAAGACCGCCAGAAGGCTCTGCAGATCCTGGATGAAGGCATCGCGGCAGGCGCCCGTGTCAGTGAGCTGGCCCTGCTGCTGGGGGTGGGCCTCACAACGTTGCAACGCTGGCGACGCCAATTCGCAGGTGATGGGGACGGCCTTGATCTCCGTAAAGGGAGCCACCGCCATGTCGGTCACCGGCTCAGTGAGGAGGAACGCCAGCGGATCCTGCTCACTTGCAACGAGCCGGAATTCGCGGCGTTGCCCCCCGGGCAAATCGTGCCGATTCTGGCTGACCGGGGCCTGTTCATTGGCTCAGAGCGCAGTTTCTACCGGGTGTTGCACGCCCATGGCCAGGCCCACCGCCGTGGTCGTGCCCGGCCACCGCAAGAGCCCAGAGCGGTTCCACGCCTGCGGGCTGCAGGGCCGAATCAGTTGTGGAGCTGGGACATCACCTACCTGCCCACCACCGTCCGTGGTGTGTGGCTCTACCTCTATCTGGTGATCGACGTCTGGAGCCGCAAGGTGGTGGCCTGGGATGTCGCTGAGCGAGAAGACCCAGCCATTGCAGCCGATCTGGTGAGCCGGGCGTGCCTGCGCGAGCGGTACTGCTGCGCAGAAGGCTTCGCCTACAGCAAAGGCCGCAAGCAACCACTGGTGCTGCATGCCGACAACGGCAACGCCATGCGTGCTGCCACGCTCAAGAGCCGGCTGGAGGAGCTGGGTGTGCTCAGGTCCTTTTCCAGGCCACGGGTGTCGAATGACAACCCTTACTCCGAATCGCTGTTCCGCACAGCGAAATACCGACCCGACTATCCAAGGCGGCCATTCAGCAGCGTGGAGACGTCATGTCAGTGGGTGGCGTCGTTTGTGGACTGGTACAACCACAGGCACCGCCACAGCGGCATCAAGTTCGTCACGCCCCACCAACGGCACAGTGGCCAGGCCGTTGACATCTGCCGCCACCGGGCTGTCGTCTACGAGCAGGCACGCCAAAGGCATCCACGACGGTGGTCACGATCGACGCGGTGCTGGCGTCAACCGGAAGTGGTGTGGATCAACCCGCCGCCGCCTGAAATCGAGTCAGACTTAACTACGTTGGCGATGGCTGCCTGAACAGCAGCAGAGGCATCATCTTTCCTGGCAGTCACCGAGCCGCGGCGAGACCGGCTTCCCGGCGGCGGCCTTCATCCGTCAGGTGATGGCACTGCCGGCCGGCATCCTCTTCCGCCATTGCGTGGCCGGGGATCAGTGGCCCGATCCCGCTGATCCGCTGCGCATCGATCAGGCCCTGCTGCTCCAGCTGGCACGGGCCACCAGGCATCTGCGGGCGGCCTGGTCCTACACCCACTTCCCGTTGGGCCCTGAGAATCAGGCCACCGTGCGGCTGGCGGCCGCCAAGGGCCTTGTGGTCAATGCCTCCACCGAATCCCGATCCGTGGCGGCAGGGCTACAGCGCCAAGGCATCCCGGCGGTTTGCGTGGTGCCGACCGAGTGGCCAGCGGTGTTCCGCCATCAGGGCGTGCGGTTCGTGGCCTGCCCCGCCAACCGCGGCGGCCGCAAGGTGCAGTGCATCAGCTGTGGCGGCCGCTTTGGCCTCCCCCTCTGCGCCCAGGGCGATCGGGGGTTCGTAATCACCTTCCCGTCCCATGGCGCTCGCGCCGCGGCGGCAGCGGCCCATTGCAGCTGAGCGGGCAGGGCCCGCCAGACTTGCCAGCAGGCGCAGGCGCAGGCATGGCCACCTCTCCATCGGTTCTGTTCGTGGCTCATGGTTCGCCGATGTTCGCCATCGAGCCTGGTGCGGCCGGTGTGGCCCTCCAATCCCTCGCCACCGAGCTGGACCAGCCGCGGGCTGTGCTGGTGATCAGCCCCCACTGGGAGACGGAAGTGCCAACGGTGAGCACGGCAAGCCAGCTGGAGACCATCCACGACTTCGGGGGCTTTGATCCAGCCCTGTACGAGCTCCAGTACCCGGCCAGTGGCAGCCCACAGGCAGCACAAGAAATTGTTCAGGCTTTGCAGGCCAAGGGGCTGTCGGTGACCACTGACCCGCAGCGAGGTCTGGACCATGGGGCCTGGGTACCGCTGCGTTATCTGTTCCCCGCGGCGGATGTGCCCGTGGTGCCGCTGTCGATTCAGCACCACGGCGGCCCGGAGCATGCTTATCGGGTGGGCCAGGCCCTGGCGCCCCTGACTGAGCAGGGTTGGCTGATCGTGGCCTCCGGCAACATCACCCACAACCTGCGCGACTGGCAGCAGGCCACCCGCAGCGGTGGGGTCGACACCAGCTACGCCCAGCGGTTCTCGGACTGGGTCGACAAGCAGCTGAGCAGTGGGCAGGTGGAGGCGCTTCTGCATTACCGCGAACACCAGCCGGATGCGTTGCGCGCCCACCCTCGCGATGAGCACCTGCTGCCGCTGTTCACGGCCCTCGGTGCGGCCGGTGCTGATGCCAAACCACGTGCCTTCCACCGCGGCATCACCGACCATGTGATCGCGATGGACGGCTACGCCTTTGACCGCACGGCCTGAGCTGGGGATGGGCTTGCTACGGGCCTCTCCAGTCTGAGGCCCTCCTGCCGTCGGGCCTCCGCTGGGATCGGTCCCGTCGCTGCGCCACATCCGGCGCCGATCGTCATGGCCACGCTCTTCGCCTTCCCGCCCGCTGCGGCTGCCTCGCCGTTCTGCAGCCCCGAGGAAGATCCATTCCTGCTGCTGGAATCCACGCTTCGCGGGGTGCAGGAGATCCTGTTGCGTCGGCGGGGGCTGCCGCTGCGCCGCATCTGGATCGAGCAGCCCTATGGAGAAGAGGAGATCACCCGGCTCGAGGAGGAGGTACTGCCGGTGATCCAGCAGTGCCTGGAGCGCATCGCTGAGATCGATGCGGAGCTCCAGGCGCAGCAGGAGGCCGAGATCTCCTGCCTCCAGGCCCAGTGCCTGGCTGAGCTGGAGCTGGCGGAGGCCTGAGCCCGGCTGGGGGGCTCAGACCCCCTGCCCGTCGCGCGGCTCAGTCAGCTGAGAACACCAGGGTGGTGAGCGGCCACCAACCGCTGCCGCCCTCCTCGTAGCTCAGCTCCACCATCGGATCAACGGGGCTGCTGCTGGTGTCGAAGCTGAGCACCATGGCGCCGGTGGCGGGGCTGACCAGGTCACGCCAGCAGCGCGAACCGATCGCCGGCAGGGCTGCAGTGGTGGTGGTCATTGTTCTGGAGGGGTGTGAATTGGTCGTGCCGTTGAGATGCGGCACGGGGGGCTGATCAGGGGCTGAGCATCACGCGGTTGCCGCTGCCGCTGTTGCTCACCGCCACGAACTGCGCCCGCTGCGGCGACCAGCAGATCGAGCGCCAGCCCAGATCGGCCGGTGAACTGCGCACCGTCCAGTTCAGGCCATCGGGGCTGGTCATGATCCGGTTGCCGGTGCCGCTGCTGGCCACCGCCACCAGCAACCCCCGTTCCGGCGACCAACACACGGATGTCCAGGCGTTGTCCGCCGCCGAGCTGCGCAGGGTCCAGGTGATGCCATCCGGGGAGGTCATCAACCGATTGCCTTTGCCACTGCTGCCGATCGCCACCAGTAGTCCCAGTTCCGGTGCCCAGCGGAGCGCGGTCCAGTTGTTATCCGCCGCGGAGGTCCGCAGAGTCCAGCGGCTGCCATCAGGCGAGGTCATCACCCGTTGACCGCTGCCGGTGCTGCTCACGGCAACGAACAGACCCAGCTCCGGTGCCCAGCACACCGATCGCCAGTCTTGATTCGCAGTAGCCCTTGCTGTCCAGTTGATGCCATCGGGGGAGGTCATCACCCGGTTGCCGCTGCCGCTGCTGGCCACCGCCACCAGCAAGCTGCGTTCGGGCGACCAGCAGAGCGCGGTCCAGCTGTTGTCTGCCGGTGTGGCACGCACCGTCCAGGTGATGCCATCCGGAGAAGTCATGACGCGTTGGCTACTGCCGCTGTCGCCGCTGGCCACGAACAGGCCCAGCCCGGAGGCCCAGCAGAGCGCGATCCAGTTGTTCTCGGTCGCTGCTGCTCGCGGGCTCCAGCGGAATCCATCGGGTGAGGTCATCACCCGGTTGCCGCTACCGGTGTTGCCCACGGCCACGAACAGGCGGCGCTCCGGTGACCAACAGGCGTCCTGCCAGCTGTTGTCCGCCGCAGAGCGGGCGCTCGACCAGAGGATGCCGCTGATCCCCAGCACCAGCGCGGGGCTGAGCTGCGCCACCAGCGCCAAAACCGGGAGCTGATAGGTGCCGGCCTCGGGCCCAGCGGGGCGGGTGATCGCCAGCCGGTCATCGCTGTGGAGCGTCATCAAGAAGTGAGCTCAGGGCAGGGCCGGCAGGGTGCTGATGTCCAGGGGCATGTAGTCACCGGCTGGCTGAGCAGCGGCCATGGCTTCCGCAAGTTGAGCGGCATCCACGACGGCCCCAGGCGTGCCGGCGCTGATGTCCGTGCCGCCGGCCAGCCGCACTACACCGACAGCTTCCGTGGTGGCGCCGCTAATGCCGATAAGCGGCTGGGCCGGGTCGTTCTCATCCACCGTCACCGGGGTCTCAGCCAGGATCCGTACCACACCAAGGCCATCGGGACCCAGGGCGGCGTTGGCGCTCCATGCGCTGCCGTCGAACAGCAGCAGATCGCCCTGGCTGATCGCCTCCCCGGCGAGGCCGCTCCAGCTGGCCAGGGCCGGGCCGGGGCTACTTGCCAGGTAGACATCCCCCACCGCCGCATCCGCCGGGGCATCTTCTGTGGTGGGGTCGATCGCGCCCTTGTAGAGCAGGGCGCCGGGGATGGCGGCATGGAGGGTGCCGTCAGCCTCCACCGTCAGGTTGGTGCCGGGCTTGATGCCACCGATCGCTGCCGCACTTGCGGGAGTGAGCACGTAGGCCTTCACCTGCTCGGCGGTGGCCTTGTAGGGAGTGCTGCCCCGCTGCACCAGCAGCAGATCGGTGGGCTGGGTTGCGGCGGCAGCGGTGGTCGTTGCGGTGGGGGCCATGGCGAGGGAGAAGCAGAAGTGCGGATTGAGTTGACCGTGGTTGAACCAGTCCTGGCGGTCAGGGCGGCAAGGGGTCGAGCAGCTGCAGATCAAGGTGGAGGCTCACCACGCCATCCAGCTCGCTGCTGACAAGGGGTGGCTGGGCCTGCACGGCGGTGATGGCGCCATCCGGGGGAAGCGGTGGCAGAAGGTCATCGCCCTGCCACTGCGCCTCCCCCAGAAAGACCACACCCTCCAGCCGATCTGACGCCATCAACCGGCTGCCTCAGAAGAGATCAGCGGGCAACTCCAGCAAAGGAGTGCCGTCGGCAACGGCGCCGGCTTGGAGGGCGGTGGCTTCCTCCACCAGCTCAGCCTTGGTCATCCCCCCATCGAGGCTGACGCCATAGGTGCCGGAGCAGAAGGCGACGATCTCGGCCTTGGTCATCGCCTGGAAGTTGGGAGCTTCCTCCGCCAGCAGCGCCTCACCGGCAGCTGGCTCGGGGGCCTGAGGCTCAGGCTCCTGGGGCTCGGCGGGTTCGGAGGCCAGAAGAGGTTCCTCCAGCTCCGGGTGCGGTTCGCTGGGTTCCCGTGGCTCCGGCTCTGTCGGCTCCGGCTCAATCGGCTCCGGCGCTGCCGGTGGGGTGGGGTTGACCACCTGCCAGCCCAAGGCCTGCCAGCCGGTGAGATGCACCGGCCAAATCGAGCGGTTCTCGCTGTCCTTGGTGATCAGAAGCCGGGAGTGCAGCAGCTCCAGCTCCACACCAGCGGTGTCAGCCGCCAGCAGCATTGCGCGGCGCTCTCCACCGGGCGGGTTGGGTGTAGCGATCTGACTGTCGGGGTCTAGTGGGCTCAGCAGATCGAGGGGCAGGGCGTCGGGGGCTTGACTCATCGCTGCACCTCACAGTCCCTGGGACGCGGTGAGCGCCACCAGCATCCCGTCAGGGGAAGTGGGGGAGACGAGGGCGCGGGCCAGGCGGATGCAGGGCGGCTCGGCGCTGCCTGCATCGGCCGGGTTGGGCAGCAGGCCGTGGCCGGCGATCGTCGCCTCCACCTTCCCGCCAGCGGCGGGGATGGCGACGGCCGCGGCGGTGATCCAGGTGCCGGCGTTGCCGTCGGGGAGCAGTGGCGCCAGCTCCAGCGTCACCGTCACCGCCTCGCTGTGGCCTGGGTGGGAGGCCACCAGCACAAAGGAGGCGCTGGTCTCGAGGTCGGTGCCGAGGTTGATGATTTCGCCGCTGGATCGGATGTGCTCGTAACAGTCGGTGGCGGAGTGGTTGATCCAGCCGACGAGCACGGTCTGGGCATCCAGCAGCCGGGTGGCCTGGGTGGTCATGGGGTTTCTTGTTGCGGTGAGGTCGTTGATCAGGGCTTGCTGCGCTCCTGCTGGTCAGGGGGTGGCCAGCGGCATGGGGGCGACGTTGTACAGCCGCGCGGCGGCCTTGCGGTCACACACCGCAAAGCCCACGTACCAGTCGATGCGGGTACGGAACACCGGGGCGTCATGCACCTCCCCGAAGTCCCGCACCGCGATGCCATAACGGCCCTCGAAGGGGCCCTGCAGGCCGCAGACCGCCGCATCACCGAGCACGCAGCAGTACAGGGAGGTGGTGTCACCGGCCTCGTCGTAACCCAGCACCGGATGGCCCTCGGCGTCGTCCTCCACCAGCAGGAACTCCACCCCCTCGAAGTAGTGGCGCCCGTCGATCACCTCGTAGAGGTCACCGCCCGCCTGGCGGGAGGCGGTGCTCAGCTGGCGGCGGGCGGCCTTGCTGCCGATCAGCACCTTGTCGCCGCCGTAGCTCACCACGCTGTCGATCAACGCTTCGACGGCCAGCAGGTTGAGGGTGCCGCCGCCGTTGTCGATCGTCTGGACCTCCCCCGGCACCAGGCGCTTGCTCAGCCCGTTGAACGCCCGCGGATCAAAGGTGTCGTCGCCGTTGATGATCGCCGCCTCAAGCGTGAGGCGCATCGAGCGCACCTTCATCTCGGTCTGGGCGGCGCGGGCCTCGGGGCCCTGAAGATCCACGATCGAGCGGTCCACATCCAGATCGCCGCCGAAGAGGTGGACGAACTCGCTGTCGTTGTGGATCACGCCATAGCTCTGGCGGTAGCCCTCGTTCACCGCCCGGAACCCCACCCGGGGGAGCTTCACCTCGGCGGGAAAGGAGAGGGAGCCGCCGATCAGGTTGCGGAACGGCAGACGCCGCAGCAGCTCCCCTTCCGAGAAGGTCTTGAGCACGGCCAGGCGCTCAACCCGCTTCTCGTACTTGGCTGCCTCCAGCAGGGTGAGGCCCATGGTCACTCCCGGGGCCTGGCCCCAGACACGTCACCATCTGTTGCCAGGTCGTCAAGCAAGGCAGCGGTCGATCGCGGTACGGCAGCCATCCGCTCTCTCGAGGGCTTCGCTCCGGCCCTCTTCATGGTCGGGGAGCGCGTCAAGGGTTCCACGAGCCCGCCGTTGTGGATGCTGGCTCCGCTGCGCTCCGCATCTCCGTGGTGGACGGACCCTTGACCCGCCCCCCGCCGGCTGAAGGGTCCTACGCGAAGCCCTCCCATGGCCTCTCTCTCCCGCAAGATCCGTCTGCAGCAGTTGTCCTGGCAGTTGCTGGAGGATCTGGCGATCTGCGGCGAGCGCATTCCCCGCCTGGCCACTCTGGCGGCCGAGGTGCTGTTTGAGCAGCAGTGCCAGCGGCCAGCAGCACCGGCCGATCCGGAGCTGGAGGCGCTGCTGCCCTGGTGAGGCCGGCTCAGCCAGCGGGGCTCCCCAAGCCCCCAGGGGGCCGCTGGACTGCTGATCGCAGCTGGCAAGAGGGGTGGTGAGCCAAACCACCATGACCACCCCGATGACGGCCGAGCGGTTCGCGGACCGCTTCCGCTTCTACAAGGACCAGGAGCAGCAGCACCGCGGTGTTCTGCAGCTGCACCAGGCCATCGCGGATGGCCTGCCGGCGGAGGAGATCCTCGTCGAACAGGCCCCATGGGCGGTGACCTTCAGTTCGGCGTCGCCGGCACCCCCCGCCAGTTCCGGTGGTCTTGATCCGAGGGGTTCAGAGGAGGCCGGCCTGATCGGCCCCAAGATCAAGGCACCGGTCAAAGCCGGCGACTCCTACTTGCTGGTCAACGACCGCGACGAGGACCTGGAGGCGTTTGATCACACCGGCACGTTCCTGTGGAAGGTGCCGTGTCTGGCCCGGGGTCAGGGGGCTGACAACGACTGGAAACACACCAGCACCGACACCCCGCCGGGGCTCTACAAGCTCGGCCAGCTCTATCCCGACTACGAGCAAAACCCCAATCCGCCCTGCAGCGATACCGCCATGTCCTACGGCTGGTTCAGCTTCGACATGGAAGAACTGGAGGGGCAGGAGGTCAAGGTCGGCCGGGCCGGGATCATGCTCCACGGCGGCGGATCAGGTTGCGGCTGGCCCGGCGCCTGGGCGCCCACCCAACCACTGCTGCCGACACTCGGTTGCGTGCGGCTCCACAACATCGACCTGCGGGATAAGGTGCTGCCGCTTTACCGCCAGGGCAGCGTCTACGTCGGCGTCTTCCAGGAGCCGTAGGCCGTGGCCGGCCAAGCGGAACCGGAGCGGCAAGCCGAGCGGCCTGGTGATCACCCGCACGCGCAAGGCGATGGCGGCAGGTCCAGCAGCGGCGGCAGCGGCTTCAACCGCGAGCGCTTCCTGCTACGGCTGGTGGCCGTGATCCTGATCGCGGAGGTGCTGCTCTTCACCCTCGCGTCTACCGCCTGCATCGCCCTCGCCCAGAGGCGGCCGCTGCCGGAGAAGAGCCTCTGCCACCGGGCCGACAGCAGCCTCGAGGCGGCCTTCGCGGTGGCGCTCAACACCTTGCTCGCCCTACTAGGCGGCAAGGCCATCGGTGACAGCGCCAGGTAGCGGGGTTTGTATGAGGCCGCCCGCGATGAACAGCGAACGGGACCGGCGCAGGGGGCCTGGTGAGGTGCTGCTGGCGGGACCGGCGCGAAACACCGTCCTCAGTCTTCCCCCCGTGCTCGGGCTAGCCCTGCGCGCGCGGGGAGCTGGGCCTGTGTTCTCCGCACCCAGCCAGCCATGGCAGCACCCCAAGGCCCCATCTGCGAACTCCGCCTGCTCGTGGTTCACCGCTATGAGCCCGGCATCCAGAAGCTCGGCTCCACGCCTCTCGCCATCGAGCACCTTGGCCGCCGCGGCAAGCCGGTCAAGAAGATGCGGCTGATCCCCGCGGAGAAAGCCTTCGCCTTTGCCCGCAAGCTGCAGGGCACACCCGGCTGCACCGTCTCGGTCTGCTGAGCCCGTGGGCTCTGGCCCGGCCCTGCCTGGGGCCGGGCCTTCCTTGACATCTCAGAGCCAAAACCGGTAACGACTCCGCTGCCGGCGGGCCCTGGCCTTCGATGGCGCACTGCCGAACTGAGGACTGCTGCCGTCCCGGCGCCGACGCACCCACGCGCCCTTGCGGATGAGGTGGGAGTCGGCAGCATTGGCTCTGCGGGCAGCCGTGATGGAGCCGTAGCCGCGCTTCTGTCTGGCCGAAGCCCGGCGTCTGGCCTGACTGGCGCTGGCGGCCGGCACCACGGTCGCAGTGGAACGATTCCGCCAGAACACCAGATACCAGGCCATCGCACTCGGCCTCAGCTGCGCGCCGGCACCCGCGGCGTGGTGGAGCGCATCGCCTCCATGTACAGCTCCCGGGTGCTCATGCTCTGCAGATTCACTGGAACGCCGGTGCTGTCGTAGCCGCCCTCAGCCGTGGACTGGTAGAGCCCGCTGCGCTGCTGGAACAGGAAGCTGTACACCGGGTGGCGGCGCAGCTCCTCCACGTAGTCGGTTGCTGAGAGCGCCACACCGTCGAGCGCATAGGGCTGGCCGGCGCCATCGATCGGCTCCAGCCGTTCCCTGCCCTCGCTATGGCTGAGGCGGAACTGGCCGCCGCAGAGCTTGCAGAAAGTGTCAAAGAAGGTGCTGCGTTCATCGCCGCCCACCCGGCCCTCGGCGTCGACGAACAGGCGTTCAAGCAGCCGTTCCTTGCGCAGGCTGAGCGACTGCTCGCGAGCGTCATCCCGCTCCTTCTCCACTGCCTGCACGCGGCGGCGGTTGGCGTTGTTCAGCTCCTGCTCGCGCAGGTTCCACTGGCGTTCCTGCTCCTCCCGCTTGCGCTCGCCCTCCTGCAGGCGGGCGTACTCGTCGGGATTGATCTCTGAGAAGCGGGCCAGCTGGGCACGGGCCTTGCGTAGCTCCTTCTCAAGCTGGTTGCTGCGGCGGCGTTCGGCGCGCAGGGGATCAGGACCATTAGGAGGAGCACTGCCAGCGGGAAGGTCGTCGCCGTCGCTGGCCGGATCGAGCTCATCGCTCTCCGGCGGAGCATCGTCCAGGTCGTTGTCTTCAAGCGGAGCAAGGTCAGGCTCGCTGGTCGGTGGAGCAGCGGCTGGGGCCTGGTTGGGTTGCTGCTGGAGCTGGGGCTGGAAGGCGCCAGTGTCGGCGCCGAAGCGTTGGAGAAAGGAAGAGGGCATCACCCATCACGGCTGTGGTGCTGCAGGCGCCCCGTCCGGGCTGCACCTGCACCTGCTGTTGCCAGCTCGTGCGATCAGGCCTCCGGCACTGGCGGCGGGGTGGACTGATCCCAGGCATCACTCACCACACTTGCCCGCCTGCGGGGGATCACGATCCACTCGCCCGCCGGCAGCTCCGTCGAGGGCAGATACGCCGGGGCCAGCAGCGGCTGGCCCAGCTGCAGCGGCGCCGATGGCCGCACGGCCAGCACCAGCAGTTCCGCGGCGATCGGCAGCGGGTCGTAGCGGGGCCAGCGGGCGTAGTCCGGATTGAGATCTCGCAACGCGGTGACGGTCATCTCAAAGGCCGCCGCCACGCTGGTGAGTGTGTCGTCAGTGGCGGTGACGAAGGGCTCGGCCTGCTGCAGCTCTGGGTTGAGGCGCCGCAGCGTCTCGATCGTGGTGCCATGGCGGCCCGCCAGCACCGTGAGCGAATCGCCCTCGGCGGTGGTGATCGTCTGGGTGCTCTCCAGGTGCGGGTTGAGCTTGCGCAAGGTCTGAACAGTGGTGCCGTAGCGCTCCGCCAGCAGGGTGAGGGTGTCGCCGGCGCGCAGCACCAGCACGCTGTGGGGCTTGAGCACCAGCTCGATCGCCTCACCGAGCAGCGGCTGGGTGAGCAGCCCGATGCCGCCGCTGCCGTAGCGCGCCCCGAAGTGCTGCACCAGGCAGCCTGCGAACTGGGCTCGCGGCTCATTGGGCAGCACACCGTCCGGCTGCAGCAGGGCCAGGTCCCCCAGCCAGATCACCCCTTCGCAAGGCGCCACCACTGTGCCGAGCAGGGCTGGATCCCAGGGCAGGGGCTGGCCGTCGCGGAAGCCAGGTGTGCCCCAGGCCTGCTCCGCCGCCAGCCAGTCAAAGGTGTTGCTGGTGGCCAGCGGCAGGACGGCGGCGCGGCAGAGGAAGCCGGAGTAGCGCACGTCGCCGGGGTCGGTGAGGGCTGTGTCGTCGTAGCCGCCCACCACCCGTTCAAAGCGCAGGAAGACATCGAGCACATGGCGGCGGATGGGGACCGGCTCCTTGCTCTCCGGCCGGTCCACTTCGAAGAGGCAGAGGCGTGCGTTGGCGTAGGGCTGCAACGCCAGCCAAAGGGGCTGCACCCCGAGGGGCATGGCCCCAAACGGTGCCGACGTGGGGGTGGCCGCCCGGCTGTCGATGGCCGGTGAAGCGGTGGGCAGCGCCACCAGCTGACCCCACAACGGAGCACCACGCAGGGGGTTGAGGCCGTGGTTCAGCGGCGAGAGGGGTTCGCTCATGCCTCAGCTGCGCACCAGAGTTCCCCGGAACGGGTCCGGGTCCGTCAGCCGCCAGTTGGCCAGCCGCGGCAGCAGCAGCACCAGCTGCTGGATGTGAGCGCTCCGCTGGCGGGTCAGCACCAGCGCGGCCGAGGGACCCTCGGCAGACCACTCGGTGTCGGTCTCCTCCAGCAGCAGCTCGGTGGCGTACTCGACCACATCGAGCTTGCTCAGCGGCAACGGGTTGGGCACCACCCCGCCGGACACGCCCTTGCGGCGTCGGCGGATTGGCGCGTTCAGCTCCGCTGGCGTCAAGGCCGCCAGCTGCTGGTTGAGTGCCGCGATGGCCTCGAGGTGCCCCTGGGCCGTGCACACCCCCGTGGGGTAGTGGATCTCCAGGCCCGCCATCTCACGATGCAATGCCGAGAGGGCGACAGCGGTGACGGGGATCGAGAGGGCGATGCGCAGGGCCTCGGCGTCATCCGGACGCCAGCTGCACGTGGTGGAGGACTGGTGCATGCCCTCCCTTGCCAGCTCAGCCAGCGTCGAGCTCGCGCTGAAGGCTCTCCCAGTCCTGGGGAAGATCGCCTCGGCTCACCATCTGCGAGAAAACGGCATAGCAGTCGTTGCGGTCTCCCTCCTTACGGGGGAAGCCCAGCCAGAGAATCAGCAGCAGGCGCCGGCCGTCTGCCTCAAAAGGCCGGAAGAACAGGCGGTAGCGATCAGGGAGCCCGAGGCCCTTGAGTCGGCCGTAACGCCGCAGCGGTCCACTGAGGGCAAAGCGGCTGGCATAGGGATCGGCAGCAATCCGCTCCTTGATGCCCTCCATCACCGCCGCCAGCAGTTTCACCTGGGGATGCTGCACAAAGGCCTGGTGATCGAGCTGCTGCTTGAGTCGCCTGGCCTCAGCCTTGAGCTCGGCGTATTGGCGTGCAAACAGGCGCGGCTGGAAGGCAATCTCCCAGCCATGACGCACCAACGCTGGGCTCATTCCGCCGCTGCATCCACCACATCGACCACGACCCCGGCGAGCAGTTCGTCGTCGTCGGCTGCCATCGCCTCGGTGTAAAGCAGCGGACCGCCGTCGGCCGTGAGGGCCTGTCGACTGAGGAAGTCAAGGAAGAGTCCCAGCATCAGGCTCTCTTCTTCCGCATCGGCCTCCAGCGGCTGAACGGGCTCAAGGCGGAGCAGCAGGGTGTTGTCACTGAGCACCTCCACCTGGCCTGCGGCGCCAGCGAACTGGGGATGATCGCGGTAGAAGGCGACAGGCAACCGCAGGCCCGAGGAGTTACCGATCTGGGCCGGCGTGACGCGGTAGGGGGTGGTGGTCATGGCCGGCAGCCCGCCCCAGGCGGACTTACGTTGCGTTAGTCCAAACCCTAGGGCTGATCGCTTGACCTGTCCATCGCGGCCAGTCAAGGGGGCTCAAGCCCCAGCTGGCTGCGCAGCTCGGCCGACTCCACCAGGCCGCGTTCATACAGCTGCAACCATTCGCCCACCGTGGGCACCGGCTTCTGCGGCGGTGCCAGTGGGGTCACTTCCAGGCAGGCGCCGGCCCCGTCGCACAGCCGCTCTGCGGTGATCGAGGTCCATTGCCGTAGCAGCGAGGAGCACAGCGACACCTTCTGCCCGGCCAGGGACTGCAGCACAGCAGAACCCTGACCGGCCGCCAGCGACACCTCCAGCTCCGTGCGGGCAGGGCCCCCGGCCAGGGCAGGGCTGAGGGCATCGCGGCGCATCGCCTCCTCCAGCTGCTGCAGGTAGGCGCGGTGCTCGGCGAGCGAGCGGGCCTCGATCTCCACCCACCGGAACGAGGCCCCTTCCGGCAGGTCCATGAAGGAGGAGCTGGAGAGCACCAGCCGCTGCGGCCGTTGGGGGGAAGCCCCGGAGCCATCGGCGCCGTCGCCTTTGCGAAAGCCATAGGGGTCCACCAGCCCGGTGCGCACACCCACCGGCAGGGCCGTGCGGGAGAGCAGGTCCTCGTACTCGCTGCGGCAGCGGTAGTGGTTGAGATACTGGTGTGCCAGGCCCAGGTGCGGCAGGTCGCCTTCCCCGAAGGCCGCGCCATCGGCGCTGTACCAAAGGGCCGGAAGGTCAAAACGCTGCGGGATGCGTTCCACCGGGCCAGCAGAGCTGACGCTGTAGCCGTTGGGCTCAGCCGGGTTGGGCTCCGCCAGCCAGCTCTGCAGCACCAGGCCGTCATCGCTAACGGAAAGGCTGCGGTAGGTCCAGGCCTGCAGGTCCGCCGCCAGCCCGCCATGGGCATCGAGCACCACTGTGGGCACCAAGGCGTTGCCGCTGGCGTAGCGGGGCGGCAGAGCCGTGTGGCGCGGCTCCCTCCAGACGATCGATAGCGGGCCTGAGGCTGGCACAGTTGAGCAAGCACCCTCAGTGGGCAGGCGCCAATTGAGCAGGTCTCCCCGTGGCACCAGCTGCAGGCGCGGCAGCGACAGCCGATCACCGCGGGCGATGGCCTCCAGCCGGTCACCCTCTGAGGGCCAGCGGTGCTGGGGCGGCAGCAGCAGGATCAGGCAGCCGCCATCCCGCAGGGCCAGCAGATCCGCCAGGAAAAGGAAGAGGCCCAGATCCGTGCCCTGGCCGTCCACATCGGTGAGTACCCGACTGAGCGAATCCGGCAGCTCCTGCCACTGCAATCGCGAGAGCATCCCGGCGTAAGTGCGCAGGGCATCGCGGAAGAAGCCCGTGGGCCGAGCCGCCTCCAGCCTTTGGCGGAAGCAGGTTTCCGGCTCCTCCACACCCCGGGACAGATACACGGGGCGGCGGCTGGTGCCATCGGGGAGCTCCAGCAGGCTCCAGCAGTCGAACACCAGCTGCAGGCGATCCCGCAGGCCGCTCAGCGTGGGGTGCTCCAGCCAGGGGGGCTGGTCAGGGGTTGGCGCCAGGGGAGTTGCCTCGACTGAGGTCCAGCGGTGGTTGCTGCGGTGTATTGGCACGAGTCACTGCGGCAGTGCCAGCTATTACCAGGTCGAGTATGTGGCCGGGACTGGAGGGCATGGAACAACTGTGTTGACGCATACTTCAGGACTTCAGGCAGGCGGCACTGGATCAGGGCGAAGGGATCGTGCGTAATTCACACATAGCAAAGCCTCACAGCAACTCGTTCTACTGATTTGCCCGCGCAGCACGCATCTAGGTGTATCCGCAGCCCCCAAACCTACACCACCAACATCAATGAACTGGGAATGGCCAGGCGTCCTCAGAATAAGAGCATGGAGAGCAACAGTTGCAGATACGACCCATCCTTTCGAGAATTATTTCTACGACAGACAGAGCAGGGAAACTCGAGTGAGGGAGACCATCTCAGGCCAACTATTTTATTGCTTGTACAGTCATTAAGCCATGACCCAGGCTGCTGAGAATGACCGTATCAGAGGCAGGCTTCCTCGGCGCCCTGGCATCAGATGTGTAGACAAGTGGACAGAAAGGCAGTTGAATAAGTTCGCGGATTCATCAGCCACCCGCTCTACTTCGCCAGGATCCTCATTCTCAAAAGGCATTATTCATTAGGCTTGAGCGCTCTTCTAGAATAGCTGCGTAGGCTTCCTGATAACCAATAGAATAAAAGAATCTCTCCGCCTGGTCCAAGCAGGCCACTGCTTCACCTAAATCACCCATTTCAAGAAGTGAGCGACACTTAATTATATAAGGATATTGGCTGGGACAGCGATTCGCAATAGCGATTTCAGACCATTTGCCAGCATCGGCTTTGCGCTGAGGCCGTAACCAATAAGCAATACAGATCCACTCCAAAAATCTATGATCGAATGGTGGACTTGCATCAGAGGAGTCGGCAACAATCTCGGCAAGCTCGAATTCCTTGTCCAAGAGCGCACACTCCAGGCATGTCGCAGAAAATAGTTGGAAATTCCTTTCACGAATATCTTCGCTATATTCGGAAAATAAATTAGATATGAATTCAAAGCTATCTGCGTACCATTTGAGGGATAAGCGTGTTCCAATGCTTACAGACAAGGCTCGATAGAAGGTGTCAAGCTCATCAAATGTTAGCGCAGTAAGTGATGTAAACTCTTTAAGTGCATACTCAGGGAGGCCTGCCGAAAGCAGTAATCTGCAGTTCCTGAAACGGATGTCATTAACTAGAGAAAAATTGATTGAAACTCGATTTAAAACGTCAGAATCTGCATTCTCAATTTCATTTTCAGCAACTCCCTTCCTAATTGGAATAGCAAGTGAACTAATAATGCTATCTTGGGCTTGTAGCAAAACATAAGTTGCCTGTCGAACTAGTTCGTCATTACTTAACGCCTGCGAACCACTCATTGAATGATCGCCCTCAAGTTCAGCCATATCTATTTACGAATCCAACATTCCAAGAAGAATATCTTTGAAAGTGTCAGAGATTTGTTCAAAACGATACTCAATTGCCTGCAAAGGAGATTCCCCATCCAACGATTCCGCCAATAGATCCAAATGTCGATTCAAGAGGGCGACTTTATTGCTATCCTTGATTCCCTGGCCAGGATATTGCCAAAAACCTTTATCAACATTAGTTATAGGTACAAAATTCCAAGGAGTGATGATGCTCCATGCATCTGCCAAGCATTTATAAACTCCCCTCCACTCCTTCCCCACATTTTGGCTGGTGAGCAAGTCCCTTTTCCGGCTTGCAACGGCAAGAAAATTCTTAAACACCTTGGATTCTTGGCTACGAGAATACTTACACAGTAGATCCAGAACTCTAAGAGATTTTCTTGATAAAAAAACTAGATCGTCAAGCCACTGAGAGCGTCCAGCGTTGGATTCAAATCTTTGTTGTTGATGAGGTAGGTCGCGTTTGATTTCAGTTGCTTGCGCCTGGATGCGGGTATGGCGAACTCCAGTCTGCTCAGCTCTCGTCGATAGAGAATTCCCAGACTGGTTTAAATCCTTCCATAAAGTCAAATCACCGTTGATTCCAAGACCATGAAGTTCAAATAGTTGTGGCTGGTAGTTCTCATCGTTTTGGTAGTCTAGAACCAGTGGCAGCAACAAACGCTTTACGTCCGCCAACTTGAAAAGTACAACTGCACAATCGCTGTCAAGCTCTTGTACGACGCCAACACCAAGATTGATAGGACGGCCAATCTGTTCAACGTATGGTATGCCTACTAGGCCAAAAGAGTCAATTCGGCCACACCATAACTGAAGATGCACATTTGGACCTACTAATTTTGTCGAATGCTTAATCTCTTTGTCCACATAGTCCAACGGAAAGAAGCTTTTCATCCGCGTCTTTAGCCCAACTTCAGGTGCTCCAAGAGAGCCAGGCAGGTCTGTGATCAATCCGTAGTCAGACCATTTACTTCTTGTGATAACAACTAGGTAACACTGAGTCATCGAGCTAGCTGGGAAGATCTCGAATAGATACCAAGCATTCAGGATTCAAGGCCTCAAAAGTATGCATGCCCTTGAGAAACATGTCACAGCAGTACTGCTGGGCCCGAAGCTCATCGGCAATTTCTCCCTGTTGCTTCAGGATCTCTTGAAGGCTGGTCTCATGATTCCTTACAAGTTCGATATGCTGTCGTTGAGCGTCTCCTCCAATACCTTCTCCAAACCATTTAAAGAGGCCACCTGCAAATGGCAATTGAGAAAGGCCATCGAACGCCTTCTTCATGCCAACGCGAATTCCTCCTTCAAGATCAAGCTCTGGGCGCTTGCCTAGCCTGACCTCAGCTTCTCTTGCACGTTTCAACTCCTCTTGCTCAGCATAGATCTGCTGTTCAATATAGAGGGGGATCAGCGATGTCAAAGGGCATTCGACATTGAAGGGCTCAGGAAAGACATCCTCACGCTTATGCATAATATCACTCTCTTCGTCATACCAGGCAAAGTTCTCTCCAACAGAACTTACTGGGTAAACGCGAATTGAGGCCTTGCGGTCTCCCTTCATCATGGCGTCTTCAACAAGTGGACGTGCAAACTCGCCTACTTCTCTAATTTTGGTAAATAGGAGTTGCTTGCAGTCCTGAAGGCTTAGGCCGGCGGACTGAAGAACATCCCATTTAGATATGACAAACTGAGTGGGTTTTGTTGCGTCCTGTAGCAGGGGAGGGATAACTGTGGAGCCAAACTGTACAGCCCATTTGACGCCAAGTCTTTTGCCCTGGTGTAACTGGAGGAGTCTAAGACCGTCGACTAGTACTAGATACCCGTCAGCGCTGCGAATCGCCTTCTGAACTTCTTGGTCAACATCTGCGTACCCCCCAAAGTTGCCCCCAGCATAATCAAGGTAATTGAATGTAAGAGCTTTGACAGTTTTGCCATCATTCTTCCTGACACGACAATCAAAGCTCCAGGATGAAACGTTCGCCGTTCCAGGAGGCCATTCAGTCTCAAAAGCAACTGTTTCGTATATCTTATTGAGAGTATTAATTTTGTCTTGTTGATCTGGCAGGGAAAGGTAAAAATCTAAATTCCCTCTGGCAGGCACATTTAGTTTTTTCCAAAGGGCGGCTAGATAGACAGTTTTCCCTGAGCCCGAAGGCCCGATCATTAGAATATTGAAATGGGTCTTAGCGTTCTCGCTATTGGATTGGCTCATTGCCAATTGCAATGGTATTGATTAACATAGAGAATAGCATGATTGATGGTGTGTGTCATGGCTGACCACGAATCTCTTCTGAAAGATTTTACTTCATATGATGCTTACGCTTCGGTATGTCGAAGGATTGGCATAGCGCCGTTGACATGGTTCGAATTCTGTCGCGCGAAGGAGAGCCGTCTCGCGTCAGCATATACTTCATCTGCTGGTATTCAATTTAATGCTGCAGCAATCGAAAGACTTATTCCTGATCCGTTAGATTTTGAGAGCTTATCACCCAGCCTTCGATCCAAATTTCATCTTGCAGGTACCCATGGTGCCTATAGAGACGAGGCCGAGGCTGCTCAAGTCTTTTATCAGGATACCCCGGAACCAATCATTAGATCTGGATCAGAAGTTCTTCTTGATTCCTTCCTAGACGGAAAGCACTATTCTCACATTTTGCCGCACTCAGCCGGGGGTAGCTACGACCCTATCAACATGATCTGGACGCCTGCTCGCGAGAACCTGATCCAAGGTGACACTCCCCTTGCAGAGCATCAAGCTGCCTTGTACGAAATGCGAAACAATCAAGAAGCAATTGCTCTATCGCGTGACATTGACCGCATTGACCTCTTGGCTGATGTCGGAACAATTGGGTCAGTTGTAGCTGCCTGTGCAGTCACTGGGAGTTTGAACGCAGTGTCTCAAAGGCTTGCTTACCTCTATGGCATGGGTGGTAGTCAAGCAATTAGTGCCTTACCCCAAATGACTGAACTAATTGCAGCGGATGTTACTTATGCTGCCGTCAATTCTTCTATTCGTGGAGCCTCTTCAGCTGGGCTCGCTGTGCTTACAGGGAATCCAGTTCTTGGTGCCGCAATCGGTTTTGTTGTGGTAGATGGCTTGAGTCTGCTTGGTAAAGTGCTAAATAACCAAGTCGAGCCTACTGATGCTGGCGAGTTTGCTGCTAAAGCGCTCGGATCAGGAGCTTTGGTGGCAACATGTATTGCATTGCCGCCGGTTGGCATCTCTCTTGCTGTTCTAAATGTACTCGGATCCTTCATGCGTGGCAGTGCTGCAGGCGCTGGGTGGATTCAGTCGGAAGCCAGATATAAATAGAGGTCATTCTCTTGGACGCATCCTTCTGGCGAGGTCCCAAGAATCATTAATGCTTGTTGATCCGGATTGTCTCAGGCTTGCTCTTGGATTTTCTGATGTAAATTAATAGCTTCTATCCGCTAGTCAGTTTCTTATTGTGGTGCATTAAGGATCTTGTCCCGAACGCGCCTCTTTTCTTCTTGTTGACGGGGCTACTCCTGGACACTGGGATCGATTAGTTTTGAGTTGTGCAGGTTCCATGTAGGTGCTCTATCTGCGAAGCAGGTTCGAAATGGGGATATGGGAAATTAGCCGCACTCTCAGCGTCTTTGATGCTTTTAAGGTCGTAGAAGGAGGTTGGCGTGGGTGGGGCCTGCAGTGGCCTCTGCGAGCGTAGAGCCTGGCGTCTATTGTTTTTTACGACTTAGTCATTTCGTTTTTCCACTTAAGATCAGTGCAACTCGGCCGGAAACGCAATGACTCGTGCCGAGCACGCTTCGACTATTTGTCGCCAGAGTGTGAGCTTGATCCCCAATCGCTCCGATAACTCCACCATTTCTACTCCTGAGCTCAGTAACCGCTGCCCGCGCGCATGCAGCTCCCGCCACGTCGGCGGCACCTTCAGAAGGAATCCGCTGTCCCGCAGGAAGTGCGTGATCTCCCCGTTGGCATAGGTGCGCCCATAGGGCCGGAAAGGGCCCCGTGAAGGGTCATACCGCCGCGCAGCCTTGATCAGGCCGATCATCGCGAGCTGCAGCAGGTCTTCCTTCAAGTGAATCGTGCGACGTGCAAAGTTGCCGGCGATCTTCTCCGCGAGGTCCATGTGCTCCAGTGCAAGGGCGTCGGCAGCGGCATGGGGCCGCACCGGTCGCTGGCGGCGAGGGCGCCTCGGGAGGTGCCGTGCCGCCGACTGATGAACAGGCCGGTGCCTCGGTGGCTGCAGCTCCATCTCCAGCTGTTCCGCTCGGGCATGGCAGCAGGGACGTCGGTAGCGCCGTTGACGCAGCATCTGCTCCACGCCGGCGCCATCACCCACGAGCACCACCGTGATCGGCAGCACCAACTGCACCGCCATACCTGGCGTCTCAGATGGGGCAAGCAGCAGTGCGGTGGACATGGCTCGGCTCTCCCTCAGCGGCTGATCAGTAGCGGTGTCGCCACCGGCTGAATGCCCTGGGCCCGCCAGTAGCGGCCCTCCAGCCAGAGGGCGCCGTGGCAGAAGGCATCCACCAGATCCTTGCTGCCCTTGGGGAAGCGGATTGCTTCCTCCACCAGCGGCTGGGCACGGTGGTGAAAGCGGATCTGACCGGCCTCCATCAACGGGGCGACGGCATGGGCTCGGGTTTCTTTGGATCCCCGGGCAGTGATCGGCAACATTCCCGGCACCCGCCGCCGCAGCGTCTGCAGCACCGCCGGACCATTAGCGGCGTCCTCGATCAGCACGGCGTTGGGGCGCAGGCCCTGCTGCTCCAGCGCCTCCAGGCAGCTCAGCAGGAAGCGGATCACCTCCGGCAGGCCAAAGCGATGCCGCGCCGCCCACAACACCTCGATCTCCAGGGCGGCTGCCGGGGGGAGGCCATCCGGTTCACCCGATCGGGGGTTGATGGGCCTGGATGGTGCTGCCAGCAGGCCGGCCAGGCAGAAGCCGCAGTAGTCGCTCTCCGCCTCCCCCTTGAAGGACAGGTCACACGACAGGGCCAACAGGGCGTACTGCCGCTGCCGGTCAACGGCCAGTCCTGTCCCTTCCCTGGGGAAAGGCGGTTTGATCCATTGGCGCAGGAAGATCGAGCCCATCGCCGGGCTGGGCCGCTGCTGGTACAGCGCTGCCCACCAGTAAGCACCGAGGCGGGCTCGGATTTTGAGCAGCTCGCTCAGCGGGAACCGCTCCGGGCAGAGGGCTTCCCCTGGTTGGCGCCAGTCGGAGATCAGGGTGCAGGTGGGCGGGACCTTGGGCCGCTCGGCGGAGTCTTCCGCGATGGCGGGAAGGTCCAGCACCGTCCAGTGCTGGGGGGCCTCACCCCGCTCCTGCTCCAGCAGCCAGGCCACCACGTCCTGGTGGTCCCAGCGGGTGAGCACGATCACCTGGGCCGAGAGGTTCGGGTGCTCCCGCCCGTCAGGGCCGAGAACGGCTGCAGGTTCGGCGCGGGTGAGCCAAACCGAGCGCAGCCACTCGATCAGCTTCTGCCGCATTGCAGGGCTGGCGGCATCGCCGGGGCCCTTGTAGGGGTCGTCAATGATCCCCAGGCTGTAGCCCTTCCCCGTGAACGGCCCATCCACACCGGCCGCAATGCAGCCGCCGCGCTGTCGGCTGAGCCAGTTGCCCACAGCCGCTGAGTCCCGGGCAAGTAGGTGGCCGGTCGCCCGGTAGAAGTGGCGCGCTTCCCGTGAGTGGGCGTAGGCCAGCTCCGCGGAGTACGAGGCGATCGCCGCGAACAGATGCGGGTAGCGCTGTAGGAAGTAGGCCGGGAACAGCTTCGAAACCAGAAGGCTCTTCCCCAGCCGGGGAGGACAGGTGACGATCAAGCGGTTCAGCTGGCCATCGGCCACCTGCTGCAACAGCTCAATGAGCACCTCGGCCCAGCGGTGGAAGCCGTAGCGGGGGTAGGCCTCGGCGATGAAGCTGCGCAGGCTCTGGGGTTCGGTGGGGATCGCGGCCGTGCTGGCCGGCAGGTGGAGCAGGCCCGCGTCACCCCAGGGGTCGATCTCCGGCAGCAGCAGTCCGCCCCCATCGCTGGCTGCGGGATGGAGCGCCTGCGCTGGAATGGTCGCTGCCGTCACCATCGCCATCATGTCCTTGGCTCCGGCGGCTTGATCGGCGCCCGCAGCAGCCCGCCGATCTCGGCGATCACTCGGAAGGCACCGACAGCTGCTGAAAACTGATCGGCATCCATCGCCCGACGGGCGCATTCGTTGAGCGCAAAGATCTGCTCGGCCTGATGGCGGCGGCGGTCGGTGATCAGTTCCTCAACCATGCGCATCCGCGCCAGGTCGAGGTAGCGATTGACCGTCTTGATGTTGCTCACCCCCCAGTTCTCGCCCGCATTTGCCCTGATCTGCAGCAGGGGAAGCCGCTGGGCGATCCATAACTGGGCTTCCGCGATGCGGCGCTCCACCTCCCCGGCCGTCGCCCTAGGGGTCTGGGCGTGATGGGGTGCCCGGCGGGGTGGGTTGGTCTGGCTGATCGGGCGGGTGGGATCCACCGCCACTGGTGCCCAGAGGCCATGGCCGTCGTCGTCCTGCTGCGCCGGTGCGGAGCGCAGCTCCTCCACCGGATCAGACGGGGCCGGTGCATGGGAACACTGGGACATCAGCTCAGAAGGGCAGCTGCTGTGACTTGGGCGCTCGGATGGTCCAGAAGGGCTTGCCGCGCATCTCCGCCGCGCTGCCCTGCTGGATCGCCGCATCGCGGGCGGCCTTGAGCTGCTGCTCGATCTGCCGTACCGCCGGCGGGAAGTCGTAGGTCAAGCGGCCGAGGCTGTGGCTGAACGCCCAGTCGTTATGGGAGAAGGACGGGTCCAGCTCACCGGTGGCCATCGCCTCGCTGAGGGCGTCGAGCAGCGGTTCGAGCTGCTGCTCCAGCTGCTTCTGCTGGGCCTTGATCGCTGTGATGGCATCGAGTAGGGCGTCGACATCAGCTGCGGCATCAGTGGCCGGCACCTGGGGAGCAGCAACGAGCAGAAGGTCCGCCATCAGGAAACAGAAGCGATGAGGCCGGACGTATCCGAGCCAGGCCAATCTAGCGGCTCATGATTGCTAGCCAATGCTCTCGCTTGCCTCGCGTGCGCCGGGGCTCTCAAAAGGGTCTGTGGGCGAGGCAGTAGCGGCTCCAGGCCGCGGCCCAGGCAGCCAGGCACTGCTCACGGCTGTAGAAGGTGCTGGTGAACGCCTCGCCGGGCTTGCTCCAGATCGTCTGGCCCAGCTCGTAGTGGTTCCCCTGCGCGCTCTCCAGCACCATGTAGCCCCCCAGCTGTGCGGCGGTGGAATAAGGCCGGCCGTGGGCTGAGAGGGTCTTGAGGTCGTAGAGCACCCGCACAGGGTGGCCCCGTCGCTCGCTCAGGGCCGGCGAGAGATACGCCCCATCAAAGGCGCCGGCAAGATTGCGGGTGAGGCAGCAGGTGAGCCGTTCGCTGGCGATCACTTGCACCTCATCCCAGAGCGGCAGCTGCAGCAGCGGCAGGATCCAGTCCCGGTAGGGGTGATGCCCGGGGAGCTCCTCCACTGCCAGCAGGGCATCGCCGGTGCTGTGGCCCACCAAGAAACGGGCCTGGCTGTAGTGCTCCAGGGCGGCATGCACCGTGGTGCCGCGAGGCTCCCAGACCGGCCGCTTGGCCTCGATCGCCCTGCGGGCCGTGGCGCTGAGGCCATGGGCCAGCACGCCGGTGATCGACACGGGAAACAGGTGATCACCAAGCCAGTAGAGGTGGGCCGCCTCATCCCTCCAGAGGCCGGGGATGGGTTCAAGCCAGGTGGTGGAGGTCAGCATGGCCGTTTCAGCTGTGACGCGGTGTGACGGTGGACGTAACGGCCGAGATGGTCGGCCTGCAGAGGCTTGTGGAGGTGCCTGTAACGATGTAACCCTTATTCAGATGTAGAGGCATTAGCAAGCAGCAGTACCAAGCGAAGAGGGCGTGCATTGGTCTCTAAATATCTAAAGGGCTCTACGTGCTCCCAAGAGCGTTACATCGTTATAGCGGCTCAGGTCGGTTGCGGGGCAGTGGATCTCGGCGTTACTTCTGATGTTATGTCTGGCCAATTTGTAACGGCTGCTCGTTACAGCACGCTCAGTGGAATGGCGACGGCACGGCTGACCATGCCGGCGCCACAGAAGCGCACCGGTCCAGCCCGTTGCGCGCCTCCCAGGCGCAGCAGCACCACGGGCCAGCTGTTCTGCCAGGCGGTGTCAGCGAGGAACTGCTCGATCGCCTTGGCGGTATTGCTCACCAGCAGGCGGTCCTGATCCACCCGCAGGCCGTGGCGGCCCAGGGTCTGGACCGCCAGACCTGGGCTCACATCGAGGCAGGTGCTGTGGCAGGCGGCCAGCTCCACCAGTTCGCCAATGGTGCGGGTGACGGGCTTGTCGTCGGTCTCCACCCGCACCTGGCGCTGCAGGATCGTCTGGATGCAGCGGGCTTCATCGGGGACTTCAGTGCTCTGGCTGTAGCTCTCCCAGTCGTGGCAGGAAATGCAGTGCTCGGCTTCCTCCTGGGTGGGCACTGCATCGCTGAGCAGCGACCAGGCACCGGCCATCAAGGTGCCGTACTGATCGCCGAGGCGCTGGGAGTCAAAGTGCCGGGCGGCAGCGGTGGAGAAGACGACCACGGACTCACGAATCACAGGGATTAGCGAGACGGTGCGGGCGATCAGCCGTTGGGCCAGCTCCGGGGTGATGTGGTGATCTAGATCACGATCCAGGGCCTGCCAGTGGGCTTCCCGCACCTCCTTGGCCATCTCGGTGGGGCTGCGAAGGGTCAACTGCGCGAAGCGGCTCTTGTCGGCGCCCTGCCTGAGGGCGGTGGCGATCGATGACATCAGGAACATTGAGCGCACCCGGTAGCGGCTCACATCACCGCTGGGGGAACCTTTGAGCATCTCGGCGCTGCTCTCGCTGCTGGCCACCCGCGCCAGCGAGAGGATCGCCTGCATCCGCTGCTGGTCGCCCTTCTCGTTGCTCTCCGCCTCATCGAAGACCACCGGCACGGCGTCAGAGCAGATCGTCTGCCTCAGGCCCGCCTCGGTGGTGGCGCCCACCACCACCAGGCTCAGATCACCAAGCAGCGGCGCCACGAAGCGATCGAGGATCTGGCTCTTGCCCGAACCGGCACCGGCGGTGAGCCAGATGTGGGGCCGCCAACGCAGGGCACCGCAGATGGGAGCCAGCACCACCCAACCGAGCAGCAGGGTGCCGGAGGCGGGCACCTCCCAGCGGAAGCGGTTGGCGATGCTCACGATCACGGCTGCTTCCTGCACGGTCAGAGGGTCGACGCCGCAGGGCCCCTCGAGGCGTTTGAGGCGCTGGTAGATGTGCCGCGAGCGGAACGGCTTGGTGATGGCCTGCTCGCCTTGAGATGTGATCAGGCGGTCGCCCAGGTGCAGCACGGTGCGGCCCTCGTCCCACCAGGCCCCTCGGCCGCGGATGCGCTCCACCGCAAAGATCCCCATCGCGGCGGAGCTCTTGTGCAGATCGCTGGCCGCTGCCGGCCAGTTCACACCGGTGCGGCTTGGGTAGAGGGTCTCCCAGTACTCCAGCGGCGCCAGCGCCACCAGGTGGGTGGCGGTGTGGGAGCCGCGGGGCAGGCGAATCACCTGGCCGGTGCTGCCCGGCTGATAGAAGTTCGCGTCGGCGTCGTAGCCGAGGCAGAGAAAAGGTGCCTGGTGCCGAGCGGCCGTTGGCCCAGGCGCTGGAGGTCCGCCATCGGCTTGACCGATGACATCAGCTTCGGGTTCAGCATCAGGGCCTACGCCAGCAGCCTCTGGTGGCATCCACGGCTTGGCTGCCTTGGCCAGCTGCCGGGCGGCTTGCCGTGGCGTCCAATCCGCATCGGCCAGGTCCCAGCCAGCCGGCAGGTCATCGGGCAGGGCAACGAGTTGGACCTGGCAACCCTGGGCCTGCAGCAGTGCGGCCAGGCTCTCCATCGCTGCCTGCCCAGCGGCATCTGCATCGGGCCAGAGGATCACCGACCGGCCGGCCAGCGGCGACCAGTCCGCCTTGGCGATGGCTTTTGCGCCGTTGGGCCAGGCGAGCACCACGTGCTCCGGCAACAAGCGGGCGGCCGCATCGGCGGTGCCCTCCCCTTCCACCACCAGCACCGGTGCCTCCAGGCGCTGCAGCAGATCCGGCAGGCCATAGAGCGGCCTGGGTGTCGGCCATTCGCAGGAAAAGGCATCGCGGCGGCTGGGGCGGTGCCAGTCCCCATCCAGCCAGACGCGATGCAGGAAGGCCTTGCCGCCGTTGCGCAGCTGGATCCGCTGGATCCAGAACAGCACCTCCCCAGCGCCGTTGCGGTAGGCCCACTGGGCAGTCGCGCCGCGATTCAACGCCGGCGGCAGGGCATCGCCGGGTGGCTTCTCGGGCATGCGCCAGGGCTTGCCGGTTCGCCTTGAACCCCTGCTAGCACTGGTGCCCTGGGCATCAGGCACCAGACCGAGGAAGGCCTCCACCTGCCTGGCAGCTTCCACAAAGCTCCAGCCCTGGCGGCGCATCAGCAGGTCCATGCCGGAGCCGGCGCCACCGCGTTGGTCCTTGCCGCCGCACTGGTTGCAGAACCAGGAGCCGCTGCTGTCCTTGTCATCGAAGCGGTAGCGGTCTGTGCCGCCGCAGAGCGGGCAGGGCTGATGGTGATTGCTGAGCTGCTTGCTGCTCAGCCCCGCCAAAGCACAGAGGAGTTCCGGCCAACGGCCGCGGGCGGCCTCGATGGCATCAGAGGCCATGGTCGCTTCCGCTCAGTTCCCCTGGGCAGGCGAACTGGGCACGGCGAACTCCTGCTGAGAGTTGGGCGCGTCGGCGCGGATCAGGGCATCGAGGGCCTGGCGCAGGGCCGCCGAGCGACTGATGGAGCCATGGCGCCGGCGCCTGTCCAGCCAGCGCAGTTGCTCATGGGTGATGGACACGCTCAGCGGCGGCGCGTAGAGGGACATGACGGCGTTGCTCGCTCACTACAGCCTAACTCGCAAAGCCTAGGCTTGTTAGCCTGGGTCAATGGCAGTGATCGACCAGCCATTATCCCGATCAGTCACAGCACCATGTCCCCCGTTGTCCTGCGCGACTACCAGCAGCGGCTGCTGGCCGACCTCCGCACCGCCCTCAAGACCCATCGGCGGGTCTGCGCCGTGATGCCCACCGGTGCGGGCAAGGGCCAGACGATCGGCGCGATTGTGCAGGGCGCTGCCGGCAAGGGCCGGCGGGTGCTGGTCCTTGCCCATCGGGCCGAGCTGATTGACCAGCTCACAGGCACTGTGCGGGCCTGGGGTCTGGAGCCCAATGTGATCGCTCCCGACCAGCGGAGGGCCGCCCAGCACAACGGCGAGAGCCGGGTGGCGGTCGGGTCGGTGCAGACCGTCGCACGGCGACTGGCGTTGTTGCCACCGCCGGATCTGATCATTCAGGACGAGGCCCACCATCTGGTGGCCGGCAACGTCTGGGGCCGGATCATCAACGCCTGGCCACAAGCCCACCTGATCGGCAAGACCGCCACCCCCGAAAGGCTCGACGGCAAGGGGCTCGGCGTGGAAGCTGGTGGCTTCTTTGAGGCCCTGGTGCTGGGCCCATCGGCAGCGTGGCTGGTGGCTCAGGGCTGGCTGGCCCGGCCGCGGGTCTTCTCCTGGCCCAGGGCGAAAAACAGCAAGCTGCGCCGCCGAATGGGCGAATTTGATCTGGAGCAAGCCGCCCAGGCCTTTGGGGATCGGGCCGCCATCGGCGATGCCGTCTCCCACTACCGGCGCCGGCTCCACCCGGGCACCGCCATCTGCTTTTGCTGCACCGTCGAGCACGCCGAGCAGATGGCCGGCGCCTTCCGCACCGCGGGAATTCGGGCCGCTGCCGTCAGCGGCAGCACCCCAGCCGAGGAACGCAGGCGCCTGATCGCCGGGCTGGCCACCGGCGAGGTGGAGGTGCTCACCAGCTGCATGATCATTTCCGAGGGGACCGACATCCCCTCGGTGGGCGGCGCGATCCTGATGCGCCCCACTGCCAGCCTGTCGCTCTACCTGCAAATGGTCGGGAGGGCCCTGCGGCCCGCACCGGGGAAGCAGGAGGCGGTGATCCTCGATCACGTCGGCAATGCCCATCGCCATGGCCTGCCCACCGATGAGCGGGAGTGGAACCTGGCCGGGCGCCGCCGGCGGGACGGCGTCTCGATTCCGATCAAAGACTGCCCGGTTTGCTTCTGCAGCTGTCCCAGTGCAGCGCAGATCTGCCCTGATTGCGGCCACCTATTCCTCACGGACGAGCGCGATGAGCAGCGGCGCGGACTTCAGCAGCTCGAGGGCGAGCTGGTCGAAATCATCGGTTCAGCCCACCACCGGCCCAGGCCCAACCAGCAGCAGCTGACCCGGCGCAGCCACCCGGCAGCTGGTTGCCGCACGTTTGAGCAGCTACTGCAGCGCGAGCAGGAGCGCGGCTACAAGCCCGGCTGGGCTAAGCACATCTGGGCGGCCCGCCAGCGCAGCAAGGCATGAGGTATTTACGAAGGGGGCAGCCCTGCCAATACACCCCAGGTATTTGGCAATCAGCAAATACTCAGAGTATTTGTGCGCTCGTTTCTCGTGGTTGAGCCGGATCAAAAAGCCAGCCGTGCCGTCCCGGTGAGCATGTACTGAATCGGCTCACGCCCCTTGCGGGGCAGGGCTTCCACGGCGCCAACAGCGGTGAGTTGCTGCAGGGTCTGGGAGACCGCCGGCTGTCTGATGCCCCACAGCGTCACGAGATCGGTCTGAATCTCATGGGCTTCCAGGTCACGGTTACCCCAGGCCAACAGACGTTCCCAGGCCGTTGGCCCCAACTGGTCCTTCAGCTCCTGCTGATTTCGTTGCTGCAGCACCAGCAGCAGATCGTCCATGCCGGCGGGCGCCACGCCGTCGCTGGTTGCTGCAGCGGTCAGCCCCAGCAGAGCCGTCATGCCGTCCTCCAGGGCCTTGAGCATCCCGCGCAAATCCCCACGGAAGAGCTGATAGAGCCGCTCCACCACGGCGCCTTCCACCGGTGCACGCCAGGGCTGGCCCGGGGCCAGCTGCAGGGCGGCGTAGCGGTTGGCCAGCAGCTGCTGCACGTCCTCCAGCTCAAGGGGCTGAAGCACCAGAGGATCGCTGAACACCGAACGGATCTGGGTGTGGGTCTGCACCACCGTTCGCACCGCGTCCGTGGTGCCCACCACAATCAGGTGCAGCCCATCTAGAAGTAGGGCCTGATCGCGGATGCTGCGAAGCAGATCGGCTGCACGGTCTGCGTCGGCCTCGCTGAGGTTCTCGAGATTGTTGAGATGAAGCACCAGGCCCTGGGCCCCCTGCGCCTCCGCATAGGCCAGCAGGTCCCGCAGCACCCGTGGGCCATCGAGGACCAGGGCACTGGGTGGTGTCGACACGCCTTCGGTTTGGGTGCCGCCTGCCCCGAAGCCAAAGGCCGACGCTGAAAAGCCACCGCCACGCAGTCGAAAGCTCCGCACCAGCTGCTGGGCCGCCTCCACCGCCGGACCGGCCGCAGTGAGGTAACTGGCTAGCACCGCGTCGTAGGCGCCACTGAGCAGCCGGCCAAGAAGGTCTTCTGAGCTGCCTTCACTGCCCAGCGCAATGATTTCGGCAGAGGTCCAGTAGCCCGCCTCACGGGCGTCAGCCTTCACGGCCTGCACCAGGGTGGTCTTGCCGATACCAGGCCTGCCGGCCAAAGCCTGCCTTGAGCTGCGGCTGCTGCCGATCGTGGTGAGGAGCAGTTGCCGTTCCCGCTGCCGGCCGACAAAAAGACGCAGGGGCGTGGCCTCGGTGTCAGACCTCAGGGTGGCCTGAAAGTAGGGGGAGGAGCGCAGGTTGTAGAGCCCCCAGAGGTTCGGCAGCGCCATCGATCGAGGTATCAGCCGAGGAACCAGTTCAGCCAATACTGCCCATGTATTGGCTGAACTGCCAATACATGTGGATGCCTGACGGCCAGCCCGGCAACAGGAGGTATGGCCTCCTCCTCGCCCAGCGAACACGAGATCCAGCAGCGCATCCGCCTGGCCTGCGGCCGGGGCCCGGTGCGGCTCTGGCGCAATAACACAGGCGCCCTGCTCGATCAGCAGGGGCGCTACGTGCGCTTTGGGCTCTGCAAGGGCAGCAGCGACTTGATTGGCCTGCGCTCTCTGGAAGTGACACCGGAGATGGTGGGCAAGCGTGTCGCCCAGTTCGTCGCCCTGGAAATCAAGACCTCCTGCGGGGTTGTCAGCCCGGAGCAGCGGGCCTTTCTGCGGCTCGTGCAGGAGCTCGGCGGGGTGGCTGCGGTCTGCCGCTCCATTGAGCAGGCCCAGGCCGTTCTGGATCTGGGCGCAGCAAGCAAGGAAGTGGCATGAACCGGCCTGAGTTGCGCCGGCAGCTGCAGGCGCTGGCCCGCCGCCATCCAGGCGCCCATCCCTACACATTGGCCCTGCGCTTCCAGGCCCAGACGGGCCGGATTCTCAGCGGCCAACAGGTCAAGCAGCTTCTGGCCAAGCCAGGCAACTGCCGCGACCAGGCTGCCAAGCTGTAACAAGCTCTGGCTAGCTGTGCCAAGGATTGCGTAAGATTGGGCTATGGCACAAGTAAAGAAGCCCGTTAAGCGCACCTACCAGGCTGTCCTCGATTGGCAGGACGAGTCGCGTCGGGCCTTCGGGAAGATGCTGCTCAACTGGCGGCGCCGCAACGGCTGGACCCAGTACACCGCTTGCGAATGGGGAACAGAAGCCAACTTTGAGGTGATCTCCTACGGCAACCTCTCGGTGATCGAGCAGGGCAAGGCTGGTGAGCTGCGCCAGAAGGCCTTCTTCCAGCTCGAGGAGCTCAACCGCCGCCTCGATGACGACCAGAAACGATGGGAGGGAGTGAAAAGCCAGCGCCTCAAGGAGCAGCTCAAGGACGCCGAAACCCTGCGCGGTGACGACGGCAAGCTCTGGGATGCCGTCGATTTCTGGAGCTGCTACATCGGCTACTTGCCAGTGCCGAGGGCCTACCAGGCTGCGCCTGCCCCCACGCTCACGCCCAAGCGGGCAGAGGAGACCTGCCAGAAGTGGCGCCAGCACGTACGCCGCGTGATCAAGGAAGGCGGCCTTGACGTCACCCAGGCCCTGGAGCAGCTGGTCAAATCTGCACCGCAGGAGCACCAGAAGCGCTTCTCGGAGGTGCTGGCCATCGATGACTACAGCTCGATCGAGCTGGCCCAGCTCTGGGTAGAAGGGGAAGACTTCCTGCCCGAGCAGTGGATCAGCACCTGGGAGCAGAAGTCCCTGGTCGACTAGCGGGGCACGCCATGACAGGAGCCTCAGCAGGGCCCGGACGATTGCGAGCCCGGCAAGGAGTTGCACCTAGCGTTAGCAAGCCGCTAAGCTCAGGCCAGCGGGCACAAGCCCGAGTCTCAGTCGCCATGACGCAATCCCCCGCGCGCGCAGGCGTGCCAGTCGAAGCCCTTGAACTGCTCAACGGAAAAGGCAGCGCCGAGCGTGCCCTCACCGCCGCCCTGGCTTCCTTTCAGGAGCAGGTGCAGGCGGTTTCATCCCTTGATCTGGCTGCCGTGGTCGAGGCAGCCCGGCCGGCCTTTGCCTCAGGTATTGCTTTCAGCGCCCAGCTGGTCGACATCCGTGGTCGTCACAAGCTGCGCGTCACCGTGATGCACGCTGGCGGCGCCGAGGTCAGCAGTGAGGAGTGGGCCGACGAGGTCGATGACCTGCTGCAGGCCTCCGGCTGGATGCTGGCCATGCTGCTGGGCATCCCTTTGGCCCAACAAGCTCAGCCTGTAGAGCCTGAGAATTGTGAGCGCATAAAGCTTGCAACTGCAGGCATCGCTGAGTCTTCGGCTCAGCTCTCTCCCGACAAGCAGGAGGGCCCCGCTCCGGCGGTTGACCTCGATGTCGCCCTGGAGCCGCTCACGCCCCAGGAGATCGAGGCCACCCACCAGCGGATCCTGGCCCTGCCCCAGGCCGCTCGACAGGAGCTGACCAAAGCGTTCCGCGAGCACTTCCAGGTGCCGCGCAATGCCCGCTCCATCGGCGATCGCATCACCCAACACCAGCACGCCGCCTTGATCGATCGCTTCCTCGAAGAGCTCGATGGCGCGCAGGCGCCGGCGGATCCATGAGCAGCCGGCGGCGCTACGGCGAGCAGCCCCGCTCACGGGCCGGTCGTCACTTCATTCAGACCCAGGTGCGCACCGACGTCTACCTACGGGTTCGCGAGCTGATGGAGCACCACAACCTCTCCGCCAGCGGAGCGGTGCATCACCTTCTGCGCGAGCGCTTCGGCTTGCCTCCCCTTCCCCCGTTCAATCAACACCCCGTTTCCACCGATTCAACCCATGGCTAAGGACATCTTCCGCACGCCCCTCGCCGAAGTGCGCTGGGCCCACCTGATCACCCCCCGTCACCAGCTCGATCGGAGCAAGCCCAAGGCCTGGACTGCCGATGTGTTGCTCCCCAACAGCAACGAGAAAGCCCAGGCTTTCCTGCTGGCGATGGAAGACCAGTTCATTGCCCTGCACGGCAGCCGCAAGCGGCGGGCTGAAAAGGGCTTCCCCTGGAAGCCGGACAAGGAGAAGCCCAGCGAGATCACATTGGTGCGCTTCAAGGTGCCGCAGTTCCAGCGGCGCGACGGCTCACTCTCCGAGGGGCCCCGCATCGTCGATGCCAAAAAACAGCCCTGGGATGGGGCCGCTGTCGGCAACGGCTCCAAGGTGATCGTCGCCTTCGACATCTACGACTGGGATGGGGAGAACGGCTGCGGCATGACCTTCCAGCCCCGCGCCATCCAGGTGGTCGAGTTCGTGCCCTACGAGCAGGTCGATCCCACCGACGGGTTTGACGAGCTGGACGGCTACACCACCGGTAGTGGCTCAGACGCTGGAAGCACTACCGGTTGGGCTGTCGAGGATGACGACGAGGCGCCTTTCTGATGGGCTCTCCGTACGTGACCGGCAGCCGGGGCGGTGGTCGCCGACCGCAGCTACCGGCTTTTTGCCGCAGCCGCCGGCCCAGCACCATCACGGTCAGCGTCAGCAGCCTCGCCGCCCTTCGCCAGCTGGTGCTGCTGGGGCTGGTGTTTCAGCTCAGCACCCTTCTGCTGGTGATCGCTGGTCCAGTGCCGCCGCGGCTGTATGCGGTCACCAACGTCTTCCGCCCCGATACAGGTTCCGCCGTCAGCGCACTTTCCACAGTCACACCGATTTCAGACCGATGAACAACAGCACGTCTTCCCTTGTGCCCTTTGACTACGAGGGCCGTCAGATCCGGGTCATTACCGATGAGCTGGGTGATCCCTGGTTCGTCGCTGCCGATCTGCTCGCCTCGCTCGCCCTTGACCGCAAGGCCTTGGAGCGGCTGGACGACGACGAAAAGGGTGTGAGCTCAATTCACACCCCTGGTGGCGAGCAGGCGATGACGATCGTCAATGAGCCTGGTCTCTACAGCCTGGTACTGGGTAGCCGCAAGAAGGAGGCACAGCGTTTCAAGCGCTGGGTCATCCATGAGGTCCTGCCGGCGATTCGCCGCACGGGAAGCTATGCGGTGCCGGGCACCGCACCCGCGTCGGCATCCTTGCCCTCAGAGAAGCAGGACAGCGTCGGCGCTCTGCTGCTGATCGGCCAGGCCATCGCGCAAGTCCCTGGCGTGAAGGCCGGCATCGCCATGGCCGCGACTCTCACCTGCATTCAGGAGAACACCGGCCTGGTGGTGGAAACCTTGCGCCGAGCCTTGCCGGCGGCCGAGGAGCCCATCTGTTCACTCAATGCCACCCAATTGGGGCGGCGCCTGGGCATGTCGGCCCGGGTGATGAACCAGCACCTGGCGGCCTGCGGGTTGCAGATCCGCAACGCTCGCGATGAGTGGGAACTGACGGATCGGGGCCAGGAGTGGGCCGAGGCCATGCCGTATTGCCGCCATGGCCACAGCGGTTACCAGCTCCTGTGGAACCCGGCCGTGGTTGACGTCGTGCGGGAGCTTGGCTGATGGAGAGCGCCGCATCACCGGGCCGGCAGCAAACCTGGATCACCCAAGCCAGCAGCAGCAAGCGGCTGGTGACCGTCGGGTCGATGGCCAGGGGGTGAGCCATGAAGCCAGACCACAGCGACATGGAGCACGTGGTTACTGAGCTGACGGATCAGCTCGCGAGACTGTCGGCACAGTTGAAGTTGCTCACGGCTCAGCAGCCGCCGACTGCGCGGAAAAGCAGTCCCTGGCTTCCATTGCGAGAGGCCGCGGAACTGTTGCACTTCTCGTCGCCCCGGGCTCTCAAGTACCGCATCGTGCGCGGTGGCTTTCCACCGGATTGCTATCGCCAGATGCCCTCACCCTCCGGTAAGCGCCACTCCTATCTGGTGAATGTGGAGCGCTATCTCAAGACGCTGCGCTGAGCACCGCCTGGAGCGACTCCATCTCATGGGCGTCGAACCAGCGCTGGTAGACGCTGCTGTGCACCGCCAGGCTGTGCCCCATCGACTTGGCGGCCAGTGACGGCGAGATCTTCGGATTGTGAATCGCCCGCACCGCCCAGGCATGACGCAGGTCGTACGGCTGAAACTCAGCTCCTGTACGGCGGAACGCCTGACCCATCAAGGCCCCGACATCACGGTGGCTGCGCTCGGGGTTGAAGGCCGGCAGTCGCTTGGTGTGCAGGGACCAGCGCTTGATCCACTCCGCCGGCAGGGCCAGCGACTGCCGCGCCCCGGTCTTGCCATCGGTGATGCGCAGCAGCCCTGACGGCTGGACATCGGCGAACAGCAGCGCCTCATGGGGCCGGCAGCCGTAGGCAGCCGCCACCGCCACCGGCCACTGCCAAGAGGGCGACAGGCGATCAATCAGCGCTTCGATTGCCTCATCCTTGGGTAGATCGCGGGGAGCCTGGCTGCGGGAGCCGCTGTAGCCCTTGCCAAGTTCCCGCAGTTGGGACACCAGCTCATCGGGCCAGTCCAGAGCCCTGGCCACCGTGGCCGCGGCCTGAGAGGCCCGTCGCCTGGAGCGGCTGCCTGATGGCGTTGCTTCCACCAGCGCTACCAGGTGCTCAGGCCGCAGGGGGCTGATCTCCAGCAGGGGCGCCAGCGGGGCGGCGTAGTCAACCTTCCAGCTGTCCTCCGCGGAAGGGCCCCGCCGCCGTTGCTTCTCCCACCACTGCTGGGTGAGGCGAACAGCCTGCTGGCCGCTAACGCCATCCAGCTGGTCAGCCCCGTCAGAGGACTTCCTCTGGCGCCCCTTGGGCAGCCAAGGCGTCCAGTCGAATACCTCCAGCCCAAGGCGGTGCCGCTCTAGGGCATTGCCCAACTGCTCGGCCAGCTGCAACGACTCTGTGGCCTGATCCGGATAGGTCAGCCCAGTGCTGATGCGGTGCTGCTTGGGTTCGGCCCCGGTTGGTTCGTTAGGACGCGCCGGCATGGTCGCCCGCAGGCGCACCCGACCACCTCCTACATCGAGGGCCACGCCGTGTCCTTTCAGCTTGAGAGCGGCGTTCTGGCGGGCCAGCCAGGGGTCGGAAGGAGGCACCGAATTTGCCTAACCATTTGCCTAATGGTGGTCGATCCGGGCCGATTTGCCTAGTTCTTTGCCTAACGGCGGAGGCTGGCGGAAGCCGACTTTACGGCCTTGGCTTTCCTTAAAACCTTGTTAGGACCAGGGTTTTAGAGAACGGGGCTGGCGGGACTCGAACCCACGACCTACGGTTTAGGAAACCGTCGCTCTATCCGGCTGAGCTACAGCCCCAATGGCTTCCATTATCCGCATGGGTGGGACGCATCGCATGGGTGGGGCGGATCGGTGAGCTGACGGATCACTGCCTAAACTCGCAGCTGAAAGCAGGCGAGGTGGTCGCAATCGGAGCGGAAGTCCGGCCTTCGGGGCGGAATGCCGGGTCCGGTTGAGGAAAGTCCGGGCTCCCCAATGGCCAGGCCTGCTGGGTAACGCCCAGTGCGGGCGACCGTGAGGACAGTGCCACAGAAACACACCGCCGATGGCCCGGGTTCGCCCGGCGCACAGGCAAGGGTGCAAGGGTGCGGTAAGAGCGCACCAGCAGCATCGAGAGGTGCTGGCTCGGTAAACCCCGGCTGGGAGCAAGGCCCAGGGACAACGGTTGGCCATGGCACCCGTCCCGACACAAGCGCGCCGCTCGAGGCCGTCGGTAACGGCGGTCCCAGATAGATGACTGCCCCGGTCCGCTCCGGCGGGCTGGAACAGAACCCGGCTTATGTCCTGCTTTCACCCCCTTCCGCGCCAGGCAGCAGCGCATGACGCCTCCGATCTCCCCAGCAGCGCCCCTTGCCCCGGATCGGCGGCGGCAGCTGCTCCACTTTCTTGTGGCGATCGGCGTTCTGGATCCGATCGACCCGGAGAGCGCGGCAATCGGGTGGCCCGAACCCGATCTGGAGCCGATCGACGAGGCCCTCACCCACAGCTCGGCGGGCCTGAGCCGCAACCACGAACGACTCGAATTCCTCGGCGATGCCGTGCTGCGCCTGGCGGCGGCGGAACACCTGCAGCAGCATCACCCCGAGCTCGGCGTCGGGGCCTGCTCGGAGCTGCGCGCTCAGATCGTCAGCGACCGCTGGCTGGCGGAACTGGGCGAGAGCTGTGGCATCGAGGCGGTGCTGCGGCTGGGCCCACTGGCGATCGGTGATCCAGCCGGGCGCCGCACGATCCGGGCTGAAACCTGCGAAGCGCTGGTGGGTGGGCTCTATGAAGCCTGGGGAAGCCTGAAGCCGGTTCACCGCTGGCTGGCCCCCCACTGGCGGCGCAGCATCGCCGAGCTGCTGGGCGATCCCCATCGTCACAACTGGAAATCGGCCCTGCAGGAATGGAGCCAGGCCAGGGCCAGCGGCCTGCCCCACTACCGCAGCGAAGAGCGCAGCCAGCGCCACGGCGATCCCCAGCGATTCATCTGCTGGGTGGAGCTCCTGGGCGATCGGCTCGGCGAGGGCTGGGGGGGCTCCCGCCGGGAAGCGGAGCAGCAGGCGGCCCGGGCGGCCCTGGCCCGGCTCAGCCCTGCTCCAGGGTGCTCAGAGGAATCGTGACCAGCTTGTCCCAGTTGCCCCCCTCGAACAGCACGGCGGCGCGAGCACCGCTGATCCGCTGCACGAAGCCGCGATAGCCGTTGTAGATCGAGGTGATGTCGCGAACGGTCACGGTGCTGCCCGGCAGGATCGGCAGGAGTGGCAGATCTGTGGCGACCATCGGAGCAGTTCAGCGGTGGGTCCATTATCGAGGCCGATGGCGAAAACAGGGCAAGACGCCATGGGCGGCAGTGAACAGGCAAAGGCGCCGGGTTCCGTGGCAGACGATGCAGCGGATGACTGGCTTGTGGTCGGCCGGGTCGTTGGGGCCCAGGGGTTGCAGGGAGAGCTGCGCATGCTCCCCCGCACCGACTTCCCTGAACGCTTCACCCGGCCTGGCCGCCGCTGGCTGCGCCTCATGCAGGAGGCGCCGCGGCCGGTGCAGCTGCTGAGCGGCCGCCAGTTGCCCGGCCGGGAGTTGTTCATCGTGCGGCTGGAGGGCATTGCGAGCCGCGAGGCGGCCGAGGCCCTGGTTTCCCAGGAGCTGCTGGTCTCCGCCGACGATCGCCCCCGCCTGGCTGAGGGGGAGTTCCATCTGCTCGAACTCCAGGGGCTGGAGGTGCGGCTGGCACCGACCGGCACGCCGATCGGCACCGTGGTGGATCTGATCCACGCCGGCAACGATCTGCTGGAAGTGGAACTGAATGACAGCGCCGGCATCACCCCGGCCGGCGGACAGGCCAAGCGGCGCCGGGTGCTGATCCCCTTCGTTGAACCGATCGTGCCGCGGGTGGAGGTCGGCGAGGGCTGGCTGGAGATCACACCCCCACCGGGCTTGCTCGACCCCTGACATGGCGGCGGGAAAGCTTCTGAAACCGGGGCCTTTCCATACGATGGGGTGAGTGCGGACCGCTCATCGATGGGACCAACCGCCTGCTTGGTGCCGGTCATCCTCTGCGGCGGCACGGGCACCCGCCTCTGGCCACTGTCCCGGGCCACCTACCCCAAGCAGTACTGGCCCCTCGCCGGCGATGGCGACGAGACCCTGTTGCAGCAGACCCAGCAACGGCTCGAAGGGCTGACCAACCTGGCTGCTCCCCTGCTGATCTGCAACGAAGACCACCGCTTCATCGTGGCTGAGCAGATGCGCCAGATCGGCGTCGATCCCGCCGCCATCCTGCTGGAGCCGATCGGCCGCAACACGGCGCCGGCCATCGCCGTGGCGGCCCTCCATGCCAGCGCCCGGGGCGAAGACCCCCTGCTGCTGATCCTGGCCGCCGACCATGTGATCCGCGACGCCGCCCGGTTTCGCGCCACCGTCGAGGCCGGCCGCGACGCCGCGGAAGCCGGCCGGCTGGTCACCTTCGGTATCGTGCCGACGGCTCCGGAAACCGGCTACGGCTACATCGAAGCTGTCGAGCCCCTGAAGGTCGGTGAGGCCGGTGGCGTGCCATCGCCCCAGCCGATCGCCCGTTTCGTCGAAAAGCCAGATCCCGCCACCGCCGAGCGGTTCATCGCCACCGGTCGCTTCACCTGGAACAGCGGCATGTTCCTGTTTCGCGCCAGCTCCATCCTGGCGGAACTGGAGCGGCTGGCCCCGGAGCTGGTGAGCTGTTGCCGCTCAGCCCTCGATCACGACAGCGCCGACCTCGAATTCCTGCGGCTGGAGCGCGAGGCATTCGCCAACTGCGCCAATGTGGCGATCGATGTGGCGGTGATGGAGCGCACCTCGCTCGGCTCGGTGCTGCCCCTTGAGGCCGGCTGGAGCGATGTCGGCAGCTGGAACGCCCTCTGGGAAACCGCCGATCAGGACGCCGCCGGCAACGTGCTGCGCGGCCGGGTGATCAGCGAAGGTTCCCGCAACTGCTACCTGCGCAGTGAACACCGCCTGGTGGTGGGGCTCGGCGTCGACGACCTGGTCGTGGTGGAAACGGATGACGCCGTGCTGGTGGCCCACCGGGACCGTGCCCAGGAGGTCAAGACGATCGTCCGGCAGCTGGAGGCGGTCGGCGCTGCCGAGGGCAAGGCCCATCGCCGCATCTACCGCCCCTGGGGCTACTACGACGGCGTGGTCGAGGGGGAACGCTGGCAGGTCAAGAAGATCCAGGTGAAACCGGGAGCGTGCCTGTCGCTGCAGATGCACCACCACCGGGCCGAGCACTGGATCGTGGTCAGAGGCACCGCCGTGGTGGAAAAGAACGGGGTGGAGGAACTGGTGGGGGAGAACGAAAGCACCTACATCCCGCTCGGTGCCAGGCATCGACTCTCCAACCCCGGCAAGATCCCGGTGGAACTGATCGAAGTGCAGAGCGGCCCCTACCTGGGCGAAGACGACATCGTTCGTTTCGAGGACCGCTACGGCCGCTCCGACGCCGGTCGGCCGCCCGCCGCCGTTGCGGTGCCGGCGCCCTGATCCCTTCGAGGCGCCGGCACATGGCCGATCAGGGCGGCCTCAGCAAAGCCGCAGGCCTTCACGGCGGCCAGCGCGGCATGGCAGCGCTCCGCCGGCAGGGCCGCCAGGAGGGGACCACAGGTCTGGGGGTCGATCAGCAGCTCCCGAGGCAGCAGCTCGGTGCCCTGCTGCCGGATCCGCACCCGTCCCGTTTCGAGCAGCGCGAAGGCCCGGCGGTTGGCGGGCGCCAGACTGCTGGCAAACCCCTGGCTCAGCAGCTCCCGAACCCCTGGCAGGACAGGAATCGCCCCATCCTCCAGCACGACGCTGAGCGATCCCGGCGCCGCCTCGAGCATTTCCCCCAGGTGGCCCAGCAGGCCAAAACCGGTGATGTCGGTGCAGGCCCGGCAGCCATGGGCAGCCAACCGCTCCACCAGGGGCGCCTGGCTCTGTTGCATGACCTCCAGGGCGGCATCGATCCAGCCGGGCTGGGCCGCCCCGGCCATGGCGGCGGCGAACAGCACTCCGCTGCCGATCGGCCGGGTGAGCAACAGGGCATCGCCGGGCCGCAGGCCCCCCTTGGACCAGAACCGCCCCGACGGAACCGTTCCGTTCACGGTGAGGGCAAGACTCAGCTCGCCATCAGCCTGCCGCTGCTGAAGCGTGTGCCCACCGAGCAGGACCGCCCCCAGGGGCTCAAGCACCGAGCAGACCCCGGCCAGGGTCTGCAGCAGCAGCTCCTCCTGAACTGACTCAGCCGCCCGGGGCAGGGTCACCAGAGCCTGGGCACTGCTGACCCTGCCTCCGCAGGCCCAGAGGTCAGAGCAGGCATGCAGGGTGGTGAGTCGACCATTCAGCCACGGGTCGGCCACCAGGGCCGGGAAGCCGTCGAGGCTCTGCAACTGCAGCTCGCCATCGGCCCCGCTGCCCACCACCACCGCATCCTCCGCCCCCGTCGCCGGGGCGCTGGCCTCGCCAAGGGCAGCCAGGCCAGCCAGGGCTCGGGCGAGGGGATCGGCCGGCAACTTGGCGGCGCAGCCCCTGCAGGCCATCGCACCCACCAGCGGCCGGCCGGAGCCCATCGGCGCCAGGGCCGTGAAGCCGGCCATGAAGCGGTGATCGATGGCGGCCTTCCAGCGCCAGAGCCAGGGGCTCGGCCCCAGGGCCAGCGGACCCCAGAACGCCACCGCCCGCGGCCGGCCACCGGTGGGATCGCCAAGCAGCTGCAAGGCACGCCGCTGGGGGCGCCAGCGGCGCAGGGATCGGCCATCGGCCACCAGGCTGCGGCGCAGATTCACCGCCAGCACCGGAGCGGCCCGCACGGCCCAGACGCCGCTGGGGGGTCGCGGGTCTACCTGGACCTGAGCACAGTCGCCGCTGGCAAAAATCGCCGGGTGCCCTTCCACCTGCAGGGTGGCCATGGTGAGCACGCGGCCCGTGGCCGGATCAACCGGCAGACCGGCCGCGGCCAGCCAGTGCGGCGCCCTGCTGCCGGTGCAGCGGACAGAGCTGACCGCAGCGGCGGACTCCTCCCAGATCGGAATGTCGGCATCCTGCAGCAGCCGCTGGCCGCAACGGTTCGCCACGGCCGATCCCAGCCGCAGGCCCTGGCCGCGCAGGGCCAGCATCACCGGGCGGCGCTCGCCGAAGCGAGCTTTCAGGGCCAGCACCACTTCCAGCCCGGCTGCGCCGCCACCCCGCACGACCAGGGGCTTCTGATCACGGCGATCCGGGCAGGAATCCTGCAGCACGCACCAGGCGAGGAAGGGCTCCAATGGTTTGATCGGCCGGTCATCGCCGGAATCAGCGGCGGCGGCGGGCGTCACGGCGCCGACATCGAGGCTGAGCCGGTCCCAGCGGATCGGCGGGCGACCGGCGAGCAGCAGCTCGCGCCGGAGCCGATCCAGGCCAGTGATCTCAGCGCGAACAAAACCCACGCCAGCCAGCTCGCAGAGTCGGCGCAGGTCGATGCGGCAGTGCTCAAGACCGTGGAGCCCGGCGATCAGGCCGGGCACCATGCCGCTGTAGAGCGCCGTGCTGGCCCTACTCACCAGACTGATCCGGGCCCCGGGCGGCGACCCCTGCATGACCCAGCGGCGCAACACCAGCGCGTGGCTGTGCCCCCCGCCCGCCAGCACCAGATGGTGGCTCGGATCGGGTCGCACGCTCAATAGCCGCTGGGATTGGCCTGCTGCCAGGCCCAGCCATCCCGGCAGATCTCATCAAGTCCCCGGCTGGTGCGCCAACCCAGCCGCTGCCGGGCCAGGCCGGGATCCGCCACGGTGATCGCCACATCCCCGGGCCGGCGCTCAACCAGCTGGTGGGCGATCGGATGACCGCAGGCCCGCTCGAAGGCCTGCACCACCTCCAGCACGGAATGCCCCTGCCCACTGCCGAGGTTGAGGGTGAGCTGCTGGGGCGGCGCGGCGAGCAGTACGTCGAGGGCGGCGCGGTGGCCTTCGGCCAGATCCAGCACATGGATGTAATCCCGCACCCCGGTGCCATCCGGGGTGGGCCAGTCGTGGCCGAACACCTGCAGCTGCGGCCGCCTGCCCACCGCCACCTGGGTGAGAAAGGGAAACAGGTTGTTCGGGATGCCATCGGGGTCCTCACCGATCCGGCCACTGGGATGGGCTCCGACCGGGTTGAAGTAACGCAGGCAGGCGATGCGCCAGCCCGGTTCACTGGCGGCCAGATCAGCCAGCATCCGCTCCACGGCAGCCTTGGTGTGGCCGTAGGGATTCACCGGTGCGAGCGGGGCCGTTTCGGCGATCGGCACCTGATCGGGCAGGCCATAGAGGGTGGCACTGCTGCTGAACACGATCGTGCGGCAACCGGCGGCAGCCATCGCCGCCAGCAGCTGACGGCTGCCGGCGACATTGACGTCCCAGTAGCGGAGTGGATCGGCCACCGATTCCCCGACGGCCTTGAGCCCGGCAAAATGCAGCACCGCATCGATCGGCGCAGCGCCGCCGAAGGCACGAGCCAGGTCGGCCGGGTTGCGGAGATCCCCTTCAATCAGGTTGAGCCGCTGCCCCGCAGCGGGCCCGGCCAGCTCGACGACACGACGCAGGGCCTCCGGGGAACTGTTCGAAAAATCATCGAGCACCACCAGGCGATGGCCGGCCTCCAGCAGCACCAGAGCGGTGTGACTGCCGATGAAACCGGCGCCTCCAGTGATCAGCAGGGTGGACATCACGAAGCCTGGGTCAACCCAGGCGCAGATCGAGCGTCCTGCCGCCGGCGGGCGGAGCACACCAGTCGGGACGCTCGAGACTCCAGGCCCCATCCAGCTCAGCGCTGGAGCCGGCCACAGGCACCATCTCCCCATCTCCACCATCGAACTGGAACCTGGCTACCGGCTCCACACCGGCCGGCTGACGAAACGCCGGGCTGGTTTCGATCACCAGCTGCAGCGGCAGGTGGGGATCGATGCAGGGGTGCAGGGATGGGTAGAGGCTGGTCTGGCGATAACGGAGCCCCAGCCAGCCGTTGCCGAGCGGCAGAAGCCCACCGTTGAGGCGCAGGCGGTGGCACTCGAGAAACGCCTGGTTGGCCCTGATCTCAAGACGTTGCAGGGAACTGTCCACGAAGCGGCTGGTGCTGCCCCCCTGCACCGGCGTGTCGCACAGCAGGGGCCAGGGCTCGAGGGCCTGGCGAATCTCCAGGCAGGCATCATCCCGTTGCCAGTCGAGCAGGAGGGGAAAACGCCATTCCCAGATCTGGCGATACGGTTCCGCCTCGATGTCGAGGCCGTCGGCCTGGAGCAGGGTGAGCACCTGCTCCAGATCAGACCACAGGGCCGCAGGCAGCTGGAGCTCATCCGCCAGCCGCTCAGCGAAGGCTTCCAGGCTGGTGGGGCGATGGGAGGGCTCCAGCAGGTAGGCGGCCAGGCAACTCCAGAGCAGGGCGATCGCCGCGGTCCATTCAGGCCGGGGCAGGCTTTCGATCGCCCGGAATTCGATCAGCCCCTGGCAGCCGCCACCCCAGGCAGGGTTCCAGAACTTGTCGAAGCTGATCTCGCTGCGGTGGGTGTTGCCGCTGCGATCGGCATGGATGTGACGCAGCGTCTCGCTGATCAACAGCCGCTGGTCGCCCTCCGGCAAAGCCTCGATGGCGGCATGGGCAAGGTTCAGATCGAGGCGGCTGGCGCTGCCCTCGTCCAGGCGCGGCGACTGGGACGCCGGACCGACCGAACGGTTGCCGAACAGATAGGAGAGGCTCGGGTGATGCTGCCAGAAGCGCAGGATCCCCACCAACCAGCCCGGCCGGGTGAAGAATGGATTGGCCTCCAGGCTCGGTCCCCCCCAGAGCAGATGGTTGCCGCCGCCGGTCCCTTCGACCCGGTTGCCGTTCTGCTTCCAGGAACGCAGCCCGACCAGCTCACCGACTTCATCGAGGGTGTGGATCCAGCCGGCGTAGGCGATCCAGCTGTGGCAAACGGGCAGATTCACCTCCAGCACGCCGGGATCGGCGGTGAGCCCGAGCACCTGCCAGTGGCCATCGACATCGATCGGCAGCACTCCGCTCAGGTCGGGGCGGCTCCAACCGGCACTGGCGGCGGCGATCAGCTCAAGCAGTTGCTGCAGGGGCTGCCGGGCCAGGGGGGGCAGGAAGAGGCTCCAGCCGTCGTCGGCGATTTCCAGGGTGAGCACCTGACGCAGCACGCCCTCGGGGAAGACCTGCAGGGGCAGGCGCAGGCCGGCCGGACCTGCGGCGGGCAGCAGCTCCCGCAGGGGCTTGGCGAGTGGCCACTCGGCTGCCTGCCATCCAGAGGGTCCATCGGCTGAATCCGGCTCGCCCAGGTGGCAGAGCGGCACGGCCCAGACCCGGTGGTCGGGTGCGAGCGGATCGCGCAGCTTGAGCGGATGAAGGGGGCAGCCGAGCGCATCGCCGATCGCCGCAAGAAAATCAGCAGCCCGTTTGCCCGGCAGCGGCTTGGCCTTCTTCAGCTTCCTGGGACGGCCGGCGGCCGGCGAGGACGGCGGATCACCATCCTGGGGCCAGCGGACCACGGGATGGCCATCGGGCCCGGTGATCAGCCGCAGCGCCCAGCGGGGGTTGACCTCACCGTCGTAGCGCTTGCCGGGGCAGTACATCAAGGTGCTGCCCGGCCAGACCCGACGCTGCAGCTCCAGCGCCAACGCCCTGGCATAGCTGAGCTTGGTGGGTCCATCGGCCGCGACGGTCCACTCGGCGCCCACCGGCTCGAAGGGCACATAGGTGGGCTCGCCACCGAGGGTGAGGCGGATGCCGGCCGCCTGCAGCCGGGCTTCCGCCTCTGCCGCCGTGGCCAACATCCAGTCGCTGGTCTGGGGCATGAGGGGAGCCAGGTCCGACACCACCATCTCAGCTTTCGCCCCTCGGAGCGGAAGGAAGCAGGGTGCAGGCATTGATCGGCACCGGTTTCACCTTCCAGATCCGCTCCGCATACTCAGCGATCGAGCGATCAGAGGAGAAGAAGCCACAACGGGCGCAGTTGAGCAAGGACATCCGACTCCAGCTTGCACTGTTCTGCCAGGCCTCATCCACCGCACTCTGGGCGCGGCGGTAATCGCCGATATCCGCCATGACCCGGAACGGATCCTGGGTGCAGAGGTTGGCGAGCAGGGGATGGAAGAGCTCCCGGTCGCCTTCACTGAAGTGACCCGAGCCGATCAGATCGATCGCTTCCCGGGCGATCGGATCACTTTCCAGCCAGGGCATCGGGTGGTAGCCGTGCCGGTTGAGGGCCTCGATCTGCTCGGCGGTGTGGCCGAACAGGAAGAAGTTCTCATGGCCGACCAGATCGCGGATCTCCACGTTGGCGCCATCGAGGGTGCCGATCGTGACGGCACCATTGAGAGCCATCTTCATGTTGCCGGTGCCGGAAGCCTCCTTGCCGGCGGTGGAGATCTGCTCGGAGAGGTCGACGGCGGGATAGACCTTCTGGCCGAGGCTGACACTGAAATTGGGCAGGAACACCACCCGCATCCGCCCATCCATGGCCGGATCCATGTTGACGATCTCGGCGATGCCGTTGATCAGACGAATGATCAGCTTGGCCATCGCATAGCCGGGAGCCGCCTTGCCTCCGAAGATGTAGGTGCGGGGTGGGAGGTCTTCGCCATTGCGCAGCCGCAGATAGCGCTCAACGATCTGCAGAGCCGCCAGGTGCTGGCGCTTGTACTCATGGATGCGCTTCACCTGCACATCGAACAGGGAGGACGGGTCCACCAGCACGCCCAGCTGCTGGTGGATCACCGTGGCCAGCCGCTGCTTGCCCTGATCCCGAACCGAGCGCCAGCCCTCCAGGAAGGCGCTGTCGCCGGCGAAGGATTCGAGCCGCTGCAGTTCGGAGAGATCACGGCGCCAGGTGCTGCCGATCGCTTCATCCAGATAGCTGGCCAGCGGCGGGTTGGCCACGGCGATCCAGCGCCTCGGCGTCACCCCGTTGGTGACGTTGGTGAACCGGTCGGGCCAGAGAGCCGCAAACTCGGGAAACAGCTGGGTGCGGACCAGATCGCTGTGCAGGGCCGCCACCCCGTTCACCCGCTGGCTGCCGACCACGGCCAGATTGGCCATGCGCACCTTGCGATGGGGCCCTTCCTCGATCAGCGACATCCGCTCCAGCAGGTCTGGATGGCCGGGATAGCGGATGCGCACCATGCGCAGGAACCGGGAATTGATCTCGTAGATGATCTCCAGCTGGCGGGGCAGGAGCCGGGCAAACAGGTCCACCCCCCAGGTTTCGAGCGCCTCGGGCAGCAGGGTGTGGTTGGTGTAGCTGATCGCCGCTGTGGTGATCGTCCAGGCCGTGTCCCAGTCGATGCCGTGGTCGTCGATCAGCAGCCGCATCAGCTCGGCCACGGCAATCGCCGGATGGGTGTCGTTGAGCTGAACGGCGAACTTGGTGTGGAACTCGGTGACCGCCAGCCCCTGTCCTTTGAGGATGCGGAACATGTCCTGCAGGCTGCAGCTCACGAAGAAGATCTGCTGGCTCAGCCGCAGCTGCTTGCCCTGCTCCATCTCATCGTTGGGATAGAGCACCTTCGAGAGCGTTTCCGACTGCATCTTCTGAAGCACGGCCCGGGTGTAATCACCGGCGTTGAAGGAAGCGAAATCAAACGACTCCGGTGCCTGCGCCGACCAGAGCCGCAGGGTGTTGGCGGTGTGCACCCCATAGCCGAGGATCGGTGTGTCGTAGGCCACCCCCATCACGGTGTGGTCGCCGATCTTGACCGGGTAGGTCCACTCCGGCCGGATCACTTCCCAGGGGTTCCCCTGGGCCAGCCACGGGTCGGTGCTCTCCACCTGATTGCCGCAGCGGATCTGCTGGCGGAAGATGCCGAACTCGTAGCGGATGCCATAGCCGATCGCCGGGAGTTCGAGGCTGGCCATCGACTCCTGGAAGCAGGCCGCCAGGCGGCCGAGGCCGCCGTTGCCCAGGCCAGGCTCCGGCTCCTCCTCGATCAGCTCCTGCAGGTCGAGGCCCAGTTCGGTGCAGGCGGCCTGGGCGGCCTCCCTCAGACCGAGATTGACCAGATTGTTCTCGAGGTGGGGACCGAGCAGGTATTCGGCGGAGAGGTAGGCGACGGTGCGGACGTGGGCCTCGGTGTAGGCCTCGGCGGTATCGACCCAGTTGTGCAGAAGCTGATCGCGGACGGCCAGGGCGAGGCAGCGGTAGAAATCGTGGGTGGTGGCCAGGGAGGCGGACTTGGCCTGGCTGGAGAAGAGGTGGTGGCGCATCCCTTCGGCCAGGTCGTGCCCATCCGAAGGACCGGCGGCAGCACGGTCTGAGGGAGGGGCGCTGGTCGTTGCCATGGAGCGATACCGAACGTCATTGACCTTCATGGTGCGGGACCTTGCCCTGACGCTGCTCCAACGGTTACCGATTCCTGTTGATGCAGGGTCTCCCTGACAGTTGCCCGGCCGGGCGCTCTCCAGGCCGGCGCTCAGAAATGGAGCAGATCCGGCACGGCCGGGACCTCGCTGAGCACCTCGGCCTCGATCGCCCAGCTCAGCTCGCTCTCCACTCCCGGCGGCCCACTGAACGAGCCCGAAACAGCGGCAGTGAGGCTTGGCTTCGAGGAGGTGGCCAGGGGGATGTAGCGGTCATCGACGGCGCCGATGCCGCTGGGATCGAAGCCTCGCCAGCCTGCCCCGGGCAGGTAGACCTCCGCCCAGGCATGCAGGTCGTAGCGATCCGGCCTGGGCTCCACCAGGTGGTAGCCGCTCACGAAACGCGCCGGCAGGCCGACACAGCGAGACGCCTCGATCATGAGCACCGCCAGATCCCGGCAGGAGCCCACCCGCTCCTTGAGGGTGCGGCCCGCCGGCCAGGCAGGCCCGGCATGGCGCTGGGTGTACTTGACCCGGTCCTGGATCATCTCCACCAGGTTCTGAAGGAACATCAAGGCGCGTTGGTCGCTGCCCATCAAGGCTTCCTGGGCCAGCTCGACGGCGGCAGGCTCGTGCTGGCCGTTGGGCAGCCAACCCTCCAGGCTGCCCATCAGATCGCCGTTCAGGTGGCCCACCGGATATGGAAGTTCCGGTTCGTTCTGGGCCAGGCAGACCTCAAGCAGGGGCGCCACCTGGGTTTCCACATGGCTGATCGCCTGGATCTCAAGGGAATCGGTGAAACCGAAGAAATTGGCACGGAGGATGTCGTCGCCACTGGCGGCGATCAGGGGATGGAGCCGATGGGGATCCGGCGAAAAGCTCAGATCAAAGCTCAGCAACCTCTGAAAGCCGTGGGCACGGGGCTTGAGACAGAGACGATGGGCTCCCAGCTGGACCGGTTCGCTGTAGCGATAGGTGAGGGTATGCCTTATGCGGGCGCGCATGCCTGGGACGTGGGAGCAATGGGAAGGGTGGTGTCCTGAGTGGCGGCCTGATCGGCTCCATCAATGGGATGGATGCAGGCGGTTGGCCCGGGTGCCGGTTGGCTGGTGATGAAGTAGCGCTCCTCGATCTGCGCGTGCAGGGTGTTCAGGTCGGTCTGGAAGTGATCGATCGCTTCATGAAGGCCGCGATTGACCAGATCATCGATGCGCACGAAGCTCCAGTTGGCCAGCATGAGCCCGGCGAGGCATTCCAGATCATCGGGAGGCCCCGGCACCGGGTTGCTGCGGATCACCCTCAGGGATTTGTTGATGCCCTCCAGGCAGTAGCGCACCGAACGGGGGAAAATCGGATCCAGCAACAGGAAGGCCGCCACCGCCTTGGGGGCGATCGCCTTCTGCTGGGACTGCCGGAACATCTGATAGGCCCCGGCACTGCGCAGCAGTGAGATCCACTGCAGTTCATCGAGGACCCCACCCACCTCCTCGGAGCTGGGCAGCAGCAGAAAGTACTTCACGTCAAGGATGCGGCTGCTCTTGTCGGCTCGCTCCACCAATCGCCCCAGCTTGCTGAACTGCCAGGACAGATCACGGCTGAGGGTGGCATCGGTGATGCCATAAAACAGCTGACAGGCGTAGCGAATCTCATGGAGCTGCTCCTGGGCGGGCTGTTGCCAGAAGCGATCACTCTCATGAACGGTGAGATAGATCTCATTGAGCTGCTCCCACATCTCAGTGGTGATCACCTCGCGGATCTGGCGGGCATTTTCCCGTGCTGACGCGATGCAGTTGACGATGCTGCTGGGGTTCTCAGGATGGTTGACAAGGAACCGCACCACATCGGTGGGCAGACCATCGGGGCAGAGAACATCGAACAGTTCCCGATCGCCGCTGGCATCGATCAGGGGCAGCCAGGGCTCGGCGCTGCCAGGCGGGCAGTCGAGGGCCATGGCCTCGCTCACTTCCAGAAACCGGGAGAGGTTCTCAGCCCGCTCGATGTAGCGGTTGATCCAGTAGAGCGAATCGGCGACGCGACTCAGCATGGGGCTTCATCCACGATCCAGGTGTCCTTGCAGCCACCGCCCTGGGACGAATTCACCACCAGGGAACCCCGTCGCAGGGCGACGCGGGTGAGACCACCCGGGCTCACCCAGGCGCCCTTGCCCCGCAGCACATAGGGTCTCAAGTCGACGTGGCACGGATACAGCTCACCTTCGCTCAGGGAGGGCACCGTCGAGAGTTCCAGGGTGGGTTGAGCAATGAAATTTCTTGGATCCGCCTTGATCTTGGCGGCGAAGCTGAGGATCTCGTCGGGCTGGGCATGGGGACCGATCAGCATGCCGTAGCCGCCGGCCTCGCCCACCGCCTTGACAACCAGATCCTTGAGATGGGCCAGGACGTAGGCCTGGTCCTCGGCCCGGGCGCAGATGTAGGTGGGCACGTTCTCGATGATCGGTTCCTCCGCCAGGTAGTAGCGGATCATGTCCGGCACATAGGCGTAGATCAGCTTGTCATCGGCAACGCCGGTGCCCGGAGCATTGGCGATCGCCACCCGGCCGGCTCGGTAGGCCTCCATCAGGCCCCGCACGCCGAGCATCGAATCGCTGCGGAACACATCCGGATCGAGGAAGTCGTCGTCGATGCGGCGATAGATCACATCAACCGCCTCCAGGCCCGCGGTGCTGCGCATCCACACCCGGTTGCCCTCGCAGACCAGGTCGCGTCCCTCGACCAGCTGGATGCCCATCTGCTGGGCCAGGTAGCTGTGCTCGAAGTAGGCGCTGTTGAACACCCCGGGGGTGAGCAGCACCACCTTGGGGCTGTCGGTCCAGGGGGCCAGCTCCCTCAGGGCCTGAAGCAGGTGGGAGGGATAGTCGTCAATCGGCTGAACGGTGCGCCCGGCGAACAGGCTCGGGAACATCCGCTTCATCACGCGGCGATTTTCGAGGAAGTAGGCCACCCCGGACGGGCAACGCAGGTTGTCCTCCAACACCCGCCAGGTGCCCTGGCCATCGCGGATCAGATCCAGCCCGGACACGTGGCACCAACGGCCGAGGGGAGGCTTGAACCCCCGCATCTGGGGCCGCCAGCCATGGGAGCTCTCGACATCCTCGCGGGGCACCACCCCGTCGTCGAGGATTTTCTGATCGCCATAGACATCGGCCAGGAAGTGATCAATCGCTTCCAGGCGCTGAATCAAGCCGAGCTCAAGGCGCTGCCAGTCGCCGGCGCGGATCAGCCTGGGCAACGGATCGAAGGGGAGAATCCGCTCGCCTCCCTCTTCACCGGAGCCGTTGAGCCGAAAAGTGGCACCGAGCCGTTTGAGCAGCAGGCCGGCGGCCACATGGCTGCGGTTGATCTCCTCGATGCCCAGCTGGCCGAGGGAAGAGAGCAGGGGGCGGAGGGCGGAGCGGGGCTCGGAAGCGGCGTTGAAGTACTCGTCGTAACCCTTGCGCGGATGGTATTCGGTGAACATCAGGGCACGCTCAAGCTGGAATCGATCATGAAGAGCGTGGTTGACAGCTCCGGTGATCGTTGCTACCGATTCAAAGCGGCTTGTGGCTGGGGGCGGGGCCCTGTCTTCAGAGCAGGAAATAGAGCTGCGCCATCGGCAGCACCTCGGCCGGCTCGCAGGTCATGAGTTCGCCGTCGGCGAACACCTCATAGGTCTGCGGGTCCACCTCCACCACCGGCAGGGCGTTGTTGTTGCGCATCTCGGCCTTGCCGATGGCGCGGGTGTTCACCACCGGCACACAGGGCCGCTTCAGGCCCAGCTTCCGGGGCAGGTCATCGTCGAGGGCGGCCTGGCTCAGGAAGGTGAGGCAGCTGGGGGCGAGGGCACCGCCGTAGGCGGCGAACATCGGCCGGCCGTGCACCGGCCCGGGGGTGGGAATCGAGGCGTTGGCATCACCCATCTGGGCCCAGACAATGGAGCCCCCCTTGACCACCAGCTCCGGCTTCACGCCGAAGAAGCCCGGTTTCCAGAGCACCAGATCGGCCAGTTTGCCCACTTCCACCGAGCCGATCTGGCTGTCGAGGCCGTGGGCGATCGCCGGATTGATCGTGACCTTGGCGATGTAACGCTTGATCCGGGTGTTGTCGTTTCGCCCCCCACATGAAGCGGCGTCCTCCGGCAGGCTGCCGCGCTGCACCTTCATCTTGTGGGCGGTCTGGAAGGTGCGGGTGATCACCTCGCCCACCCGGCCCATCGCCTGGGAATCACTGGCGATGATCGAGAAGGCGCCCAGGTCGTGAAGGATGTCCTCGGCGGCGATCGTCTCGCGGCGGATGCGCGATTCGGCGAAGGCCACGTCTTCGGGGATGGCGGGATCGAGGTGGTGGCACACCATCAGCATGTCGAGGTGTTCCTCGAGCGTGTTGCGGGTGTAGGGGCGGGTGGGGTTGGTGGAGCTGGGCAGCACATTGGCCTCGCCGCAGATCCGGATGATGTCGGGGGCGTGGCCGCCGCCGGCCCCTTCGGTGTGGAAGGTGTGGATGGTGCGGCCACCGATGGCGCGGATCGTGTCCTCCACGAAGCCCGCCTCATTGAGCGTGTCGGAGTGGATGCAGACCTGCACGTCGTACTTGTCGGCCACGGTGAGGCAGCAATCGATCGCCGCCGGGGTGGTGCCCCAGTCTTCGTGGAGCTTGAGGCCGCAGGCACCGGCACGGATCTGCTCTTCGATCGCCGCCGGGGTGCTGGCGTTGCCCTTGCCGTAGAAGCCCAGGTTCACCGGCAACCCCTCGGCCGCCTGCAGCATGCGGGCCAGGTGAAAGGCGCCGGGGGTGCAGGTGGTGGCGTTGGTGCCGGTGGCCGGGCCGGTGCCGCCCCCCAGCAGGGTGGTCACACCGCTGGCGATGGCGGTTTCGATCTGCTGCGGGCAGATGAAGTGGATGTGGGTGTCGATGCCGCCGGCGGTGAGGATGTGGCCCTCACCGGCAATCGCCTCGGTGCCGGGACCCACCACGATCGTCACCCCATCGGTGATGTCGGGGTTGCCCGCCTTGCCGATCGCGCAGATGCGGCCGTCACGCAGGCCCACATCCGCCTTGACGATCCCCCACCAATCCACGATCAGGGCGTTGGTGATCACCGTGTCCACCGCCCCTTCGGCCCGGGAGGTCTGGGCCTGGCCCATGCCGTCGCGGATCACCTTGCCGCCGCCGAACTTCACCTCCTCGCCGTAGGTGGTGAAATCCTTCTCCACCTCCAGGATCAGCTCGGTGTCGGCCAGCCGCAGCCGGTCACCGGTGGTGGGTCCATAGGTTTCGGCGTAGGCCCGACGATCCATCCGATAGGGCATGGCTCTGCTGCGGAAAGGGTTGAGGGAGGACTGGCGGTCAGTCGAGGGGACCGTTCACCAGGCCGTTGAAACCGAACACCTGGCGGCGACCGGCCAGCGGCACCAGGTCCACATCCCGCTCATCGCCCGGTTCAAAGCGAATCGCCGTGCCGGCAGGGATGTCGAGGCGCTGGCCGCGGGCGCTGTCACGGTCGAACACCAGCGCCGCATTGGCTTCATAGAAGTGGAAGTGGGAGCCCACCTGAACCGGGCGGTCGCCGCGGTTGGCCACGTTGAGTGTGGTGACAGGGCGGCCGGCGTTGAGTTCGTGGCTGCCGGGCTCCGGCAGCAGCTCGCCAGGGATGAGATAAGACATGCAGGCGGGGTGATCAGGGGGATCAGCGGATCGGATCGTGCAGGGTGACCAGCTTGGTGCCATCGGGGAAGGTGGCCTCCATCTGCACCTCACCGATCAGCTCGGGAACCCCTTCCATCACCTGATCACGACGGAGCCAGGTGCTGCCTTCGCGCATGAGTTCAGCCACGGTCTTGCCATCCCGGGCACCCTCGAGCACCTGAAAACTCAACCAGGCCACCGATTCGGGGTGATTCAGGCGGAGGCCCCGCAGCAAGCGCCGCTCCGCCAGCAGGGCGGCCGTGACGATCAGGAGCTTGTCCTTCTCCTGAGGAGTGAGATGCATGGCAAGGGATAGGCCCGAATCACTCTGGCAGTGGCCAGGCTCCGGGGCAGGTTCATCAGGAACCTTCGGCTGCCCCCCGCGATGGCGGCTACGGCCAGGTCGCCTGATCAGTTCCCTGCCACCGGTCTCTCTTGCCAGTGCCTGGGCCAGCTACGTCGAGCCGGCCGTGGCCTCAGCGAAGGCCGGTCATCGAGGCGTTGATCTTGCTGAGGTGAATGCCGAGATAGGCAGCTTCATGGCTGAGGGCCATTTTCATGCGGCTGTTTCCGGCGGCCGAAGCGGCGGTGTAACGAACGAGCAGGGAGTCCCGAAGGGCTTGATCGCGGGCAGGACTGGTGGAGGCTTGGGCCATGGACAGGGGTGGGCAGGCGCGGGAAAAGGGCCGCTGAGCAATGCTAGACACTTTTCGTGAGAAAAAACGATGAGCCGTCTGTAGCCGATCACACAAAGAGCATCAGCGATCCCTGACCTTGGCCGGCGCCAAAAATCGGCTCACCCCTGAGATCCGGCCCCCGTTACAATCTGTTACAGTTCTGTCATCCCGCTGAAACCGCCATGGCTGATTCTTCCCCCCGCTACGGATTTGTTGCTTTTGCCGAAACCTGGAATGGTCGCCTGGCCATGCTCGGCTTTGTGATCGGTGTGGCCACGGAGCTGCTCACCGGCCAGGGCATCCTCACCCAGATCGGCCTGGGCTGACGCCATGACCACCGACTACAGCACCGCGATCACCGCTGTTTTCCTGCTTGTGGTGGTGCTCACCGGGATGGTGGCCTTCGTGTTCTCACGCCCCACTGATCAGTCGTCCCGGTCTTGAGCACCTCCGCAGCAGTTGATCTTCACCACTGCCTCTGACATTCCCTCCCGCAAAAGCCATGACAACAACTCCATCTCGTAACAATCAAATCCAGGATCTTGCCGCTCAGGAGGTGCACCTTGAGCAGCTCAAAAGAGCTGAGCTGTTCAACGGCCGGGCCGCCATGCTCGGCATTGTGATCGGAATCATCACGGAAGGATTGACTGGAGCCAGCATCATTCACCAGATCGGGCTTGGTCCCCTGGTGGATGGCTTCACCACCTGCCACACCCAGTTTCTGCCCTTCTGCTTCTGAAGCCTCCGGGTCTGAGTGAATACCCCCTAGCCTCCCGGGTTTTGCCTGGGGGGTTTGTTATGGCGTGGGCAGACAGCCAATCAGTTGATCAGGCTGACGAGGATTCAGGCATCACGGATGGTGAGGTTGTCATGCACCGCCTTGGCATCGATCAGATTGTTGAGGGCAAGGGTGGTGTTGGGGCTCAGCAGAGTGGCGATGCGGGTGCCGGCGGCGCCGATGTTGGACAGATCAACAACCAACAGACGGACGGGGCTACGTTGGTGACTTGAATGGAGATGGCGCTGGCGCATCAATGTATCCATTTGGCAGGACCATCACCGCGAAGCTGGCTGGATTGATTCTCGCCGCACTTGCCGTTAGCTCCTGCTCGTGGAAGCCAGATGCTGTCCGGTCAAGAGTTCCATCGTCTGATGCCATTCGTTCGCATCCGATATTCGTGGTAAGGCATGGATGGCATACGGGCCTTGTGATTCCAGCTCATGATCTAAATCAAGCCATTCCTGGTCTCAAGGAGTATTATGGCGACGCCGCCTACTATGAAGTTGGCTGGGGTGATCAGGAGTTCTACCCATCACGAAACCTATCAATCGGTCTAACCTTGCAAGCGATCTTCAGGTCGGAAGGCGCTGTGATGCACGTTGTTGCTATCCCGGCTTCTCCGAAGACGTTTTTTGACTCAAACGAAGTTATCAGCACCTGTTTAACCGATCAACAAGTTTCTGCTCTGGCAGCATTTGTGGCAAACAGTTTTGCCCGTGACCAGCAAGGAGGCATTGTCCGCCTCATGCCGGGCCTGTACGGCAACAGTCGATTCTTTCAAGGAAAGGGACGCTTTTCCTTGTTGCATACGTGCAACAACTGGACTGCCAAAGGATTGAAAAGCGCCGGAATGAAGCTATCTTCGACTTTTTCCCAGACCTCCCTGCAGGTGATGAGCGCGATCCGAGAGCTGCGACAGCAATGCGCCTTGCCCCCCAACCCCACGCTCAAGAAGATGCAACGCAACCAGGCCGCCTCATGATCCTCGCGTTGAACAAAGAACCTCCTGCCCGACAACTCCCACGATCTGGTGGGGTGAGGAACAAGGCTGCGCAACCGTCTGCCGAACACGCCAATGGCGATCGGGTGCTTTGGAATCGGCTTTTTTGTGCTGGGCATCGGCTGTCTTCAGCTTGCTGCGCCACGCCAACCAGCTGGGCTGTCAATGGGCGATCCGCACAGCACCGATGAGTGTGGGTAGGTGGTTGGGCCTGGCCGGCTGGCTGGCGCTGGGCTATGGCGGTGTCTGCCTGCTGGTGTTCCTCACCCAGCGCTCGTTGATCTATCTCCCCCAGCCCGCCGCCGATCCGTCCGGCCAGCTGGTGCTGCAGGTGGAGGGCAAGCGCGTGCTGGTGGCCCATCGCCCCCATGCGGGTTCCCGGGCGCTGATCTACTTCGGTGGCAACGCCGAAGACGTGTCCCTCACCCGCGCCGAGCTGGCTGTCCTGCTGCCCGACACGGCCCTTTACCTGCTCCACTACCGCGGCTACGGCGGCAGCGAGGGCAGCCCCAGCGAAGCGGCCCTGCGCGCCGACGCCCAAGCCCTCCATGCCCACGTGGCCAAGCGCCACGACGCGATCACGGTGGTGGGCCGCAGCCTGGGCACCGGCCCGGCGGTGCATCTCGCTGCCACCCGCCCGGTGCAGCGGCTGGTGCTGCTGGTGCCGTTCGACAGCTTGCTGGCGGTGGCCCGCGGCACCATGCCCTGGCTGCCGGTGGACCTGCTGCTGCGTGATCGCTGGGAGGCGGCCGCTGAGGCGCCCCGGGTGCGGGCCCCCACCACGATCGTGGCGGCGGCCATCGATCGGGTGGTGCCCACGCGCCACGCCATCGCCCTGCACCGCGCCTTCCCGCCCGGCGTGGCGGAGCTTGTGCTGGTGCCCGACCTCGACCACAACACGCCGGTTCTCAGCTCGGCGGCTTTCCGCGCTGCGCTGCAAGGCCAGATCGAGCCGCGATCGGCTGAACCAGGCAGAGGGGCTGCAAGAACACGACAAATCCCGCCTACCAAAAAAGACGTCTCATTGCAACAATTTGGTATCGCCCATCCGTTTTCAGGTGCTCATACCTGTTGATCAGTCGACCCCCTTGCTCAAGATGAAGTCAGATGCATTCAGGCCTTCAAAAGCTATGCTCAATGGGGTACCTGCTGTGCCTGCTTTGGAAATCTGCAGGGCCTGACACCCAGGATTCAGCAGACGAGAGCAGCAAAGCCAGTTTTGCATTTGAACCTTTGCCCACTGCTGATCCTGAGCGATGAGGAAGAAGCTGAAATACATCCTATTCAGAACAGGATCAGCCATAGCATAGTGTGCCATAAAGCTGAATTAGCCATGTTGAGGCTCACAAGGCAGGGCATATCCTGGCCCACAAGCTTGCAACCGTGGCGACGTCATTGCACGGGAGTCATAGGGGGAAGGTATCGCATCTGCGAGCAATCGCGGGTCGTGGCAGTTGTCTTAGTAGCTTGCGTGCCATCCAGTTGAGTCTCGTCGCGGCCACAAACAAGCGAGCGGTGCGCCTGTGGATAAGCCGGATTTCTCCAGGCTCGACTCGCTTTTCGGCACATTTCGCCAAAGATGTCCTGGGTTCGGCGCAACGTTCCTCATGTTCAAGCAACTGCAACTGACCTCAAATGCATGCTTCTATCGTAATAGCTATAGAGGTTCCGATCAAACAATCAACCGACCCCAACAAGAAGCTCCAATGCAGAGCAGCATGACACTGAGTAGCGGCATCGCATTATTCAGCGCCATGTCTGTCCTGGCAGCGATTCCCAGCGTAAGTGTTGTAGCTGTCTCCACTCGGTCGGCAACCTTTGGCTTCATTCATGGTGTGTTCACCAGCCTTGGCATCATCACTGGGGACATCATCTTCATCCTTGTGGCCATTGGCGGCTTGTCTGTGTTGGCGGCCAAGATGGGGAGTCTATTTTTCCTTATGAAATACTTCGGCGCTGCCTATCTGATCTTGCTGGGGATCGGATTGTGCCGCTCCCCGGCCCAAGACCTTGAATCCAAAGAGCTTGCTCAATCCTCTCTTTTGTCGAGCTTCCTGACTGGGCTGCTGATTACATTAGCCGATCAAAAAGCCGTCCTGTTTTACCTGGGCTTTTTCCCGGCATTTTTGGATGTGGCCAAAGTCTCACTCATTGACACAGGCATCATCATCGCGATCGCTGCTGTCGCTGTTGGTGGGGTCAAACTGGCGTACGCATCGATCGCCAGCCGAGCAAGGTTTTTGATTCGAGCGAGCGTCGCAAAACGGCTAAACTTCTGTGCTGGCTGCATAACAATCACTGTGGGAATCACTCTGATCTTCAAACCATAGGTTTGTCAAGCTGACAGATCAATAGAGCTGAGAGTGGCTTTTCACTGGCTGGGTGCACTGGCTCCAAGATCCTGTCAATTGCGAATCCATTGCGAGCAAGCAGCTCAATCCAAGCTTGCTGCCGTCGAAAGTACCAAGGCATCGGCGCGGAAAAGCCTGCTCCAAAACCAGAAAAATGTTCAACGAGCCAACCTTCTGTCTGATCAATGCCAATGGCTTGAGAATGAACCGTTTGGATCAAAAGCGATCCTTGCCGAGTTAGCATCGCTTTCATCTGCTGCATCACAGCATCCAATTCCTCCTCCAACAATGAAAAGTTGCAGACAATCACATCGAAGTAGCGTCCTGAATGGGGCAAGGTCTTGTAATAGCCAACATAGAACTCGCCTCCCAGTGCCTGAGCTCGGTTGATCAACTCTGGGGAACCATCAATCCCGACTGCCACAATTCCCTGTGCTGCAACAGCTCGACACAGCCACCCTTCTCCACAACCAACATCGAGCAGTGTGTTGGGCTGAAGGCGTGATATCTCTGCCATAATTGCTGAATCCGTCACCAATCGGCGGCTCTCGATCTGCTGATGCCGGACGGCATTTGTCCACGCCATCGAGTTAGTGCGCCAACTCTGGATCATCTGCTCTTGATAACTTGTCATCACCTCATGCCCATTGGGCGTGCAGGGCCAGATCAGCTGAGCGATAGAGTTCAACCGGGAGGCACGCCATTCGTCTCGGAAGACATACCCTGGACATCGGCAGTTCTACGAATCGCTTCGTGAGAAAAGGGGTGGATTCCAGGCTCCAAGAACGTCTGAATCACTCTGGCAACCAGCGGTGATCCTGAGCCTCAACCGATTCCGGTGCGGCAGAGGTTGAGCACGTCGGCCATCGAGCGGATCTGATCCATCGTGGTTCGTAATTGGGAGGCGCTGATCAGTTCCACCTTCAGGTCGATGCAGGCTGGTTTGCCATAGGCGGTGCGCACGCGGGCATCGCTCACATTGATGCGGCTGTCGGAGAGGCGGGTGAGGATGTCCTTCAGCACGCCGACCCGATCGAGCACTTCGATCCGCATCTGCACCGGATACCGGCGGTGCTGCGGGTCGGCGAGCGGATTCCAGCGCACCGGCAGCCGGCGTTCCACCGGCATCTGGTTGACGTTGGCGCAATCCTGGCGGTGGATGGTGATGCCGTGGTTGCCGAGGGCGACGCTGCCCACGATCGCCTCCCCCGGCAAGGGGCAACAGCAGCCCCCGAGCCGATACTCCAACCCCTCCAGCCCCAGGATGGCGGCGCCGCCGGCATCGGCTCCGGCGGTTGAATCAGCACCCGGGCCGCTTCCGGCCCTGGCCGCCACGCTTCGGGCCAGCTCTTCATTCGAGAGCACCGGGGCGGTGGCGGCGCTGGCCAGCCGCACCTCCTCCCGCAACCGGTTGAGCACCTGATGCAGGGTGACACCACCGAAGCCGAGCGAAGCGAGCAGATCCTCCGTGCTGCCCAGATTGCAGCGGCGAGCCACCTTGGCGAGGGCCTCGCCATTGATCAGCGCATCGAAGCCGTTGCGGCCGAGTTCCCGCTCCAGCAGCTCCCGACCCCGCAGGATGTTTTCCTGGCGATGGCTGCGCTTATACCACTGGCGGATACGGTTGCGCGCCGTCGGGGTGGCCACGAAGTTAAGCCAGTCGAGGCTCGGCCGCGCCGTTTTCGTGGTGATCACCTGGACGAAATCACCGTTCTGCAACGGCGTGGCCAGGGGACAGAGCCGGTCGTTGATGCGGACGCCCTGGCAATGATTACCCACCTCCGAGTGGATCCGATAGGCGAAATCCACGGCGGTGGAGCCGGTGCGCAACCCCACCACATCCCCCTTGGGGGTGAAGACGAACACCTCCTCATCGAACAGGTCTTCTTTGATCGAGGCGAGATAGTCGCTGCTGTCTTCACCGCCACCGTCCTGTTGCCAATCCACCAGCTGACGCAGCCAGTTGAAACGATCGGTGTCACCCCCGGCGGCCGGTGATCCCCCCTCCTTGTACTTCCAGTGGGCGGCGATGCCGTACTCCGCCACCTGATGCATCTCCGTGGTGCGGATCTGCACCTCCACCGGCCTGTGCCTGCCGATCACCGCCGTGTGCAACGACTGATAGCCGTTCGGCTTGGGCAGACCGATGTAATCCTTGAAGCGGCCGGGAATCGGCCGGAAGGTGTCGTGCACCACGGCCAGAGCCCTGTAACAGCCCTCCACATTGGTGGTGAGGATGCGTACGGCCGCCACATCGAAGATTTCGTGGAAGGCCTTCTGCTGGTGGCGCATCTTGCTCCAGATCCCATACAGATGCTTCGGGCGGCCGGTGACCTCGCACTGGCTCAGCCCAGCCGCCCTGAGGCGATCCTTGAGCAGGGACACGGTGACCGCAAGCCGGTCTTCCCGGTCGCTGCGCTTGCTGGCGACCTCCTGCTTGATCTCGCGATACGACTCGGGCTCGAGAATCTTGAAGGCCAGATCCTCCAGCTCCCATTTGAAGCGGCCGATGCCGAGGCGGTTGGCCAGCGGCGCGTAGATCTCACGGGTTTCGCGTGCGATCCGCAGCTGCTTCTCCGGTTTGAGCGCCCCGAGCGTGCGCATGTTGTGGAGGCGATCAGCCAGCTTCACCAGCACGACGCGGATGTCGCTGGCCATGGCCAGGAACATGCGGCGCAGGTTCTCGGCCTGGGCCTCGGTGTGGTTGGTGAAGTGGATGCCACCCAGCTTGGTGACCCCCTCGACCAGCGCCCGCACCTCCGCCCCGAAGTGGGCCTCCAGCTGCTCGGAGCTCACCTCGGTGTCCTCGACCACGTCGTGGAGGAATCCGGCGGCGATCACGCAGGGGCTGGCGCCGATATCGCGCAGCAGATCGGCGACAGCGATCGGATGAATGATGTATGGCTCGCCGGTGGCCCTCACCTGGCCGTCATGGAGCTGGAAGGCGAAATCAAAGGCTCGAGCGAGCAGGGCTTCGCCATCGCTGGGGCAGCTCTCCCCTGCTGCCGGTGGAACCTGCTCGATGCAGGCCTCCAACCAGGACGGCAGGGCAACGCCGTAGTCGGCGGCCACCTGGATCCGCTTGCGGCCGAGCAGGAAGGCGGGGCCGCTTGGCTGGGAATCGCTGCCGGCACTGAAAACCGCCGGGGCTTCGCCCCGCGGGCGGGTGATCAGGGAGCCGGCGATTTCGGTCATCGGAGCTGGCTGATCATTTGATAGTAGGCAAAATGACCTGACAACGGCCACCTGACCATCGATCGCTCCATGGCCGCACCCCGCAGCCCTGGCCCGGTGCTGGCGATCCACGATCTCGTGGTGAGCTACCCGGGTTCCACGGCCGCACCCACCCTGCAGGGCCTGGACCTGCAGCTCAACCCCGGCGACCGGCTGGCCCTGGTGGGGCCCTCGGGCTGCGGCAAGAGCACCGTGGCCAGGGCCGTGCTGCAGCTGCTGCCCGCCGGCAGCGTCTGCAACGGAGAGCTGCTGCTGGTCGGCGAGGATCCGCGCCGATTGAACCGTCCGGCCCTGCGCCGCCTGCGGGGTGAGGCGGTGGGCCTGGTCTTCCAGGATCCGATGACCCGGCTGAATCCGCTGCTCCGGGTGGGGGACCATCTCACCGACACCCTGGCCGCCCATCGACCTGACTGGTCACGACGGCGACGGCGGCAGCGGGCCGCTGAGCTGCTGCAGCGGGTGGGGATCGGCCCAGAGCGCTACGACAGCTATCCCCATGCGTTCAGTGGCGGCATGCGTCAGCGGCTGGCGATCGCCCTGGCGATGGCGCTCGAGCCCGCCCTGGTGATCGCCGATGAACCCACCACCAGCCTGGATGTGGCGGTGGCGGCCCAGGTGATGGCCGAGCTCACCGGCCTCTGCCGCGACAGTGGCAGCGCCCTGCTGCTGATCAGCCACGACCTGGCCATGGCCGGCCGCTGGTGCGACCAGATCGCCGTGCTGGATCAGGGGCGCCTGGTGGAGCAGGCCGCCTCCACGATCCTGCTCACCCAGCCTTGCGCCCCCCTGACCCAGCGGTTGGTGGCCGCCGCCCGGCTGCGGGAGGGGGGACGCTCGCCCCTGGCCCAGCAGGCGGCGCCACTGCTGGAGGTGGAGGAGCTGCGCTGCTGGCACCCGCTGCCGTCGCTGCCGTGGCAACGCCGCTGGCTCAAGGCCGTCGACGGGGTGGGCCTGCAGCTGCGGGAAGGCGAAACAGTGGGCGTGGTGGGGGCTTCCGGCTGTGGCAAGAGCACCCTCTGCCGCGCCCTGATGGGCCTCACCCCGGTGCGCGGCGGGGCGGTGTGGCTGCAGGGCCGCAACCTGCGCGAACTGGGCGGCCGTGAGCTGCGCCAGGCCCGGCGCCGCATCCAGATGGTGTTCCAGGACCCGCTCGCCTGCCTCAACCCGGCAATGACGATTGGAGAGGCCGTGGCCGATCCGCTGTTGATCCATCGGCTGGCCGGTCGCAGCGAAGCACGGCAACGGGCACGACGCGGGCTTGAAGCGGTGGGACTGAGCCCGGCCGAGGCGTTCGAGAACCGCCTGCCGCGCCAGCTCTCCGGCGGCCAGCAGCAACGGGTGGCGATCGCCCGGGCCCTGATCCTGGAGCCCGCCGTGCTGCTCTGCGACGAGAGCGTCAGCATGCTCGACGCCGAGGTGCAGGCGGAGGTGCTGGCCCTGCTGCGGGAGCTGCAGCGGCGCCTGGGCCTGGGGATGCTGTTCATCACCCACGACCTCTCGGTGGCGAGCGGCTTCTGCCAGCGGGTGATCGTGCTCGATGGCGGCCGCATCGTCGAAGAGGGCCCCGGCGATCGGCTGCTGGAGCAGCCTCAGGCGGCGATCACCCGCCAGCTGGTGGCGGCTTCGCCCCGGCTGCCCGCCCTGGCCTGACTGACCCGATGACCGTCACACCCTCTCAACGCCGCCGCAAGCTGCGCCGCCTGTTGGGCCTTTTTCTGCTGGTCAACGCGATCGGCATCGGCGTGGCCGCGGCGATCTGGCTCTATGGCCAGGAGATCCAGGCGGTGAACAACCTGCGGCTCCAACTGGCCGCCCGCCTGCCACGGCCGCTCGTGCTCCCGCTGATCGGCGTGCTGGGCGGCGGCATCGCCGGCGGCCTGATCGCCTTCCTGGAGCCTGGCGCCAAGGGCTCGGGAATCGTGCAGGTGATGCTCTGGCTGAGGGGTGTGCCGATCCCGATGGGCTGGCGGGTGGCGGTGGTGAAGCTGCTGGCCAGCGGCATCGCGATCGGCAGCGGCATCCCGGTGGGGCCGGAGGGCCCCTCGATCCAGATCGGTGCCTCCCTGGCCCGGGAATCCGCCGATGCCCTCCAGGCTGATGGCGGTGATCGGCGCCTGGCGGTGGCGATCGGCAGCGGTGCCGGCCTCGCCGCGATCTTCCATTCGCCGCTGGGGGGGCTGGCCTACAGCCTTGAAGAACTGCTGAAGCGAGCCGACATTCGCGTGAATGCGATCGCCGCCTTCGCCACCTTCGCCACCGTGGCCTGGACCCGGCTGCTGGCCGGTCATGGCGGCGGACCCGCCTGGCTGAAGCAGCTGGCGCCGATCATCAGCTTCCCCAGCCAGCTGAGCGAATTCCGGCTGGTGGATGTACCGGTGCTGCTGCTGCTTGGGGCGGCAGCCGGGCTGCTGGCCATGCAGTATCAGCGCTGGATCCTGAAGATGCGGCAGGGTTTCTTCCGGCTGCGGCTGCCGGTCTGGCAGTTGCTGCCGCTGGTGGGGCTGGCGATCGGCCTGGGCTGGTCGCTGCTGCCGCCTTCCTTCGACAACCCCGACAGCCTCGGCTTCGACGCCCTGCAGGGCCTCGACACACCGCTCAAGGCCCTGGTGGCCCTTGGGGTGCAGGCGGCGGGTACGGCCGTGGCCGTGGCGGCGGAAGCCCCCGGCGGCTTCCTCGCCCCGGCCCTGGTGGTGGGCGCCTGCCTCGGCACCCTGATGCAGCAGCTCTGCCTGCTGCTCTTCCACACCGCCCCGGCCACCCTGCTGTTCGCCGGCGGCGGCGCCTTCCTCGGAGCCCTCACCCGCACGCCGCTCACGGCGATCCTGCTCACCTTCGAACTCAGCAAGGACTACTCCCTGCTGCTGCCGATCGGCTTCGCCACGCTCACGGCGATCGCCGTGGCCGACCTGTACGAGCGCGACACGATCTTCGACCTGCTGCGCCAGGAAGCCCTGCGCGAGCTGGAGCCAAGGGAGTGAACCAGGCTCCTGTCGCCTTGGTCGAGCCGATCGATCTGCTGGCGATGCCGGCGGCCCTGCGGCGGCGCACGCTTGTTGCCTACGGGATCGGCGATGCCGGCACCGGCATGGCCGCGGCGCTGATCGGCTTTTACCTGTTTGTGTTCTACACGCAGATCGCCGGGCTGCCCCCCTGGCTGGCCGGGCTGGTGCTGATGGTGGGACGGGCCTGGGATGCGGTGAGCGATCAGCTGCTCGGCTGGCTGAGTGATCGGACCCGCAGCCGGCTGGGGCCCCGCCTTCCCTGGATGATCGGCAGCGCCGTGCCGCTTGGCGTGAGCATGGCCCTGATGTGGTGGTTTCCGCCGGGCGGCGAGCTGCTGCGCTTCGGCTGGTTCGTGCTGATCTCGGTGCTGTTCATGGCCGCCTACACCGGCGTGAACCTCCCCTACTGCGCACCCGTCTCAACGCGGCCCGCTTCACCGGCTCGATCCTCAGCAGCCTGGTGGGCCTGCTGCTGGGGGCCCTGCTGGTGGGCGGAGGCGCCCCCGGCTACCTCTGGATGGGGGTGGCCAGTGGCGCCGTGGCGATCGTGGCCACCCTGCTCTGCTGCTGGGGCCTGGCCCCAGCAGCCCGGGTGTGCCGGCGGCCATCGGGGCGCGCCGAGCCGATCACCACCCAGCTGCTCCGGATTCGCCGCAATGGCCGCTTTCTGCGGGTGGTGGGCCTCTACCTGCTGCTCTGGGGTGCCCTGCAGCTGATGCAGCCGGTGTCGCTGCTCTACCTCTCCGAGGTGATGCACGTACCGATGGATTGGAGCACCTGGATGCTGATCCCGTTCCAGCTCAGTGCCATGGCGGGGCTGGAACTCTGGAGCCGGCTGGCGGCCCAGCGCGGCCGGCTGTGCGCCCTGCGCTGGGGCTGTGGGCTGTGGATCGCCATGGGGGCTCTGGCCATGGTGCTGGTGCCCCTTGATCCCGGCCTGGCCCCGTTCGCCAGCCTGGCCAGCGGGCTCAGGTTCACCCTGCTGCTGCTCGTGGTGCTGCTGATGGGTCTGGGAGCCTCCACCGCCTACCTGATGCCCTGGTCGCTGCTGCCGGATGCGATCGATGCCGACCCGGAGCGGCCCGCCGGCCTGTTCACCGCCTGGATGGTGCTGACCCAGAAGCTGGGCAGTGCCGTATCGGTGTTCCTGCTCGGCAACCTGCTCAGCTGGAGCGGCTTCGTGGCCGGGCAGACCCTGGAGCAACCCCAGACAGCGCTGCTGACGATCCGGCTCAGCATCGGCCTGATTCCGGCCACCCTGGTGCTGCTCGGTCTGCTGGTGATGCGGGGCTGGCCGCGGCGTTCAGCCCCGTCAGGGTTCGCTCCAGGCCATCAAGAATGAAAGCGAGACCGAAGCCGAAGACATGGAGCCCGTCGTAGCGGCGTGCGATCACCTCCAGGGTGAGCCCGTTCAGGTGGGGATAACGATCGGCGGGAAGCTGCGGCAGGAAGGTGGCGGCGATCGCGGCGTAATCGTGCGCCTCGATCGGGAAATTCAGCTCCTGCAGGGTGAACCCATAGACGTGGTTGTCGATGGCGTTCAATCCATGGTCGGCCTGCTGCAGGGAAAAGCCCGCCTCCGCCAGGCAGCCGAGCGAAGCATCCACGTAACGCAGCATGGCCGGCCCCGTGTTCAGCCGCGACAGAATCGCCAGCGCCGCCCAGGGATGGAGGCGCAGGACCTGGTGGGCTGAAGCGGCCCGCTCCCGCATCGCCGCTTTCCAGTCCCCGCCGATCGCCGGCAGGGCGATTTCGCCGACCACGATTTCAACCAGGCCGTCCACGATGGCGTCGCGGCTGGCCACGTGGTTGTAGAGCGACATCGCCTTGACGCCGAGCGCTTCGGCGAGCTTCCGCATCGTGAGCACAGCCAGCCCTCCCTGATCGGCGATCTCCAGGGCCGCGTGCAGAACCCGCTCCCGACTGAGGGGCAGCCGGGCGATCGGCTGCTGAGAGCTCAGCCCAGCACGGTTCTCCGGCTCCAATCCCGACCCGCCAGTGCGGACCAAGCTTACGGTGTATGCTTTGCTTACGTTGTAAGTAGTGGTGAAGTCATGGCGGTTCACGGCAGGGCGCAAGCGCCGCAGACAGGCAGCAACCAGGCCGGCGGCTCCACCCCGCTCCCCGCCACGATGCAGGCGATCACCCAGGAGATCTACGGCTCGCCGGCGGTGCTCTCGCTCCAGACGGTTCCTGTCCCCACGATCGGCCCCCAGGAGGTGCTGATCAGGGTTCACTCCAGCTCTGTCCATGCCGGTGACTGGCATCTGATGCGTGGTGAACCCTTCCTGGTGATCCGCCTGCTGTACGGAGGCCTGCGCCGGCCGAAGATCCGGACCCTCGGCTGTGATGTGGCCGGCACCGTGGTGGCCATCGGCAAGGGAGTCAGCCGCTTCCAGCCCGGCGATGCGGTGTTCGGCGATCTCTCTGAGTGCGGCTTCGGCGCCTTTGCCGAATACGCCCGCGCCTCTGAATCATCGGCCCTGGCGATCAAACCGGCCTCGGTCGGATTCGAAGCCGCCGGCACGGTGGCCTGCTCGGCCCTGTCGGCCCTGCAGGGCCTGCGCGATCTGGGCCGACTTGAGGCGGGACAGAAGGTGCTGATTCACGGAGCCGCCGGTGGGGTGGGCTCCTTCGCGGTGCAGATCGCCAAAGCCTTCGGCGCTGAAGTGACCGGCGCCTGCAGCGCCGCCAAACAGGCCATGGTGCGCTCGATCGGCGCCGACCACGTCATCGACTCGGCCGGGGCGGATTTCAGCGCGGATGGCCGCCGCTACGACCTGATCCTCGATACGGCGGCCTTTCGGCCCCTGGCCGACTTCCTGCCGGCCCTGACGCCATCCGGCACCTACGTGCTGGTGGGTGGCTCGATGGCGCGTTTCTTCCAGGTGATGCTCTGGCAGGGACCCTGGATCTGCCGCACCAGCCGCCGCCGGGTTGCCGTGCTGGCCTCGAACCCCAATCCGCTCGATCTGCAGGTCCTGGCCGATCTGCTCGAAGCCGGCAAGATCACGCCGTTCATCGATCGCCGCTGCGGCCTGAAGGACGTTCCCGCGGCGCTGGCAGCCCTTGAGCAGCGGCAGGTTCAGGGCAAGGTCGCCATTGCGGTAGGCGCTGAACCGGCCTCGTAGCGCTCCACCGCCGTCTCCACGTTGAAGCAGAGGCGCTCCGGACCGAGGGTCCTGCCCAGCTCCGAGTGCCGCACCACCCGCAGACTGTCCGGATTCAGCCCGGCCAGCCAGAGGCTCACGCCCTGCTTCCGTTGCTTGCGCTCCGCCTCGGTGAGCCGCTTCAGGGCGGAATACTCGATGTCGATCACGGCGCTGCAGTCGATCACCACCACCCGGGGCTCGGCCCGCTCGATCAGCGCCTCCATCTGGGCCCAGACCGCCTGGGCATTGGCGAAGAACAGCCGCCCCTCGGCCCGCAGCAGCAGCAGACCCGGCCAGGTCTGGTCATCCGGGTGGGCGGGGTGGTGGCCCAACCTGGGTCTGAACACATCCGTGCCCCGCTTGCGGGCCAGCACGTAGACCCGGGGATTCATTTCCTGCTGCGCCAGCGCCAGCAACGACACGATCACCGCCACCAGAATTCCGCGCAGGGTTCCCAGCAGGGCTACGCCGGCGCAGGCGATCAGGGCCCAATGGAACTCAGTGACCCGCACCCTGCGGATAGCGATGAAATCGGCGGGAGCGATCAATTCAGCCGAATACACCACCACCACAGCGGCCAGAACCGCCAGGGGCAGCCGGGCAATCAAAGGAGCCAGCAGCAGCAGGGTTCCCATCGCCACCGCCGCCGTGACCAGCTCGGCCAGCTGGGAGCGGGCACCCGCCCTGCGGTTCACGGCGGTCTGGGTGGTGCCACCGCCGGCGGCCATGCCACCCAGCAGCGCCCCACCGATGTTGGCCAGCCCGAGGGCGAACAGTTCCTGGTTCGGGCGCGGCTGGGGTTCCTTGCTGCTGGCGAAGGCGCGGCCGGCGGCGATGCTTTCGGTGAAGCTCATCAAGGCGATACCGGCGGCGGCCGGCCACATCCGCTGCGCCAGAGCCAGCTGCGGCAGGGTGAGGCCGGGCAGTCCCGGGGACACCGGGCCGACGGTGGCCACCCCAAGTGCTTCCAGCTTGAACAGGGCCATGGCAGCGAGGGCAACCGCGATCGCCGCCAGGGGTGCCGGCAGCCCCGGCGCCAGACGGGGCAGGCTCAGCAACAGCCCGATCGACAGAAGCGACAGGACCACTGTGGGCAGCGAGGTCTGCGGCAACTGGCCCACGACTGCGCCGATGTCGGCAAAGAAGCCGGCCCTGGTGATGGGAACGCCGAGCAGCTTGGGCAGCTGATCCACCACGATCACCAGGCCGATCCCCGACTTGAAGCCCACCAGGACTGATTCGGAGATGAAGTTGGCAACGAAGCCGAGCCGCAGCAGCGCAGCCAGCAACAACATGGCTCCCACCAGGGCCGCGAGCGTTGCACTGGCCACCAGCAACTCCGCCGGCGCCGCCCCCGGGACCACCCTGTTCAGCTCAGCCCCGACCAGGATGGCCAGGGTGGTGGTGGTGCTGACGCTCAGGGGCCGCGAAGACCCCAGCAGGGCGTACACCAGCATCGGCACCAGGGCTGTGTAAAGCCCCACCTCCACCGGCAGGCCGGCGATCGTGGCGAACGCCATCGCCTTCGGCAGCACCACCGCCGCTGTCGTGAGCCCGGCCAGCAGATCGCTCCGCCTCCACTCCGGCCGATAACGGCGGATCCAATGCTCCCAGGGCAGGAATGCCGAGCCACTCATCCGACACCTCCAGCCGACAGGCACCCGGCTGAAGCTTGCCTGGTCAGAGCGACGGGAGTGTGGCGCCGGAGGCGGCGATCAGCGGCGCCTCCTGAAACGGCCACACCCGGGGCAACTGCGGCGCGGCCAGGCCGCGCTCCGCCCGGATCCGGGCCCAGATCCGCGTGAACCAGAAGCGGGCCGCCTGGCTGGAGGGTCCCCGGTAGCGAGCGACGAGACCCTGCTCCAGGCGGCCGCAGGCCATCTCACCGGCGAGGCCGGCGCGATCGGCGCGGCAGTGCTCGATCAACCGCTCACTCAACGGCATCGGCGCAGCCCACACCAGGCTGCCGAACACCGGCAGGCCATCAAGGCCATGGTCCCCCTCCAGGCTCTCGCCACCGAGCTCGAGCCGATCCGCCACGCTCCACCGGCCCTCGCGGCGGATCTCCAGCAGAGAGCGCCAGCGGCCGCTGCCAAGCTGCTCGCCGTCGGCGCTGCGACCCAGCCGCACCACCTCGGCCCCCAGCCAGCTGGCCCCGGCCGCCAGCTCCACCCGGACGACCTGTTCAAAGAGCCCGCCGGCAAACACAACCAGCTCCTGGGGCAGCCATTCCAGATCAGCCCCTTCCGCCAGGCTGCAGGCCAGTTCCTGGCGGGCCCAGCGGCCCTGGGGCGTCAGCCGGGAGCGGCCGATCGAACCGTAGATCTTCTGGGCCGCCACGCTGGTGATCAGGGCACGGCTGCCGGCTTCGAGCGCCACCTGAATCGAGAGTTCATCCCCACCCACCAGGCCGCCGGCTGTGTGCAGCAATGGCAGCTCACAGCGACCATCCGCAGCGGCGAAGGCCTTCTGGAACTTGAGCGGGGCCGTGGTTCCACCCTGGTGGATGGTGGCACCGCCGGGCGTGGAACCCCGATGAAAGAGCATCTGGGCGCTACCACGCCAGGAAGCAAGGGGAGCTGGAGTCATCCTGGTGATCGTCGACGCCGGATCGGTCGATTCCCGTATCGATTGCCACCGTTCCGACCCAGCGGTCTGGCGATGGTGGCGGATCATTCCCTGGTTTCCCTTGCTGCAGATCCGCCCGTGAGCGCCCAAGCCAGTTCTCCGGTCCTGCTGGAACGGCGGCACGACCAGCCTGCCCCGGGAATCCAGGCCCTGCGGCTGCCGCTCAGCGCCGACCAGCGCAGCAGCCTGCGGGGCCACCGCCGCAGCGCCTGCGGCAGGGACCTGCTGCTGCAACTTCCCCGTGGCAGCGCCCTGCTGCCAGGGGAGGCCCTCAGCGACGCTGCCCAGGTCACCGTGGTGATCGTGGAGGCGGCGGCTGAACCGCTGCTGCTGGTGAGCAGCTCCGATCCCCTGGCCCTGCTGCAGGCCGCTTATCACCTGGGCAACCGCCATGTGGCCATGGAACTCCGGCCCGGCCAGCTGCGGATCCTGCAGGACCCTGTGCTCGAGATGCTGCTGCGCCAACGGGGCCTGAGCGTGGAGCCTCTCACCGCTCCGTTCCTGCCGGAGGCGGGAGCGTATGCCGGCGGCGGGGATGGGGGAGGCGGCCATCAGCATGACCACTGATTCCCGCCCGCACCTGTGGCAACTGCTCAGCCCCGCCCTGCCAGTGGGCGCCTTCAGTTATTCGGAGGGGCTGGAGGAGCTGGTTCAAGGCGGAAGGCTGGGAAACGCCGAGGCCCTGCGGCGCTGGCTGGAAGCGGAGCTGTGGCGAGGGGCGATCACGATCGAAGCGGCAAGCCTGAAGCCACTCCAGTCCGCCCTGACGAGCTGGCGCGACGCGGAGGACCGGAACGATCAGCTGGCCGCCGCCGCCGCCGCATCCGACCTGCTCGATCGCGACGGCTGGCTGCGGGTCCTGCGGGAGGCGCCGGAGCTGCGGGCCCAGCAGTGCCAGATGGGCCACTCCCTGCTCCAGCTGCTTGGCGAGCTGGGCTGGCCGCTGCCCGGCAACGGCCACGCCATCAGACCGGCGCGCCTGGGCTGGCCAGCCGCCTGGGCCTGGGCGGGCCTCTGCCTGGAGCTGGAGCTGGAGGAGCTGGTCGAGGCCTATCTCTATGGCTGGGTGGCCAACCAGGTGAGCGCGGCTGTGCGCCTGATCCCGCTCGGTCCCACCCAGGGACAGCGGCTCCAACTGGCGATGGCCAGCCTCCTGGGCGAGCGGGCCATCGCCCTGGTGAACGCTGATCCGCATCAGCTCTGGAATGGCGGCGTGGGGGCAGGGATGGCCCAGCTCCGCCATGCTGAGCTCTATTCCCGTCTGTTCCGCAGCTAGCGCCACACCAGCCACCCCGATCACCGTTTAGAACCCGATCCACCAGGGAGGAATCGTGGGATGAGCAAGTTGCGCCTGGGGGTGGCCGGGCCGGTGGGTTCCGGCAAAACGGCCCTGGTGGAAGCTCTCTGCCGCCGGCTGCGTGATCGCCTTGAGCTGGCGGTGGTCACCAATGACATCTACACACAGGAAGACGCCCAGTTCCTCACCCGGGTCGGGGCCCTGGAGCCCGAGCGGATCCGGGGCGTTGAAACGGGGGGATGTCCCCACACGGCCATCCGCGAAGACTGCTCAATCAACCGGGCGGCGGTGGAGGAGCTGGAGGAGCGCTTTCCCAACCTGGATCTGGTGATGGTGGAGAGCGGCGGCGACAATCTGGCCGCCAGCTTCAGTCCCGAGCTGGTCGACCGCTGCATCTACGTGATCGATGTGGCGGCCGGCGACAAGATCCCGCGCAAGGGCGGCCCGGGCATCACCCGCTCCGATCTCTTGGTGATCAACAAGATCGATCTGGCGCCGATGGTGGGCGCGAGCCTGGAGGTGATGGAGCACGACACCGGGCGGATGCGGGGCGGCAGGCCCTGGTGCTTCACCAACCTGCGCAGCGGCGAAGGGGTGGAGCAGGTGGAAGCGTTTGTGTGGCAGCAATTGCCACAGCTGGCCGGTGCCGAACCGGAGCACTGAAGCGATCAGCCAGGGCGAGCGGAGCGCTCCAAGGACAGCAGATCCTCAAAGTGTTCCAATCGCTACAAGGTGTTCATGGCAACAGTCGATACGGTCCTGTACCGCCGATGAGCGGACCACTCTTCAGGAGATTGACCAGATGAAGCCAAACTCGATGCAGCTGACTCGCCTGCGGCAGGCCTCGCTGCAAAAGGTTTCCCTCAGGATTCTTGGTGGCAGCCTGGCTCTGGCCACCAGCATCACCCTGGCCTCCTGTGGGGGCGGCGCCGAAAAAGCCGCTGATGGAGGCGGTGGTGAGTTCGACGGTGAAGTGAAGGTGGGCATCCTTCACTCCCGCTCCGGCACCATGGCCATCTCCGAGAACACGGTGGCCGAAGCCGAGCTGATGGCGATCGAGGAGATCAATGCCGCCGGCGGCGTCAAGGTCGATGGAAAGAAGCTGAAGATCGTGCCGATCGAAGAAGACGGAGCCTCTGACTGGCCCACCTTCGCCGAGAAGGCCACGAAATTGATTGATCAGGATCAGGTCGCCGTGGTGTTCGGCGGTTGGACCTCAGCGAGCCGCAAGGCGATGCTGCCGGTGTTCGAAGCCAAGGATCACTTTCTCTTCTATCCGATTCAGTACGAGGGCCAGGAGTGCTCGAAGAACATCTTCTACAGCGGCGCCACCCCGAATCAGCAGGCTGAGCCCGCCGTGTCCTGGCTCCTCAAGAACAAGGGCAAAGACTTCTTCCTGGTTGGTTCCGACTACGTGTACCCACGTACAGCCAACACGATCATCAAGGAGCAGCTCAAGGCTGAGGGAGGCAACCTGGTCGGCGAAGACTATCTCCCCCTCGGCAACACCGAGGTGGCACCGATCATCGCCAAGATCAAGCAGGCTCTTCCCAAGGGCGGCGTGATCGTCAACACTCTGAACGGCGACAGCAATGTGGCCTTCTTCAAGCAGATGAAGGCAGCCGGGATCACCCCTGGCAATGGCTACGCGATCATGAGCTTCTCGGTCGCGGAAGAGGAAGTGGCCGCCATCGGCCCTGAGTACCTCGAAGGCACCTATGCCGCCTGGAACTTCTTCCAGAGCCTCGACACACCTGCCTCCAAGAAGTTCACCGCCGACTTCAAGGCCAAGTACGGCGAGAAGCGGGTCACCAATGATCCCGCTGAATCCGCTTACAACATGGTCTACCTCTGGGCCAAGGGTGCTGAAAAGGCCAACAGTGTCGATGACAACAAGGTTCGGGAAGCCTTGATCGGGGTGAAGTTTGATGCTCCCCAGGGCCCGATCGAAGTGCAGCCCAACCACCACACCACCGAACTGGTGATGATCGGTGAGGTTCAGAAAGACGGCATGTTCAAGATCATCGAGAACCAGGGCATCGTCAAACCGCTGGCCTGGAACCAGTTCGTGCCCGAAACCAAGGGATACACCTGCGATTGGACCCAGGACCGCCCCGACGCGGGCAAGTTCAAGATGTGATCGGCCAACCGGCTTGATTGCTCAGGGAGCTGCTTTGCTCCCTGAATTCCAGGCCGCACCTTTTCTACGGGTGCGGCCTCTTTTTTCAGACCCATTCCTATCGCAGGTCCCCAACGGGACGCCATGGATCTTCTCTACGAAACGCTCTTCAACGGCCTGGCCATCGGCTCCGTGCTGGTGCTCGCCGCCCTCGGTCTTGCCGTTGTCTTCGGCCTGATGGGCGTCATCAACATGGCCCATGGCGAGTTGATGATGCTGGGGGCCTACACCACCTATGTGGTGCAGAACCTCTGCAAGGAAGGTCCTCTCGAAGCGCTCTTCCCCATCTACATCCTGGTGGCCATCCCCCTGGCCTTCCTGGTGAGTGGCCTGGCCGGACTGCTGCTGGAGAAAACCGTGATCCGGCGCCTCTACGGCCGGCCGCTGGAAACCCTGCTGGCCACCTGGGGGGTGAGCCTGATCCTGCAGCAATTCGTTCGCTCGGTATCAAGCGCCTTCATGGTGGGCCTGGTGCTGGCCGTGGCGATCGGGCTGCTGCTGCCGCGGTTCACCCCCAGGCGCTGGTGGGAGCAACGCTGGACGCCGATCATCGGCGTCTCCAGCTGGCTTGTGGCTGGCCTGGTCGGGATTCTGGCCGCATCTGCCCTGGGCACGAACCGATCCATGGATCAACCCTGGTTCAGCGCCCGCAACCTGGATGTCAGTGCGCCCGATTGGCTGCAAGGGGCAGTTGATGTCGGCGGGGTCACGATGCCCACGGCCCGTCTGTTCATCATCGCCTTGAGCCTCGTGGCCCTGCTGGCGGTCAACTGGTTCCTGCAGAAAAGCGTCTGGGGGATCAGGATCCGCGCCGTCACCCAGAACCGGTCAATGAGTGATTGCCTCGGCATTCCAACCCAGACCGTCGATGCCCTCACCTTCCTGGTGGGCTCCGGCCTGGCCGGTGTGGCCGGCGTGGCTGTGACCCTGCTCGGATCCGTCGGCCCGAATCTGGGCGGCAACTACATCGTCGACTGCTTCATGGTGGTGGTGCTCGGCGGGGTCGGCAAGCTGCTCGGCACCGTGGTGGCAGCTCTGAGCATCGGGGTGCTCAGCTATGTGATCGGATCGGGCTCGCTGCTGCTCGTCTGGCCGACGATGCCAGCTGGAATGAATGAAGTGATCACCTTCTTCGCCACCACCTCAATGGCGAAGGTTCTGGTGTTCATCCTGATTGTGGTGTTCCTGCAGTTCAAGCCAGCCGGGCTGTTCCCCCCCAAGGGCCGCATGGTGGAGGCCTGAGCCATGACCGCTACCTCCCCATCCACCCTTCGCCGCTGGTTGCCCTGGGTGCTGATCGTGGCAGCCGGATTGATTCTGCCGGTGCTGCTTCCCCCCTTCCGCCTCAACCTGCTGGGCCGATTCCTGTCCCTTGGCATCGTGGCCCTGGGGATCGATCTGATCTGGGGTTTCACCGGCATGCTCAGCCTCGGCCAGGGGATCTTCTTTGCCCTGGGCGGCTATGCCATCGGCATGTTTCTCACCCTCGACAACCTCGAGCCCGGCAAACTGCCTGAATTCTTCGACCTGTATGGCGTCAAGGAATTGCCCGGCTTCTGGCAGCCCTTCAACTCTCCGGTCTTCACCTTTTTCGCGATCTGGGTGATTCCTGCCGTGGTGGCGGGGTTGCTGGGTTTTCTCGTTTTTCGCAACCGGATCAAAGGCGTCTATTTCTCAATCCTCACCCAGGCTGCCCTGCTGGTCTTCTTCAATTTCTTCAACGGCCAGCAGAAACTGATCAACGGCACCAATGGCCTGAAGACCAGCACCGCCCAGATTTTCGGACAACTGGTTGGCTCCGATCTGATGCAGCGCTACATCTTCATGATCACCGTGGTTCTCACCGTTGCGGCCTGGTTTCTCTGTCGTTGGCTCACCACCGGTCGATTCGGCGATGCCCTGATCGCCATTCGCGATGACGAACCGAGGATGCGGTTCACCGGTTACAACCCCACCACCTACAAAACCCTCGTCTTCGCGGTGGCCGGCGGGCTGGCCGGTATCAGCGGAGCCCTGTACACCGTCCAGTCCGGCATCATCTCGCCCCAGTTCATGGCTGTGCCCTTTTCAATCGAGATGGTGATCTGGGTGGCCGTGGGTGGCCGTGGCACCCTGATCGGCGCGGTGCTCGGAGCCGTGGTGATCAACTACGCCAAGAGCCTGGTCAGTGAGCAGCTGCCTGAAACCTGGCTGTTCATCCAGGGGGGCCTGTTCCTTCTGGTGGTCACGGCCCTGCCCGATGGACTGGTCGGCTGGTGGCGGCTGGGCGGAGTGGCCAAGCTGCAGGCGATGGTCGGCTGGCCTCCCCGCTCCCCCACTTACCCCGCCCTGGATCTTGATCCGGCCCTGCGCTCAGAAGCGGGCTCGATCGACTCCAGTGCAGAGCTCGAACCCATTCGGCCCCCGGGAGCACAACCATGACCAGTCGATCCGCCCCGAGCGCCGATCAACCGCTGCTCGAGCTCCGCTCGGTGAGCGTCAGCTTTGACGGCTTCTGGGCGCTCAAGGATCTCAACCTGAGCCTTTCCGCCGGCGAGTTGCGGGCGGTGATCGGACCGAACGGCGCCGGCAAGACCACCTTCCTCGATGTGATCACCGGCAAGGTGAAGCCCACCAAAGGCGACGTGATGTTCCGCGGTCGATCCCTGGTCGGCACCGCCGAGCACCGAATCGCCCGGCTGGGCATCGGCCGCAAGTTCCAGACCCCCAGGGTGTATCAGAACCTCACACCCCGTCGCAACCTTGAGCTGGCGGTGAGCGGCAATCCCTCGCCGCTCAACCTGCTGTTCGGTGGGCTCGATGCGAACGCCCGTGACCGGGTGCAGCATCTGCTCGGAGTGGTGGGGCTTGAGCCCTACGCCAATCAACAGGCCGGGGGACTGTCCCACGGCCAGAAACAATGGCTGGAAATCGCCATGCTGGTGGCCCAGGATCCAGACCTGCTGCTTGTGGATGAACCGGTGGCCGGCCTCACCGATGAAGAAACCGGTCGCACCGCCGATCTGCTCAAACAGCTCTCCGGTGATCACACCGTGCTGGTGATCGAACACGACATGGACTTCATCCGCGAGCTCGATTCCCAGGTCACGGTGCTGCATGAGGGCCACGTGCTGTGTGAAGGACCGATGGATGAGGTGCAGAGCGATCCAAGGGTGATCGAGGTGTATCTCGGCGTCGAAACCGACGATCTCGAAAGCGTGGAGGACATCGAATGACGACGACAACTGCTCCGATTCCCCTGCAGGAGGCCAGCGGTGAGGCTGGCAATCAGCTCACCCTGCGCGGCCTCAACGTCTATTACGGCGAAAGCCACATCCTCAGAGATGTCGATCTGAGCGTGAAACCAGCCCAGATGGTCTGCCTGATCGGCCTGAACGGCGTCGGCAAAACCACCATGCTCAAAACGATCGTGGGGCTGCTGCGGCAGCGCAGTGGCACCGTTGAGATCGGCGATCGGGAACTCTCCACCCTGCCGCCCCACCAGCGGGCCCGAGCCGGGATCGGCTATGTCCCCCAGGGCCGCGAGATCATCCCCCAGCTCACCGTGCGCGAGAACCTGCTGCTGGGCCTGGAAGCCCTGCCGGGGGGGCTCTCCCGCAACCGGCACATCGATCCGCTGGTGTTTGAGCTGTTCCCGGTGCTCGAGAAATTCCTGGCCCGCCGCGGCGGCGACCTCAGCGGCGGCCAGCAGCAGCAACTGGCCATCGCCAGGGCCCTGCTCGGCAAACCGAAGGTGCTGTTGCTCGATGAGCCCACCGAAGGGATCCAACCATCGGTGGTGCTCGACATCGAGCGGGCCGTCAAACGGATCATCGCCACCACCGGCATCAGTGTTCTGCTGGTGGAGCATCATCTCCATTTCGTGCGGCAATCCGATTGGTATTACGCCATGCAGAAAGGTGGGATCGTGGCCAGCGGTCCCACCAAGGCCCTGAGCAAGGACATGATTCACCGCTTCCTCAGCGTCTGAACGTCAAGCCGGAATGAGCTGGCTTCTCCTGTTGAGCCTGCTGCTGCTCGCTCCCCTGCTGGGCCTGGCCGCTCAGCCCTACCAGTGGCTTTCTGAGCTGGGTTTCAAGCTTCAGATGCTCTGGCCGCTCGGCAGCGGCCAGCCCCTGAGACCCGTGCTGCTCGCCGCTCCGCTGCTCGGCACCTGGGCCCTGGTGGTCCTGGCCAACGGTCCGCTGCGGCGGGGCGCTGGAGGCGGGGTGACCCCCGTGCTGGCCCTGCAGGAGGCCGGCAGCGTGAACCAGGCAGGCGCCAGCGCGGCGCGGCTCAGCCTCGGCACCCAGCTGATCCGGCTCCCCCTGCTGGCGCTCACGCACCTGGCCGGCCTGACGGTGGGAATCGAATCCCCCTCGGCGGCCCTGGGGGCCAGCCTGGTGCTGGCCGCCCGAAGGCGGCTGCCGCCGTTGCAGACCCTGCCGGAGCCTCTGCTGGCGGCAGCGGGCGGCGGAGCGGGGCTTGGGGTGGCCTTCCAGTCGGCCCTGCTGGGGGTGGCCTATGCCGCCGAGGAGCTCAGCGGCCGCCTCTCATTCCCCCTGGTGAGCAGTTGCCTGATTCTGGGCAGCATCGGGACCTTGTTCGCTTCAGGCCTCGGCGCCCCGGCGATGGATCTGCTGCCGATCCGCGCTGGCGTACCCCCGGCGGCGCTCTGGCCTGGTCTGGCCGCACTCGGCCTGGTCGGCGGCCTGCTGGGGGGGCTGTTCGTGCGCCTGCTGGGCTGGGGATCCCACTGGGTGGGGATCGGGATGCAGCGGCATCGTCTGCCGGTGACAGTGGCTCTGGGCCTGGCGATCACCTGCCTGGCCAGCCTCAGCGGGGGCTGGAGCCTCAACGACGGCCAGCTGCTGATGGTGCATCAGGTGCAGGACAGCACGACCCCGGTGCCGCTCTGGGTGCTCCTGCCCCGGGGTCTGGCCGCCCTGCTCAGCCTGAGCATCGGTGCTCCCGGTGGCCTCATCCACGACACCATGTCGCTCGGTGCGCTGCTCGCCTCGCCCTGGCTTGAGGGCCTTGGCGGGGTGGATCGATCGACACTTGTGCTCAGCGGAGCGGTGGCCCTGTTCAGCGGCGCCTGCCGCACCCCGCTGTTCTGCAGCCTGTTTGTTGTGCGGATCAGCGGTGATGCCTCCCTGCTGCCGGTGCTGCTGCTGCTGGCGGCTGTTGCGGCTGTGGTCGGCAGCTGGATGACCCCAGCCACCTGGAACGAGCTGCAGCTCAGCCGCTTCCGAGCAACGATCGCCAGAAGCGCTCCGGATCCGGCCCCACCGGCAGGGACCGCCCCGCCAGGCTGAGCACCGGCCGGCAGCCGAGGCTGTTGATCAACAGAGCCGCACCAAGCTGGTCCGGCTGAAGTGGGGCCTCCACGGCCAGGCCGAGCTCCAAGGCCCGGCCGCGCATCACCCCCGGCAGGCAGCCGGTGCTCAGGGGCGGCGTCAGCCAGGTTCCCGTTCCAGCCCGCAGCACGAGCAGGTTGGAGCTGGTGCCGCAACAGAGGCCACCGGAGGTGCTGAGCAGCAGGGCATCGTCGGCGCCGGCGGCGCGGGCCTCCCGGCGCGCCTGAACCATCGGCCCGTAGGCGAAGCTCTTGCAGCGGCTGAGCAGGCTGGCGGCATTGCGTTGTTCGCTGGCACTCACGATCAGACGAACCGGCTCGAAGCAGGGCTCAGCGGCGCTGAGCTGCAACCAGAACCGGGGCCGTGGTGACGCTTCATCCGGCCCGGGCAGATCCAGGCCGCGGCCAGCGCCGATACCCCGGCTCCAGTTGAGCCGCAGGGCACCGGTGCTGATGGCGCTGCGCCGCAGGGCCTCGGCCAGCAGGGGCTCCAGCCTGGCCCGATCGGGTGGCCGCTCCATCCCCAGCAGTGCCGCACTGGCCTTCCACCGCTCCAGATGCTCCGGGAGCAACTGCGGCTGGCCCGCGTCCACCAGCACCGTTTCAAACAGGCCATCGGCAAGCAGCAGGCCGCGATCGGCCAGGGGCAGCCCCAGCTGCACAGGCGAGCCCCACTGGCCCGGCGCAGCTGCCGCTTCAGCAGCGTCGGCCTCGGCGGGGCTGGCGATCCAGGCGATCGGCTTCATGCCAGGGCCTCCAGCAGAGGCCGGAGTTTCCAGCCCAGCTCCTCGGCCTCGCCGGCCGGATCGGAGTCGGCGACGATTCCGCAGCCGGCGTGAGCCCGCAGCCGGCGGCCCTGGAGCATCACGCTGCGGATCAGGATATTGCTGTCGAAACTGCCATCGGACCCAAAGCGGAACAGGGAGCCGCAGTAGGGCCCGCGCGCCACCGGCTCCAGCTCGCCCAGGCGCTGGCAGGCACGGATCTTGGGGGCGCCGCTGATCGATCCACCCGGCCAGCAGGCCCTCAGCAGGTCCACCACGGTGCAATCCCCCCGCAACTGCCCTTCCACCACCGAAGTGAGGTGATGAACCTGTCGGTAGCTCTCCAGCCCCACCAGCTGGGGCACCCGGATCGAGCCCGGCACGCAGACCCGGCCCAGGTCGTTGCGGAGCAGATCGACGATCATCACATTCTCAGCCCGGTCCTTGGGGCTGGTGATCAGCTCGACAGCGGCGGCGGCATCGGCGGCGACGGCGGCGTGGCGGGGGCGGGTGCCCTTGATCGGCCGGGTCTGCACGCGTCCATCGGCGCTCACCCGCAGGAAGCGCTCCGGCGAGGCAGAGAGCACGGCGGCGTCCCCGGCCACCACCAGGCCGGCGAAGGGGGCGGGGCAGTGCTGACGGAGACGGCGATAGAGCGCCAGTGGATCAGGAGGCTGCGCCAGCAGCAGCTCACAGCAGGCGGTGAGGTTGGCCTGGAACAGGTCGCCGGCGGCGATGCGCTCCAGCAGCTGCTCCACCTGGGCGGCGAAGGCGGTAGCGCTGGTATGCCAATGCCAACGGGCGGGATCGATCGGGATCGACGGGCCATCAAGGCTGGAGGACAATCCCAACGGCAAGGACTCGATCACGGAGGCCATTGCGCTGAGCAGCGCCTGATCGCTTCCCTCCAGCCAGACGTGCCGTTCCTGGAAATCGAACCGAAGCAGAGGGTCGTAGCGGGCAGCCCAGAGCGTGGCCATCGACGACGAACGCCAGTGGGACCCCTTCTCCACCCAGGCCCCGGCTCCATACGCCAACCATCCCAACCAGGAGCCTCCATCCTTCTGCATCCCCTCCAGGGCCGCAAACGGATCCGCGGAACCCGCTTCACCGGGCAAGCCTCTGCAGACCTGCACCTCCAGAGGCGCCAGGCCCAGGCTCCCCCAGCGGCCGAGGGCGGTGCCATCTCCATCCAGCCAGGCAAGACCATCGCGGCCCAGCCGCTCAGTGAGCCGCTCCACCAGGAACCATGGGTCCCTCCAGGGCAAAGCCATGGTCAACGCGCGCTCCGCGGACCGGCTCATGCAGAGCCTGATGGGGCCTCCAGCTGCCCCCAGGCACTGGCCAGATCCGGGCGGCCGGCCTCCCGCAGGGCCGCGTCGCGGATGCGGCAGCTGTCGCAGCGGCCACAGGGCTGCTCGCCGCCGGCGTAGCAGCTCCAGGTGGCCTCGATCGGCACCCCGAGCCGCAGGGCCTCCTGCACGATCCTGGTTTTGCTCCACTCCACCAGAGGGGCCCAGAGCCGGGCGCCATGGCCTTCGCGGCCGCTTCTGCTGGCCAGGTCGGCCAACTGCTGATAAGCGGCGAGGTAATCGGGCCGGCAGTCGGGGTAACCGGAATAGTCGATCGCGTTCACCCCGAGCACCAGCCGGGAGGCACCGCGGGCCTCAGCAAGGCTCAGGCCCAGGGCGATGAACACGGTGTTGCGGCACGGAACGTAGGTGGGCGGGATCACCCCTTCCTCCACGCCGGTGGTGGGCACCGGCGTGGAGGCATCGGTCAGGGCCGAGCCACCCCAGACGGCCAGGTTCACTTCAATCGTGTGGTGCTCCACCAGAGCCAGGTCCGAGGCCAGGGCGGCAGCGGCCTCCAGCTCCCGGCGATGCCGCTGGCCGTAGTCGAAGGACAGTCCGATCACCCGGTGGCCTGCCTCGATGGCCAGAGCAGCGGCGGTGGCCGAATCCAGGCCGCCGGAGAGCAGGGCGATGGCGATCAAAGGAGCAAGGCAGAGCCTGGGGCCATTCTGGTGCCTGCCGGGTCATGATCGTTCCGACCCTGCGGAGTGGCGGATGGCCTGGCGTTGGCTGCTGATGGTTACCGCGTTCAGCGGAGCGCTCGGTGGAGCGCTCGGTTTTCCCGCACCTGCAGGGGCGATCCCCCGGCTCGATCTCAGGCCCTATCCAGCGGCCGGCAGTGGAGAACAGCGCTGGGTGATTCAGTTGCCCGGTGTGCTGCCGCCAGCGGCGGACCCCGCCTTGTCAGCCAATCCGGCCGACTGGCGGGTAGAGCTGATCGTCGGCCAGGAGCGCCGGGTGGACTGCAACCGCCATCGCCTCGGCGGCCAGCTTAGCAGCGAACCCGTCAAGGGCTGGGGCTACACGGTGTTTCGCCTGGTGTCGCCGGGGCCGATGATTTCCACTCGCATGGCCTGCCCCCCCGGCGAACCGCTCCGCTCCAGCTTCGTCAAGGTCGGCAGCAAACCCTTCGTTCTGCCTTACAACGCCAGCCTGCCGATCGTGGTGTACACCCCGAAAGACATGGAGGTGCGCTGGCGGTTGTGGAAGGCGGAAACCCGCCAGCAACGGGCCGAGCCTCTCTGAGCCAGGAGGCTCAGCTCACTCCCGTGGTGCTGTCGGCGGCGGCGGCGGAGCCTGGGGAGCCGCCGGCGCCGGTGGCGCCGCAGGGGTCTGTGGCTGCTCTTCCCGTGGGGCAGGCGAACTGGCCGGCGGCGTTGCCGGCACCTCGACCGGTTCACCCGGCACCACCTCCACCGGCGCGGCCGGTGGCTCCGGCGGCGGAGCATCCGCCCGCAACGACAGGGTGATCATCGCCGGTGCCACCCCTTCGTTGTTGACCAGAAGCTGCACCTGGGAGCTTTCCAGCTTGCCGAGGGTCACCACCCGCAACGGACCCCTCGGCTCCAGCAGCGCCCCGCTGGAGTCGTAGAGGCTCATCTGCATCAGCGGCGAGCCGTTCACCCCCAGCGCCAGCCGATACCCCGGCGGCACCCGGATCGGGAAAAGGCGAGCGCCACCGGCCTCGATCTGGGCCGAAACGACCCTGGCCACGCCCGGTGCCGCCTCGATCGATTCGATCCGCAGGCTCTGGAGGGTCTGCTCGGCGGCGGCATACCAGAGCTGGCGCAGGGGTTCGGGTGGAATGGTCTGGCCGGAGCGGCCCGGCAGCAGGTTCTGAGCACTGCCCGACACCAGCTGACGCAGAACGGCCGGGCTCAGACCCTGGGCGGCCAGACGCCGTTGCTGGGCCTCCCAGTCGGCGGAGTTGAAATCACCGAGCTTGCTGCGCAACTGCAGCGGCAGAGATTCCACCCGCACCAGCCACTCCTCGGCCAGCTCGTTCCAGACCTTGCGGAAGGGGGCGTCCTCAAGCGAGTCAGCCGGCAGGCGACCACGGCGCTCGGGGAACTGGGCCAGCAGGCTGGCATCCACCAGCTTCAGAAACCAGCCACGGTTCACCTGCAGCGCCCGCAACCGGTTGAGCAGCTGCTGCCGTTGGTCGACCTCCGCCGGCGGCAGGCTGGCGGGAACCTCCAGCAATGGTTCCGATCCGGCGCTCGGCGGGGTGCGGCCGCGGCCCAGCAACCACCAGCCCAGGGTGATTCCCACAACGGCAGACAACACCAGCGCCACCACCACCGGCCATAGGCGTCCCTCCACGGCGTCCTCCTTGTCCTGCTGACGGCTGCGTGGCGATGGCCGGGGGGGTTGGATCGGTGGCGGCGCCGCCGGCCTTGACTGCGGTGCCGGCAGGACCGGCTCTGCCAGGGGCACGTCCAGGACCTGGGGCTGGATGTCCTCCTGCTGGACAGGCGCCGGAGGCGGATCGGTGGGCGGGGGCTCCGCGGCCGCGGGCACCAGCACCACGGTGCGATCGGCGCGGGGCACCGGTCCGGTGCTCTCCGGCATCGGCAGTTGCTGAAAGGCGGCAAGGGCCTGGGCCGCCGATCCGAACCGCCTGGAGGGATCGGAGCTAAGCAGGCGTTCGAGGGCGGCGCGGAAGGGCGGATCGAGAACCAGACCCGCCGGCCAGCGCCAGGACAGGCTGGCCGGATCCAGCAGCTGGGCGGGCTCTTCGCCACTGAGCATCACCAGGGCCACCACACCGAGGCTGTAGAGGTCCATCCAGGGCTGGGCCGCCTCGCCGCGACCCAGCTCCGGTGGGCCGTAGCCCGGTGTCGCGCCGGCCGGGGCGGTGGCCTGGCTGCGGGTCAGGCCAAAATCCAGCAACACCGGCAGGCCGTCCCGGTCGCGGCGCAACAGGTTGGCGGGGCTCAGATCGCCGTGGACCAGGCCCTGGCCATGCAGCACCGCCAGGGCAGGCAACAGCTGACGAAGCAGCAGCAGCACCTCACCGGCACCGAACACCAGCTGGCGCTCACGGCGGGAGACGATCAGGTCGTGGAAGCTGCGACCGCCCTGCCACTCACGCACGAACCAGAGATCACCGGCACGGCTGATCACCTCGCCGAAGCGCGGCAGCTGGGGATGGAGCACCCCCTGGAGCCGGGGCCAGAGAGCCTGCAGGGCGGCCTGGTCCTGATCCGGCCCCAGTTGTCGCAGAACCATCGGAGCGTCTGCCGCCAACTGATCGCTGGCCCGCCAGAGGGTGCCCTGGCCGCCCTGGCTCAGCTGCGCCTCGAGGCGATACCGATCGGCGATCAGCACGCCGGCAGCTGCGGCAGGCATGGGATCCATCAGGCCCCGCGTCGGGGCTGGCGGAGCCCCTTGGACGCCAGCCAATCGGTTGCGTAGAGGCGGGAGCGGTAGCGGTCGCCGCTGTCGCAGAGAACCGTCACGATCGTGTGGCCAGGGCCAAGCCGCCGGGCGGTTTCGACCGCCGCCGCCACATTGATGCCCACCGAGCCGCCCAGGAACAGGCCTTCGTGCCAGAGCAGGTCGTAGATCGTGTCGAGGGCGGTCTGGTCATCGATTCGAACGGCGTCATCGACCGGCGCCCCAGCCAGATTGGCGGTGACGCGACTGTTGCCGATCCCCTCGGTGATCGAACATCCCTCCGCCTGCAGCGCACCGGTGGTGGCCCAGCTGTGCAGGGCGCTGCCGTGGGGATCGGCCAGCACACAGCGCACCGCAGCCGAGCGCTCCTTCAGGAACAGGGCCACACCGGCATAGGTGCCGCCGGTGCCCGTGGCCGACACCCAGGCGTCGATGCGGCCGCCGGTCTGCTCCCAGATCTCCGGGCCGGTGCTGGCGTAGTGGGCGCGGCGGTTGGCCAGGTTGTCGAACTGATTGGCCCAGATGGCCCCAGGGGTTTCCGCGGCGATCCGGCCCGAAAGCTTCACGTAGTTGCTGGGATCGCGGTAAGGCACCGCCGGCACCGTGCGCACGTCGGCCCCCAGGCTGCGCAACAACTCGATCTTCTCCGCCGACTGGGTGTCGGGGATGACGATCAGGCTGCGGTAGCCGCGGGCATTGCAGAGGTGGGTGAGGCCGATGCCGGTGTTGCCGGCCGTTCCCTCCACCACAGTCCCGCCCGGCTGCAGTGCTCCGGACTCCTCAGCCTCCAACAGGATCCCCAGGGCAGCCCGGTCCTTGACGGAGCCGCCCGGGTTCATGAACTCGGCCTTGCCGAGGATTTCGCAGCCGGTGCGCTCGCTGAGCCGATCAAGCCGGATCAGCGGCGTGTTCCCGACCGCCCCCACGAAGCCCCGACAGATCGTGCTGCTGCGATCCAGCAACGGGCTGACCGCCGTGTTGCTGACCGCTGGCTGGCTGCTGCCCATCTCGCGGCCCTGAATCAAGTGAACGGACTGCGGCTGATCGTAGGGGCGGCGAGCCGGGACGCCTGAGACCCCTACGATCAGATCCAGCGAACCTCTGGCCATGGCCGCCTCCGCCCCGACCGAGGCCCTGCTCGAACGGCTTGAAGCCACCCGCCGTCGCAGCGAGGAGCTGGTCGAGGGCCTGGAGCCCGAAGACCTCGGCCTGCAGGGCATGGCCGAGGCCAGCCCGCCGAAATGGCATCTCGGTCACACCTGCTGGTTCTTCGAAACCTTTCTGCTGACGCCCCATCTGCCCGGTCATGTCCCTGCCGACAGCCGCTGGGGCTACCTGTTCAATTCCTATTACGACGCGATCGGCGCCCGCCATCCCCGCCCCGAGCGGGGCCTGCTCAGCCGCCCCACGATCGGCGAGGTGATCGCCTGGCGTCACCGGGTCGATGCCGGCCTCGAAGCCCTCGTGCACCAGTTCGCCCGGCTCAGTGAAGCCGAGTCGGGCCCACTGCTGGCTCTGCTCGAGCTGGGCCTCCAGCATGAACAGCAGCACCAGGAGCTGCTGCTGATGGACCTGCTCGACGGGTTCAGCCGCAATCCCCTCGAACCGGCTGCCTTCCCAGGGGCTGATGGACCTGAATCCAGCTACGGGGTCAGCCGGGTGACCGATCCTCTCCGCTGGCTGGCCGGCTCCGCCGGGCTCGTGGAGATCGGTCACCGGGATGGGGGTTTCCACTTCGACAACGAGGCGCCCCGGCACCGGCTCTGGCTGGAGCCCCACGAGCTGGCCAGTCGCCTGGTGCGCAACGACGAGTTCGCCTGCTTCATCGCCGATGGCGGCTACCAACGGCCCGAGCTTTGGCTGAGCGAGGGCTGGGAGACGGTCGAGCGGCACCACTGGCAGGCTCCCCGCTACTGGCGTGGCAGCGGACCCGCCGCGGGGTGGGGCTGGGAGTTCAGCCTGGCCGGCCGTCGGCCCCTGCATCCCGAGGCGCCGGTGCGGCATCTCAGCTGGTTCGAAGCCGACGCCTACGCCCGCTGGGCCGGCGTGCGGCTGCCCACGGAAGCCGAATGGGAAGCGGCGATCGATCAGGGAACCGCCCTGGAGCAGGTCCACGGGGTGTTGTGGCAATGGACCGCCAGCCCCTACCGCCCTTATCCGGGCTTCAGGCCCGCCGCCGGTGCCGTGGGCGAATACAACGGCAAGTTCATGAGCTCCCAGATGGTGCTGCGCGGCAGCAGCTACCTCACCCCGGCCGGGCATGGGCGCACCACCTACCGGAACTTCTTCCCGCCGGCCAGTCGCTGGATGGCGGCCGGCCTGAGGCTGGCCAGGGACAGCGCATGAACAGCACCCAGCCCCGCAGCAAAGACATCACCTTGATCGATCTGCACCCCGTGGCCGCCGACATGGAGCGGCTGGTGGTGGAGGGGCTCAGCCGGGTCCCGAAGCAGCTGCCCGCCTGGTTCCTCTATGACGCCGAGGGCTCGCGGCTGTTCGAAGCGATCTGCCGGCAGCCCGAATACCGGCTCACCGCGATCGAAACCGACCTGCTGCGCCAGGAGGCGGCGGCGATGGCGGCGGCGATGGGCCCGGGCATTCCGATCGAGTTCGGCGCCGGCAGCGCCCGCAAGGTGTCGCCACTGCTGGAGGCCCTGCCAGCCACGGCCTATGTGGCCCTGGACATCAGCTCCAGCCATCTGGCCGCAGCCTGCCGGGCCCTGCAGAAGCGCCATGCCCACCTTGATGTGCTGGGCATCTGCTGTGACTACAGCCAGTTGCAGGCCCTGCCGAACCATCCCCTGCTGGCGGGCCGGCGGCGGCTCGGCTTCTACCCCGGCAGCTCCCTGGGCAACTTCGACCCCGTCCAGGCCCGGGGGGTGCTGAGCCAGTTCGCCCGTCTGCTCGGCCCGGACAGCTGCCTGCTGATCGGCATCGATCAACCCCGCCAGGTGGCCAGCCTGGAGGCCGCCTACAACGATCGGGCCGGCTACTCCGCCGCCTTCGCCACCAACCTGCTGCTGCGGCTCAACCGCGACCTGAACGCCGGCTTCGAGCCAGGGGCCTTCACCTACCGCGCCCGCTGGCAGGCGCTGGAAAGCCGGATCGAAATGGCCCTGGTGTGCCAGGGGCCGCAACAGGTGGCGGTGGCCGGGCGAAACTGGAGATTCGCCGCCGGCGAAAGCTTGATCACCGAATACAGCTACAAGTACTCCCCGGAGGCCTTCACGGCCCTGGCAGCCGAGGCGGGCTGGCGCGCCGTGCGGCGCTGGAGCGACCCGAACGACCACTTCAGCCTCCACCTCCTGGAGCCACAGCGATGAGCAGGGATGACCAGCGGCGGGCCATGCGCGAGCTGCGCGAAGGACTGATCAACCAGCTTGAGGAGCTTTACCTCCAGGCCTTCGACGACATCAGCCGCCAGGACCTCGGCGAAGGGGCGATCGCGCGGCTCACCCAGCTGCTGCTCCGCTCCCGCGAAGCGGCGATCACCCCGCTGCACGAGGAGATCGAAGCTCCGCTGATCACCCGGGCACCGCAATGAACAGGTCCTGATGAGCGGCAGTTGGTTCGAGCAGCTTGAGGCCCAGCTGGATCGGCAGTTGGAAGCCTTCCTGAGCAGGAACCCCGATCAGCGGCACCTGCTTGATGCGGAGGAGCGGCAGGAGCGGCAACGACGCCTCAGCCACCAGCGCTTGCAGATTCAGATGCAGGCGGACTCCAGCCGCCAGGCGCTGCTGGAGCTGGCAGGGGAGATCACCCAGTGGCAGCAACGGGTGGGGCGGGCCAGGGCCGCCGGAGCCCTGGCCCTGGCTGATCAGGCCGAAGCCCACCTGCGCCAGTTGATGGGGCTTGGCCGCGACCGCTGGCAGGCCTTGCATGATCTGGGCAGCTCCTTGCGACAGGTGGAAGCCGAGCTGGCCGAGCTGCTGGAGCCGGACGGCCCGGCGGCCCCGAGCACTCCGGCCAGCCCGCCAGAGCCCGGGAGCCCCGACCTGGAGCAGGCCTGGGCCCGTTTCGAGAAGCAGCAGGACCTCGAGGACCTGCGGCGGAGCAGGAGCTCCCCAGGTTCCTGATCACTGCTGCCGATGGGATTCCTGCTCTCGAAACTGCTGCCGCTGCTCGTCTACCCGCTCGGACTGAGCCTGGTGATGCTGCTCACGGCGCAGCTGGGACGCGGCCGCCACTGGTCGGCCTGGCTGGGCGGTGGCGGCATCGCCCTGCTCTGGATCAGTGCCATGCCCTTCACGGCGCGGCAGCTGGTCTGGGGCCTTGAGGAGCGCAGTGCCGCCCTCACCCCGGCGGCAGTCCCCCGCGCCGATGCCATCGTCGTGCTCGGTGGCGGACTGCAGTCCCCCTTGCCACCCCGCGCCGGCGTGGAGGTGAACGAGGCTGGCGACCGCCTGCTCAGCGGGGTGCGGTTGATGCGAGCGGATCGCGCTCCACTCCTGCTGGTCAGTGGAGGCAGGGTGACGTTCCGCCAGGACGACCCGGCGCCGCCGGAGGCCCTGGCGGCCCGCAACCTGGCCGTTGAACTCGGCGTTCCAGCCGCAAGAATCCGAATGAGTGACCAGGCCAGAACCACGGCGGAAGAAGCTGCGGCGATCGATCAGCTCGCCAGGCAAGAGGGCTGGCGCTCGGTGATCCTGATTACCAGCGCCATCCACATGCCCCGTTCCCTGGCCACCTTCGAACGGCGCACGTCATTGAAGGTGATCCCCGTCGCCTGCGACTATCTTCTGCCGGCCCGGGCCCAGCTGGGCGAGCCAACCCCCGGCTCACTGCTGGGCTCGATGCTTCCTGATGCCGGGTCCTTGCAGTTGAGCACCCTGGTGATCAAGGAGCATCTCGGCCTGCTGATCTACAGGCTGAAGGGTTGGAGCTGATCCTGATCTCGCCACGACCCTGATCCCCCGATCTCAATCCCCCAATCCCAATCGCCCAATCCCAATCGCCCAATCCCATGCCGTGGCCAGGCCTCACTTCTTCGGCGCCGGCGGCACCAGGCTCACCCCTTCCGGCGGTGGTGTGGGATCGGGATCGGCGATCAGCATGTGCTGCAGCACGATCTCGGGGCGTTCACTGTCGCGCCAGCGGATGCGGTAAGCCGGCATCTTGGTGCCACGGCTGGTGGTCTGCTCCACCGGCTCCATCACCCAACCGCGACGGGAGCGGCCCTGAGGGTTGCGCTTGACCACGGCATCTGCGTGCTTGAAGCGGAATCCGACGCGCTCACCGCTCATGGGCCAAGGTCAGTGCCAACGTGACCCCATTATCCACTTTGGCCTTCAAGCCCCTGTGGAACCGGCTTCCGGACGCAACAGCGGGAAGGCGATCACATCACGGATGCTGGGGCTGTCGGTGAGCAGCATGGCCAACCGGTCGATGCCGATGCCCAGCCCGCCGGTGGGGGGCATGCCCACCTCCAGGGCCTGGAGAAAATCCTCATCCACCCCCTGGGCCTCCAGATCCCCTGCCAGGCGGCGCTGCTGCTGGGCTTCCAGGCGCCGGCGCTGATCCACCGGATCGATCAGCTCGCTGAAGGCATTGGCGGTTTCGCGCCCCACGATGAACAGCTCGAAGCGCTCCACCAGGCCGGGCTTGCTGCGGTGCGTGCGCGCCAGCGGTGAGATCTCCACCGGGTAATCGAGCACGAAGGTGGGCTGAATCAAGCTGGCTTCCACCCGCTGCTCGAAGGCTTCGTTGAGCAGGCGGCCCACGCTGTCGGCGGCAGCGGGCACCTCCAGCCCGGCGGCCACCATGGCGGCCGCGGCCTGCTCGCGGCTGGCGAAGCCGTTGAAATCCAGCCCGGTGGCCTGCTCCACCAGCTCGTGCATGGTGGCCCGGCGCCAGGGGGGCGTGAGATCGATCGCCACGCCTTGGTACGTAAGGGCAGTGGTGCCACACACCTGCTCGGTGACTTCAGCGATCATCTGCTCGGTGAGCGCCATCATGTCGATGTAATCGGCATAGGCCTGATACACCTCCACCGAGGTGAATTCCGGGTTGTGGCGGGTGCTGATGCCTTCGTTTCGAAAGATGCGACCCAGTTCATAGACCCGCTCGAAGCCGCCCACCACCAGCCGCTTGAGATGCAGTTCGGTGGCGATGCGCAGGAACAGCGGCAGGTCGAGGGCGTTGTGGTGGGTGCTGAAGGGGCGGGCATCGGCACCGCCGGCCTCCAGGTTGAGCACCGGCGTTTCGATCTCCAGAAAGTCGCGGGCATCCAGCCAGCGGCGGATGCCGCTCACCAGGCGGGCGCGGCGGCGGAAGGTTTCGCGGGTGTGAGGAGACACGATCAGATCGAGATAGCGCTGGCGGTAGCGCTTCTCCACATCCGCCAGGCCGTGCCATTTATCGGGCAGGGGCTGCAGCGATTTGCAGAGCATCTCCCAGCCGCTCACCTTCACCGAGAGCTCACCACGGTCGGTGCGGCGCAGCGTGCCGTGCACACCGATCAGGTCGCCGGCATCCACCAGCGAGGTGATCTGGGCGAAGGCCTCGGGCTGCTCGGGCAGCGCCGCCAGCAGATGAGCCTTCTCGATGAACAGCTGGATCGGACCGCTTTCATCCACCAGGGTGAAGAAGGCGAGCTTGCCCATCACCCGGCGGGTCATCACCCGGCCGGCCACGGCCACGGCCACCGGGCGCTCCTCGCCGTTGGGCAGGTCGGCGTGCTGCTGCTGCAGGGCGGCGGTGCGGTGGCTGGGCTCGAAGCGCAGGGCGTAAGGCCCCTGACCGAGGGCCGCCAGGGCCTGGCCCTTCTCCAGACGGGCCTGCTCCAGACGGTTGTGGCGCAGCTCGGACAAGGGACGAATCAAGCGGTTCAGCGCCCCATCCTGAAGGACGGGCCGGCGGGCGGCAGGCTGATTCGGCCGGTTGGGCTCAGAGCGCGGCGCTCGCGAGCGGCTCGCCGATCCGCTGGGAGGAATAGCCGGTACCGCGCACGGTGAGAATCAGCTCGGGATTGCGGGGATCGGGCTCCAGCTTGCCCCGCAGCCGGGCGACATAAACATCAACGACGCGCAGATCAGCGGCACGACGGGGAGGGTACCCCCAGAGCTGTTCGAGAATCTCAGCGCGGGGCACGACCCGACCCGGCTCCCGGAACAGCAGCTCCAGCAGGCTGAATTCGGTGTAGGTGAGGCCGATCCGGTCGCCGGCCCGGGTGACCTGGCGGCGATTGGTGTCGACCATCAGATCGCCGACCCGCAGAATGCCCTGACCGGCCGGCACCTCCCGCGGCTCAAGGGTGGCCGAGCCCCGGCCCACCCGGCGCAGGATGGTCGAGATCCTGGCTTCGAGCTCCTTGGGGCTGAAGGGTTTGGGCAGATAATCGTCTGCGCCGAGGTCGAGGCCCGAAACCCGTTCGGCGATGGCGTCCAGGGCCGAGAGAAAAATGATCGGCACGCAGGATTCTGCCCGCAGCCTTCGGCAGACGGCGAAACCATCCAGCTTCGGCAGCATCACATCGAGAACGACCAGATCGGGTTGCTCCTTGTGGAAGACGGCCAGGGCCTGCTCGCCATCCTCGGCGCAGAGGACGCGATAGCCGGCCAGCTCCAGGCGCATCTGCAGCACCCGCCGGACGGTCGCCTCGTCATCGACGACAAGCACCGTGGCCAGGGTGCGAGCCACCAGATCCTCGGAAGCCTCACCCTGACCTGGCCGGGGCTGCGCTTCCAAGGACATGGCAAAGTTTTTTTCACGAAATGAAACCCTACAGCTCAGGGCCCTGGCCCCGAGAGACCGGCCTTGATCAAGGCTTCAGGGCCAGCGGGCCGCGGCATAACGATTCCACTCCAGCTCCGCCGCGGCCAGGGCCGCATCGCTGCTGATCTGACCCAGCATGGCCCGCTGCAGATGGCGATACAGGATCGCCTGGAGCCGCTTCACCCCAGGGCTCGCCGGCACCAGCACCTCCGCCCGCCGCAGCGCCTCCACCGACTGCAACCGGGCCCGGCGCACCAGCTCCTGACGGGGATCGCTCAGGTCCTGGGTGCGCAGCCGGCGCTCGATCTGGCCCAGGGCGACCGTGGCGGAAGGCAGCACCCGCGCCTGCTCGGCAAAGCGCACCTGGTTCTCAGCATTGGTCAGGAAGAGAGCAAAGCTCACCGCCTGCTCCGGCAGGGCGCTCTGCCTGGGTACCGCCAGGTTCATCACCGCCACGTTGGTGGTGCCGTCCGGCCCGGTCAGGGGTGGATGGGGCTCGGTGAGGTCGGCGATCCGGGGGGCATTGGTCTGAATGCTGCGCAGGAACTCCGCTCCGCTGGCCAGGGTCGCCAGCTCGCCGCTCTGGTAGAGCTCGATGGCGCGCCGGTAGCCCTGGCTGACCACCTCACGCGGCAGCAGACCCCGGCGATAGAGATCGCTCCAGAAGGCGAAAGCGCGGCGACCGGCCGGGCTGTTGAAGGCCGCACGGCGTCGCCCATCCTGGAGGGTCACCCCCATCTGCACCATCGACTCCAGCAGTTCGGCGGAGTCGTCCGGCACCACCGTGACGAACAGGGCGTAACGCCCGGTGCGGCGCTTGACCGCCTCGGCGAAGGCGGGCACCTCCTCCCAGCGGCGGGGCGGCTGGGTGTAGCCGGAACGGCCGATCAAGTCCCGGTTGGCGAGAGTGATGCGGGCGGTGAGATACCAGGGAATGGCGAACTGGCGACCCTCGGCCTGGCTCGCCCGCCAGATCCGCGGCAGATAGGCGTCACCGGCCCCGGGGGGCAAGAGCGGATCCAGTTCCAGCAGGCCCCCTTTGCTGGCCAGGTTGGCGGCGAACAGAGGGTTGAGGTTGACCACATCCGGCGCCGTGCGGGCAAAGACCGCCGCCAGCAGCTTGCGCTCCACCGAGCCCCAGGGCAGGTCCGTCCAGCCCACCGAGACCCCCGGATGATCGCTCTCCCAGGCAGCCATCACCCGGCCGATCTCCGCGTTGAACTTGGGCGAGAGATCGAGGGTCCAGAGCTGCAGCTCCTTCTGGGCTGGCGGGCCGGGGGCGCAGCCCGCCAGCAGCAACAGGGCCGAGCCGAGCACAGCCCAGCTTCGCTGCAGTGTTGATCGGATCAGCGGCATCGGATCAGCGGCATCGGGGCGACGGCAAAGGATCTGTGCCTTGTCATCGCTGCTGTTGACGCCAGAGCAGCAGCAGCAGCGAACAGATCATCGGTGCCAGCAGACCGGTGAGCAGAGTCTGGGCCAGCAGCGTATGCAGGATCGAGAGCTGGGGAATGAACCCGGGCAGGGGAAAGCCATGGCGCTGGACCAGCAGGCTCAGGCCGAGCAGAAAGGCTCCCAGCAGGGCCAGCAGCCCCAGGCTCAGGCTGCGTTGGATCGGCGGTCCCTGGCGCGCCAGGCGCCCCCACCACCACCCGAGCACCGCGAGGGCAGGGATCTGGGTGGCGCCTCCCAGGTTGAGACCGTCCAGCAACAGTCCCAGCCCCAGCCCGGCCAGGGCGCCGGAGAGCGGGCCATCGGCCAGAGCCCAGGGCAACAGCCAGAGCACCGCCCAGCTGGGCGGCACACCCGCCAGCTTGAGGAAAGGGGGCGAAGCGAGATTGAGCAGGGGCACGGCGACAGCGGTGGCGACGGCCCAGGGCAGGCGGTGGAGAATCCCCATCGCTCAGGGCGCCGGCGGCGCTTGGACCAGCACCTGCACCCAGTCGATCGAGCCCACTGGTGCGCCCAGCTGCACCACCGCCGTCGGGGCCGGCACCCCCTTCTCATCGACCGACTGGATCACTCCCACGTTCAGGCCCGGCGGCAGCAGGGTGCTCGCCGGTGAGGTGACCACCAGGTCACCCGGGCGAACCTGGGGATCCTTTTCGAGGAAGACCAGAGTCGGCCGACTGGTGCCGACGCCGGTGAGCAGACCATGGCGTTGGGTGCGCCCCACCCAGACCCCCACGCGGCTGGCCGGATCGGTGAGCAGGGACACCCTGGCGGTGGTGGGAGTCACGCTCGCCACCCGACCGACCAGTCCCCCGGGGCCCACGACCGGATCCCCGGCACGAATGCCCTGGATCTGGCCAGCACCCAGCAGCAGTTGATGCCACCAACCTGCCGTCTCCCGGGAGAGCACCGCGGCGGTCACTTCGCCCGGATCGGCCCGCTTCAGGCCCAGCAAGGCGCGAAGACGACGATTGTCCTGCTCCAGGTGGGCCTGGCGGGCCTGCAGCTCCAGCTGCTTCGAAGCCTGCAACCACTCACGCTGCGCACTGCCCGGCCAGAACGGCCGGCTGATCAACGCATAAACATCGCTCAGGAAGGCTCCCTTGCTGAGCCGCAGTCCCACCAGGGCCACCAGCAACAACCACCAGGGCCAGGACTGGATCAACAGCCGCAGGGAAGGGACGCGGGGCAGGCGCCCGAACGGCATGACGATCAGGCGGAGAGGCGAGTGAAGTCAGGGGTGTCAAGCACCCGCTCCAGCCGCTTGTAATCCTCCAGCACCTGGCCGCAGCCGTTGACCACGCACAGGAGGGGATCCTGGGCGAGGTGGGTGAGGATGCCGGTCTCATGGCTGATCAGGTCGCTGATCCCCCGCACCAGGGCACCGCCACCGGCCAGCATGATGCCTCGATCGACGATGTCGGCGGCCAGCTCCGGTGGCGTCCGCTCCAGGGTGCGCTTCACCGCCTCCACGATCACGTTGAGCGGCTCGGCCATCGCTTCGCGGATGTCACCGGCCCGCACGTTGATCGTGCGTGGCAGGCCCGAGAGCAGGTGAAGGCCACGCACATCCATCGAGCCGTTGTCATGGGCGTCGTCAGGGAAGGCGGAGCCGATCCGGATCTTGATCTCCTCGGCCGTCCGCTCGCCGACCACCAGGTTGTGAACCTTTTTGAGGTAGACGGTGATCGCTTCGCTGATCTCATCACCCGCCACCCGCACCGACTCGCTCACCACGGTGCCACCGAGGCTGAGCACAGCCACTTCAGTGGTGCCACCGCCGATGTCGACGATCATCGTGCCGACCGGTTCTGTGACCGGCAGACCCGCTCCGATCGCCGCAGCCACCGGCTCATCGATCAGATGCACCTCACGGGCGCCGGCGAGGCCGGCCTCACGCACGGCCCGCCGCTCGACACCGGTGACGCCGCTTGGAATGCCGATCACCAGCCGGGGAGCCACGATGCCGCGGCCCTCGTTGCCCTTCTGGATGAAGGTCTTGATCATCATCTCGGCGGCATCGAAATCGGCGATCACGCCATCGCGCAGCGGACGAACGGCCCTGATATTGCCTGGGGTGCGACCGAGCATCAGCTTGGCTTCATTGCCCACCGCGAGGGGGATGCCTCGCTCCAGATCCAGGGCCACCACGGAGGGCTCCTGCAGCACAATGCCCTTGCCGGACACGTACATCAAGGTGTTGGCCGTTCCCAGATCGATGCCGATGTCACGGGAGAGCTGGAAACGTCGGAAAAACACTGGGCAGCCGCAGAGCGGGGTGAATCATAGGTGTGGGGGACCCGGGGCTCCACCGGCTCCTCTCTGGTACATCCGGACCGATCGGTGGAACCTAATGGGAGAAGCGCCTTGATCGAATGGCGCATCATTGATCCAACCAACCCCCCAATCAACCGAAAGCCCATGGGCGTGAATTCCGTAACCCTGGTCGGCCGAGCCGGCCGCGACCCCGAAGTCCGTTACTTCGAATCCGGCACGGTGGTCGCCAACCTCACCCTGGCTGTGAACCGTCGCAGCAGGGATGACGAGCCCGACTGGTTCAACCTGGAGATCTGGGGCAAGCAGGCCCAGGTTGCCGCCGACTACGTGCGAAAGGGCTCCCTGCTCGGCATCATCGGCTCGTTCAAGCTCGACCGCTGGACTGATCGCACCAGTGGCGAGGAGCGCACCAAGCCCGTGGTGCGGGTCGATCGCCTGGAACTGCTCGGCTCAAAACGCGACGCCGACCAGGGCGGCTACGGCGATGGCGGGCCAGGTGCCGGCTCCGCTTACCAGGGTGAGCCCAGCGAAGAGGAAGTTCCCTTCTAGAACCAGAGTCCGGTGCCGAAGAACCGGCCACTGCCGGCTGGAGCATCTCCCGCAGACGGTGGCGGATCAGCTCAGTGGTTGCTTTGGCGCTGTCGCCAGATGCGCAGGCCCAGCCACACCGCAAAGGCCAGACCAAGCACCACGAGCAGCACCTTGATGGCTCGGGCCACCGGCTCGATCCAGGCCTCCACATTGCTGTAGCCCTCGCCGAGCAGCATCCCTGCCAGGGTGAGCAACAGGGTCCAGATCAGGCTGCCTGCCGTGGTCCAGATCAGGAAGGGAAGCATCGGCATCATTTCGATGCCGGCAGGCACCGAAATCAACGTGCGGATGCCTGGCACAAGCCGGCCCCAGAACACCAGGGCGGTGCCATGGCGGTTGAACCAGTTGCGGCTCCGGCGCAGTTCCTCGGAACGGATGCCGATCCAACGGCCGTGGCGATCAAGCCATTGCTCCAGGCGCTCCTCGTTCACCAACCGACCGATGCCGTACCAGGGAAGGGCACCCAGCACAGTGCCGAGCAGACCGGCAATCACCACAGGCACAAAGGCCAGCTGGCCCTGGTGGACGTAAAACCCCCCCAGGGGCATGATCAGCTCCGAGGGAATGGGCGGGAACAGGTTCTCGAGGAACATGGCGAGAAAGATCGCGCCATAGCCCGCCCATGGATTGGCCCCGACAGCTGCACCGATCAGTTCGGGCAGCTGCTGGACCAGTTCGGCAACCCCCATCAATAGCGGTAGTGGTCGGGCTTGTAGGGGCCCTCCACCGGCACCGCGATGTAATCGGCCTGGATCTGGCTGAGCTCGGTGAGCTTGGCGCCGATCTTCTCGAGGTGAAGGCGAGCCACCATCTCATCGAGATGCTTGGGCAGGACGTACACCTGCTTCTCGTACTGCTCTCCCTTGCTGAACAGCTCGATCTGGGCGAGAACCTGGTTGGTGAACGAGTTGCTCATCACGAAGCTGGGGTGGCCTGTGCCGCAGCCCAGATTCACCAGACGACCCTCAGCCAGCAGGATGATGCGCTTGCCATCCGGGAAGATCACATGATCCACCTGGGGCTTGATCGTGTCCCACTCGTACTGCTTGAGGGAGGCAACGTCGATTTCGTTGTCGAAATGGCCGATGTTGCAGACGATCGCCTGGTCCTTCATGCGGATCAGATGATCGTGGCCGATCACCTGGAAGTTACCGGTGGCGGTCACGAAGATGTCCACATCCGAAACCACGTCTTCCAGACGGACGACGCGGTAGCCCTCCATGGCCGCCTGCAGGGCACAGATCGGATCCACCTCGGCGATCATCACCGTGGAACCCAGGCCCCGCAGCGACTGGGCTGATCCCTTGCCGACATCGCCGTAGCCGATCACCAGGGACACCTTGCCGGCCACCATCACATCCGTGGCGCGCTTGATGGCGTCCACCAGGGATTCACGACAGCCATAGAGGTTGTCGAACTTGCTCTTGGTGACCGAATCGTTGACGTTGATCGCCGGGAAGGGAAGCTCGCCGGCTTTCTGCATCTGGTAGAGGCGAGCCACACCGGTGGTGGTTTCCTCGGTCACACCCTGAATCTGGGCATAGATGCGGGAATAGAAGCCGGGTTGAACAGCCAGCCGGGCCCGGATCGACTTGAAGAGGGCAATCTCTTCTTCGCTGCCGGGGTTGTCGAGTACGGACAGATCCTGCTCGGCTTTGGTGCCGAGCACCACGAGGCCGGTGGCATCGCCGCCGTCATCAAGGATCATGTTCGGGGTGCCGCCATCGCCCCACTCCAGGATCCTGTGGGTGAAGGCCCAGTACTCATCAAGGGTCTCGCCCTTGTAGGCAAAGACGGGAATACCCTTCGCCGCGATCGCTGCGGCGGCGTGGTCCTGAGTCGAGAAGATGTTGCAGGAGGCCCAGCGCACTTCAGCACCGAGGGCAACCAGGGTTTCGATCAGAACCGCCGTCTGGATCGTCATGTGGAGGCTGCCGGCGATCCGGGCGCCCTTGAGCGGTTGCTCCGCCCCGAACTTGGTGCGCAGAGCCATCAGCCCGGGCATCTCCGTTTCGGCGATGGCCAGCTCCTTGCGGCCCCAGTCGGCCAGGCCGAGGTCGGCGATCACATAGGAGGAGGTTGCCTGGAGCCCGGGGGTGAAGCTGGCCGTTGCGGCCTCGGATTGAACAGTGGAAGAAGGTGCGGCCACCATGGTGGGATAGCTCCCGTGCGGGAGGAAGATTTGGGTGTGGAATATCTGCAGAGACGCCGAGGCTTCGGGCTCGCTGAAGGTGAATCTACAGGGGCCATCAAGTCCATGCGCGCCACCATTCGATTTCTGCCCGACCTGGCCGCCACCCGCTGCCTGGGGGAGGAGCTCGCCGTTCTGCTCCAGGCAGCACCCGCGCCCTTGCTGCTGTTGAAGGGCGAGCTGGGAGCCGGCAAGACCAGCCTGGTGCAGGGACTGGCCCAGGCCCTGGGCATCACGGAGCCGATCACCAGCCCCAGCTTCGCCCTGGCCCAGCACTACCGAGGTCGTCGCCTGGGTCAGACAACCCACCTGGTGCACCTTGATCTTTATCGGCTCGAGCAACCGGCCGCCGCCGATGAGCTGTTCGCCCAGGAGGAGGAGGAGGCCCGCTCACTCGGTGCCCTGCTGGCGGTGGAATGGCCGGAGCGGCTCAGCCTGCAGCCTGAGCCCGTCTGGCAGGTGGAGCTGCGGCATCACCAGGAGGGGCGTCTTGCCCTGCTGGGCCCACCGAGCCCTTGAGCCGATCGACCTTCGCCAACCCGAGCCGCTCCTGCAGGGCCTGGATCATGCGGGCATTGGCGGCCGGGAAATGGAACTCCTGCAGCCGCTCCGGCGCGACCCAGCGCACCTGCTGACTGGCCAGGGGTCGGGGATCCCCCGAAAGCCAGCGGCAGAGATGCACGACAAAGCGCAGCCGTTTGTGGCTGTAGCTGTGCTCCATGCTGATCAGCTCCTCTCCCACAACCACCTGGATGGCCAGCTCCTCGGCCAGCTCCCGCTCAATCGTGGTGACGATCGACTCACCTGGCTCCTGCTTGCCGCCGGGGAACTCCCAGAGGCCACCCAGCAGCCCCTCGGCCTGACGCTGGTCGATCAGCACCCGGCCATCTGGATCGAGCACCACACCCACACCGATCACCTGGTGAGGAACGGATCTGATGGCGTCCTTCACGGGATAGCTGCCGGAATCGCCGGCAGTGTAGGCAGCGCAATGCCCCTGCCAGGGGCAAAGGCCACAGCCGGGTTGGCGGGGTGTGCAGACCGTGGCGCCGAGATCCATCAGGGCCTGGTTGAACGCCCGGGGCCGCCGCGGGTCGAGCAGCGAGCCGCTGAGCCGCCAGAACCCGGCCAGGTCCCGTTGCGGGGGAAGCGGGCTGGCGACCAACCGGGCCAGGACCCTTTTGACGTTGCCATCGAGGATCGCAAACGGCTGATCAAAGGCGGAACTGAGGATGCCGCCGGCCGTGCTGGGGCCGATTCCCGGCAACGCCAGCCAGCCGGCCAGATCCCGGGGCCAGGGATCGCCGGACGCCAACCCGCTCCCGGGGACCCGGGCAGCCAGCAGTTGCCGCGCTCCCTGCTGCAAGCGACGGGCACGGGCGTAATAGCCCAGCCCCTGCCAGAGCATCAGCACGTCGTGATTCTCGGCCGCAGCCAGCGCTGTGAGGCTGGGCAGGGCGGCCATCCAGCGCCGCCAGAAGGGCAGCATCACCGTCAGCTGGGTCTGTTGCAGCATCACCTCAGCCACCCAGATGGCGTAGGGGTCCAGGGGCTCCCCATCGCCGGGTCGCCGGCCATCGGGTAGCCGCTTCCAGGGAATCCCGTGGCGGCCATGGGATTCCCACCAGCTGAGCACCAACCGCCTCAGGACCACGGCATCCAGCCGTGATTCAGCAGCGGTCGGGACTTCGCGTGGGATCAGGCTCTCACCCACTCAGCCGGCTGGCCCCCTCCGCCGGGCCAGGGCCGCCGCCCCAAACACCAGGGCCATCGCCAGATAGCCCTGGGCCCAGGGGGCACCGCTGCCCCAACCCAGCTGCAGCACGGTGTCAGCGGGGGTGAAACGCCAGGCGTGGATCAGACCGAACCAGGCGGCGAGGGCAGCCAGGCCGGCAGCGAACGCCGCGGCAGCGAAGCGCTGCTCGATCACGTACACCAGCATCGCCGAGAGCAGCATGGCCGCCACGATCTGGCCCTGCTCAAGGGCAAAGGCGCCGGCGGCCCAGACGTCAGCCTGCTGCAACGGAATCAGCAGCGCCGAGCCGAAGGGATTCGCGGCACTGCCGGCGCCGCCGGCCCGCAGGCCTGCCTTGAGCAACAGGGCTCCCCAGCCGGCCAGACCCGGCAGCAGGCCCAGCACCACCGCCGGCGCATGGGCAGGCGGTGTGGCCTGGAAACTCTGGGCGGCGATCACCAGTCCGATGTAAAGCACGATCGCCATGCCCGCCTCGATCGGCAGCAGCTGGCCCACCAGACCGAAGACCCCAAGCAGGCAACCCAGCCCCATCAGCAGCCCGTTCAGCCAGGAGTAGCCGATCCGGGCCCCCATCGCCTTCCAGCCTGGATGGCCGATGTAGAGGGTGGTGGGAAAACACGACCCGAGGGCGGCGGCCACCAGCGTGCCGATGCCGTTGATCAGCAGCGAACTCCTCACCGGATAGCGATCGCCCGCCGCTTCGGCGCTCTCCAGGTTCTGCAGGGAACCGAGCAGGTTGAACAGCCCCATCGGCACGATCACCCCCAGCCAGGGCAGCAGCTGGCCACGGGCCTGCCAGAGCGCGCCCAGCTGCAACGCCGGCAGGTGCAGGCCCACCTGGGCGGCATTCGCCTGCCAGCTGGCCGGATCGATCCGCAGCAGGCCAGTGGCGGCGGCCAGCACGATCCCAAGCAGCACGGCGATCAGGCCACCGGGCAAAGGCAGCTTGACGCCGCCGTAGTAGGTCAGCAGGATCACCGCCAGCACGGCCAGGCCCACCACCGGCTGGGCGTAGGTGCGCAGCAGGAACCCAAGCGCGATGTAGCCCAGGGCGATGCCTGCCAGGGTGGAGAGCAGGGCCGCCCGTGGCAGCCAGCGACGCAAGCCAGCCACGCAGAAGGCCCCGCCCGCCTCGATCGCTCCGGAGCCGAGGCAGGCGATCAACCCCGCCTGCCAGGACAGTCGCACCGCGTCGGCTTCGGCAAGCCCCTGGCCGAGCCCAGCCAGCTTCACCGGCAGCATCACCAGAAACACGTAAGCGAACAGGCTCACCGTGTTGATGCCGTAGGGAAGGGCGGTGCGGTCGTCGCGCCCTTCCCGCCTGGCCAGCTGGTAGGCCTGCCAGGCGTAGGCCGCATTGCCAACCACCAGGCTCAGACCGGTGGCGGGCAGGATCACCCCGAAGATCAGCCCATCGGGGTAGCCCAGAACCCCACGGCAGAGGCCGAGGATCAGCAGGATCTGGATCAGATTGTCGAGACCCAGGCCCATCAGGCCGTCGATGTCGCCGGCCACAAACCATCGGGGTCGGCAGGTCGGCATCGCGTCGTTCAGGCGAACCCCCCTGGCCGCTGGCGGGAGGTGGAAAGGGAGAGATTGGCTTTGGCAGCAGCAGGGGCGGCGGCAGAAACACCGGACCCGGCGGGATTGACCGGCGTCGGCACCGCCACCACGTTGAAGGCCAGCGACCAGCGCTCACCATCACCCCGGAACGGCGGCACCGAATGGGGCTGCCAGGCGGGAAACACATAGACATCCCCGACCACCGGCAGCATGTACTGGGCCATGCCGGTGCGGAAACTCTGGATGTGCCACTCCTCGGGGCCGTGGAAACAGAGCTGACCGTCGAAGCTGTCGTTGTGGATCTGGGGGGGCACCTGCAGGAAGATCACGCCGGAGAAGGAGCCACCGTGGGTGTGCATCGGGTTGTAATCCCCGGCTGACTGGGAATTGAGCCAGACATCGATCATCTGCAAGCGATAGCGGCCGGGCGTCCAGGGGCCACGCCCCTGGGGCGGCTGCCGGTCGATCACATGGCGGATCCAGTGTTCGCAGGCCGGCAGGATCAGCTCGGCGCAGAGGGACTGGATGCAGGCATGCTGGGGGCCCAGCTCCCGCTGCTGGGCCAGCTGTCCGGCCAGCTTGGCGGAGGCATCCGGGCTTCGCTCCGGCTGGGCCAGCACCTGCTGGGCCAGCTGCAGCAGGTCGGCCAGCAGGGGTTCAGGCAGTCGGCTCCTGAGGATGTATCGGGGAAAGAGGGCAAGAACTTCCGTGCTGCTGTCCATGGCTGAAGGCCGGCCGCTGCGGCCAGCATGGCGGGACAGACGATCGCGGTCGAGACCCGGTGCAACTCGGAATCCTTGTTTACCCCCAGGTCGAGGAACTCGACGTGATGGGCCCGTGGGAGATGGTCACCACCTGGAGCCAGTTGCCCAGTGGGCCATCCAGCTGCCGGATCGTGGCGGAATCAACCCAGCCACTTCGCTGTGCCAAGGGCCTTTCGATCAATCCTGATCTGAGCTTCGCCAGCTGCGCTCCCCTTGATGTGCTGATCGTTCCCGGTGGCCAAGGGAGCCGCAGGGAAGTGGACAACCCTGCCTTGATCGACTTTCTTGCCCGCCAGGCAAGCCAGTGTCAGGCCCTGCTCTCGGTCTGCACGGGGGCGTTCCTGCTGCACGCCGCCGGACTGCTCAGTGGCCGGATCGCCACCACCCACTGGGGCTCCCTGGACCGACTCCGCGCCCTCGGGGATGTGACCGTGGTGGAAGAACGCTTCACCCGCGACGGGCGGATCTGGTGCTCGGCAGGTGTTTCAGCCGGGATCGACCTGACTCTCCGCTACATCGCCGCCACTGCTGGTGAGGCCGTGGCGGGCCAGGTGCAGCTGGCCACCGAATACTTCCCGTCTGGTGAACGCTACGGAAACGTGAGCCTGAATCCCCAGGCCCCCGGCTATCTGCGGGACTGAGTGAACAGACTCACCAGGCAGTGGGGATCGAATTCAGCAGGCCGCGTAATCCTCAACACTGGCGCTGAGGCGCCGCAGGCCGACCAAGCCATCACGCTCCAGGTTGCGCACACGATCACGACTCATGCCGAGGATGCGGCCGATGCCGGTGAGGCTCATCGGCTCTTCCACGTCGATGCCGTAGCGCATCTTCAGCACATCACGCTGCAGCTCCGGCAGTTGCTCCAGCAGCGCCCGCATGTCGCCCCGCAGGCACTCGCTGTCCACGTTCTCCTCCGGCAACGTGCCATCCCCCTGCAGCAGATCCAGCAGTTCGGTGTCTTCACCGTCGCCCACCTTGGTTTCCAGGCTCACCGGTTGCCGCGCCCGGCAAAGCAGATCCTTCACCTCCTCCTCCGGCAGCTCCACAGCCACCGCCAGCTCGCTCAGGGTGGGGGTGCGGCCCAGCTCCTGGCTCAGTTCCCGCTGGCCCTTCTTCAGCTTGTTGAGCGTTTCGGTGATGTGGATCGGCAGCCGGATCGTGCGGCTCTTCTCGGCGATCGCCCGGGTGATCCCCTGCCGGATCCACCAATACGCATAGGTGGAGAACTTGTAGCCGCGGGTGGGATCGAACTTCTCCACACCCCGCACCAGGCCGATCGTGCCCTCCTGGATCAGGTCCAGAAGCTCCATGTTCCGCTTGGTGTATTTCTTCGCCACGCTCACCACCAGCCGCAGGTTCGCCGCCACCATCCGCTCCTTGGCCCGGCGGCCGTTGATCAGCTTGCGCTTCAGCACCGGCAGGCTCAGCCCGAGCGACTCGGCCCACTGCTCGGGGTTCGGCTTGCTGCCGCTGCGCATCTGGAGCTCCTGCTCCGCCTCCTCCAGACGCATCAGCTCCTGCACCTGGCGGCCCAGGGTGATCTCCTGCTCATGGCTCAGCAGGGGCACACGGCCGATGTCCCGCAGGTAGGACCTCACCAGGTCGCCGTCGACCGGGGGGTGGGAACGACCCGCAGCCTGGAAGGTCTTGGGCCCGGGAGCGACGTTCGAATCAGGGATCCGATCCAGCGATAGAGCGACAACCACAGCGAAGCTCTTGAAGGTGTGTGAAGCCTAACCTAAAGAAGTGTGAAGGACCTCTCAGAAAACCAAAGAAACTCTGTTTTCTGTCAGACCCTGCGGCGCAGCCCGGAGCGCTCAGGGGTTCAGACCCACGTGGTTGAGCAGCCAGGAGGCAGTCTGCAGGTAGATGAACACGCCGGCGACATCGGTGGCGGTTGTGATGAACGGCGCTGACATCAGGGCCGGATCAAGCCCCAGCCGGTCGAACAGCAACGGCAGGGACGCTCCGGCGGTGGCGGCCAGGGTGGTGATGCAGACCAGGCTGATTCCTGCCGCCGTGGCCACCAGCATCCCCCCACCCACCTGCCAGGCCCAGGGCACCACCACGATCACCAGCAGCAGCCCAAGCAACAGCCCGGACAGAGCTTCCCGACCGACCGTGCGCCAGAGCCCGAGCGACTGGATCCTCTGGGTGCTCAGACCCCTGATCACCACCGTGGAACTCTGGGCGCCCACGTTGCCACCGGTGCCGATCAACAGTGGGATGAAGGCCGCCAGCCGCACCACCTCCTTGAGAACCCCTTCCTCGGAGGCGATCACCGCTGAGGTGCCGGTGTTGGCCACCAGCAGCACCAGCAGCCACACCACCCGACGGCGGGCCACTGTGAACAGGTTGCTCTGGAAGTAGTCATCCTCATCACCGGCCTGCACGGCGCCGGCGGCATAGAGATCGCGGGTGGCCTCCTGCTGGATCACGTCGATCACGTCATCGACGGTGACAATCCCCACCAGGCGCTGCTCCCTGTCCACCACCGGCACGGCCAGAAAGTCGTAGCGCTGGATGATCCGGGCCACCTCCTCCTGATCGGTGCCGGTGGAGACGTTGAGCACGTCACGGGTCATCACGTCACCGATGCGGTCATCGGGCTCTGCGGTCACCAGATCGCGCAGGGAGAGGATGCCGGTCAGGTGGCGAGAGGCATCGGTGACATAGAGGCTGTAGACGGTTTCGGTGTCGCGGGCGCGGCGACGCACGATGTCGAGAGCTTGGGCGGCGCTGTGGAACTCCTTGAGATCGATGAACTCCGTGGTCATCAACCGGCCTGCTGTTTCCGCCTCGTAGCCGAGCAGCTGAGCGGTGATCCGACGCTCGGCAGGACTCAGCTCCATCAGCAACCGCCGCACCACCTTGGCCGGCAGTTCATCGAACAACCGCACCCGGTCGTCCGGGGACATCTCCTCGACCAGCTCCAGCACCTCACCAGAGCGCAACCGCTCCAGGAGGGTCTGCTGCACTGCGGGATCGAGATACTCGTAGACCTCGATCGCCTCATCTTTGGCGAGCAGGCGGAAGGCCAGGGCCTGGAGGGTACGGGGCAGGCTGCCAATCGCCTCGGCGCAGTCCACCGGCTGGACCGGCTCCAGCAACAACTTGACGCCGTCGTAGTTGCCAGCAGCCAACAGGCCCTGCAGCTGGCGGGCGACGATCTCCGCCACCTGCAGGCTGCTGTTGCTCACCGTGGTGGGGCTGGTGGCCTCGCTCATCGCCCGGGAGGATCGCAGCTCCCCGAGTGTATGGGGAGGGGGCACCAGGCTTGTCTCGAGCGCCTAGGGTCATTTCTCACTGGAATCGCTTCATGACCCTGAATGTGTCGGATGTGGTGGTGACCAGCGCCACCGGAGCTGCCCAGCGGCTTGGCGAGTTCGGCGGTCAGGTGCTGCTGATCGTCAATGTGGCCAGTCGGTGCGGCTTCACCCGGCAGTACGCCGGCCTGCAGACCCTGCAGGACACCTACGGGCCCCGGGGCCTGGTTGTGCTGGGCTTCCCCTGCAACGATTTCGGCGCCCAGGAGCCGGGCAGCCTCAGCGAGATTCAGCAGTTCTGCTCCACCACCTACGGGGCCAGCTTCACCCTGTTCGACAAGGTGCACGCCAAGGGGGTCAAGACCCCCCCCTATGACCTGCTCACCCAGGTGGAACCTGCCGGTGACGTGGAGTGGAACTTCGAGAAATTCCTGGTGGGCAGGGATGGCACCGTCCTCGGACGGTTCAAGAGTGCGATCGAACCCGATGGCGCAGAGCTCACCGCGGCGATCGAGGCGGCTCTGGCGGCCTGAACGCGGCTCGGCTGCTGGCCAGCCCGATGGCTGCTGCGGCCAGGCCGAGCAACAGGCTGGCGACCAGCAGGGCCAGCGCAGCTGGGGTCTGTCCTTCCTCCCCCAACCAGACCAGATCCAGCATCCAGGAGCTGAACGTGGTGAGGGATCCACAGAAGCCGACGCCACCAAGCAGCAGCAGGGGTGCACGCCACGGGATCGGCCCCGCCAGCACCCCGAGCAGGAACGAACCCGCCACATTGGCCAACAGATGGGCCGCCGCCACCCCGGCGGCCCCATCGGCGAGCAAGGGGCCGATCTGAACCCCGATCCGCCAGCGCAGCAAAGCGCCGGGCACAGCTCCTGCAGCCACAAGCCCCAGCTCCCAGAACGCGAAACGAAGACGACGCCTCACCTCAGGACGCCCCCATTCGCAGACCCAGCTGGACGGCCAGCAGCCCGGCCAGCACCGAGGCTGCCGCCAGGATCCCCGCCTCGGCCCAGCGGCCCTGGCGCTGCTCCTGCAGCAGTTCCAGCATCAGGGTGGAAAAGGTGCTGAAACTACCGAGAAAACCAGTGCCCAGCAGGAGCAACAAGCCGGTGCCCGCCAGGCTGTGGCGCCGGTCGATGCCAACGAGCAAGCCGAGGGCAAAAGCGGCAACCACATTCACAGCGAAGGTGCCCCAGTGGCGCCGAGGCAGGATCGGCTCGAAATGGTTGACCAGCTGCAGCCGCAACCACGCCCCCGGAATCGCACCAAGCGAAACGAGCAGGAATTCAGTCCCGCTGCTGCTGCTCACGGCTCATCAAGGCTGACGGGTTCACCCGGGCAACCAACCGCGGCGGGGACCAGCCCCGCCGGAAGCGGGTATCTGCACCTGCAGCCACCGGTCACCGTCAGGCTCCCACCAGGTGCGCAGGAGCCGCAAGGGAACGTTTGCCTGCAGGCGGGTCAGGGCGGGTGCGGAGTGCTGTGGAGCACATCGCAGCAGCAATGACCCTGCAGCCAGCAGGGGTTCCTGGCTCTGGCGCCTGCGCAGCTCGGGGGAGCGTCGCTCCCCTCCACCAGCCGGCAGGGCGGCAGGAGCAATCAGGGCCATCCCCAGAACCCAGGCCAGGCGCCAGTCCATCAGATGTCGAGCTGGGCAAAATCGAGCTCGGCGCTGTGCTTCTCGATGAATTCCCGTCGTGGAGCCACCTTGTCGCCCATCAGGATCGTGAAGATGCGGTCGGCTTCGGCGGCGTCTTCAATCTCCACACGTTTCATGGTGCGGGTGGTGGGATCCATGGTTGTTTCCCAGAGCTGTTTGGGCATCATCTCACCTAGGCCCTTGAAACGCTGGATCGTGTAGTTGGCCTTCTCGCCAAAACCATCAAGCGTGGTTTTCAGATCCTGCTCGTTGTAGCAGTAAGTGTGATTCTTGCCCCGCTCAACTTTATAGAGGGGCGGACAGGCAATGTAAATGTAGCCACCTTCCAGCAGCGTTTTCTGATAACGGTAAAAGAAAGTGAGCAAGAGGGTGCGGATGTGAGCTCCATCCACATCCGCATCGGTCATGATCACAATGCGGTGGTAGCGCAGAGCCGATTCATTGAACTCCTCTCCCTTGATGCCAAGACCCAATCCGGTAATCAGGGACTGAATCTCAGTGTTTTTATAGATTTTCGCATCATCCGTTTTCTCGATGTTGAGAATTTTTCCACGCAAAGGCAAAATGGCCTGAAAACGTCGATCGCGGCCCTGCTTGGCAGAGCCCCCGGCGGAATCGCCTTCAACCAGATATATTTCGGATTCGGAAGGATCTCGCGAGCTGCAGTCAGCCAGTTTGCCAGGCAGGGTGGAGCTCTCCAGCACAGATTTGCGCCTCACCAGCTCCCTGGCTCGCCGGGCGGCTTCGGCCGCATTGAAGGCCTGGATGGCCTTCTCCAGAATGAGATCAATCACCTGGGGGTGAAACTCCAGGTATTCGGCCAGTGACTGGCCAACCACCGTATCCACGATGCCGCGAACCTCGGTATTGCCGAGCTTGGTTTTGGTTTGGCCTTCGAATTCAGGATCAGGCACCTTCACCGAAAGAACGGCAGTAAGCCCTTCCCGGATATTCTCCCCAGCCAGATTCGGATCCACATCCTTGCGCTTGTTCCGTTTCTTGGCAAAGGTGTTCAGCGTGCGGGTCAGAACTGTTTTGAGCCCTTCAATGTGGGTGCCACCATCCACGGTGCGAATGTTATTGGCAAAGCCAAGAATGCTATCGGAATAGGCATCAACACACCATTGTAGAGCGGCTTCAACCTGGACGCCATCTTTCTCATTGTTGACGTAAATAATGTCGGAATGAAGCGGCTCCTTGCCCGCATTCATGTAAGCCACGTACTCGCGGATACCACCCTCGTAGTGATAGATCTCCTCGTGCCCCTCAGCCTCAGGCCCCCGGGCCTCCGAGCGCTCATCCCGGAACACGATCCGCACACCACCGTTCAGGTAGGCAAGCTCGCGCAGACGGCCCGAAAGGGTGGTGTAGTCAAAAGTGATGCCGCCGGTGAAGATCTCGCTGTCCGGCTTGAAGCGCACGCCTGTTCCAGTGGCTCCGGAGTCGTCGGATTCCGAGCGGAGCGTGCCGATCGGAGTGCCTCGCTCGAAACGCTGCCGGTGCACCTGTCCCTGACGGCGCACGGTGACCTCGACCCACTCGCTGAGCGCATTGACCACCGAGATACCAACGCCATGCAGGCCCCCGGACACCTTGTAGCCGCCGCTGCCGAACTTGCCGCCGGCATGGAGAACGGTGAGCACCGTTTCAAGGGCGGATTTACCGGTGCGGGGGTGAATGTCGGTGGGAATGCCGCGACCGTTGTCGGTGACCTCGACCGATCCGTCTTCGCAGAGCCGGACGAAGATCTCATTGCAATGGCCGGCCAGGGCCTCGTCTACGGAGTTGTCGACCACCTCGTAGACGAGATGGTGAAGGCCACGGGGACCGGTGGTGCCGATGTACATTCCAGGCCGCTTGCGCACCGGCTCCAGCCCCTCCAGGACCTGGATCTGCTCGGCGCCGTAGGCATGCTCGATCTTGGAGGAATCGCTCATTCCGCTTGACTTGCGTGGGAGACGGACCGATCGAGGCCGACACGACCGATCAGCGCTGGTGGTGTGAGAATGACTGGACTCAGCACTGGGTTTCAGCTCAACACTGGTATCAGCTCGGCACCGGGCTCAACAGACAAGGCTTGCCAGAGGGCTCATTGAAAGCTCAGGGACAGGCTCAAGAACTGCTCCAGGCCTGACGAGGGCTTCCAGCTTACCACCGAGCACTCAGGGTGGCTTCCAGGGGCCTCTGAGAGGCTGTTGAGGCCTGGGATGCATCAACCCCAATTCAGACCAAGCCTGATCGGCCCAGCGGCCGGCCCATTCCATGGCCCTGTCAACCCTGCCTGTGATCGTGCTGCTCGGCCCCACCGCCAGCGGCAAAACGGAGCTGGCGATCCGGATCGCCGAGGCCCTCGACCTGGCGATTCTGTCGGTGGATTCCCGCCAGCTCTACCTCGGCATGGACATCGGCACCGCCAAGCCCACCCCCCTGCAGCGGGCCCGGGTGCGACACGAGCTGCTGGATCTGTCCCCACCGGATCGGCCGATCAACCTCCATGCCTTCCGGCTTGCCGCCGCAGACCGCATCGCCGCCGAACGACAACGCCGGGGCATGGCCTTCCTGGTGGGAGGAAGCGGCCTCTACCTGAAGGCGATGATCCGTGGGCTTCTGCCGCCAGCCGTGCCGCCGCAACCGGCCCTGCGTGCCCAGCTCACTGCCCTGGGCCAGAGCACCTGCCGCCAGTTGCTTGCCCAGGCCGACCCGGTCACAGCCGCCCGCATCGCCGCCGCAGACGCGGTGAGAACCCAGCGGGCCCTGGAGGTGCTCTATGCCACCGGAAGGCCAGCCTCCAGCCTGCAAGCCACCGAGCCTCCGCCCTGGCAGGTGCTGGAGCTGGGACTTGACCCACCCGATCTGCCCGATCGCATCGCCCGACGCACTCGCCAGCTCTACAGCTCCGGGCTGGTGGCGGAAACGGCCTTGCTGATCCGACGCTATGGCGCAACCTTGCCCCTGCTGAACACGATCGGCTACGGAGAAGCCAAGCGCCACCTGGCGGGTGAACTCGACGAGGCCGAGGCCATCCGGCTCACCGACCTGCGCACCCGTCAGTTCGCCAAGCGGCAGCGCACCTGGTTTCGTCGCCAGCATCAGGCCCTCTGGCTGACGGGAGCTGATCCACTGCGGGAAGCCCTGGAGTCGGTCCAGCGCGTCCTAGAGTGAAAACCTGCGTGTTGCCCCCTGAACGCGCCCGATTGTGATGGCAATGCCCTGACCAAGCCAACGCTTGTGCCGGGCCATGCTTGAACAGGGTCATGGATGTCGTTCATGGCCATCCCCACTGCGGCCATCGCTGCGGCCTCACGCTTCGCCCCCTCGCTCTTCTGAATGCCACCTCGTCCCCGTTTCGACCGTCGTGCCCCCGTTCGGGAGCTCCCGAACATCAACGATCGCATCAGCTACCCCCAGCTCCGGGTGGTCGATGCCGACGGCAGCCAGCTCGGGGTGATCACCAGGGAAGAGGCCCTGGAGGTGGCCAAGGATCGGGAGCTGGATCTGGTGCTGGTGAGCGAGAAGGCTGATCCGCCGGTCTGCCGGATCATGGATTACGGCAAATTCAAGTTCGAGCAGGAGAAGAAAGCCAAGGAGGCCAAGAAGAAGTCTCACCAGACCGAAGTGAAGGAGGTGAAGATGCGCTACAAGATCGACTCCCACGACTATCAGGTCCGCATCGGCCAGGCCGTCCGCTTCCTCAAGGACGGTGACAAGGTCAAATGCACGGTGATCTTCCGGGGACGTGAGATTCAGCACACGGCCCTGGCCGAGCTGCTGCTGTTACGGATGGCCAAGGATCTCGAGGAGAGTGCCGAGATTCAGCAGGACCCCAAGCGGGAAGGCCGCAACATGATCATGTTCCTGACCCCGCGCAAAACACCCCTCACCAAAGAGAAAGACGCCGCCGCCCTGGCCTCGAAGGCCGTGCGCACGATCCCCTCACCAGTGCGTCAGGTGAGTGGTGCCGACGCGGCGGTCGCCCAGGCCGAAAGCTGAGGTCCGAGGAGCGGCTGGTCGGCAACCGGCACAGCCTCCTATGCCACAGGGGGAATTGTCACCGGGGCCGATGCTCCGTAGGGTGGCAGCAAAGCTGCAGGTTCCAACGGGCGTGCGATTCCACATTCAGCAGGAAAGCGACATCCCGGCGTCGACCCAGCTGTACAACCAGATCTGTTTTGCGATCGCGGCGCGACACTACCCGCCCGGTCACCGGTTGCCCAGCACCCGGCAGCTGGCCATGCAGACCGGCCTGCACCGCAACACGATCAGCAAGGTCTACCGCCAGCTCGAGAATGACGGCGTGGTGGAAGCCATGGCCGGTTCGGGCATTTATGTGCGCGACCAGCAGAAGCCACGCGAAATCAAGGTGCCGCCCGGCCTCCGCAACCGCCTACGCCCCGACATCGACCGTGAGGTGCGTCAGTGTGTGGACGGCCTGCTCAACGCCGGCTGCACCCTTCAGCAGGCCAGGGAGCTGCTCACCCGGGAGATCGACTGGCGACTGCGCTGCGGCGCCCGGGTGCTGGTCTCCACCCCCCGCGAAGACATCGGCGCCTCTCTGCTGATCGCCGAGGAACTGGCGCCGGTGCTGGAGGTTCCTGTTGAGGTGGTGCCCCTGGAGGAACTCGAAGCGGTGCTGGAGAGCTCCAGCAACGGAACCGTGGTCACCAGTCGCTATTTCCTCCAGCCGGTCGAAGAGCTTGCCCAGCGCTACGGCATCCGGGCCGTGGCGGTGGACCTCAACGACTTCCGCCAGGAACTCGACCTGCTGAAGGAACTGCGCACCGGCAGCTGTGTCGGTCTGGTCAGCATCAGCCCCGGCATCCTGCGCGCCGCCGAAGTGATCCTGCACAGCATGCGCGGCAACGAATTGCTGGTGATGACGGCCAACCCCGATGTCGGCAGCCGCCTGCTGGCCCTGCTGCGCGCCGCCAGCCACGTGCTCTGCGACCGGCCCAGCCTGCCGCTGGTGGAGCAGACCCTGCGCCAGAATCGGGCTCAGCTGATGCGAATGCCCCAGGTCCACTGCGCCCAGAGCTATCTCGGGGCTTCCACGATCAACCTGCTGCGCAAGGAGATTGGCCTGACCGAACCGCCAGACGGTTTGATCGATCCTCAGACCCTCCAGGCAGGCTGAGTCCCACGGGCCCAGGGTTCGTGGGTGTGGCGGCACCAGCGTCTTCCCCGTTCCCCTGTATCCGTTCGCCTTGGGTTCCTCGTTCCGGCACCTCCTGAGCACCGTGGCGGCAGACCTGCGGATCATCAAGGAGCGCGACCCCGCCGCCCGCAGCACGCTTGAGATCCTGCTCTGCTACCCCGGCTTTCATGCCCTGGTGCTGCATCGCTTCAGTCATCGGTTGTGGCGGTGCCGGATCCCGCTTCTGCCCCGGCTGTTGTCACAGCTGGGCCGCTCCCTGACGGGGGTGGAGATCCATCCAGGCGCCCGGATCGGCTCCGGGGTCTTCATCGACCACGGCATGGGGGTGGTGATCGGCGAGACCGCCGAAATCGGCAACCGCTGTCTGCTGTACCAGGGAGTGACCCTGGGGGGAACAGGCAAGGTGCACGGCAAGCGCCATCCCACCCTGGGGGAGAACGTGGTGGTGGGGGCCGGTGCCAACGTGCTCGGCGCGATCACCGTGGGCTCCAACACCCGGATCGGAGCCGGTTCGGTGCTGCTGCGCGACGTGCAACCCGACAGCACGGTGGTGGGCATTCCCGGCAGGGTGGTGCATCAGTCAGGGGTGCGCATCGACCCCCTGGCCCATTCAGCCCTTCCGGACGCCGAAGCCCGGGTGATCCGCAACCTCATGGAGCGGATTGATGTGCTGGAAAACGACCTGAGTCAGCTGCAGCATTGCCTGCGGGATGTGGCAGCCGGACGGCCCCTGCTGGAAGGCTGCGGAGCCAAGGCCCAGAATCTCAAGGATCGGGAAATTCTGGAGTTTCTGGGGGATCGCTCCAGCATCAACGGCTGAAGCCGCCGGGCCTGCTTCAGCCCGTGGCAATCGCCTCGGCGCTTTCCATACGAGGTTGGAACATGAACATGGAATAGATCACGTTGCGCCGCATCGAGGTCATCATGTCAAGGAACATGTCATAGCCCTCGTTTTTGTATTCGATCAGCGGATCTTTCTGGCCATAGCCACGCAGCCCCACCGATTCGCGCAGCGCATCCATGGCCTGGAGATGCTCACGCCAAAGTGTGTCGATCTGCTGCAGAATGAAGAAGCGTTCAGCCTCGCGCATCAGGTTTGGACGGGATTGCTCAACCTGACTCTCCTTCAGGTCGTAGGCATTGCGCAGCTGCTCACGCAGGAAGGCCTTGAGTTCCTCCATCGACAGACCCTGCAACTGCTCTGGGGTCAGATCTGCCAGCAGATAAACAAACTCCTGCACCTTGGCAACCAGTTGTCCCAGATCCCATTCCTCCGCAGGAAGATCAGGATTGACATAGGCCTCAACGATATCGTCCATGGTGCGCTCACCGTAGCCGATCACCTGCAACTTGAGTTCCCTGCCCTCAAGTACACGCCGACGCTCGGCATAAACAGCACGACGCTGATTGTTCATCACTTCGTCGTACTCAAAAACCTGTTTGCGGATGTCGTAGTAATACGTTTCCACCTTTTTCTGAGCCCCTTCCAGGGAACGTGTGAGCATGCCGGACTCAATCGGCATGTCCTCCTCTACCCGGAAGGCATTCATCAGGCCAGCCACCCGCTCTCCACCGAAGATGCGCAGCAGATTGTCTTCCAGGGAGAGAAAGAAACGGGTGCTGCCTGGATCTCCCTGACGACCGGAACGGCCGCGCAACTGGTTATCCACCCGTCGCGATTCATGCCGCTCGGTGCCGACGACGTGCAGACCACCTGCCTGACGCACCCGCTCCTCCTCCTCCTTCACCACCGCGTCGTACTCACCACGCACCCGGCTGATCATCTGGCGCAGGTTCTGGATCTGGACGTCATCGGTGGGGGCCTTCTCCGCCGCCTGGGCGATTCGATCCTCAAGCTCGAGCACCGAGAGGGCCCGGTCGCCCCAGGCCTTGACCAGCTCCCTGGCCAGCTCGACCAGGGACTGCTCTGTGGCGTCAGTGAGGGAGCAGGGGTAGAGCGCCCCAATGGCACGGGCCTCGCTGGGGGCGTGGGGCAGGGCCTCAGCAGTGTTGCCGAAGCCACCACCACTGGATGCCTCGCGCGGCAGGGGAACCGGCGGGCGATGGCCCTCCTCCGGACGCACGAGGCGAGGAAGCAGCACCTCCCGCAACTTGAGGCGTGCCATGTAGTCACTGTTGCCACCAAGGATGATGTCGGTACCGCGGCCGGCCATGTTGGTGGCGATCGTGACGGCACCGGCCCGGCCTGCCTGGGCAACGATCTCTGCCTCGCGCTCGACATTCTCCGGCTTGGCGTTCAGCAGGTTGTGGGGAACCCCCTGCTCTGCCAGCAGGTCGCTGAGCAACTCCGATTTTTCGACACTGGTGGTACCGACCAGCACGGGCCGTCCAGCCCGGTGGATCTCGGCGGTTTCTGCGGCGACAGCTCTCCATTTGGCCACCTCGTTCTTGTAAACCTGATCAACCAGATCGGTGCGCGAGCGCTGTCGGTTGGTGGGCACCACCGTGACTTCGAGCTTGTAGGTTTTCTCGAACTCCACTTCTTCGGTTTTAGCGGTGCCGGTCATGCCGGCCAGGCGCGGATAAAGCAGGAAGAAATTCTGGTACGTGATGCTGGCGAGGGTCTGGGTTTCAGGCTGGATCGGCAGGTTCTCCTTGGCCTCGATCGCCTGATGCTGGCCGTCACTCCAGCGGCGCCCCGGCATCACCCGGCCGGTGAATTCATCGACAATGACGGCGTCCTCGCCGCGCACTATATAATTTACATCCTTGATGAACAGGGACTTGGCTTTGAGCGCATTGGTGATGTAATGCGCCCAGGGGTCTGCTGGATCAAACAGGTCTCCAACACCCAACAACGTTTCAGCCTTGGCATAGCCTTCATCCGTAAGGGTTACATTGCGCTGCTTTTCATCCACTTCATAATCCCCTTCTGGATCAATTCCATCCTTGGCAGTGCCTTCAGCGCGCTGCAGTAACTCAGCAATCTCGGCTGCCCGGCGATACTTTTCCTGGGGCCGCTCAATCTGGCCAGAAATAATCAGGGGAGTTCTGGCTTCATCCACAAGGATGGAATCCACCTCATCAATGACGCAATAGTTGAAGTTGCGCTGCACCACCTCTTCGATGTCATTGGCCATGTTGTCGCGCAGGTAGTCGAACCCGAGCTCACTGTTGGTGGCGTAGGTGATGTCGCAGCCGTAGTTGCGACGCCGCTCGAACGGGGGCATGTCCTGCTGGATGAGCCCCACCGAGAGGCCGAGGAAGCGATGCACCTGGCCCATCCACTCGGCGTCCCGACGGGCCAGATAGTCGTTCACGGTGACGACGTGGACCCCGGCGCCGGTCAGGGCGTTCAGATAGGCCGGCAGGGTGGCCACGAGCGTTTTGCCCTCGCCAGTCTTCATCTCGGCGATCTGGCCTTCATGCAGCACCATGCCACCGATCAGCTGCACATCGAAGTGGCGCATGCCCAACACCCGCTTGCCGGCCTCCCGAACCACCGCGAAGGCCTCAGGCAACAGCGCATCAAGCAACTGCCGCTGCCTGGCCGGAGTTTCAGCCTTCTGGAGCTGCTCCTTGAACTCGGTAGTCTTGCCGCGTAGCTGATCGTCACTGAAGGCAGCGATCTCCTCCTCCAGCAGATTGATGTCTGAAACCAGTGGCTGGTAGCGCTTCAGCTTGCGGGCATTGGGATCGCCCAACAGGAATTTGAGCATCGAAAGCAGCCGCCCGGTTGGTTCAGCCTATCACCGCCCACAGGTCATCGACCCTCTAGAGCCTAGGCAGGGCAAGGGGTTTCGCCAGATGGAAGGCCTGGAGGTAGGGTGATTGGTGGGGAATGTTTCGACCTGAATCAGGCCAGCGCCCATGGCTAGGAACCTCAAGGACCGGCTGGCACCTGCCAGACAGGTGGACCCGTCACGGTCGATTGACACAATCGCTCAACAGCCAGGCCCAGAGTCCGGCTCACAGCCAGTCACGGCTACGGGTCAAGCTTCTGCAGCCCAGCTTCCAACGGTGAACAGGCACTCACAGGCTTCGCCGGTAGACAACGAAAGGAGTCCGACAAGAATCGTCCGACACGGGCCGGGGGCCCCGGCCCTGCGCCTGCTGAGGCTGAATCAACTGAAGCGGCTCCTTGATCAGCACAGCTTCTGGGCCCAAGGGCGGGAACGGTCCCAGCTCGGGAGGATGCTCGGAGGCAGCCAGGCAATAGTCAGCGCCTGGCGGCGGCGGCAGCTGGTCGGCTTCGGGCGGGCCACAAGCGACGGCGTCTACCGGGCCGTGCTTTGGGATGTGGTGGTGGCCAATGGCCACCAGGGCCAGGGTGTCGGCAGGAGGATCATGGAAGCTCTGCTCAGCAGCCCGGCCATCAGCGGGGTGGAGCGGGTGTACCTGATGACCACGAACGGCTCAGGTTTTTACCAGCAGCTGGGCTTTTCACCTTCCGATACCCAGAATCTGCTTGTCTGGGAAGCACGAAGCGAGTTGGCTGAAACCAAGGAAATTGAAAACAGCCGAGAATTTAATCATGGATCCAAAAAAGTCCAGCTACCAAACAAAGTCGATGACTAGTGAGCTCTAACAAACCGGCTAATGATCAAAGTACTTGATGCCATGCATTGAGCCATCAAGCAGCTGGAAGCCGCCATTCAGGCGTGGAGCGAATACTGCTCTGCCAGCCGTCAGCCAGAACCCTCCAGGCACTGAAAGACGAGATGGGCACCTCACGCCGTGACCAGGGCTGATCCTCTGGGTGAGCTTCAGCGAACGTCTGTTCAAACCAACATCATGGGGCTCAGCTGCAGAGATTGGATCGACCACTTCATAGGAAAAGGGACCTGCAGAACCGCCGAATGAAGCAAGCGCTAAAAGATGCTCTACGAGAAGGACACAATGGGTCGACAGTGGGGCCAACCTGTTGAGGTGGATCCGACGGGATTCCATCCCGAGCCATCAACGCGAACTCTATGGCCGCAGTGGCTGTACTCTTTGAGACAATGCGTGGGAGGCAAGGTTCTTGGCCTGACGAGCATGGGTACACATCAATTCTCTGGTCCACATCGCTTTGCAAGACGCTGAATCACAGATGAAGCTGTACCCAATGGTTCAGATCGAACCACTCGAAAGGACAGGTCTACGGCTGCAGAGCCTTCTCTTAGAAGGCAGCACAGGTGGATTGTATGGGACCAATTGTCGGCAAGTCACAAACTCTCAAAAACCATGAGGAACAGGAGTAAGGGGAAGCAGCGGGGACTAGATTGATGACCATGAATATTAGGTTTCCAAAATCGGTTTTACGACAACGCGAGTTGCTATGGCGGCTCAGTCAGAGGGAAATCCAAGGAAGATACAGGGGGTCAGTTCTAGGCCTTGGCTGGAGCTTCGTTCAACCTCTTGCGATGCTGGCTGTCTACACGCTTGTCTTCTCCCAAGTTTTCAAGGCTCGGTGGGGGAACGGCGAGAACACTGGCCCGCTTGCATTCGCCGTCAACCTGTTTGCAGGTCTGATTGTCTTCAACCTATTTGTTGAGTGTGTCAATCGCGCCCCTGGACTGATTCTCGTCAATCCAAACTATGTAAAGAAGGTGGTTTTCCCATTGGAAATCCTAGCGCCAGTTGCACTTATAACAGCTGGATTCCACGCCATCACAAGCCTTGTGGTACTGATCATCTTTGAGATCGCAGCGTATGGTCGGATTCCCATCAGTATCTTATGGCTACCTCTGGTATGGACACCGTTGCTTCTGGGGACCTTAGCCATCACCTGGCTGCTTTCGGCCGTCGGAGTATTCCTGAGAGACATAGGACAACTTGTGGGAGTGCTCACAAGTATGCTGATGTTCCTGAGTCCCATCTTCTTCCCATTGTCTGCTCTGCCGCCACGGTGGCTGCCAGTCCTCCAGCTCAATCCTCTAGCCCAAGTCATTGAACAAACGAGAGAAGTCACAATTATTGGAAATGCACCGAATCCAACCTATCTGGTTCTGGGAATCAGCCTTGGACTGATCGCCTGCGAACTCTCGTTCCGGGCCTTCCAAAAGGCAAAGCCAGCTTTTGCAGACGTGATTTGAATGGAGTCCTCAACAACTGGGAAAAGCAGCAGGAAATCAATCATCACAAGAGATCTCGGAAAACGCTACCAGATCTACGCAAGCCCTACAGACCGACTAAAGCAAGCACTTTGGCGTGGGCGACGAAACTATTGCCGGGAGTTCTGGGCACTTAGGAATGTCAGCCTGGAAATAGAGAAGGGAGAAACTGTAGCCATTATTGGCCGCAATGGTAGCGGCAAGAGTACATTGCTGCAAATGATCTGCGGCACGCTTTCGCCCACAGAAGGCAAAGTGGAAACAAGCGGAACAATTGCAGCGCTGCTTGAACTGGGAAGCGGCTTTAACCCGGAATTCACCGGGATCGAAAATATCTACCTCAATGCTTCTCTGCTGGGCCTTCACCAGGAACAGATCAAGGCGCGACTTGAAGACATCCAGTCGTTTGCAGATATTGGGGATTTTGTCTATCAACCAGTCAAGACATACTCCAGCGGAATGCTCGTGCGGCTTGCCTTTGCAGTGATTGCCCATGTTGAGCCATCCGTTCTCATTGTCGACGAAGCGCTCAGTGTTGGAGACGCCGTCTTTAGCCAGCGCTGCATGCGGTTTATCAGACGCTTCACCGAAGGCGGCACTCTTCTGTTCGTAAGCCACGATCTCAATGCAGTGTCAAGTCTATGCGAAAAAGCTATCTGGATTGAATCTGGTCGCGTAAGGATGAACACGCAAACTGCCCCGATTCTCACTGCGTATACCAGGTATTGCTTGGAAGCATCCAATTCCGAAATCCAAAGCATGGCGAGCGCAGAAGCGATTCAGAAGAACGTGGATGCACTGGTCGACAATTCGGAGAGCAGGGTCTCATTGCAAGAAGCAACTGCAGTCAATACTGTGACGAACGAAGACTCGATAGCAAGAATTATCTCAACTGCAAACGAACTGAATGCGCTGCCAGAACAGAACTACTGGGACAACAAGCGCGACTATGGCAATCAACATGCCTACATTACAAGGGTGGAACTAGTGGGCATGGATGGACAAAGAACCAATACACCAAATTGCGGAGAAATTGTTCAGCTACAAATATCAGCCCAATCCATTCGCTGCGTCGAAAGCTTCATTGCCGGATTTGTTGTGCGAGACCGTACTGGACAAGTCATCTTCGGAGAGAATAGCACCGGACAGGATAGGGTACAAGTCGCGATGAATCACAAAGCCTCTACAAACTTTGAGTTTGTGATGCCCTTCCTTCAGCCTGGCAGCTACAGTCTGTCGGTTGCCATCAGCAATGGCGACGCAAAGCAGTTCCAAGTTATGCACTATAAACCTGACATAATGATTCTTGAACCCATGGTTGGCAACAGGCCGGTCCAAGGAGTTTTTGCGACCACAACAATGACCATCAAGTCTGACGTCCATGCAAAATAAAGATAGAATAACTCACAAAGGTCATATCCTGAGTCAAGCCAAATGAAAAGAGAAAAGCTGTTGTCGAGGCCCAACAGCTGCAGCTGCACAACCAGTCCTACCGATGCAGGACTGAGGGAGAACCCTGCGCGACTCAACTACTCGTACTCACCAGATCCATGGGCAAAGCCACCCCTTCCTTCAGAAAAGATAGCAGTACCCCTGGGCACGCCATAGCCACCAAAACAACCACGGAGCAAACCCAAAATACATATGCCGAACAGATCATGGAGGCGTCAGACCAAGATCGATGACATCCTTGGAGGCTTGTTCCTGATAGAAAATGTGAGCAGAGTACCTTCAGCGCTCTCTTCCCTGGAGACGAAACTTCTGGAGAAATCCCCATTTGGTAATTCTGCCTACACTGCAACTCTCTGGAAGATCAGCACCTGTGGACGAGTGAACAGCTTATAGACGGCCGGCCGACGTCGGTTGGCGTCCAACTCGGCCCAAAACATCTCCACTGTGCCATTCGGACCGGTTAAATGTTCATCAACCAACCGGTCGAGCTGCTCTTGGTCGATTCCCTCGGGAGTGGGAGCTTGCGAAGCGACCGTCAAGAGGGAGTTGTTCCGGTAGTAAAATGGAATAACTGCCGAAAGGCTGAAGCCTACCGATTGAATCAAGTCAACGTAGGCAGATGCTGGATAAGCCCATTCATATTGATGATAACGCACACGGGTTGGATGCGTCTCCATCGCTTGGATGAATTCAGCAGGGGTGTCGGCAAACCATTCCATCACGACAAACCAATAAGCTCCCGGCTTCATTGTACGGCGGGCTTCCAGAGCAATCCAGGGGATGTGATCCCAGTGGTGAATAGTGGCCACGGAAACGATTGCATCGAACCGGTGACGAATACTTCGCCAAAGATCCAAGTCAGTCACAATTTCGATCCGATTTCCCGCCGCCTCCTGGAGGTTTCTCACCACCTGACTCGGCTCCATCGCGACCAAATCCCTGTAGCCAAGGCGATCAAGCGAAAAGGGCAGCCATCCCCAGCCACAGCCAACGTCTGCGATGCAATCAGCAGGGCCAATTCCAAAGCGGCCCATCAGTTCGGCGATAGCCTGCGCGACGCCAAGGTTGTAAAAGCGCTCAAACAGCTCGCTCGGCAGCCCCCATAAATTATACACGTCGAACATCTTGGCGATTTCCGAGACTGTTTTGGCATCGGCTCGCATGCGCGCCCAGAGCTCATCGCCATCGTTACCTTCAATATCCTTGACAAGAACAACCTGATCCATTGGGTCGGTTGCTTCTCCGGGTCGAGTCTCAATCAGCACAGGGTCTGGGCGGTTAAGCGCTTCCCAGAGCGAGCTTGCTGAGAGCGACGGCGGTGCCCACAGATCGGGGGGTGGGGTGAAGTCACTCATCTCCCACTCGCTCCGTGATGATGGGCCCGACAAGTCTGGCTAAGAATCGATCATGGAAAAGACCCATGGAATGATTTGTTTCTACATACAACAGAAGGCTACCACCGGCCCCAAAGCCTGCCCGTTCACGGGTCAGACAACCAAGCACCAGAGCAGCCACCCACAAATCACCCGACTAAAGCTTGGCTCATAGGCAGAGATTCCCCAAAATAGACACTGCTTCCTCTGGCACTATCGCGCCAAAGCCTGTCCATCGCCAAATCAGCAAGCTGGTACTGCAGCAAGCGCAGAGAATCAAGCAGTACGCTTGCAGCAAGCCAATGTAGGCACTTGTGCCGCCCTCACGCATGAGCAGGAAAGCATTCATGCCTGACAGCCAGCGGGTGGGGCAATGCACATCATCCCCAAAGCACAATCATGCGACCGTTCCCTGAGTATGCAACCAATCAATTAGAGCTGTTCGAAATCACCGAGCTAGATGATCTGACCGCCTCAGCTAGCAGCGGCACAGCATGCTGGCTCAGATTGAGTTAGGCCTCACCAAGAACAGTGGCATCCACTGGCCTTGGGACCATAGACAAAGACGCCTCGTCGATAAACGTCCGTTGGCCTAAAACGAGCCAGAAGGATCACTCCACAGCCATTGACTGATTGCCAAGCGGATAATCGCGATGCCTTCAATAACGTTTTTCTTCACATTAGTGTGGCGAATAATCCACAAGGACAAGACCAAGAAGAGTCGTGCTCCGGAACTTCTGACAATGCCTCCGAAGGAAGGCCAGACAGTCCTCTACATTGTCACGGCCGGCCTCCATCACAGGCGAAAGCATGGGGGAAATCATCTCAGCATCTCCAGACACAGACTCCCCTTGACCATATGACGTGACCCCCTTTGATGCTCCAGTCCCTATGAGAGCTGATGAGTTGATAAGGCCGCTTTCCATTGCTGGAGGACTTCCAGGGGCGTACGGCCCTGGAGAGCCGAATGCGGCCTGTAGACGTTGTACTCGATTCGGTGCTGCTCTGCCATCATCGTTGCCTCAGGTAACGATGAGAAGAGCTCAATATATGGCCTCCGGCCGACTTCGTCTACAGGAATTCATCCCTGAGCCTGCCGTTGAATGACTCCACGAATGGGTTCCCCCAGGGTGAGCCCGGCGGGATGTATGCCGTTGCCGACCCACTTCCCGTGCACCACTCCTGTAGAGCATGGGCAATGAACTCAGGGCCATTTCCATCCTCAGATGGGTAGGTGCTGGATACTGCCTTAGCAGCTCCTCGATCGTATCGATCACATCCACAGCCTTGCAGCGCCGGCCCACTTGAATGGCCAGACAGACACGGCTGAATTCATCCACCACGTTCAGAAGCTTGAGCGTGCTGCCATCCATTGTTTGGTCGAACTGGAAGTCGATTGCCCACACATGCTGGGGGTATTCAGCTCTGAGCAGCTCCCTTGAGCCGTTCGCCGGCCGTGAGCGCTTGTGTTTGCGTGGCAGGGGCCGCTGGAGCCCTTCCTCACGCCAGATCCGTTGCACCCGCTTGTGATTAACGCTCCAGCCATCGAGCCGCAGCCGCCGGTAGACCAGTCGCCGGCGCAGCTTCTGCTCCTCGATGTCCGCCAGTGGCACGGGACGCCGCTGAGTACTGCAATTTTGGCACGCCAAGCGGCACGCGCGTCGTTGGGAAACCCGGAATCGATCCTGCAGAACCACGACGGCTCTGCGGCGACGTTCCGGGCTTAGAAATTTCCCTCGGCAAGCTCCTACTGCTTCGCAGAAGCCCTTCGGGCTAGAGCATGGCTTTGTCCAGCTCGGCATCAGCAAGCAATCGCTACTCCTTCGGAGAAGCCTTCGGCTAGAGCCTCGTGTTCTCCTGCTCGAGTTCCTTAAGGCGTTTAGCCTCTGTCGCCTTCATCCCCCCGTACAGCTGCTGCCAACGGTGGTAGGTGGGTGCGGAGACCTCCAGGCCACAGCAGACGTCAGTGACGGTCTGGCCCTGATTGAGGAGCTGTTCAGCAGTGCGCAGCTTGCGAATGATCTACTTGGGGTTGTGGCGTTTGCGATTCATGGGGCTTCTCCTGGCCTAGTCTGACCGGTAGTGAAGTTCTCATAAGGGCTGGTTCAGTTTCTGGGGTCCACGTCACATACCTGCTCAACATTCTGGGCACCGAACACAGAACCATTGGCGCAAGTCTCTTGGTTCCGGAAAGATCTAGGAAATTCGCGAGCTCTGGATGGGGTCCATGACTGACCATGCGAAGAATCCACAGTTTGTCAATGGGCGCTGGATCTCAGGAGGGGAGCGTGCGGCTGAACAGACGCTTGGACGCCTTAAATGCCGGCAAGAACCACGGCGCCAACAGATACATATCGAGGCTGCGGCCCAAACGAACAGACTCCAGAGCCACCCCTAGGACCCGATCGTCACCTGGGATCTGGAAGCCCGGGCTCTCAAAGCGCAGAGTCAACTCTCGGTGGCCCCTGAGCGGCGAGAGCCTTGCAACGCGATCAAAGAGTCGGCTGCGCACTTTGCCACTCAGCACCTCGCTCTCGTTCACGAACACCCGCAGGTGAGTTCCTCGGGCTGGAGTGATGCCCCAGGTGCGCACCCTCAGCCACCGTGGCGGCCTGTCAGGATCAATCGCCACGGTCAATGCCGCTGATTCGGCCGTCCAGCGAAGGGGGAGTCCCCTGAACTGCTCAACTGGACCCAGTCCCGCTGAGTGGATCCAGACAGAGCTGTTGGTGCCGATCTCCACGTCCACTTCCTGGCGTCCAGCAGGTGATCTGCGTGGCCGGAGGAACGAACGCCACGGCGAACGGCGGGGCATCACGGGCCGTGAGCAAACCTGCTCGATGAGGGCGGGCCAGGCGGCAAGGCTTCGGGCCAGGTTGCCGTTGCGAATGTCATCCATAAGCCGGGACAACTCTCCGAGCTTCCCAGGCGAGCGCAACAAACCAGCTGCGAGTTCCGCCGCAGTTTGCGGATCATCCAGGGTGAAGAGAGGGATTCCGTTTGACCCCGGGACCCCGGTCAACGCCTCCGCCGTGGCGAGCAAGGGCGTGGCGTAGGCAAGGGCCTCAAGGATTTTGATCTTGGAGCCGAAGCTGTTTTCGATGGGGGCGATGAACAGACCACATCCTGTGAACTGCCGCAGGACCTCATCCGCAGTGGAACGCCCAAGAAGGTCGACATTAGGCTGTTTCCAGGTTTCAGGTGCGTCGTCTGGCTCCGCACCGATGATGGTGATCCGCGCCTCCGGAGCACAGGCAGCGAGGGCCGGAGCGAACGACTCGCACAGCCAGTGAACTGCAGAAAAGTTCGGGTAGTGGTTGACGTTGCCAACAAAAAAGACATTCGAGAGGCCCTCGTGGCGCCATTTCAGCGCATGCTCGTCGAGCATCGGTTCGATCACCGTCGTGCGAGCCGCCTGAAGAGAGTCGCTCGGAATGTCATGCGAGCTCAAAACCACAATGTGGTCAGCCGAAGCCAAAACCTCATTCTCGAACCGCCCAAGGCGCCACTCGGCCAACGCGCTGTCGACGGCCTTCGCCGGCATCAGGCCAAGCTTCCTCTGGTCGCTGTAGAACTCCTTCTCGCGATTCTGAGTAATCATCACAACACGAGCCCCACAATGAAAGGCCGACGGCAAGAAGAGCGCTGAAAACAAATAATCCAGAAAGATGACGTCGGGCCGGATCTCCGTCAAGAGATCACGGAAAGAGAGGTCCACCCGCCAATACAGAGCCGCGTCCCGCTCCATACTGAAGGATTGGGCAAGGGGGTTCGGCATGCTGAGCAATCCCCCCCTGGGTGGTTGGAAAACCAGCGGATGAAAAACCGCCCCCACTGACCTGGCAAAGTCTTCAGCACCACCCGGCGTAATGCCGGGTGGTGCGAAGACATGGGTCTCAGTACCATGCGCACCGACGATGCTACGCAGATGATCGCGGCAGACAATTGTGCCGCCACTTGAGGTATCTAAAGGAACTATGGTGGCGAACAGGATCACCTTCTGAAGACGTCCATTCGCGTTCTGGGAGGTCTGGAATGGGACCACCGTCTGGTCATCCGTCATCGGCGGAAGAGACGGCTGATCCAAGAACCCTGCTTGGGGGATGGCTGAGGATCTTTGGTAACAACGATTTTGGGCAGATTGGTCAATTTAACCAGGACGCTGTCGAGATACGCCTTTGTGGTGTCATATGCCTTTCTCAAGGTGACAACCTGGCCACGCAGGGATTCCAACTCTGCAGTGGCGGCATCAGCTTGGGCCTTCGACACCTCCAGATGCGCTCTCATCGTGGCAGCCTGGGCGCGCAGAGATTCCACCTCGGGATTATAAAGTGTGTAAGCGTCAAGCACGTTAATCGGCACAAGGAACACCTTGGCAAGATGGGCACTTTCCCGGCGAACCCAGAAATCGTTGATCCCATCAAAATATGCAAATTGATAACGGTTCTGCTCAAGCACGACTTGCCAACGCGTCTTCATACGGATGTTTGTGTATGGCTCACTGCTCTCCACGACCAAAATCTCAGGACGGTGGCGGGCCCAGTCGGCCGCTGCAATGATGGCGTCCTCTGCTCCTTCGGCATCAATCTTGAGAAACTGGATGTGCCGACCAGGGGCGTGCTCATCAAGAATTGCCGGGAGGGTCGAAAGGCGAACCTGGAGCGGTTTGATCTCTCCAGCCCGCTGGGCCACAAGGTCGGGTACATCATCGAGCAGGGATGATGTACCCGTATTGCCAGAGTGGACCCAGAAGGTTGTCTCGCCTTCGCGATCGGAGACGGCCAGTTCGAGGTTGGTGTCCCGCTCGCGTTCGGCCCGGAACTGAATGATGCCCTCACCAGGCTCGATGTTGATCCCTGACCATCCCTGCTCGTAAAACCACCGGGTCAAGGAGGCACTGGTCGGATGGTGAGCCCCGATGTCCACGTAGAACCCATCACTCACACCCTCAAAACAACGACGCAGGAGAACATCCTCAAGATTGCCTGTGTAGCTGGTCATCGCGGGAGCGAAGCCACGCTGGGGGGACATGAGCGCCACATCGTTTAACACGTAAACGTTGTTCGGCGTCAAGCGCTGCCAGCGCACATAACCATGACTACCGACCAAGTCATCAATCTCCGTTTTGCCGAAGAGTTCCTCGATGATGAGGACTTTGGGCTGAAAGCGATCAAACGAAAACCCCCTGAGGCATTCGAGCTCCCATCCCTCGGTGTCAATGCAGAGGATGTCAACCTCAGCCAGGCCATCAATTGAATCGAGAATTGTGTCGAGCCGCCGTTGCCGAACCTTGATCTCCTGGGTGGTGAAACGATCTGCCATGGTATCGAACAACTTCCTGAATTTCCCACGGATCCCCAACGAAGAAAACGACTCATAGGAGATCTCGCCACCCCGATATCGTGAGCCGAGATTCTTTGCCTGCGCAAGGGTAAAAGCTACGTCATCAAGATCTGCGTCGCCGCAGGCGAATTCATGGATCTCATGCCCACGTTCTCGATGCATCTCGGCAAAGATCGGGTTCGGCTCAATGCTGATCACACGCCACCCGCTGCTGCGGAAGGAGTTACCCAAGGAAAGATAATCTGGGGAGGCAGCACCAACCTCCACCAGAACTCCGCGGCTACCACCGGGGAAGAAGGTGTCGCGTACCAAACTGTCCACTGCCCCTTCGGCCTCGTTGACAGGGGAGCCATCGGGTTGCTCGCCCACAACGGACCCACCGAGCGTCATGCGATCTTGAACTCACTTCTCTTGAGACTATACGAAGGACCCTTGGGGGGCACGCCGTCTAGCCAGGGCTGCCATCGTAACGTTTCGTGTTCGCTTCCAAGCCCTCTTGGGGAACGTGTTCCAGGACTGCGGGCACTGAGCTCCTGACAGAACCAATTTCGTTTAAACGGACCGGAAAGAGAGGATCCTCACCATCAACTCGCCACCGCAAGGGTGCCTCCAGATCTTGCTTCATGTCGCCTTGATTCAGGAGTTTCGTGAATGCCCGAACCGCAAGTTTGCATTCTCCTTGATCAACTGTCCCTAGAACCAGGCCGCACAAGGCACATTCCTGCAATCAAGGCAGGTCGTCCTGCAGTGGACCTTCCCATCCCGTTGACGTGTTAAAAACTGTTCGGATGCCAAACACCTCGACTTCTGGCTCCGCCCTCCGCCCAGGCACCGTGGAAAGTCCCCCAGTCAGTGTCAGCGCTCCCTACGGCTCCTTCCCGGACGATCTGGACCGCTTCCAGATGAATGGTTACGAGGATCCCGGCCAATGGGAGGCAGCCATGAAGAGGGCGTTTGTCGAAGCGGAAACCGACGCTGAGGTCGCCCAGCTACTCAAGACCCACTACCTGGAAGAAAACATAGCCGCCTCCTTTGCCGCCTACCGCGCAACGGGTGTCTCCGAGGCGGTCGACGGGCTTCTCCAGCGCCTTGGCGTCTCGCGACAGACCCCAATAGCCGACATCGGATGCGGCCGTGGCCACGCTGCGCACGCCATGTCCAGAATCGGATATAAGAACATGACGGCAATGGACCCGAACGACGAATGGTTCACCGGAACCGGTTATCTGCGGTCGCTGGATGATCACCAGATCCGCATCATTAACAGTCTTGAGGAATGGGGACAACTGGGTGGACAATTCGGTGCCATCATCTCCTCCGGCACTGTGCACCATTGGCAACACATTCCCCAGCTTGCCATCGAGACGCGACGAACCATGCAGCCGGGCGGCTATTGGCTGATGATGGCCGAATACTTTGCCAACAGCGCCCGCGAGCTTGTTGACGGACTCAGCAGCCACCCAACCGCGACTCGCTACGGCTCCTTTGAGTGGGCCTACCCAGCATCAGCATACGTGGATCTCATCCAGACATCTGGCTTCCTACTGGTTGGAGTCATCCCCCTTCACTATAAAGGTGCTTTGTTTTACAGCGGCTGCAGCCTTCCCGCTGACGAGGAGCTCGACCAATGGGTTGACGAAAACCTGACACGTCAAGACGGGACCGTGGAGGCGTTCTGGTCCGAAGTCGATTCCTGGCGGCGCGGCACTGGGACCAACCGTAACTACACAGTGCCGCAGGTACTCATCTTCCAACGCGTCCAAACCTGAGTCAATCAGCCAAGCAATCACGGCCTGCAATTCGGGCGATCGGATCTGGATTGCCTGGGCAGAAGAGATGATTGAAATGGTCAATCGGGTCTTGCTGCTGCAGAGGCAACCCAACTGCCTGCCCCTCGCATGTTGAATCGATAGGATCAGTTCTGTAAAGGCAATTGAAGTAAAGCATAAGAAGAATCGATGGCCTGGAGTATTATTGCAACTGGGTCGCGTAGATTAGTGCGCAGGAGGTGACACGCTGGACACAGCGATAGGGCCTTCAATCAAACAGCCAGAAGCTGCTGTAAATCCCCGATGAACCACTCGAATTGTTCTCGAACGTACAGTTCGATTCACTCGTCCATGGACAAGCAAACACGTGGGGCGACAGCAACTCTTGACATTCACAACAGTTCGGCGCGGCTCTACAGGAGAATGGCTTGGAGTAGAAGACCAGACAAAATGAAGTAACAATCTAAGCAACCTCGGGAGATCCACTCGCAATCAACCGATCACACAGAGAAAGAATATCTTCGCGGGGTGCAAGGCCAAGCACTAGGGTTGTCTCGGAGACATCGACATCAAAGGCAGAAGAATCCCCGTCAGTTGGAACATCCAGATGACAAGAATAATCAAGACCATGTCTTGCAAAGAGTTCCCGGGCAAAGTCACGACCATGCCATGTCACGCCGCTGGCAAAGTTCAACTCCCCTCCCCAGCCAATCTCCACGGCACGAATAGCCATCTGCATAAAATCATGAGCTGAGCTCCAGTCACAATGGAAAGAGAGTGTCTGCACCTTCTCTCGAAACGAGGAATCGACCAACGCGGTCCTAACAACTCTACAGATCTTGGGAATAAAGAATGAAGCCTGACGCCGCTCTGATTCATGGTTAAAGAGAATTGCCACAGTCGTCTTGATGCCATACATCCGGTCGTAATGGGAGGCAAGCTGGCCTGAAGCTTTCTTCGTAATTGAATAAAGACATTGGCCTAGGTGTGGCGTCGAGACATCGACACGACCCTTCAATGCTGAGCCAAAGATCTTGGCAGAGCTGGCATAAAAAATCCGAAGCTCTGGCCGCCGCCGCCTGGCATACTCCAGAACACGGTGGAGAGACTTGGTGTTGACATCTACGGCACTTCCCCACACTTCCTCATAAATGAAGCCGGCCGAGCCATGGACAGCCGCGACATGGAAGACCTCGTCAGGCTCGAATTCCTCCAGACACCGGTCCAGCTCATCTTGATCCGTGAGGTCAAGCCTTCGATACGAAAAGGTAGGGCTGGCAATCCTGAACTGAAAAACCGCCCTGCGGCCAAGGCCCAGCACTTGGCGGCCTGCGGCAACCAACTTCTCGGCGAGGATGCTGCCATCCTGCCCTCCCACACCCAGGACAAGGGACCTGATCATGCTTGCTCCAATTCTGCAAGTGTCCGGTGAAAGTCCTTCAGAATATGCTTCACCGTGGGCAGATACAGAGGAAGATCATGCCGGGTCTTCTGATCCTCATGTTGCCGGGAGGAAGCAAGCACTTGATCGACCGAAAACAGGCATGCGCCGGAAAGGGCAAAACGGAGAAACATTTCGTAGTCCATAGCATAGTGCAAGTACTCCTTAACATGACTACCCGCGCGGCTCCATAGATCTCGCGTAAAAAAGACCTCAGGCTGATAGAAGTAGAGCCCACTCTGCCAGGTCGCGGTGAAGCTCGCCAGGTCGCCAAAACTGAGGGGGCTTAGCTCGCCCGTGTAGAAGCCGGAATGGTGAATCTGCCTGGTTCGGCCCGCGCCATCAATGACTCGACAGCCACCAACAACCAGATCGCAAGAAGTCTGCGATTGGATGCGAGCTACCATCTCCAACGAGCCTGGTTCCAGCCGGTCGTCGCTACAAAGCCAGGTCATGACATCCCCTGAAGCCAACTTAAATCCTTTGTTGAGTGCGTGGGATTGGCCCCGATCAGGTTCGATCACGAGATGGGAGAGTCGGTGGCGATAAGACTCGAGAATCTCACGGCTTCCATCTGTGGAGCCACCGTCAATGACCACGAAATCAAGATTGGGGTAGTTCTGGTCAAGGACCGACTCAAGACATTCACGAAGAAAGCGGGCTTGGTTGAAGCTGACGGTAACTACAGAGATTCTGGGCCATTCGCGCCTCTCTTCCACGTCCCCCCGCACAGCCAACTGGGTCGCGCGTTCCGCCAACGGATGAACTGATGAGCCCTGACAACGCTCATCCATCCCAATGAACGATTCCACCAACCCCATCGGCGTGTCCAGGCACATTGCAGGAGTGTGCGATCGCTTGGTTGAACGCTCGAAACCAAGGGCGGTGCGGCGCGCCCAGGAAACAAAGGCGTTGGAAGAGATCATGGGGATGCGCATGCCAGGCCATGGCTGTGCCTGCTTGGGATGGGCACGAACGGGTTGACCGGAAAAAGGCGACTGCCGCTTAGTTCCTGCAGCGGAGAAAGATCTCCTGCCTACAAACAACAGGGTGACCTTGGCAATCTGGTGGTCCACGGGTAGGGGGGGGAGACGATCCCAAAAGGTTCGAAAGAGCCTCTTGAACTTTTTCGAAAGATCCGCAGTGAGCACCAACGCTCTCCCAGGGCGTTGGGCCAGGCGTTTGTATCGACCGCTCCAATTGATCGGCCCAAACTGGGGGAAATCAAGTCCGGTCCGCAGTAACTCAACTGGTGGGATGTCCCAAGTGGCTCTTTGAAAAGCAAGATCAGGGAGGGTCTGCACCGCAATAAGACGAGTCAGATGCTCGCAGTCTGCTTCAAGAATCTGAAGGTAGGCTTGAAGTCCATAGGACTCCTCGATACAGATCTCCTCCACAAAGCCATCGCTCCCCCAACTCAGCAATGCATGGGGAAGGGGACGCGCTGCATGGGCCAGCGAAACAGCTCGCTCCTGTCCTTCAGCATGATGATCCTGGTTCACGAGAGGCACTCCTGCACGAAGTCCCACTGCCTGCTTCCACTCGGTAGGCGGAACGACCGGTCCAGCGGGCAATGCGGGAGAACTCTCCTGCGTGCATGATCGCGCAAGTCAATGCGGTCGGGATAGCGCCGAAACGCATGCGCCAGGGATTCGGCGGCATCAAGATACATGCCACGTTCCATCAAGGATTTACCTATAGAGTGAAGAAAACTGAAGGTGACAGGCACTGGTTGGTGGAATTCAGCAATCGCGTGCTGGAGGCCGGAACCTTCGGAACGTTGCAGACACTCAACCGTGACTCGCGGGGTGGCGTCGCGCATCTCGATGAAGTAGTTAGTTGGCTTTCCCCAGTATAAGAAGTCGTGGAAAAAAGAACCCAGTACCGAGCGCTTGCTATCCAAGATCTGGAGATTGGGAAGCTTCTTTGCCTGGTCGCAAGTAGCAATAACTGTCAGCCCGCTGCCGCAACCGATGAAATCAGTGCAATAATCAAGGAGAGCAAGATTCTCCCTCATCGTGAGTGTGGATGCCGATACTGCATTGGGAGGGAGATCTCTGCCAAGCGGTTGCATTGTGGAGAGGAGAAAGAACACATCCATCTTCCGTGCCGCACTCAACCTCGCCACCTTCTTGGCAAAGTCTGGCGTCACATGGGACTGCATGCTATTGGAAGAACATTCGAAAAGAACAACACGCGCCCGATCGAGAAGACGATGTTCGATGGCGAAAGCATCAACGCGCTCTTTCTCATCCGAGGTTAAACAAATAACCGGATCAATCGGAACGCTTATGGGACGGTCATAGCCTCGGAGCATGCTTGGGCGAACAGTTCCATCAAAGTGGCGAAAATTGTCTGGATAGACCTGCGGGATCCAGATGCGATCGTATGGTTCGCAGCCAGCCTGCCGCCGCATGATCTCGCGGCTGGCCAATGCCCAGATGAGATCTCGGCTGGCATTGGTCCAGTCAGGTAGGTCAACAGTGACGACCTCGTCCACATGGGGATTGGCCAGCAGCAGGCCGCGACACCGTGAGGAGATCCACCAAGTCAGGTGGCAACCGGGATGATCCTGCTTGATCTGCCGAGCGATGGTCGTTGCATAGAGGCAGTCTCCATTGGCATCGAGCTGGACCAGTGCTGCCTTCATGCGTCATCCCCATGGAGGAGGCGGGGCAAGTCGGCAGGAAGCCGATCACTGACCACTCTCAAAGACAGGATCAATGCTTGTGGAAGCACGGGCATCAAGGGATTGGGATGGAGGAAAGGATAATGGAAGCTCATCGTTCCGCTCAATCCTATGCTGACAGGTTGGCATGAACAGACACTACTAACTCCTCAGCCTGGTTCACTGGGCTGAAAGCAGCGTCCACATCATTGATGAGCAGCACCGCAATCATCCATCATCTCGGCAACAGCGATTGCTGGCCTGTATCAACATCCGAACTGAAACGCTTCTCCTGGGAAGGTTTGCAATGGCCACACCTGCAACGCCTGGCCATTTTTCGTGGAGGGTCCCGCAGAATGGTGCTGTGCCACACGGAGCTGAGCCGAGCACCAATATCGCAAAAGGGAGAAAGCTCCAAGGCGGCGAAACATCAGCCATGCTGCATAGAATCCTCCCTACATTCATCGGACAGGAAAGCGGCAGTACAACAACCGAAAGTCATCCCAAGGAACGGTGAAAAAATGACGCATTGACCATGTCTACACATCATATGACTGATAAGACTTCTCCTCCACAAGCTCGGATTTACAGATCGTATTGATCATCTTCTTGGCGTGGGCGCGTCTGTCATTCGTGCGGTAGATGAGGCGAGCGATCTCGACGAACTCATGACCAAAGTCATCGGCACGCTCCTTATCGCGGATGCGATCTTCAAGGTCCCACAACTCGCTGTTGGCCTCACGCAACAACTTCTCCCACGGCGCAATTGCGAGATTGTCGATCAGGGTAGCCGGTCGAATGGCGCGTAGACGATGGAGTTCATTGCGAACATTGACAAGTTTGGATGCTTCACCAATGCGTTTCTCCTTGATTTCAAGGATGACAATCTTGTCGACAAGTTCTCCTAACGAAACCGGGATCAAGACAGTGTTTTGATGCATTGCTTACGAGGCAGTGCCTGCTAAACGATCCTTAGGCAGAGCCATGGCTCGCAGCCACTCCGCGCTGTAGGGGTCACCAAGCTCGCCGAGTCGGACCTTCCGATTAGAGCGGCAGCAGTGGACCATACAACCAGAAATGAGATCGAATCGGTCCCTACCGCGTACATAACTCAACCGCCCCGCAGGGTCACGCGAGTCACGGTGGATGGCGGGCCAAGCGACGCGCCGCCTGATCTTTCCAGCGAGCTTAGGTGCATGGTCCACCCGAACAAAAAAGGCGTTCAGGCCGTTCATGCAGGTGCCTAAGAACTCATAGCCACGGCTCTCCGCCAACTCGCGTAACGCCGCGATGGACGCTCCAAACAACAGCCCCGAGTGGTGACTGCCAAAGCGCTCAAACTTCGGGTCGTAGGGGACAGTCACGGCATGTCGGTCACCGAAAACCGGGTTGCATTCGAGGATGAGGATGTCCGGGCGCAACCCACCAAGTGCCTTCAGGATCCAATAATCATTCCCATCGAGATCGATGCTCAGGATGCCCAAAGGTCCGTAAAACCCATTCTGCTCGATCAGTTGCTGGATGTTCTCCGCCGTGATGAAAGCGGCCTGGGCCTGGATGTCGTGGCGCCAGTATGTGGCAGACGAGCGCAGGACGTTCATGTTCCAGGCGTCACCATCAAGCACCAAGCCAGTCCAGTTCCTGTTGAGCAGGAGAAAACGGGTGTTGGCCTCGAGATAGTTTTCTACCCCGAACTCCACAAAGGTTTTATTCTGGAGATCCAGATTAGAGACCAGCCACTCGATGATCCCATCTTCACCAAACTGGGAAAACACCTGAAACTCAACATCTGCAAGAGTTTCGATCTCTTGCATACGCTGAACCTGGAAGGCTGCGAGACGCCCATTAAGGCAGGCATGGCGCTCCCATTTGCTATCGACCCGACGAAGTTTCGCCAGGCATGAGATCGCAGCACGACCCGTATTTGCCAGAGACCTGGAGGCGCGGGCGAAACTGCCTCTCAACCTGCGAATCATGAAAGACAAACTAAACGATTTCAATCTCTGGGAACGGGAAGATCAGGCGGCCACCACCAGCCAAATACTGCTTTTCCCTCTGCACAATACCGCCACGGAAGTGCCAGGGCAGAACAAGATAGTAGTCAGGCTTCATGGCAGCAGCCTCCTTCTCCGAGATGATCGGGATTTTCGTGCCAGGTGTGACACGGCCAAATTTCTCCTCGTTAACTTCAGCAATGAAGGGAATCTCGCTTGGGGTGAACCCACAAAACTGCAAGACCACATTTCCCTTCGTTGAGGCACCGTATCCGAAAATGGTCTTGCCATCGGCAACGAGAGACTTGACCAGCCGCGTGAGATCGTCGCGATGACGGAAGACGCGCTCCTCGAAATCACGGAATGGCTTGGGAGTGGAGAGTCCCATGCGCTCCTCCTGTTCAAGAAGCCAGTCAATGACCGTTGAATTGCTCCCCAAGGAAGTGTTGGATTTACGTGCTGCGGTCACAGCAAAACTCCCACCATTGACATTGTTCATCACCACATCAACGAGGCGCAGATCGGCTGCCTCGAGGATTCTGGCTACGACGCCAAGTGAGTAGTACTCAAGGTGCTCATGACAGATTGTGTCGTAGGAATTCGTTCGCAGCATGGACGGCATGTAGCTCTGCTCAAAGTGCCACACCCCATCTTCTGCCAACACCTCATGGATCTGCCTGGCAAAGGAGACTGGATCCTCCAGGTCATAGAACATGGCGATGGAACTGACCACCTTGGCGGGGGCTTGGGAAACGTTGCGGAAGGCTGTCGCCGAAAAGAAATCTGGTACCAGCTTGATATCATCAGGGTAAAGTTCAGCAAACTTTACCCCGGTAGGATCTATTCCAATGCGGTGAAGCTCTTTGGTCTGGTAGGCCTTGAGTGTGGTGGCGTCATTGCTCCCAATATCAAGGACCGTATCCCCCGGGCTAACCCTGGCCAAACGCTCCAAATAGTGCACTTTGGTCGTGAGATGGTCGACCATGGACTGGTTCAGCCCAGAGCGATAACCGTAGTTATCCCCATACATCTCGTTGGGGTTGTAGGAGTGCTTGAGTTGAACAAGGCCGCTGGAGGGGCACCAGACAAGCTCCAGCGGACCACTGGTCACCTCCTCCTCTGGAGTGGAGGGGAAAACGCCGGTGAGTGCCTGCCGGCCAAGATCAAGAATAGTGACCAAGTGTTGGTCACCGCCCACGCGGCACCGTTCAATCTCTGCGTAGGGTAAGGCCATTGAAGCCGCGTGGCGAACAGGCTTAACATAGTATCTGAGCAGGCGTTGGCTTCCCAGGGCGAGTCCACTGCCAAGAAAACCTGGGCCACAATCAAAGACATGGACTGGGCAGTCTTGGGTGCAAGTGCTCTGCTTCTCCACCTTCTGGAGAGCCAAAGCAATGCCGCACATCCGCACTAGGCGTTGCTTGGGCCGCCAGCGAGAGGAGTTCCTGCCAGCGCCAGAGGAGATGATTTCAGGCAAAAGCTGGAAGGCCTGATCCAAGCACGGCCCTAGGATTGAAGCAGTGGGAGGCTGGACAACGCACACGCTCACCGCCATTCTGCTGATCAAGTGGCAGAATCAAAGCCAAGGTATTACTAATCAAGCAAAGAAGAGTACTCAATACAAACGACCCTCAGACGAAGCATTCACAGACATCGGCCTTGCGAATGGAAAGATCTATTGGCCTAATTCATTGCTCCTACGAGCAGAGCTTGCCATCCAAACAACGCAGCAGAGAATGTACCAGGCAAAGTTCATGTTTGCTTCGCTGAAAGACCGCAAATTCCTTAAGCATGAGCACAATCGAAGTTCTTGTATGTGGCACAATCAGGCATGAGTATTGATTCTCGCAACTCATAAGCACGTCCTTGATCGAAAGCAAGTCCTGATCGAGCAGTCATTCTCGCCAGGGTTGTCGGCTTGGTGAATAAAGCAGAGCCTTATACCCCAGCCGCAGCCCATTCAGACCAATCAGCAAGGATGCGTAGCTAGCGGATCCGCTAGAGCAACGAGAACCCCTGGCAACAACCTGTGGCTGGGAAGCAGGTCGGGGAGCCGTTCAACGAACACTGCCATAGGCATCAAGATGCTGCTGGACCAGACGATCCATCTCGTAGTGGTGGCGCAGGCTCGCGTATCCCTCAGGTCCGAGGCGACGGCTTGGTCGTTGCAGATCCGCTGCTGAATGACTCCTCAGCCAGTCCGCCCAGACCCTGGCGTTGAGAGGCGACAGGAAGGTCATGAAGCCCTCGCCAACCTCACGGTGCACCTCAATGTCTGAGGCCACGATCGGGGTGTCGCAAGCCAGAGCCTCAATCAGGGGCAAGGAAAAACCCTCCGCAAGCGAGGGGACAAGCACAGCCTCGGCATGGCGATAGAGCCAGGCCAGCATTGGATCATTGACAGGTAGCTGGAGAACAGCATGCTCAAGGCCGTGGGCGGCAATGTGTTGATGTTCTTCGGAACGCCAAGGGCCGCCACCTGCGAAGACCAGAAGCGGAAAATCACAACCCGCACCACAACCTTGATGCATCAAAGCCAGAGCTCGCAACAAGGTCTGGCCATTCTTGTAGGCATACCGCTTGCCGACCATCAACCAGAAGCGCCGACCCACAAGCCTGTCCACCTGTTGGGGCTGGATCCTATCCATGGCTGTTGCCAGATGAATCACCCGAAGAGGTGTGCATAGACCTGGATGAAAGAAAGTGAGATCATCAGCAGAGGCAGCACTGATGCTGATGATCAGGTCTGAAGCAGAAAACCAGGCGCGCTTGTTCGCGTGGGGAGAGCGCAGAGCAGGAAGAAAGAAGTGCTCTGGATGACGCTCCGGAACCATGTCAAAGAGAGAGCTCACAAGGCGCTGTTCAGTGCGTAGCCTGTATGGACGACCGCCATAGAAGGTTGCATGGATCACATCGGCCTGGCGCCATGGCGGTGTGTTCAACCACCCTCTGGATTGCTTCGGGGCACGACTGACACACACACCCGCACGCTGCAGCCCAGTGGCTAAGTCAGCAAAATAACGGCTGATGCCACCTCGACGCTGCCTGCGCAGGATCTGTGAATCGAAGCCGATTGACAATTGACCCACAGATGGAATGCCGCCAGAAGAAAGGTAGGAGAACAGTTGGAATGAGGCTGGACAGGAGCCGAGCCTAAGACACGTATCCCGGTGAGTCTTAACTCCATGGCAGGATGTTGATCAGCGCAGCCGCAAGCAGCCCATGGCCCAAGCCCCTGAAGGCGGGGAAACCCAAGGAATGGCTTGGTCTGACCAAGAGACCGCTATAAGCCCCCAGCCGCTTATCACGGTCATCACCCCTTGCCTGAATTCGGTAGACACCATCGTTGAAAACGTTCTGAGTGTATTGGAAGCCCGCGTGACGCTGACACGAAGTGGCTGGGAACTCGAGCATCTCATCATTGATGGCGGCTCCGTTGACGGCACTGCAGAGCTGGTGTCCAGTCACGCTGCGAAACATTCCTTCTGCCGGTGGGTCTCCAATATCAGCGGTGGCCCCTATGCCGCTATGAATGCAGGGCTTCAGCAAGCCAGCGGACGTTACACCCATGTGTTGAATTCTGATGATCTGCTGCTCGATCCCCGTGCCTATGCGGGCTTTCTGCAGGAGGGAGAGGGGAAAGAAGCACGTGTGATGATTGCTTCGATCGGCTACTTCCAGAGACCTAGTCGGCACCTGAAGAGCCTTTGGCTTGTTCGTCCTATCCCAGCCGACAAAAGCAAATGGCGACAGCAACTTCTACGCGGACTGCATTATCCTCACCCAGGATTCATTGCTGAGACAGAACTCTACAAGGCGGTAGCGTTTGACGAGCAATATGGCCTTTCGGCTGACTACAAACTGATGCAATCCATCCTGCTTGGACCGGCAATACCCCAAACTACGATGATCTGCAGCCAACCCTTGGTTGCCATGGCGGAGGGGGGGGCGACAGGCAACTGGAAGGCCATCCTTAAGGGGTACAGGCAACTGGCTGCCATCAATAAAGAATTGGGGATACAGGCTTCCGGCGCGAAGCGATACTGGGGAAAGGTGAGGCAAAGGCTACGGCCCCTACCTCAAAAGATAACCATCAGAAAGGCAGGAGACTCTGCGCCAGATTTGGCCGAGGATAGTTGATAAAACGGAGTTGCCCGCAAATCACTACAAGCTGGGTGCATGGTTTGTGATCAACCTCAAGTTTCGTTGTGCTCAGCATCCATCCAGTATCAGCACGATCAAGCAAGCGGCCTCGACTCCAAGGGGCCGATGTCTTGCCATCGTGGCCGAACAGGCCGGGGGGGGGGCAGCAGCCCGGAGCAGTGGGCACAGCCCCCTCCATCCCGGAGAACGGGGGATTGAGAGGAGACGAGGGCCTCAGCTCGCCAGTTTCCGCAAGGGGGTTGCCATCGTGCACACCCGATGGTGCATGATGGATCTGTTGGCGGCGATGCCGTCCACAACGCCTGCTACCTCAGGTGATCTGCGGATGTAGCTCAGTGGTAGAGCATCTCCTTGCCAAGGAGAGGGTCGAGAGTTCGAATCTCTTCATCCGCTTGATTCAACCGCCACCGCCGCATCAATCCAGGCGGCACTCATAGAGTCTTGGGGCTGGCTGCCTTGGCTTCGCCTGCGGCCGTCTCCAGCAGAATCAGCGGCTCCAAGACCTCTCTCATGGCAGTGGGGCTCACAGCTGGCGCCTGGGCCATCCCGGTTTCAGGTTGGGCCACAGCCAGTGACCCTGGGCCGGTGGGCACTGCCTGTGGCCAGGTCGTTCTTGTGCATCGGGGCATCTGGCCGATCACGTCATCGCTGGCCAACGACCAGCTGGCGCGGATTTCAGGAGCTGCCTGCCCAGCCTGCGCTGCTTGCAGAGGCCAGAACATCTGCTGAACAGCCCCGGCAGCCCGGCTGCTTGAGGTTGGTGGCCGCAATTGGATTCACCCCAAGGCGGCAGCAACTGGGCAGGCCATCCCTCAATGCCACCACCGACCCGATGGAGTCACAGCGGGCGGATCCCCTCTGATGTGCCGCTGCTGCCCTGCTGAACGCCCAAGAGAAGCTCAACGGGTAACAACCAACTCGCCGACTGGCACCAGGCAAAACCGCTGCCTGGCGATAGCCCTACCTGGCCTCCACTGCAGAAAGATCAGGTTACGAAGGGATAAGGGATGAAATCGAGACTGTTGCGATGCTAAACTTCTAAAGTTATAAAAACACAATTCGTATGCCAACATTTATCGGTACCGATTTAGGCAACACCGTATCTTCTGGTGTTTTTGACACATGGTATGGGCTGGGCGGCAACGACGATCTCACTTCCTCAACCCCTGGGTTTACCTACATGGAAGGAGGGGAAGGCAACGACAAGCTTGATGCCAATGGAGGCAATGCAGATCTCTATGGCGGGAGCGGTAATGACTGGATACTAGGGCCAGTTGGTGCCTTCGCAAGCTTTATGTATGGAGGCGATGGAAGCGATAGACTACAGAGCTTCAGCAGTTCTGGTGATTATCTTGATGGTGGGCAACGTGCCGACAGACTGGATGGACACAGCGGAGACGACACTCTCTTGGGTGGTGACGGCTTCGACAATCAACTTGCAAATATCTTAGTAGGGCCTGGAAACTCTCAGATCGCGGGTGGCCTCTTTGGAAACGGTGGCAACGATTATCTGGATGGCGGCAACGGGAATGATTTCCTTGATGGTGGAACTGGTAACGATGTGCTGGTCGGTGGCACGGGCAACGACACTTTGAACGGTGGCGCCAATGATGATCTGATCTATTCCAGTTTCCGCTCAGGCTCCACTGTGGGCTCTGCCGATGCAGCCTCCACCGGGAATGGCGGCTCCGGAAACGACAGCCTGATAGCCAACGGCAAAGATACAATGTTTGGCGGAACTGGAGATGATCTCCTTTATGCCAGCACCAGTAACATCGCCACGTTCTATGGAGACGAAGGTGCCGATACGTTGATCGGCAGATATGCCGGCGATATCCTCATAGGTGGTGCCGACAACGACGTCCTGATCGGCAACGGTGGCAACGATTACCTCCTTGGTGGCGGCGGCTCCGATTACTTCGATTTCCGCTCTGATATCGAGCCTGGAGTGTTCGATTACATCGGAGATTTCAATATCGGTGGTGCCGCAGACACTCTCGTGATCCCCGCTGCCTTCCAGGCTGCCACAATTTTTTACCAGTATGGCTCTGCCACCCTGGTGATCACCGCCCTCGGCAGCAGCGCCTGGTATGGCTATGTCGAGAATGCTGTCGCTGCCCAGGTCCAGTCCCAGACCTACTTCGGCTGAGGGCGGCTGTGACCACATTCACCTTGATGGTAATGATAGCGATAAGCATGGTGCAAGCTGCTTGGTAGGGCCTGTAAACCTGCTTGGACAGGTGGCTTGATTGGAAACGGTGGCAACGACTATCTGGATGGCTGCAACCGAAATGACACGCATGCTGGTCGTATCGGCAACGATCTGATTGATCGAGGTTTCCGCCAAGACACCGGCCTGAGGTCACCTGTTGCAACTTCCGCTACCTAAGGCGACGACGGTAACGACATCCCGATCGCCAACGGAGAGAGACGATGAGTGAGGCTCGGACAATGATCTGCTCAATGCCAACACCGCTAAACCTGCTGCTCTTTCAGGGCATGATGGCAACGGTTCTTTGATCGGTGGCACCTGCAGCGACGTTCCAGGAGCCTGTCGCTCACAGGTCAGAATCCGGCATCTCCACAGACTCTCCCAATCTGCCCAGATCCCTTTGACAGCGGCAGATCTGGGCGAAAGAACAGGGCATGTGTCAAACCCAAGTTCTTGCTTCCCGGGAACCCGGAGCAGGCGCTGCTGCTCCTGTACACCTACTACGTCGGGCTGCCGAGCTCCAGGACGATTGTGAAAGCCGGCCGGTAAGCCCCGGAATTGTACGTTCAAGTGCTGCGCCTTGGCAGGAAGACGGTCTGGTGAGCCTGGGCCACGTGGCGGTGGACGGAACCAAGGTGAAAGCCAATGCCAGTAGGCACGAGGCCATGAGCCAAGAGCGGATTCTCTAGCCCGTAGGGCTTCTGCTTAGCAATAAGGCGAGAAGCAGTTGGAGGGCGAGATGCGGGCGCTGCTGCACAAGGCTGAAGGACTGCAGTGCGACAGCAGCCGCTTGGAGCAGTTTCGCAAGGCCAAAGCCGAACTGGAAGCAGCGGCTGCGGAACAAGAGTGAGCTGAGACTGAAACCAGTGGTGACGCTCAGGCTGGTATCTTTACTGAGGTACCAGCTTGAGCCTCCAAGCTACATCTCGATTCAATGCACAGCAACGAATTCGAGCAATCATTGCAAGTCGCTGGCTGGCACTGTAAAGGCAAAATCTCACAAGCAAAAACTTGTTTAGGATCAGGTTAATCAATAACAATACAACCTGGGGGCGTCATTCGCAAACATCGACATGCCGTACGGCGACTTCAAGAATCGTTCTGATGGATAGCGCTTGCTTTTGCGATCTCAAGATGTGAAAAGCATTGAATGATTGATTGCATGATGAAATCAAATTTGGCTAGATTTCCTGCATCAGTAATCGCAATTCATGACAGAAAATTTTTTGCCAACATGATCATTCCATCATGAGAAAAAGTTCTTCACTATTTTGCTTCGCAACCCTACTTTGAGCGAAACCCGCTGAGAATCATGCTTCTTGATGAGGGCAAACCGCTCAGGGGTGGCTCGCAGATCCTGGCAACCCCGCCATCAAGCTGCCCATCTCCAGGGCCTGCAGCGCGTAGCTCCAGCCAAGGTTGCTTTTGATGCCGGCCCGCTCCAGGGCCTGCTGCATCGTGTCGGTGGTGAGCACGCCGAAGATCACCGGCACGCCGGTCGACCGGGAAACGGCTGCCACCCCCTTGCTCACCTCGGCGACGACCACATCGAAATGGGGGGTGTCTCCACGAATCACGGCCCCCAGGGTGATCAGCACCTGATAGCGCCCACTGGCCGCCAGTTTCTGGGTCACCAGAGGGATCTCAAAACTGCCCGGCACCCAGGCGACATCCAGCTGCTGGCTGGTAGGGCTGACATCAATGCCGTGGCGGGAGAGACAATCCAGACAGGCGCTCAGCAGCTTGCCGGTGACCAGGTCGTTGAAACGGCCCACCACCACAGCGATGCGGAGGTCACTGACATCGGTGAACCGACCTTCGAAAATCGTCAAAGGGACTCAGACCACGAAATAGCTCATGCCCCAGTTGAGCAGAACGAGCGCCACCCAGGCCGCTCCACCCAGCAGGATCAGGCGATTGGAGCGGCCGCTGTCCTCGCTGCTGGCGTACAGAACCGGCACCGCCACCACCAGCGCGAAAGACAGCACCACCAGGGCCAGAACGGTGAGGGTGTTGAGAATCTGCATGGGTCCTACAGGGGCCTAGACGGGCATTGGGGCGATCTTCCCACGCTGGACCGGCTGCTGCGCGGCTCCCCGGCTGGATCCTTCACAACTTGTCGGGGCGGCGGGTCGCGGCGGCGGCCGGAACCGGCGCTCCGAGCCTCCTACGATCAGGCCCTCGGTGGAGGTGAAGCGTGGCGGCGGAAGCCCAGGAACAGCTGTCGCTGATTGCTGCTCCAGTCGTTCAGGGAAGCCTGTTCGGCCCCGCCGCTGTCCCATCCCAGGCTCCTGCCGAGCCCGATCCAGTCGAGCCCGATCCAGGTGACACCGAGCTCGATGACGCGGCCCTGATCGCCCAGGCGGCCGCCCGACCCCGAACGCGCCGGATGATGGCCGATCCGGCAGCCGCTCTTGCCGGCAGTGCGGCACCTGCCACCGATGCCGACTCCGACCTGCCCGCCTGGCACCACCACAGCCTGGTCGATCCGGCGGCCCTGCCGCCGATGCTGCGTCACTATGTGACCCTGAAGCAGGCCCACCCCGAGCGGGTGCTGCTCTACCGGCTCGGCGACTTCTTCGAATGCTTCTTCGAAGACGCGATCCGGGTGTCCCGACTGCTGGAGCTCACCCTCACCGGCAAGGAGGCCGGCAAGGGGATCGGACGGGTGCCGATGGCCGGCATCCCCCACCACGCCGCCGAGCGCTACTGCGGTGACCTGGTGCGGCTGGGTCTGTGCGTGGCCCTCTGCGACCAACTGGAAACCACACCGGCCAAGGGCGCTCTGCTCAAGCGGGAGATCACCCGGGTGATCACCCCCGGCACCGTGCTCGAGGAAGGAATGCTCGCCGCCCGCCGCAACAACTGGCTGGCGGCGGCAGTGGTCGAGCAGGGCCACTGGGGCCTGGCCATCGCCGATGTGAGCACCGGCGAGTTCAGGGTGAGTCAGCGGGAGGGCAGCGCCAACCTCCACCAGGAGCTGCTGCAGCTGGAGGCCGCCGAACTGCTCTGGCCGAGCGGGGAAGCGGCGAACGACGGCCCCGCCGCAGCCTCTCCCAGCTGGTGCCCCGATGCCCTTCACCTCACCCGCCTGCCGCTCACGCCGTTCTCGGCGCCGGAGGCCCGCCGCACCCTGCTGGAGCGCTTCGAGCTGGCCAGCCTCGATGGGCTGGGCCTGGGCGAAGCCCCCCTGGCGCTGCGGGCGGCCGGCGGTCTGCTGCGCTATCTCGATGACACCCAGCCCGGCGAGGCGGACCCGGCCGGCGGCCAGAGGCCGGCGGTGGTGCCACTCGATCCCCCCACCCTCAGGTTCGCGGGCGATCAACTGGTGCTGGATGCCCAGACCCGGCGCAACCTCGAGCTCACCCGCACCCAGCGGGACGGCCAGCTGCAGGGATCCCTGCTATGGGCCCTGGATCGCACCATGACCGCCATGGGCGGCCGTTGCCTGCGCCGCTGGATCGAGCAGCCGCTGCTTGATCTGGGCGCGATCCGGGAGCGCCAGAAGGGGGTGAGTGAACTGGTGGATCAGCGGCCGCTGCGGCTGGCCCTGCGGCGCCTGCTAAGGCCGATGGGTGATCTTGAACGGTTGGCCGGCCGGGCCGGCGCCGGCTCGGCCTCGGCCCGGGATCTGGTTGCCCTCGCCGATGGTCTCGAGCGGCTGCCCCGGCTGGGTGCCCTGCTGGCCTCGGCGACCAGCACCCCGTTACAGGTTCTCCAGCTGCCCGTCCCCGAGCTGGTGGAGCTGGCCACCCAGCTGCGCCACACCCTGCTGGATCCAGCACCACTCAGCCTCAGCGAAGGTAGCCTGATTCACGACGGCGTCGATGCGCAGCTGGACGGCCTGCGCAACCAGCTTGATGATCACCAGGCCTGGCTGGCCGATCAGGAGGCGGCGGAGCGGCGCAACAGTGGCATCCCCACCTTGCGATTGCAGTTTCACCGGAGCTTTGGCTACTTCCTTTCGGTGAGCCGGGCCCGGGCCAAGGCGGTGCCAGACCATTGGATCCGCCGACAGACCCTGGCCAACGAAGAGCGCTTCGCCACCCCCGCCCTGAAGGCTCGTGAGGGCAGGATCCTGCAGCTGCGTGCCCGCGCCGCCCAGCGGGAATACGGGCTGTTCAGCGAGATCCGTGCCGCGGTGGGCGCTCTGGCCGCTCCGATCCGGGCCGCGGCGCGTCGGGTGGCCGCCCTTGATGCGATCACCTCCCTCGCCGAGGTGGCCGCTCTGGGTGGCTACTGCTGCCCCGAGCTCACCGACGACCGCCGCCTGTTCATCGAGGCAGGCCGCCATCCGGTGGTGGAGCAACTGCTGGTGGACGAAGCCTTCGCCGCCAATGGCATCCATCTGGGCGAGCCAGGCCAGCCCGATCTGGTGGTGCTCACCGGCCCGAATGCCAGTGGCAAGAGCTGCTATCTGCGCCAGACGGGGCTGCTGCAGCTGATGGCCCAGATCGGCAGCTGGATTCCGGCCCGCTCCGCCCGGCTCGGGCTCTGCGACCGCATCTTCACCCGGGTCGGCGCCGTTGATGATCTGGCCACGGGCCAGTCCACCTTCATGGTGGAGATGGCCGAAACAGCCAACATCCTTCACCACGCCACCGATCGCTCCCTGGTGCTGCTCGACGAGATCGGCCGCGGCACCGCCACCTTCGACGGCCTCTCGATCGCCTGGGCGGTGGCCGAGCACCTGGCCGAGGGACTGCGGGCCCGGGCCGTGTTCGCCACCCACTACCACGAGCTCAACGAGCTGGCTGAGCTGCTTCCGAATGTGGCCAACTTCCAGGTGATGGTCGAGGAAACCGGCGACCGGCTGCTGTTCCTGCATCAGGTGCGTCCCGGCGGCGCCAGCCGCAGCTACGGCATCGAGGCGGCCCGTCTGGCCGGCGTGCCGGCGCCGGTGGTGCGCCGCGCCCGCCAGGTGCTCGGCAGGATCGAGGCCAACAGCCATGTGGTGATGGGGCTCCAGAGCGCGGCCTAGGGCTGGCTTCGGGCCCGAACCAGCCAGGCGTGCCGCAGCAGCGCGTTCACCGCCGCCGCCACGAGGCCGGCGCCGCCCTTGCTGCCCTCCAGCCGGATCTGAGGCAGCTCGCTCTCGGCAAGCTGGCGCTTGCTTTCGGCCACACCCACGAAGCCCACCGGCATGCCGATCACCAGGGCCGGCACCCCTTCTCCCCTGCCGGCAGCCACGGCGCTCAGCCGCAGCAGACGCTCCAGGGCGGTGGGGGCGCTTCCGACCAGCACCACCGCCCCTGGATGCTCCGCGATCGCCGCCGCCATGCCCTCGGCGGCGCGGGTGCCCCCCTCCGGCGCCTGGGGAGGTGCCCAGTCGAGGACGCAGCGCACAGGGTTGGCGAAGGTGCGCCCCGCCATCGGCGCCACCGCCGCCGCCGCCATGGCGGTATCGGTGAGGATCACGGCCCCGGAGGCCAGCGCCTCCATGCCCACCTGACAGGCCCCGACGCTGAAGCGCAGGTCCGGCACGATCGCCAGATCGCCACTGCTGTGCACAAGCCTCTCCAGCACGTCCTGTTCCACCCCGCCAGGACCGGCTGTCCCCAGCCGTTGGCGGATGATCCGAATGCTCTCGATGAAGATCGGGTGATCCACGGCCAACCCTGATGCCGATCCATCTCTACTGGGGAGACGACGAAGCCAGCCGTAACAGGGCGGTGGAGTCTTTGATCGCAGCGGTGGTCGATCCCGGTTGGCAGAGCATCAACCTCACCCGCCTCGATGGCCAGGACCCGGCCCAGGCGGCCCAGGCCCTGAGCGAGGCCCGGACGCCACCCCTGGGGGGCGGTGACCGGGTGGTGCTGCTGCAGCGCAGTCCGTTCTGCAGTGGCTGCCCGGCCGAGCTGGCCGCGGTGTTGGAGGAGAGCCTGGGGCTGATCCCCGACCACAGCCACCTGGTGCTGATCAGCCCTGGCAAGCCGGATGCCCGGCTGCGCACCACCAAAGCCCTGAAGGCCGTTGCCCTGGAGCAGAGTTTTGCTCTGCCGGCGGTCTGGGATGGCAGCGGCCAGGTTGAACTGGTGCGTCGCACGGCCGAGGCGCTGGGCCACACGGTGGCGCCGGAAGCTCTGGAGGCCCTGGCGGAAGCGATCGGCAGCGACAGTGCCCGCCTCGCCAGTGAGCTGGAGAAGCTGGCGCTCTACTGCGGCCAGCGACCGATCGACCCGGCCGCCGTGGCGGCCCTGGTGGAATGCCACGCCACCAACAGCCTGCAGGTGGGCGATGCCCTGCTCGGCGGAGACCTGGGCAAGGCGATCAGCCTGCTCGATGCCCTGATCGCGGCCGGTGAGCCTTCGCTGCGGATTGTGGCGGCCCTGACCAGCCAGATCCGCGGCTGGCTGTGGGTGAGCCTGCTGGATGGCCAGGGGGAGCAGGACGTGACCGTGATCGCCAAGGCGGCTGGGATCGGCAACCCGAAGCGCATCTACGTGATGCGGAAACAGATCCGCGGCCGGCCAGCCGGCCGCTTCCTGCTGCTGCTCGGCCAGCTGCTGGAGGTGGAGGCGGCCCTGAAGCGGGGTGCGGAGCCCGGCGATGCCTTCCGCGATGGGTTCCTGGCGGCCTCCCCCCGATAATCAATCCATTCGCCCACCGTTGCGCGCAGACCGGGATGGCCCTGCTGGTACAGAAGTTCGGAGGCACCTCCCTCGGCAGCGTGGAGAGGATCCAGGCCGTGGCGCGGCGAATCGCGGCCAGCCGTGATGACGGCCACGACCTGGTGATCGTGGTTTCGGCCATGGGTCACACCACCGACGAACTCACCGGCCTGGCCCACGCCATCAACACCGACCCCCCCCAGCGCGAGCTGGACATGTTGCTGGCCACCGGCGAGCAGGTGTCGATCGCGCTGTTGTCGATGGCCCTCAATGCCCTGGGTGTGCCGGCGGTGTCGATGACAGGCACCCAGGTCGGGATCGTGACCGAATCGGCCCACGGCCGGGCCCGCATTCTCGAGGTCCGCACCGACCGGCTGCAGAAACTGCTCGAAGAGGGTCAGGTCGTCGTCGTGGCCGGCTTTCAGGGCACCAGCTGCGGCAGCGCCGGCACTCCGGAGATCACCACCCTGGGGCGGGGCGGCTCCGACACCTCGGCGGTGGCCCTGGCCGCGGCCCTGGGGGCGGCGGCCTGCGAGATCTACACCGATGTGGCTGGCGTACTCACCACCGATCCCCGCAAGGTGGACGACGCCCAGCTGATGGAGGCCGTGAGCTGCAACGAGATGCTGGAGTTGGCCAGCCTGGGAGCCGCCGTGCTGCATCCGCGGGCGGTGGAGATCGCCCGCAACTACGGCGTGCCGCTGGTGGTGCGCTCCAGCTGGAGCGATGCCCCCGGTACCCGCCTGACCAGCGGCGCCCCCCGCCGGATCGGCAGCGGCGGCCTGGAGCTGGGCAAGCCGGTGGATGGGGCCGAGCTGGACGATCACCAGGCCGTCCTGGCCCTCACCCATGTTCCCGATCACCCCGGCGTGGCGGCACGGCTGTTCGAAGCCCTCTCCGCCGCCGGCCTGAACGTGGACCTGATCGTCCAGTCCACTCAGCAGGGCGCCACCAACGACATCGCCTTCACGGTGACCGACGATCAGCTTGTGGCTGCCACGGCCGTGTGCCGCGCCCTTCTGACCGATCTGGGAGCCGAGCAAGCCGGCCTGACCAGTCAGGGGGGCCTCGCCAAGCTCAGCATTTCCGGAGCCGGAATCATGGGCCGCCCTGGCGTGGCGGCCCGGCTGTTCGACACCCTGGCCCGCTACGGGATCAACCTGCGCCTGATCGCCACCAGTGAGGTGAAGGTGAGCTGCGTGGTGGAGGGCAGCCAGGGGGCGAAGGCCCTGCGAGCCGCCGCCGAACTGTTCGAGCTGCCGGACACCCAGCTGCGTCAGAACCCGGTGGCCTGCGACCTGGGAGACCCGGCCGTGCGTGGCGTGGCTCTTGATCAGAACCAGGCCCAGGTGGCCGTGCGCCATGTGCCCGATCGCCCCGGCAGCGCCGCGGCGATCTGCCGGGCCCTGGCCGATGCCGGGATCAGCCTCGACACGATCGTCCAATCGGAGCGAACCCATGGAAACGATGGCGGGCCGGCCGGCAGCGGACTCAGCCGCGACATGAGCTTCACCCTGCGCCGCGACGACCTCGGACGGGCCAGGCGGGCCCTGCAGCCGCTGCTGATCCAGTGGCCCTCAGCTGCCTTCGAGGAAGGGATCGCCATCGCCCGGGTGAGTGCGGTCGGAGCAGGCATGCCGTGCACGCCCGGTACCGCCGCCCGCATGTTCCGCGCCCTGGCCGAGGCCGGGATCAACATCGAGATGATCGCCACCAGCGAAATTCGCACCAGCTGCGTGGTGGGCGAAGCCGATGGGGTACGCGCCCTCCAGGCTGTGCATGCCTGCTTCGGCCTGGGGGCTGCCTGCGTCGAGGCGGCCTGTTAGGTGCACTGGCTGCGCCACCGCCGCCTGCTGGCCCTGGCCGCCGGCTTTGACGCCCTGGGGGTGAGCCTGCTCGCCGTCTGGATCGACAAGGCACGCAACGGCCAGATCGAGCAGCAGCTTGGGCTCCTGGTGCTGATCGTGGTGATCTATTGGAGCCTCGGCTGGCTGTTCGGCTCCTACACCCTGCTGAAGGCACCGAGGCTGCGCTGGATTCAACTGCTGATCCGGGTGGGGCTGGCCGGCCTGGCCACGGTGATGGCTGGTGCCGTGCTGGGCTGGTTGCTGCAGGCGAGCCCCCAGGTCACCTTGCTGCACCGGGGAGCCCTGATCCCGCTGTTCGTGCTGGCGGCCACCTGGAGCGCCGCCGTGAGGATCGGCCTGCGGCGCCTCTCCCGGACAAACGGCCAGGGGCACTGGTTGATACTGGCCCACGCCGAAGAAGCGCCTTTGATCCGGCTCGAATGGGGCAGGCGTGGGATCAGCGACCTGCCGAGGATCCTGAGCCTGCCGGCTTCGGCGCCACTGGAAGCCGGCCTCACAGGCCAGCAGAGCAGCCCCGGCGGGGTCGCCATCAGTCCGGCGGTCCTCGGCCAGGCCAACATCCAGGGCGGCGTGGAGACGGTGGTGGCACGCGGCTGGGCGATCACCACCCTGGCCCAGCTGGCCGAGCAGGAGCTGCAGCGCATACCACCCCGCTGGGTCGGCGACCAGTGGATGCTGTTCTCTGGCCGGATCGAGGGGAGCCGGGTCGGATTCGAGCAGCAGCTCAAGCGTTACGCCGATGTGCTGATCAGTCTGATGCTGCTGGTGATCACCGCCCCGCTGATGGCGCTGGCAGCGCTGTTGATCAAGCTGAGCGATCGGGGCCCGATCCTCTACCGCCAGCGGCGGACCGGCCGACTGGGGCAGTCGTTCGACGTGATCAAGCTGCGCACGATGGTGGCGGATGCCGAAACGGAACAGGCCGTCTGGTCGGAACCCAACGATCAACGCATCACGGCTGTGGGGGCCTGGCTGCGACGCACCCGCCTGGATGAACTGCCCCAGCTGATCAATGTCCTGCGGGGTGAGATGAGCCTGATCGGACCACGGCCGGAGCGGCCGGAACTGGAGGGGGAACTGGTGAGCCGGATCCCGAACTATCGCCTCAGGCACTGGGCCATGCCCGGCCTGAGCGGCTGGGCCCAAGTGAACATGCCTTACACCTCAACCGTAGAGGATGCCGAGCTGAAGCTCAGCTACGACCTCTTTTACCTGCGGAACAGCAGCATCTGGCTCGACCTCCTGATCCTGTTCAAAACGATCAAGATCGTGCTCAAGGCCGCCGGCCGTTAACCGCCCATCTCCGGCCTTAATGGTTCCCGACCAATTTCTGGCGCAGCTTCTTGATGCGATCCCGAAACGTGCCGGCCTCTTCGAACTCCAGGTTCCTGGCCGCCGTCTTCATCTTCTCTTCAAGCTGAAGAATCAGCTCAGGCAGGGCATCAAGAGACACGTCATCCAGAAAGGCTCGGTCATCGACCACCTCAAGGGGATCGTCATTGAGACGACGGCTGAACTCCAGCGCAGAAAGAATGGAATTGCCGGCCCGCTTGCCGGCCGGGGAAGGGGTGATTCCGTGCTTCTCGTTGTAAGCGTGTTGAATGACACGGCGGCGCTCTGTTTCGGAGATCGCCCTGGCCATGGAATCGGTGAGGTTATCGGCATAGAGCAGCGCCCGGCCGCTGATGTGGCGTGCTGCCCGACCGATCGTCTGGATCAAGGAGCGCTCTGCCCGCAGAAAGCCCTCCTTGTCGGCATCAAGAATCGCCACCAGCGACACCTCAGGCAGATCCAGCCCTTCCCGCAGCAGATTGACGCCCACAAGGGCATCGAAGACGCCGTTGCGAAGGTCCTGGATGATTTCAATCCGCTCAATGGAGTGGATCTCCGAGTGGAGATAGCGCACCCGCAGACCGTTCTCGGCCAGATAATCGGTGAGATCCTCGGCCATCCGCTTGGTGAGGGTGGTGATCAGGCTGCGCTCGCCCCGATCGGCCCGCTGCCGGATTTCACCAAGCAGATCGTCCACCTGGCCCTCACTCGGGCGCACCTCCACCACCGGGTCGAGCACGCCGGTCGGCCGGATCACCTGCTCGGCGATCTGGCCCACGCTCTGCTCCAGCTCCCAGCTGCCCGGGGTGGCTGACACGAAGATCGTCTGGTGAGCCTTTCCCCAGAACTCCTCGGCTTTGAGCGGTCGGTTATCGGCGGCGCTGGGCAGCCTGAAGCCATGGTCGATCAGAACCTGCTTGCGGGCCCGGTCGCCGTTGTACATCGCATGGAGCTGGGAGCAGGTGACGTGACTCTCATCCACCACCAGCAGCCAGTCGTCGGGGAAGTAATCAATCAGGCACTCAGGGGGAGTGCCCGCCGGCCGGCCGGCCAGATGACGGGCATAGTTCTCGACCCCATTGCAGTAGCCGACTTCCTTGAGCATCTCCAGGTCGTAGGCGGTGCGCTGCTCCAGTCGCTGGGCCTCCAGCAACTTGCCCTGGCTGTAGAGCTCATCAAGCCGCAACCGCAACTCATCGCGGATCGCAGCAACGGCGGCCTCAAGCCGATCCTTGGGGGTCACGAAGTGCTTGGCGGGATAGATGTTCACCGTGTCCAGGCTCTGCAGGATCTCACCGGTGGTGGGATCCACATAACGGATCGCCTCCACCTCGTCCCCGAACAATTCAATCCGCACCAGCCGGTCTTCGTAGGCCGGACCGATTTCGAGCACATCTCCCTTGACCCGGAAGCGACCTCGGCCAGGTTCCACATCGTTGCGGGAATACTGGTTGTTGACCAGCTCCCGCAGAGAACCACGCAGATTGAGCGTCTCTCCGACCTGGAACCTGACAGCGGCCTTCAGATATTCGGAAGGAATTCCAAGCCCATAAATACAACTGATCGAGGCCACAACGATCACATCGCGCCGCTCAAAAAGCGAACGGGTGGCCGAGTGTCGCAGCATGTCGATCTCTTCGTTGATCGAGGCTGTCTTGGCGATATAGGTATCCGAAACCGGCACATAGGCCTCGGGCTGGTAATAGTCGTAATAGGAAATGAAATATTCAACGGCGTTGTTGGGGAAGAATTCCCGCAGCTCATTGCAGAGCTGGGCCGCCAGGGTCTTGTTGTGGGCAAGCACCAGGGCCGGTCGGCCGGTGCGGGCGATCACATTGGCGATCGAGAAGGTCTTGCCGGTGCCGGTGGCCCCCAGCAGGGTCTGGAAACGCTCGCCACCCTCTACCCCCTTGGTGAGAGCGGCGATGGCGGAGGGCTGGTCTCCTTTGGGCTCGTAGGGCGCCTCAAGCTGGAATCGGGCCATGCCCGTCGGGAATCAGGCGAAGCCTGAACAGGAGGAGCCGGATTCTAAGAAGGGTTTCAGGCCACGGCGCCACCCACCAGCGCCGCAGCACGGGTGAAGGCCACATCAAGACCCAGCAGGCGCAGGATCACGGCACTGAGCACGCTGTAGACCAGAGAGCCCAGGATGGCGCTCACCAGGCCGTTCTTGAGCCGGAAGCCCTGGATCAGCCAGGCCGCCAGAGCAAACAGAACGATGCTGATCAGCCAGTTGAACAGCAGCGACACCGGGCTGATCAGGCCACCCAGGGAGGTAACGGCCCAGACGGGACCGAGGAGCAGCTTCAGGGGCCAGATCAGCAGGGTGCCGAGCAGGCCGATCACCACCGCTGAGATCAGAGCCGTGGTGAAGTTGGCCATCTCGACCCCAAGGGGGAGGGCCGCCACGATCAACAGCACTAGGGCGCGGATCGGCCACTGCAGCAACCAGACAAGAGCTCCCATAAACCCAACAATCAACTCCGCAAGATTAGGCAGGAAGGTCAATCCCCTCGACCGATGACCCCGCTGTCTCCACGGACTGTCATCTCCCCATCCAGGGCAGGCGGCGCGGCTCCTGCTGGTGCCGCCAGGGCCTCTTTGAGGCTGCGCACCACGGCCACCATCGCGATCTCATCCGTGAGTCGATTCACAGCGGAACCGACGCCGACGCCGCTGGCCCCAGCGGCGATCGCCATCGGCACCGTCACAGCCGACAGGCCGGAGGCGCAGAGCACGGGAAGCGGGGCGCCGCACCACTGCAGGGCCCGGCTGATCGCATGGGCGGCGGCCAGGGTGGGGGCGGCCTTTTCAATCAGCCCCAGGGCACCGGCGCTGAATGGGCGGGCACTGGTGCCTCCCTCCGTCTGGATCAGGTCGGCGCCGGCGGCCACCAGGTCCACAGCCAGCTGCTCCTGCTGATCGATGGGCAGCACATGGGGCACGGTGACGGAGAGCACCACATCAGGCAGCAACCGGCGCGTTCTGAGCGTCAGGGCGATCACCTCCTCAGCGCCGAAGCGGCGGCCCAGCGGATAGAAAGCATCGAAATTGCCGATCTCCACGATCGTCGCCCCGGCGGCCACGGCGGCAGGGAAGAGCTCCGGATCCACTGCCGAGGCACAGATCGGCAGGCCCGAGACGCTGGCCGCGAGGGACACCAGCTCAGGAGTGCAGGCGACATCGATCAGGTCAGCACCCCCGGCGGCTGCAGCCCTGCTGATCCGCTCCACAGAAACCGCATCGTGGTTGGTGAGTCCGGCGATCACCTTCAAAAGCTGCCGTGAGAGCAGCGCCGCCTGGAGTTCGGCAGGCAGGCTGGAAAGACGCGACATCGACGGACGGAGCAGTTGGAAGCGATTCTCCCACCCGAAAGCACAGGGGAGCCGGACACCCGCCATCCCCCGAAGCCGCCCTGGGGTCCGCTGCACCAGAAGCTGCATCAGGAATTGGTGCACCGTCCCAGCCTGCTGCCGGCAGGCGAACGACTGCTGCTGGCGGTCTCAGGGGGCCAGGATTCGATGGCCCTGACCCGCTTGCTGCTCGACCTCAGTCGTTTGCACCACTGGGAGCTGCAGCTCTGGCACGGCAACCATGGCTGGCGGCCTGAAGCCGCCGACCAGGCTGCGGAACTGGCCGCCTGGTCGGCCCAGCAGGGACTCCCCATCCATTTGGAGCAGGCAGAGCCAGCACCCGGGAGCGAAGCCGCGGGGCGTTCCTGGCGCTACGCGCGGCTGCTGCACTGGGCCCGACAGCTGGGGAGCCAGCATGTGCTGACAGGCCACACCGCCACCGATCGGGCCGAAACGGTTCTGCTGAACCTGGCCCGCGGAACCCACCGGCGTGGACTGTGCAGCCTGCGCCGCCACCGTTCCTTCGGGGCGGGCCGCTGGCTGGTGCGGCCCCTGCTGAGCCTCAGCCGGGAAGAGACAGCGGCCTTCTGCGCCGCCTGGGAGGTGCCGGTCTGGCTCGACTCAGGCAACGACCAGTTGCGCCACAGCCGCAACCGGATCCGTCACCAGGTGATCCCTGTGCTGGAGGACCTTCATCCAGGTGCCAGCCGCCGGATCAGCGCCCTGGCCGAGCGCCTGGAGCAGGATTCGCTCGAAGAACTGCTCGGGCTGGCCCTGGAGCGGTTGGTGGATCCAGCCGCGCCGAAGCGGCTGAGCCGGGGGGCCCTGAGCACCTGCTCCAGCAGTTGTCAGGACCTGCTGCTGCACCATTGGCTGGAGCAGCAAACGGGCCGCAAGCTGTCCTCAAGGCCGGTGGAGCTGCTCAGCCAGCGCTTGCGGGAGCGGCCGGAGCCTGGCAGCCTCGACGTTGGCGGGGGCTGGCGGCTGGAATGGCAGAAGGACACCCTTCTGCTGCTTGAGCCGGACAACCGATCCCCTGCCACGCACCGGCACCCACCACCCAACGAAGACAATCCCTCCGATGGCTGAGCCCACCGATCCTGGCCTGTTCGATCAGTCCGAACGATTCGATCAGGCCTACAGAGAAGTGGAGCTCTCCTACAGCGAGGGGCGCTTCCAGGAGGCCCTGCAGCAGGCCGATGTCCTGCTGGAGCAACACTCTCCCGGTGAGGGCGATCCCCGGACCGAGCGGCTGAAACTGATCCTCGGCCACATCCACCTGCATGGCCTGCAGCAGCCCGAGCGCGCCATCGGCCACTACCAGAATGTTCTCGACACCGGCAGCACACCCACCTACCGCGACCTGGCCGAGCAAGGCCTGAGCCTCTGTCAGGACGCGATCGCCCGATCGGCCACCATCCTGCCGGCCGGCATGACGGACAGTGCCAGGGCGGGAATCGCCTCACCGGCGATGCCCTGGTTGCTGGAGTCGGGCTCCGGCCCCTCTGGGCAGGATCTGGATTTCTCGATCGAACCGGTTCGGGTCGAGGAGCTGATCTTCACCGCACCCGCCGCTTCGAAGGGTCCGGCAATGGCGCAACCCTCCCAGACCAAAGCCTCCCTGGCCGTTGATCCCCTGGCCGAGGCTGAGCTGGCCAGGGGGCTGCTGAGGGTGGTGCTGAGCTGACGCTCAGCCTGCGGCCGTTGAGCGGCGGCGGCGCACCCGGTTGGCAGGCATCTCCGGCTCTTCCGATGGGGCGGCGATCACGGCAGCGGCGATCACCGGTGCCTTGGTCACCACAGCCGCCACCGCAGTGGTGGCCGGAGCCGGCTCGTTGCGAGGTCCGACATTGCGGATCACTTCACGGCTGGTTTCGCGACCACCCTGCCGGCCAGAGCGACCAGCCGGACGGGTATCCGGCTCAGCATCGGCCCGCCCCTTGTAGGCGGGTGTGCCAGCGGGAGCCGGCTGAACCAGACAGATGATCAGGGGTTCCACCTGCAATTCGCGACGCAGTCGCCGCTGCAGCCCCACTTCGATCTCCCGCTGGACACCCACCCAATCCACCTCCGGGGCGGTGCCACCGGTCTGGCGGCAAAGCTGGTTCCAGCGGTTTTCGAGCACCCAGCCGATCTCACGCTCAGCCCAGATCGAGAGCTTGCGGGCATCGGCCGTGGTGACCACGCCGCGGAGGTTGACCCGTGGTGGCGCTCCCATCACACCGTCGGTGCTGATCACGGTGAGCAGGGTGATCACGCCGTCTTCCGCCAGTTGCTGGCGTTCCTTGAGCACCCGGGCATCGACGATGCCGTTGCGGGAGGCATCGAGCAGTTCAATACCCGCCTTGACCGGATCCCCCTTGCGGATCGAATCAGGGGTGAGCTCCACCACATCACCGTTATCGACGATCAGGATGTGATCAGCCGGCACACCCATCGACTGGGCGGTCTTGGAATGGCAGACCAGCATGCGGTGCTCGCCATGCACCGGTACGAAATACTTCGGCCTGGTCAGAGCCAGCATCAGCTTGTGATCCTCCTGGGAGCCATGGCCGGATACATGGATACCTTCTCCTTTGCCATAAACAACCTTGGCACCAAGCATCATCAACCGATCAATCGTGTTGACCACGGAGATCGTGTTCCCGGGAATCGGGCTGGCTGAGAAGATGATCGTGTCAGTGGACTTGACCTGCACCTGGGGGTGCTCGGATCGGGAGATGCGGCTGAGGGCCGCCAGCTCCTCACCCTGGCTGCCGGTCATCAGCAGGAGGGTTTCACGATCGGGCAGGTCACGGATCTGCTTGATCGGCACAAACAGATCATCCGGGCAACGGATATAACCAAGCTCGCGGGCCTTGGCGATCACATTGAGCATGGAACGGCCGAGCAGGCCCACTTTGCGACCATGCTTGAGCGCCAGCTCGAGAATCATCGAAACCCGGTGAACCGAACTGGCGAACGTGGTCACGATCACCCGGCCTTCTGCGCTGGCGAAGTGGCGATCGAGATTGGGAAACACCGCCCGTTCAGGGGGGGTGAAACCTGGCAGTTCGGCGTTGGTGGAATCACTGAACAGGCAGAGCACCCCCTGCTCTCCGTAATGGGCCATGCGCTGGATGTCGAAGAATTCGCCATCCACAGGAGTGTGATCGAACTTGAAGTCGCCGGTGAACACAATCACACCAACAGGGGTGGTGATGGCCAGGCTGAAGCTGTCGGCGATCGAGTGGGTGTTACGGATGAACTCCACCTGGAAGTGCTGTCCCACCTTGACAACATCCCGTGGGCTGACGGTCTGGATCACGGTGCGGTCGGTGACCGCCGCCTCTTCCATCTTTCCCTGCAACATCGACATGGCCAACCGCGGGCCATAGATCACGGGAATGCTGAAGTTCTTGAGGTGATGGGGGATGCCACCGATGTGATCCTCATGTCCGTGGGTCACGATCATGCCCCGGATGCGCTTCTGGTTCTCGCGCAGGTAGCTGGTGTCAGGCAGCACCACATTGACGCCGTGCATGCCATCGCTGGGAAAGGCGAGGCCGGCATCGACGAGCATCAGATCATCGCCGTACTCGAACACACAGGTGTTCTTGCCGATCTCATGGAGGCCGCCGAGGGGAATCACCCTCAGGGTGGGCTTGGTGCCGTTGGTGGTAGTGCTCATGGGTTGGAACATCCGGGGTGAATCCGGGGAGGGGAAAACTGGAGGGGCCTGAAGCAGAGATCTCCGGGCCAGGGTGCGCCGGAGGTGAGCCGTGGCGTCAGGTGGGACGCAGGGCAGCCAGGGCGGTGGTCAGGCGGTCGCGCACGTCGCTGTCGGCGGAAACAAGAGGGAGGCGGGGGGAACCGACGGGCCAGCCCTCGAGCTCCAGAGCCGCCTTGACGGGAATCGGATTGGTGGTGGAGAACAGGGCCCGGCAGAGGGGCAGCAACCTGTCATGCAGGGCCAGGGCGCCAGGGTGGTCGCCGCCCAGAAAAGCCTGGATCATCTGCTGGATCTGGCGACCGACCAGATGGCTGGCCACGCTCACAACCCCGACCGCTCCGACGGCGAGCATCGGCAGCGTGAGGGCGTCATCACCGCTGTAGATGGCCAGACGGTTCCCGCAGAGCTGGCGAAGCCGGCTGACCTCATCGATGCTGCCGCTGGCCGCCTTGAAACTCACCACATTGGGGAGGTCCATCAGGCGGGCGGTGGTTTCGGCCGAAAGGCTGCAGCCGGTGCGGCCTGGAATGTTGTAGAGCATCACCGGCATGGTTGGAGCCGCCATGGCGATCGCTCGGAAATGGGCTTCCAGCCCCTCCTGGGGAGGCTTGTTGTAATAGGGAACCACCACCAGCGCACCATCCGCTCCCTGGTCCTGCGCCTGGCCGATGGCCTGGACCGCCTCAGCGGTGCAGTTGCTGCCTGTGCCGGCGATCACCAGGGCCCGCTCCCCGACCGCCGCCTTCACCGTGGCAAGCAAATCGTGCTGTTCCTCCCAGCTCAGCGTGGGGGATTCACCGGTGGTGCCACAGACCACCAGGCCATCGGAGCCATGGTTCACCAGGTGCTCGGCCAGACGGCCGGCCTGGAGAAGATCCACCGATCCGTCGGCGGCGAAGGGGGTGACCATCGCGGTGACCACCCGCCCGAATGGAATGGTGGAGCTGGAGAGGACCGCGTTCAAGCAACACCTCCCAGCGACACGGCAGACAGGGAGGGAATCGCCTGAGCCGGCTCCAGCAGCAGTTCAGCGATCTGGATGGCATTGAGCGCAGCCCCCTTGCGGATCTGATCTCCGCAGAGCCAGAGCTCCAACGCCCGGGGGTCGCTGATGTCCTGACGGATGCGGCCGATCGCCACGGGGTCGCGACCGGTCACATCGGTTGGCATCGGGAAGCGATTCGTCGCGAAGTCCTCGATCAACTCAACACCCGCCGCCGCCGCCAGCAGATCCCTGGCCTCCTCGACCGGAAAGGGTTCCGAGAAAGCGATGTTGACCGCCTCGGAATGGGCGCGCAACACAGGAACCCGCACACAGGTGGCCGTGAGCCGCAGATCAGGCAAGCCAAGGATCTTGCGGGTTTCATTCACCATCTTCAGCTCCTCCTCGCAGTAGCCATTGGGCTGCAGAGGCGAGTTGTGCAGAAAGAGATTGAAGGCCAGGGAATGGGGCAGCACCGCGCTGATCGGATCACCACCGTCGAGCACGGTGCGGCTCAGCTGCCGCAACTCCTCCATTGCCCGGGCACCGGCTCCGCTGGCGGATTGATAGGTGCTCACGACGACCCGCTCGATCGGCCGACGCGCCTGCAACGGTGCCAGGGCCAGGGTCAGCAGGATCGTGGTGCAGTTCGGATTGGCAATGATTCCCTGATGGGAAGTGGCGGCCTGGGGATTCACCTCCGGCACCACCAGAGGAACGAGCGGATCCAGGCGAAAGGCACTGGAGTTGTCGATCACCAAAGCCCCTGCCGAAACCGCAACGGGGGCCCACTGCCTGGAGATCGAGCCACCGGCCGAAGCCAGCACCAGATCCACTCCCGCCAAGGCTTCGGTCGTCACCGCCTGCACCCTCAGCTCCCGGCCCTGCCAGGAGATGAGCTGACCGGCGGAACGTGGCGAGGCAAGCAACCGGAGTTCCCCCACCGGAAACCGACGCTCCGCCAGCAGGGCCAGCAACTCCTGGCCAACGGCACCGGTGGCGCCGAGCACGGCGACGACCAGGGGCCGCTGGGGCAGGAACGGGGAGGGCGAAACGGAGGACAACGGCAGCGAAGAGCTAGGGCTTGAGCTTGGAGTTGGGCTTGGCGGCAGAGGATCGGATCCGACGTCTGGAATCAAAGGTGTTGGATCAGAAGCGTTGAAGCGGAACCAGGAAGCTGATACGCAACTTGATTGATTCGGAAATCAGCTTGCGGGACGTTGAGGCTGGCGATCAGGACTGTTCCGATCGATGGGTGGATTGCCTGGCGCAGGAGCGAGGGAGGTCCAGGGAGAAAAAGAAGAGCTGGCCTGAAATCAGAAACGGCAGGGTGAAGAAATGAAAGTGAAAAAACTGAGGATCGGCTTCTTGGAGGCTGGCTTCTCTTGAGAGCCAGTAAGCACTGTTCCTGGAAGTGATCCTGGAAGCGTGGGGACTCAGCGGAGCCGGACCTCACATTTTGTTCTCAAATGATCATACGCCCAGTCAGGCCATGCTCCCCGCGATCACGACCCGGCTGAACGGGCTGAACTGGGGTGGCGGCAGCATGGGTTTCTAGGATCGACGGCTGCCCTGCATCGCCGGTCCGGCCGGTCCGCCCATGAGCTCCGCCCTGAAGGTCAAGACCAGTCCCCGTCCTGGCAGCCGGTTGGCCCTGGAAGTGGAGATTCCCGGCGGTCGCTCCCAGGCCAGCTACGAAGCGGCCGTGACGAAACTGAGCCGTAGCGTGCGCCTGCCCGGCTTCCGTCAGGGCAAGGTGCCCCGTCCGGTGCTGTTGCAGCAGATCGGCCCTCTGCGGATCCGGGCCACCGCCCTGGAAGATCTTGTCGACGGTGTCTGGCGCGACGCCCTCAAGCAGGAGGAGATCGCCGCCCTCAGCAATCCGGAGCTGAGCGAGGGCTTTGAAGCCCTGCTGGCAAGGTTCAGCCCTGGTGAGACGCTCACCGTCACCCTTGAGCTGGACATCCAGCCCACCCCCAGCCTCAGAACCACCAAGGGATTGGTGGCGCAGGCCGAAGCCATCCTGTTTGACCCTGCCCGGGTGGATGCGTTGATCGAGCAGTCACGCCGAGATCTCGCCGCCATGGTTCCAGTCGAGGGACGCCCTGCCGCAAGCGGCGATCTGGCGGTGGTGAGCTTCAGCGGTTCCTATGCCGACAACGGTGAGCCGATCCTCGGTGGCAGCGCCGACGATCTGGAGGTGGAACTGGAGGACGGCCGGATGATCCCAGGCTTCGTGGAGGGAATCCTCGGAATGGAGTCGGGCGAGACCCGCACCATTGCCTGCCAGTTCCCAGCCGATTACCCCCAGGAAGACGCCCGGGGCAGGGAAGCCAGCTTCACGATCACCCTGAACGATCTCAAGGCCCGTGAACTGCCTGAGCTGGATGATGCCTTCGCGCAGCAGGCCAGCGAACTGCCGACCCTGGCCGAGATGCGAGCCGACCTTGAGCAGCGCCTGCGGGACGACACCGAGCGCCGCGCCCGCGCCGGCCGCCAGGACGCACTGCTGAAGGCGCTGGTCGAGGAGCTGGAGGTTGAGCTTCCCGAAACCCTGATTCAGCAGGAGATCCGGGCCCTGATCGAGCAGACCGCCAGTCAGGTGGCGCAGCAGGGCATGGACGTCAAGAGCCTCTTCACTCCAGAACTTGTCCGCAACCTGATCGACAGCTCACGGCCCGAGGCCGAACAGCGGCTCAAGCGCGGGTTCGCACTTCAGGCCCTGGCCAGCGCCGAACAGATCGCGGTGGAAGACGACGAAATTGAAGCCAAGCTCAAGGAAGTCCGCACCGGCCTGAGCAAGAACGAGAGCATCGATCCGACGCGCCTGCGCGGAGCTGTCGCGGAAGATCTCCTCCGCAACAAGCTGCTGAGCTGGCTGGAAACAAACAGCACCATCACCGAATCAGAGCCTGAACCGACCCAGGAGGTCTAGGCCTCTCAGGCAGACGAGGTGCAGGCCGGGGCCAAGCCGACGGCGGCGGAGGCTGAGACAGCCATAGATTGAAATCCCTCTCCCCATACGAGTTGGCTGCGTGATCAACGCCGTTCGTCCCCATCCGATTCAGAACCGCTGGCAGGGCTGCCGTCCTGCCGCCATCCGCGACACCACTCCCCAGGCCGCCCCTGGGGTCCTGCCCACGGTGGTCGAGCAATCGGGGCGGGGTGAGCGGGCTTTCGACATCTACTCCCGTCTGCTTCGGGAGCGGATCATCTTCCTGGGCACCGGCATCGACGATGCGGTGGCCGATTCCCTGGTGGCCCAGCTGCTGTTCCTCGAAGCGGAAGATCCCGAAAAGGACATCCAGATCTACATCAATTCTCCAGGCGGCTCGGTCACCTCGGGGCTGGCCATCTACGACACGATGCAGCAGGTGGCTCCGGATGTGGTCACCATCTGCTACGGGCTGGCGGCCAGCATGGGGGCCTTCCTGCTCACCGGTGGCGCCAAAGGCAAACGCCTGGCCCTGCCGAATGCGCGGATCATGATCCACCAGCCGCTCGGGGGGGCCCAAGGCCAGGCCGTTGACATCGAGATCCAGGCCAGGGAAATCCTCTACCTCAAGGACACCCTGAATGGATTGATGGCGGAACACACGGGTCAGCCGCTGGCCAGGATTGCCGAGGACACCGACCGGGATTACTTTTTGTCTCCACCGGAAGCTGTGGCCTACGGGCTGATCGATCGGGTTTTCGACGACGCGACATCGCTCTGAACCCGAGCGTTTCGGCTCTTCACCTTCCCCTTTGCTCCGAAGCTCCCGCCTGATGGCCAAGTTCGACGCCCATCTGAAGTGCTCGTTCTGCGGCAAGTCCCAGGAGCAAGTGAGGAAGTTGATCGCCGGACCCGGCGTCTACATCTGCGACGAGTGCATCGACCTGTGCAACGAGATCCTCGATGAGGAGCTCGCTGAGGTTCAGGGCGGCGGCCGCTCCCAGGCCGACTCAACCCGCAAGGCCACCCCGAAGAAAAGCGGCAAACCCGCCCCCACCCTGGCCTCGATCCCCAAGCCTCCCCAGATCAAGGCCTTCCTCGACCAGCAGGTGGTGGGCCAGGAGGAGGCCAAGAAAGTGCTGGCCGTCGCCGTCTACAACCACTACAAGCGACTGGCCTGGCATGGAGATGGCAACGGGGAAACCGACCGGACCGCCACCCGGCTGCACAAGTCGAACATCCTCCTGATCGGCCCCACCGGCTGCGGCAAGACCCTCCTGGCCCAGACCCTGGCCGAACTGCTTGACGTACCCTTCGCCGTCGCTGACGCCACAACCCTCACCGAAGCCGGCTATGTGGGCGAAGACGTCGAGAACATTCTGCTGCGGCTGCTTCAGAAGGCCGACCTCGACGTGGAGCAGGCGCAGCGGGGCATCATCTACATCGACGAGATCGACAAGATCGCCCGCAAGAGCGAAAGCCCTTCGATCACCCGCGATGTTTCCGGAGAAGGGGTGCAGCAGGCCCTGCTCAAGATGCTGGAAGGCACCGTGGCCAACGTCCCCCCCCAGGGCGGACGCAAACACCCTTATCAAGACTGCATCCAGATCGACACCAGCCAGATCCTGTTCATCTGCGGGGGGGCCTTCGTCGGGCTCGACGACGTGGTGCAGAGACGGCTGGGGCGCAATTCGATCGGCTTTCTGCCCACCGACGGCCGCGGCCGCAGCCGCAAGGAGCATCAGGCCACCCACGTGCTGCGGCATCTGGAGCCGGAGGATCTGGTCCGCTACGGCCTGATTCCCGAATTCATCGGCCGTCTGCCGGTCAATGCCGTGCTTGAACCCCTGGATGCCAGGGCGCTCCGGGCCATTCTCACCGAGCCGCGCGATGCCCTCGTCAAGCAGTTCCAGACGCTGTTGAGCATGGACAGCGTCCAGCTGGAGTTCGAACCCGAGGCGATCGAAGCGATCGCCCAGGAGGCCCATCGTCGCCGCACCGGTGCCCGGGCCCTGCGGGGCATTGTCGAGGAGCTGATGCTCGATCTGATGTACGAGTTGCCCACCAGCACCGATGTGACCACCTTCCTGGTCACCAGGGAGCTGGTGGAACAACGCAGCAAGGCCAAGGTGCTGACCCACCCCAGCGCGATCAGTCAGCAGGAGTCGGCCTGAGGCCGGAAGAAACCCCGCCATGGCAACCGCTGATCACCTGCAGGTGCCTCGCCAGCACGGCCTCTTCGACCATCACGGCATCGACCTGGGTGACGGAACCGTGGCCCATTACCTGGAAGGACGCCAGATCCTGCGCAGCCCGATCGATGTCTTCAGCCGCGGCGAAACAGTGGCTGTGGTTCCCTACGACTCCGCCGCCGTCTCAGCGCCAGGGGTGACGCTGCGGCGTGCGATGGGCCGACTCGGAGAACAGCGCTACAACCTCGTGTTCAACAATTGTGAGCACTTCGCGATCTGGTGCAAAACCGGTCACCACCGCAGCACCCAGGTGGAGGACTGGTTGCGCAACGGCAGCCTCGGCGCCCTTGCCGTGGGGCAGTTCATCCCGGCGGCTCTGCTGGTGGCCATCCGGCTGCTGCTGCGCCAGGGACTCAGCCTGGATCACGGCCGTGAGCTGGCCCAGCGGAGCCTGGAGCAGCTCGATGGGCTGCGACTGCGGCTGCAGCAACGGCTGGAGCAGGAGCTGGAGCAGGCGGAGCAGTGGTGGGCCGGGGACAAGGGCACCGACCAGCTCGGCAAGCTGCGCCTGCAGGCCCAGAGCCTGGCCGATCAGCTCGCCACGGTGGAGGAGCTGGAGGACCGGCTGGAGCGGCTGCTCAGTGAGGCCAAGCCCACCCGCGACGACCCGACACCATGAGTGAGGCTCCGGCCTACCAGCCCCTGCACCTCAAGTACCGTCCCCAGCGATTCGACCAGCTGGTGGGTCAGGAGGCGATCGCTGCCACCTTGAGCAATGCCCTGCTCCAGAACCGGATTGCGCCGGCCTATCTGTTCAGCGGTCCGCGGGGCACCGGCAAGACCTCCAGCGCCCGCATCCTGGCCCGGTCGCTGAACTGCGTCGACAGCGATCGACCCACAGCCCAGCCGTGTGGCGTCTGCGAGCTGTGCCGTTCGATCGCGGCCGGCAACGCCCTTGATGTGATCGAGATCGACGCGGCCTCCAACACCGGCGTCGACAACATCCGGGAGCTGATCGAGCGATCCCGCTTCGCGCCGGTGCAGGCGCGCTGGAAGGTGTACGTGATCGACGAGTGCCACATGCTCTCGACCGCCGCCTTCAATGCCCTGCTCAAGACCCTTGAAGAGCCGCCCCCCCGGGTGGTGTTCGTGCTGGCCACCACCGACCCCCAACGGGTGCTGCCGACCATCCTTTCGCGCTGTCAGCGCTTCGACTTTCGCCGCATTCCCCAGGCGGCCATCGAAGGCCATCTGCGCTTCATCGCCACGGAAGAGCGGATCGAGATCAGCCAGGAGGCCCTGCAGATGGTGGCGCAACGGGCCCAGGGGGGGTTGCGGGACGCGGAAAGCCTGCTCGATCAGCTCAGCCTGCTTCCGCCCCCGATCGAGACGAGCGCGATCTGGGAGCTGCTGGGAGCGGTGCCGGAGCAGGAACTGCTGCACCTCGCAGCCGGACTGGCCTCCGGCGACCCGCTCGTGTTGATCGAAGCCTGCCGTCTGCTGCTGGATCGAGGGCGCGAGCCCTCCGCGGTGCTGCAGGGGCTGGCCTCCCTGCTCCGCGACCTCGTACTGGCCGCGGCCGCCCCGGGCCGGCTGGAGCTGAGCAGCCTCTCGCCCCAGTTCAGGCCAGAACTCCCGGAGCTGGCAGAGAGGCTCGGCAACGGGCGGTTGCTGCGCTGGCAAAGCCAGCTGCGGGGCAGCGAACAGCAGTTGCGCCACAGCATCCAGCCACGGCTCTGGCTCGAAGTGCTGCTGCTGGGGCTGCTCTCCGAGCCGGCCAGCAGTGGGACGGCCAGGAGTGGCATGGAATCCCCGCCAGGAAAGCCCGAGCGCCTTGAACCTGTCGCCGTGGCCGTGGCCAGGGAGGTGGAGGTCCGCAGTCCTGAAACTCCGCCACCCCCGGCCACGGGCACCCCGACCACGGCCACCCCGGCCGAACCTCCAGCCCAGAACCTGCCGGAGCTGTGGCAGCAGATTCTCTCCCTTCTGACACTGCCCTCCACCCGCATGCTGCTGTCCCAGCAAGCCTCCCTGGTACGCCTGGACGACCAGCGGGCCGTGGTGCGGGTCAGTGGAAACTGGATGCCGATGGTGCAGAGCCGCCAGCCGCTGCTGGAACAGGCCCTGCAGAGCGCCCTGGGAAGCCCACGCCAGCTGGTGCTGGAACCACAGGAAGCCTCCCCACAGCCACCTGAGCCGACCAGCCAGCCAGTCCCTGCAACGCGAGCGCCCCAGCCTGCCGCTCGACCCCAGCCCGTGCCCGTGCCCGTGCCCGTGCCGGCCGGTCCCCCGCCGGCTCCGTCATCGGAAGCAACGGCGTCTGGAGCGCCCCTGCCAGGGCAATCCCTGCCAAGGCAATCCCCGCCAGGCCAGCCACTGGCCGAGAAGGCCCAGCGGCTGGCCGAGTTCTTCAACGGCGAGGTGGTTGACCTGGAGGAGCCCGAGGCCGAGGCCGGCAGCTCGGAGAATTAGGTGGTCTGGGTGGAGAGATCGGAATCGGATGGGAGCTGACCGTCTTCGCCGTCCGCAGGCTGGTCGGGATGGCTCCCGAGATGAAGGGTCTTGGCCCAGACCAGCCGTTTCGGCATCACCGCCATGCGAACCGCCACGAGGGGAATAACCACGAGCCAGTGGGTGAAGTAGGTCATGGCCAGCAGAACACTGAACGGGTTCAGTGCCGGCAGGGGAGGGCCCTCGGATGGCCGGCGGCACCCGATCACCAGGGCTGCGGTGGTGAGGCTGATCGCCACGAAGGACAGGGGCCAGATCGCCGGCGACGTTCCACTCAGCAAGGCAGCGAACAGATCGAAGGCCGCGATCAGCGGCAAGGCGTATTGCAGGAAGAAGAAAACGGCGAGATCAACCCTCTGACGGCGGGAAAGCCGGGAAGAGATCAGGCCAGGCCCGTAATCGAAGAAGCGCTGCAGGCCGCCCTCGGCCCAGCGCTGCCGCTGCTTCCAGAGCGAGGCCAGGGTGAGAACGGCTTCCTCCTCCACCGGCGGATCCCAGAGCACGCCAACCGGATGCCCTGCCAGCAGGAGCCGGAAGCTGAGATCGAGGTCATCAGTCACGGTGGCCTCGTTGAACCCTCCACAGGCTTCCAGCACGTCACGGCGAAGCAGCTGACCATTGCCCCGTAATTCGCCGATGCCACCGGAGCGCACGCGGCCCTCCTGGATGCCCGCGTCCAGGGCCATCTCCATCGCCTGGGCCCTGGTGAGCAGATTTCGCTCCGTGTTGACCACAGCCTTGCGGAGCTGCACAGCTGACCAGCCTGCCGATTCCGCAAAGGGGACAAGGCGCTCGAGCAGATCAGCCTGGAGACCTGCGTCGGCATCAAGCACCAGCATCCAGCGACCCTGCAACTGCTCAAGAACAGCATTCAGCGCGCCGGATTTTCCCCCACCGGCTTCCCGGCTGCGCCGGATCACGGTCAGTTGCGGTGTTCGACCCTCCAATTCGGCGAGCAGCTCGGCTGTGCGGTCTTCACTGCCGTCGTCAATCACCCACAGCCGGATTCGGCCGGCGGGATAGCTGAGCTGGCCAACGCGCTCGACCAGGCGGCCGATGACGGCTTCTTCATCCCGGGCGGCCACCACCACATCCACGAGCGGCCAGTCCCCAGCCTGACCGGAGAGCGTCTCGACAGCCTGCCCCGGCGCCGCGGCGGCTTGATCAGGCTTGCCGGCAGGTCCGCTCCAGAGCGGCCGAAGCACCGTGCGCAACACATAGGTGGCGATCAGCAAGCTGAGGCTGAGGGCAGGCAGAAGGTTGCGGGGTGGATCAAACCAGTGCGGAGCAACACCGACCCAACCGCAGAGGATCACGAACATGGCCGCTTTGCCGCGACGTCGGGCTGCTCCTGCCAAGGGTTGGGTCACACCGGCCACAACGCCCCCAGGCGCTGCTCGATCCCTTTCTGGTTCACTGTCTGGGGCACCTCCTTGTTCAACTTCCCGTTCAAGCGCATTGCTGCAACGGATCCCTTGAGCAGACTTCTCGCGACGCCGCAAAGGCCATAGTCCAGGCACTCTAAAGGCGTCCCTCCAGGGAAGGGATGGTCTGCAGGTCAGTGCCAGGGTAGTAATGCTCGAGAATCCGCTCGAGGCTCCAGCCACGAGCGGCCAGATCGATCGCTCCTGCCTGGGAGAGACCGGCCCCATGGCCGAATCCGCCGCCCTGGAATCGCCACGACCCGGGGCGATCCGGCACCAGCTCGAACAGTGTGCTGGGGAGCTGGCGGAAGGTGCGCCGGATCGCGTCAAGCCGAAGCACCCGCTCCCCCGTGCTGCCCTGAATGGCCAGGGCCACCACGCGCCCACTCGGGCCGCGCTCCAGCACCTTCAGCCGCAGGGGAAGTCCCACGCCGGCGCCGGCCCGGTCGAGATCGGCTCGAATCCGCTCAGCGCTCAGCAGGCGTTGCCAGCGAAAGCGCGGATGATCTGCGCCATAGGCCTGGCCTCCCTGGCTGAGCAACGTCGGCAGCAACGGGGCCGCCAACGGAACGGTGAAGCGCCTGGCAAAGCCGGCGGGCCCATCCGGGCGGGCCTGAAGGTAGGGCAGGGCCACGCCACTCCAGACCTCCTCGAATCCCGCCGAAATGCCGCCATTCGTGGCGTGATAGACGGCGTGAATCGGCTCACCCTTCCAGCTGAGCACCCGGCCCCGGGTGGCCTGGATCGCCCGGCTCACCGCTGCGCCGGCCTGGCGCGGGTCTGCGTAAACCTGGCACTGGGTGTCCGCGCAGAGGTGATAGCCATCGGTGGCGAAACGATGGCGGTTGCGCAAAGCCCAGGTCCGCGCCAGCACGGCCTGGGCGGCCAGGGCGGCCGCCGGGGAGGCGGCTCCGATTTCATGGGGAACCACCCCGAGCAGATAGCGCTCGATCGGCACCTGTTCAATCAGGCTCCAACCCCCGTAAGCATTGGGCTGGAGACGAAACGGCCCCTTGAAGACGCCGCCCTGCCAGCGCAGACCACCTGGAGCGGTGATCTGAATGGGCCCTTCGAGCAGGATCGGAGTCGATCCAGCCACGGGGGCCTCCAGGCCGAGCCGGCTGGTCATCAGCCGCTCGACCGTGCGGACCTGGAAACCTTTCGGGGGAGTCGCATCCACCGGAGCCCACACTTCCCAGTCGAGTGGATAGGCGATCTGGGCTGCGATCCCGGCGGCCCGCCAGGTGTTGGCCGCCTGCTCGGCACTCTCAAAGCTGGCGAAAGGACCCAGCACGCTGCGCCGCAGCGGCAACGGCTCCGCCAGGGGAACCTCCCGCCAGCGCAGACTAAGCCTGGTGCCGCTCTGTCGCCGCCCCGCCGCATCGACCAGGCTCAAGGAACCGGTCGCTGCCTCCAGCACCAGTGGTGGCGCCTGAGCCGCACCCCCCACCCCTGGTCCCAGCCGGGAGGCGAGGGCGATCCAGAGCACTGGGTCGTTGCTCTCAAGCGGGGGCGGCAGCTGGGTGGGCCAGTGCAGCGCCACCTGAGCGGGAACGGCGCGGCAACCCGGTGCGACCAGCAGCGTGGCGCCGATGGCAAGCAACGCCGGAGCGAGACGACCGGCCGAACTGGCGAGGGAAAAAGACAGGCGAAGCATCGATGCGAAGGGTGAGGATAGGGACCGGTTTGGCGGGGGAGTTGGCGGAAGGGACTTCCACGTCGTACTTTGATTGTTTGTGCCCGAGCGGACGAGATGCCGAAGCTCAAAACCCGCAGAGCTGCCGCAAAGCGGTTCAAACTGAGCGGAAGCGGCAAATTCATGCGCCGCCGCGCCTTCCTCAATCACCTGCTTGATCACAAGAGCCCGAAGCGCAAGCGCTATCTCGGCACGATGGCGGTTGTCGATGCACGCGATGTCGAGAACGTCAGGGGCATGCTCCCCTACGCCAACTGAGCTGCTCGCCTGAGCCTCACCCGCACCCACCCAACCCCCCGTCACTGATCCATGTCTCGCGTCAAGAGGGGCAACGTCGCCCGCAAACGCCGCATCAAGGTCCTGCGCCTCGCCCGCGGTTTCCAGGGGAGCGGCAGCAAGCTGTTTCGCACAGCCAACCAGCGGGTGATGAAAGCCCTCTGCAACGCCTACAGGGATCGTCGTCGTCGCAAGCGTGATTTCCGCCGCCTCTGGATCGCCCGGATCAACGCTGCTGCACGCCTCAACGGCCTGAGCTACAGCCGCCTGATCGGCGGCCTCAAAAAAGCCGACGTGCAGCTCAACCGCAAGATGCTGGCCCAGCTGGCCGTGGCCGACCCCGCCAGCTTCACCAGCGTGGTTGGCGCCGCCCATCCCTGAACTGACCCCCTGACGGGGAGGCCCGATGGATCTTCTCCTGCCCCAGGCCTACCTGATCGGACTGATCGTCCTGCTCGGTGCCGCTGCGCTCGTGATCGGCTTTCAGCTGGTTCGGGTACGACGCGATGAGGCGACCCTCTCCCGCCTGGAGAGTGAAGGCAAGACAGGGGTGCAGCAGGACCCAGCCGCTCTCTACGAGCTGGGCTCCGTGCAGTTACGCAAACGGCTCTATGCCCAGGCTGTGAACTCCCTCCAGCTGGCACTGAAACGGTCGAGCGGTGAACCACAGGAAGCACAGGCCCTGATCCAGAACGCCCTGGGGTTTTCCCTCGCGGCCCAGAACAATCACACGGCCGCGATCCGGCATTACAAGGCCGCCCTGCAGGCCAAGTCCGATTACCCCGTTGCCCTCAACAACCTCGGCTACGCCTTCGAGCGACTGAGCAAACCAGAAGAGGCCCGTCAGGCCTATGAGCAGGCCCTCAGCCTCGACCCAGGCAACAAAACCACCCAGAAACGGCTCAAACTGCTCGATCGCCGCAACCCGAGGCAACCTGAAGACAGCTCCGGTCCGGGCAAAGGAATGAAGCCCCAGGCCAAGACCAACGGAGCCTGATCACCAGAGTCCACGAATGGGTCCAGGGCCCTGGCCTGGAGAAACCGGTTTCGACTCGGCCATCGGCGCCAGCACCAGCCGTCCACCAAGATTGGTTAACCGCGGTGCGTTCCAGCCACTAAGACTCAAGCCCTGGAGGCCCAGAAAATCTCCGCCGGGCTCCAGACCGGAGCTGAGATCGTTGATCAGGGGCAGCAATTCGAACTGATCCGATTTGGCGTTGAGATTCCCCTGCACAGGGGTGGTGACCGATCCGATCGTCATCACGCCTCGCAGATCCACGACCTGGCCGATCGGCTTGAGAGCATCGAGCCGCAGCTCCACCGGGACCGCCGTTGCGGAACCGAAGGCCTGGTAACTGCCTCTCCAGAGCCGGGGGAGCTGATCGGCCAGCAACTGAGCCCGGACGATGGGATCAAAGGTCTCCACCGGACCGAAGTCCGTCTGGAACGATTCGACCGTGGCGGGATCCGGCAAGCGGAAAGGCACCATCCCACCGACGGGAACCGGAGTGGCCGCCAACAGCAGCGGAAGCACGAAGTCCACAGCGATCACCATCCTTTTCGCAAGGTTAGGCCGCTGCTGAGCCCTAAGCTTGCGAGCCATTTCCTTCTCTCGCAGCCGTGGCCGCAGCTGAACCGGCCGAAGCGGATGCCCTGCTGATCGGTGGGAAGCGCTTCGGCAGCCGCCTGATGACCGGCACCGGCAAGTATCCCGATCTCGCCACCATGCAGGCCAGCCTGGCCGCCAGCCGCTGCGAGATCGTCACCGTGGCGGTGCGGCGCGTTCAGGCCGCCGCCGCCGGCCACGCTGGGTTGATCGAGGCCATCGACTGGAGCACGATCTGGATGCTGCCGAACACCGCCGGCTGCGCCACCGCAGAGGAGGCGGTCAGGGTGGCGCGGCTGGGCCGGGAACTGGCCAAACTGGCCGGCCAGGAGGAGAACAGCTTCGTGAAGCTTGAGGTGATCCCCGACAGCCGCCATCTGCTTCCCGATCCGTTCGGCACCCTGGAGGCGGCCGAACAGCTGGTGGCCGAGGGGTTCACCGTCCTGCCTTACATCAATGCCGATCCACTGCTCGCCAAACGCCTGGAGGAGGCGGGCTGCGCCACCGTGATGCCGCTGGGCTCGCCGATCGGTTCCGGCCAGGGCATCCGCAACGCCGCCAACATCGCCTTGATCATCGAGAACGCTCGGGTTCCGGTGGTGGTGGATGCCGGCATCGGGGTGCCCAGCGAGGCCGCCCAGGCCATGGAGATAGGGGCTGACGCCGTGCTAATCAACAGCGCCATCGCCCTGGCCGGTGATCCCGCCGCCATGGCGGAAGCCATGGCCCTGGCCACCGAGGCCGGCAGGATCGCCTGGCGGGCTGGGCGGTTGCCGATGCGGCCGCAGGCCAGCCCCAGCTCCCCCCGCCAGGGGCTGGTGGGTCAGGTCGGCACGGCTTCTTCGTGAACTTCCCGCAAGGCAACCCTGAGATCTCGGCCTCAGCCGATAGCGTTTCTGGCTCTCTGCCTCGTCTCCAGAATGTCGGTCACCCGGGAAGACGGCGGCAGGTTGAACGCCTTTGCCAAGGAACCACCGATCCTGTTGGTCGAATCCGGCGGATCGATCGGCAGGGCCAGTCTGGTGCTGCTGATCGGCGGGGCAGCCCTGGTGCTGGGGATGGTGGCGGTGGCCGTCCGGATCAGCTGAGGCGCCTGGAGCCGAGCGGAGCCGCCGGATGCCTGTAGTAGCTTGCCAGCAGGGAGCATTCGCTCGTTCGGCAGGAGTTCAGACGTGAAGGTTCTCGTTCTCGGTGGCGATGGCTTCTGCGGCTGGCCCTGCGCCGTGAATCTGGCCGATGGCGGTCACGATGTGGTGATCGTCGACAACTTCAGCCGCCGCAAGATCGACATCGATCTGGGCGTGGAATCCCTGACTCCGATCGCCAACCTGCCGGATCGGCTGAGGGCCTGGGCGGAAACGGGGGGCAACCCGATCCGCTTCGTGCATCTGGATATTGCTCAGCAGTACCAGAGCCTGCTGGAACTGCTGCGCCTGGAGCAACCTGGGGCCGTCGTTCATTTCGCCGAACAGCGGGCTGCTCCCTATTCGATGAAGAGCAGCGCCACCAAGCGCTACACCGTCGACAACAACGTCAATGGCACCCATAACCTTCTCTGCGCCATCGTCGAGAGTGGGCTGGATGTGCACATCGTCCACCTCGGCACGATGGGGGTCTATGGCTACGGCTCCCACCGCGGCGCCACCATTCCCGAGGGATATCTGACCGTCGAGGTTCCCCAGCCCGATGGAACCCGCTTCCGCGAGAAAATCCTGCACCCCACCGATCCTGGCAGCGTCTATCACATGACCAAGACGCTCGACCAGTTGCTGTTCTTCTACTACAACAAGAACGACAGCATTCGCGTCACCGATCTCCACCAGGGGATCGTCTGGGGAACCAATACCGACCTCACCGATCGGGACCCCCGCCTTGTCAACCGCTTCGACTACGACGGCGATTACGGCACGGTGCTCAACCGCTTTCTGATGCAGGCTGCAATCGGCTACCCGCTCACCGTGCACGGCACCGGGGGCCAGACCCGTGCCTTCATCCACATCCGCGACTCGGTGAAATGCGTTGAACTGGCCATCGCCAATCCGCCTGGCTCCGGCGAGAAAGTCCGCATCTACAACCAGATGACCGAAAGCCACAAAGTCAAGGACCTGGCCGAAAAGGTGGCTGCGGTGACCGGAGCCAAAGTGAGTCATCTGCCCAATCCCCGCAAGGAGGCGATCGAAAATGATCTGATCGTTGATAACCGCTGCCTGATCGAACTGGGTCTCAAGCCCACCACCCTTGATGACGGGCTGCTGGCCGAAGTGGTGGATGTGGCCCGCCGTTGGGCCGACCGCTGTGATCGCGCCCGGATCCCCTGCGTCTCCGCCTGGACATCGTCCCAGGCTCAGGCCGTCAAGGCGACGGCCTGAGCCTGGCTCCCACTCCGAGTTCGTCCCCCCTGGAGCAGCGCCCCCCTTGAAGATCGTTTTTTTCACCGAAACCTTCCTGCCCAAGGTGGACGGGATCGTGACCCGGCTCACCAAGACGGTGGAGCATCTGGTGGCGGCAGGTGACCAGGTGCTGGTGTTCTGCCCGGAGGGAGCACCGCAGCTCTACATGGGAGCCAGGGTGATCGGGGTGCCGGCGATGCCCCTGCCGCTTTATCCCGAACTGAAGCTTGCTCTGCCGAGGCCCTCCGTCGCCGAAGCCCTGGAGGCTTTCGCGCCCGATCTGGTCCATGTGGTCAATCCCGCCGTGCTTGGTCTGGGCGGCATCTGGCTGGCCAAGTCACGCCAGATTCCCCTGGTGGCCAGCTATCACACCCATCTGCCGAAGTATCTGGAGCACTACGGCATGGGCATGCTGGAGCCCCTGCTCTGGGAACTGCTCAAAGCCGCGCACAACCAGGCCGATCTCAATCTCTGCACCTCCACCGCCATGGTGGAGGAACTCAGCCAGCGGGGCATCCAGCACACGGCCCTGTGGCAGCGGGGGGTAGACACCGAACTGTTCCGCCCCGACCTGCGCAATCCAGCCATGCGCCGCACCCTGATGGGGGGGCGTGACGACAGCCAACGTCTGCTGCTCTACGTGGGCCGGCTTTCAGCCGAAAAGCAGATCGAGCGCATCCGTCCCGTGCTCGATGCCTTGCCCGGCGCCCAACTCGCCTTGGTGGGGGATGGCCCCCATCGCCCCCAGCTGGAGCAGGTGTTCGCCGGCAGTGCCACCACCTTCGTGGGCTACCTGGCCGGAGAAGAGCTGGCCAGCGCCTACGCCAGCGCCGATGCCTTCCTGTTCCCCTCCAGCACCGAAACCCTCGGCCTCGTTTTGCTGGAGGCGATGGCGGCGGGCTGCCCGGTGGTCGGCGCCAACCGCGGCGGCATCCCTGACATCGTCACCGACGGGGTGAACGGTTGCCTGTACGACCCCGACGATTCCACCAGCCTGACGGCAGCGACCGAACGGCTGCTGGCCAGCCCGGAGCGCCGTGAACAATTGCGCCAGGCCGCCCGCCAGGAAGCGGAGCGCTGGGGCTGGACAGGCGCCACGGCCCAGTTGCGCTCCTACTACGACAAGGTGGCCAGGCCCAGACTTCAATTGGTCGGCTGAGCACCTCGAAACCAGGTGGTCATCAGAGCCTTCACCATCGGGGCCGCCACCGTGCCGCCGTAACCGCCACTGTTTTCCCCGAAGGCGATGATCACCAGATTTGGTTTTTCAGCCGGGGCATAACCACCGAACCAGGCATGATCCTGGCGAGGCGGATCCTCGGCAGTACCGGTCTTGCCTGCCACAGGCGGCAGACCGGGAATGTTCAGCAGGGTGGCGGTGCCCTGGGTGACGACCTCCCGCAGACCCTGGCGCAACACCGCCAAGGTGGAGGGCTTCAAGCCCAGCCACTGCCTGGACATGGGCCGGTCCACCAGGTGGGGGGTCACCAGCCAGCCGCCATTGGCGATCGCGGCATAGAGCCGCGCCATCTGCAACGGTGTGACGGCAACGGCGCCCTGGCCGATCGACGAGGTGATCGTGTCCACCGATGTCCAGTCTTCCTTGAGGGTTCGACGCTTCCAGTCCCGATCGCCCAACAGCCCCGGACTCTCCTCCTCGTTGAGCTCGATGCCGGTGGGACTGCCGAAGCCAAGCCGCCGGGACGCCTTGAAGAGCTCCGTCGCCCCCACCTTCAGACCGAGCCGATAAAAGAAGCTGTTGCTGCTCACAGCCAGGGCCTTGGCAAAGCCGATGCTGCCGAAACTGCCGTGATCGGCATAACACTGGCCGTCGTAACAGAAGGAACTGGAGGTCGGGATGGTGGAGCCGGGCTCGTAGCGGCCTGACTCAAGGCCGGCCAGGCTGCTGATCACCTTGAAGGTGCTGGCCGGTGGAAACGCCTGAAGGGCACGATCCAGCATCGGCGCCTCGGGTCGGTTGAGCTCATTCCACTGAGCCGTCGTCGGCCCGGCCGAAAACACATTGGGGTCGAAATTCGGGCGGCTTGCCATCGCCAGGATGGCGCCGGTCTGGGGATCCATCGCCACGATCGCCCCCTTCCGCACCCCATCGAGGGCCCGCTCCGCAGCCCGCTGCAACTCCAGGTCGATGGTGAGGCGCAGATCCCTGCCAGCCCGCGCCTGTTTGTCCCCAAGCACGCGCTGAACCTCTCCCGCCGCATTCACCTCCAGCTGCTGGCCACCCCATTCGCCGCGCAGGTGGCCCTCAAATACCCGCTCCAGGCCACTGCGGCCGATGCGGTCCTGAACCCGGTAACCACTGCTTTCAAGACGGTTGTATTCCTCTTCGTTGATGCTGCTGGTGTAGCCGAGCACGTGGGCGGCGAGCCGACCCTGGGGATAGGAGCGCAGGTAATCCACATCCACATCGATGCCGTCGAAGCCGGCGGCCTGTTCCTTGAAGCGGAGCACCTGCACGCTGCTGAGCGGGCCAGCCAGAGCGATGCGGTAGCCGTCCCCCTGGCCACCGCTCCGCCGCCTGCTCTCCAGCTGGCTGACGGGCACGCCCAGCACGTCGGCAAGCCGGCCGCGCAGCTGCTGCCAGCGCTCATCCGTCACCACCAGGGGGCGCAGATAGAGGTTGTAGGTGATGCGGTTGGTGGCCAGCACCTCCCCATGGCGATCCAGCAATCGACCCCGCATCGGGTGGCGAGGCACCAGGCGAATCCGGTTCTGATCCGCCAGCACCCTGTTCTCGGTGCCATGAACCAGTTGCAGCCAGGCCAGCCGTGCCCCCATCGCCGCCGCGACCAGCAGGACCAGACCCAGCAACCAGGCGGGCTGGTGGCGCATGCCAGCCTGACGGGACTGACCGAGCAGCAGACCGCTCCCCATCGCGATCAGGCCTCGAGCCTTCGCTGGAGCTCAGCAAGCCGATCAGCGATCCGGATCAGGGCGCCGTTGAGGGCATCCCCCTCCGCCTCGGCGTCAGCCTGGGGGTCCGATCCGCCCCCACTGGCCACCACCGCCTCGCTGGTTGGAATGTCACGCACCTCCACCTTCATCACCGGGTTGCCCAGGCCCGGCTGGATCTGATCCAGGCTTTCCCGGACGGCCCGGGCGGCCGGGTCCCCCTCCTGCCTGAGCTGGCCCAGGGGGTCATCCGAGCCGGTGAACGCTTCCACCACCTGGCGAGGCCCACCGCGGCGGACCCGCTCGACAACGGCCATGCCGACCGGAAGGATGTCCTGCATCAGCGAGAGCCTGAGGGCATCGAGGGGATCAGCAGCCATGGCGAGGGAAACGGAGCGCGGCAGGGTGGTTCTGATCCCACCGGCCTGGATGACCAGTCTGCCTGCCTTGAGCCTCCTCCTGTTCAGAACGTGCGCTGAATGCCTGGCTCCACAAGCCCAGGACGGCAGAACTGGCGGGATCCCAGCCAGGAACCGGCCAGCACCGCCAGGACCACCAGGGTGGTGAGGGGAAGAAGCGCCTGTCGGGTGACATCCAGGCTGAGCCATTCGCCCCAGCCGCGCAACCAGCGCTCCCGATCGAAACGGCGCCGCTCCTTCTGCTCACTCTTGAGCCGTCGCCCCAGGGCCTTCTCCACCCAGCGCTCGAAGGAACGCTTCTTGGTGACGGCCATCTTCCGTTCCACCTCGAGCAGATGGCCGGCGCTCAGATCAGGGTTGAAGGTGCTGATCAGCTCCAGGCTCTTGAGGAACATTTCCACGGCCCCGTCCTTGATCTGCCGCTCCTGGTCCGACAGCTCGTCCCAGAGCAACTCGGGATAGAAGCGCGTGCGATTGGCCTGGATCTGTTCTTCCTGGAGCTGGCCGGGCTCTCTCAGCCAGCGGTCGGTGTTCGCGTCAAAGCGTCGCCAGTAGAGGAAGGGATTAAGGAAAATGGTCTTGGCGCCAAGCTGGATGCTGTCCTGTTGAAGACGGCGCTGCAGCTGGGGATCCGGCTGGGTGGCGACAGTCACGGGGGTCAGGCTGGTGCCCGATGGTATCGAAGCCAGGCCGGCGCTACCAGCCTGGGCGCAGGACAAGGTTCATTCCCACTCGATCGTGCCGGGGGGCTTGCTGGTGATGTCCAGCACCACCCGGTTCACCCCCTTCACTTCATTGACGATCCGGTTGGAGATCCGCTCCAGCAAGTCATAGGGGAGCCGCGACCAGTCAGCGGTCATGCCGTCTTCGCTGGAGACGCAGCGCAGCACGATCGGATAGGCATAGGTGCGCTTGTCGCCCATTACCCCGACACTGCGCACCGGCAGCAGCACGGCGAAGGCCTGCCAGATCTCGTGGTACAGGCCTGCCTCCTGCACCTCCTCACGCACGATGAGATCGGCGTCCCGCAGGATGTTGAGTTTCTCGGCACTCACTTCACCAAGAATGCGGATCGCCAGGCCGGGTCCTGGGAAGGGGTGACGACGGACGATCTCCTCGGGCAGGCCCAGGTTGCGACCCACCTTGCGCACCTCATCCTTGAACAGGCGCCGCAGCGGCTCCACCAACTTGAACTGGAGGTCCTTGGGCAAACCACCGACATTGTGGTGGCTCTTGATCTTCACTGCCACCCGTTCGCCGGTGCTCGGGTCTGGCCCGGTTCCCGCGGATTCGATCACATCCGGGTAGAGCGTCCCCTGGGCGAGGAAGTCGAAGGGTCCGAGCCGCTTGCTCTCTTCTTCGAACACCCGGATGAATTCGGTACCGATGATCTTGCGTTTCTCCTCAGGATCAGCAATACCGGTGAGTTTTTCAAGGAAGCGATCGCGGGCATGGATGTATTCCACATGGATGTGAAACTTGCGATCAAAGAAATCCATGAGGAACTCAGGCTCTCCCTTTCGCATGAATCCCTGATCGATGAACATGCAGGTGAGCCGATCCCCGATGGCCTTGTGAAGCAGAAACGCGAGAGTGGATGAATCAACGCCGCCGGACAGCGCCAGCAGCACCCGTTTGTCACCAACCCTGGCCCGGACATCCGCCAGGGCCTCATCAATGAAGGCATCGGTGGTCCAGTCCGGCTTGCAACCGCAGATCCCGTAGACGAAGTTGCGGATCAGCGCCATGCCGCCGCTGGAGTGGACCACCTCCGGGTGAAACTGAACGCCATAGAGATGGCGTCGGTGATCGGCGATGGCGGCTTCGGGAGTGTTGGCGGTGTGGGCCAGCGTGGCGAATCCTGCCGGCAGTGCTGCAACGGAATCCCCATGGCTCATCCACATGGTGGAGCCGTCCTCCACCTGGCTGAGCAGAGCGATCGGATCGTCGACGAACAGGGGTGCCTTGCCGTACTCGCCCCGACCGGCCGCTTCCACCACCCCACCCAGCTGCTGAACCATCAGCTGCATGCCGTAGCAGACCCCGAGGATGGGAATTCCCAGATCCCAGAGGGCGGGATCACAGACCGGCGCGCCCTCGGCGTAGACGGAACTGGGGCCACCACTGAGGATGATTCCCTGGGGTGCGATCCGGCGAAGATCGGCGGCGCTGGTGTTGTACGCCATCACCAGGGAGTACACCTCGGTTTCCCGCACGCGACGGGCGATCAACTCGGAATACTGGGAGCCGAAGTCAAGGATGACGATGGCGGGCTGGCGTTTGGATTCCGGCTGTTCGCAGGATGAAGAAGCTTGCGACATACGACCGTTGCGGCGGTCAGGCCCTTTCAAGTCACCCTAAAGGGTGCCTGAAAGCCGCCAGCAGCACCCTTCCCTCCACCCCACAGGCGCGCAGCTGGCGAGAGCGATCGAACAGCACTGCACCGATCCGCATCGGCCAGGGGCCGTAACGGGAGAGATAGGCCTGGCTGCGCCGCTCGATCGTGTCAGCCAGGCGCTGCTCCAGCCGCGCCGCCAGGGCGGCATCGAGGCCGGCCAGAGCCGCCAGGGCCGCCTCCACCGTCGCCGCCGCATGCAGCCGCTCAAGCGGCTCGCCGGTCAGCCCCTCCAGGGCCGCCAGGCTGGTGAGAATCTCCGCCCTGCCATCGGCAAGGTGGTGGTGGGTGTGGAAAATGCCACCGGCCAGCTTGATCAGCTTGCCGTGATAGCCGAACAGGATCAGGCGTTGAACCCCCACTTCGGCGGCCGCCACCAGCACCGGCCCCAGCCAGTTGCCGGCCTTGAGCAGCCGTTCCGCCGGCAGCCCCAGCTGCGGCGCAAGATCCAGCCCGTTCTCGCCGATCACCACCACCAGATCTCCATCGAAACCGGGCTGGGCGGCTCGCTGGCGCAGTTCTGCCAGGCAGGCCTCCAGCTGATCGGGAGCCGCGCTGCGCTGCACATTGGCCTGGGTGCCGATCAGGGCCAGGCCTTCCACCACGCCAAAGGCGGCATTGCTGGTGCGCTCTGCCAGCCGTCTGCCTTCGGGAAAGATGATCCGCAACCGCAACCCCTGGCCGGCGGGCCAGAGCGGACGCAGGTTGGCTTCGAGCAGCTCACGGGCATAGGTGGACAGGCAGAGGGCCGCCGTGTCCGCATGGATTCCGACCCCTTCACCGGCCTCGAGCTTCAGCCAGTCGCCGCCGGGATCGGCAGGCTGATCCATGGCCAGCTGCCAGGAACTCGCCACCACCCAGACCGCCAGGCCACGGGTGAGATCCAGTCCCTCGCCGGGCTGGCAACGGCTGATGCCCAGGGCCGCGCCTCCTCCAAGCCGGGCTGCCCCCTCCACCGGCACGGGTTGCCGGCCCGCTGGGGCCAGCAACTGCAACAGGGGCGCCGGCTCGACCGGCCTCCCCGCCCCGGCCGGTTCCTCAACCAGGGCCTGCACCGCCGCCCGCGCCGCCGCCGCCACCCAGACCGGCAAGGTGTAACCGGTGCTGTTCATTGGGGCAGGGCGACATCCGGTTGGGCCAGAAGGCCCTTTTTTATGCTGGGTGATCGCGCTGCCGCGCTTTCACCCTCCAACCACCCACCATGCAGGACAAGCTCACCCTGATGATCCCCGGCCCCACCCCGGTGCCGGAGACCGTCCTGCTGGCGATGAGCCGCCACCCGATCGGCCATCGCAGCGCCGAATTTCAGGCGATCGTCAAACGCACCACCGCCCAGCTGAAGTGGCTGCATCAGACCGAATCGGATGTGCTGGCCCTCACCGGCAGCGGTACCGCCGCGATGGAGGCCGGCATCATCAACGTGCTGAGCCGGGGCGACAGGGTGCTCTGCGGGGACAACGGCAAATTCGGTGAGCGCTGGGTGAAGGTGGCGAAGGCCTATGGCCTTGAGGTGGAGGTGATCCGGGCCGAATGGGGGCAGCCACTGGATCCGGAGGCCTTCCGCAACGCCCTCGAAGCCGACACGGACAAGACAATCAGGGCCGTGATCCTCACCCATTCGGAAACCTCCACGGGAGTGATCAACGACCTGGAGGCGATCGCCGGCCATGTTCAAGCCCATGGCCAGGCCCTGATCGTGGCTGACTGCGTCACCAGCCTTGGAGCCTGCAACGTTCCCATGGACGCCTGGGGACTGGATGTGGTGGGCTCCGGCTCCCAGAAGGGATACATGATGCCTCCCGGCCTCGGCTTCGTGGCGATGAGCGAGCGGGCCTGGAAGGCCCAGGAGCGCTCGGACCTGCCGAAGTTCTATCTGAATCTGGCCACCTACCGGAAAGCCGCAGCCAAGGACAGCAACCCCTTCACCCCGCCGGTGAACCTCTACTTCGCCCTGGAGGCGGCGCTGGAGATGATGCAGAAGGAGGGGCTGGAGTCGATCTTCGCTCGCCATGCCCGCCATCGCCGCGCTGCCCAGGCGGGCATGAAGGCGATCGGCCTGGGGCTCTATGCCGCCGAGGGCCATGGCAGTCCTTCGATCACGGCCGTGGCTCCTGAAGGAATCGACGCGGAAGTGCTGCGCAAAGCCGTGAAGGAGCGGTTCGACATCCTTCTGGCTGGAGGCCAGGATCACCTGAAAGGCAAGGTGTTCCGGATCGGTCACCTCGGTTTCGTCTGCGACCGTGATGTCCTCACCGCCGTGGCGGCGATCGAGGTCACCCTTCAGGCTCTCGGTGTTTCAGCGGGGGAAGTGGGCGCCGGAGTGGCCGCCGCAGGAGCGGAACTGGCCCGCGGATAGGGGCCAGCTGGGGGCAGACGGTTTGCTAGTTTGTGCTGATGCGGGTGTAATTCAGTGGTAGAATGTCAGCTTCCCAAGCTGAACGTCGCCGGTTCGAATCCGGTCACCCGCTTTCAGCACACGATCTCAAGCCGCTCTGTTTCCTTCTTGAGATTCGATTAAAGTTTGACCGAAAGAGATGTTGTTGGTTCGATCGGAAACTGAAAGGGGTCTGATTTTCTGATTGAACTGAAGGTTGAGCTTGATCGCTCAGCTTTTGAACAGTCAGCTTTTGAACAGGTGAATCATGGCATCAGGGGCGTGGCTTGATCAGCTGAAGCACCTGGGGACCGAGTGTGTTGGCACGCCGTTCACAATCGAGTGCCTTGAGAATGCCTCGAGCGGCTCGGGGCAGGTCACCGAGCGCAGCGGCCGCAGCTGCTTCAGCCTCGTGAACACGGAGTTCCGTGAGCAGAACAGCACGCTGATCCCGATGAAATGGATCAGCTTTGGCCGGCGTATTCTTGGTTTGAAGTTGAAGTGAAAGCAAAATAAGCAGTCAGCAAGGCAATGTGCCCATTGATAGCTTAACTCCCGATGGAATCAAGTGCCGGGCTCTTCACCGTCATCACCGAGGGCAGCAATCTCGGAGCGAAGCTGATCAACCTTGTACTGATCGCCTCTGGCCACCGCAACGGCCAGGGAGAATTCAAGTTTTTCAAGTTGGTGACCGCCCTCGAAGAAACCGGAACTGGTTTTGCGGACCGAGCTGAATGGGTGGCCTTCCGCGCCGGTCGTCTTGGGCAGAGGGCAGGCGGGATAGGTGTTCGCCATGGTTGCATTTCTTTTCATTCTGTCATCCCTCCCGGGTTTGGTGCGACACATCAGGGTCAGAAACAGGCTCAGGCGGCGTTGGAAAAGGATTCGCGCTGAGGGTCGAACTCCCGGAACTCGGAAGCTTGCGGCACCACTGGCTCCTCCAGGAGCAGCCGGCAATCGCGCAGCAGCACTTCCACGTGGGCGAGGGCTTCAAGTTCGGCCGGCTCGGGGGATTGACGACGATCCATGGCCATTTCCAGGGCCCCCAGGCGCTGCTCCATCCGCACGAGCCGATGGGAGAGCGCGCTCACCGTCTCAGCGAGGTCTTCGGCATTGCGAGTGATCCGGAAGGAAACCGATTCAGGTGACATCTCAACGGAGCAGTTAAGGCTGATGACAACACAGATCGAGCCCAGACTCAAGCCATCTCCCAAACTGCCTGGACCCTCCCGACAGCTCCGACCATGCCATCGACCGTCAGTTTGGGGCTCTACATCCTGGGGGGCCTGGTCGGAGGCCTGCTGGCCCTGCGCACGGGAATCCCAGCCGCTCCTCTGGCCGGGGCCCTGATGGGGGCTGGTCTGATCAGCATGAGCGGGCGCTTTGAAGCGGCCCAATGGCCTGCGGGCACACGCACCTTGCTGGAGATCGCCATCGGCACGGTGATCGGCACCACGCTCACCAACAGAGCATTGCTGGAGCTGCGTCAGCTCTGGCGACCCGCCATCGTGATCACCCTGACTCTGGTGGCCACCGGTCTGCTCGTCGGGCTGCTGTGCAGCCGATGGCTGGGGGTCGATCCCGTCATCATGCTGCTGGGGGCTGCTCCCGGCGGCATCAGCGGCATGAGCCTGGTGGGCGCCGAGTTCGGGGTCGGGGCCGCCGTGGCCGCTCTCCATGCGGTGCGACTGATCACCGTGCTGCTGGTCCTGCCGGTCACGGTGCGCCTGGTGGTCTCAGCCACAGCTGGTCACGCCTCCAACTGAGTCCGGTCGCGGCCAAGCTCGACAGCCGCAGAGCGACCGATACGTTGGGCCCAGTGCCGCTGGCATCCCCGACATCACCATGCTTTCCCGTCGTCCCCACCTGCTCCAGCCCCTGATGCGCCTCGGCCTCAGCCTGGTGCCTGCGCTCACCGCTCTTGCGCTCCCCTTGCCCCTGCTCAGCCAGACCGCCCAGCCGAGCGCCACGAGTGCTTCCAGCAAAGGAGCGGAGGTGTACTGCTTCATGCGCAGGTCAGGCAACAACCATGAAGTGAGCTGGGCGGCGGCCTACGCCCTGATCAAGCGCCAGAGCGACAGCCTGTTCAAGACATCACCGGAGCACGCAGCTGTGATGATCACCGAGGCCGTGGTCAAGGAGCCCAGCGCCTATCCCGACTGCGGCCAGTATCTGGGGGCTCTCTATGGAGCTGAGAAGGCGCCGGAAGCCTCCCCCAGCCAGTCGTCCACAGGCGGAGCCGTTCCGCTCCCCAGCAGCGGGACCAGCCGGGGCGGGCGCTACAGCTACTGATCGGGCTCGCCCTGCGCTGGCGCCCCGCTTGCCCAGGTCTTGATCAGCGTCTGCACCAACGCCGGCAGACGGGTCCTCCGCAGGCTGGTCTGCCTGCCCTCCAGCAGCAGCGCAACACGCCCTGCCTTGCTGGCAATCAAGTCATCGACCAGCTGATCAGCCACGCCAAGCTGCAACCAGTGGCTGGTGAGGGGGCCGCCCATGCCGATCCGATGGCAACGGTCTTCCGCCTGTTCGGCATCCCCGGGAGTCCAGGGTCGCTCCAGCAACACCACATGGGCAGCCCGACCCAGATTGAAGCCCAGGCCTCCCGTGCCGAAGGTGGCGATCAGCAGAGACGTGTGACCTCCCTGAAACAAATCCACCTGGCCCTGCCGTTCAGCAGGCTTCAACCGGCCGGTGAGCAGGGCGCCACCCAGCCGTTCCTGCAGCCGTTCTGCGGCAGCCAGGAACGCTGTGAACACGACCACGGCCTGCTGTCGCCTGAGCAGCCCCGCCACCAGCTCCTCCGCCGCCGGCAGCTTGTACTGGGCTCCGATCTGGCGCAGGGCCGTGAGCATCGCCAGCGCCTCTGCGTCGGGCCTGACAATCCCCAGGGCCGCCCGACGGCGGTAATGATCCACCTTGCCCTGCAACAGGTGCTCAAAGCCCCTGGCCTGGCTGGCCGAGAGTTCCACAGGATGGAATTCCCGCCGTTTCGGAGGTAGATCGAGGCAGTCCTGCTTGCGGCGATAAAGGAGCAACGGGCGGGTCAGATCCTGGAGTTCCTCGAGCCGCTCAGCCCCGGAAGCCTGCCAACGCTGACGTCCGCCGACCTGACGCCAGTGACCCTGGCAATAGCGCTGCTCGAACCCCTGCTGATCGCGGCCGAGCGGATGACCGATCGCGGCCAGCAGGGGGAACAACTGGGATGGGCGACCGTTCTTCATCGGTGTGCCGGTGAGCAGCCAGATGCTCCGCAGGCGCGGGTGTCGCGCCAGACGCAGCAGGGACTGGGTGCGCACGGCCGACAGGTTCTGGGCGTAGTGGGCCTCATCCACGATCAGCACCGTGCCGGCCGGAGGCAGACTTGTGGGTAGCCGGCCCCAGCTGATCAGCTCCAGTTCGAGCCCGAGCGCCATCGACTCCTGGCGCCAGTGGGCATGCAGACCGGCCGGAGCCACCACGGCAATGCGACAGGCGGCAAGGCGCACCATCGCCCTGGCTGCCGCCAGGGCCGAGAGGGTTTTGCCGAGGCCCATGGCGTGGGCGAGCAGCCCACCGCGGCGGGCCAGCAGCCAGCGGGCAGCCAGTCGCTGATGGGGGAAGAGCCGGCGCCCATCGGAAAACGGCTGCTCCAGTTGGGCCGCTGCCACCAGGGCCCGATGGGGGGGCAGAGGGGGCAGGGGCTGCTCCAGCCAGGCCATCCATTCCGCCAGCTCGGGATCGATCCGGAACCGTCCGCCCAGCAGATTGCGCAGGGCCAGGGCTGCCTCCAGCGGGAACTCCCAGCGAAGTCGGCGGGATCGCCAGACGCCCCGGGGACGAACAGCGCGCAACTGGGCCTGGGTGACGGGATCGAAGGGGGAGACCACCTCGATCAAGCCGCTGGCACCCAGACCGAGCCGACACGTCGCTGTCGCTGCCCATCCACACGGATCGGGGATGGCGCAAACCGAACCAGAGGAGCCCCAGGCCAGAGACAATCACCACAGCGGCAGCATCGGAATCTAGGTGGGCCGGGTTCGCCGATCAGCGGCTGGCGAAGCAATCAAAATGCAGTGTTCGACACATTGACAGCCGAGGAGGTGGGTGCACAATGCTCGCAATTGAATCAAGAGGATGCACGCCAGAGATGCGGTCTTTCTTGAAGAACTCTGCCCCAAACTAAGGGTCCGTCACTGGCGACAATCCCTGCACAAACACACCCATCATCGTTGTATTTATTGCGGCGATCGTTCTGAATCCATCGATCACCTGATGCCACGTTGCCGAGGTGGCCTGAGTGTGACCGCCAACTGCGTCCCGGCCTGCCTGGCCTGCAATGGCCACAAGAGTGATGCCGATGCTTTTGATTGGTATCGGCAACAACGCTTCTACGACCCGCGACGGGCCATGGCGATTCGAGCCTGGATGGATGGCGACCTGCGGCTTGCCGTGCGGCTCTTGCAGTGGGCCACACCGGAAAAACCCGTTCATGGCCCCGGAATCGCAACGGACCAGGGTCCAGGCGGCCTGATGCTCCAGGCGGCCTGAACGGTTGACCGGCTCACCAGACACGGCAGATGGCCGGGCTGTTGTGGCGCAGACAGATCTCCTCCTGATCGCCAGGCCGCTCTGGTGCGACCAGGGCGGCGGCCAGCAGCAGGCCAGCGGCCAGAATGGCAGGCGCAGCCGAGCGGCCCAGACGTCGTGAAGAGGAGCCCAGGGATGCGGTCATCGATCAACGGATTGAAGATGGTACAGGTGTACTGATGACAGGCTCGATTGTCAATCCCCTGGGGGGCAGATTGCTGGTGCTCGGTGGCGGCTACAGCGGGCTTCGCCTGGCCAGGGCCGCCCTGGACCAGGGCATGGCCGTGACCATCACCCATCGCCAGGCCTCCCCCCCGGACACCGGCACAGGGCCGGAAGGCAATGGCGATGCGTTGCAGTGGGTTCACTTTGATTCCGGGGAAGGGGCCAACCAGCTCGATCCGGCGGCCCTGGCCGGGATAAGCCATGTGCTGGTGACGATCCCTCCTGATCGCCAGGGGCTCGATCCGGCGCTGGGCAGCCTGGCTCCACTCCTGGCCCAGCTTCCCTTGCAATGGCTCGGCTATCTCTCCACCACCGGGGTCTACGGAGACCGGGGCGGGGACTGGGTCGATGAGTCGGCCAACCCTCTGCCAGGCGCCCAGCGCTCCCTGGCCCGGCTGGCCTGCGAGCAGGCCTGGTTGGGGAGCGGCTGGCCGGTGCAGGTGTTTCGCCTGCCGGCGATCTACGGCCCCGGCCGATCCCCGTTCCAGAGCCTGCGGGACAACAGCAGCCGACTGATCCACAAACCTGGCCAGGTGTTCAGCCGCATCCATGTCGACGACATCGTTGGCGCCCTGCTGCATTGCCTGCGCCTGGCTCCAAGCCAGCGGCCTTCCCTGATCAACGTGGCCGATGATCGCCCCTGCCCTTCCAGTGAGTCCCTGGGCTACGCAGCCCATCTGGTGGGCTGCAAGCTTCCGGAGGTGGAGCGTTACGGGGATGTCGCCGCCAGCCTCAGCCCGATGGCGCGCAGCTTCTGGGCCGAGAACCGGCGGGCCAGCAACCGCAGGCTCTGCCGGGAGCTCGGCTACAAGCTGCGCTACCCCTGCTTCCGCGCGGGTTACCGTGCCAGCCTGGAGGAGGAAAGCAGCTGGGCTCGCAAGGCCGGATGAGCTCGGCAGCACCGGAGGAGGCCGGGATCTGAGGCCATCAACGGCTGGTTGCTCCGGTCGTCGGCGCGCACACGGGCGTGGCGTCCGGCGAGAGATTGTTCAAGGTCGGCAATTTGGTGTCGGCCAGGAAGCGGCACCAGTCGATCGAGATCCAGCCCCGCTGCATCCCTGTGCCCAGAGCGAAGAACATCGATCCAATCAGCAGCCAACGGATCATGGGTCCAACGATCCCCAGAACTCAGCGTAAGCAACGGCGCATCGCCCTCTGCCTCGGGGACCCCGCCGGCATCGGCGCCGAGGTGAGCCTGAAGGCCCTCGCCTCTCTGGAGGGACGGGGAATCGAGGTGCTCTTGGTCGGTTGTCGCCGCTGGCTGGAACGCACCCATGCCGCCCTCCGGGACGTCAGTTCAGTGGCCCTGGCCGATCCATCAAACCTCGCCATGCTCGATCTGCCCCTTGAGGGCGCAGTGGAACCCGGTCGCGGCAACGCCGCCAGTGGAGACGCCAGTTTCGCCTGGCTGAGCGCCGCCACCGAGCTGGTGCGCAGCGGCGCATGCCAGGCCCTCACCACCGCCCCGATCGCCAAGCAGGCCTGGCATGCGGCGGGCCACCCCTATCCAGGCCAGACGGAGCGGCTGGCGGAGCTGTGCGGGGGGGGCGAACCATCGATGCTGTTCACCGCCCGGGCCCCACGGGGCCAGTGGCGGCTCAACACCCTGCTGGCGACCACCCACATCCCGCTCAAGGAGGTGGCGCACCAGCTCAGCCCCGCCCTGGTGGAACGCAAGCTCGACGTGTTGCTGGCGTTCTGCCGACGCTTTGAGCCCAGGCCGCAACTGGTGGTGGCCGGGTTGAATCCCCATGCGGGGGAAACAGGCCTGCTGGGCCGCGAAGAGCAGGACTGGTTGATTCCCAGCCTGGAGCGCTGGCGCCGCCGTCATCCTGAGGTGGAACTGCTCGGCCCCCTGCCACCCGACACCTGCTGGCTGGGGGCGGCTGCCGCCTGGCGTGGTGACTGCCGTGGTCCGAGCGGCTACCTGGCGCTGTATCACGACCAGGGGCTGATCCCGGTCAAGCTGCTGGCCTTCGACGAAGCCGTGAACACCAGCCTCGGTCTGCCATTTCTGCGCACCTCACCGGATCACGGCACCGGCTTCGATATCGCCGGACAAGGCATCGCCAGATCCCGGAGCATGGAGGCGGCCCTGGAGACCGCCTGGGAACTGGGCTGAACCAGCGGTTGCGGTTCAGACCGGCTTGACCCGGACCAGCACCTGTCCGTACTCGACGGGGGTGCCGTTCTCCACCAGGATTTCGACCACTTCTCCGCTCACCTCAGCCTCCAGCTCATTCATCAGCTTCATCGCCTCGAGAATGCAGACCGGCTGACCGGCGGCAATGCGGCTGCCCAGTTCAACGAACGGTGGATCGCCCGGTGTTGCAGCCCGGTAGAAGGTGCCCACCATCGGTGCCGTGATGTCGACAAGATCGGTTCGGATGGGTGCGGCCGGAGGCGGCGGGGCTGGGGCGGGCACCGCTGCCACTGCCGGCGAAGCAGCAACCGGCAGGGCGGGAGCGACCGGGGCCGGCGCAGCGGCAACGGGCAGGTTGCGGCGTACCTCAAGCCGGAAGTCGTCGCCTTCGAGCTTGAGCTCCTGGATATCGCTCTGCTCAAGGACAGCGAGCAGGCGATGAAGCTGGTCATGGTCAAGCTGCATGGCGCCTCAGGACTCCCTGCCCAGATAACTGTCGGTGCGGGTATCGATCTTGATTTTCTCGCCGATTGTGATGAACAACGGCACCATCACCTGGGCTCCCGTCTCCACGATCGCCGGCTTGGTGCCGCCGGTGGCTGTGTCGCCCTTCACGCCGGGGTCGGTCTGGGTGACCTCCAGCACCACGGAGTTGGGAAGTTCCACCTCCAGGGGCGATCCGTTCCAGGACACCACACTCACCTCCATGCCTTCCTTGAGGTACTTGCGCCCATCTCCGATCTGCTTGGCCGTGAGCCGGGTTTCCTCAAAACTCGCCATGTTCATGAATACGTACTCATCGACTTCCATGTAGGTGTGCTGCAAGGTTGATTTCTCAAGCACCGCCTGGGCCACCGTCTCCCCAGCCCGGAACGTCTTGTCGACAACGCTGCCGCTCTGGACAGCCTTCAGCTTGGTGCGCACGAATGCCGACCCCTTGCCGGGCTTGACATGGAGAAACTCGACGACGCGCCAGACCTGCCCATCCAGCTCGATCGTGGTGCCTGTCCGAAAATCGTTGCTGGAGATCATTCCGGAGCGACATCAGAGCGGGATTGTACGGCTGCCCTTCCTTCGCCAAGCCACCAGGAGCCTGACCTGCCAGCCGTGCCAAAGTCCGATGATCGGCTGGATCAGTCTTGCCAAACATCCACATCCGATCAACCCGAGCTGTCGATCCCACCCGCTGGATCGGTCGGAGCCTGGCCATTCTTCTGGTCGCTCTGCTGGGCTTGATCACCGGCCTCGGCGGCCCAGCGGCAGCCCGGGCCGCCCTCCCTCCCGGCAATGCGGTCAGCGATCCCACCGCCCTGCTGCGCAACGCCCTGCCCATTCCGGCTGGCGACCTTCAGGATCTGCAGCACAGGCTGGAGGCCACCAGCGACGAACTCCGGGCCAAGCGCTGGAGTGCCCTCTCCAGCGCGGTGCGCCGCAGCCAGTCGTTGCTGAGCAGCCGTCGTGTCGCCCTGCTGAACGCCTTCCCCGCCGCCGACCAGAGCGAAGCCACGGTTCTGCTGGACCACCTGGAGACCCAGCTTCAGGATCTCTTCGAGGCCAGCGAGGTCCAGAACCGCGACGCCTTCCTAGACGCCCGGCGGGCCGCCCTGGGCAGCATCGGCACCGCTGAAGCGCTGCTGGTCGGGCCGTTCCCGTTCGAGATCCCCGCCGAATTCACGGCACTGCCGCGGCTGCTCGGTCGGGCAACCGTTCAGATCACCACCACCAAGGGCGACCTCACCGCCGTGGTGGACGGCTACAACGCGCCGATCACCGCCGGCGCCTTCGTGGATCTGGTTCAGCGGGGCTTCTATGACGGCCTGCCATTCAGCCGCGCCGAAGATTTCTATGTTCTCCAGAGCGGAGATCCCGCCGGTCCTGGTGATGGCTTCGTGGACCCCACCACCAGGCAGCAACGCCGGGTGCCGCTGGAAATCCGGGTGCCTGGCGAAGACCAGCCGTTCTACAACCAGACCTTCGAGGATCTGGGACTGTTCAAGGCAACACCGGTCCTGCCATTCGCCACCAAGGGGACGCTCGGCTGGGCCCATTCCGACGAAGCCCTCGACGATGGTTCCTCCCAGTTCTTCCTTTTCCTCTTTGAAGCGGAACTCACCCCGGCCGGACTCAACCTGATCGACGGCCGCTATGCGGCCTTCGGCTACGTGGTCGATGGCTTCGATGTCCTGCAGGAGCTCAGCGCCACAGACGGCATCGTCAAAGCCACCGTTCTGGAAGGGGCCGAGAACCTGCGGCCCCATGGCTGAACCGCTGCCTCGCATCCATGGCTGAGCAGGAGAATCTCACCCTGGCCGAGCTGGGTGAGTCAGGCCTGCTGGAGCGGATCGCCGGATTCGCCCCACCCGGCCAGCTCGACGATGACGCAGCCCTGCTGGCGGAACGCAGCGGTGCCGTGCTGGTGATCAACACCGACATGCTGGTGGAGGACGTTCACTTCAGTGAGGCAACGATGGGGCCGGCCGACCTGGGCTGGCGGGCCGCCGCCGCCAACCTGTCCGATCTGGCGGCGATGGGCTGCCGCGAGGTGATCGGCCTGACCGTTGGCCTGGTGGCCCCTGCCTCCACCCCCTGGAGCTGGGTGGAGGGTGTCTACAGGGGACTCAGTGAGGCCCTGGACTGCCATGGAGGCCATCTGCTGGGGGGCGATTGCAGCCGTGGCCAGCAGCGCCTGCTGGCGATCACGGCCCTGGGCAGGCTGGGTGAGGAAGGAGCGATCCGGCGTGGCGATGGCAGGCCCGGTGATCGGCTGATCAGCACAGGCCCCCATGGCCTGAGTCGCCTGGGACTGGCTCTGTTGCGCCGGGAGCCCGTGCTGAGCTCCATCAGCCCGGAGCTGCGGGATCTGGCCCTCAACGCCCACCGGCGTCCGGTGCCACGCCTCGATGCCGTGGTGGCCCTGGCGGAAACACGGCCAAGCGGACTGAGATGGCGGGTGGGCGGCACCGACAGCAGTGATGGCTTGGCCGCCGCCGTGGCCGCCATCGCCCGGACCAGCCAATGCGATGCGGAACTTGATCGCCATGCCCTGCCCCTTGCCGAGGAGATGAAGGCTCTGGGCGATGCGGAAGCCTGGTGCCTGGGGGGAGGTGAAGATTTCGAACTGGTACTGGCCCTCGATCCCAGCTGGGCGGCGGCGTTGCTGAGGGCCCTGCCCGGAACGGTGGAGATCGGCAGATTGAAGGAGAAACCTCCTGAAGGCATCCTCTCCGGCGGGACGAAAGCAACTCAGCCTGTGGGCTGGTCAAGCGGTGAGCCGCTGCTGCTGGAGACGGATAGCTTCGGCCATTTCCAGTGATCCAAGCCAGTCATCCACGAAGGATGCCGTAGGCATTCCGTTGGCGAGAGCGGCGCTACCCGTTCAGATCAAGGCGATGGCCTCACTGCCACTGGCGAGCAACCACTTCGGCGAGGTCCACAACCCGCTGGCTGTAGCCCCATTCGTTGTCATACCAGGAGATGACTTTAACCATGTTATCGCCCATCACCAAGGTGAGATCAGCATCCACAATCGCCGATTCATCGGTGCCGGCGTGATCGGAGGAGACCAAAGGAAGATCACAGAATTTAATGATGCCCTTCATGCCGTTCTCGGAAGCCTGTTTCAGCACCGCATTGACCTCTTCCTTGCTGGTGCCTCGGCTGACTTCAATGACAAGGTCAACCACGGAAACATTGGGAGTCGGAACCCGCATGGCGATTCCGTTGAGCTTTCCCTCCATCGGCGGGTACACCAGTGCAACGGCTTTGGCGGCACCAGTGGAGGTTGGAACGATATTGATGGCAGCAGCACGGGCGCGGCGCAGATCGCGGTGGCTGGCATCGAGAATGCGTTGGTCGCCAGTGTAGCTGTGGGTTGTGGTCATCGTGCCCTTGACGATGCCGAAGCTCTGATCCAGCACCTTGACGACAGGAGCCATGCAGTTGGTGGTGCAGCTGGCATTGCTGATGATGTCGAATGCACCATGGGTGTATTGGTCTTCGTTCACACCCACAACGTAGGTGCCGATGCCTGGTCCCTTGCCGGGCGCGGTGATCAGCACCTTCCTGGCTCCTGCCTGCAGGTGCTTACCGGCACCGTCCTTGTCGATGAAGACGCCGGTGGCCTCAATGACAAGATCAACCCCCCATTCCTTCCAGGGGAGATTGAGCGGATTGCGATCCGAAAAACATTTGATCGTGCGGCCGTTGACAATCAGGGCATTATCGGCATAGCTGACTTCAGCATTCCTGATTTTGCCGAGCATCGAGTCGTACTCGAGCAGGTGAGCGTTGGTATGGGGATCAGAGGTGTCATTGAGCCCAACGATCTCGATTCCCGTCGCTTCGCCACGGCTCAACCAACAGCGCATGAAGTTGCGACCGATCCGGCCAAAACCATTGATCGCAACACGCAGGGTCATAGCAGCAACGGGAAAACCGCGTCAGAATAGGTTTTGGATGCCGATCATACAGAATTGCCTTCTGGCCATTCCAGGGGAGCAGTCCTGCGGCGCTGTCCTGCCAGTCCAGTCGGCTGCCCACCCGCCTGGCAGGCCGGAGGGGGAATCACCGTTTAAGTTTCAGGCCGTTGTGGTGACGCCCTTGACACTGCTGCTCGATCCCAACCAGCCTCTGCATTTCATCGGAGTCGGTGGAATCGGCATGTCGGCCCTGGCTGTGATTCTTGCGGACCGAGGATTTCAGATCAGTGGCTCCGACAGCCGGGACACAGCTGCTGTCAGGGATCTGCGCCAACGTGGTGTGCGGGTTCACCGGGACCAGAGCGCCGCCACGATCAAAGCCCTCTGCGCGGACATGGTTCGGGCGCCGCTGGTGGTAGTGAGCAGCGCGGTGCCCAGCGGCAACCCTGAGCTGGAGGCGGCGCACAAAGCGGGGCTGGCGGTCGTCCACCGCTCGGATGTCCTGGCCGCCCTGATCAACAGCCAGCCCTCGATCGCCGTGGCAGGCAGCCATGGCAAAACAACCACCAGCACCCTGGTCGCCACCCTGCTCGAGGCCTCCGGTAACGATCCGACCGCCGTGATCGGCGGAATCGTCCCGGCCTTTCGCAGCAACGCCCGGGCCGGACAAGGCCGGCTGCTGGTGGCCGAAGCGGATGAGTCCGATGGTTCCCTGGTGAAGTTCCGACCCAGCCTTGGGCTGATCACCAATCTGGAACTGGACCACACCGATCACTATCCGAACCTCGAAGCCCTGATCGAAACGCTCCGCAGCTTCGCTGCCGGCTGTGAAACGGTTCTGGCCAACCGGGACGACCCCGTCTTGCGAACCCATTTTCACCCCAGCGTCTGGTGGTCGATCGAAACAACCGAAGGTGCCGACTTCGCCGCCATTGCGGTGGATGAACAAGGGGATGGCACCGTTGCCGACTTCTTCGAGGCGGGGGTCTGCGTCGGCCGCTTCTGCCTTCCCGTTCCAGGCCGTCACAACCTGAGCAATGCCACCGCGGCCCTGGCCGCCTGCCGCCTGCAGGGGATCCCCTTTGCCGATCTGACCGCCCCGATCCAGTCTCTGCAGGCTCCCGGCCGTCGCTTCGACTTCCGGGGCAGCGTCGAGGGGCGACTGATCGTCGACGATTACGCCCACCATCCCAGCGAGGTGGAGGCCACCCTGCGGATGGCAAGGCTGATGGTGGAGAGCGGCCGCAGCCCGCTGCCCATCCCGCCGCGCCGGGTTGTGGCCCTGTTCCAGCCCCATCGCTACAGCCGCACAGCCGAGTTCATGGGCCCATTCGCCAGCGCCCTGGCCCTGGCCGACCTGGTGATGCTGGCACCCCTCTACAGCGCCGGGGAAACGCCGATCCCGGGAATCTCCAGCGAACTGCTGGCCCACGAAACCCGTCAGGTTCGTTCTGACCTGGCCGTCCATGTGGCCGCCGACCTGGATGATCTGGCCCGGCAGGTCTGTCGCCACTGTCGGCACGGCGATCTGGTGCTGGTGATGGGGGCCGGGGATGTGAACGGCCTTTTCGAGCGGCTCGAGCCGAGCCTGATCGCATGAACGCAGGCGTCCCGGATGGGTTGCGCCAGCAGGTGCGGCTCGACGCCTACACCACCTGGAAAGTGGGGGGAGAGGCCCAATGGTTCGCCGAGCCGGCCCAGACGGCTGAACTGATCAGCCTGGCGGACTGGTCGAGCCGGCAGGGCCTCCCCCTTCAGCTGATCGGGGCAGGCTCGAACCTGCTGATCAGCGACGAGGGCCTGGAGGGATTGGTCCTCTGCAATCGCCGCCTCCAGGGAAGCCGCCTGGAGGCGGCCAGCGGCTCGGTGGAGGCCCAGGCCGGCGAACCGCTGCCGAGCCTGGCCCGGCGGGTGGCGAGGGCCGGGCTCAGCGGTCTGGAATGGGCCGTGGGGATTCCAGGCACGGTGGGGGGTGCCGCCGTCATGAACGCGGGGGCCCAGGGGGGCTGCACGGCGGAATGGCTTGAATCGGTCACCGTGCTCGAACCCGGCGGCTCGAAGCAACCCTTCACCCTGAAGGCGTCCGAGCTGGACTTCGCCTATCGACACAGTCGACTGCAAGAGGAGCCCCTGCTCGTTCTCGCCGTTCGCTTCCGGCTCAGTCCAGGTCACGATCCTGTCGAGATCAGCCGGAGGACGACGGCCAACCTGCAGAGCCGCACCACCAGCCAGCCCTACCACCAACCCAGCGGCGGCAGCGTTTTTCGCAATCCGGAACCGCAAAAGGCCGGACAACTGATCGAAAATCTTGGCCTGAAGGGTCTCAGCATTGGCGGGGCCATGGTGTCCCCCGTGCATGCCAATTTCATCGTCAACACCGGCGCCGCCCGCGCCGATCACATCGAGGCGTTGATTCAGGCTGTCCAGCAACGGGTGCACGGCTCCCACCGGATTGATCTGCACACGGAAGTGAAACGCCTCGGGCACTTCGCCTCACAGCCATGGGCACCCGCATGACCAGGATCTAGCCTGCAGGCCTCACGCATTCCTGGCATGGCCGGCTTCGGACTTCCCAACTTCGGTCAGCTGACGGAAGCCTTCCGCAAGGCCCAGCAGATTCAGCAGGACGCCCAGAAGCTTCAGGACGAACTGGATGCCATGGAAGTGGAGGGCAGCAGCGCCGACGGACGGGCCAGCGTCTGGCTTTCGGGCAACCAGCAACCGATTCGGGTGCGATTCGCGCCAGAGCTGGTGGCCGAAGGGACAGCCGCCACCGAAGCCGCCGCCTTCGAGGCTCTGAAGGCGGCCTATGACAGCTCGACGGCCACCATGAAGGAACGGATGGAAGAGCTCACCGGTGGCCTGAATCTGCCGGGCCTCGGGGGGTGAAGCGGAGCGATTCGCCCTGATCCTGCTCCTGCTGGCGGCGGCTGCGACGGGAGGTCTCCCTTAGGCGCGCATCGCGCTTCGGCTGGCGCCGCTCAGGCACCGCCGGCCCGGGGTCCAGCAACTCCTGAAGACACTGGCGATAGGCGGGATAGCGGTCCCAGTCGGTGCCGACCGCACAACCGGGATCTCCCTGGTGCAGGCAGTTGGTGTAGCGACAGGGCCCCAGGGCCAGCCGCCCCACCACCTCCGGAAACAGAGCTGCCAACCGGTTGGGATCCGCCGGAATCTCCGGCCTGTTGAATCCCGGTGTGTCGGCCAGCAGGGCCCCTGCTGCCAGGGAAAACAGCTCCACGTGACGGGTGGTGTGCCGACCCCGCCGCAGCTTGCCGGAAACCCTCCCCACCCGCAGAGCCAGGGCCGGAGCCAGGGCGTTGAGCAGGCTGCTCTTCCCCACCCCGGACGGACCGCAGAGCACGGCAAGGCCGGGCTTGCAGAGTCGCTGGCGAATCTCCGCCAGCCCCTCCCCCGTGGTCAGGCTGAATGCCAGGGGCTGATAACCCCAGGCCTCAACCCGCCGCAACCAGCCCTGCACGGCTTCCCCCGGCAGCAGGTCCGCCTTGGAGAACACCAGCTCGACCGCCTGGGCCGTGGCCTCGGCAGTGAGCAGGAACCGGGTGAGCTGGAGAGGGTCGAGATCAGGTTCCGCCAGGGCGACCATGACCACAACCCGGTTGCAGTTCGCCACGGCCGGTCGGCCCAGCAGGCTGCTGCGGGGCTTCAGGGCCACGATGGCGCCACGCCTGGCAACCCAGTCGAGACCATCGAGCTCGACGCTGTCTCCCACACAGACCTGCTGACCGGATTTACCAAGGCGGCTGCGGCGAACACAGAGCAGACGCTCGAGGCCGCCGGGGCCAGGCAAATCCAGCTGCACCTGGCAGAAATTCGCCTGCAAAGCCACCACCAGACCGGACACGACAGGTTCGGTTGCCATGCCTAGGCGCCGCTGCGGCAGACCAGCAACCGCACTCCGGCCGGCTGGGCCGTGTTGCCGGCCATCTCGATCGGCAGCGGCTGGGTGACGACCCTGTGACCCTCGGCCCGCAAGCCTTCGGCCACCATTCGCTCCGGTTCGCCTCCATCGAGGTCAATCTGCAGCCAGGCACCCGGAGCGACGGATTCAAGTTTCAGGCGGCTGCGAATGAAATTGACAGGGCAAGGGGTTCCCCGCAGATCAAGCCGCTGCCGTGGCTGGGAATCCTGCGGGGGTTCGGGTCTTTCCACCACCATGGCGCTCGCTGGCGAAGGAATTAACCGAAAAGCCCGCCGAAAAGCCCGCTCTTGTGGGGGTGGCCCTTTTCAGAATGGTGACCGGCCAGTTGCTCGAGCAGCTCCCGTTCATGGCTGCTGACCTTGGTGGGCAGCTGCACCTTCACCGTGAGGAAATGGTTGCCCCTGGCCACCGGATTCCCCAGCTTCGGCACCCCTTTGGCCGTCAGGGTGAGCACGGCGCCCGGCTGGGTGCCGGCCGGAATCTCGATGGACTCAGGACCATCAACGGTGTCAACTTCGATCTTGTCACCCAGGATCGCCTGGAGATAGTTCACCGTCGCATCCGAATGGATGTGGATGCCGTCACGGCGCAGCTTGTCGTGGGCCTGCACGAACAGGTAGACGTAAAGATCGCCGGCAGGGCCACCACGCTGGCCGGCATTCCCTTCGCCGCTGACCCGCAGACGGGTGCCTGAATCGACGCCGGCCGGGATGGTGATGCGCAGTTTCTTGCGCACCTGCTGCACCCCCTGACCACCGCAATCGCCACAGGGATCGGCAATCACCTGGCCGGTGCCTTCACAGGTCGGGCAGGGAGCCACCTGGGTGAAGCTGCCGAAAGGTGTGCGGGTGGCTCGACGAACCTGGCCCGACCCGCTGCAGGTGCCGCAGGTGGTGGGGCCGCTGCCTGACTTCGCCCCGGATCCCTGGCAGGTGGAGCAGGTTTCCAGATGGCGGATCTGCACATCGCGTTCCTGGCCGAAAACCCCTTCGTTGAAGCTGATGTTCAGATCCAGCCTCAGATCATCACCCTGGCGCGGGCCCCGGCGGCGCGGTGCACCTCCAGCCGCTGGGCCACCGAAACCACTGAAGAAGGTTTCGAACAGATCAGCGAAACCACCCATGTCGCCCATGTCGGGAGCACCGCCCCCGGAGACACCGGCTTCGCCGAACTGGTCATAGCGGGCGCGGGTCTGGGGGTCGCTGAGGATCTCGTAGGCGCGGCCGATGTCCTTGAAACGCTCTTCCGCCGCCGGATCCTTGTTCACATCCGGGTGATACTGCCGGGCCAGGCGTCGGTAGGAACGTTTGAGGGTGTCGGCATCGGCATCGCGACCCACACCCAGCAGGTCGTAGTAATCGGCCATCAGTGCGCATCCTCACCGGTGCTCTTGTCGTCCTGAGCGGGCTGGGAAGCCGAAGGAGTGGCTGGGCCCGGACCCATCGACACTTTGACAAGAGCATGGCGCAGAACGCGGCCGTCGAGTTGGTAGCCCCGTTGAAGCTCCTCGACAACAACGTCTTCGGCGAACTGGTCGCTGGGTTCGCGCAGCACGGCTTCATGCAGTTTGGGATCGAAGGGCTCTCCTTCAACGCGCATCGGCGCCACCCCAAGCTGTTTGAACACCTTGACCAGCTGCTCATAGAGCGCCTGATAGCTGCGATGCAACCCCTGGGCTTCCTCACTCTGGGGAGCCAGCTGCTGGCGAGCCCGATCAAAGTTGTCGACCACCGGCAGGATCTCACTGAGGGTGGAGCAGGTGATCTGCAGGCGCAGGTCGTCCTGATCCCTGCTCTGGCGCTTTCGAAAGTTATCGAAATCGGCCGCGATCCGCATGTACTGGCTGCGGACGGTGTCGTGCTCGGCCCGGAGACTGGCCAGCTCGACCTCCAGCTGCCGCACCCGTTCAGCGGGGTCGGTGACCGACTCCGGCTCCAGGCCGGCAGAGGCCTGGCCGTCGGGATCGCCTGGGCTGGCAACCTCTTCAGTCGGGGCCTGGGATTCGGAGGGCTGGGGGGTGCCATCCTGGACATCGTCCACAGGAGTGAACGGTTCCTGTTGAACGGGTGAGGCTTCTCCACTCATGCTGACTTGACCGCCAATCGCTCCTAGACATGTTGGACGTCGGAGCGCACCTCCCACAAGCGGCGGAAGCCCGCACCTTCAAACACCCCCCCAGCCCATGACGCGTTCCGTCTCCCGGCCCGTGCCGGAATTCCCCCAATCCGACCAGCAGCGGATCGAGCGGGAGCTGCTGCTGGGGGAGCGGATGCTGCGGGCCGGTGAACTGCAACAGGCTGATCCGCAGGCGATGCGGGCCTGCGCCTCGATCGATGCGGCCGGCTGGCAGGCCTTCGGCTGCCTGCCCCTGCGCCGGATCGGCGAACGCCTCGTCGTGGCGGTGCCGGCCGACTGGGGTCCAGAGCAGCGTGAAGCCATCACCAGCGCAGTGGCCCGCAGCGGCCTGCAGACCGACCTGCGGCTTGGCCTGAAACAGGAAATCGAAGCGGTGCTGGCCGATCGCCTGCTGGGTGGGTCGCCACCACCGGACGCTGACTCGGCAGCCACCAGGCCGGAAACCCAGATTCCAGCCGGAGCGCTGCCTCCACCGCCCGCCCGAATCTCCCTGCTGGAGGATCTCAGCCTCGACGAGCAGCTGGCCGAAGAGGAACAGGAACAGGACGGAGCCCTGAACCTGGAATCGAGCCTCAGCGCCTCCAACGCGTCACCAGTGGTGAGCCTGGTGAACAGAATCCTGATCCAGGCCCTCGACACGGACTCCAGCGACATCCACGTGGAGCCCCAGGAAGACGGGCTGCAGATCCGTTTTCGCCAGGACGGCGTCCTCCATCCCCTCGAGCAGCTGCCGAAATCGCTGATCCCCGCGATCACCTCCCGGCTCAAGATCATGGCCGACCTGGACATCGCCGAGCGGCGGATGCCCCAGGACGGACGCATCCGCCGCGTGTTCAAAGGGCGCTCGATCGAACTGCGGGTCAGCACCCTGCCGGGCCGCTGGGGCGAAAAAGTGGTGATGCGGCTGCTCGACAGCAGCTCCGCCCAGCTCAGCCTGGGGTCGCTGATCACCGATGCCGCCGCCCTGGCCAAGGTGCGGGCGCTCGGCTCCAAACCGTTCGGGATGGTTCTGGTGACAGGGCCGACCGGGTCCGGTAAGTCCACGACCCTCTATGCCCTGCTCTCCGAGCGCAATGACCCGGGCATCAACATCTCGACGGTGGAAGACCCGATCGAATATTCGCTGAAGGGAATCACCCAGACCCAGGTGAACCGGGACAAGGGGTACAACTTCAGCACCGCCCTGAGGGCCTTCATGCGGCAGGACCCCGATGTGCTGCTGGTGGGCGAGACCCGGGATGGGGAAACCGCCAAGACGGCCATCGAGGCCGCCCTGACCGGCCACCTGGTGCTGACCACCCTGCACTGCAACGATGCGCCGAGCGCCATTGCCCGCCTCCAGGAAATGGGAGTCGAACCGTTCATGGTCAGCGCTTCCCTGCTGGGGATCGTCTCCCAACGGCTGCTGCGGCGTCTGTGTATGCAGTGCCGGATCAGCTATCACCCCAGCGAAGAGGAGCTGGGCCACTTCGGACTGCTGGCCAGCCAGGAGGAGCGGATCAGCTTCTATCGGGCCAATCATTCCCATGACGGGAATCAACCAAGCTGCCCGACTTGCCAGGGAAGGGGCTACAAGGGAAGAATCGGTGTTTATGAGGTCTTGCGGGTGAACGACACGCTGGCCACAGCGATTTCCCAGGGGGCCAGCACCGATGTGATCCGCAAGATCTCCCTGGATGCAGGCATGAAAACCCTGCTAGGCTATGGACTGGATTTGGTGAGGGAAGGATACACAACTCTGGAGGAAGTGGAGCGCATGCTGCTCACCGATACGGAGCTGGAGTCGGAGCGGAGGATTCGAGCCCTCACCACACTCACCTGCCAGGGATGCGGGGCTGGCCTCAAGAGCGAGTGGCTGGAATGCCCTTACTGCCTCACCCCACGCGAATGATCCAGGCAGTCACCGGAAACAACCCTTTCATTCTTCGCTGAAACACCATGGAGGTCCAGATTGAGGAGTTGATGGAGAAGCTGGTTCAGGACAACGGCAGTGACCTGCACCTCAGCGCCGGCCAGCCCCCCTTCGGCAGATTCAACGGAGAGCTCAGGCCGATGCACGAGCAGACCCTGACGGAAGAAGCCTGCAACCGGATGATCTTCTCGATCCTCAATAACGGCCAACGCAAACAACTGGAGCAGACCTGGGAGCTGGATTGCTCCTATGGCCTGCGGGATCTGGCCCGATTCCGCGTCAACGTCTACAGCCAGAAAGGCACCTACGCGGCCTGCCTGCGAGCCTTGAGCAGCAACATCCCAACTCCACAGGATCTCAACCTTCCGCCCGTTGTCATTGAGATCACCAACCGACCTTCCGGGCTGGTGCTGATCACGGGACCGACGGGATCCGGCAAGAGCACCACCCTGGCCTCGATGCTGGATCACATCAATCATCACACAGCCAAGCACATCATCACGATCGAAGACCCGATCGAATTCACCTACAAGAGCGATCGCAGCCTGATCCATCAACGGCAGGTCAACGAGGACACCAAAAGTTTCGGCAATGCTCTCAGGGCGGCCCTGCGGGAGGATCCCGACGTGATTCTCGTCGGCGAATTGCGTGATCTCGAAACCATTCAGCTGGCGATCACCGCTGCTGAAACCGGTCACCTCGTCTTCGCCACCCTGCACACCAGTTCCGCCTCTCAGACCGTCGATCGCATGGTGGATGTGTTCCCCGGATCTCAGCAGACCCAGGTGCGGGTTCAGCTCAGCGGCAGCCTGGCGGCGATCTTCGCCCAGACGCTCTGCAGACGGAGTCACCCTGGCCGCCACGCCTTCGGCCGGGTGATGGCCCAGGAAATCATGGTCAACACCCCGGCCCTGGCCAACCTGGTGCGGGAAGGCAAAACGGCCCAGATCTATTCCCAGATTCAGACCGGCGGCCAGCTGGGGATGCAGACCATGGAAAAAGCCCTCGCCAACCTGGTCGCCATCGGCGACATCGAACTCGACGAGGCCCGCTCCCATTCGGCCAAGCCGGAGGAACTGAACCGCCTGCTCGTCAGCGGCACCTGATCGCGCTCAGCCATGGCTTCCTTTCTCGCCACCTTCACCACCCCCCGCGGCGAAACCCGAGAACTCCAGGTCACGGCGGTGGACGTGGTCAGCGCCAGGCGGGATCTGCGCCGTCGCGGCATCGTTCCCAGCTCCCTGATTCCAGCCAGGTCGACAGCACTGCCCTCCTTCGCAGCCACCTACACCGACAGGCAGGGCCGAACCAAACAGCAGCAGATCACTGCCGCAGACCTGGAATCGGCCAGGCGGGAACTGCGCAGACGCGGCATCAGACCCAGCTCGATCATTCCCCTCGCCGCAACCCGCTCCAGCCAGGCCACCCAGGCGAAGGCCAAGGCTGGCAACCTGCTCAGCCGCGACCTCGGCGCCTTCTTCGAAGCCAGGCCCACCATCCGGGACAAGGCCCTCTTCGCCAACAAACTCTCGGCCCTGGTGGATTCCGGCGTGCCGATCGTGCGCAGCCTGAGCCTGCTGGCGGCCCAGCAGAAGAAACCACTGTTCCGTCGCGCCCTGGTGTCGATCGGCCGGGACATCAGCGAGGGCGAGAGCCTCGGCAAAGCGACACGCAAATGGCCCAAGGTGTTTGATCGGCTCAGTGTGGCGATGATCGAAGCCGGGGAACTCGGCGGCGTGCTGGATGAAACCCTCCAGCGTCTGGCCCTGCTGCTCGAGCAGAACGCCAGGCTGCAGAACCAGGTGAAGGGAGCGATGGGCTATCCGGTGGCCGTTCTGGTCATCGCCGTTCTGGTTTTCCTGGGGATGACGATCTTCCTGATTCCCACCTTCGCCACCATCTTCGAGCAGCTCGGCGCCGATCTCCCCCCCTTCACCCAGCTGATGGTGAACATCAGTGCCCTGTTGCGATCCCCATTCTCGATCTACCTGATCGGTGTGATCGTGATCGCCGCCTGGCTGTTCCGGGGCTTCTACAAGACCCCTGTCGGTCGGCGCCAGGTGGATGGAGCCCTGTTGAAGCTCCCCCTGTTCGGCGATCTGATCCAGAAAACAGCCACAGCTCAGTTCTGCCGCACTTTCAGCTCGCTCAGTCGGGCGGGCGTACCGATCCTGATGGCGCTTGAAATCGTCCGGGAAACAACCAACAATTCCGTGATCGGCGATGCGATCGAAGCGGCCCGTTCCGAACTCCAGAACGGAATCCCCCTCAGTGTGGCCCTCTCGAAAAAGAAGGTGTTCCCGGAGATGGCCCTGAGCATGCTGGAAGTCGGAGAAGAAACAGGGGAAATGGACAAAATGCTCTCCAAAGTGGCGGATTTCTACGAAGACGAGGTGGCCGCCGCGGTGAAGGCTCTCACCTCCCTTCTGGAGCCGGTGATGATCGTGCTGGTCGGAATCATCGTGGCCGCAATCCTGCTGGCCATGTATCTACCGATGTTCTCCATCTACGACAAGATCAGGTGAGTGAAGCCAAGGTCCCGATCGCCGATCCAGCCAGCCAGCCAGAGCTCCAGCAATGCTGGAAATTGAAGCCACCGGTCACCCCGTCCACATCAAGGAGTTCACCAGCGAAATACAACCCTTTCTGCAATCGGCTCTCCATGGTGGCGAGGTTGACCTCCCCCAGGGCCACGCCGCCGGCCGTCACGAACTCCTCGCCGAAGGGGCCGCGGCCCTTCACCCGGTAGCGGCTGGCGCCCAGGGCAACCACCAGACGCTGCTGCTCCGGGCGGCTCAGATCAGCCCAACGCTTGGCTGCATCGACCGAATGGGCTTCCAGGAGGTGACTCCATAGGCGCCGGCTCAGTTCCGGCCAGGGCCGCCAGTTGGCCAGCTGACGCCTGGCCTGCTCCCGGCGCGCCTTGGCGAAAACCTCCTCCAGCTCCGCCCGGGAGCGGCCACCACACCAGTCGACGCGCAACTCGGCCCGGTAGCCGCACTCCTTGAGGGCGCGGGCCGCAAACGCTGTCAGCCGCAGGGTGGCCGGGCCGCTCAGGCCCCAGTGGGTGATCAGAACCGGACCCCGTTGACGGAAGCGCTGATCAGGCAGCACCAGTTCCAGCTCGACCGGATCCATCACCACGCCGCTGAGCTGAGCGAGAGGATTGGCTTCCAGGGCCAGGGTGAACAGGGAGGGGACCGGCGCCACCAGGCTGTGACCGAGCTGGGCCGCCAGCTGCCGGCCACTGGGATGGCCGCCGGTGGCCAGCAGCAGCTGGGAGCAGCTCAACCGCTGCTGGCCTTGCCCCTGGGCATCAGCGGTGAGCCGCAGCTGCAGGCCAAAGCCCCCCTGGGGCAGCGGCTCCACCGACCGCAATGCCGCCCCCCGCCAGAGGCTGACCCCGGCCGCCTTCGCGGAAGCCTCCAGCAACTGGACAACGGAACTGGAGCGATTGCTGCGTGGAAACAGTCTTCCGTCTGGTTCCTCCACCAGCTCCAGGCCGCGCTCGGCGAACCAGGCCAGCGTGTCGCCGGTGGCAAAGCGGCTGAACGGCCCCCGCAGGGCCTTGCCCCCCCGCGGGTAATGGCCCACCAGGGCCCGGGGATCCCAGCAGGCATGGGTGACATTGCAACGGCCACCACCACTGATCAGCACCTTGCCGAGCGCCTGCGGGGTGGACTCCAGCAGCAGCACGCCCGCCACCCCCCGCTCCGCCGCCGTGATGGCAGCCATGAAACCGGCCGGTCCACCGCCCGCCACCACCAGAAACCGGTCAAAGGGCAGCATGGAGGGATGGCAGAGAGGCACGGTCAACCGGCGGCCACAGCGGCCGCCTATCGCTTCAGTGTGGCGCCGATGATGGATTGCACCGATCGGCACTTCCGGGTGCTGATGCGACAGATCACCCGCCAGAGCCTGCTCTACACCGAAATGGTTGTAGCCCAGGCCCTGCATCACGGCCGCCGGGACAGCCTGCTTGATTTCGACCCCTGCGAGAAGCCGCTGGCCCTGCAGGTGGGCGGCGACGATCCCAGCCTGCTCGCCGAGGCGGCCAGGCTGGCTGCGGCCTGGGGCTACGACGAAGTGAACCTGAACGTGGGTTGCCCCAGTGAACGGGTGCAGAAGGGCCGATTCGGAGCCTGTCTGATGGCCGAACCCGCCCACCTGGCCCGCTGTGTGGAGGCCATGGCCAGCGGTCCCCTGCCGGTGACGGTGAAGCACAGGATCGGCATCGACGACCGCGATTCCTACGCCGAACTGCTCCAGTTCGTGGACACCCTGGCCGCCGCCGGCGCCGCCCGCTTCAGCGTCCATGCCCGCAAGGCCTGGCTCTCGGGCCTGGACCCGAAGCAGAACCGCAGCGTGCCTCCGCTTCGCTACGACCTGGTTCACCGGCTCAAGCGGGAGCGACCCGGGCTCCTCTTCGAACTGAACGGCGGCCTGCTGGAGCTGGCCGCCTGCCAGGCCCAGCTGGAGCTGGTGGACGGGGTGATGGTGGGACGGGCCGCCTATGACCACCCCCTGCGCTGGGGGCGGGTGGACCGGGATCTGTTCGGCGTGACCAGCCGGCCAGCGGCATCGGCTTCCACGGTTCTGCGGGGCCTGATCCCCTATGTCAGCCGCTGGTGCGAAGGCGGCGGCAGGCTCTGGCCGATCGCACGCCACCTGGTGCATCTGGTGGAAGCGGTGCCGGGAGCACGCCACTGGCGGCGACGCCTGGGAGAAGCGGCGGCAGTCAGAAACGCCGGCCCCGAGGTGCTCGAGCAGGCGGCGGCAGCCCTGGAGCAGCAGGGACTCTGAGCAGGGATCAACCAGGGGCGAGGGGCTGCGGCCCGGCGCCCAGCCGCAACCGGGTCAGCCGCAACTGGTCGCGCACCTGGCTGAACCCCGTGCCCCCTTCACTGCGCCGGGCCGCCACCACCTGGCGGGGCTCGATCGCTGCGTAGACATCGGCTTCAAAGGCGGGATGGAGGCCCTGCCAGCGATCCAGGGGCAGATCCCGCAACAGCAGGCCCTCCAGCAGGCAGGTTTTGACCAGCCCGCCCACCAGGTGGTAAGCCTCCCGGAACGGCACGCCCCGGGCGACCAGATAGTCCGCCACATCGGTGGCGTTGGAGAAATCCGCCGCCACAGCCTGCTCCAGGCGTTCCGGCTGGAAGCTGATGCCCTCCTCGATCAGGATCGCCATCGCCTCCAGACAGTCGTGCGTGGTGCGCACCACATCGAAGAGGGCTTCCTTGTCTTCCTGAAAGTCCTTGTTGTAGGCCAGGGGCAGACCCTTGATCATCGTGAGCAGTCCCTGCAGGTGGCCGAACACCCGACCGGTCTTGCCCCGCACCAGTTCCGGCACATCCGGGTTCTTCTTCTGCGGCATCAGGCTGCTGCCGGTGGCACAACGGTCGGTGAGCTGCACGAAGCCGAACTCCTCACTGGCCCAGAGAATCACCTCCTCCGCCAGGCGGCTGAGGTGGGCCAGGATCAGGCTGGCGGCAGCACTGAACTCCACGGCGAAGTCCCTGTCGCTGACCGCATCGAGGCTGTTGGCATAGATCGCCTCGAAACCCAGCTCGGCGGCGGTCGAGCGGCGATCAATCGGCACGGGGGTGCCGGCCAGGGCGGCGGCACCGAGGGGGCAGATGTTCACCCGTCGGCGCACGTCGGCGAGACGCTGTCGGTCACGTTCGGCCATCTCCACGTAGGCCAGCAGATGGTGGGCCAGGCAGAGGGGCTGGGCACGCTGCAGATGGGTGTATCCGGGAATCAGCGTGTCGGCATGGGCTTCGGCCTGGCCAAGCAGGGCGAGCTGAAAGCGCTGCAGCGAGCCATCAAGCCCATCGATCTTCTGACGGAGCCAGAGGCGCAGATCGGTGCCCACCTGATCGTTGCGGCTGCGGCCGGTGTGGAGCTTCTTGCCCAGGGGACCGAGCAATTCGATCAGGCGCCGCTCAACAGCGAAGTGCACATCCTCAGCTTCGAGGCCGGGGTTGAAGTGGCCGGCGGCGGCTTCGGCCCTCACCAGCTCCAGTCCCTCGATCAGCTGCCCGGCTTCGGCCGTCGTGATCACCCCGCAGCGGCCCAGCATGCGGGCATGGGCAATCGAGCCGTCCAGATCCTGGGGCAGCAGTTCCAGGTCGAAACCGATCGAAGCGTTGAAGCGCTCGATCGCCGGATTCAAGCCCTGCTCGAAGCGATCACTCCAGCCGGCGGCGCTGCCACCGGACACCCCTCTGGGCGGTTGGGATCTCTCTGCTGCCATCAACGCCGGCCCCGACCCAGCCGCCAAGCTTGCCGCATCAACCAGGGAAGGTCGGCAAGGCGACCTCCTCACGGACTTTCAACACCACCATGGAAGCGTCGTCATCCAGCGGGCGACTGACCCCGACAAAGCGATCAAGACGGGTGAACAGCTGATTGAGGATGTCCTGGGCGCTGAGACCGGCCTGGCTGGCGGCCTGCAGACTGCGGATCAATCTCCCTTCGTCGAAGCGCTCTCCACCGGGGCCGGGGGCCTCACTGACCCCATCGGTGTAGTACAGAACCACGTCCCCGGGCTCCAGCACCACCTGCTCGCAGCCGTACTCGGCATCGAGTTGCAGGCCGATCAGCAGCCCGGAAGCGTCGAGCCGCTCAACCCGATAGCCCTGGCGCCGGCACAGCAGCGGTGGATTATGGGCTGCATTGGCATAGCGGAGCACCCTGGTGAAAGGGTCGAAATCGGAATAGAACAGCGTGACGAACCGGTGGGACTGGGACAGATCCTCCTGGGCCAGCTTGTTGAGGTCATGGAGGATGCGGTCGGGGGGCAGGCGACTGAGCACCTCGGCCCGCAGCATCCCCCGCAGCAGGGTCATCAGCAGGCCGGCGGGCACTCCTTTACCCATCACATCGCCCATGACGAGGGCCCAGGGTGAGGTTTCGCGCTGGCGGCCGAGCCGTTCAGGATGGGTAGGAATGAAGTCGTAGTAGTCGCCTCCCACCTCGAAGGCTGGCCGGCAGCGGGCCGCCAGCTCCACACCATCGATCACGGGGCAATGGTCCGGCAGCAACTGGGCCTGAATCGCCGCACCGGTGCTGAGCTGGCGATCGAGCCGTTCGTGGCGTCGGCTGTCCTCCCGAAGCGAATCGTTCTCGATGGCCACAGCGGTGAGATCCGCCACCAGCTGGAGGTGGCGGTGATGCACCTCGCTCCAGCTCAGGCCAGCGTGGGAACCAAAGACATAAAGCCGCCCCCATGTGTGGTTGCGTGCCACCACCGGCGCGGCGAACACGGGGGCATCACCGAGCAGCATCGCCACCTCCTGATCCAGTCGTTCAGCGTCGAGTGGCTGATCAGCCAAGTCGGCAAGCTGGCGCAGAAGGTCTGAGCAGCGCTCCAGCGGGGAGCCATTCAGCTGCTCCTTCCAGAGCCGTCCATCTGCCTGGAGCACCACCAGCAGACTGCCCTCCGCTCCCACCAGACGGGAGCTCACCAGGGGCACCAACTCCAGAAAGCGGCTCAGATTGGTGAAGCTGCGCAGGGTGAAGCCGAGCGAAGCCAGCAGCTCCTGATTCCGCCGCTGCTCCCGGCTCAGGCTCTCCAGCAGTTGACGCATCGAAACCGCCGCCGAGAGAGACGGGTGGGGGCGCGGCGGTGAGGGCGGCACCCGTGGCTTCGGCGGGCGGCTCAACGGGATGGACTTGTTGGCTTTGAACGGTAGCAAGTTTGCGGCGGACCTCCTGATCAGCCGGTGCTGCGTCAAGCGCTAACGCGCCAGCAGCGCCTCGACGAACTCGAAGCCGTTGAAGGGGCGCAGGTCGCGGATCCCTTCGCCGGCGCCGATGAATCGGATCGGCAGCTCCGCTTCCGAGGCCACAGCCAGGGCCACGCCACCACGGGCGCTGCCATCAAGCTTGGTGAGCACCACACCCGTGAGGCCGGCGGCACTGGCAAAAGCCATCGCCTGACGCAACCCATTCTGACCCTGGCTGGCATCAAGAACCAGCAACGATTCCACAGCCGCCTCCGGTGCCAGCTTGTCGATGATGCGGCGCACCTTGGCAAGCTCCTCCATGAGATTGTGCTTGGTCTGGAGTCGGCCGGCCGTGTCGACCAGAACCAGCTCGATGCCCTTCGCCTTGGCGGCGCCGATCGCATCGAACACGACGGCGGCGGGATCGGCGTTGGCACTGGGGTTGGCGATCACCGCCACACCGCTTCGCTCGCCCCAGACAGTCACCTGCTGGACCGCGGCGGCACGAAAGGTGTCAGCGGCGGCGATCAGGCAGCTGTAGCCGCTGCGCACGGCCAAATTGGCCAGCTTGCCGAGGGTGGTGGTCTTGCCGACCCCGTTCACCCCCACCAGCAGCCACACGTTGAGGCGATCCCGCTCCGGGGCGAGCAGTTCGCGACCACTGGCCTTGATCGGTTGCTCCAGCTGGCTGCACAGCTGTTCCTTGAGAAAACGGAATCCTTCAGCCGGATCCACCACCTCCACGTTCAGACGTTGGCGCAGGGCCTCCAGCACCCGATCCGTGGCTCTCACCCCCACATCGGCCCGCAGCAGCAGACTCTCGATGTCATCGAGCACCTCCGGGGTGAGTGGATCGTCACCGAGAGTTTCAAGCAGCTGGCTGACAAAACCCTGACGGGTCTTCTCCAGGCCGCGGCGCAGGCGTCCCAGCCAGTCGATCTCCTCAAGAGACACCTGATCGGCCTGCAGACCCTGGGCCGCCAGCACCTCGGCAGACCAGCTGAACTCAGCATCAAAACGGCCCAGGCTGGGCGCCGCTTCCTCAGCATCGAGGGCGGGGGACGGCGCCACGGCAATGTCCAGAAGCTCCGCCTGCCGTTGCTCACGCCCCGCCGCCGCCTGCTCCAGCAGGGACAGAGCCGGGCTGGTGGACTCTGTGCTGGGTTGGAGCGGTGCTTCCGGTTCGGAATTCGCTGCCGGCTCGATCTCTCGTGCTGCCTGCTGCTCGGCCTTCAGTCGGGCGTAGGCCTGCCTGGCCCAGGCCAACGCCTCCTGATCCACCCCGTCGGGGGCAGGAGCTGGCTGGCTGGAAACTGCCGGCATCGCGCTGGAGGGCTCGGCCGAACCAGCTTCAGGAGCTTCCGTTCTGGCGTCCCGTTCCTGGGCCTCCTGCTCGGGTTCGGGCCCTGCTGGGGGAGACGCATCCGGAGGGGCATCGGAGGGAGCGGCCCGGCGGTTGAACCAGTCGAAAACCATGGCTTGCTCAGGCGATCAGCGGGCTGTGGTCAGCCGCCGCAGGATGCCGTTGATCATCCGCCGTCCCTGCTCGTCGCTGTAACGGTTGGCAAGCTCCACGGCCTCATTGCAGGCCACAGCCGCAGGCGTTCCGAAACGCTGCAGATCCACGGCCGCCAGGCGCAGGATGTCACGGTCGATCCGGGGCAGCCGGGTCAGTCGCCAACCTTCCATCACCCCATCGAGCTGCTGGTCGAGTTGCTCGCGATGCTCCAGAACAGCCCTGGCCCGATCAACCGCCCCGCGACGGATCTGCTCCTGGTCGGCGAGCATCAGCAAGCGGGGCAGTTCAAGGCCGGCGGAGAGCCGGTTGATCGCCTGCTCAGCGAGGGTCAGGCCGCTCTGGAGGTGTCGACGCACCCGAGGCAACTGGGCTTCGCCGTCGATCAATTCGCTGTCGAGCAGTTCCTGCTGGGCCTGTTGAAGATCGAGGGCGGAGCTGTCGAGGGCCTCACGCACGTGCTGGCCGAGGCTGGCGAGGGCCTGCTGCAGAAGCGCATCGAGCGGCAGGTCGGAAGCGGGAAGGCGGTCATGGATCTGACCGAGCATCAGCAGGGCCAGTTCTCGGGAAACGGATCGACTCTGCATCAAGCAACAGGAAAAGGGGCTTGAGTGAACTCAGGCCTTGGTGGGGGGAGTGGAGGAAAACACCGGAGCACGCAACTGGGCGATCAGGCTGGAGAAGCTGCGGCTGGCCGTGCTGGCCCGCTCATCATCAGGGCTGACGATCCCGGCTGAAATGATCGTGCGGAAGGCATCCTCCACGGAGAGATCAACATCCCGTACGGCGCTCTCGGGCACCACCGCGTACCAACCGGTGGTGGGATTGGGTGCAGTGGGAATGAAGACACTCAGCATCGGCTCCTGAAAACCGCTCTGAACGGCGGCACCGATCACGCCGGTGACGAAACCGACCGCAAAAAGCCCCTGCCGGGGATATTCCACAAGCACCACCCGGCGAAAGCGGGTGGAGTTATCACGAAAAACGGTTTCGAGCAGTTGCTTGAGGGTTTTGTAGACCGATCCAGCCAGGGGAATCCTCTGCAGGGTGCCTTCGCCGAAATCAAGCAGCCAGCGGCCCACGATGTTGCGCGCCATCAGGCCGATCAACAGAATGGCCAGCAGGGGCACCAGCAGTCCAACCCCCAGATTGATCAGATCCTGAAGAAGCGGATTGAGAGTGTTGAACGGATTGAACTGTTTTGGAATGGTGGTGAGAAAGGCCAGCACAAACCGGCTCACCGTGGTGGCAAGCCAGATTGTGGTTGCCAGTGGAATCACCACCAGCAGGCCGGCAATCAGATCATTCTTGAGATCCTGCTGCAGGCGTCCCGCCAGGGGTTGATCCGATCGTGGATTGGATTGAACCAACGGTGGGGCCGGATGACCGGCGATTCAACAGCTCCCCCCAACTTAACCAGCCATCGGCGGAGAAGGAGTGCAACGCACTCAGAGGACCGCCGCAAGAGCCACGAGGGTGAAGGCCACCGCCATCAGCACAGCAGTTGCCGTGCCGCTGTAAAGCCGCTGGTTGAGGGCAACACCGCTGGCCCTTTCCTCCTGCTTGAGCTGTTGCTCCATCTGCTGGAGCTGACGATCAATGAAGCCGCGGGCAGCCTGGAGCTTCTGATCGGCGCTGGCCTGGGGCGGCACCTGGCCAGCCTGCTCGGCCTGACGGATCAGCTGCTCGATCACCTGGGGATTCTTGCTCTGTTGCCTGGCCATCTCCAGCTGGCTGCGTTTCGCGGCCAGGGCCTGGTCGGTCTGGGCTGTCAGGGCTCCATCGCCGGTGATCGACAGAGGCACCGCGACGGCCAGGGCCACCGCCAGCAGCCCCGCCAGCACCGTGACCAGCCAGCGCAGCGGGGTGCGCGGCTGATCGGGATGGTCGAGGCGGGAGCCGAACAACACGAGAAGCAGACCGACCAGGGCCATCGGCGACTGGCTGATCAACCTCTCCAGCACCAGTTGAACAAAGGCCGGCTCGCTCCAGGTACCCAGGACAGCCACCGCCATCACCTGGAGAACGAGCAGCGCCACCAAGGTGAGGCCGATCCAGCGCAACAGGTAGCCGAGGCGTCCAGAGGCGGGTGTGCTCACAGCAGAATGGCGTTGTCCGAGAACTTTACGGGTGAGCTCAGAAGGGCAACCGGCCGGACCATCGGCCCTGACTCTGGCCCGGGAGCTGAAACGGGAGGCGGCTGCCCTGGGCTTCGAACCGGTGGGCCTCGCAGCCGTGCCGGCGGGCGAACGGATCGAGCTGCGCACAGCGGCGCTGCAGCGCTGGCTGGCCGCTGGCCATCAGGCCTCGATGGACTGGATGGCCGATCCAAGACGCCAGCGGATCGAGTCCCTGCTGCCAGGGGTGCGCAGCCTGCTGGCCGTTGGGCTCAACTACCACGTGGCCATGCAGAGGGCGCCCGGCAGCCTGGCCGTCGCCCGCTACGGCTGGGGCCGCGATTACCACCGGCTGATCGATGGTCGTCTCCGCCAGCTGGGGCGCTGGCTGGAGGGGCAGGTACCGGGGGTGCGCTGGCGAGCCTGTGTCGACAGCGCGCCTCTGCTGGACAAGGCCTGGGCCGAGCAGGCCGGCCTGGGCTGGATCGGCAAGAACGGCAACCTGATCCACCGACGGCATGGTTCCTGGTTTCTGATCGGTCACCTGCTCACCAGCCTGGAGCTACCGGCTGACAGCCCGGCCGAACCGCTCTGCGGCAGCTGCAATCGCTGCCTCGACGCCTGCCCGACCGGGGCCATCCCCGAACCCTTCGTGGTGGATGCCCGCCGCTGCATCGCCTTCCACACGATCGAAAACCGAGATCCTGTTCTGCCAGCGGCGATCAGTGCCGCCATGGGGCCTTGGGTAGCCGGCTGCGACATCTGCCAGGACGTCTGCCCCTGGAACCACCAACCTCTGGTCAGCAGCACCGATGCGGACCTGCAACCTCGACCCTGGCTGCTGAATCTGAAGGCGGAGGAAGCGATCAACTGGAGCGATTCCGACTGGGATCAGCGTCTGCGCGCCTCAACCCTGCGCCGGATCAAGCCCTGGATGTGGCGCCGCAATCTCCTGGCCAGCGCTGGCAGAACTGGCGCCTAGGCTGGTTGATCAATGGATTTCCTGGCATGGCACCGCGCTGGTTGGACATCCTGGCGGCTGCGCCCATTGCCCTGGCGATGGCCACAGGATTGTCGGCAGCTGTGGCGGCAACGGCTCCGGCCCTGGCCGTGGTTCCCTATGTCTACCTGCCCCGCTCGCAGGAGCTGGAATCGGCGGGCCTGGGCATCGCTCAGGCGGCCAGCCGGCTGCTGCGGCTCGGCCAGGCCGAAGACGCCGCCAGGCTGGCGAGCCTCACCGTGCAACTGCTGCCCAACGATCCCCGGGGTTGGGTGTTGCTGGCGGAGGCCCAGCTGCGCAGCAATCAGGCCAAGCAGGCCAGCCTTTCCCTGGCCCAGGCCAAGCAGCTCGATCCGGGCAATCCGGGCATCTGGTTCGCCGAAGGGTCGCTCGCCCTGCGGGAAGGGCAGCCGCAGAAAGCCGTCGGTTTGCTGGAACAGGGAATCCGGTTGGATGGCAAGAACGCCGGTGCCCATTTCGATCTGGGCAACGCCCATCTGCTGCTGAACAATTCCACCGGTGCGCTGACGGCCTTCAAACGGGCGACGGAGTTGCGCCAGGATTTCTGGGAAGCGATCAACAATCAGGGGCTGGTGCTCTACGAGCTCGGCCGCCGCGAAGAGGCGATCGAGCGCTGGCGCCGTTGCCTGCGGATCAACGCCAGGGCGGCGGAGCCGATGCTGGCCCTGGCCAGTGCCCTCAACGCCAGCCCGGCCGGGCTAGAAGAGGCCAGGCAGCTGGCCAGCGCCGCCCTGGCGATCGAACCCAACTATGTGCTGGACGCCTTTCAGAAGGAACAGCTCTGGGGCAGCCGCCTGCGCAGCAGCACCAGCACTCTGCTCAGCCAGCCTGAGTTGAAAGGCTCCGTCGATCGGGCCAACGCCAATGCCACCGGTACGGCCAGCTCGGGCGACGACGACAGCTAGGCCCGGCTGCCGCCGGGAGATCGGCCCGGACGGGATCTGTAGGCTGAAACCCTTCCGCCCTGAGACTCCAGACCCGGATGGCTGAGGAGCGCGTTCTGCCGATTTCCCTGCATCAGGAGATGCAGCGCTCCTACCTCGAGTACGCCATGAGCGTGATCGTGGGGCGGGCCCTTCCCGACGTCCGCGATGGGCTCAAACCGGTGCAGCGGCGCATCCTGTTCGCCATGCAGGAGCTGGGCCTCACCCCGGATCGGCCCTACCGGAAATGTGCCCGGGTGGTGGGAGACGTGCTCGGCAAGTACCACCCCCACGGCGACCAGGCCGTCTATGACGCCCTGGTGCGCCTGGCCCAGACCTTCTCCAGCCGCCATCCCCTGCTCGATGGCCACGGCAACTTCGGCTCTGTCGATGACGATCCGCCGGCAGCGATGCGATACACCGAAATCCGCCTGGCCCCGATCGCCAACGAGGGGCTGCTAAACGAAATCAGCAGCGACACGGTCGATTTCGCCCCCAATTTCGATGCCTCACAGCAGGAGCCGACGGTGCTGCCGGCACTGCTCCCCTTTCTGCTGCTGAACGGTTGCACAGGAATTGCGGTGGGCATGGCCACCAGCATTCCGCCCCACAATCTGGGCGAGGTGGTGGAGGCGCTGATCGCCCTGATCCGCAAACCCGAGCTCAGCGACGAGAAGCTGCTGGAGCTGGTGCCCGGCCCCGATTTCCCCACCGGCGGCGAGGTGCTCACCGGCAGCGGCGTGCGCGACACCTACCTCAACGGCCGCGGCAGCATCCCGATGCGGGGGGTCGCCCACATCGAAGAGGTGCAGCCCGGCAAGGGCCGCCATCGGCGCGGCGCCGTGGTGATCACCGAGCTGCCTTACCAGCTCAGCAAAGCCGGCTGGATCGAGAAACTGGCCGAACAGGTGAACGACGGCAAGATCGGCGGCATCGCCGACATCCGCGACGAAAGCGACCGTGATGGCATGCGGGTGGTGGTGGAAGTGCGTCGGGACGGGGAACCGGAGAAGGTGCTGGCCGAACTGCAGCGCCGCACCGCCCTGCAGAGCAATTTCGGCGCGATCCTGCTGGCCCTGGTCAACGGCCAGCCCCGCCAGCTCAACCTGCGCCAACTGCTTCAGCACTTCCTTGAGTACAGGGAACACACACTGATCCGACGCACCCGCCACGCTCTCAAGCGCACGGAAGACCGGCTTGAGGTGGTGGAAGGTCTGATCCGGGCCCTCGACTCCCTGCCTGAGGTGATCGAGCGGATTCAGGCTGCCAGCGATGCCGCCGCCGCCAAGGCCAGCCTGCAGGTTCATCTGGATCTGAGCGAGCGCCAGGCGGAAGCTGTGCTGGCCATGCCCCTGCGCCGCCTGACCGGCCTGGAGCAGGACGGCCTGCGCAAGGAGGCCGCTGAACTGGCCGAGGAACGGGAGCGGCTGCGTCACCTGCTCGATAACCGCCAGTCCTTGCTCGACGCCATGGTGCTGGAGTTGCGCGGCCTCAAGAAGCGCTACGCCACCCCGCGGCGCACCAGGCTGGTGAGCGGCGGCGATGAGCTGGTGGCCCAGCGCGCCGCTGCCAACCGACCCACCACCGAACTGCAGCGTCACCAGGCCTTCAACGCCCTCCCCCCCGACGGACGTCTGTTGATCCAGACCGACGGCCAGCTGCGGGTGGTGGGCGCCCAGATGCTCGGGCGCCTCCATCTCGATGAGCCGACCCCGATCGGCGACCATCCGGCACCGGCGCGACTGATCCTGCCGATCAGCAGCAAACCGGCCCTGCTGGCCTTCACCTCCAGTGGCCGGGTGGCGCTGCTGCGCTGGGAGTTCGCTGCCCAGCAAACCGGTGGCCTTGAGAAGTTCCTGCCCGAAAGCCTGGCCGGTGATGCGGTGGTCCAGTTGCTGCCCCTGGAGCAGGAACCCCGGAAAAGCCTGGGCCTGCTCAGCAGCGATGGCCGCTTCAAGCGACTGCCGATCGAATCGTTCCTCGACCTCTCCGGCCGCGCCGCGACGGTGCTGAAACTGAAAGATGGCCTCCGGCTCTGCCGGGTGGTGGAATGCCGGGAAGGCGAAGAGCTCGTGGTGGCCAGCAGCACCGGCCGGATGCTCCGCCTGGCAGTGAACGAGGCCAACCTGCCGCTGATGGGCAAGACCGCCCAGGGCCCCCTGTTGATGAGACTGCTGCCTGGGGAGGAGATCGTCGGGGCAGCCTGTGGAGCCGCCAGCTCCGATCTGCTGCTGGCCAGCAGCCTCGGCCAGATCAAACGCCTGCGCCACGAGAGCCTGCGCCTTTGCGCGCGGGGTGATCTCGGCCAGATCGGTCTGCACTTCGAGCGACGCGACGCCGCGCTTGTCGACCTGCAGGCTGCTGCCACCGCAGTGGTGGCAGCGTCCGTATCGAGTGGCCGCAGTTTCCGGTTGCGGGTGGAGGATCTGGAGCGGCAGGACTGCCAGGGCTCAGGACAGAGTTTCCCCCTCAAGCCAGGCGAAACCGTTCAGGGGCTGGTTCCACTGCTGGTGTCAATCCCGAACAACTGAGCTCAGACTGTGGCGGCAATCCCCGATGGCTCCAGCATGAGTTTGCTGGAGCGGATCTCCTCATCCATCGGGATTGGGTAATTGCCATCGAAACAGGCCGTACAGAAATGAGAGGCGTGATCGTGGGCAGCCTCCAGCATCCCTGCCTGGCTGAGATAGGCCAGTGAATCCACCTCAAGATGGCTGGTGATCTCCTCGAGGGTGAGCCGGGCAGCGATCAGTTGCTCCTGGTTATCGGTGTCGATGCCGTAGAAGCAGGGGTGGGTGACCGGCGGAGAGCTGATCCGCATGTGCACCTCGGTAGCACCGGCATCACGCAGGGCCTGCACCAGCTTGCGGCTGGTGGTGCCGCGCACGATCGAATCGTCGATCACCACCACCCGCTTGCCTTCGAGCACATCGGGGAGGGGATTGAGCTTGACGCGGATCCCGGCCTCCCGCATCGCCTGGGTGGGCTGGATGAACGTGCGGCCCACATAACGGTTCTTGATCAACCCATCGGCATAGGGAATGCCACTGGCCTTGGAGAAACCGATCGCGGCCGGTATACCTGAATCGGGAACCCCGATCACGATATCTGCTTCCACATTGGTTTCCCTGGCAAGCAGCGCCCCGATGCGGTGCCGATAACTGTAAAGAGATTCACCGAAGAAACGGCTGTCAGGGCGTGCGAAATAGATCATTTCAAACACACACAGCTTGGTGGGCTCCTCAATCCAGAGCCGCCGCTTCGGCACCGATTCACCAGCCTGAAAATGAATCAGCTCACCAGGTGCAATGTCACCGTCATAGGAGGCGCCGATGATATCCAGGCCGCAGCTCTCACTGCTCACCACCCACTGACCCTGGTGTTTCTCACCCAGGTGGCCGAACACCAGCGGCCTAACGCCATAGCCGTCCCGGAGGGCGAACAAGCCTTCTGGCGTGCCGATCGCCAGGCTGAAGGCACCACGACACTGACTCACAGCCGCTTCGATCGCGGCATCCCAGCCCTTGCCGCCATCCACCGCCTCCTGGAGGGCGAAGGCGATCAGCTCGGAATCCGTCGTGGAGGTGAACTCGGCAGCCAGGTGGCTCAGGGCCTGCCGCAGTTCAGCGGCGTTGACCAGGTTGCCGTTGTGGGCCAGTGCAAAGGGACCCAGCCGGGTCATCAGCACCACCGGCTGGGCATTGCAGACCTTGCTGCTGCCCGTTGTGGAATAACGGTTGTGGCCGATGGCCAGCTCGCCCGGCATCCGCTCGAGCACATCCTGGTCGAACACCTGGCTGACCAGGCCCATGTCCTTGTGAAGCCTGATCCTGGCGCCATTGAACACAGCGATCCCGGCTGATTCCTGGCCGCGATGCTGCAGGGCGTAAAGACCGAAATAGGTGAGATTGGCCACCGGCTGGCCCGGTGCATAGACGGCAAACACCCCGCAGGCCTCCTCCATGCGGTCGGGTCGCTCAGGGGGATCAGCCCGCTTGGACCGGTGATGCCTGGGGTGCGCAGAAACCACAGGCCCGTTCACCTTGAGATTGCTGCCTGCATTGTGCCTCAGGCTGAGACAGCCAGACGGCGCGGAATGGCCTGTTCGTAGAGAGCGGCGAGTGTGGCCACCTCGGCGTTCAGCACCGGTTGCGTCGCCAGGTTGATGGCCAGCCGACCATCACCCTCCACCTGGCCCAGCCGCATCGCCGGAACCGGACCCACCCCGGACGCACTGAGCAGGTGCTGCCAGGCCGGGAGTTGCCTCTCCGAAACGCTGACCAGCACACGAGCGCCACCCTCGGCAAACAGCAGACGGTCGAGGCGGCTGGCACCGGCCGGCAGAATCAGCTGGGCCCCCAGCCCTGACGCGATGCAGCACTCGGCCACAGCCACCGCCAGGCCACCATCGCTGAGATCATGGGCGGAAGCCACCAGGCCCCGGCTGATCGCCTGCCGCAGCAGACCCTGCAGCCTCCTCTCCAGGACCAGGTCGGTGCGGGGTGGACGCCCGGTGGCCAGACCATGGATGCACTCCAGGTAACTACTGCCGCCAAGGCCGAGGCGATCCTCTTCGGCCCCATCCGCTGTTTCGAGGGGAACGCCAAGCAGCCAGATCGTGTCCCCCGACTGACGCCAGGCGAGGCCGGTCACCTGGGAGAGATCGTGAACCAGGCCCACCATGCCCACCACCGGGGTGGGGTGGATCGGCTGGAGACGGCCATCGCCAAGGCGGGTTTCGTTGTAGAGGGAGACATTCCCACCGGTGACGGGCGTCTCAAGGGCCTGGCACGCCTCGGCCAGGCCGCGGCAGGCCATCGCCAGCTGCCAGTAGCCGGCTGGTGTCTCCGGTGAGGCGAAATTGAGGTTGTCGGTGACAGCCAGGGGTTCAGCCCCGACACAACTGAGGTTGCGAGCCGCCTCAGCCACCGCCGCGATCGCGCCGCGCTCCGGATCCAGCGCCACCCAGCGGTTGGGGCAATCCACCGTGGCGGCCACCCCACGCCGACTGGTCAGGAGGGTCGCAACCCCCTCCTGGGGCCGCAGCCGCAGCACCGCCGCATCGGCACCGCCCGGCAGCAGCACGGTGTTGGCCTGCACCTGCTGGTCGTACTGGCGGTAGACCCAGCGCTTGCTGGCGATGGTGGGGTCATCGAGCAACGCCTCGAGCACCTCGGCCCAGCCCAGGGACTGGCCGGCCCTTGGGCCGCTGTCAGGGGTGATGCCGGCGGCCCCTACAGCGGGCAGCTCGGCCTCGCTCCAGCACCAGTGGCCCTGGATCTCGGCCGGTGGCTCGCTCAGCAGCTCGTGGTGATTGATCGGGGTGTCGTCAGCAAGGGCACTGGCCGGCACTTCGGCTGCCAGCTCGCCGTGCTGCAACACCCGCACCACGTTCTCCTGGAGCACCCGTCCGACCACGGCGGCCTGCAGGCCCCAGCGCCGGAAGCGATCCATCAGGAGCTGTTCACGGCCCGCCTTCACCACGAACAGCATCCGCTCCTGGGACTCGGAGAGCAGGAATTCATAGGCGGTCATTCCCGCTTCACGGGCCGGCACCCGGTCGAGATCGAGCTCGATCCCCAGGCCCCCCTTGGCCGCCATCTCCGAACAACTGCAGGTGAGTCCGGCGGCGCCCATGTCCTGGGCCGCCAGCACATCTCCACTTTTGAACGCCTCCAGGCAGGCCTCGATCAACCCCTTTTCCAGGAATGGATCCCCCACCTGCACGGCAGGGCGATCATCCAGCGAGGCCGCACTCAGCTCCGCCGACGCGAAGCTGGCGCCTCCCATGCCATCGCGGCCGGTGGTGCTGCCCACATAGACCACCGGGTTTCCAACCCCGACAGCGCCGGAGCAGACGATCTCCTCGGTTTCCATCAAGCCAAGCGCCATGGCGTTGACCAGGGGATTGCCCGAGTAACTGGGATCGAATGCCACCTCACCGCCCACCGTGGGCACCCCCACGCAGTTGCCGTAGTGGGCGATGCCGGCCACCACCCCCTCCATCAGGCCCACATTGCGCTCGTCCTCGAGCGGACCGAAACGCAGGGCATTGAGCAGGCCGATCGGCCGGGCCCCCATCGTGAAAATGTCACGGAGAATTCCGCCCACCCCTGTGGCCGCTCCCTGGAAGGGCTCCACCGCCGAAGGGTGGTTGTGACTCTCGATCTTGAAGGCGAGCCGCTGGCCTTCACCCAGATCCACCACGCCGGCGTTCTCACCGGGTCCCACCAGGATGCGGGGGCCGGTGGTTGGAAAACCGCGCAACAGGGGCCGTGAGTTGCGGTAGCAGCAATGCTCCGACCACATCACCCCGAACATGCCCAGCTCAGCGCGATTCGGCTCCCTGCCCAGCCGCCGGACAATCTCGTCGTAGTCGGCCTGGCTCAGGCCCTCCTTGCCGAGGGCCTCGGCAACCGAAAAAGGCTTGGAGGCAAGCACGACACGGCCGTCAAAAGGACCTTCAGTCTGACCGAGGGCGGATCCCGGGCCGGGTCCGATGGCTCACTCCAGGTCTCACACCCAGGGGTCAGGCTCCGGGTCCTGCCGTTGCCGCGGTCGGGCATCCGGCCGAGCCTCCGGTGGATCGGGTTCAGGCCAGTCGGTCTCTTCCCAGTCGTCGAGGGGATCAAGATCCCGGGGTCGGCGGGAACGACGATCCTCCGGCTCCGGGAACTCCGGTTCATCCCAACGGCGGGAATCGGCTGGATCCTCGCCCGCATCCTGCCAGGGGGGCTCTTCAAGCCAGCCCTCCAATCGCTCCTCGAACCGATCCCCCACCTGCTGAAACTGACCGCGCAACCGACTGGTTTCCTCGCTGACCTGATCGCGCCATCGGCGGGAGCGGCGCAGCAGTTGCTGGCGCACACTGGAGCGGGCCAGGGGAAGATCGTCGAGACCCACCAGGGCGGTGGCCACCCGACCCGGTTGTTGATCAACGATGCGTTCCGGCGTGAGCCTCCAGCGGCTGCTGCCCGGCAGGCGGGGATCACTGCGTGCCACCAGATAGTGGAGGATGCGGCCCGTGCGCAGCTCGACTGCCGCATCCACAACGGAGCCGAGCACGGTCCCCTCGGCTCCGGTCAGGGCCGCCTCGAACAGGGTCGGCAAACCATCGAGGATGCTCTGATCGGTTTCGGCCGGCTCTCCATCGACCATGGCCTCGAGCTCGCTGAGGCCGCGCAGCTGATTCAGCCTCCAGACCAGGCGCCGGCCACCGAAGGCCGAAGGTTTGCTCGCCCAACCCAGCAGGCGGTGAACCGGCGGATGCATCCAGCCGACCAGGCCGGCGCCGTGCTCGAGTCCCTGGTCACAACGGACCCGCAATTTCAGGAGATCACTGAGCAGAAGCTCCTGGGGGAGGGCCACGGAATCAGCTGCGAATCTGGATCGGCATCACCAGATAGGTGAAGCTGGAATCCTCCACCGGCACCAGCACCGCCGGCGTGGTGGGGGCATTGCAGCGCAGCTCCACCCGATCGGCCGTCATCGCCTTGAGCCCCTCCAGGACGTAGCGAACGTTGAACGCGATCGCAATCGCCTCACCGTTGACCACGGCGGCGAGGTCTTCGGAACCGGAGCCCACGTCCTGGGCATCGGCACTGATCTCCAAGCGGCCAGCGACCGGATCGCTGCTGATCTTCACCACGTTGTTGTGCTGATCAGCCAACACGGCCACCCGCTCCAGGGCGGTGATGAAGCCTCGGCGGTCGAGCTCCAGGGTCCGGCTGAAGCTGGTGGGAATCAACTGGCGGTAATTCGGATAGGTGCCATCCAGGCTGCGGCTGGTCAGCACCTGGTCGGCCCAGAGAAACACCACCTGACCGCGATCACAGAACAGACTCACCGCCTCCTGAGACTGACGGCCCGAGAGCAACCGCTCCAGCTCGCGCAGGGAGCGGGCCGGAACAGTGACGGAAAAGCCTTCCAAAGGGACTTCGACCTCCAGATCGGCTTCAGGGCTGCCTTCCGCCGGAGCAGCACCGGGCTGGGCGGCGTTCTCCAGACGCAGCACCGACAAGCGGTGACCATCGGTGGCGGCGCATTCCAGACCCTGACGCTCAAAATCCAGATGCACCCCTGTGAGCAGTTGCTTGGCTTCATCACCGCTGCTGGCGAACAGGGTGGCCCGTAACCCCCGCACCAGGGCGTCCACGTTCAACCGGATCGGGGCACCGGTCTGCAGCAGCGGCAGATCAGGAAAATCCTCCGCCGACAACCCCCGCATCTGGTAGCTGCCGGAGCGGCTGGTCAGCTCCACCTGCTCCTGCCCCTCCTCACAGCTGAGCGTGATCGGACTGTCGGCCGCCAACCTGGAAACAATCTCGACGAACAGGCGCGAGGGCAGGGTGATCGCTCCGCTGCTTTCCACGGAGGCAGCAAGACTGGTCTGGATGCCCAGGCTGAGATCAAAGCCGGTGAGACTGAGCCGCCCCGTGCCGGCATCGGCCGTGAGCAGCACGTTGGCAAGAACCGGATGGGTCGGCCGGGCCGAAACAGCCCTGCTGACCAGCTGGAGGCTGGCGCTCAGTTCGCTCTGGGAACAGACCAGCTTCATGGTGTTGCCATCTCCGGGAAGGAAGCCCTCTGGCGGGCCCCACCACGCTTCCACAACAGCGGCCATTCCGCAACGGCAGGAAACCGCAGCTGAGCGCCAGTTCGGCTCCATCCACCCTGCTTTCTACGGTATTTCATGATTGCTTGAAAAAGAATAATCCCTAAGTCGTAGTAGAGGCAGTGGAATTGGCGGAAAAACGTCAGACACCCCATCAGCACAAGGATCCAAGGATTCAGAAATGGGGAAAACCCACAACAACTCAACCCGATCATCCCTTTTTCCACAGTTTCCCCATCTCCGGAAAAACTTCCCCGGAAAAGCGGAGTCAACCCTGGGTATTTTTTCCACAGGAAGGCCGGGATTTTCCCCGACCTCGAAACGGACAGTTGTTCATCTGGTTCTGGCCTGGTGGTTTTTGATAGAATGGCTAACAAGCGCCTTTTGATAGTATGAAGAATTGGGTGATCGCTGATAACGCTGCTGTTGGAAAATTGCTGTGCAAGATTGCATCGATTGTTCTGGATGGCGGCGCTGAGTTCCATCCATCCCTGCGGTTGATGGAAAGCGATGGCTCCATGTGGTTGAGCTGTGATGATTCTTCTCCGATCGCTGCAAATGAGAAGGAAGATTGTTCCCTTGTGCGCATGCCAAGCGAGCTGTTGCTTCCCCTGGATGGGATCAGCTGGGAAGAGCGATCAGATCGTTTGGTTCTGATCACATCTCCTGATCGATTGAGCCCCGTTCAGTGTGAGTTGCTGGATCTCCACATTGAGCTTTACAACGCAACAGGCAAGCTGCCATGGTTTCTGTTGAATCATCCAGATGTCCTGCTTCAAGAATCCCCTTCAATTCTCTCTGCCGTGGGCAGATTGCGGCCTGGGAAGAAAGTTGCCTGGACCACCCATGCAGCTGCTTTCCTCAAGACACGAATGTGTAAATTTCGCCCAACTCCTAAAAATGTGTTAGAAGCACTCGAAGGAGAAATGTCCCAGGAAAGCCAAGGAATTGTTCCGATTATTGATCTCCTTAACAACAAGTATGATGCGCCACGTTTTGCTTTTTATGATCATGGTGGCATCAGTGTGAGGGTGGATCCGTTGCGAGCCTCGTCAGAATGCTTTGCTCACTACTACAAAGGCCGTCACGACGTCCTGGATCTTGCCCTTGGCTCTGGTTACCTGGATCAAAACACCCCCTTTGCCCACTCCGCTCCGGTTGAGGTTCGTGTGCCCGGGTATGGCAGCCTGGCGGTGGAGGGGGTGACAGCCAACAAGCCAACCCATCTGCTGGACCCCCCCCGGGTTCAGTTCACGGATGCTGGATTGAGCCTCAGTCACCTCACCTGCAACATCCACAAGCCACAGGGTCTGCGGGTGGCCCTGGCCCTTGCTCTGCAGGGAGCTTTCCGCGGCAAAGGGCTTCAAGGTTCTGCAGCAGTTGAGCCCATACCCATTGCCGGCTTCCTGGAGGCCTTGGTGGAAGCGAATCAGGCCTTGTTGGCTGATCTGGAGCAGGCGGCTGCCCCCCTCACGGAGCAATGGCCCTCTGCGGATCTGCTGATCCGGGCCTGCAGGCGTCAGGCAGACCTGTTCGAGAAGGGGATGGCTGTTGTCCAGTCAGCCTGAAACTTCGGTGATCAGCTGGGGCTCCAGCAGGGAAAAGCCGCTGTTTCCCTCAAGAAGCATGGGCCCACAGGCTGCGGGAATCCAATCCCAGGCCACCTGATCGATGGGTGGCAGCCTTTGATGCATGGCCACCGAAAGGGAAAGGCAGCTCTGAATCAGGGGAGGCGGATCAGCCAGCAGGCTTTGCCATGCCACCAACTCCCCATGCTCCACGGAGCTTCGAATCGGTTCGGGGGTGGGTAGGGCGATTCCATTCAGGGTCACCAAGGCAAGGGATCCTTCGGCCAAAGGCAGTTCAACCCAGGCGCACTGCACTGTGATCGGAGCGTTGAGGTGATTCTGTTGCGTGATCACCCGAACCACAACGGTGGGAGATGTTGGGGGCAGAATCGATGCTCCTTGCAGGTAGGGCATTGCCAATGCTGGCTCGTTGGACTGCGTCAGGGTGCGCCAGTGATGGAGCAGGGCCCTGGGGTCTTCGCCGTGGGGATCGGCGCCAGAAGACCTGGGTTGAGCTCGGAAAAGCACATGGCTTTGCAGTTGACCGTTGATGGATTGAAACCGCACAACATCCCGGCATGCTGAACCACGCGTTGGCTTGAGAACCACGCCGGAACCATGCAGGGCCTCGGCCCACCAGGGATGGTCTTCTTCTCGGTACGGGAGTTGTGAGTTTTCATCGTCCAGAACCAGGAAGGGAACCCGCCAGCTTGCGTCCGCGAGATCGAGAAGGGCAGCTTTGTCGGCGAGCAATCGGGAGGCAGAAGCGCATTGCTCTGGCCACAAGGCCCGTCGCCGTTGATGCACGGCACTGCTGTGAATTCTGGGAATCCGCTGCTTCAACTGACTCCAGTCCGATACTCCGCAGGCCATCCAGGTTCGGACCTCATCGGGAGCAAAGGCGTTCAGCCAACAAGCCGGCAAGGAAAGCCTTCGAGGCAGGTGAGGTTGTGGTTGATCCAGTTGTGGTTGCCAGAGCTTCCTGGCAGCCAGAAGGGGTGGACGCAAGATCCACCAACCCAGTTGTTGCAGAACCAATGCGCTTGCCTTTGCCAGGCACCAGATGAAGCTGTGTTGCTTTGGTGGTTGAGGAAGACCGTACAATCGAATGGACAAAAAAGACCCGCCACCCATCCAGAGAACGGGTGGCGGGTTGTAAGGAATGCTGACAAAAAAAGCACTAATTCGGAGAAGAATCCGAAACATATCACTTCACGTTTATACCAAAAGAAGTGATGATGAAAAAAGAAAAGCTTTCAAACAAAAAATAAAACCAGTAGCAATGTAATTATGCTACTGGTTTTATTGAAACTGGTTTTTAGAATCCAAAGATTCTTGATTAGGATTTAGGCTTAGCTAGGGCTCTTGACAATTGTTTCACCCGCATCGGCCAAGCCTTTTCCGCCTTCAGTCTGATTGAAGTCGATCGTCTGGATCTGGGGCTTGATCCAAGCAAGCTTATCTGAATTGATGGAGTTAGCTTTTTCCATTGCCTAGGTAGGAGAGTTCTTATTATACATACTCTCCAAATGGCTTCCTGTCAAGCCCTCTCCATCATAGATCCTGAATTCCGCATCAATGGCAGCCTGCTCAGCCAGCAGACAGCTCTGAGCGCTCGCCCTCCAACCACCGCAACCAGAGGGAAACCTTGCGAAGTGCATCCGTTTGATACAATAGAATAATAACTGCTTCGATCCCCTCCGGGGAATCATCCGCATGGACGGCCTCTTCAGCAAGTCGCCAGGCCTCGTCAAGATGCCACCAGCGGTCCAGCAGGGGGTGATGCTCAGCCCGCAGCCTGCTGATCAGTGAGGCCAAGACCCGCTGGCGGATCAGGTGAACCTCCCTGCTCTGCGAGCTCTGCAGGTCGCGCCGCTTCGAGGGATCGCCGCACAGCAATGGCGGCAGAAACGGCCCGAAGGCTTTTCTGGCAACCAGGCGCCCTTGGCCGGCCCGGATGGCATGGCGGAGTGGATCCTGGGCCATCATCGTGGCGATCAGCTGCTCGTTCAACAGGGGGAACTGCTTGCGGATGCCCAGCGCCGCCGCCATGCGGGTTTCCTCTTCGGCTCGCACCGTCACCCAACTGGCCAGGGATCGCCGCCGAATCGACTCCCGCTGGGTCAGGTAACGGTCCCCCTCATAAAAGTAGTCAAGACGCAGGTGGGGCCCGAACAGGGTCCGCCCCTCTTCGCTCAACAGGGCTGCCAGCCAGCCATGAGGTCCCTGCCTCGTTCGGTAGGCGAGCAGGCGTTCGGTTTTTGCTTCGGCCCAGCGGCGGGAGATCAGCCCGGGGGCACGCCCGGCCAGGGCACGAAGGGCCAGCCTGTGGCCACCGCTCCATTGAACCAGGCAGCGCCAACGCCCTGTGGCCACCAGATCGCTGGCCACATTGGCACCGTTGTGACTGAGCCCCTGGTCGCCGCCGAAGCCACTGAACAGCAGCATGCCTTCAGCGATCGTCGGGTCCTTGGAGTGGGAATTGAACTCACCCCGCTGGGGTGGTGCGGAAAGCTGCCCGATCGTCAGGAGCAGCTCGTCGTCGCTGGGCAAACTCCCAACCTGCCAGCCCGGCAGGATCGGGTGAGCCTGATTGGCATCAAGGCCATGGAAATGGCGAAACTCGTTGATCAGGCCATCCTCGCCATAGCCTTCAACGTTGAAGGTATGAAGCCGATCCGGAGTGATGCCCAGGCCTTGGCGCAGGGCTCCGACAATGGCATTGGAATCGATACCACTGCTGTGCTCGCAGCCGATCGGGCCTGAATGATCTTTCAGGGAGCGGCGCAGGCTGCTCAACAGCCCGCCGCGGATCAGGGCATGGAGTTCCTGTTCGGGCAGCGGGCCTGCGCCGCCTGATAGGGGGTCGTAGGCCGTGGCGTTGTAGTGGCCATCGGGGCCCACCACCACCCAGTGGGCCCGTGGCAGCCGTTCGATGTGCCGGTAAGGAGAGCTGGCGGCGGTGATGCTGCCGCTGATCAATCTGCCCAGCCAGGCTGGATTGATGTCATCGATGTGCGGCTTGCCGTGCAGGGCCAGTGCCTCGTCCCAGCTGCGCACCAGCAGGGCTGGACGATCGCTTGAATGGCCGGGTGGCCGGACGGCAAAGATCGGCTTGCGATGAAACGCATCCGTGCGGTAAGTGCCTTCCACAAGGACATCGGAATCCTGAGAATCTGGCGAATGCCCTTCCACTACAAGATCATGAAGTTGCAACCATCTCCTGCAAGCATTCCTGGCGTAAATTCTCTGTTCTCGGCCATCAGCCAGGCATGGGGAACTTTCCCTCTTCCGATGAGGGTATTCATGCCGATATGGATCTGGTTTGGCACATCAATCAGATCAAGCAGGATGCGACCCAGCAGGGCTCTGCTCAGGCAGCTGGAGCCGATCCGCGCCTGATGGCTCCGCTCGATCAGCAGGCTGCGGATTCGGGGAACCAACAATGCCACCGTCTGAGGGGGAAGATTCAGACGAAACCCCTGCCAGGGACGTGTTCTGATCAAGGCGATCAACGAAGATCCTGGCAGCAGTTTCACTAGAATCCAGATGGCATGGTCGGCCAGCTTGATCAGGAAGGAACTGAGCCAGCGCCACCTCACAAAGGATGCACCTCTACCATGCCCTTTTCCAAAGCTTCATTGAGAAACTCTCGTACCTCAGAATGGCAGACGGCTTCATCCACATCGTAGGCATCGAGCAAGGCGGCGAGGATTTTCTCTTCGTTGGTTTTAGAGGCAATCAGATTCCAGATTGCCGAAGCTGAACCATTCAGATTGAGATAGGTTGCCGTTGAAGGATTGAACAGACAGATTTCACCATCAAGCTCTGCAGCGCAAATTGAAGGACTTTGAAGATAGGTATAAAGGCGCTTTGCTTGGCCATCTTCATTGGCGTCTGAAGCTGAACTGTTGGACATTTTTGTTCAAGGAATGGTTGGGTTGAGAAAGTCAAAATCAGCGAGTCTTTCAGGTAGATTGACGATGCCGTGAGGTATGTTAAGTCGAAGATGGGGGATTTTTCTCAGTAATGTGGTGATCGTAAGAAAGTTGCCGCCCTGCATTCCAAGACCTTTCACGAAGAGGGGCCTGTAGACGTTGGCCAACAGCTCAGCCATGACTTGACGATCAGAACCCAGCGGGCTGGAGCTGATGCTGCCCTCGTCAGATCGATCTGCCGGTGCCTCGTCGGGAAGGACATAACAGACTTTGAGGGGAACTCCGGATTGTGCGGAACGGATGAACGATCCCGCGAGCTGAAACTTTTCCACGCCTGCCAGAATGGCGGTCAGTTCGGAATGGTCAAGCCGAAACGCCTCTACCGCATCCTTCCAGAGCTTAATCCGTTGCACGCCAGGTAGCACAACTCCTGCCGGAGTGATGGCTACAAGATCATCTGCAAGGAGATCCCAGCCGGCGCGCATCAATGCAAAAGCCAGGGTGGATTTCCCTGCTCCCGAGTGCCCGAGACAGATGATCGCTTCTCCATTTTTTGTCAAGGCATTGCCATGCATCACCAGCATCTCACGCTGAATCAGAAGCGCTCCCAGTGCTGATCCAAGCAAGAAGGAGCGAATGTCCTGGTCCTGAACATTTGGTGACCAGCGGCTCCAGGCAATCTTGTTGCCATGGCTGATTCGAAAGTAGCCAATATCCTCAATTTCGAGGTGTAGTTCTCCTGGTTGAGCCCTGATTTGTGGCAACTCTGCCCGGATGGGAGCCAATTCTGGCCACTGATCAGGATCCCCTTCTTCGATCACGACGTCAGCCGATACAGGTTCGCATTGAGGTGATGAACCTGAGGCCATTATCGGTAATTCTGGAAGTTCTAGATTGAGGCTCTGGAAGCTCAATCCAAAGGCAAAGTAGATCATTTTCCTATGCTTTGGTGATAACTTCACGCAGATCGTTGGCTGCATTCAGTAGCGTTGAGTTCAGGAGCTCGGGTCTGTTGTGCATGGGTATCTGCAGCGCCAAAGTGAGCCGCTCCCAAAGCTGGGTCTGTAATCCAGGTCGCAAAACCATGGCGGGTGCCTTCCTGGCGATTCTCAAGGCCCCAATCAAGTGACGACCTTTGCTTCCAGGCAGGGAGGTCCATGTCCCTCCCAACCACTGAATTCTAAGCCACATCATCACTCGCCTTCGGATTGATCTCCTTGTTCTGTAGATGAATTGATTTTGCTCGGCCGTCAGAAAAATCAGAGGCATCCATTTGACAAGTTCATCCTCGACTTCGGCACCATTATAGATTTCAACCAGATGGCGGGCAACCCGATCTAAAGAGGGGGCTCCCATGGTGTTCAGCTCGTCCATCACTTCGGTACAGTTGATGCTGGGAGATGTTGAGAGCAAGCGAATATCATGGAGCCCAAGCGGGCCAACTCCCAAATGATGCTTGTAGATATGATGGACAAGAATGTGCAAGTACCGGTAGGTTTCGGATAGATATCGAATTCCTTCGACCCAGCAAAAATAGCGACTTTCAAGATCCCAGAAATCAGTGCGTAGGCTGAAGTCTTCGACTCCCCTTTCAACAGCAAAATACCAGAGTGCCCGATGCAGTTCAATGATAATGCCTAGCGGGTGAAGAAATTTGACTTCATAATTGGCCCAATCGATCGGATCTCCTGGGCTGATTGTATTTGCGATGACCTTACAACCAATGCCTTGAAGCAGTTTTGTGCAATCGGCAAGACGAGCCTCTGGGACCAGAATGTCAAGATCTCGAAGTGGGCGTTGACTCGGATGAGCGTAGACGTGCCATGCCAAGTATGAACCCTTGAGAGCAACCGCTGGGATTCCTGCTGATTCAAATTGCTGACAAACCTGGCACAGGGCCAACCGCTGCAACCTCGCTGTATTGGTCCACAGGACGCGCTGCTTCTCTAGAAAATCCTGTAAATGCTGAGAGCAGTGGCCAAGTGCTTGCTGGCTTGCAAGATTGAATGCCACAAGTGGTCCCAGCCGGTGCTGACCAAGGACGTGAGTTAGTTTTGCTTCGTCGAGAGGGCTCAGGGCGCTGAGCCTGTTCAGTGCCTCCGTCAGAGGCTCACCTCCCGAGGAAAGGCCCATGACAAGTTGTTCGGTTGGCCCCAGTGGCTCAGGCATCAGAATCAAGTCGAGACATTCATGGGATGATTCGCTATTGAATGTCCGAAAAACTCGCTGATGTTGTAAACTTTATCGCAGAGTGCGGCCAGCTCCTTGTCATGACAGGCGATCAGAACCGTTCGTTCGCTGGCCCGTTCGCGAAGAATGGTTCGCACAACATCTGCGGAGCCCTCGTCAAGACTCGCTGTCGGTTCGTCGAGAACCTCGATCGGCCGATCCATCAGCCAGGCCCTGATCAGTCCTAATCGACGTATCTCCCCGCCTGAAAAGCAATCCAGCGAGAGTTGGAGGTCGCAGTCCAGACCCTCCGGTCGTTGAAGCAGACTTTCGAGCCCCAGTCGCTCGAGCCAGGTTTCGATTTCCTTCGTGGCTGGAGGTTTTAGCTGATCGAGTCCGAGCAGGAGATTTTCCCGCAGAGTCCCTTCGAACAGGAGGGTTTCCTGCGGTGCGTAGGACACCAGCGATCTCCACTCGTTCACAGATCGCGGTCCCCAGACGAGAGAATGTCCTTTGTTATCCCGCAACACCCACTGGCTTTCTTCACCGACAAGCAGGCCACTGAACGAGTCAAGCCAGGTGGTTTTTCCGGAACCTGATGCTCCAACGAGCCCGGTAAGGGCATGGCTTTTCAATTCCAGGCTGTTTTCTCCGATCCGCTTGCTGTCCGAACGAACGGAAACCGATGCGATTGAGAGGAGTGACGGCCGTGGGGATAGCTGGGACAACACTGGGTTCGCGGGCTCGGGTGGTTGGCCCAATTGCTTGCGAATCCTGCAGAGTTGTTCATACCCCGGAAGTTGCCCCAGGAACATGCGCCTGGCTTCAATGACGGCACTGGCTGCACCGGCCGCCCGGTAGGTGAGCAGCAATGTCGTGACCGTATCCCGTTGGCCCAGGTCAGAGCGAAACAACACCAGCCAGATCCCAACCACAAGCACCGCCAGCACGTCTTTCAGGCTGCTGAAGATTGTCTGCCGCTGGGTGATTTCAAGCACCAACCTCTGAGCCTGTTCCGTGTCCCTGACGAACCTCTGCATCCACCAGCTCTCTGCGCAGGCGGCGCGAACGGCCTTCAGCCCGTGGAGGCCATCGCCAACGGTCCTCATCAGCACATCGTTGAGCCGGGTTTGCAGCTCCCCCAGCCTGACCGCGTCGGAACGCTGAAATAGGGCCGCCAGGCCGGTGGCCGCCAGACCGAACAGCAGTGGGAGAGATCCCTTGGAGCCAATAGCCAGCACACTCCCGATGTAAACGATCAAGGCGAGAGCGGCCTGAACGGCATCCGTTCCCTTTTGCAAGGCAAAGGTGGTTCGATCAATGTCTTCCACCATCAATCCAAGGATCTCTCCCCGTCCCACATTCTGCAGACGGACGGCTGGCGCATGAAGCACCTGATCCAGAAGGCTGATTCGCAGTTGATCGCCGAACTTGATCAACAGCCGCTGGCGGCTGATCGTCACGAAGGCCTGCAGCACGGCTCTTGCGATCAACACACCCACCAGCAGAACCACAGAAAGCCGGGTCACCTTGTCCTGGGAGAACAGCACCGTGAGTCCGAGGCCGATGCCGGTGACATCCAGCAGGCTCGTGAGTCCCCCCAGCACTGCCAGGGAAAGCAGGCGATGGCGGCCGGCATCCTGGATCAGGGAGTGGATGGAGGCGCTGATCAGCTTCATGCCGGCTCAGAAGCCCATCACGTCTGCCACCACAGCCACTTCGGGTGCCAGACCGGCATGAAACACACCGTCGCTGTTGTCGATGGCGGTGCCGGGATCCTTGAGGCCGTTGCCGGTGAGCACGCAGACCACCGTGGCTCCGATTGGCACCTTGTCGGCCTGCTGCAACAGGCCGGCCACCGACGCCGCGCTGGCCGGCTCGCAGAACACGCCCTCCTCGCGGCCCAGCAGCTTGTAGGCCTCCAGAATCTCCTGGTCGCTCACGGCGTGAAAGGCGCCTCCGCTTTCCTGCCGCACCTTGAGGGCCTTTTCCCGGTTGGCCGGGTTGCCGATCCGGATCGCCGTGGCGATGGTGTCCGGCTGCTCAACGGTGTGGCCGAGCACGAGTGGCGCGGAGCCGCTGGCCTGAAAACCCATCATCCGGGGCAACAGCCGACTGTGGCCGGCGGCCCGGTACTCCTGGAATCCCATCCAGTAGGCGCTGATGTTGCCGGCATTGCCCATTGGAATGCAGAGCCAGTCGGGGGCTTCACCGAGGGCATCCACCACCTCGAAGGCAGCGGTTTTCTGGCCCTGCAGCCGAAAGGGATTGAGTGAATTCACCAGGGTGACGGGATAGCGATCGGCCACCTCCCTCACGATCGCCAGGGCCCGGTCGAAATTTCCCTTCACCGCAAGCACTTCGGCTCCGTACACCAGGGCCTGGGCCAGCTTCCCCTGGGCGACGTAGCCATCCGGGATCAGCACGAAGGCCCGCATCCCGCCGCGGCGGGCATAGGCGGCGGCAGCGGCTGAGGTATTGCCCGTGCTGGCACAGATCACCGCCGCCGCACCGGCCTCCTTGGCCTTGCTGACCGCCATGGTCATGCCCCGGTCCTTGAAGCTGCCGGTGGGATTGAGACCGTCGTACTTGAGGAACACCCGCACGCCGCGGCCGATCCGCGCCGCAATCGACGGGGCAGGGATCAGGGGTGTCGCACCCTCCCGCAGGGTGACAACCGGGGTGCTGTCGCTGACCGGCAGCCAGCGGCGATAGGCCTCGATCAGACCTGGCCAGTCCTGCATCGTTGGCTTCGCGCCCAGACGTCTGAGAGCGGAGAGCACGGGCACGATGGCAGCGAAGGAGCTGCGTCGAATCTACGCGCCCGTCCTGAAGCGGGAACCAGAGCCCGTTGCCACGACCCTGGGGTTCAGGGCATTTCCGTTCAGGGCGTTTTCGGGGCTGGCTTGGCTTCCGGTTCACTGCGCAGCCCGTCCAGGGGGGACTCGGAGAAGAAGCGCACCAGATCGGAGATCGAACTGGCCTTGCTGGCCAGGCTGACCAGTGCCGGGATGCTGATCGCCAGCTCATTGACGGGATAGGCCTTCAGAAAACCGACGGCTGTGAGGCTTCCCTTGCCGTCATTGAGTCCGACGATCACGGCGGAGCGCAGGGCGGCCACACCGGTCTGAGGTGCGCCGAGCGGGGCGATGATGCGGGCCAGTCGCTCCAGCAGGGCCTCACCGATCCGGGTGGTCAGCAATCGGCTGGTGAGCACCAGGGGAAGGGTCACCTGCTGGTTGAGCAGCTTGGAGACTTCAGCAGGGTTCTGACGGCTCACGCTCAGCAGGTTGCCGAGCAAGCCGCGCGCTTCACCCGTTTCAGCCAGGTGCGCGAGATCAGCGACCGGAATCGAGCGGCGGAAAGCACCGCTGACCAGGACGATCTGCTCAGCGGCCTGCAGGCCAGGCGCGGCGATGCCGAGGGAGAGTCCCAGCAGGGCTCCCCAGAGTTTCGAGCTTCTGGCCAAGGATCGCTCCGGTTCGATGCGGAACTCTAGAAGTTACTGAGCAGGAGCAAATCCGGCACTGAGGCGGAGGTCAGGGGCCACCAGCACATCCCGCAGCAGCCGCACGACGCTGCGCTCGGCCAGGCCCTGGGCCACCTGCAGGCCCATGCGGCGGAGGTCGGGTTCCGCCAGCAGCCGCGGCAGCCGGTTGAGCAGCAGCTGGGGCTCGAAACCAGGCAGGGCGCGGAGAATCTCCAGCAACGGCGCGATCGGCTCCAGGCCGAGCAGTGGATCCTCGAGCGGCAAGGGCCGCTGGGGGGCCCGCAGCCCCGGTGGTTGAAGCCGCTTCGGCAGGCGGCGGCCCAGGTTCTGAAACGCCTTCCAGCCCATCGCATCGACCCGGTCCACCAGACCGTCCACCAGTTGCTGGCGCAGCATCCCTCCCCTGGGTGAGAACAGGAAGTCGAGCACCTGATCAAGCAGGCCCTCCACATCGAGCTGATCCTGGAGCGAGGCGCTGCTGATCAGGTTCTCCAGGCGCTGCCAGCGGAAGTCGTCGCCTTCGAAGAGCATCTCGCGCAGGCTGCGGCGCAGGGCGGGATCGGGATCCTCCATCAGGCGCCGGGCAAAATAGGGGTAGGCGGCACCGAGGATCTTGAACTCAGGGTCCACGCTCAGGGCGATGCCCTCGAGGGTCACCAGCGAGCGGATGATCAGGGCGTAATAGGGCGGAACCTGGAAGGGAAAGCGATACATCACCCCCGAGAGGTCGTCGGTGACGGCCTTGAAATCCATCCGGCTCACCCCCATCTCCAGGGCCTGGCCGAACACCGTCTCGAAGGCGGGCACGATCGGGCGCAGGTCCACCTGTTCGCCGAGAAATCCCAGGGTGACGAAGTCGGTGGAGAGGGCGTCGAAGTCGCGATTGACCAGGTGAACCACCGCCTGGATCAGCCCGGTGCGGGATTCGCGGCTCACCTGGCTCATCATGCCGAAATCCAGGAAGGCCAGTCGGCCGTCCGCCATCGCCAGCAGGTTGCCTGGATGGGGATCGGCGTGGAAGAAGCCGTGCTCCAGCAGCTGTTCCAGGCTGCAGTTCACCCCCACCCGCACCATCTCATCGGGATCGATTCCCAGTGCTTCCACCGCCTTGAGATTGGTGAGCTTGACGCCGTCGATCCATTCCATCGTCAGCACCCGTCGGCTGGTGGCCTGGTGGTAGATCGCCGGTACGGCGATGCGGGGGTTGTGGCGGTGCAGCCGGGCGAAGGTTTCGGCGTTGTCGGCTTCATGGAGGTAGTCCATCTCCTCGAACACCCGCTGGCCAAGCTCATCGATCAGGGCGACGAGATCGCTGCGGATCAACCGCACATGGCGGTTCAGCCAGGCGGCGATGTTCCGCACGATGTAGAGGTCGAGGGTGATCTGCTCCCGCAGGCCCGGTCGCTGCACCTTGACCGCAACGGCCTGCCCGCTCAGGAGCCGGCCGCGGTGAACCTGGCCGAGGGAGGCCGCTGAAATCGGTTCCCGATCGAGTTCGGCGAAGATCTCCTCCACCGGGGCGCCGAGGTCTTCCTCGATGCAGGCCATGGCCAGGGCACTGTCGAAGCCCGGCAGCTGATCCTGCAGTTCAGCCAGTGCTTCCAGCAGGACCGGTGGAACGATGTCGGGGCGGGAGGAGAGCGCCTGTCCCGCCTTGATGAAGGCTGGCCCCAGGCTGGCCAGCAGATCGGCGCATTCGGTCGCCCGCGCCCGCGCCCGTTCCGGGTTGGCCAGCAGACCGGTGAAGCGCTCGAAACCCACCCCGACCAGAAACAGTCCGATCGGCACCAGGGTCTGCCAGAGCCGCCTGAACAGCCGCTGGGGGTGGCCGGCGTAGATGCGGCTGATCGCCTCCGGGTCGTAGCTCAGCAGGCCCGCCGCCTCGATGAAGTCGCTGAGTTCGGGCGGGGGGGTGGCCCCGGGATCGGAGCGAACCATCGTGGAGAGCGGCACTTCCCCCTCTTCTAAACGAATCCCAGCGCCGCTACGGTCGGGCCACTGACCGGAGACCGTGGTGCTCACGGGTCTGCGCCTCGAGAACATCGCCCTGATCGACGGCCTGGAGCTCAGCTTCGACCGGGGTTTCACGGTGCTCACCGGCGAAACCGGTGCGGGAAAGTCGCTGTTGCTTGACGCCCTCGATGCCCTGCTCGGCGGCGGCCAGGGCAGCCAGGGGGCGCGGCTGGTGCGGCAGGGTTGCTCCCGGGGCCTGATCGAGGCCAGTTTCGACCTGTCGCCACCGGTGCGCGCCTGGCTGGTGGATCAGCAGCTCGACCTCGATGAACCGGAGCTGCTGCTCAGCCGTGAGTGGCGGTTGACGGCGGACCGGCTGCAGAGCCGCAGCCGGCTGAACGGGGTGGCGGTGAATCGCGCCCAGCTGCTGGAGCTTCGGCCCCTGCTGCTGGAGCTCACCGCCCAGGGCCAGACCAGGGAACTGGCCCGCCCCGGCCAGCAGCGCCGCTGGCTCGACCGCTTCGGTGGTGATCCACTGGCGGCCGCTGCAGCACCGGTGCGCTCGCTCCATCGGGCCTGGAAGGAGGCGGCGCAGGCCCTGGCGCAGGCCCGCTCCGACCAGCAGCGGCTGGAGGCTGACCGCCAGCTGGCTCAGCAACGGCTCGATGACCTCGAAGCCGCCCGGCTCGACGATCCCCTGGAAAGGCAACGCCTCCAGGAGGAGCAGGATCGCCTGTCCCATGGGGTGCGTCTGCAGCAGGGAGTGACGACCCTGCTGGGTCGCCTTGTCGAAGGCGAGGAGGGCACTCCTTCGGCTCTGGACCATCTCGGCGCCTGTGACCAGGAACTGCAGCTGATCGGTGCCCTCGATGCCAGCCTTGAGCCGCTGCGGCAGCGCTGCGGTGATGTTCTGCAGCAGGTTCAGGATCTGGCCCGTGAACTGGATCGTTACGGCGCCCGGCTCGACAGTGATCCGGAGAGCCTGGCGGCGTTGCAGGAGCGGATCGCCCAGCTCAAGGCGCTCGAACGCCGGCATGGCCAGGAGCTGGCCGGCCTGATCGTGGTTCGCGACCGGCTCCGCCAGCAGCTGGCCCCCGGCGCCGCCGGGGATGCTCTGCAGGACCTGGAGAAGGCCGAAGCCGCCGCCCGCCACGCCCTTGAGGTCGCCTGCGCCAGGCTCCGGGAGCTGCGGATCCTGGCGGCCGAGGCCCTGCAGGGCCAACTGATGGCCTCGCTGCGTCCCCTGGGGCTGGCCAATGTGCGGTTCTGCGTAGCCGTGGAACCAACTGAGCCGAAAGAGGACGGCGCCGACCGGGTTGTGTTTCTGTTTTCGGCCAATCCCGGCCAGCCGCTCGCCCCACTTCAGGAGGTGGCCTCCGGTGGTGAGATGAGCCGCTTTCTGCTGGCGCTCACCACCTGCCTGGCGGCGGCCGATCCCCACGTCACCCTGTTGTTCGATGAGATCGACAGTGGCGTCAGCGGCCGCGTCAGCGGGGAGATCGCGGCCCTGTTGCGGCGTCTCGCCAAGCAACGCCAGGTGTTCTGCGTCACCCACCAGCCCCTGCTCGCCGCCGCGGCCGACCATCACTTCCAGGTCAGCAAGAGGGTGGAGCAGGGCCAGACCCTCACCCGGGTGTCCGCCCTGCGGGACGCCGAGGAGCGTCAGCGGGAGCTGGTCGAGCTGGCCGGTGGGGATTCCGGTGAAGCCCGCCGCTATGCCGCCAGCCTGCTGGGTCGGGGAGCGGCCTGAACCTGAACCTGGTCCTGCTTCGTACACTCGTTGGCTGACGGACAGAAGGCATGGGTCGCTTGGCCGGCGTCAACGGGCAGGGGAAAGCGGCAGGCAGGGCTCCGGCGGGTGATGGCAGCCTCAACCTGGAGGGGAGCCTTGAGGATGTGATCCGGGTGCGGGGCGCCCGCCAGCACAACCTCCGCAACATCGACCTCACCATCCCGCGCAACAGCCTGGTGGTGTTCACCGGCGTGAGCGGCAGTGGCAAGAGCTCGCTGGCCTTCGACACGATCTTCGCCGAAGGGCAGCGCCGCTACGTGGAGAGCCTCTCCGCCTACGCCCGCCAGTTCCTCGGCCAGGTGGACAAGCCGGATGTGGACGCGATTGAGGGGCTTTCCCCGGCGATCTCGATCGATCAGAAATCCACCAGCCACAACCCCCGCTCCACCGTCGGCACGGTGACGGAAATCCAGGACTACCTGCGACTGCTCTACGGCCGCGCCGGTGAACCCCACTGCCCGCAGTGCGATCGCTCGATCCGGCCCGAGAGCATCGACGAAATGGTCGACCGCATCTCTGCGTTGCCGGAGGGCACCCGCTACCAGTTGCTGGCGCCGGTGGTGCGGGGCAAGAAGGGCACCCACGCCAAGCTGCTGAGCGGCCTGGTGGCGGAGGGCTTCGCCCGCGTGCGCATCAACAGCGAGGTGCGTGAACTCTCCGACAACATCGAACTCGACAAGAACCACGCCCACAACATCGAGGTGGTGGTGGATCGGCTGGTGGCGCGTGAGGGCATCAGCGAGCGGCTCACCGACTCCCTGCGCACCTGCCTGAAGCGCGGCGATGGCCTGGCGCTGGTGGAGGTGGTGCCCAAGACCGGCGAGGAGCTGCCGGAGGGGGTGGAGCGGGAGCGGCTCTATTCGGAGAACTTCGCCTGCCCGGTGCATGGCGCCGTGATGGAGGAGCTCTCCCCCCGCCTGTTCTCGTTCAACAGCCCCTACGGCGCCTGCCCCGATTGCCACGGCCTCGGCCATCTGCGCACCTTCACCTTCCAGCGGGTGGTGCCCGATCCCAGCCTGCCGGTGTATGCGGCCGTCGCCCCCTGGAGCGACAAGGACAACAGCTACTACTTCTCACTGCTGTTCAGCGTGGGGGAAGCTTTCGGCTTCGAGATCAAGCAGCCCTGGAACCTGCTCACCGCAGAGCAGCAGGCGATCCTGCTGCATGGCAGCCCCGAGCCGATCGCTGTTCAGGCCGACAGCCGTTATGCCAAGGGCCCTGGCTACCTGCGGCCCTTCGAGGGGATCCTGCCGATCCTGGAGCGTCAGCTGCGTGACGCCAGCGGTGAGGCGGTGCGTCAGAAGCTGGAGAAGTACCTGGATCTGGTGCCCTGCGGCACCTGTCACGGCCTGCGACTTCGGCCTGAGGCCCTCGCCGTCAAAGTGGGTCCCTACGGCATCACCGAGCTCACCAATGTCAGTGTGGCCGACACCCTGGAGCGGATCGAGGCGCTGATGGGGGTTGGGGTTGCCGAAGGCTCCAGACCCCTGCTCAATCCTCGCCAGATCCAGATCGGCGATCTGGTGCTGCGCGAGATCCGGATGCGCCTGAAATTCCTGCTGGATGTGGGCCTCGATTACCTCAGCCTGGATCGCCCGGCCATGACGCTCTCCGGCGGAGAGGCGCAACGCATCCGCCTGGCCACCCAGATCGGCGCCGGGCTCACCGGCGTGCTCTACGTGCTCGATGAGCCGAGCATCGGCCTGCACCAGCGCGACAACGACCGCCTGCTCGCCACGTTGTTCAAGCTGCGGGACCTGGGCAACACCCTGATCGTGGTCGAGCACGACGAGGACACGATCCGTGCAGCCGATCATCTGGTTGACATCGGTCCGGGGGCCGGCGTGCACGGCGGTCACATCGTGGCGGAGGGGTCGCTGCAGAACCTGCTCGATTCCGAGACCTCACTCACCGGCGCCTACCTGAGCGGACGCCGCTCGATTCCCACCCCGGCCGAGCGCCGTGAGGCCGGCAGCCGCAAGCTCACCCTGGTCAATTGCCGTCGCAACAACCTCCAGGGGCTTGATGTGGATATTCCCCTCGGTCGGCTGGTCTGCGTCACCGGGGTGAGCGGCAGCGGCAAGAGCACCCTGGTGAACGAGTTGCTTCATCCCGCCCTCGAGCACAAGCTTGGCCTCAAGGTTCCCTTCCCGGCCGGCATGGAGGAGCTGCGGGGGATCAAGTCGATCGACAAGGTGATCGTGATCGATCAATCCCCGATCGGCCGCACGCCCCGCTCCAATCCAGCCACCTACACCGGCGCCTTCGATCCGATCCGCCAGGTGTTCGCCGCCACGGTGGAGGCCAAGGCTCGCGGGTACCAGGTTGGCCAGTTCAGCTTCAACGTCAAGGGAGGTCGCTGCGAGGCCTGCAGTGGCCAGGGGGTGAATGTGATCGAGATGAATTTCCTGCCCGATGTGTATGTGCAGTGCGATGTCTGCAAGGGGGCGCGCTACAACCGCGAAACCCTGCAGGTGGCCTACAAGGGCCACACGATCGCCGATGTGCTGCAGATGACGGTGGAGCAGGCCGCCGAGGTGTTCTCCGCCATCCCCCAGGCGGGCGAGCGGCTGCGCACCCTGGTGGATGTGGGGCTTGGCTACATCAAGCTCGGCCAACCTGCTCCCACCCTCTCCGGCGGCGAGGCCCAGCGGGTCAAGCTGGCCTCCGAGCTTTCCAAGCGTGCCACGGGTAAAACGCTCTATCTCATTGATGAACCCACCACCGGCCTGAGTTTCTATGACGTCCACAAGTTGATGGACGTGATGCAGCGGCTGGTGGACAAGGGCAATTCGATCGTGGTGATCGAACACAACCTCGATGTGATCCGCTGTGCCGATTGGCTGATCGATCTGGGGCCCGAGGGCGGCAACAGGGGGGGCGAAATCGTGGCGGCCGGCACCCCCGAACAGGTGGCGGAGCATCCCTCCAGCCATACAGGCCGCTACCTCAAGACCGTGCTGGCCCAGCATCCCGCCGTGGCGGTCGCGATGGCTTGACCCCCGGCTTCAGAGGCAGCCCTGAACGGAGATGCGGTAGCTGAAGCCCGTGGCGCCCGGGTCCGAGCTGGTGCCCACCTTGAAGTTCATCTGACTGGCCTGTTTGCCCGGTACCGCCGGGAAGGGTCCGAACATGCGGCCCGTGCCGATCGGGGGAGCCATCACTTCATTGATCACCTGCAGATTGCTGCCATCGCTGAACTTCATGAAGCCGCTCACGGGATACTTGGCGCTGGCATCCGAGGAAATGGCGGTGAAGAAGAATTTGAAGCGGTTGTAGGGCTGATCCACACTGAAATCGGTGTTCCAGTTGGTTTGACCCAGCGCTATGCCGAGCGGAGACACCCTTGGACGCTGCACCCGCTTTGTGACGATCGGCGTGGTTCCGTTGCCGCCGATCGGCTGCAGGAAGGTGCAGCGTTCGGCGGCGAGAGCTGCTCCGCCGCTGAGCAGGAACGAGGCCGTGGCCGGCAGCAGGAGGGCAGACAGGTTCATGGGTTGATCGCGGCAATGGGTGAATGGAACGAAGCAAACCGTTCATCTCACAGTCCATGAACGGGCCAGAGCTGGATGGGGAACAGCATCGGGGATCATGGAAGCATTCCGAGTCCCTGTCGTGCGCGCATCCCGACCTTTCCAGCCCCCCCACGCCCTCCTGGCGGCGCTGCTGATCGGCCTTCCTTTTCTTCCCCAGCCGGCGGCGGCTCTGGAGCGGATTGATCTGCGCCTGCCCCTGCTGGAGACCAGCTTCAGCATCAAGCTCTCGGAATTCCAGAAACCCGGCGGTTTGTTGAGCGGCAACAGTGATCTCGCCGAACTGGATCGGGCCACCGATGGGGCGGTGGGTCGGAAGATCGCGGAATTCCTCAACTACCGCCTGCCCCTGCAGACCAAAGCGGTGGTGGGCGAGGTGGCGGGTTCGGCCCTGTTCAACCAGGCGATGCTGGTGGTGTCAGCCATCGGCGGCGTCGATGGGCTGCCCGCCAATCTCGACGGCCAGGAAATCTCTGCCGTCCTGGAACGGGCCGCCGCCAGGGGGCCGCTCACCATGTTCAGCATCCTGCAGGCCCTGCCTGGTCAGACAGCATCGGTGGACCTGGAGGTGGCCCTGTTCGCCGTGCAGCGCCTGGCCACCCAGCTGCAACCGGCGGATCGCCTGATCGCCGCCAGCCCGGCGGCAACGGTGGATCCTGCCCTCAGCCAGCCTGGCCCCCTTCCGGTGGAGCGCCGCGAGACGAGCCTTGTGGTGAGCCATCGCCCCGAGCCGCTGCGGCTGGTGGTGATCGGCCCGAGCCGCCAGGCCAATGGCCGGCTGGTGCTGATCTCCCATGGCCTCTGGGACAGTCCGCTGAGTTTCGAAGGCTGGGCGAAACACCTGGCCAGCCACGGCTACACGGTGTTGATGCCCTTCCATCCCGGCAGCGATCAATCCCAGCAGCAGGCCATGCTCTCCGGCAAGGTGCCACCCCCGGACCCGGCCGAGCTCAAGTTGCGGCCCCTGGATCTGTCGTCCCTGATTGATGGGGCGGCCTCCGGCAAGCTGGGGCTGCCTGCCGGTCTGAACACCGACTTCGTGGCGGTGCTGGGTCAGTCCTGGGGTGCCACCACCGCCCTGCAGCTGGCCGGGGCCCAGCCCAGTGCGGTGCGGCTGAACGAACGCTGCCAGGACATCAAGGATCCGTCCCGCAATCTCAGCTGGGTGCTGCAGTGCAGTTTCATCAGCGTGGCCGACAACGCCGGCCTGGCCGATCCCCGGGTCAAGGCGGCGGTGGCGGTGAGTCCGCCGATGTCGCTGCTGTTCAACACCGGTGCCGCCCGTGCCATGAACGCCCGGGTGCTGCTGGTCAGCGGCAGCCGTGACTGGGTGGTGCCGGCCGGGCCGGAGGCGATCACGCCGATGCAGTTGAACTCCAGGTCTGTAGGGGGTGGTCATCGCCTCGTGCTTGCCAAGGGCGGCGATCACTTCAACCTTGGCTCCCTCTACGCCGAGGAAGGTGGCGCCCTGCGGGGCCTTCTGCTCGCCTGGGTGAATGGCGCCTTCACAGCCGGTGCCGCCGCCGCCCCTGGGCCGAACGCTCCCGACCTGCTGCCGGCGGGCGGCTGGGGCAGCGCCACCGTTCCCCTGGTCGATGTGAGCGGCGGGTTGAAGGGAGCGCCCTGAAGCCCTGAATCGCTCTGATCGGCCTGATTCAGGGGGTGAACATCAGGCTCAGAGGCTGGGCTCCGGGCTCTCCCGATCTGCGTAGTGGCTGTTGAGATCGGGCATCCAGTAGCTCAGATCGCCATGCCAGTAGAGCCGACCCCCCAGGCGGCTGGTGCTGAGTTTGGTGGTCCCCATCGCCGTGAGCAGGGAACCCAGTTCGACCGGAGAGAGGTCGGTGTGGATGTCCTTGCCGGCGATCGCCAGCAGCGAAGGCAGCTTGCTGATGGTTCCGGGCTGAACAAGGGTGCGGAACACTTCCCGCAGCACCAGTTGCTGGCGTTCCATCCGACCCAGGTCGCCGAGTTCGTCGTTTCGATAGCGGAGGAAACCCTCCAGATCTTTGCCCTTGAGCAGCTGGGGGCCCGGCAGCAGGTCGATGTAGAGATCCTGGCGGCTGTCGACGTAGTACATCCTCTTGGGCACGTCGATCTCGACGCCGCCGAGGGCTTCCGCCAGGTTCTGCACCGCTTCGATGTTGATGATCAGGTAGCGGTCGAGCGGCTCGGTGAGCAGGCTGGAGAGTTCCTGTTTCACTTCGTTCACCCCTCCCAACGCATACAGGGAGTTGGCCTTGACCACCCCGAACGCCTCCGATTCGATGAAGGTGTCCCGCGGAACCTGGGTGATCCGGGTGGTGCCGTCCTTGACCTGGACGGTGAACATCACATCGGTGCTGCCGCTGATCTGGTCGGTGCCCAGCACCAGAATGCGGCGCTGCTCCAGCCCCAGGGGATCCACCAGGGAGGTGAGGGCTGGAGCGGCCTGACGCAGGCCAGCCAGGGTCGAAGCCAGCAGCGAGGGCAGGGGGCCGGCCAGGCCGTAGCCGAGTCCCAGGCCACAGCAGAAGCCAATCAGCAGGGAGCGTCTGGAGAGGGGCCGGCCTTTTCTGCCGCCGTCGGGTGATTCCTGTGGTGGCGGCGCACTCCGGCGACGGCGGTTCAGGTCGGCAACGGGGGCGGGGCGAGAGGAGCGACGACGGGGTTGAGCCTGGGCCATGAAAAATCCTGCTGGGCGCACCATAAAACCCATTTCCGGCCGGGGCCAGCCTCGGTCAGACCCTCGTCATCACCTGCACCCGGCTGGCTGCCCGGTCCGCCCGCGTCCTGGCCTCGGCCAGATCACAGCCGCCCGAGACGACGACCCCCATGCGCCGCAGCGGACGGGCCTCCGGCTTGCCGAACAGCAGCAGCTGGGTGTCGGGTTCGGCCAGGGCTTCCGCCACTCCGGAGTAGGCAACTGGGGTGCAGTCGGCCGGGGCCAGGATCACCCGGCTGGCGGCGGCGCCGCTTGAGCGGATGCTCGGGATCGGCAACCCCAGCACCGCCCGCAGGTGCAGCTCGAACTCGCTGAGGTTCTGGCCCCTCAGGGTGACCAGGCCGGTGTCGTGGGGGCGGGGCGAGAGCTCCGAGAACACCACCACTTCCTGGCCGGGTGGCCCGCAGAGAAAAAACTCCACACCGAACAGACCGGCTCCACCGAGCTGGTCGGTGACGGCCAGGGCCATCGCTTCGGCCGTCGCCAGAGCCGCGGCGCCCAGTTCCGCCGGCTGCCAGCTGCACTGGTAATCCCCCCGCTCCTGGAGGTGGCCGATCGGTGGGCAGAACAGGGTGGGCCCGTCCCACTGCTTCACGGTCAGCAGGGTGATCTCCTGCTCGAACCGCAGGAACTCTTCCACGATCACCCGATCTCCGGCGCCGCGGGCGCCGGCCATGGCTGCCTGCCAGGCGGCGGCGATCTCCTCAGGGCCTTCCACCATGCTCTGACCCTTGCCGGAGGAGCTCATCACCGGCTTCACCACCACCGGCCAGCCGAGCGGTGCGGCGGCTTCGGCCAGTTCGGTGGGGCTGCTGGCGTAGGCGAAGCGGGCGGTGCGCAGGCCCAGCTCATCGGCGGCCAGATCCCGGATCCGATCGCGGTTCATCGTCACCGCCGTGGCGCGGGCTGTGGGAATCACGGTGAAGCCTTCCGCTTCCAGCTCCAGCAGCGCCTCCACCGCCAGGGCTTCGATCTCCGGGATGAGCAGATCCGGCCTGTGGTGACGCACCACGGCCTTGAGGGCTTCCGGATCGGTCATGGCGATCACCTCGGCGGCATCGGCCACCTGCATGGCGGGGGCGCCGGCATACCGGTCGACGGCGATCACCCGGCAGCCCAGTCGCTGGGCGGCGATGGCCAGTTCCTTGCCCAGCTCGCCGCTGCCCAGCAGCATCAGGGTGCGGGGAAAGAGGGCGTCGGTCATGGCGCGCAGCTCGGCGAAGCCCTTGATCCTGCTGCCTGGTGGGCCCTGCTAGAAGTGCAGGTCGATCCGTCCCGCTGCAACGCCCACCCGTGTCGATCACCACCACGGCCGTTCTGGCCTTTTCGACCGCCGGCGATGTGGCCAACGGTCTGCCGTTCGGCTGGAGCGTCGCCGGGCTGCAACGGGGGGTGCTGATCTATCTGGGCCTCTCGTCTCTGGCCTTCGTGGTGGTCTGGGGTGTCGGCTTTCTGCGCCGTTCCTGAGACCGCTGGATTCACGGCTCCGCGATCAGGTCGAGCTGCCGAACCGGCGGTTCCTCGCTGATGAACCCGTACGACTCGAAAACGCTGTTGTCGGAATGGGTGATGTGCTGGCCATCGCTGTGGCGCTCAAGCACGAAGCCCTCGCCGTCCATGCGCCGCATCAGGGCTGCCGCTTCCTCGAAGCGGGCGGCCATCGCCGCGAGGCTGGCGCAATCGGCCGTGAGTCCTTTTTCCTGCCAGGTGAAGTAAGCCATCTCTCCTGCTTGCCCTGACATTCCAGCTTGCCCTGAAATCAGGGAAGCAGCGCCAGGGCGATCAGCACCAGCAGCACGCTGACCATCCAGAAGCCCACCACCACCTGCTGTTCCGGGTGTCCGGCCAGTTCAAAGTGGTGATGCAGCGGGGCCATTCGGAACAGGCGGCGACCCTGGCCATCCGCTCCCTTGGTGGCCTTGAACACCCAGACCTGAAGGATCACCGAGAGGGATTCGGCCAGGAACACACCACCCATCAGCAACAGGGGCCAGAGGCTGTTGCTGAGCAAGGCGACCGCACTCAGGGCTGCTCCCATCGCCAGCGAGCCGGTGTCGCCCATGAACACGCTGGCTGGATGGCGGTTATGGGCCAGGAATCCAAGCCAGGTGCCGGCCATGGCGGCCGAGAATCCCGCCAGCACCGGATCACCGAGGTGGCCCCTCAGCATCAGCTGCAGGGCCAGGCCGCAGAACACGACCGCGCCGCAACCTGCCGCCAGGCCATCGAGCCCATCGGTGAGGTTGGTGGCGTTGCTTTCGGCCAGAAACACGAACAAGCCGAGCGGCAGGATCAGCAGTCCGAGCGGCAGGGCCAGACCGAACGGCAGGGCAACCGTGGCGCCGATCCAGTCGTTCCAGGCGGCCCAGGCCAGGAAGAGGGCCGCCGCCAGGGCCTGGAGCAGCAGCTTGCCCCTGGGGCTGAGGCCAGTGTTGGTGCGGCGGGTGAGGCTGCGCCAGTCGTCGAAGCCGCCGATGGCCAGGAAGGCCAGGGTGATCGCGGCCACGGCAAGCAGGCGGGGGTCGGAGGGGGCGATCAGGCCACCCACGATCACTCCCACCGGCACCACCAGCAGCCCGCCCATGGTCGGCGTGCCGGCTTTGCTGTGGTGAGCCTGGGGCCCTTCCTGGCGAATCACCTGGCCCAGTTTCAGGGCCCGCAGTTTCGGCACCCCCCAGCGGCACAGGGCCCAGCTCAGCAGCGCCGCCACCAGCAGCGGCGGGGTGAGTTGAGCCGCCCGCGTCAACCCGTCACTGAGCAGGCAGGCGCCAAGCACAAGCAGGCCAAGCCAGAAGGCCGGAGAACGGCCGGCCGGAGAGAGGGACGCGGGAACCTGCAGAGATCGGCTCACAGGGGCTCAGTCTTCCCAGTTTTCCTCGGAAGGCTCATCGGCGGGGATGTACTCCTCCTTCTCGCCCATCAGCGCTGAGAGCTCCTCCTCCTCCACGGTGCTCACATCGGGAGCGGCGGTTTCCTCGTCGGCCACCAGGCGACCGCTGCTCTCCAGCCAGCTGAGCAGATCGGGCTCATCGCGCAGTGGCAGCACCGGGGCAGGCTCATCCCGCCGGTAGCGGGTCAGGGAGGGGTTGATGCTGTCGAGGGTGCTCATGGACGGCCTCAGGGCGGGCGAAGTCAGCGAAGCGCAAAGCACGCCAATCCATCACCATAAACCAGCTCGCCCAGCACATCCCCTTGACCTCCTCCAAATCGGTTCAGCTGCTGATCGCCTGGGGGGCGGCCCTGCTGCTCAGCAGCCTGCTGGTGATGGCGGGGCAACGCTGGCCCGATCCCCTGCCGATTCGTCCCGTCCTGCTCTGGTGCCTGCTGCTGGGCCCGCCGGGGCTGCTGGGCGCCTGGCTGGCTTCCCGCTGGCGCCGCTGCGACGACGAGGAGGGACAATCCTCGGAAGAACCTCATGAGCAGGCTTGAGCGCATGGCAGAGCAGCAGTTGGTCCGGCCGGGCCCTCGCGCCAGAAAGGTGGTGCTCGCCTACTCAGGCGGAGTGGATACCAGTGTCTGCATTCCCTACCTGCTCCAGGAGTGGGGGGTGGAGGAGGTGATCACCTTCGCCGCCGACCTCGGCCAGGGCGATGAGCTCGAGCCGATCCGGCTCAAGGCCCTCGAGGCCGGCGCCAGCCAGTCGCTGGTGGGGGATCTGATCGAGCCGTTCATCACCGAGTTCGCCTTTCCCGCCATCCGGGCCAATGCGCTCTATGAGGGTCGCTATCCCCTCTCCACCGCCCTGGCCCGGCCGTTGATCGCCAGGGAGCTGGTGGCTGTGGCCCGCCGGGTGGGGGCCGACGCCGTGGCCCACGGCTGCACCGGCAAGGGCAATGACCAGGTGCGTTTTGATGTGGCGATCGGCTGTCTGGCACCCGAACTCAAGGTGCTCGCCCCGGCGCGGGAGTGGGGGCTGAGCCGGGAGGAAACGATTGCCTATGGGGAACGTTGCGGCATCCCGGCGCCTGTGAGCAAGGCCAATCCCTATTCGATCGATCTGAACCTGCTGGGCCGCAGCGTTGAGGCGGGCCCACTCGAGGATCCGATGGTGGAGCCGCCCGAGGAGGTGTTTGCGATGACCCGTTCGATCGCTGCGGCACCCGATCAACCCCAGGTGGTGGAGATCGGCTTCGAGCAGGGATATCCGGTCAGTCTCGATGGAGTGAGCCTCGATCCGGTTGAGCTGATTCGGCAGGCCAATGCCCTGGCGGGCAACCATGGTTTCGGTCGGCTCGACATGATCGAGAACCGGGTGGTTGGCATCAAGTCGCGGGAGATCTACGAAACCCCCGGACTGCTGCTGCTGATCCGGGCCCACCAGGAACTGGAAAGCCTCACCCTGGCGGCCGATGTGCTGCGTTACAAGCGCCAGGTCGAGGCCAGCTGGGCGGATCTGGTGTATCAGGGTCTCTGGTTCGGGCCGCTCAAGTCGGCCCTTGATGGCTTCATCGAGGCCACCCAGGCCACGGTGAACGGCACGGTGCGGATCCGCCTGCACAAGGGCAATGCCACCGTGATCGGTCGCGCTTCCAGCGACAGCCTTTACGTGCCCACGATGGCCACCTACGGCGGTGACGATCGCTTCGATCACCGCGCCGCCGAAGGATTCATCTATGTCTGGGGTCTGCCGGCCCGGCTGTGGGCCGCCTCCCGCAAGCCCTAGGGAAGCGCAGGGGCGGCTGGCGGCCTGAAGCTGAACCAGCTCAGCTGATCGATCCGCCCGAGTTGTTTCGGCCTGGCGCTTCCCTGGCGGACGGTGAGCAGGTCGGGGCGGCCGGCCAGCACCTGGAGCCCCTGGCCGAGCGACAGTGTTTTCTGGCCCTTGAGCATGCCTTCATAGACGGGTTGCCGGTTCAGGGTCCGGACCTGGACCCAGTTCGGTCCTGAGCTGTTGAGCACCAGCAGGTTCGCTGCCGGTTGGGCGGAAGGCGCTTTGGTGACGGCCGGTTTGGTGGCAGCGACTTTGGATGGCAGAGAGGCGGTGTTCTGCTTCTGCGGCGGGATGCTCGCCTGGGGCTTGGCTGGTGTCTGCGCCGTTTGTGGTGGCTGTGGTGGCAGAAGCCTGGCCGCTGGCGCTGGCGTTGCTGGTGCCGGCATTGCTGCGGGCTTGGGTTCCGGGGCCTGGCCCACCAGGCTCTGACGCACCGTGCCGAGGGCTGCGCCCAGGGCGATGAAACCGAGCAGGATCGCCAGCCCCTTGGCGGCCAGGGCCACTGGAAAGGCCTGAAGAAGGTTTTGTTTCGCTGGCGCCGGGCTGGAAGGAGCGGGATCCGGACGGCTGGGTTCGGCGGGAATGGGAGCTGAGGCCGGGACCGGCACGGCGGGCGTCAGGGCGGCGGCAGGCGGCGGTGCGGCAGGGCGATGACGCGCTGTTCGCACGATCTCCCGCAACGACTCATTCTCCTTGGCCAGTAACTGCTGTTGCAGTTCAAACGGCTGTTGACGCTGCAGATACTTCCGCTCAAAAATGCCGGGCAGCTCGCCCAGCAGAGCCTCGTAATCGGCCAGTTGGCTGCGAATCTGCTCCAGTTCCTGACGGGTGACGTTCAGCTCTTTTTCGGCCGCCTGGAGACTCTCCATGGCATGCCGGCTGTCATCGGAGCTGGCCGCGTCGCCTTTGCTCAAGTGGTGTTCACTGAAGCCCCCTATCTCACCATCGGCGAGGGGAGGCCTTCCTGGCTGGCATCTGTGAATTGCCTGTGAGTTGGCTGTGAATCACGCCATGACGGCGTGATCGCCTCAGGCTTCGCTGGCCACACTGGGCGCGGGCTCGGCCTCAGCGGAGCCCGCGGCGTTGCGGGGCGCTGGCAAGGGGCCGTCCTGCTTGACGGTGAGATAGCGGATCACATCTTCACTGAGGCGCATGGCCCGCTCCAGGGCCGCCACCTGCTGGCCATCGCCGTTGTGGTTCAGCTGCACGTAGATGCCTTCGCGATGCTTGGCGATCGGGTAAGCCAGGCGCCGCTTGCCCCGCATCTGGGTGTCGAGCACCTCAGCGCCGGCCTCGGTCACGAGGTCGCGGTACTTGTTGACATGGCCTTCGACTTCCTCCTCCGCGATGTCGGGGCGAAGGATGTACATCGTTTCGTAGTAGGGCTGCTGCGACATGACGGGCGGATCACTCCGTGACGGGCTCAGGTGAGGCCGGCTGCCAAGGGCTGCCAGCGACGGACTCAACACCCTATCGCGCAGGCGGATCGGCTCAGTAGAGCTGGATGCGCACAGCCTCGGACACGGTCGGGATGTCGGCCTCCTTGCCGCGGATGCACTGCACCACGGCGAACAGCACCAGCAGCAGCGTGCCGAGGAACACCGTGTTGCTGAGGGTGCGCAGGGCGAAGCCGGCACCCAGCGGAGCGAGCAGCACCCGGAAGGCCAGGGACAGCAGGATCAGCACGATGTCGAGCAGGATCGCCTGGAGCACGTTGAAGCGGATGAAGTAGGGCACTTTCTGGTTCCGCACCACCCCCAGGAACAGGGCGAGGAACAGCAGGAAGCCGCCGAACGGCACCAGTCGCTGCAGGGTGAGCAGCGGCAAGGCGGGAAGCACCAGCCACTGCAGCGCCGGGAAAATCCCGAACAGCGACTCCCCGAACATCACTCCGTCGCTCCAGGGCAGGAGATAGGCGAGCAGGGCCAGCAGCCGTTGCCAAAATGGAATCTGCATGGTCATGGCTTCGTTTCCAAAGGCTAGAGGGCCTGCCCCAGCTGCTCGAGTGCCGCCCGCCGCATCGCCGCCACGGGAATCTCGGCTCCGCCGGTGGCGGCGCTGCTCCAGAGCCGCAGGGACGCCGCTCCTTGCTGGATCAGCATCTCGAGGCCATCGAGGCCACGGCAGCCCCGTCGGCGGGCCTCCTGCAGCAGGCGGGTCGGCCGCGGCGTGTAGATCAGGTCGTAGACGAGCGCTCCCGGCTGGAGCGCCTCCAGCTCCTGCGGGTCGAGCGGGCAGGCTTCAGACCGGTTGCCCGCGCTGGCCATGCCCACCGGCGTGGTGTTGACAACCAGATCGGCCCGACCCAGGGCCTCCAGCAGGTCGGCGGAGTTCCACGGCAGGCCGCGCAGTTGCGGGGCCCAGGGACGGCAGCCGGCCACGAAGGCTTCGCGCCGCCGGGGTTCGCGGCCGACCAGTTCGATCCGCTCCAGACCCCGTTCCACCAGTCCCGCCACCACGGCCCGGGCGCTGCCGCCGCAACCGAGCACCAGGGCCCTTGATCCCGTCGGCTCCTGCTGCAGCGGGGCCAGAAAGCCAGCCACATCGGTGTTGGTGCCGAGCCAGCCGCCCGCCTCCCGTCGGATCAGGGTGTTCACGGCTCCCAGCCGCCGGGCCAGGGGCGTGAGTTCAGCGGCCAGGGCCGCCACCGCCTGCTTGTGGGGCAGGGTGATGTTGAGACCGCGACAGTCGAGTGCCTCGAGGCCGCGGACCGCCACGGCCAGATCCGCCGCCGCCACGGGCAGGGCCAGGTAAATCCAGTCGAGGCCCAGCTCGCGCAGGGCCGCATTGTGCATCGCCGGCGAGAGCGAATGGCGCACCGGATCCCCGAGAACACCCACCAGGGCTGTCTGGCCTGAAATCGAAACGGACATGGACCCTGGCACCGTGCCTCTGCCGATCGGCGGCACCGTAGGGGGCCTGTACGGCAGCTGTTCGGAAACCACCCCTCGCCTGGTCAGGCCCCAGCTGATGAGGATGCATCAGGAAGAACACATTCGTTTCAGGAGGCAAGAACCCATGGGCAAGGTTGTCGGCATCGATCTGGGCACAACCAACAGTTGCGTGGCGGTGATGGAGGGGGGCAAGCCCACGGTGATCGCCAACGCCGAAGGTTTCCGAACCACCCCCTCGGTGGTGGCCTACACCAAGAACCAGGACAAGCTGGTGGGGCAGATCGCCAAGCGCCAGGCGGTGATGAACCCCGAGAACACCTTCTATTCGGTGAAGCGGTTCATCGGTCGCCGTGTGGACGAGGTGAACGAGGAATCCAAGGAAGTGAGCTATGGCGTCGAGAAGGCCGGCGCCAACGTCAAGGTGAAGTGCCCGGTGCTCAACAAGCAGTTCGCCCCTGAGGAGGTGTCCGCCGAAGTGCTGCGCAAGCTGGCGGAAGACGCCGGCAAGTATCTGGGTGAAACCGTCACCCAGGCGGTGATCACGGTGCCCGCCTACTTCAACGACTCCCAGCGCCAGGCCACCAAGGATGCCGGCAAGATCGCCGGCCTTGAGGTGCTGCGGATCATCAACGAACCCACCGCTGCGGCCCTGGCCTATGGCCTTGATCGCAAGAGCAACGAGCGCATCCTGGTGTTCGACCTGGGCGGCGGCACCTTCGACGTGTCCGTGCTCGAAGTGGGCGATGGCGTGTTCGAAGTGCTCTCCACCAGTGGCGACACCCACCTGGGCGGCGACGACTTCGACAAGGTGATCGTCGATTACCTCGCCGCTTCCTTCAAGGCCAACGAAGGCATCGACCTGCGCCAGGACAAGCAGGCTCTGCAGCGCCTCACCGAAGCGGCCGAGAAGGCCAAGATCGAGCTCTCCAGCGCCACCCAGAGCGAGATCAACCTGCCGTTCATCACGGCCACGCCGGAAGGCCCCAAGCACCTTGATCTCACCCTCACCCGGGCGAAGTTCGAGGAGTTGGCCAGCACACTGATCGACCGCTGCCGCGTGCCGGTGGAGCAGGCGCTCAAGGACGCCAAGCTCGCCAGCAGCGAGCTGGATGAGGTGGTGATGGTGGGTGGTTCCACCCGCATCCCCGCCGTGCTGGAGCTGGTCAAGCGGGTCACCGGCAAGGACCCCAACCAGACGGTGAACCCCGATGAGGTGGTGGCCGTCGGTGCCGCCATTCAGGGCGGTGTGCTGGCCGGTGAGGTGAAGGACATCCTTCTGCTCGACGTCACCCCGCTGTCGCTGGGCGTGGAAACCCTGGGCGGCGTGATGACCAAGATGATCACCCGCAACACCACCATCCCCACCAAGAAGTCGGAGACCTACTCCACCGCCGTCGACGGCCAGACCAACGTGGAGATCCACGTGCTCCAGGGCGAGCGGGAGCTGGCCTCCGACAACAAGAGCCTCGGTACCTTCCGCCTCGACGGCATTCCGCCGTCCCCCCGTGGCGTGCCCCAGATCGAAGTCACCTTCGACATCGACGCCAACGGCATCCTCAGCGTGACCGCCAAGGACAAGGGCAGCGGCAAGGAGCAGAGCATCTCGATCACCGGGGCCTCCACCCTCAGTGAGAACGAGGTGGAGAAGATGGTCAAGGATGCCGAGTCCAACGCCACCGCCGACAAGGAGAAGCGCGAGCGCATCGACCTCAAGAACCAGGCCGAAACCCTGGTGTACCAGGCCGACAAACAGCTCGGTGAACTGGAAGGCAAGGTGAGCGCCGAGGACAAGGCCAAGGTGGAGGGTTTCTCCACCCAGCTGAAGGAGGCGATCGCCCAGGAGGACTACCCGACGATCAAGACCGTGCTGGAACAGCTTCAGCAGGCCCTCTACGCCGCCGGTGCCTCCGTGTACCAGCAGGCCGGAGCGGCGGGTGCGGATGGACCCGCCGCCAACGGCGCCGGATCCAACGGATCGTCGGCTGGCACGGCCGGTGGCGCCGAGGATGTGATCGACGCCGAGTTCACCGAAAGCAAGTAGGCGGCTCGGTTTCTCCGCCTGGCCCCCAGGCTGCTGCATCGGCAGGCCCTCCGTCCGGGGGGCTTTTTTCATGGTCAGGAGGGGGCCCCTGCCTCAATCTGGCTGGCCACCCATTCGGCACTGGCCGGTGCCAGCAGGACACCGTTGCGGTAGTGCCCGGTCGCCAGCACCAGGCCTGGTTCGAGCTGCTCCAGCAGCGGGGCCGGGCGGCCGACGGGCCGGGCCCGCAGACCCTGCCAGTGGCGGCGCTCCACCGACTCCCTGAGCCAGGCCGGTGCGTCTCCCCCCAGCTCTCGCAGCGATTCAAGCTGGCCTGGATCGGCCACTCTGCCGGGCTCGAGCGTGGCGCCCAGCCAGAGACGCCCTTCGGGCCGCGGCACCAGGTTCCAGCCTCGCCAGACCAGGCTTGCCGGCCAGTTCAGCTCAGCCCCTGCCGGTCGTTGCAGCTCCAGGGCCTGGCCCAGCACCGGCTCCAACTCCCGCCTGTGGCCCGCCGTCTCCAGCAGCGCCGCGCTGGAGAGGCCCGCTGCCACCACCACCCAGGCGCTGCTCAGCAGGGAGCCTCCCCCAAGTGCAAGCTGCCAGCCTGCTGTGCGCCGCTCCAGCCGGATGGCAGGGGCAGCCAGCAGCTGCATCCCTTGCCGCTGGCCATCGGATCGCAGGGCGGCCATGGCCCCCAGTGGATCAAGTTGGCCGTCTTCCGAGGAGAACAGGCCCAGCTCGGCATCACCCGGCAGCTCAGGCTGCAGCTGCCGCAGGGCGGTGCGATCCCAGAGCTCGATGGCCATGCCCTTACCCTGCCTGGCCTCGGCCAGCCATTCGAGTCGCCGGCGCTCGTCAGGGTCAGCGGCCAGCAGCAGCAGGCCGGAGCGAAAGGGAATCGGTTCGCCGGCCATGGCCAGTTGCTGGCGCCACTGGCGCCAGAGCTGCAGCGAGCGTTGACGCAACCGCCAGCCCCTGCCGCTGCTTCGGTGGAACACCTGACCCATCAGCACGCCGAGGGCCGCGCCGCTGCCGGCATCCTGCGGCTGGCGACCGAACACTCCGGGATCCAGCACGGTGACGTGATGGCCACGGCCCTGGAGCAGCCAGGCACAGGCCAGGCCGACAATCCCGGCCCCGATCACCACGATCGACTGGGGATCGCAGCTGCGCTCCGGGCGGTCGGCCGGAGCGGATCGAGCGGTGATCAGCGTCAGGCGATCCCGTCGGAATGGAGCACTTCGTCGTAGTTCCCGAAGCCGCTGGCCACCTTGATGTAGGCCTTGCGCAGCCGCTCGCCGTCCTGGAGCCTGGCGGCCTCATCCAGTTCAGCCAGGGCGGCCTTGAGCTGGTTGGCCCGCTTGCTGGCCTCGGCCCGATCGGCGGGCAGCAGCCGTTGATTGATGTAGAGCATCTGCCTCCCCACCTCCTGCATCGGGCCGTGGATCAGGTTGCGGGTGAACACCCAGTTGCGCTCGTTCACCAGTTCGGCCAGCTCTGGCAGGCGATCCTTGGCGGCGAGAAAACCTTCGGCCTGTCGCTGAATGGTCGCCAGATCGGCTGCGCTGATCGTGGGGGGTTTGGCCTGCGTGCCGTCACAGGCGGTGAGGCCGAGTGACAACACCGCCGCCAGGCAGAGCAGGGCCAGGCGCTTCAAGGCAGGACGGAGCGCGGAAACCAGCTGTGCGGCCATGGGGTGGGAAACAGGCGCTCGAAACTGTAGGTCTGATGCTCTTCCGGCGCTGCAGCGGCCACAATGCCCCGAATGGCTGTGCAAGGCGGCGCGATGAGCATCCCCACAGCGATCCTGCAGGTGATCTGTCCGGATCGCCCTGGCCTGGTCAGCGAGCTGTCCGGCTGGGTGGCGAGCCATGGCGGCAACATCCGTCACGCCGATCACCACACCGATGCTGGGGCGGGTCTGTTCCTCAGTCGGATCGAGTGGGAGCTGGATGGCTTCGGCCTGACCCGCGAGGCGATGCGGCCGGAGGCGATGGCCCTGGTGGAGCGACTGGGTGGCGAGGGTCAGCTGCGTTTCTCCGCTGACATCCCCCGGGTGGCGATCTTCGTGGGCCGTCAGGACCACTGCCTGCTTGATCTGCTCTGGCGCACCCGCTCCGGCGAGCTGCCGATGCAGGTGCCGCTGGTGATCTCGAACCATGCCGAGCTGCGGACGCTGGTTGAGGACTTCGGTGCCCGCTTCGAGCATCTGCCCGTCACGGCCGCTGCCAGGGAGTCGGCCGAGGCGGCCCAGCTGCAACTGCTCCAGGAGCACGGCATCGAGCTGGTGGTGCTGGCCAAGTACATGCAGGTGCTCAGCCCCTTCTTCCTGGCCCGGTTTGCGCAGGTGATCAACATTCACCACTCCTTCCTGCCCGCCTTCCAGGGAGCCCAGCCTTATCAGCGGGCCTGGGAGCGGGGCGTCAAACTGATCGGTGCCACCGCCCACTACGTGACTGAAGACCTCGATGGCGGACCGATCATTGAGCAGGCCACCGTGCCGGTGAGCCACCGGGATGAGGTGGAAGACCTGATCCGCAAGGGGCGCGACACCGAACGGCTGGCGTTGGCCCGGGCCCTGAGGCTGTGCCTGCGCCGCCAGGTGATGGTGTATCGGGGCCGCACCGCGGTGTTCTCCTGACCATGGTGCTGTCGCGGAGGATCTGGTCGTGCTGAGCAGCCGTGCCCTGGTTCAGCTCAATGCCGAGCGCCCCGTTGACGCCGCTCCGCTGGGCTGGCGCTGTTTCCAGCTCGGGGTGTTCGTCCTGCCCAGCAGCGCCCTGATCGCCGGGGTGCTGTTGCTGGTGGCTCTGCTGCTCGGCAGCCGCGGCCGGCCCCAGCCCCTGGCCGATCCGGCCAATCGGGTGCTGGTGGTGGTGGCCGCCCTGATGGTGCTGGGTTGCTTTCGTGCCACCAGCGGCTGGCTGGCCTGGGTGGGGATGGGCAACTGGCTGCCGTTCTTCTGGGCCTTCTGGGGCTTCCAGCCCTATCTGATCACCCCGGCCGCCCGGCGGCGGGTGGCGCTCTGGCTGGTGGCCGGCACGGTTCCGGTGATCGTCACCGGCTTCGGCCAGCTGTGGTGGGGCTGGGCCGGGCCCTTCCAGGTTCTGGGTGGAGCGATCATCTGGTATCTCAACGCGGGGGGCAATCCAACCGGGCGGCTCTCGGGCCTGTTCGACTACGCCAACATCGCCGGCTCCTGGCTCTCCCTGGCCTGGCCCCTGGCCCTGGCGGCCGTTCTGCAGCCGCAGCAGGGCTGGAAAGGCCGGCTGCCGGCCCTGGCGATCGCGGTTTCCCTGGTGGCTGCTCTCTACCTCACCGATTCCCGCAACGCCTGGGGCGCCCTGGTGCTGGCCCTGCCGATCGTGGCCGGGCCTGGGGCGTGGCTCTGGCTGCTGCCGTTGTTGGTGCTGCTGCTGATTCCGGTTGTCCTGGCCAGCCTGCCGGGGGTGGCTCCCTTCCTGCAGCAGCCGGCGCGTGAGCTGATCCCGGAGGCGATCTGGGGCCGGTTGAGCGACCTGGAGCAGGCCGGCCGCAGGCCCCTGGCGATCACCCGGCTGAGCCAGTGGGGTGTGGCCCTCGGCCTGGTGGCGGAGCGGCCCTGGCTGGGCTGGGGGGCGGCGGCCTTCAGCGTGATCTATCCGCTGCGCACCGGTAAATGGCATGGCCATCCCCACAACCTGCCGATTGATCTGGCCGTGAGCCACGGCCTGCCGGCGGCAGTGCTGCTGGTGGGGCTGATCCTGTTTCTGCTGGTCCAGGCGTCCGTCAGGGGGATGGCCGCCGGCCGCCTGTTCGATCGCGCCTGGTGGGCTTCGGTGCTGGTGCTGGTGGCGCTCCACGCCACTGACATGCCCCTCTACGACAGCCGCATCAACATTGCCGGCTGGATTCTGCTGGCGGGGGTCCGGGCCTTCCTGCTCAACCCGCCACCGCCGTGAGCGGGTCGGCCGGACCGGGCGGATGGGTGCTCAGCGCTTCTTCGTGGTGTCTGGCCAGGGTGGAGGCCGGCAGTGGACCCTCCAGGTGCACCCAGGGCAGCACCCGCTCGGGGCTCCAGCTGGCGTGGATCACCTCCTGCCAGGGCGGCGGTGGCGGCAGCGCGCCGGCTGGGGCAGCCAGCGCCTCGCGGTAGGCGGCCTTCCAGCCGCCCAGTTGGCCGTGGCGGCCGCGCACGGCGGCGATCACCGGGGCGAGGCGCCTGTCGCTGCGGGAGAGCAGGGCCTGCACCACGCTCCAGCCGTAACTCTCGGGCCGCAGCTCGATCCCCTTGGGCTGCAGACGGCGGGCCAGCCGCTTGAGCCGCTTCTCCGCTTCCGGCCGCACTCCTTCCCACTGGAAGGGGGTGTGGGCCTTGGGCACAAAGGTGCTCACCCCCAGGCTGAGCCGCAGGCCTGGCGTGGCGGCTTTGATCGCCAGCAGCAGATCAGCGGTGGCTTCGATGTCGGCGTCGTCTTCGCTGGGCAGGCCGGCCATGCCGTAGAGCTTGAGGCCGCTGAGCCCGCCTTCCTTGGCGTAGCGGGCAGCGGCGAAGATCTCTTCGGTGGCGAGCTTCTTGTTCACCACCCGGCGCAGGCGCTCGCTGCCGCTTTCGATCGCGATCGTAAGCGACCTGCTGCCCCGCTTGGCCAGGATCCGGCCGAGCTGGGGGGTCACGGTGGCGGCCCGCACCGAGCTGACGCTCAGGCGCGTGCCCTCGAAGCGGTCGTGATCGAGCCAGCTGAGCAGCTCGGCGAACTGCGGATGCTGGGTGACCGAGGCCCCCAGCAGGCCGAGCCGCTGGGTGGCGGTGAGGCCTTTCTCCACGGCGGGGATCAGGCCGTCGTCAAGCGACGGGGTGCGGAAGGGCAGGGTGAGGTAGCTGGCCAGGCAGAAGCGGCAGAGCTCCGGGCAGCTGCGCACCACCTCCACCATGTGGATCGAGGGCCAGGCCGCCTCCGGGGTGATCACGGTGGAGTGGCTGAGGGTGTTGCCGCGCCAGGTCTGCTTGGCGATGGTGGCCGGCAGGCCCGGCTCGATCGGCCCGACGCCCAGCAGCTCTCCGGCGGCGCCGTAGCGGGGGGCATAGAGCGCGGGCACATAGATTCCCGGCACCTGCGCCAGCGCCCGCAGCCGCTCGGCTCTTGGCGCCTGGCGACCGGCCTGGACGGCGTCGATGAAGGCGGGCAGCAGCAGCTCGCCATCGCCCAGCAGCACCACATCGAAGAAGGGCGCCAGCGGTTCGGGGTTGGCGGTGAGCACCGGGCCGCCGCCGAACACGATCGGATCGTGATCGCCACGCTCATGGCTCCAGAGCGGGATGCCCAGCGGCTCCAGCAGATCGAGCAATACGGGGCCATCGAGCTCCCAGCTCAACGACAGACCGAACAGATCGAGCTTGCGGTGGGGCGGATCGCCCTGATCGGTGAACAGCCGCCGCACATCCACATCGCTGCGGCCCGCCAGGCTGGCCCACACCACCTGAAAGCCCAGGCTGGTGATGCCCACTGAATAGGTGCTCGGAAAGGCCAGCACCGCCTTCAGGGCACCGGCCGCCGGCACGGCGGGCTCAAACAGCAGGGTTTCCTGATTCAGGGGTGGAGGTGCCGGCCGGGAGTGGTCAGTCTGGAGCTTGAGCGGCCGGGCGGGCTGCCATGGCCCATGGGGGAGGAACTGCAGGTGCGGCACTACGCCCGTCGCACGGTGAAGAGCTATGTGCTCTGGTTGAGGCGGTTTCTTCGCTTCCACAGCCTGCGCCATCCACGGGAGATGGGTAGCGCCGAGGTGAACGCCTTTCTGAGTGATCTGGCCGTGGGGCAGCAGGTGAGCGCCTCCACCCAGAACCAGGCGCTGGCCGCGCTCTTGTTTCTCTATCGCGAGCTCCTGAAGCAGGATCTGGAACTGGAGGGGGTGGTGAGGGCTCGCACCCGTCAGCGGCTTCCGGTGGTGCTGAGCCGCGAGGAAGTCAGGGCGGTGAGGGAACAGCTGGATGGAACACCGTCGCTGGTGGTGGGGTTGCTCTATGGAAGTGGATTGCGGTTGATGGAGGCCTTGCGGCTGCGGGTGAAAGATGTGGACGTCACCCGGCGTGAACTGCTCGTCCGGGACGGCAAGGGCGGCAAGGATCGCGTCACCCTTCTGCCTCAAAGCCTGATCACCGCACTGGAGCAACAGCTTGGGACAGTCAAACGCCTGCATCAGCGCGATCTGGAGGCGGGCTGGGGAAGGGTCATGCTGCCCGGAGCCCTGTCCAGAAAGTATCCGAGGGCGGATCAGGAATGGGCCTGGCAATGGGTGTTTCCACAGGCGCGGCGATGGCGGGATCCTGCCAATGGCCATGAAGGACGGCATCACCTGGATCCTTCAGTGATCCAAAAGGCTGTCAAACAGGCGATGGCCGTAGCGGGTGTGAGCAAGGCAGCGAGTTGTCATACGTTCCGCCACTCCTTTGCCCCCCACCTGCTGGAGGGGGGACAGGACATCCGCACGATCCAGGAGTTGCTGGGACACCGTGATGTGAGCACCACGATGATCTACACCCATGTGCTCAACCTTGGCCCCCTGGGCGTGCGAAGCCCGGCCGACTGAATGTATCCGCTCTAACAGTGGTTTGCAGACCTCCAAACCTGGGCACTGGCCTGAGGTGAGGCAGCAAATCCGCTGCGAGCGTTAACCTTTCAAGGCTTTTCCAGGAAGGCCTACCGTGTTCAGCGGAAGTGAGACGATGCCTTGAGCTGGTTCTCAGAACTGTCGAAGAACAAGTTAGGCATTCAGTAGGAGCTGGATATGCCTGGACATGCCGCGGATGGTGCCAAGCTCAGTGACTTGGCGGTATCAGCCTTCCATACCTAGACTCATCTCCACAGTTCTTGAATCTGAAGTTATCCATGTCATCCACGACGAAGAGAATCAATTATGTCTTAATTGACTATGAAAGCGTTCAGCCGAATCAGCTTGAACTGCTCAATAGGGATGGGTTTATCGCCTATGTCTTTGTGGGCAAGGGGCAGACAAAACTCTCTTTTGAGACCGTGTCGGCAATACAGGATCTTGGTGAGCGTGCTAAGTATATAAAGATCTCGGGAGCAGGCCCGAACGCATTAGACTTTCATATTGCATTTTACATTGGTAGAATTGGCGCGACCGATCCCAATGCGTTTTTTCATATCATTTCTAAGGACAAAGGGTTTGACCCACTGATCGAGCACCTAAGGGAAAGGAAGATATTTTCAGTAAGGAGCGAGACAATTGGCGAGATCCCTTTAATACGTGCATCAAACGCCAAGACACCCAAGGAGCGCATGACCCTAGTGGTGGATCGCTTAAAGTCTGGGTCATCTCGTCCACGGACGTTGTCGGCTCTCAAGTCATCAATCGACGCTATCCTCTACAAGCAAGTCGTTGATACAGACGTCCTGGCTGTGATTGATCAGATGGTCAAGGCAAAGTTCATCACTGTGACAGACGAGAAGGTTGCGTACAAGCTGACAAATTATGCCTAACCCTGCCATGCACCTGTGCCGCCGCCAACTAGTCCTTCGTGGCCGCTCTGGCTTTTTGCGGCCAGGTGATGGCAAGCGTTAGAAGGATCAAGGGAAAGCCAGGCCCTTCGACGTCTTGACGTTCTGACGTCAAAGGGCTAGTGTCGAGTCATGGATGAAACGAAACGGGCCACCATCTACTTTGACGCAGCAGTTCATCGTGCACTTCGCCTAAGAGCTGCTGCATGTAGCCGGTCGATATCGGACATGGTCAATGAAGCAGTGAGAATGACATTGGCCGAAGATGCTGATGATTTGAGAGATGCCGATCAGAGGCAAGATGAGACAAGCTCTAGCTTCGAAGAGCTTGTCGCAAGCCTGAGGAATAGTGGACGACTATAGTCTCTCGATTAAGCTATCAGCCGCCAAAGAACTACAAGCTATATCAGACAAGTCGACGCTCAAGCGATTGATTGAGAAGATCAGAATACTAGCCAATCAGCCACGCCCGCCTGGCGCTGAAAAGCTCGCGGGCAGACCTAGGCTCTATCGAGTTCGCCAAGGGAACTATCGCGTCATTTATTCTGTCGGGCACCTCGAAAAATCTACGTCGCTCCCTGACAGACTTTGAAATAAGCAATAGAATTGGTTCAGTTCAATACAGCTGAATGGGACAGCGTGGATTCTGGGATGAGGAGAAGCGCATCCACAGGCTTCAGCAGAAGAAGCCTACGTTAGCGACCCTATCCGAGACGATTCCTTGGGAAGCCTTCAGGCCCCTGCTGGAGCAGGGTTACAGCCATGAACGGAAGAGCAATGCTGGCAGGAAACGGATTGATCCGCTCATCCTCTTCAAGATGCTGGTGCTTCAGCAGCTGTTCAACCTCAGCGATGAAGAGCTGGAATTCCAGGTCAATGACAGACGCTCATTCGAGGAATTTGTCGGACTGGGAGTGATGAACACCATTCCTGATGCCACCACGATTGCCTTCTTCCGCGAGCGTCTCCGCAAGGCGGGCGTTATCGATGAGCTCTTTGACCGGTTCGAGGAGCACCTGCGGTCCGAGGGACTGGAGGCCCGTGGAGGGCAGATCATCGATGCGACACTGGTCCCTGTTCCCAAACAGCGAAACTCAAGGGAGGAGAACAAGACCATTAAGGATGGAGCCATCCCAGAGAAGTGGCTGAACAAGCCAAACCGACTGCGCCAAAAGGACACTGACGCCCGCTGGGTCAAGAAGAATGGCATCAGCCATTACGGATACAAGAACAGCATATGCATTGATGCCACTCACGGCTTCATTCGAAGATTTTCCATTACCCCAGCCAACATTCACGACAGCCAGATGCTTACACAGGTGCTAGACCCTGAGAACAGGGATGACTTCGTCTGGGCTGATTCTGGCTACGCCGGCGTGCGGTATGAGGATCTGCTGGATATGGCTGGTTTTGAGAGCAGAATTCATGAAAAGGGCTCACGCTGCCATCCATTGAGCGAAGAAGCCCAGGAGCGCAACAAGGCACGATCTAGTGTGCGGGCAAGGGTTGAGCACGTCTTTGGTGCAATCACAACTTGGATGCGCGGCAAGCTGACGAGGCGGATTGGATTGGCCAGAACGAGAGCTTGGTGGGGACTGCGTAATCTGACTTACAACTTTCTTCGATACCTGCATAGCAACTCAAAGGCAACGCCGGCCTCCTGATCATTCGACAGGGAGATAAACGACTCGACTTAAAGTAATTGATGCCAGTCGTCAGGAGCATCTGCACGTGCAGAGGATTTCCTTGCAGCGTCTCAATATTGCCTCAAAAGTGGCAATATTTCGAGGTTCCCTGTCGATGATGAGACGCGAGTTGTCGACGTTGTGAAGGTTGGCCACAGAAGAGATGTCTACAGATGAGTGGACCTTCTAACATCAAGATACAGAAGACGGGAGCACAGGTCGTTGTCGATGCCAAATTCCCTGCCCGCTTCTGATCTTGAGCGTTAGACGCATCAACTTCGTTCAACCTAAGGACAATAAACCCTCTTCAGCCAAAATCTATTTAGTCTGTTGTCGCTCCTAAATGAGTATGCTTGATCCGCTCTCGTTGTTAAGAACAGAACTTGCGAGAGTCGAGCATTCAGGGTTGTTCGATGGCAAAGAGTATCCTGATCCTCTTACTGTCTTCCCATGGCCTTTGACTGGACGTGGATTTTTCCCTGGTGGTGATGGATTATGGCGCGACCCCACACCCTCAGGAATCACAGGCCCTGCGACTATCCCATTCCCAGAAAATGGGGTTATGTTTGTAGGCCAAGACTTTGGAACGGTTGACAAGTATCCTCCACAGTCGCGCCCATGGGAACTAGACAATGTCGCGACTTGGCGATTTCTTGTTAAACGAATCATAGAGTCAGGACTGCCCGGAAGCGAATGCTTCTTTACGAATGCATTGCTAGGCTTGCGGAAGCAAGGTTCAACAATTGGCCAGAATGAATGCGTATCGATACCTTTATACGCAGATATCTGCCGCAAATACCTGGCTTACCAGATTCAAGTTCAGAATCCTAGGATGATAGTTCTCTTTGCAAGCGTAAATAAGAACATTTACTCTTCAGTAATTTCTAAATCATACACTCTAGACTCCCTTAACAAAGTAAGCACTATCAATTGCTTGGGTCGCGAGCGAATCGTCTTCGTCACACAGCATCCAAGTTCTGATCATGGGGTGATAAGTAGGTCTCCCTCTAACTACAAGACTCGCTACAATGTGCTTTCAGAGGGTTGGCAGCGTGCAAGCCTTTTAGCATGATTCTTCTGAGTGTCTAACATCAAGATCCAGCGGGCGGGGCCACACACTTCAATTGTGTGCCTTCAGCGAGTTGCCGCCGCTGATCTTGAGCGTTAGGTGTGTCCAAGGCAGCAGCGGGAAATCGAAATCGTGTATGCTTTAAGAGCCGCTACCAAGAGTAGGGGTGCCGGACCCTTCAGTGGTTCAACCGGCCTCGGGGGTACCCGCCTCCGACCTTACGTTTAAGCGCAAGTCATGCGGGATTCAAACGATCGTTCGTTGAGTCACCATGCCTTCCAAAATGAAGCGCCTTCGCGAGAAGTCAGCATTAGCGCAGTCGAATCGCTGCTATTACTGTGGACTTCCTGTTTGGGAACGAGAACCAGAAGAATTTGCCTCAATGTATAAGTTAAGCCTTCGCCAAGCAAGGCTGTTGCGGTGCACGGCTGAACACCTTCAAAGCCGCTCCGAAGGCGGAGCAGACAGTACGAAGAACATCGCGGCAGCATGTACTTACTGCAATGGTCATCGACACAAGAGAAAGAGAGCTCCAGATCCCAGCGCCTATCGGCAAACCGTTAGGCACAGAATGCGGAAAGGAAAATGGCTCTTTGCAGTCCTGCCAAAGCAGTTTGTGATTCGCGAAGCAGTATCACTTACCACAAGGAACACCTAACATGCCAATTCAGCGGCCGGGCCTTTGAAGTTGCTGTTCTCGGCGCCAATTTCATGCCCGCCGCTGATTGGCAGCGTTAGGCATACTGGATGAAATCTCCTTAAGACCCTATGGCCCCACTGAAATACGCCAAGCCAGAACGGTGACTGCCAGAAAAGATGACGCCCCTGCCGCCAATCAGACGGCGATCGACAAAGTAGCCGGACCGTTGGCGTTTTCTGGAGGCGGTGGATTGATCCAGACCACCTCCGGTTGATGCCAGCTGCGGGTGCAGCGGCTCCAGCGGCGGGGGTGACACTGCCGGGCCTGCTCATAGACGCGGGAACGGTGGCGGCAGATTTCCTCGGCCTGACCGCTGTGGCGCTGGTGGGGCGTCACGAATCGGATGGCGCTGTGGCGGTGCTGGTGGTTGTACCAGCTCACGAACGTGGCCACCCAGGCGCAGGCGTCGTCCTTGCTTTGGAATGGCCGCCTGGGGTAGTCCGGTCGGTACTTGACCGTTCGGAACAGCGACTCCGAGTAGGGATTGTCGTTGCTGACCCTGGGCCTGGAGAAGGATCTGAGCACCCCCAGCTCCTCCAGCCGGGCTTCCAGGGTGGCAGCGCGCATGGCGTTGCCGTTGTCGGCATGGAGGACCAGCGGCTGGCGGCGGCCCTTACTGATCCGCTCCCGCAGACAGCCACGGCCGACCAGATCAGCGGCGATCTGGGCGTCTTCCCGCTCGGCCACATCCCAGGCCACCACCTTGCGACTCCAGACGTCGATCACCAGATAGAGGTACAGCCACACCCCCCGAACGCTGGTGGGCAGGTAGGTGATGTCCCAGCTCCACAGCTGATTCGGCCCCCTGGCCTGCAGCCGTGGCACCGGACGGGGCTCTTGGGGCGGACGGGCCCGCCCGCGGCGGTGGGCCTGGCCGTGGGCATGGAGCACCCGGTAGAAGCTCCGCTCCGAGCCGATATAGAGGCCCCGATCCGCCAGGACCGGCACGATCTGCCCCGGCGGCAGCGCCGCGAATTCCGTCTGGTTGCAGGTGAGCAGAATTCGCTGGCGCTCCTCCTCACTCAGGCGATGGGCCACATGGCGGGGGCTTCCTCTGCGGCGATCGCTGCCGTCCCCATCACCAGCGAACTGACGCCGCCAGCGCTGCAGGGTGGTGAGCCCCACACCAAGCAAAGCGGCCACCTCACGGGCCCGTGCGCCCGCGGCCATGCCGGCCTCGAGGATCCCCAGGGCCTTGCGGCGATCAGACGGTGAGGTCAGTCGCCCCCGTCCTCTCCCCAGAAGGCCTGGATCTTTTTTGAGGCCATCAGCAGCGCCGCCGCCTCCGCCAGGGCCTTGTCCTTGCGGCGCAGCTCCTGCTGCAGCCGCTTGATCTCCCGCTGATCGGCCTGGTGGCGCTTCTCCAGGTCCTTCTGCTCGGCCATCGTCACCAGCGGCTGTGCGTTGGCATCCTGGGCGGCCTGGCGCCAGCGATCCACCTGCTCGGGGAACAGACCCCGCTCGCGGCAGTAAGCGCCGAGTTCGGTGGCGTTGAACCCAGCAGTCTCCAGGACCACCGTGAACTTGTCAGTTGGGCCCCAACCCTCGGGGTCCTTCTGGGTAGCCGGCACCACCTCCCCCTGCAGACGCCAGGCCTTGCGCCATTTGTAGAGGGTGATCACGTGGATGCCCAGCTCCTGGGCGATCTCCGTCACGCTCTGGCGATGGGGAGGCCCCATCCGCCGGCGGACATCAGCTTTGACAGCCTCGCTGTAAGGACGCATTGATCGGTTCCATCAGGCCCCCTGGTGGTGGAAATGGTCGAGATGGAGAGGCGTCAACTTTCCTGGCAGAGGGGGGAACGGATTTGGCTTAAAGCTAATCCCGAGCTTGATGAGAAGTGGCTTCAGGAAAGGATTGGTGAAGATCCGGCAATTCTTGGCCTAGGCGACCTTGTTTTGAAGGATCGCGAAAGGCCGCAGCCCAGGGCGGGAAGACTTGATCTTCTCCTCCAAGAAGGAGATAGCAACCGCAGGTATGAGGTTGAGATCCAACTCGGCAAAACCGACGAAGCGCATATCATTCGCACCATTGAATACTGGGACATTGAGCGGAAGCGCTATCCCCAGTACGAACACACAGCTGTTATCGTAGCCGAGGATATAACAACAAGATTCCTGAATGTCATCGGGCTTTTCAATGGCTCAATCCCATTGGTGGCTATTCAGCTAAACGCTATTCAGCTTGGCGAGGCGGTCTCTCTGGTTTGCACAAAGGTGCTTGACGAGGTTCGCTTGGGATTAGTGGATGAAGATGAAGAGGTCCAAGCCGTCACAGATAGGTCGTTCTGGGAAGCTCGTGCAAGCAAGCAAACGCTAGCAATGGCCGATGAGATCCTTAAACTCGTCAAAGCCTTCGACTCGGGTTTAGAGTTAAAGTACAACAAGTTCTATATTGGGATTGCCAAAGGAGGCCAGCCAAATAACTTTGTCATCTTTCGGCCTAAAAAGGACTGGCTTCGTCTTGAAGTCCGCCTAGAAAAGTCAGAAGAAACGCAGGCCGAGCTTGATGACTCGGGTCTAGATGTTATGGATTACGACTCAAGGTGGGGGCGCTACAGGCTACGTCTTACACCAGCGGATGCTTCCAAGCATCGGGAATTTATCGTTGCTTTCCTGGAAAAGGCGTTTAAAGCAGCTGCCTAACAAGCCCCTCGAGTGGACAGGCCACCACCAGCTCTTTGCTGCGCCTCCCTCGACTCCCTGCCTGCCACTCAGGGGCAGCGTTCGCTGCACTCTGGGAAGATATAAGTATAATTAGTAACTATCAGTCGCAAGCTGGATGGCTCCATATGGATGCGTTGGCATTTACAACCTGGAAGCAACTCAGTCTGTTTTTGAAATGGCTTGCGAAATCTTCCTGTTCATTAGTGCGTAATCAAGGCATCTGGCAAACCAAGAACCTCTGGTTCCATGGCTGGATGCTTGTCGGAGTCGGAGGTTCTGGGCTTCTTATTCTTTCCGAAAGGAATAGAGTTCCATTCCTGGTAACAACTCTATATGTGGCTATCTCTATACTGGCTTACTGGTTAAACGAGGTGTTGTTTATTCGGAGCGGTGCTTCACGCAGGCTTTGGAAAAAGCATGTGATTGACCCCCGTAGAAATCGCATCGTAGTTGCAATTCGAGTCAGAATTCAAGATCTAGGTTATGTCATACTAATGTTCTTTGGGTGGTTCTTGATCGCAGGGAATATCATATATCTGAAAACCGGCTCAATCATTACTCGGGACTGGTGTAGAGCGGTTCTTCACATGATTCACTCTGCAGGAATCCACACAAATCGAAGTTATCAGGCTGAGGGTATGCTCGGAGTCTCTTTAACAATAGTCACCTCAATGGCCGGCCTAGTATTTGTAGGCGTCTGGGTCGCAATCTTCATCAGTGACTTTGCCATTATCTTTGGTAAAGATGATGATGAAAGGGCAAGGAGACTGCGGGCTGTCGTTGGCCGGCATCGAACAAGCAGATTGAGGCGGACAAGGCGGCGTGGACTGTAATCTCGCTAAGTTGTCAGCAAAACGCCTTGCCGTTCATCTGCAGCGTTGGGCTGCTTCGTGTATCATGCACTGATCTTAATAATTCAGACAGAAGATCCTGGTAGACTGGATATTGCTAATGTTTCAACCAGTAGTTCTAGAGTGGTAATGACGCATTCTTGGATGACTGGAAAGCTCGTTAAATGGAATGATCAAAGAGGCTTTGGCTTTGTTAGGCCTGAAGGAGAAGCCATAATAGTTGAAGCATTTGTACATATAAGTGACATACAGGAATGTGGTAGACGCCCCACAAATGGGGACCGACTTCGGTTTACTATCAAAGCTGGTACTGATGGGCGCGTCCGAGTATCGCAGGCTCAGATACTAGGAGCTGTAGGCATGTCTCGATCTCAGATCTCATCCAAGAGTTCATGCCGTATGGCCAGCAGAAGGCAGAACTCATTGTTGCAAAGAATCGGTATGGTAGCGCTCATTGGAGGATTTCTTGCCCTTGGGGTGCAATTTTGCTCAGGGTATTTCCCAGGGATAATTGAATCAACATCAAAGCCAGGCTGCCTTGTGAAGGGGAATGTATCGTTTGACTCTGGCAGGAAGGTTTACCATGTAGTTGGCATGGAAGATTATGAAATCACCAAGATTAGTCCCGAGAAGGGAGAACAGTGGTTCTGCACCGAACAGGAGGCGGTCTCAGCTGGATGGATCAGAGCACCCAGATAATGCGAGCAGCCCAACATCCCACTGCAGCCGACGGGATCCATGAGCTCCTAATCGAGGAGTCTCTTTATACTCAAATTACTGCCCGCGGCTGAGTGGGAACGTTAGATGCGCTGGCCTTGCACCCCAGCTCGGCAGAGTGCATACTTAGAAAAGTGCCGCAACAAAGATGCTCGATCAAATTTGGAAGCTCATAACATGGATCCTCGGGTTATGGAGAGAAATTCCTCAACCAATCAAGGATAAAATAATCGAACTCGCAACCGAGTGCTTCGATCACATCTTCCGTGCTTACTATCGTAAATTTAAAAGTCCATGAGCAACGACGAAAGCTTCAAGGAATTCTTCAATTCCGACGATAATCCAGATAAAGCACTACCCCCTAAACTCCAGTCCTTCTCGGTAGGCTCTACAGCAATTTCAGGGAGTCTAGTTGGGGCAATGCTTTCTACAGGGCTCCCATTTCCTGAAGCATCAAGAGAAGAGTTCGCAGAGAAGGTAGCATCCCTTCCTCAAAGCGAAGAATTCATATCTGAGCTGAGTGATGATATTGGTGTCCCTCTTAATGACGAGACTGAAGATGAGTTCGTGGCAAGGGCTAAAAGCGCTATGGCAAAGCTTTTGCGGCGGAAGCTGGGGTAGAGAAACTTGGTGATGACATTTCCTCTGACAGGACATCTAACATCGCAATCCACCTGAGCCGCCGCCATCAGCCCATGTTGGCCTGCAACGGGTTCTCGCCATTGCACATTGCGGCCAGGTGATTGCGAGCGTTAGGCCTATCCGGGATGTGCCACGTCTCAGCCGGACAACTCAGCTACCATGGCTCTCATGAGCACCCTTGAAGAGATTGAGGCTGCGGTTCAGCAGCTGCCGCCGGCCAAGCGGGCCGAGTTCCGGACCTGGTACCTGTCGTTCGACGCATCGGACTGGGACCAGCAGATGGAGGATGACATGAGCGCAGGCAAGCTGGACTGGCTCGCAAATGAGGCAATCAGCGACAGTCAGGCTGGGCGATGTTCTGAGTTATGAGGCATCGCGCCAGTCCGCGCTTTTGGGCTTGTTATCACTGCCTTCCGTCAGAGGTCAAGCTCCAGGCTGATCGCTGCTTCGAACTCCTTAGGTCCGAGCCACGTCACCCTTCGCTCCATTTCAAGAGGATCGGCAAGTTTTGGTCGGCGAGAGTTGGCTTACGTTTTAGAGCTTTAGCAGTTGAAGGCGGCGGCGATGACTTGATTTGGGTGTGGATTGGTAGTCATGCAGACTACGATCAACTGCTTCGCTCGAAGGCCTAACATCAAGATGCAGCGGTCGGGCAGCCCAGCATGCCTGTTGGATTCACAGAGCTAATCCCCGCCGCTGATCTTGAGCGTTAGGTGGCACGCAGAGAGGCACGTGACACCTACATCATCATCTCGGCCACTGCCGTTGGCTTTCAGACATGGAATGTCTGAAAGCACCACGAGTAAAAGCACTTACAATGCACAGCAGCGACGGTGACTGCCAGAAAAGATGACGCCCCTGCCGCCAATCAGACGGCGATCGACAAAGTAGCCGGACCGTTGGCGTTTTCTGGAGGCGGTGGATTGATCCAGACCACCTCCGGTTGATGCCAGCTGCGGGTGCAGCGGCTCCAGCGGCGGGGGTGACACTGCCGGGCCTGCTCATAGACGCGGGAACGGTGGCGGCAGATTTCCTCGGCCTGACCGCTGTGGCGCTGGTGGGGCGTCACGAATCGGATGGCGCTGTGGCGGTGCTGGTGGTTGTACCAGCTCACGAACGTGGCCACCCAGGCGCAGGCGTCGTCCTTGCTTTGGAATGGCCGCCTGGGGTAGTCCGGTCGGTACTTGACCGTTCGGAACAGCGACTCCGAGTAGGGATTGTCGTTGCTGACCCTGGGCCTGGAGAAGGATCTGAGCACCCCCAGCTCCTCCAGCCGGGCTTCCAGGGTGGCAGCGCGCATGGCGTTGCCGTTGTCGGCATGGAGGACCAGCGGCTGGCGGCGGCCCTTACTGATCCGCTCCCGCAGACAGCCACGGCCGACCAGATCAGCGGCGATCTGGGCGTCTTCCCGCTCGGCCACATCCCAGGCCACCACCTTGCGACTCCAGACGTCGATCACCAGATAGAGGTACAGCCACACCCCCCGAACGCTGGTGGGCAGGTAGGTGATGTCCCAGCTCCACAGCTGATTCGGCCCCCTGGCCTGCAGCCGTGGCACCGGACGGGGCTCTTGGGGCGGACGGGCCCGCCCGCGGCGGTGGGCCTGGCCGTGGGCATGGAGCACCCGGTAGAAGCTCCGCTCCGAGCCGATATAGAGGCCCCGATCCGCCAGGACCGGCACGATCTGCCCCGGCGGCAGCGCCGCGAATTCCGTCTGGTTGCAGGTGAGCAGAATTCGCTGGCGCTCCTCCTCACTCAGGCGATGGGCCACATGGCGGGGGCTTCCTCTGCGGCGATCGCTGCCGTCCCCATCACCAGCGAACTGACGCCGCCAGCGCTGCAGGGTGGTGAGCCCCACACCAAGCAAAGCGGCCACCTCACGGGCCCGTGCGCCCGCGGCCATGCCGGCCTCGAGGATCCCCAGGGCCTTGCGGCGATCAGACGGTGAGGTCAGTCGCCCCCGTCCTCTCCCCAGAAGGCCTGGATCTTTTTTGAGGCCATCAGCAGCGCCGCCGCCTCCGCCAGGGCCTTGTCCTTGCGGCGCAGCTCCTGCTGCAGCCGCTTGATCTCCCGCTGATCGGCCTGGTGGCGCTTCTCCAGGTCCTTCTGCTCGGCCATCGTCACCAGCGGCTGTGCGTTGGCATCCTGGGCGGCCTGGCGCCAGCGATCCACCTGCTCGGGGAACAGACCCCGCTCGCGGCAGTAAGCGCCGAGTTCGGTGGCGTTGAACCCAGCAGTCTCCAGGACCACCGTGAACTTGTCAGTTGGGCCCCAACCCTCGGGGTCCTTCTGGGTAGCCGGCACCACCTCCCCCTGCAGACGCCAGGCCTTGCGCCATTTGTAGAGGGTGATCACGTGGATGCCCAGCTCCTGGGCGATCTCCGTCACGCTCTGGCGATGGGGAGGCCCCATCCGCCGGCGGACATCAGCTTTGACAGCCTCGCTGTAAGGACGCATTGATCGGTTCCATCAGGCCCCCTGGTGGTGGAAATGGTCGAGATGGAGAGGCGTCAACTTTCCTGGCAGAGGGGGCGAAAGCCTTGAGATGCATAAGCATCCACTGAGCCCATGAGAAAGCTAATTTAAGCTAGCCTTAAGGGCACCTCGAAAAATCTACGTCGCTCCCTGACAGACTTTGAAATAAGCAATAGAATTGGTTCAGTTCAATACAGCTGAATGGGACAGCGTGGATTCTGGGATGAGGAGAAGCGCATCCACAGGCTTCAGCAGAAGAAGCCTACGTTAGCGACCCTATCCGAGACGATTCCTTGGGAAGCCTTCAGGCCCCTGCTGGAGCAGGGTTACAGCCATGAACGGAAGAGCAATGCTGGCAGGAAACGGATTGATCCGCTCATCCTCTTCAAGATGCTGGTGCTTCAGCAGCTGTTCAACCTCAGCGATGAAGAGCTGGAATTCCAGGTCAATGACAGACGCTCATTCGAGGAATTTGTCGGACTGGGAGTGATGAACACCATTCCTGATGCCACCACGATTGCCTTCTTCCGCGAGCGTCTCCGCAAGGCGGGCGTTATCGATGAGCTCTTTGACCGGTTCGAGGAGCACCTGCGGTCCGAGGGACTGGAGGCCCGTGGAGGGCAGATCATCGATGCGACACTGGTCCCTGTTCCCAAACAGCGAAACTCAAGGGAGGAGAACAAGACCATTAAGGATGGAGCCATCCCAGAGAAGTGGCTGAACAAGCCAAACCGACTGCGCCAAAAGGACACTGACGCCCGCTGGGTCAAGAAGAATGGCATCAGCCATTACGGATACAAGAACAGCATATGCATTGATGCCACTCACGGCTTCATTCGAAGATTTTCCATTACCCCAGCCAACATTCACGACAGCCAGATGCTTACACAGGTGCTAGACCCTGAGAACAGGGATGACTTCGTCTGGGCTGATTCTGGCTACGCCGGCGTGCGGTATGAGGATCTGCTGGATATGGCTGGTTTTGAGAGCAGAATTCATGAAAAGGGCTCACGCTGCCATCCATTGAGCGAAGAAGCCCAGGAGCGCAACAAGGCACGATCTAGTGTGCGGGCAAGGGTTGAGCACGTCTTTGGTGCAATCACAACTTGGATGCGCGGCAAGCTGACGAGGCGGATTGGATTGGCCAGAACGAGAGCTTGGTGGGGACTGCGTAATCTGACTTACAACTTTCTTCGATACCTGCATAGCAACTCAAAGGCAACGCCGGCCTCCTGATCATTCGACAGGGAGATAAACGACTCGACTTAAAGTAATTGATGCCAGTCGTCAGGAGCATCTGCACGTGCAGAGGATTTCCTTGCAGCGTCTCAATATTGCCTCAAAAGTGGCAATAGTTCGAGGTTCCCTTAAGAGACTCATAGAAAGATGTCGGCTCGAACTGATTGGCGGGATTCAAAGGGGATGAGCGCACAAGAGCTTGTCAGAGAAACTTGCGCATTACTGTCATCCTCGGGAGGCAATGGCATCACATACCTAGACCACAATCTTTTTAAGGTCTACCTAGATATTCTCTGTGGGCTCTTTAGGTTCAATGATGAGATCCCCACGGAGACCAGACAGGCTGCGATGTCAAAGTGCATTCTGGGGATTGCGAGATCTGGACCCAAAAGCGATATCCATTTGGCACGGCTACTACGACAAGAAGAACAAGTTTATCTTCAAACGACCAAGACTTCATTCGTCCTGCTCTCGTCTGTCTCACTGAAGTATAATCAGCAGATCAAACGAGTCTCAGCTCCAACAGCCACGCTTACATTCTATCCAGCTCGGCCAAGTTCATTTCCTCTTCCCGATGGTGGTAGTGTTCGTGTTAAGGATGCGACACCAAGTGGCTACTCGTATGTCAAGGCTCACGTTCAAGCAAGAGATCATTGGGGCGCAGCCGAGGCAGCATTGCATTCTCTTGATTTGCTGAGAAGCCTCTGGAATCTCTATTACAATAGACGAATTAGTATTAGGGAGACTTGGATATCTGACGGAGGATGGACGCCAGTAAATGCAGTTCCCCCTGGCCCCATTCATACACTGCACACACATGCTGGGAAGCTAGCTCTTGATGGTGTTTGGTGGACTTCTTATATGCCCAAGGAGACCAAGCCGAAACCTATTGGCAGCGAGTACGTGAATCTTAAAAAGTTTGAGAGGTTTGTACGAAATCAGATACGAAACTCACATTATGGCCATAAGCTTGAAAAGTTTCTGGTTAGATATGTCAGAGCTTTGGACTCATACGATGCAACGACTACATTGATAAATCTATGGAGTACTCTTGAAGAGATTGCGGGAGTAAAGAGCGTGGGTGATTCGAGTAAACTGATCAAAAGGGCAACCTTCCTCGACTATAAGCCTAAGCAGGGCAGGCTTTTGCTTGAGTTTATTCGAGATCACAGAAATATGATTGCCCACGCCGGGGCAACGCCTGACGAGATCGAGCGTCTTATCTATATCCTAAAATTCTATGTTGAAGGGCTGCTCTGGTACGTTATTCGCAATGCACAGAAGCACATTTGCCATGAAGATCTCCTTGGAGTGCTCGATCTTTCTGTTGACCCAGATGAAATTCGTGCGGACATGCAAAGGCTAAAAGATGGTTTGCAGCTTCGGCTTCAAGCGTCCACCTAACATCCCCATTCACCAGAGCCGCCGCCGAATAGTTCGTATCTTGATCTCAGCTTCACTGCGGCCAGGTGATGGTGAGCGTTAGAAAGACTACGTACTAAACCATGGAGCAGATATCCATAAGATGCGTGAAGATAATGCTGATTTCGAAAGGCTGGATTAAGATGCCTTTGGAAGCACTTAGGCAATGACCAATGATTACTGATTTACGCTCGCAAGGCATCCTAGCCATTCCCACAGCTCTATTTTCAGCATTGCTAGTCAGCACGTCTACTCTTCCATCAAAAGCAGCAGCGCTTTATTTCTATAAAACCGCTGTCAAGACCACCTCTGAGAAGACTTGCTATAGATTTGCAAATGATGCAGCAAGAAGTCTAGGTTTTTCGAATATATAGGTCTAACAATTTAGAAGTTGCTGGCGTGAAAGACGGAGCTTATGTTTCTATTACTTGTGTTGGCAGGGGGGGTGGCCTTCAGGCAGTTGCAGTCGTAATGAGTGTTGCTGATACCTTTGAGGTGGCTAAGTCTGCTGGTAACCTAGCTGGTGAGAAGATCAAGGGAATTAGTTGTTTTGATTCACCTTGCTAGAGGGTGAACTCACAGCTAGTTTTGTGTTGAGCGTATGCTGGACAAGGAATAATGAATTATTTGCTTTCTAACACCAAGATCCAGCGGGCGTGCCCAATAAAGTTCGATGAATGCATTGGGCTCCTGCCCGCCACTGATCTCAAGCGTTATGCGCAGGAAAGTCTATTGAGGGAACCTCGAAATATTGCCACTTTTGAGGCAATATTGAGACGCTGCAAGGAAATCCTCTGCACGTGCAGATGCTCCTGACGACTGGCATCAATTTCTTTAAGTCGAGTCGTTTATCTCCCTGTCGAATGATCAGGAGGCCGGCGTTGCCTTTGAGTTGCTATGCAGGTATCGAAGAAAGTTGTAAGTCAGATTACGCAGTCCCCACCAAGCTCTCGTTCTGGCCAATCCAATCCGCCTCGTCAGCTTGCCGCGCATCCAAGTTGTGATTGCACCAAAGACGTGCTCAACCCTTGCCCGCACACTAGATCGTGCCTTGTTGCGCTCCTGGGCTTCTTCGCTCAATGGATGGCAGCGTGAGCCCTTTTCATGAATTCTGCTCTCAAAACCAGCCATATCCAGCAGATCCTCATACCGCACGCCGGCGTAGCCAGAATCAGCCCAGACGAAGTCATCCCTGTTCTCAGGGTCTAGCACCTGTGTAAGCATCTGGCTGTCGTGAATGTTGGCTGGGGTAATGGAAAATCTTCGAATGAAGCCGTGAGTGGCATCAATGCATATGCTGTTCTTGTATCCGTAATGGCTGATGCCATTCTTCTTGACCCAGCGGGCGTCAGTGTCCTTTTGGCGCAGTCGGTTTGGCTTGTTCAGCCACTTCTCTGGGATGGCTCCATCCTTAATGGTCTTGTTCTCCTCCCTTGAGTTTCGCTGTTTGGGAACAGGGACCAGTGTCGCATCGATGATCTGCCCTCCACGGGCCTCCAGTCCCTCGGACCGCAGGTGCTCCTCGAACCGGTCAAAGAGCTCATCGATAACGCCCGCCTTGCGGAGACGCTCGCGGAAGAAGGCAATCGTGGTGGCATCAGGAATGGTGTTCATCACTCCCAGTCCGACAAATTCCTCGAATGAGCGTCTGTCATTGACCTGGAATTCCAGCTCTTCATCGCTGAGGTTGAACAGCTGCTGAAGCACCAGCATCTTGAAGAGGATGAGCGGATCAATCCGTTTCCTGCCAGCATTGCTCTTCCGTTCATGGCTGTAACCCTGCTCCAGCAGGGGCCTGAAGGCTTCCCAAGGAATCGTCTCGGATAGGGTCGCTAACGTAGGCTTCTTCTGCTGAAGCCTGTGGATGCGCTTCTCCTCATCCCAGAATCCACGCTGTCCCATTCAGCTGTATTGAACTGAACCAATTCTATTGCTTATTTCAAAGTCTGTCAGGGAGCGACGTAGATTTTTCGAGGTGCCCTTGAGCAATAATCATGGCACAATTCTGTTAATGACCTTTTACAGTTGAAATAATTGCCTCCAGATTTTCCTTGACATCCACGATTAGTGTATTAGGATTCCTAGACACCTTGTCAATCTCTCCCACAACTTCACTAGGGAGAGACTTGCTTATTGGATCACTGCCGGTAATTTGGCGTAGCATTGGTTCAACGAAATATGCGTATGGGTTTTGCTGCAAACCAGGCTCTGTAGGGTTTTCCTGAAGGACGCTGACTTGCAGGTGCGGCTGAAAAACTGCAAGTCTCTCTAATAGTTCATCTAGCCTGTTAATTGCCATCTGCCTTCCTAGCGCCTTGACGTCATCTTGGGACTGGCAGAAAGAGTTAAGGGTTTCCCCAAGAACTGCTCCAGGAATTCGGCTCCCAACTAGCCTATCGATGAGCAGGATAATGTTCTTGATCTCTTCGGAGCTGCCTTTCCTCAGATCTGGCATGAAATCACGAATTACTTCAAGCGCCTTAATCCGAGTTGCCGTTTCCTGGTTTGCAACATCTTCCTGCCTCAGTTGATTCTGTCGCTGATTATACTGTTGTGTAAGGATGATGCCGATTCCTCCAATAAACACCCCAGTCACAAGGCCAGAGACTGCACTTAGGATGTCCCAAATGTCCTTGGGCTTCGAGAGTTGCTTCTCTACTCTACGTTCCAAGGATTTAATTCGATCAACCAGCTCAGTTGTACTCACCGAATGGGCGTCCGGCGCCGCATCCGCAAGAACTGGATGCGAGGCAAGGCAAGTACTAACAGTTCCTGTGAGTAACATCGCTGCGATACTATGCTTGGATATACGCATTGCATGCAATCAAGTTGAAGGCAGTTTAACTGCATATGTCAACTATGATGCGCGCATAACACACCCCTTGAGTGGTCAGGCCACCTATTTCTCTCTGCTACGCCACCCCAGACTCCTTGCCTGCCACTCAGGGGCAGCGTTAGCGGTACCCAACACCGGATGAAACAGAGTAGATTTACTGATCAGACATCTTGGTTGAGTGCCATGTCAGCCTTGCTTAAGAACATTGAGGAGCAGGCACGCGCCCTAAGCGCAGAGGATCGGGCAAGGCTTGCTGAGAGCATGCTTGAGTCACTCCACACCTCAATCACTGAAATTGAGGCAGCCTGGGCCGATGAGGTTGAAGAGCGTGTCAGTGCATTTGACCGTGGCGAGATTCCTTCTTACTCGGCCGAAGAAGTATTTGCTGAAGCTTATCAAAGCCTGCAGTGAGGCGCGCACTCTTTGTTGCTCCTGCTAGGCGCGAGCTTCTTGCAGAAGTTGCCTACTACAACAACAAAGAGTTGGGGCTTGGTAGTCGGTTCCTTTCTGCCGTTGAAGATGCCACTGCTCGCGCCCTCGCCTACCCTCTCACAGGGACACTAGCATCGGAAAATACTCGGCGAATGTTCCTCAAGGACTTTCCTTTTTCGCTTGTGTATCGACCGGATGACAATGGAATAGTTGTCTTTGCACTTCCTCATCATGCACGCCGCCCAGAGTACTGGCGGGAACGCATAGATGACCGCTAACAATGCCATTCACCTGAGCCGCCTCCGGGATCTCTCTGGTTCCTGCCTGAGCTCACGGCGGCTAGGTGATGGCAAGCATTATCCGTATCCAGCAAGCCGATGACCGGAAGTTGCATCTAGTACCGAATTGCAGTACCATGCATGGATGAAGCGGAAGCACCAGCGCACCCTTGAGCTGATCTTCTCCCGTCCTGTAAACGCCAGCTTGCCGTGGAGGGACATTGAAGCCCTGTTTCAGGAGCTTGGTGGGGATGTCAGTGAGAGGTTGGGCAGCCGAGTTTCGGTCGTTCTGTTTGGCGAAGTCAGGGTCTTTCACAGACCCCACCCATCGCCTGATACAGACAAGGGTGCTGTTGCTTCAATCCGCAAATGGCTTGAAGAACACGGAGTGTCACCATGATGAATCTCATGAAAGTGGATGGCTACCACGCCAAGATTGAGTACGACGAGGAAACAGATCAATTCCGAGGGGAAATTCTTGGGCTTTCTGGAGGAGCGGACTTCTATGGCACGAGTCCAGATGAGCTTCGCCGTGAGTTCAAAAAGTCATTGGACGTCTTTCTAGATGTTTGTAAAGAGCAAGGAATCGAGCCCCGTAGAAGCTTTTCAGGAAAGTTCAATCTTCGGATTCCGCCAGAACTTCACGAGAAATTGGCAATAACTGCGGAGGTGCAGGGAAAGAGTCTCAACACGCTCGCTCAGGAGACACTCCAGAGAAGTGTCACGGCATAGAGGAACGGATAACAAGCCCCTCGAGTGGACAGGACACCACCGAATTCCGGCTAGCGCTCTAAAGTCCTTGCCTGGCACTCAAGGGCAGCGTTGGACCGTCCAGAAAGCAGGGCCCCTGAACCAGACCGCGGCTATGCAGTTTCAGTGGCTGGGGAGGTGGCTTGAATGTCCAGACAGTTTGATGTAGTCGTCGAAATGGATTCAGAAGGGTTCTTCGTGGCGACCGCCCCTGCTCTATCCGGTTGCCATATGCAAGCTCGAACGCTGGATCAATTGATGGAGCGAATCACGGAAACCATCGAGCTTTGCCTTGAGGTTGCAGGCACTGAACCTGAGTCACCTCACTTTGCAGGCGGAAAGCGAGTTACCGTAGAAGTGATAAGAGATCTTCTGCGGTTTCAGGAAAAACCCTCATCGCAGTCTTGAAGGGAATTGATTCCGATGAAATCAGGCCAAGAGGGAGCCACCGTTTCCTGATGCACCTGGACGGAACAATGACAATTGGTCCCGTTCATCCGAACCATTCTTCAGGGCTTGGTCTCTCGGTAAGCATCCCTTTCCTGCTCCACCTTGCCGGCTGGTTCAGGTTGCATGCTTGCGTTGCTGATCATGCTCCAGTAGAACCATCATCAACAAGGAAGCAAGATGGTCAAACACCTTGATCACGTCACGATTGTTGTTCGGGATGTGGAGGCCGCCAGCCGATTCTTCAATCTGCTTGGCTTTGAGCACGAGAAGACGGTCGTGATAACGGGCGAAATCTTCTCGAACTACATGGGGGTGGCGGGAATTGAGGCTGAGCATGTGACGCTGGTGCTCGCCGGCGCAGTTCCACGCATGGAGGTGCAGTTGCTGGGCTACCGGCAGCCGCAGCCTGCCTTGGACCCGAGCATCAGCGACTTGAGCAAGCTCGGCTACAACCACATCTGTTTTGCTGTCGACGACCTGGACGGCGAGTTGCAGCGGTTGCGAGCGGCCGGAATCAGGACCCGCAACGAGATCCTCAACTTCCACGGCCGCAAGCTTGTCTTCCTTTGCGGGCCGGAAGGGATCACAGTGGAACTCTCGGAGCGCTGCGACATGTCCGATGGCGCTCCGATCACTCCCCCCAACGAATGAGGGCAGGGCCGCTGGCGGCCCTGTGGCTGGGTTTACTTGCCGATCAGGGCTGAGAGGGGGGCCATCAGCCCGCCGATCGCTGCGCTGGCGCCGGCTGCATCCGGCGTGCCGCCACCGAAGGTGCTGATCAAGGTGTTGGCTGCCGTCTCGATGGCGGGGTACTTATCACCGGCCAGGGGTTTGATCACAGGGCCGGCCTTTTCCCAGAGCCCCTTGAAGCCGCCCATGGTGGCGGCAGCGGCGGCCAGATTGCCGTTGCTCACTTCGCCCTGCCCTTTTTTGAGCAGATCAAGCACCGGGTTGACGGCAGGTGCCAGGGCTGTCTGGGTCGCGCCATCAACAGCGGTGCTGGCCGCATCCCCCATGCCTGAAGCCGCTTCCTTCATGCCTTGCTTGGCGCTGTTGCAGCCGGTCAGGCTGAGCGTTGCGGCTGCCATCACGGCCACACCGGTGCCGAGCAGCTGGGGGAATCGGGGCATCAGTTGGAGCAGCGAACTGTCAGGTTGACCTTATCGATGGCAGCGGAATCAGCCCGCCAGATCCACGATTTGTAACTTCAGACACAGTTTCCAGCCAGGAAGCAGCGGCTCACACCCCCGCCAGCACCTTCTCCTCCTCCTCCACACTCACCACGCGGCCGGCGTCGCTGAAGCCGTCGATCTGGTCGAAGTTGAGGTAGCGGTAGAGCTGATCGGAGAGGGGATCGATCTTGGCCGCCGCAATCTCCAGGTACTCGGCCGGGCTGGGAATGCGGCCCAGCAGGGCGCACACCGCCGCCAGTTCGGCGCTGCCCAGATACACCTGGGCGCCGTTGCCGAGGCGGTTGTTGAAGTTGCGGGTGCTGGTGGAGAACACGGTGGTGTTGTCTTCCACCCGGGCCTGGTTGCCCATGCACAGCGAGCAGCCGGGCAGCTCCATGCGGGCGCCGGCGGTCTCGAACTTGGCGGTGTAGCCCTCGGCGCGCAGCACCTCGTCGTCCATGCGGGTGGGGGGGCAGACCCACAGCCGCGCGGCGCTGGTGCCGGCCCCGTCGAGCACGGTGGCCGCGGCACGGTAGTGGCCGATGTTGGTCATGCAGGAGCCGATGAACACCTCATCGATCCGGTCGCCCGCCACCTCACTCAGCAACTTGACGTTGTCGGGGTCGTTGGGGCAGGCCAGCACCGGTTCGGTGAGTTCATCGAGGTTGATCTCGATCACTTCGGCATACTCCGCGTCGGCATCGGCGCTCAGCAGCTGCGGATCCGCCAGCCAGGCCTCCATCGCCTGCAGGCGGCGGGCCATGGTGCGGGCATCGCTGTACCCCCTGGCGATCATGTTCTTGAGCAGCGCCACATTGCTGCGCAGGTATTCCGCCACCGTCGCTTCCGAGAGCTTGATCGTGCAGCCGGCGCAGGACCGTTCAGCAGAGGCGTCCGTGAGCTCAAACGCCTGTTCCAGCTTGAGATCGGGCAGGCCTTCGATTTCGAGAATGCGGCCGGAGAACACGTTGATCTTCCCCGCCTTCGCCACGGTGAGCAGACCCTTCTGGATCGCCACCCACGGGATCACGTTCACCACATCGCGCAGGGTCACGCCCGGCTGCAACGACCCCGTGAAGCGCACCAGCACCGACTCGGGCATGTCGAGCGGCATGGCGCCGATGGCGGCGGCGAAGGCCACCAGGCCCGAGCCGGCCGGGAAGGAGATGCCCAGCGGGAAGCGGGTGTGGCTGTCACCGCCGGTGCCCACCGTGTCAGGAAGGAGCATGCGGTTGAGCCAGCTGTGGATGATGCCGTCGCCGGGGCGCAGCGCCACGCCGCCGCGCGACGCCATGAAATCGGGTAGCTCGGCGTGGGTTTTCAGATCCACCGGCTTCGGGTAGGCGGCGGTGTGACAGAAGCTCTGCAGCACCAGATCGGCGGAGAAGCCCAGGCAGGCCAGTTCCTTCATCTCGTCGCGGGTCATCGGCCCGGTGGTGTCCTGAGAGCCCACGGTGGTCATCAGTGGTTCGCAGCTGGTGCCCGGCCGCACCCCCGCCAGGCCGCAGGCCTGGCCCACCATCTTCTGGGCCAGGGTGAAGCCCTTGCCGGTGTCGGTGGGGGCCACGGGGCGGATGAACAGATCGGAGGCGGGCAGACCCAGACGGGCGCGCACCTTGTCCGTCAGGGAACGGCCGATCAGCAGCGGGATGCGACCACCGGCGCGCACCTCATCGGTGATCGTGCTGGGCTTGAGCTCGAAGCGGGCCACGATCTCGCCGGCGCCGGCTTCCCCCGCCGCGCGCTCGATCGTGCCGGCGTAGGGGCGGATCGTGATCACATCGCCGGTGGCCAGCGCCGCCACATCGCACTCGATCGGCAGGGCGCCGGAATCCTCGGCCGTGTTGAAAAAGATCGGTGCGATCTTGCCGCCCAGGATCACCCCGCCGGAGCGCTTGTTGGGCACATGGGGAATGTCGGTGCCGGTATGCCACAGCACCGAGTTGATCGCTGATTTGCGCGAGCTGCCGGTGCCCACCACATCGCCCACATAGGCCACCGGATGGCCCTTGGCCTTGAGGGCGGTGATCTGCTCGAGGCCGCCGGGCTGGCGGGTTTCGAGCATCGCCATGGCATGCAGGGGGATGTCCGGGCGGGTGGTGGCGTGGGTGGCCGGTGAGAGGTCGTCGGTGTTGGTTTCCCCCTCCACCTTGAACACCGTGACCGTGATCGCTTCGGCCAGCTCCGGCTTGGCGGTGAACCATTCAGCCTCGGCCCAGCTCTCGACCACCTGCTTGGCCCACGGATTGGTCTGGGCCAGCTCCAGCACATCGTTGAAGGCGTCGTAGACCAGCAGGGTGCGGCTCAGCCCCGTGGCGGCCTCAGCCGCAATGGCGGCATCGGCGTGGCTCAGCAGCGTGATCAGCGCCCCCACGTTGTAACCGCCGATCATCGTGGCCAGCAGCCGGGTGGCCGCGATCGGCTCGAGCAGCGGACTGGTGGCCAGCCCCTGGGCCACGGCACTCAGCCAGCCGGCCTTCACATAGGCCGCCTCATCCACCCCCGGCGGAATGCGTTCGCTCAGCAGATCCAGCAGGAACGCCTCCTCGCCGGCGGGCGGCCGCTCCAGCAGCTCGGTGAGAGCCTGGGCCTGGGGCGCCGAGAGCGGCAGCGGCGGCACGCCGAGGGCCTCCCGTTCCGCAGCGGCCTGGCGGTAGGTGGCCAGCAGGTTGGAATCGGAGAACGGGGCGGCCACCATGCCTGAATCAATCGAGCGTTTTTCCATTCTCCCGCCCGCCGCCGACCCCGTGGTCACGACTGTTGCCAAAGCGAGGGTGTTCTGACTGTTTAGGGTGATGAATTCGTTTTCGGTTCTCGACCGCGACCGGCATGAACCCCACCTCCGATCTCCATGTGGTGGAGACCCGGCCGCTCGTCGCCCCTGCTGTTCTGCACCGCGAACTGCCCCTCTCCGCAGCCGCCGCGGCCACCGTTGTTTCCACGCGGGATCGAATCAAGGCGATCCTGCATGGCCGGGATTCACGCCTGCTGGTCATCGTCGGCCCCTGCTCGGTCCACGACCTCAAAGCGGCGCGGGAATACGGCGACGCCCTTGTGGAGCTCCAGCAGAAGCATCGGGGTCAGCTGGAGGTGGTGATGCGGGTCTACTTCGAGAAACCCCGCACCACTGTGGGCTGGAAGGGCCTGATCAACGATCCCCATCTCAACGGCAGCTACGACATCAACACCGGGTTGCGGCTGGCCCGCAGCCTGCTGCTCCATCTCAACGAACTGGGCCTGCCCGCCGCCACTGAGCTGCTCGACCCTGTGGTTCCCCAGTACATCGCTGATCTGATCAGCTGGACGGCGATCGGGGCCCGCACCACCGAAAGCCAGACCCACCGCGAGATGGCGTCCGGTCTTTCGATGCCGATCGGCTTCAAGAACAGCACCGATGGCAGTGCCCTCACGGCGATCAATGCCATGGAGGCAGCGGCACGGCCCCACCATTTTCTCGGCATCAGTCAGCTCGGCCATGCCGCGATCGTGTCCACCACCGGCAACCCGGATGGACACCTGGTGCTGCGAGGCGGCAAGGGCGGCACCAATTACCACCCCGAAGCGGTGGCGGCGGCGGCCGCCTCCCTGGCCCGGGCCGCTCTGCCAGCTCGGCTGATGGTGGATTGCAGCCATGGCAACTCCAACAAGGACTACCGTCGCCAGGCCGACGTGGCGGCCCAGGTGGGCGCCCAGCTCGGCGAAGGCTCCCGTCATGTCATGGGGGTGATGATCGAGAGCCATCTGGTGGCCGGCAACCAGGCGATTTCCGCCGATCTGTCCCAGCTGACCTACGGCCAGAGCATCACCGATGCCTGCATCGACCTGGCCACGACCCGGGAGGTGCTCGATCGGCTGGCAGAGGCCGTGGCCGGGGTTCAGGCCACGGCCATGGCGCCGGTCTGAACTCTGCTCTGGCACTCCATTCCTTCGAGTGCCAGATTCATTATCAGGCCCGGAACTGTTCTGGCTGAACATCAGCCCGGGCGGGAGTGTCTACGTTGCCGGAGTCACTGCACCTGGGTGATTCTGACATGGCCTATCTCCTTCAATTCTGCGGTCTTTCTGAGCCGCTCCAGATGTTCTATCTGCAGCAAAGTACGGAATCCGCTCAGGAGCCTGGTCCTCTTTTTGCCGGGTTCCGGCCCTTTCAGCTCGATGATCTGCTGGGCTGGGCCTATGCCGCCTCGCGGCAGCGGGGCTGGGATCCGGAGGGGATCCAGCGCACGGTGCTGAACGTGTGGATGGAGCGGGCCGAGGTGATTCGCCAGTGGCAGATCCGGCTGCGGCAGGAGCCCAGTTCCCGCCTGCTGGTGGCGGGCCTCGGCACCCACGACGACTGGCAGCAGCGCTGCGAACGGATGCTTCAGGCCTGAGTGGAGAGCAGCCTCCAGAGCAGTCCGGTCACGATCGGCACGGTGAGATTATCCAGCCCGAAGACGGCCAGCTGCTCCAGCGCCGTGGCCACCAGGGCAACCCCAACCAGGCCACCGGGCGCCAGCCCAGCCGCCTCGCCGGTGGCTGCCTGCAGACTGACCAGAACAATCCAGCCCACCAGCCCCATCGTGGCGGTGCCCAGCAGGGATTTCCGCTGGCCCCAGATCTGCCAGCTCGGCGAAGGGATCGCCGCTCCGAGCACCCCGGCCAGTCCATCCCCCAGGGCCATCACCAGCACGCCTGCCGCCACGGCGTCAGGGTGCCGGGGCCAGAACAGAATCAGGAGCACGGTGATGGCGGCGCCATAGGCGATCGTGCCGTAGCTGGCGCGGCCGACATCCTCGATGGCCGGCAGCAGCCGGATCCGATGGTTGAGCGCCGCAATCGCGGTGATCAGGGCCGCCGCTCCCACGGCGAGCGGGCGATCGATGCCGACGATCCAGGCGATCACAACGACGGGACCGGTGCCGATGTGGACGAGCTTGCGACTCCATTCCCGCTGCCCGGGCCAGCGCCGCCGCAGCCAGAAGGCTGCCAGCAGCAGCAAGCCGAGCCAGAGAGCCACGGCTGCAACCCCAGCCGCCTGCTGGCTGGCTCCGCTGAGGCCACTCCATCCGCTCAACGTTGCCAAGCCGGCTCAGGCGGCCTGCTGGTAGCTGCTCATCAGCCGCAGTTTCATGATCGCTTTGGCCTCCAGTTGCCGCACCCGCTCACGGGAGACGTTGATCGTGCGGCCGATCTCGGCGAGGGTGAGCGGCTCGGTGCCCTCCAGGCCGAAACGCAGCTTGAGAATCTTCTGCTCGCGTTCATTGAGCTGGGACAGCCAGGAGCCGAGGTGCTCCTTCTGGATGCTGCGGTCCATCGAATCCATCGATTCGTTGCTGGCCGGATCCGGAATCAATTCCCCCAGGGTGCTGCGGTCTTCTTCACCGCGGGCATGGGCATCGAGAGAGGCGCAGGGGGCGCTCTGGGTGATCAGATCCTCGAGATCCTTGGGCTCGATGCCCATTGCATGGGCCAGTTCAAGCCGGTTGGGCTGGCGCCCGAAACGATGGGAGAGCTCACGGGTGATGCGCCGCATCTTCGAGAGCTTTTCACTGACGTGAATCGGCAGGCGGATGGTGCGGGCGCTGTTGTCGATCGCCCGGGTCATGCCCTGGCGGATCCACCAATAGGCGTAGGTGGAGAACTTGTAGCCCATGGCCGGATCGAACTTGTCGACGGCGCGCTCCAGACCGATCGCCCCTTCCTGGACGAGATCCAGCAGTTCAAGACCCTGGTTCTGATACTTCTTGGCCACACTCACCACCAGCCGGAGATTGGCGGCCATCATTCGATCGCGGGCTCTGGTGCCCATCCGGATCTGATGCCGTTGGCGTGGGGTGAGCGAATCGGCCGGCAGGGCGTGAAGAATCTTCATCCCCTGCACGTGGTGGGCGAGCTCGATTTCCTCGGCGGGAGTGAGCAAAGGAACACGTCCGATCGTGCTCAGATACCACCCGATCGAGTCTGCGCTCAGACGGCCGCTGGTTCGTTGCTGACCCACTCTGGGGGACGGCTTTGAACCATCCCCCTGAACTGCAGACGCAGCCGTGGATCGCGGAGGTGTCCCCATCACCTCGGCCTCCCATAAGTTATTGGCGGAACTTAGCAGAACCAGTGGCCGTTCGACGTTGCGAAATCCAGAAAATTTCGAAAATGCTCCACACTTCCGCTGAAATCCAAAGATTTCATCTGGCCGCACTGTTCCCAGCTTGTATCCGAGAAGACAAACTTATGGCCCCGTCAGTAAGCCGGTTCGCCACTTCTTGATCAGATCGAGCTGGGCGCAGTGCAGCTCGCCTTCCGGCTGACGCTGGATGAAAGTGCCGTCACTCTGCATGTCCCAGGCGGCGCAGTTGTCGTTGACATAGGCGTCCAGGAGCCTCTCCAGCTGGGCTCTGAGCTTCGGATCATCCACCGGTGCCACCGCCTCCACACGCCGATCCAGATTGCGCGGCATCCAGTCGGCGCTGCCGAAGAACATCTCCGGCTCGCCGTTGTTGCCGAACCAGAACAGCCGCGAGTGCTCCAGGAAGCGACCGATGATGCTCTGGACACGAATGTTCTCGCTGACTCCGGCCAGGCCGGGCCGCAGGCAGCACATGCCGCGAATCACCAGGTCAATCGTGACCCCCGCCTGGGATGCCTCATAGAGCAGGGCGATGATCGCCGGATCCACCAGGGCATTCATCTTGGCCCGGATCGCTCCAACGCCACCAGCGCGGGCGTGGCTGATCTCGCGTTCAATCAGGGCCTCCATCCCTTTGCGCAGGGTCACCGGTGCCACCAGCAACCGGCGGAAGCTCTGCTGCTTCGAGAAGCCGGTGAGGTAGTTGAACAGTTCCACCAGATCCTGGCCCAGCTCCGGCCGGGCCGAGAGCAGGCCGATGTCGGTGTAGAGGCTGGAGGTTTTGGAGTTGTAGTTGCCGGTGCCGATGTGCACGTAGCTGCGCAGCTTCTCCTTTTCCTTGCGCACCACCAGCATGATCTTGGTGTGGGTTTTCAGGCCCAGCACCCCATACACCACATGCACGCCGGAATGCTCGAGCTGGCGGGCCCACTGGATGTTGTTGTCCTCGTCGAAACGGGCCTTCAGCTCCACCAGGGCCATCACCTGCTTGCCGTGCTCGGCGGCCCGGATCAGGGCCGAGATGATCGGCGAATTCTTGGAGGTCCGGTACAGGGTCATCTTGATGGCCAGCACCGAGGCGTCGTCGGCGGCCTGGTTGATGAACTCCTCGACGGAGGTGGCGAACAGCTCGTAGGGGTGGTGAAGCAGCACATCGGTGCGGCGAAGCACCGAAAAAATGCTCTGGAATTCATCGGGTTTGATCGAGCCGTCTTCCAGCTGGCTTTTCTGGGCACGCACCAGGGCGGTTGGCGTACGCCCCTGGTGGGGTTTGTCCTTGAGCTCCGGCAGGGGGAGCGCCATCAGGCTCATCAGGTCATCGAGGCCGAGCGGGCCATTGATCCGATAGAGATCACCGGGGTCCACATCGGTGCCTTCGAGCAGTTGCTCCACCACCAGATCGGGCATTTCATTGGCCACCTCCAGGCGCACCACCTCACCGCCACGACGCCGTTTGCGCAGCCCCTCCTGCAGGGCCTCCATCAGGTCGTCGGCTTCCAGGTCGCGCAGTTCCAGGTCGGCATCACGGGTGACGCGGAAGAAGTAATGCCCCTCGATCGTCATGCCGGGGAAGAGCAGCTGCAGGTTGAAGGCCACCACCTGCTCCAGGGGAACGGCGGTGAACACCGGCGTGGGCTCGCGGCTGCTCAGTTCGGCGGGGATCTCCACGAAGCGGGGCAGGATCTTCTGGGGAACCTTCACCCGGGCGAATTGCTGCTGCCCGGTTTCCGGGTCGAGAATGATCGCCGCCACGTTCAGGCTGAGGTTGCTCATGAACGGGAAGGGGTGGGCCGGATCCACCGCCAGGGGAGTGAGCACAGGGAAAATGGCGGTCTGGAAGTAGTGATCCGTCCATTCCTTCTGCTTCTTGTTGAGCCGCTCGTAATCAGCCAGGTGGACGCCCTGCCCGGCCAGTTGCTGCTTGAGGTGCTGGCGGTAGTGAACCTGCTGTTGTTCCAGCAGTGGCCGGAGTTTCTCCTGAATGGCCAGCAACTGTTGCTGGGGGGTGAGATTGTCGTCGCTGAGCACGGTGACGCCCGCATCCACCTGGGACTTGAGCGAGGCCACCCTCACCATGAAGAACTCATCGAGGTTGTTGCTGAAGATCGCGCTGAACTTCGCCTGCTCCAGCAGCGGCGTGCGGGGATTGAGTGCCTGGGCCAGCACCCTGCTGTTGAAGGCGATCCAGCTCTGTTCCCGGTTGATGTAAAGCTCGGGGGCCACCACTGGATCGCTCATTGCCCTGACACCGCGCAGTTCTGGCCGTCCGCAAGGTAGCAATCAAGGCTGGATCGTTTCGGTATGGGGCTTGCTTGCCTCCTTGCCACCCTGTGTGGGAAAACCTCCGGCCACCAGCACCGCCACCCCGAGCAGCAGGGTGATGCCGAGCCAGAAGGGACTCTTCTGCCCCGCCAGGTCGTAGGCGAGGCCGGCCAGGGGTGGGCCGATGAAGCTGCCGAGGCTCTGCAGGCCCTGCAGGCTGCCGAGGGCGGCACCCTGGCCGCTGCTGTCGAGCCGCCGGGACACGAGGCTGCGCAGGCAGGGGGTGACCAGGCCAGTGCCTGCCGCCAGGATCGCCACAGCGCTGAACACCACCGGCTGGGCATTGGCGGCGTTGGCGGCCGGCACCAGCAGGCAGCCGGTGATCACCAGGCCGAGGCCGGCGAGGGTGAGGCGCCATTCACCGAAGCGTTGCACCAAGGGGCCGATCAGGCCTCCCTGCACCACGGTGGCGACAACGCCCACCACCAGGAAGGCGGCGGCAGAGAGGCCCGGTCCCCAGCCGAACGCCTGCTTGAAATAGAGCACCAGCACGGCGGTGAAGCCGTTGAAAGCCAGGAAGAAGAGGAAGAAGGCCAGGCTGAGGCGCCGCACCTGGGGGTTGGTGAACACCTTCCGCAGCTGGCTGAGCGGGCTGAGATCACGCTTGCGGGGCAGTTGCCGGCGCGCCGCTGTCGGCAGGGTTTCAGGCAGCACCGTGAGCACCAGCACCAGGTTCACGGCCGCCACGGCCACCGCCAGCAGCAACGGCAGGGTGATGCTCACGCCGGCCAGCAGGCCGCCCAGGGCCGGCCCGAGGATGAAGCCGAGCCCGAAGGCCACGCCGATCAGCCCGAAGGCCTTGGCCCGCTGCTCCGGGGGGCTGATGTCGGCCAGCACGGCGCCGGCTGTGGCGGCGGTGCCGCCGCTGACGCCATCGATCAGCCGGGCGGCGAACAGCAGCGGTAGCGGCCATGCGCTGCCGGCCGGCCAGGGCACGGCCAGGGTGAGGGCAAAACCGCCCAGGCCCAGCACCGAGCCGGCCACGCAGGCACTGATCACCGGCTTGCGCCCGAAGCGATCGCTCAGCGCGCCGATCAGGGGGGTGAACAGGAACTGGGCCAGGGCGTAACTGCCGGCCAGCAGGCCGAGGGTGCGGCCATCACTGGTGAAGCTGGCCAGCAGGAACGGCAGCAACGGAAACACGATGCTCTCGCCCAGCCGGTCGTTGAGCAGGGTGAGAAAGGCGCAGAACCGCGTGGAAGGGCGCGTCCAGCCCATGGCATCAACGCGCGGCAATGTCCATACCTTCCCATGGGAGGCCGCTACCGCTCTCGCAGGCCGCTGATCCACGCGGGCGTCCGGCCCGCCAGTTCCACGAGGACCAAAGCGACTGTTCCGCCCAGCACCACCAGCACGAAGCGATCGAGGCCTTTGCGCCGCGACGCTGTGACCTCCCCGGTGGCCACGCTGGCCGATGACCAGATCCACCACTGCCCGAAGGGAAGCTGCCAGACGCTCACCGCCAGGGCAGAGAGCGTCACCGCCAGGGCGCGGAGCAGCGCCTGACGCCCCAGTTGACGCCGCTGCTCCGGCGGCACGGGCCAGCTCCGCTCAGGCAGGGGTGCTCAGCACAGGGCGGCGAGATCGCCGAGCCCCACCAGGCGGGCCAGGCGGGCCAGGGAGTTGATCGCCTGGACGTGCTCTGTGCTGGTGGAGGCGGCACAGGCCTCCTCCACCAGCACCACCCGGTAATCCCGGTCATGGCCTTCCCGCGCCGCCGCCTGCAGGGCCCAGCAGGTGCTGACGCCGCCAAGCACCAGCTGCTCGATGCCGCCGGCCCGCAGCACCGGCTCCAGGGCCGTGCCGTGGAACGGACTCAATCGCGGCTTGACCAGCACCAGATCGGCCGCCTCCACCGCCAGATCCGGATGGAACTCCGTTCCCCACTGACCGAGCTGGAGGGCGCCCAGCTCCCGGGCGCGGCCGAAGATCGGGGCGTGGCTGGGAAGCTCGGGGTAACCACGAGCGAAACCCACCTTCACCAGGATCGTCGGCCAGGCGCGGCTCCGGGCCAGCTCAAGCGCCCGGTTGGCTGCAGCCAGCACCTGCCGCCGCTGCACTTCGGCAGCGCAGGTGGGGATCGCCCCGTCCTGATGGGTGATGTCGTTGATCAGATCGATCAGCACCAGCGCTGTGCGCATCGGCCGGCCTCAACCGCGCTCGTGGCCCATCATTGCCCTGCCCGCCAGAGCTTCCAGCGCTCCAGGGCCAGCCGCGCGATCCAGGGGAAGACGCCCAGCAGCGCCAGCGACAGCAGCAGCGGCGGCGTGAGGATGCCTTCGAGGCTGCGCAGCTGCCCCAGCTGCGTGCCGGCGTTCACGTAAACGAGGGTGCCGGGCAACATGCCGATCTGGCTGGTGACGTAAAAGGAGAGCGTGCGGATCGGGGTCAGCCCCATCACCACATTCACAAGGAAGAACGGAAACACAGGCACCAGCCGCAGGCTGAGCAGGTAGAGCACCCCGTCGCGGCGCAGGCCCGCCTCGATCGGGGCCAGCCTGGCGCCGAAGCGGTTCAGCATCGGCTCGCGCAGCAGGGTGCGGGCCAGCAGGAAGGCGATGGTGGCGCCGGCGCTGGAGGCAAATGAAACCAGCAGGGTGCCGAGCCCCAGCCCGAACACCGCGCCTCCGGCCAGGGTCATCACCGCCGCGCCGGGCAGGGAGAGCCCGGCAACCAGCACATAGGCCAGGCCGTAGAGGGCCGCGGCACGGACAGGCGTCTGCTGGCGCCAGGCCAGCAGGCTGGTGTGGGCGTCGCGCAGGGCGTCGAAGCTGAGCTGCCGGGGCAGATCCAGGAGGAAGAACAGCGCCACCAGTGCGGCCACCGCCAGCAGCAGCAGCCAGCGTCTGGAGGCTGGGCTGGAGTCAGGGCTGGAGGCTGGGCTGGACGGCACGTCTTCCTCGGGGTCTGGCGTCATGCGGCCAGCGCCCCGCCGCAGCTGGAGCCGCTGCCGGCGGTGCAACCAAAGCAGTGGTCGGCCACCTGGATCGGATCGCCGCTGGGGTCGCGCCCCAGCAGATCCCGCAGGTGGGGACGGTTACCGGGTCCCGCTGCCACCAGCCCCAGCTGCTGGTTGAAATCGCAGTCGTAGAGAAAGCCCTGCCAGTCGACGCTGATCAGCTGGCGGCACATCACCTGCTCCAGGTTGGCGTCGCGGTGGCTGCGGCGCAGCAGCTCCTGGTAGCTCTCCAGCTCCCCCTGGGCGCTCAGCACCGCCGCGAAGCGCTGCACCGGCATGTTGGCCAGGGCATAGAGCCGGTTGAACACCACGCCGTGATCGGCCGCCAGCACCCGGTGGTAGTCGGCCTCCAGCGGCCCCTGCGCCGGTGGCAGCGCCGCCCCCTGGGGGTTGTACACCAGGTTCAGCTCCAGACCCGAGCCCAGCTGGCCGTAGCCGAGCGCGTTGAGCTGGCGCAGGCCGTCGATGCTGCGTTGGAACACCCCGGAGCCCCGCTGACGCTCCACGTTGTCCTGCAGGTAGCAGGGCAGCGAGGCCACCACCGTGACCCCCTGGCCGGCCAGAAAGGCGGCCAGATCCTCCTGGCCCGGCTCCTGCAGGATCGTGAGATTGCAGCGATCGATCACCTCCACCCCCAGGGCTCGGACCCGTCGCACCAGTTGCCGGAACCCGGGGTGAAGCTCCGGCGCGCCGCCGGTGAGATCGAGGCAGCGCAGCTTCCTGGCGGCCAGCACCGCCGGGATCAGGGCCAGGACGTCTGCCGCCATGCTTTCGGTGCGGGTGGGCCCTGCGTTCACGTGGCAGTGCACACAGGCCTGATTGCAGCGGTAGGTGAGGTTCACCTGCAGGGTTTCCAGGCGGCTTCGCCGCAGCGGCGGGAAGATGTTGCCGGGTTCCAGGCGGTCGCGTCCAGGGGTGGTGCGCTGGGGGGCGATGGTCACGGGGTGATCAGGGTCGTACTGGTGGGAACGCGCCGGCCGGCGGGGGACTGCCAACGGGGGCATTGCCAACAGGGGCATTGCCAACGGGCCCAGACCCTTCTAATCGGCCCTTTCCAGCAGCTGAGGCCGGTTGCCTCGGGTGAGCAGGGGTCGACACTGGCTTGCCTCTGCTGCTGGCTGGCCATGGAGCTGGAATTCAGGCGGGTCGTTTTCTTCGGCCGCAGCGCGGCTGAATGCCTGGAGATGTACGGCCTCGCACCGGCCCAGTGGCTGGGCGCCTCCGTGCTCGATTGCCCGGGTGGGCCGGGTTCGCTGGCCGCAGTCCTGGGGGAGGCGGGACTTGATGTCACAGCGGTGGATCCCTGGTACGGGGCATCCCCCGATTGCCTGGATCGTCAGGCCCGCGGCGACATCGCCCTGGCCATGGAGCAGATCGCCGCTGCCGATCACCTGGCCGCCGGCTTCGACCTGAAGGCCTACCGCACCGAGAAGCATCGGGCGCTGGAGGCCTTCCTCGCCGACTACGGCCGCCGGCCCCAGCGCTATGTGCAGGCGGCCCTGCCGGTGCTTCCTTTCGCCGATGCCAGCTTCGATCTGGTGCTGAGCGGGCACCTGCTCTTCTCCTATGCACCTCTGGATGTGGGGGGCCTGATGCCGACAGGGGGCTTCGACTTCGCCTGGCATCGCCGGGCCATCGCTGAGCTGATGCGGGTCTGTCGCCGGGAGGTGCGGATCTACCCCGCCCACACCCTGCAGGGCCTGGCCCGGCGCCATCCCTACGCCGAGGCTTTGCTGGCAGAGCTCCCCGCCGGCTGGGCGGGCAGGTTTCAGCCGTCCCGCTACGTCCAGGGGCACATCGGCAGCACCGAGGGCCTGCACCTGGAGCGCCTGACCCCGGCTTAGCGTTCGCAGATTCGCGTGGGATCCCGTGCCGGAGGTCCGCAGGCCCGATCCGTCACTCAGCCACCTCAACGCCAGCGGCGAGGTGCACATGGTGGAAGTGGGCGATCGCCCCGCCACCGATCGCCGTGCCGTGGCCGAGGGCTTCATCGCCATGGACCCGGCGGTGCTGGCGCTGGTGCTCGACGGCCGCGCCGCCAAGGGGGATGTGCTGGCGGTGGCACGGGTGGCGGCGATCCAGGGCGCCAAGCGCACCTGGGAGCTGATCCCCCTCTGCCACCCGATCGCGCTCACGGGCCTGGAGGTGCGCATCGAGCCCAGCGCCGATGGCGGCGGCCTGCGCATCGAGGCGATGGCCCGCACCACCGGCCCCACGGGGGTGGAGATGGAGGCGCTCACCGCCGTGCAGATCGGCCTGCTCACCCTCTACGACATGGTGAAATCCGCCGATCCGGCCATGACGATCGGCCCGGTGCGGTTGTTGAGCAAAACAGGCGGACGCCATGGCGCCTGGTCCCATCCCGGCGCCGTGCCCTCCTGAGCCGAGAGTCCTGATGAGCAGCCGCGCTGCAGCGTTTGAGCCCTACCCCCGCGAGGGCCTGCCCCTGGAGGAGGCCCGCCGCCAGGTGCTGGCCGCGCTCACGCCCCTGGCCGGCAGCGAGCGGCTGCCGCTGCCGCAGGCCCTGGGCCGGGTGAGCGCGGCGCCGGTGCTGGCCGCGGAGGCGGTGCCAGGCTTCCGCGCCTCGATCATGGATGGCTATGCCCTGGCGGTGGCGAGTGTCCCGCAGCCGGGACACTCCTGGCGCCTGGTGGGCCGCTCGGCGCCGGGCGCCCCCTATGCCACGCCGCTGCTGGCGGGGGAAGCGATCCGCATCCTCACCGGTGCTCCCCTGCCGGAAGGGGCCACCCGGGTGCTGCCCCAGGAGCTGGTGGAAGCCGAGGGAGAGCGCCTGAGCCTGATGCGTGAAGCGGGGTCCAACCCCTGGATCCGCGCCGCCGATGAGGAGGCCGCTGCCGGCCAGGAGCTGCTGGGAGCCGGGGTGCGGCTGGGCCCGGCCGATCTGGGCCGGCTGGCCAGCTGCGGCGTTGCGGAGCTGGTGGTGCGGCGGCGGCCGCGGCTGGGATTGCTGATCACGGGCGATGAACTGGTGCCTGCCGGCAGCCGGCGCGGCCCGGGCCAGATCTGGGAGAGCAACGGCACCCTGCTGGCGGCGCTGCTGGCGCGGCTGGGGGTGGAGGTGGCCGAGCAGCGGGTGGTGGCCGATGCACCGGTGCAGCTGCGCGCAGCCCTGCTGGAGCTGGCGGCCGGCTGCGATCTGGTGGTGAGCACCGGCGGGGTGTCGGCGGGCGACAGCGACTGGATTCGGCCATTGCTGGCCGAGCTGGGGCAGGTGAGCTTCTGGAAGCTGTTCCTCAAGCCCGGGCGCCCGTTCGCCTTCGGGCGGCTGGGGGCTGGGGGCGCTGGCACGCCATTGTTTGGCCTGCCGGGCAACCCGGTGGCGGCCGCGATCACCGCCCTGCAGCTGCTGCTGCCGGCGCTGCAGCTGCTGGAGGGGGCGCCGGTGCAGCCGCTGCCGCGCCTGAAGGTGCGGCTGGCGGCGGAGCTCAAGCGCGGCGCCGGCCGCCCCGAGCTGGCCCGCGCCCGGCTGCAGGTGGGCCCTGATGGCGAGCTGCTGGCGCTGGTGGAGGGCAGCCAGGCCTCCTCACGGATCGGTTCGCTGCAGGGTGCCGACCTGCTGCTGGAGATTCCGGCCGAACTGGGCGCGCTGGCGGCCGGCACGGAGCTGTGGGCCCAGCTGCTGCGGCTGCCGATCTTCTGAAGGCTGTCGCTGCGTTGAACAAACTTCTGCATGACGCTGCTGCTCAGAACGCCGTGTTGCCCTCCACCCAGGCGCCCACGCCGCCGCTCCACTCCCGCTTCCAGAAGGGAGCCTCATGTTTGAGGGCTTCAAGCAGCTCCTGGCCACCGCGCTGGGCCGGGCCGCGCCGGTCGGCGGTCACCGCCACCAGCACGATCGCTTCACCGGGCAGCACCCGCCCCACGCGGTGATCCACCCGCACGGCCCGCAGGCCATGGCGCTGGGCGCAGTCGGCGGCGAGGCGGGAGATCTGCGCTTCGGTCATGCCGGGGTAGTGCTCCAGCTCCAGGGCCTCCAGCGGCACTCCCGCCGCCGTGACACCCCGCACCCGGCCGATGAAGTGGGCTTCGGCGGCGGCGGGCTCGGCGCCGCTGGCCGCCAGGCTCCGCTGCCACGCCGCAAGGGCGACGAGCGGATCGAAGCGTTCGGGGTGCAGCTGCAACTGCAGGGCGATGTTGCCCGGAAGCGGATCAGCCATCGCCCTCAGCCCCCACTGATCGGTGGCAGGAAGGCCACTTCCGCGCCCGCCTCCAGCCGCTGGTCGGCGCTGGCGAACACCTGGTTCACCGCCACCCGCACCTGCGCCGGCAGTGTGTCCCCCAGACCCAGCTGCCGCCACAGGCTGGCCGGGGTGGGGGCAGGGGCGCCTACGGGGAGCACCACCTGGCGCTCCGCCCAGCCGGCCCGCTCCCGGAGCGCGGCGAACAGCCGCACGGTGATCGATGCGGTGATCACGGCGCTGAAGGAGGCAGTAAGGAGAAGTCATCCTGCCGCTCCTGTGATTCAGCCGGAGAGGCGCAGCAGCAACAGCAGCAGCAGCAGCAGTGGCCCCTCCTCCTGGTTCGGGAAAGAAATCTGGCTTGGCTGAGCCGGCCTCTGCTCCATAGGATCAGGGCCATCCACCATGAAGGCCGCTTCCAGGCGCGATGTCCCAGACCCTCGCCCTGCTGGCCCATCCATCCGAGCTGGAAGCCCTGCTCACCTGGGTGGGTCAGTACAAGCCTGCCCTGGCCGCTTTCCAGGTCATCACCACGCCGGAGCTGGCCCGGTCGTTTCGACTTGACGGGCGGACGGCGTCTCTGGAGCTGGCGGAACTGAAGCCACTCGAAGCCGGCGGTGATATCGAGCTGGCCGCCAGGGTGATGGCGGCTGAGCTGTCGGCGATCATCTATTTCGTGAGCGCCGAGGCCTTTCTTCACGCCACCGCCGATCTGCTCCTGCTGATCAGGGCCTGTGCGATCGAGAACACGCCCCTGGCCCTCAATGAAGCCACCGCCGACCTGGCGATGCGTGGATTGGCCCACAGCCGGATCGCCTATCTGATCTTCAATCCGGTGGCTGGCCAGGGCAACTCCCAGCAGGAGCTGGCGATGATCCGCTCGATTCTGGAGCCCCAGATTCTCCTGAATGTGGTGATCACCAAGCCTGATCTGGATCCCGCCGATCAGGCTCGCGCCATTGTCGCCACGATTCAGGCCCAGCCCGAGAGTGATCCCGGCACCACGATGATCCTGGCTTCGGGAGGCGATGGAACGGTGTCGGCGGTGGCTGGTGCCGTGATCGGCACCGGCATCCCGATCGGGATCATTCCGCGGGGCACCGCCAATGCGTTTTCCCAGGCACTCGGCATCCCCATCGATCTGCGGGGCGCCTGCAACACGATCCTGGCGGGCCACAGCCGGGTGATCGACGCGGCCCGGTGCAATTCGATGCCGATGATCCTGCTGGCCGGCCTGGGCTTTGAGGCGGGGATGGTGAACCGTGCCACCCGGGAACTCAAGAATCTGCTTGGCCTGCTCGCCTATGTGCTGGCCGGTGCCCAGCAGCTGGCCAATCAGGCTGCCTTCGAGGCCACCCTCGACATCGACGGCAGACGAATCGACCTTCAGGCCGTGGCGATCACCGTGGCGAATGTGGCGCCACCCACCTCCGTGCTGGCCCAGGGATTCGGTCAGGTGATTCCCGATGATGGACAGCTGGAAGTGACGATCGGCACCCCCGCCAACCGCCTGCAGGGTTTGAATGCGCTGGCCTCACTGGCGGCTTCGGCGATCGTTCAGTCCCCCACCGACCGCGATGATCTGCTTTGCTTCCGCGCTTCCACGATTCGCATCCTGACCAATCCACCGCAGCTCCTGGTGATCGATGGGGAGATCGTGGAAGCCAACCCGATCACCTTCGAGTGCTTGCCCGCCAGTCTCACTGTCTTCACGCCGCTGGTCGGGATCTGAACCCATGGGTTGGACCATCGAGCCTTCGATTGCCGTCAAGATCGGCTGCATGAAGGAGCGGGTGCGCTGGCGGCATCCTGCAATCACCTCCCGGCAGATCGATCAGACGCGGTTGGTGTTTGATTCGGGGCTCGATGCTGATGCGGCCTTTGCCTTTCTGGTGCTGGGGGACAGCGGCACGGGTCGGCATCGCCGCCAGCGGCCCCAGCGTCAGGTGGCTGAATTGATGCTCCGCCACGGCCAGGGGGCGAGCTTCATCCTGCACACCGGCGATGTGGTGTATCAGGTTGGCTCCAGCGAGCAATATCGCAACAACTTCATTGTTCCCTACCGCGAATGGTTGGTGGATGGCGATCATCCCGATCGCATCGCCTACGACCGGATGATTTTCAACACTCCCTTCTTTCCGGTTCTCGGCAACCACGACTACTACGATCTGCCTCCACCCCTGGGGCTGCTCTCCGGTCTGACCGCCCCGCTCAGGCAGCTGTTGAGCCCCCTGCTCGATCTGGATGTCGGCTGGCATGGATCCCGCCGCGGCGAAGCCTATGCCTGCGCATTTCTCGATGTTCTCCAGCACCTCCCGGAAAGTGAGCTGGGCAACCACCTTGATCAGTGCTACGCCAGTGAGCTGGATGGGGAGCGCTGCCTCAGCTACCGGCCTTCCCGATTCACCCGCCTGCCCAATCGCTATTACAGCTTCAGGGTGGCCGGGCTGGATGTCTTTGCGCTGGATTCCAACACCTTCAATCAGCCCCTGGCCGGACCCCGCTCGGATCCAGCGGCCGGCCAGGCCGAACTGGGCGCCCTGCGGCAGCGATTGATCCTGGAGCGAACCCGCTTGCGCCTCTCCCTCGGGGGCAGCTGGACGGCTTCCCTCGATCCGGATGATCAAGGCGACAGGGCCGATGACCTGGCCGGAGAGCTGGAGGCGATCGAGGAGCAGCTCAACGACATCGAGAAGCAGCTGGACCGTGATGAGGCGGCCCAGACGGTCGACCATGAACAGCTGGGCTGGCTGAAGGATCGGCTGGTGGCGTCCTGGCGCAATCCGGCGGTGCGGGGCAGGGTCCTGGTGCTTCACCATCCGCCCTATGTCACGGAAGCCACCAAGTGGTTTCAGGGGCAGACCCTGGCGGTGCGGCACCGGCTTCGCCAGGTGCTCGATCAGGTGGCGGCCGAGCTTGGTCCCGATGACCGTGACCCGCGCCAACCGCTGCTCAGCCTGGTGCTGATGGGCCACGCCCATTGCCTGGAGGTGCTCCGCACCGGCGCCACCGGCCACGGTGATGCCCACATCCCCTGGGTGATCTGTGGCGGCAGTGGCTACAGCCTGCGCCGTCAACGGCCGGAGGGCGCCGATCTGGGCGGCAGCGTCGGCGGGCAGCCGGCCACCCTGGCCCGCTCCGAGCTGTTCGTCGGCCGCAGCGGCCAGGGGGCACGGCTGCGGCGGCCCTACTCAGCGTTGCGGGTGGAGGTCGGGGCAGGGCGGCCACTGCGGCTCAGGCTGATCCCCCTGGTCACCGAGCGGCTGAACAAGCAGTGGCAGCAGACCCAGCTGGCGCCGATCCTGCTCTGTTGACGGCCTCCCTAGGCTCCTGCCAGTGAATCGTGATTGCTGCCCTTGAGCCTTGCGATAGCCCTGCTCACCGTTTCCGATCGGCGCAGCGCCGACCCTGGTCTGGCTGACCCTTCCGGTGATCGTCTGCTCGACCGGCTGGGTGAGGCGGGCCATCGGTTGCAGGACCGCCAACTCGTGGCCGACAACCGCTACGCCATCCGTGCGGTGGTGAGCGGCTGGATCGCCGATCCCGCCGTTCAGGTGGTGATCAGCACCGGCGGCACCGGGCTGACCGGCCGGGACGGCACGCCGGAGGCGGTGCGTCCGCTGCTCGACAAGACGATCGAGGGGTTCGGCGAGCTGTTCCGGGTGCTCTCCTTCGAGACGATCGGCACCAGCAGCCTCCAGAGCCGCTGCCTGGCCGGGGTGGCCAACGGTACGGTGCTGTTCGTGCTGCCGGGATCGCTGGATGCCGTGACCACGGCCTGGGACCGCCTGATCCGCGCCCAGCTCGATGGCGACACCCGCCCCTGCAACCTGGTGCAGCTGCTACCGCGGCTCACCGAGGATTCGCTGCGGCTGGTGGAGCGATGAGCGGCCAGCTGGTGGGCCTGGTTGAGGCGCTGTGGCGTTATCCGGTCAAGTCGATGCTGGGGGAGTCGCTGCAGCAGGTTCCCGTCACCGAGCGCGGCCTCTGCGGCGACCGGGCCTATGCCCTCTGGGATCACGCCACCGATCGAGTGGCCAGCGCCAAGAATCCGCGCTTGTGGCGGGGCCTGCTGGGCTGCAGGGCCCGCTTCGAGGCCATGCCCCTGCCGGAGGCGCCGCCGCCGCCGGTGCGGATCGAAGCGGCGGGATCAGAAGCCATCCTCAGCAGTGATCCAGCCATCAACACCACCCTCTCCGGCTGGTTCGATCGCCGCGTCAGCCTGCTGGACCGACCACCCGAGGGGGCCAGCCTGGATCAGTACTGGCCCCCGATCGAGCAGCGGGCCTTTCAGGATGTTGTGAACGAACTGGTGATGCCGGCCGGCACCTTCTTCGATTCCAGCCCGATTCACGCCATCAGCACCGCCAGCCTGGAGCGGTTGCGCCAGCTTGAGCCCCAGCTGGATTTCGCGGTGGAGCGGTTCCGCCCCAACCTGCTGATCGCCGCTGCGGGCGGGGCCAGCGGCTTCGTGGAGGAGGGCTGGATCGGCCGCCGGCTGCGCCTGGGCGCCAGCCTGGAGCTGAAGGTGGAGCAGGGCTGTCCCCGCTGCGTGGTCACCACCTTGGCGCAGGGGGCCATCCCCGAGCAGATCGAGATCCTGCGCGCCACAGCCCGCCACAACAGGGTGGTGGCGGGGGTCCTGCTGTCGGTGCTGCAGCCCGGCGCCGTGGCGGTGGGAGATGCGGTGACCCTGCTGGAGTGAATTCAGGCGGCGGCAGCCTGCCGCTCATCTGCCCTGAACCAGCCCAGAGCAACGCAGACGCCACAACCGCGTCGTCGAATACGTCTCAGTCGATGCACAGATCATTGGCGACCTGGGGCCCCACAGAACGCCACGACCAGCGAAGTCCATGCTGCAGCCGAGCCAATCACGATGATCAAGCCGTTGCCAAACGGGCCGAAGCCAGCACCAAACAACAGTGACCCGTTGAGTGCCGAGTACATCGCGACACCTGGAAGAAGGATGAACGAGAGGCCCGTACCGATGGCTCCTTGCAATGGCATGAGCAGGTAGATGCCGCTTGTAAGCAGGGCGAAGCCTGCGAAGACAACCAACAGCAAACGTAGGCGCGGTTTGAATCTCACGAGTAGCTGTGGTTGTTTATTTGGGCCTGAACGTTCAAGATCAGCGGCGGGCGGCATTCTGGGACTTTGAAGAGAAATCCAATTCTCGTCCGCTGCATCTTGATGTTGGAGGGCGAAGATGACGAGATCAGCGAAGTCGCAGCTCGTTGCACTAGACGAAGAACTGATTTGAATCACCCATAAGTTGCAACCGCAAGATGCACGTCAAGCATTAGCTTGCAAAAGACATATTCTCATCTGAGAAAAAGCTTCCAGCTTTGAGCCCAGTAGAAACAGCAGGTGCTGATCATTGGTTCCAGTCGCGCCCTCTGATTCACGCTTCTTAAAACTCCAAGAGGAGTGTTTTCCCAAGACATGCTATAGCTTAAGGCGTTGTGACATGATTAGTACGCCGATTCCGGTGCCTACAAGCAACCCTTGAAGTCCACCGAAGAGAAGCCCAGTCAATATAATCAGTATCGCGAATACTGCTTGAAGTCTTCGTATATCACGATTGAGTCGGCTGGTTTGCTCTTCACGTATTCTTCGTCTCGCATTTCGTTTCAATCGGTATTTCTCGGATGTCTCAGGGCTTGGTATTCTTGACTTCGGTGAAGTGGATTGTTGTCGTTGGGACTCAGACCAGTTGTTCTGAAGATTAAATAGTCGCTTACGAAAGAGTTGCACATTTGCGCTCTTTGCAAGCTCATCGCCACTTGTTCCGGTGGGTTGCTCAGCTCTAGAATTTATAGAATCACTCTCCTTGGTGTCATCACGATGAGTCATATTGAAGTCGGATATCCACCAACGGGGGACATTGTGCCCCCACTTCATGCGTCGGTTGCGATCCTCGGATGTCATGTCTAATCTTTAATCTGATGGCTATGTTAGATTTAGCATGTCTCGATACATCTTAAAACAAGATTCGAGGAATGTCAACATGGATTGCGACTCCATTCTAATTCATGATGCTTGATCCGATTTCACCGGAAAGGACCGCAGCTCTTTGCCTCGGTCCATTCCCTTACTCCTGCTGGGATATTCAATGGCCTTGTAGACCCTCAAGCTGCACATATGCAGGTCCGATATCTACCTCCCTCCAGGTGCTTGTTGCCGCATAAGAGTCAGAAGGCTTCTTGGCGAGAAGTCCTGATCCTTTCCAGCATAGGGCCTTTGCTGATGTTGAGCCATCGGCGTCTCCGCGTCATAGTGTCCAGGCAATTTTTGGGCCCAGCAATTCTTGGCACCAGCTCTGGAATGGAAGATCAACAAGGAGCCAAGGGGCCTTCCAGATCCATACATCAAGCGCCGATGTTCCCCGCGCTGCGAATGAACTCCTCGATCTGCAGCCGCACACGGCAAAGGGGATTCCGCCAGTCGCTCTGGCTGGGGCCCAGCAATGATTTGCTCGTCAGTGGGCTGCCGGTTCCCTGGGGCGCAGAGGAAATCCAGCAGGAGGGCCCCAGCTGCAAGGCCTGGCTGAAGGCCGTCTTCGTTAAAGGGAACCTCGAAATATTGCCACTTTTGAGGCAATATTGAGACGCTGCAAGGAAATCCTCTGCACGTGCAGATGCTCCTGACGACTGGCATCAATTACTTTAAGTCGAGTCGTTTATCTCCCTGTCGAATGATCAGGAGGCCGGCGTTGCCTTTGAGTTGCTATGCAGGTATCGAAGAAAGTTGTAAGTCAGATTACGCAGTCCCCACCAAGCTCTCGTTCTGGCCAATCCAATCCGCCTCGTCAGCTTGCCGCGCATCCAAGTTGTGATTGCACCAAAGACGTGCTCAACCCTTGCCCGCACACTAGATCGTGCCTTGTTGCGCTCCTGGGCTTCTTCGCTCAATGGATGGCAGCGTGAGCCCTTTTCATGAATTCTGCTCTCAAAACCAGCCATATCCAGCAGATCCTCATACCGCACGCCGGCGTAGCCAGAATCAGCCCAGACGAAGTCATCCCTGTTCTCAGGGTCTAGCACCTGTGTAAGCATCTGGCTGTCGTGAATGTTGGCTGGGGTAATGGAAAATCTTCGAATGAAGCCGTGAGTGGCATCAATGCATATGCTGTTCTTGTATCCGTAATGGCTGATGCCATTCTTCTTGACCCAGCGGGCGTCAGTGTCCTTTTGGCGCAGTCGGTTTGGCTTGTTCAGCCACTTCTCTGGGATGGCTCCATCCTTAATGGTCTTGTTCTCCTCCCTTGAGTTTCGCTGTTTGGGAACAGGGACCAGTGTCGCATCGATGATCTGCCCTCCACGGGCCTCCAGTCCCTCGGACCGCAGGTGCTCCTCGAACCGGTCAAAGAGCTCATCGATAACGCCCGCCTTGCGGAGACGCTCGCGGAAGAAGGCAATCGTGGTGGCATCAGGAATGGTGTTCATCACTCCCAGTCCGACAAATTCCTCGAATGAGCGTCTGTCATTGACCTGGAATTCCAGCTCTTCATCGCTGAGGTTGAACAGCTGCTGAAGCACCAGCATCTTGAAGAGGATGAGCGGATCAATCCGTTTCCTGCCAGCATTGCTCTTCCGTTCATGGCTGTAACCCTGCTCCAGCAGGGGCCTGAAGGCTTCCCAAGGAATCGTCTCGGATAGGGTCGCTAACGTAGGCTTCTTCTGCTGAAGCCTGTGGATGCGCTTCTCCTCATCCCAGAATCCACGCTGTCCCATTCAGCTGTATTGAACTGAACCAATTCTATTGCTTATTTCAAAGTCTGTCAGGGAGCGACGTAGATTTTTCGAGGTGCCCTAAAGTTGGTTGTTGGCTTTCGCCGGCTGGAGCGTCTGGCCAGCGGTGATCGCGAGCGGTTGTCTGCGACCTGTTGAGTGCTCCATCCTGCCCGCGCCCAATGCCCCTACTGCGGCGTGGGTTGCGGCCTTGAGCTCAAACCGGCGGTGGCGACCGTTGCGGCGGCGCCTGGCGGCCAGGATCCCTGGACGGTGCGGGGCGACCGGCAGCATCCCTCTTCCCTGGGGCAGGTGTGCGTGAAGGGGGCCACGGTGGGGGAAACCCTGCACCACAACCGCCTCTCCACACCGCTGTTCCGTGAGCGGATCGATCAACCTCTGCGGCCGATCAGCTGGAATGAAGCCCTCAGCCGCATCGTGGCGCAGATGGAGCAGGTGCTGGCCGAACGCGGGCCGGCGGCCCTGGCGATGTACGGCTCCGGTCAGTTCCTGACCGAAGACTATTACCTGGCCCAGAAGCTGTTCAAAGGCGCCCTGGGCAGCAACAACTTCGATGCCAACTCGCGCCTCTGCATGAGTTCGGCGGTGTCGGGATACGCCCGCAGCCTCGGCAGCGATGGCCCCCCCTGCTGCTACGACGACTTCGACAGTTGCGACACCGTGATGTTGATCGGCACCAACACCGCCGACTGTCATCCGGTGCTGTTTCAGCGGCTGCTCAAGCGCAAACGCAAGGAGAAGGCAGCCCTGCAGCTGATCGTGATTGATCCACGCCACACCGCCACCGCGGACGTCGCTGATCTGTATCTGGCGATTCAGCCCGGCACCGATCTGGTGCTGCTGCACGGCATCGGCCACCTGCTGCTCCAATGGGGCCAGTTCGATGCGGCGTTCATTGCCGCCTCCACCGAGGGTTATTCCGAGCTGGCCGCCCTGCTGGAGGGCTGGACACCCGAACGGGTGTGCGCCCTCTGCGGCATCGAGGAGCAGCAACTGCAGATGCTCGCCGCGCTCTGGGGCCGCAGCCGCGCCCTGCTCAGCCTCTGGTCGATGGGGGTGAACCAGAGCGTGGAGGGCACCGCCACGGTGTCGGGGATCATCAACCTGCACCTGCTCACCGGCCAGATCGGCCGCCCCGGTGCCGGCCCCTTCTCGCTCACCGGCCAGCCCAATGCCATGGGTGGCCGGGAGGCGGGCGGGCTGGCGCCCCTGCTGCCCGGCTACCGCTTCGTGGCCGATGCCGCCCACCGCGCCGAACTGGAGCGCCACTGGGGCTTCGCCGCCGGTGCCATCGCCGCGCAGCCGGGCCTGGATGTCTGGGGACAGATCGAAGCGATGGAGCGCGGCGAGCTGGGCCTGTGGTGGGTGGCGGCCACCAATCCGCTGGTGAGCCTGCCCTCTCTGGATCGGGTGCGGGCGGCCGTGGCCCGCTGCCCGCTGGTGGTGCTGTCGGAGGCGTATGCCGGCAGCGAAACCGAGGCGGTGGCCCACCTGGTGCTGCCGGCCGCCCAGTGGAGTGAGAAGGCCGGGGTGATGACCAATTCCGAGCGGCGCGTCACCCTCTGTGCGGCCTTCCGGCCGGCGCCGGGCCAGGCCCGCGCCGATTGGGCCGTGTTCGCCGAGATCGGCCGGCGCCTCGGCCATCCCCAGGCCTTCAGCTACGGCTCCAGCGCTGAGGTGTACGCCGAATTCGCCGCGATCACCGCCGGCCGCATCTGCGACCACAGCGGCCTCAGCCACCGGCTGCTGGCCGAACACGGCCCCCAGCAGTGGCCGTTCCCGGCCGGCACCGCCCCCGGCGGCGGCCAGCCACGCCTGCACACCGAGGGCCGCTTCCCCACCGCCAGCGGCCGGGCGCGGCTGATCGCCGAGCAGCCGCTGGGGCTGGGCGAACCGCCCGATGCCACCTACCCGCTGGTGCTCACCGTGGGCCGCTACCTCGGCCACTGGCACACCATGACCCGCACCGCCCATGTGGAGCGGGTGCGCCGCCAACATCCGGAACCGCTGCTGGAGGTCAATCCCGGCGATGCCAGCCGCTACGGCCTGGCGAACGGCGCCTGGGCCCTGGTGAGCTCGCGGCGGGGCCGCCTCACAGCGAAGGTGCTGGTCACCGATCGCATCCGGCCCGGCACCGTGTTCCTGCCGATGCACTGGGGCGCCGCCCAGGCCGATGCCTGCGAAGCCAACCGGCTGATGCATGCCCTGGCCTGCCCGATCTCCAGGCAGCCTGAATTGAAGGCGGCGGCGGTGAACCTGGAGCCCGCCCAGGCCTGAGCCGCCCGCCGCTCACTCGCCGCTCATTCGTCGTCGTGGGCGTAGCGGCGGTAAAGGAAATCGAGGGCGCGATTGCGCAGATCGAAGTACTCCGGCTGCTCCATCAGGCGGGCCCGATCCCGTGGGCGCGCAAACGGCAGCTCCAGCACCTCGCCGATCGTGGCGGATGGGCCGTTGGTCATCATCACGATCCGGTCGGCCAGAAACAGGGCCTCGTCGATGTCGTGGGTGATCATCAGCACCGTCACCCTGTGGTCGGCCCAGATCCGCAGCAGCTCTTCCTGCAGTTCCTCCCGGGTGATCGGATCGAGGGCGCCGAACGGCTCATCGAGCACCAGAACCTTGGGCTTCAGGGCCAGGGCCCGGGCAATCGACACCCGCTGCTTCATCCCCCCCGACAGGCTCGCCGGCTTTTTGTGGGCCGCTTCAGTGAGCCCCACCATGGCCAGGCTCTGCTCCACCAGCTGCCGGGCCTGGCCATTGCGCTTCAGCTCCGGGAACACATTGTTCACCGCCAGGGCGATGTTGTCGTAGGCGCTCAACCAGGGCAGCAGCGAATAGTTCTGGAACACCACCATGCGATCCGGCCCCGGTTCCTCGATCGCCCTGGACTCCAGCCGCACCTGGCCGCTGCTGGGCTGGCGGAATCCAGACACCATGTCGAGCAGGGTGGATTTGCCGCAACCGGAATGGCCGATCAGACAGACGAACTCACACTCGGCAACGCTGAGCTGAATGTTGTCGAGCACGGTGTACGGCCCCGCCTTGGTGGGATACACCTTCGAGACGCCATCGATCACCAGGAAGGGTTCCCGGGTCTGTTCGGCCAGCGGCGCCTTGGCGGTCTGGGTCTGCATGGGCGTGGCGATTCAGCGGTGAGGGGAGGACGGGGAGACCGGCAATGGGCCGGCTCTGGGTGGTAAGGCCACCGTTCGGCGGCTGATCGCACCGTTGCCGCCGAGCGCCTCGAGGTAGCCCAGCGGGTCGCCGGGGTCGAGCAGTGGCGCGCCGAACGGCTGCAGCCCCCTGGGGGCCCGGCTCTCGATCGGCAGCCCCAGCGACTCGGCGGCTGTGGCGTAGAGGTCGGGGCGTTGCACCCGCTCGATCACCTCCTCCCAGTTGAGCGGGAAGGGGCTGATGCCCCAGCGGGCCAGCTGGGTGAGGATCCAGACCGCGTCGCTGCGGTCGGGTGGGTTGATCTGGGCCCCGTAGAAGCGGATGAACTCCGGAATGGGCTGCGGCTCTGCGAACCCCCGGTCGAACGGGCCGATCAGGCCGGGCCGCAGCAGGGCAGCCTCGGCGCCCACGTACTCCCTGCGGGCCAGCAGCTCGCAGAGATCGGCGCGATTGGCGGGTTCGTCGCAGTAGCGGCAGGCTTCGATCAGAGCCTGAATCAGGGCCTGGTGGGTGAGCGGATGGGCGGCGGCCCAGTCTTCACGGACACCGAGCACCTTTTCGCAGTGGCCGTTCCAGAGCTCCCGGTCGGTGGCGATCACCGTGCCCAGCCCCTCCTGAACGGCGCGGCTGTTCCAGGGTTCCCCGACACAGAAGCCATCGATGCTGCCGGCCTTCAGCGTGGCCACCATCTGGGGCGGCGGGATCACGATCAGTTCCACATCACGGCCGGGTTCAAGGCCGCCGGAGGCCAGCCAGGCCCGCAGGATCAGGTTGTGCATCGAGGCGGGATGCACCATCGCCAGCACAGGCCTGCGGCCAGGGTTGGCAACGGTCCAGTCCTTCAGGTCGGCCAGGCTGTGCACCCCGGCCTCGGCAAAGCGGCGATGCAAGGTGATTGCATTTCCGTTGCGCGAGAGGGTGAGCGCCGAGATCATCGGCGCAGGTGGCTGCCCGCCGCCACCGAGCGTCATGGCGAAGGGCATCCCCGCCACCATCTGGCCCGCATCGAGCACCTTCTGGCGCACGTTTGTTTCGAGGGTCTTCCAGTTCGTTTCGCGGCGCAGAGTCACCTGGTCGAGGCCGTGTTTGGCGAAGAAACCCCGCTCCTGGGCCACCACCAGGGGGGCGCAATCGGTAAGCGGGATGAAACCGATCTCCAGATTCACCTTCTCCAGCCGGTTGGCGGCAATGGCGGTGGCGGGGTTGAGGCGCTGGCGCCGGGCCAGCCGCTGCTGGTTGAGGAACTGAACCACCTCTCCCCGCTGGGCGTAGTAGGTGGGATGGGCCGCCGCAGAAAGATGGGTGCGGGGCCGGGGCAGATCGACCTCCATGATCTGGCCGATGTAGGCCTCCGGACCGTTGGTCATCAGCACGATCCGATCGGAGAGCAGCAACGCCTCATCCACGTCGTGGGTGACCATCACCGTGGTGACCTTGGCCTCTTCGCAGATGCGCATCAACTGTTCCTGCAGGTTGCCGCGGGTAAGGGCGTCGAGGGCGCCGAACGGCTCATCGAGAAGCAGCAACTTGGGGCGGAGCGCCAGGGCGCGGGCAATGGCCACGCGCTGCTTCATGCCCCCGGAGATCTGGGCGGGGAACTGATCGGCCGCCGCCTTGAGTCCCACCAGGTTGATGTGGTGCTCGATGATCGATTGCCGCTCGGCTCTGCTGCTCGAAGCCATCACGTTGTCGACGGCCAGGGCGATGTTCTGGCGCACCGTTTTCCAGGGGAGCAGCGAATAGTTCTGAAACACCACCATCCGATCCGGCCCCGGATCGGTGACCTGACGGCCCGCCATCAGGATTCCGCCCTCCGTGGCCTGGGTCAGGCCGGCCAGCAGGTTGAGCAGCGTTGATTTTCCACAGCCGGAGTGGCCCACCAGGGAGACGAACTCGCCTTCGGCGATGTCGAGAAAAACATCCTTCAGGGCGATGTAGCTGCCGCCTCCCTGAAGCGGAAAGCTCTGGGTGACGTTGTCGACCGTGAACAGGGCTCGCATGGTTTCAGTGCGCTCCGGTGTTCACGCGGCTGCCGACATAGGCAACCAGCCGGTCGAGAATCAGGCCCACGATGCCGACGTAGACGATCGCCAGGATGATCTGGCTGGCACTGGAATCACCACCGGCGTTGTAGGCATCCCAGATGAAGTAGCCGATTCCACCATCGGCTTTGAGCATTTCTGCAGCCACGATCGCCAGCCAGGCCAGGCCGATGGCGATGCGCAGACCCGTGAACACATAGGGAACGGTGGAAGGGATCACGATCTCGCGGATGTAGGCGGCTTTGCTCAGCCTCAGCACCCGGGACACATTGGTGTAATCCTGAGGGATCTCCCTGATCCCAACGGCCGTATTGATGATGATCGGCCAGATCGCCGTGATGAAGATCACGAAAACGGCTGAGGTGTTGGCGTCCTGAAACAGCATCAGCGCGATCGGGAACCAGGCCAGTGGCGGCACGGTCCGGAGCACCTGAATGACGGGATCGAATCCCTTGCCGATGAAGCGATTCAGGCCGAGCAGCCCGCCGATCGCGATCCCCACCAGCGCCGAGAGGCTGTAGCCGATGCCGACTCGCTGCAGGGAGATGAGGATCTGCCAGCCCAGCCCCTTGCTGGTGCCGCCATCGTCGAAGAACGGTTGGCTGATGTAGGGGTCCCAGGTGTCGATCACCACGTTGATCGGCCCCGGCAGCCGTGCCGTGCCGAGCACTCCTGAGAGCACTTGCCAGGCCAGCAGGAAGGCGCCGATGCAGGCCAGATAGGGCATCACCCCTTTGAGAAGAGCCGTGCGGCGGGATCTTGGCCGCTTTCCGGCGCTGGCGATGAGGGTCATGGTGTTGGGTCTGGACTCAGGCCAGGGCTTTGATCTTGAGGCTGTCGAGATAGCCTTTTGGATCCTCGGGGTCGAAGACCACGCCATCAAAGAAGGTTTCCTTGCCCCTGGAATCGGAGGCGGGGATGGCCTGCTCCTGGCCGATCGCCCTGGCGGCCTCCTTCCACAGATCAGCCCGGTTCACCTTGTTCACCAGCGCATCGATATCCGTGCTGGCCGGCAGATAACCCCAGCGGATGTCTTCGACCACGAACCACTGGTCATGGCTCTTGTAGGGGAAGGAGGCACCATCGGCCCAGAAGCGCATCTTGAACGGGCTGTCCTTCACCACCCGGCCATCGCCATAGTCCACATCACCGGCCAGGCGGGGCTTGATGTCTTCGACCGTGGCCTTGATGTATTTGTCTTTGGCGAGGATCGTGCACATCTCCTCGAGATTGGCGGGATCATCGCACCAGATCTGTGCTTCCAGCACGCCCTTGAGCAGGGCCTGGGTGGCCATGGGGTTCTTCTCCACCCAGTCGGCGCGCATCGAGAAGGCCTTCTCAGGATGGAGTTTCCAGAGCTCGCCGGTCTGGGCCACGGTGAAGCCCAGCTTCTTGTTGACGAGCCGCTCGTTCCAGGGCTCACCCACGCAGAAGCTGTCCATCGTGCCGGTCTGCATGTTCGCCACCATCTGCGGCGGCGGGATCACCACCAGGTCGGCGTTCGTATTGGGATCGATGCCGTTGGCCGCCAGCCAGTAGCGCATCCAGAGGTCGTGGGTGCCGCCGGGGAAGGTCACCGCCGCCTTGAACTTCTTGCCTTTTGCGGCAGCGGCCGCCACGGCTGATCCGAGCCCTGCCTTGTTGTCGATGGTGAGTTTTTCGGGCAGGAAATCCTTGGAGGCGGAGATGCCCTGGCCCTGCAGATTCAACCGCGCCAGGGTCACCATCGGCAGCGGTTGGCTCGACTTGGTGATCGTTCCGGCTGTGAGCAACAGCGGCATCGGCGAGAGGATGTGGGCGCCGTCGACGCCGCCGCGTTCGGCCCCGAGTTCCAGGTTGTCGCGGGTGGCTGCCCAGGAGGTCTGCTTGACCACCTTCACCTCGGGCATGCCGTGTTTGGCGAAGAATCCCTTCTCCTTGGCGATGATCAGCGGAGCGGAGTCGGTGAGGGCGATGAAGCCGAGCGTGGCGGTCTTGACCTCCGGATCAGCGCCCCCTGCAGCCCCCGTGGCCGGAGTGGTGGTGGTGGTGGTGGACTTGTTGCCGCCGCAGGCACTGAGCCAGAGCGCACCTGCCGTGGTGCCGGCAGCGGTGATCAGAAACTTGCGACGGGAAAGATTCGCCATGAAATCCGGTGGTGCGGGGGATCTGGATGCGCAGAACGCGATCCGGACGGGCTCCACAACGAAGCGCACCGAGCCGGTGAGAATTCGGATGGCGCAAAAGCTGACCAACCCTGTTATGTCACCACGGTGAAAGGTTCGTCGAGCGTGGCGGTTGTTACCAACCGATCCGATCACGTGGGTTCACGAACCGTTCAGTCCGAACTCCCGCAGGGCGCCGGGCAGGTTGCGGTGCTCGTGGCCCGGGTGGCTCAGCTTGATCAGGGCAAAGCGCTGCAACTCATCGAGTGCCGCCCAGGCCTCGGCTGACACCGGCATCAGCGCCAGTTGTTCACAGGAATCGGCCAGCACCGTGGGCACCTGGTCGCCCTGCTGCCAGCTGGTCGCCCGTGCCGGCTCCAGCAGGCTGGCCTGCCCCTGAGGCATCGCTGCGGTGCGCTCGATCAACCAGTGCCCCAGGGCTGCGATCGCCGCGGGCTGATCGGGCCAGCCCAGCAGGCGTTCCCGTTCGGCCACCGACAGACCCTGCCAGTGGTTGAGCCTGAGCTTCACACCGGCCAGATCGAGCTTGCGGCGCACGGCCATCGGGATGCAGCGCAGCTCGCCGACGAAGTCCGCCTCGAAGCCGAAGCAGTGGCTGTGCCGGTTCATCGCGCCAGCTCCTGGCGCAGCTTTTCACCACTGCGGGCATGCAGGAGGGCCCGGGCCAGATCCAGGCCTGCCTGGAGGCTGCCGGCCTGGTCGGCCAGCCAGAGGTAGGCGCCCAGGTTCCAGAGCAGGCCTTCGGCCAGGGGGCCCTCCCCGCCCAGGGCGGCCAGGGCATCCTGGCGCCATTGGTCGAGGCTGACCCAGCCGACCTCCTGGCAGGTGATGCCGTGGTCGCGGGGATGGAGCAGGAGACGGCTCACCACACCGCTGCGCACCCGGGCGGTGATGCCGGCGCGGGATGTGGGCAGATCCGTGGAGCCCTCCAGCCCCTTCACCGTCAGCAGATCGGCTTCGCCCGCCGTGGCAAGGGCCTCCCAGGCCCGGCTCTCGGTGGGAGGGTGAACGAAGCCGCTGATCAGCAGGTGCTCTCCCTGGTGGGGCGTCCAGAGCAGCTCCAGGCTGGCCACCGGTGGCCGTTTGCCGATGGCGTCGCGCACCGGCAGCAGCCGTTCGGCGGCAGGGAAGTGGGCGGGCTGGTGGGTGAGGGCGAGGTTGTGGGTGTCAAGGCGCCGCTGCACTGCGGTCAGGCTGAGGTTTCGCCAGTCGATCCCCAGGGCCGCGAACGCCTCGGCCAGGGTGACGCCGTATTTCACCGGCATCGGTGAGCCGCCATGGAGCACCACGGGCTGGCCGGCGGCCGCCAGCAGCAATGCCAGCAGCGGCAGCAGCGGCGCGGTGCGGCTGCGGCCGTCGTAGGGAACCCCGAAGCAGAGGGCCCGCCGACCGGGGGTGCGCAGCACCGGACCATGGGCGCGGTAGCTGTCGAGCATGCCGCTGAGCTCGATCGGAGCAGGTCGCCGGATGCGGTGGGCGATCAGGAAGGCGCCGAGCTGGGCATCCATCACTTCCCCCTGCAGCATCAGATCCATGGCCGCTCGAGCCTCGATCCTGTTCAGGCCGGTGCTGGTGTGTTCGCCACTGCCGACCTTGGCCAGCAGCTCCCGGAAACGCAGGGCATCGGCCGCCATCACCGGTTGACGCCGGGCGGCTGGGCTGGCCTGCTGAGCCCCGATCTCAGGTAGTGGTTGCAACAAGGAAGCGGGGGGACAGGCGAGAGTGTGGCAGGAATGTGAAGCGCTGGAACCATCATGCCGCTCAGTCAGTCTTCGCCTGAAGCGACCCCCCTGGTGGCCTCCTCCAAGCGCTCCAAGGTGGAGCAGGCCAAGGCCGATTTCTGCGGGTTGGCTCTGGAGCCGAGGCTGGCGGAGCTGGGCCAGGCCGGCTGGGAATCCCTCGATGAAGCCACCCTCACCATCCATCTGAAATGGCTGGGCATCTTTTTCAGGCCGGTGACCCCCGGCCGGTTCATGGTGCGGCTGCGGCTCCCGAACGGGCTGATCCAGGCGGATCAGCTGGATGTGCTGGCCGAGGCGGTGGACCGCTGCGGCGACCATGGCAGTGCCGACATCACCACCCGCCAGAACCTTCAGCTGCGGGGACTTCTGCTCGAAGACATGGGCCCCCTGGTGACTGCGATGGCAGCCGTGGGGCTGACCAGTCGGCAGTCGGGTCACGACAACCCCCGCAACGTCACCGGCAATCCCCTGGCCGGGATCGACCCCGAGGAGTTCGTGGACACCCGGCCGCTCGTGGATGCCATTCAGGATGTTCTGCTCGGCCCGGAAGGCCCGAAGAATCTGCCGCGCAAGTTCAATGTGGCGGTGGGTGGCGCCCCCGACAGCTTCCTGCTTCACAACGATCTGGCCTTCCTGCCCGCCCACCGGGACGGTGACCAGAGCGCTGAACTGGGTTTCACCGTTCTGGTCGGCGGGTTCTTCTCGGCCCAGCGCAACACCCTGGCCATCCCGCTCGGCCTCTGGCTGCGCGGCGATCAGCTGCCAGAGTTCAGCCTCGCGGTGCTGCGTCACTACGAGCGCCAGGGGGATCGCAGCAACCGCAACAAGACCCGCCTGATGTATCTGATCGATGCCCTCGGCATCGAGCGTTACCGCAACGAGGTGCTCGACACCTATGGCGAGTTCGCCGGTGCGGCGGCAGCGGCGGCGGTGTCACGCCACGACGGCTCCCACCTGGTGGACCGGGCCCCCCGCGACATCTGCGGTGTCCATGCCCAGAGGCAGGACGGCCTCCACTGGGTGGGTCTGCATGTGCCGATGGGGCGTCTGGAGGCCTCCGGCATGGCGCTGCTGTCCCGATTGGCCCGCATCTACGGCAGCGGCCAGCTGCGCTTCAGCGAAAGCCAGAACGTGCTGATCTGCGATGTTCCCGGTGAGCGGTTGGAGGCCCTGTTGGCGGAGCCGTTGCTGCAGCGGTTCAGGGTCGAACCCGGCCCCCTGGAGGCCGAGGCCGTGAGCTGCACCGGCAACCGTTACTGCAGCTTTGCCCTGATCCCCACCAAAAGCACGGCCCAGGCGGTTGTGGAGGAACTGGAACGGCGCCTGGAGCTGCCCCAGGCCGTCCGCACCCACTGGACCGGCTGTCCCAACGCCTGCGGCCAGCCGTACATGGGCGAGATCGGTCTGATGGGGGCCAAGGCGCGCCTGGATGGTCAGATGGTGGAAGCGGCCAAGATCTTCCTGGGTGGCTCGATGGCGGCGGAGCCGCGTCTCGGCGAACTGCACGACAAGCCCATACCGCTCAGCCAGCTGTCCGATGTGCTCGAAACGCTGCTGGTGGAGCGTTTCGGGGCCCGCCGCCGCCCAGGGGTCTGACTGCTGCTCTCCCGAGCCAGGCCCAGCGGGACCGGCTCGGGGGACTGGTCGGGAGCGGGGGAGCGGCCGGATCCAGCGCGGCCAGGGCCTGGCGGTCTTCGGGATCCTGGCCTCCGTAGAGCAGGCGGGTGATCCGCTCCGGGTCGATCTCCAGGGCCAGCACTTCCTGCCAGAGCCGCGCGCTCAACACCGGGTCGGCCCGCCTGAACTGGGCCTCGGCCAATTGGCGCACCAACTGGAAGACGAGTTGCTGCTGTTTGCGATCGGTGCAGCTGAGCATCGCTTCCGCCTGGGAGGCCCCCTCGGGCGCCGGGCGTCGCGCCGGGTTCGAACCGCCGGCGCTCCGGCTGGGTCTGGCTGGTGTCACGGTGGCTTGCATCGCCGGTTCCGCAGGGAGGGGTTGGCTTCTTCCTTGCTAAGCCGCTGCCCGGGCCGAACACAGAAACCGGAGAAAACGTATCAACGGCTACGCGTCGATCAGCTGATCCCGCCGTGGTCGGCGGCGGTGCCATCCTGGACATCACCGGCTGTCCCACAGCGCGTGGCAGCACCCTCACCCCTGGAACGCTTGCTGGTTCCCGCCGCGCTGCCGCCACCGGGGAGCCCGGAGCGCTGGCCCTGGCTGCAGCGGCTGCGTCGCCAGGACAACCCGGATTGCGGCGTCTGGATTGAGGCCCTCGAACGGGGCCAGCTTGAGCCGGCAGTCGATCTGCTGGCCGTCCTGGCAGGGCGCCTTGACGGAGCCGGCAGTGATCGGCTGCTGGCCTGGTGGCTGGCCACGGTCGGTGACCCTGACTTGCTGCCGTTGATCGGTCGCGTCCGCACACCCCGGTCGGCCGCCCTGCTGCGCCAGGCCGTGAACGAGCGCACCGCCCCGGAGCAGCGGTTGCCCTTGCTCCCGTTGCTGGGCCATCAGCGCGATCCCATCGACTATCCCCTGCTTGCCCGGCTGAGCCTGGAGGCCGGCCCCCTGCCGCTGCGCCGGGCAGCTCTGGAGGGCCTGGCGCTGGGGTTGAGCGCCTGGCCGCTGGCGGCCCTCCGCCGGCAGCTGTTGAGACTGGCGGGCGACCTCCAGCCCCAGCTGGCAAGCCAGGCCGTTGATCTGCTGGCCAGGCTGCCCCGGGGGCGCTGGGCCCTGTTCCCCCTCACCCGCCGCCCCCTGGATCCGCTGGTGGGGCAACGGCTGCGCCGCCGTTGGGCGGCCCTGCCCCCCAGCCCGCTGCTGCTGATCGTGCACGGCCGGGCCGGCGGTGTGATTCCCGGGGAACTGCAGAACCTGGCGAGCGAACTGGAGCGGCTGCGGGGCCGGCCGGTGCGGATCCAGGCCCTCACGGCTCAGGCGCCGCCATCCCCGGCCAGCTTCGGCACCCCGGCTGGATCCGCGGACCTCCAGCCCTGGCTCACCCTGGTGCCGCTGTTCCTGCTGCCCGGCAGCCACGTCCGCATCGACGTGCCCGCCATCGCCACCGCCTGGCGTGCCCACGGCCCCGTGCGCCGCCTGCCCTTTCTTGGCGCCTGGCCGAGCTGGCAGCGGGCCCTGGCTGCCGAACTGGCCGCCATGGTTCAGGTGCAAGACGGTTCCGCGGACTCCGGCCCCGGGGCACCCCTGCTGCTGCATCATCCGCTTGAGGATGGCCCGGGTGCCCGCTATCTCGTCCATCTCCAGTCGGTCACCCAGGCGCGCTGCCTGCCCACTCCATACACTGCGGCAGATCTGCAGGAGATCAAACTGGCGATCCATCCCGGTGCCCTGCCCCTGGCCCTGGCGGCCAACCGGCTCACCGAAAGCCTTCCCGAGCAGCTCGGAATGCCGTTGGTGGAGAGGCCCCGGTTCCGGCAGCTGTTGGTGCGCGAGCTGGAGGCGCTGCCATGACCGGCAAGGTCTACCTGGTGGGGGCCGGACCAGGGGATCCTGAGCTGCTCACCCTCAAGGCCCACCGCCTGCTGAGCCAGTGCGATGCCCTCGTCCATGACGCGCTGGTGCCCCGGGCCCTGCTCGATCTCACCCCAGAAGGCTGCGAACGGCATTTCGTCGGCAAGCGCCGGGGCCACCACTCGGTTCCCCAGCCCAGCACCAACGCCGTGCTGGTGGAGCTGGCCCAGCGTTGCCGCTGCATCGTGCGGCTCAAGGGCGGCGACCCGTTCCTGTTCGGCCGCGGCGGCGAAGAGGCCGCCCATCTGGTGGCCGCTGGGGTGCCCGTGGAGGTGGTGCCGGGTGTCACCGCCGGAATCGCGGCGCCCGCCTACATGGGGATACCGATCACCCATCGCCGGGCCGGCTCAAGCGTCACCTTCGTGACCGGCCACGAAGAGCTCGACAAGGTCCGCCCGGCCGTCGACTGGCGTGGTCTGGCCCGCAGCAGCGACGGGCTGGTGATCTACATGGGCCTGCACAACCTGCGTCGGATCGGCGAGGAACTGATGGCCGGCGGTCTGGATCCAGCCACCCCTGTCGCCGTTGTCCAGCAGGGAACGGTGCGGGGTCAGCGGGAGCTGGTGGCCAGCCTCGGCGACCTGGCCGACCGGGTGGAGGCTGAGGGCTTCGAATCGCCGGCCATCGTGGTGATCGGCCGGGTGGTGGCGGAGCGGGTGCCGAGCTGTGCGCCCTTGCCGGCGTCGGTTGAGATGCCGATCCCCTTCTGAGCCGATCCCCGGCTCACTCCAGCTTCAGGGACTCGCCGGTGCGCTGGCGTCGCTCCCGGTCCTGGGCATCGAAGCTGGCCATGCAGTCGCCCCGGGGCGCCAGCAGGCAGCTCACATAGCTGGAGGCATCGATCAGGGCGGCGCGGATGGCCTTGGCGGCGGGAGTCCGCTGCGACTGGGCCGTGTTGGAGCCGAAGTTCAAGGTGCCGGCGGCGCCGGTGAGCACCTGTCCGGTGGTGCCCATGTTCGGGGCCAGCAGCAAGGCGCCGACCGCCGCCGGCAACAGGCTGACGCCTTGTTCTCTGGCTTCGGCGGTGTTGGTGGCCCGGCCCTCCACGGTGCGGCGCCCCACCACCTCGCCGGTGCTGCTGTCGACGACGCGGATGTCGATCGCCACATAATCCTTGGTTTCGACCTGCTCCTTGTTGGTGCGGAAACCGAGCAGGCCGAAGTTGCTGCCTGTGCTCTTGTTCTCCACGTTGGAGTCGTAGGAGGAGACAGTGCCCAGCACGATGTAGCGGGCGCCGGTCATCTGACCCTTCTGGGCCGCGTTCGAGCCCTTGCGGACGATGCCGAGCTCGGTGAGCTCCTGTTCGGAGAGCACCTCCTTGAGGTTGCTGCGCTCCACCACCTGCAGATCGCCGGTGGCCTGCAGTTCGTTGGCGAGCATCGCCGCCAGATCTTCCGCCACCGGACCCTGCCACCACCAGGTCCGCTGGGTGACGGTGTTCTTGAAGTTCGGCACCGAAACGGTGGGCCGGCCGACAGGCCGACTGGCCGGCCGACCCGCCTGGGCCTGGGCCTCAAGGCTGCTCAGGCCCAGGCTGACCGTGACCAGAAGGGCTGCCAGGCGGAGAAAGCGGGGTGAACGATCGGTCAAGACAGACGACTCCAGCGGCACGGGGTGCCGTCATTCAAGCAAGGGGAACCAGAGCCACTCCCCCGAAGGCGTACCTGCCGACTTGTACGATCAAATCTTCCCCATCGGCCTCCACCCGGCTTGGATTCCGTCACCCGTGCTGGGTTCCGTAGCGGTTCGCACGGCTCGGACGCGGAAGCCTTCGGTTAGGTGGTTGAACTTTCAGGCGTCACCTTGCGGCCGGCGTTGTTCCATGTCCAGCTCCGTCCTGCAACCCAGCGATTCCAGAGCGCCGAGGCCGGCGCCGATGTTCGAGCTGATCCCCTACGAGAAGTTCCGCGACACGCCCTCGGTCCGCTTCTTCGACATCACGGTTCCCACCTCCAATGCCCGCGACCTGGTGGTGCACACCGGGCCGGCGATCAGCCCTCCCGATGACCCGGAATCCGGGGCCTGGCAGTTCTATCTGCACCCGCACCAGGAAGACAACCTGCTGGCCATGCACGGCGGCCGCACCTTTTTCCTGGTGAATCTGGGCTGGAACTATCCCTTTCACATCGTGCGGCTGGACACCGGCGGCGACATCCTGCGGATCCCGCCGGGCACCTTCCACCGCTCCGTTTCCGACCCTGACGGCTCCCTGGTGCTGAACCAGGCCGTGCGCAAGGCAGGCGTGAGCCTGGTGGAGGAGTTCCGGGTGTACAACAGCCATCGGATCCCGAGGCTGTTCGCCGTCACCAGCCAGACCGCCCCGTTGCCGAAACTGCACGGTGTCAGCTGGTAGGTGCGGAGCCTGGGCCAGCCCAGCTGGATGGGGTTGGCCTCTCCCACAGGCGGAGGGTTTGCGGCAATCGGGCTTTAAAGTGAGTACTCACTTTTTTGAGTCTCTGTGGCCCGGGCCCTTCCCGCTCCTGCCGCCGAGCGCAGGTCCGCTGCCGTGCGCGCCCTGATCGAGCTGGCCGCTTCGATGGCGCCCGATGCGATCAGCACAGCTGCCATCGCCGAGCGCATGGGCCTCAGCCATGGGGCCCTGTTCCGCCACTTTTCCAGCCGGGACGACCTCTGGGCTGAAACTGTTCGCTGGGCTACAGAGGCCCTCTGGCAACGTTTTGATGCCGTCGACTCCGGTGCCCCGGAGCACCCCATGGAGAGGGTTGAGGCCATCCTGCTGGTCCATGTGGGTTTCGTTCAGGAACATCCAGGGCTGCTGCGGATGCTGTTCGCGGAATTGCAACGGCCGGAAACCAGTGCCGCTCGGGAGACCGGCCGAGCGTTCATGGCCCGCTACCGCCAGCGGCTGGCCCGGCTGCTGCAAAACGCCCAGGAGCGGCGGATCCTGGATTCCCAGCTGGATGTTCCAGCCCTGGCCGGCCAGGTGCTCGCCGTCTATCAGGGCCTGATGCTGCAGGGTCTGATCAATGGCAGTCTCGCCGACCTCCCGGCCCGGACCCGCCAGGCCCTGGCTGTGCTGTTCAGGGGGCTGGGGCCACAGCCGGCCGGCCCAGCAGCAGCACCAGGGGGATGGCGGCCAGGAACACCACACCCACCACCTGGAACACGTCGCCGAAGGCCAACAACGCCGCCTGCTGATTCACCTGCTGATTGAGCAGATCCAGGGCCTGGTTCTTTACCTGCCCGGCCGCACTGCCGCGGGATTGCAACCATTGCTGCAGCTCCTGCAGGTGATCCAGCAGCAGGGGGTTGGTGGTGGACAGGGACTCCACCAGGCGGGCCCGGTGCAGACTGCTGCGCTGGTCGATCACCACGGTGAGCAATGCGATGCCGAAGCTTCCCCCCAGCTGGCGGGTGAGGTTGAACAGTCCGCTCCCAGCTCCCACCTCCTCGCGGGGCAAGGAGCCCAGGCTGGCCAGGCTGAGGGGCAGGAACATCATCACGGTGGCAACCCCGCGCAGGATCAGGGGCCAGTAGAGGGAGTCTTCGCCGGTGTTCGGGCTGATGGCACCAATCCAGCCCATCGTCAGCACCATCAGCAGGGAACCCGTCACGATCAGGAGGCGGGGATCGAAGCGGGCCACCTGGCGGCTGAGCAGCCCTATGCTGAGCGCTGAGGCCAGGGCCCCTGGCAGCAGCAGCAGCCCGGTCTGGGTGGCTGTGTAGCCGAGTACGGACTGGGCGAAGATCGGCACAACGAAGACCGTGCCGTAGAGCCCCAGACCCAGCACCATCGAGAACAGGCAGCCGGCCGCCAGGGTGCGGTGGCGAAGCACCCGCAAGTCCACCGCAGGTCGGCGCTGGCTCAGTTCCCAGGCCACGAACACCGGCAGGCTCACCGCCGAGAGCAGGGCCAGCTGAACAATGGCCTTGCTTGCGAACCAGTCGAGCTGGCGGCCCTGCTCCAGCACGATCTGCAGGCTGGCCAGGCAGAGGATCAGCAGGCCGATTCCGATCCAATCGACGCCGCTGCGGCTGCGGGACAGTTCGGAACTCCGCTCCGGGGGCATCACTGCCAGCGCCATCAGCACGGCCAGGATCCCGAAGGGAAGGTTCACGAAAAAGATCCAGCGCCAGCCGAGGGCATCGGTGAGCAGGCCGCCGAGGGTCGGTCCCAGGGCCGGTCCGGCCAGCAGAACCACGCCGAACACCCCCTGGGTCTTGCCCTGCAGCGACGGCGGGACCGCCTGGAACATGATCGATTGGGCCTTGGCCAGCAGCCCGCCTCCGAGCAGACCCTGCAGGATCCGGGCAGCCACCAGGGTCGGCAAGGTAGGGGCCAGGCCACACAGCACCGAGGCCACAGTGAAACCGGCCAGGGAGAAAAGGAAGGTGCGGTTCTGCCCGAAGACATCACCCAGCCAGGCGATCAGCGGGATCATCACCACATTGGCCATGGTGTAGCCGGTCACGACCCAGCCCACTTCCGCCAAGGTGGCGCCCAGGCTGGCCTGGATGCTGGTCAGGGCCACATTGGTGATGCTGGTGTCGAGCACCTCCAGCAGGGCCGCCAGGGAGGCTGTGAGCACCACGCCCCATTGCCGGGCGCTGAGCCGCTCCGGCGAAGGCGCCCCAACGGCGGTGCTCACGGACGCAGCACCCGCACCGAGGCCGAAAGGCCCGGGACCAGTTGCTGCCGGATCCCGGCGGGGAGCTGGGCCAGTTCGGAGTGCTCATCGAGTGCGATCCGCGCTGTCACCCGCTGCACCACCTTGGTGAAATTTCCGGTGGCGTTTTCGGGGGGAAGCAGGGCGAAGCGGGCCCCGGAGGCCGGTGCCAGGCTGACGATCCGGCCAGCGAAGACCCGGCCGGGGAAGGCGTCGAGCCTGATCTCGGCGGCCTGGCCCAGCCGCAGGCCCTCCAGCTGCGTTTCCTTGAAGTGAGCCTCCACCCAGGGATGGATCCCCACCAGCAGCATCAGCGGCTGCCCGGTCTGGACCTGGCGACCCGGTTCCGCCTGGCGAGCACCGATCCGTCCGGGCACCGGCGCGAGCAGGTGCGTGTAAGAGAGCTGCAGGCGCGCCTCAGCCACTGATGCCCTGAATTGGTCGATGCGGGCGCGGGCGGCTGCGGCTTTCTGGGCCTCCACACCCACCTGCCGATCACTGGAGTGGGCCTGCTGGGCGGTGGCCAGACTGCGGGTCTGTTGGCCCAGGGCCTGCCGGAAGGTGGCGCGGGCACGGTCCACGTCCTGCTGGGACACGCCCCCCTGGCTGAGCAGGAACTCCAGGCGTCTGAGCTCCGCGCCGCTGCGGATCAACTCGGCGCTGGCCTCCTCCTGATCGGCCCTGGCCTGGTTTCCGGCCGCCTGGGCGGCACTGGCGGCGCTGCCGGTCTGGGCCGCCAGGGCATCGGCCTGGTGTTCGGCCTCCAGGAGGTTCGCTTCGGCGAGCTGCAGCTGGGTGCGTGCGTCGCGGTCATCGAGTGCCACCAGCAGAGCGCCGGCCGTGACGGCCTGGTTGTCCGAGACAGCCACCCGGGAGATCGTTCCAGGAACACGGCTGGAGATTTCAGTCAGGCTCGCCTGCACCTGCGCGTCATCGGTTTCCACCGCCCCCTTGTGCAGGGCCATCCAGCCACCGATGCCGGCCGCAATGGCCAGGCCCACCCAGGGAATCAGCCAGAGGAGCTTGCCAGCAGCCTGCCGGGAGGGCGGCGGGATGGGGTGTGGGCCAGGGGACGGCTCGGCCTGGGGCGATGCCGCCCGAGGACTGTCGAGGATGGCGGGGAGGGAAGGACGAGCCATAGGAAGTGAGCGCTTGCTTACCCTAATCAGCTTTTGCCCATTCAGGCTGCTGCTCCCGGTTGCTGCGTTTGGCCGGAAGGATTTTCCAGGCCCACACTGTTGAACATGGGGGTCCCGAGGATCGAACTCGGCTCAGGCGGATTATGAGCCCGCTGCATTCACCAGATTGCTAGACCCCCTCTGGCTGGCTACCAGAGCCCACGGATCGGAGCGTCGCCAGGGATGAACTCCCGGCGGGGCAGGCCCTGCATCCCGCCTGATGGCCGATACCCATCCACCTGGGCGATCGGAACCGCGGTTGATTCCGGGCCGCTCTGAAGACTGCTGGTGAATTGATTCGGCAGATCGCCACTGCGCCAGGGGATCGGAGCGCTCTGCTCCTCCAGCAGGGCTGAAGTGGTGTTCTGAATCGCCGAACTGTCCCAGAGGATCGCCTGATCCGGGAAGCCCAGTCCCATCACCGTGTTTCCATCGCTGCCCCCCATCGCGATGCCCAGGATGTCGGTGAACTGGTGGGTGAGGCTGACGCCCCGCGCGAAGCTGGACCGATAGGTGAATGCGCGACGCTCCACCAGGGCCTCCGTGGTTTCCACAACGCCGCAGCGGGTGACCTCCACCGGGCCGGCAGTGCCGAAACGTCCGCCCTGGGGCGGAGCTTCCAGGGTGGTGGTGCAGATCACCGGAGCCGCGAGGGCGGGCAGGCAGGTGATGGCCATTGCCCCGGCCAGCAGTGGCAGGAGACGGAGGCCTGCAGGAAGCGGCTGGAGCTGCCGCAGCGAGAAGATGGGGCCCATGCCGGGCAACTGGCGATCGATACCGAACAATTTAGGCACCGCATCCAGTTCTGCCCAGCCTCCCGACGACCCGTCCCCGCTTCCCATGCAACCGCCCTCCGATCCAGCCGCCCAGCGCGGCGCCCTGCTGGCCCTGCTGGCCAGCCGCTCCTACCGCCACGGCCGGTTCACCCTCGCCTCCGGCCGCAGCAGCGACCACTACATCAATTGCAAGCCGGTCAGCCTGAGCGGGCCCGGCCTGGCCGCCCTGGCGGAGCTGTTGCTGGATCAGGTGGAAGCGGAGGCCGTCGCCGTCGCCGGTCTCACCCTCGGCGCTGATCCACTGGTTTCCGGAGTGGCGATGGCCGCGGCCCTGGCGGGGCGATCGCTGGACGCCCTGATCGTGCGCAAGGAAGCCAAGGGCCATGGCACCGGTGCCTGGCTGGAGGGTCCCCTGCCGGCCGCCGGCAGTCGGATCACCGTGCTGGAAGACGTGGTCACCACCGGCGGTTCCTCGCTCAGGGCGGTTGAGCAGCTGCGCCAGGCCGGCTACGTGGTGGAGCGGGTGGTCACGATCGTCGATCGTCAGGAAGGCGGCCTCGAGGCGATGACGGCGGCGGGGCTGGAGCTGCGCAGCCTGTTCCTGCTCCAGGAGATCGCCGCTTCGGCCCGGGGTTTGCAAGGCTGAGGCCAGCCCATGTTTCAGCTTCTGCCGTGAGCAGCCTTCCCAGCGACGACCCCTGGCAGTGGCAACCGCCTCAGCCCTGCCGCTGGCAGCAGCCGGTCAGCCTGATCCGGCTCGATGGCCCAGGCGTGCTGCGTTTTCTGCATGGCCAGACCAGCCAGGATCTGGAGCGGGCCGTTGCCGGCCAGTGTCTCGCCACCTGCTGCATCACCCCCACCGCCCGGTTGCGGGGACTGGCGGAGGTGCTGGTGGATGCCACCGGTGCCTGGCTGGTGATCACCGCCGGAGATGGCGGCTCGATTCACCAGGCCCTCGATCGCGTGCTCTTTCCAGCCGACCAGGTGGCCCTGGGCGGGCTTGTTGCCGCTGTGATGCACTCCGTGCTGGGGGCGGCCGGGATCCTCGCGGCGGCCGGTATGGGCGCCATCCCGCAGGGGCGATGGACCGCCCTGGGCCCCGAGCCGGGGCAAGGCTGGTTGTTGCCTGATCCCAACCGGATCCTGCTCAGGGCCGATCAGCCCGCCCCGGCCTGGCTGGAGGCTCTGCCGGCCCTGAGCCGGCTGGATCAGCAGCGCTGGCGGCTGCAGCAGGGATTGCCGCAGGAGCCGACCGAGATCAACGAGGATCTCAACCCCTTCGAGCTGGGACTGGCGGAGCGCGTCAGCCTCAGCAAGGGGTGTTATGTGGGCCAGGAAACCCTTGCCAAGCTGGCCACCTACGACGGGGTCAAACAGCAATTGCGGCGCTGGACCTGGAGCCCGGATCAGGATCCGGAGCCAGCCGCCGCTCCTGAAACCCCAGCTCCTGGCACTCCGCTGATCGATCCAGCCGGCCAGCGGGCCGGCTGGATCAGCTCCAGCCTGGAGTTGCCCGCAAGCGCAGGCAGGCCCCGCCGGCTGATCGGCCTGGCCCTGGTGCGGCGTCAGGCCCTCGGGGAAGCCACGCTGCTGGCCGACTCGCTGCCGCTGAGCATCTCCGCTCCGGCCGGGTTCAGGGCTCCGCCGGTGGGGGCCGGTGGAGGCGCCTCCGGCCGGGGATCCTGAGCCAGCAGCCAGGCGGCCACCGCCCAGGTGGCCAGGGTGTCGTCGTGGTTGTAGCGGAGGATGCGCAGCAGGTTGTGGCGGCTGCCCCGGCCGGTGCCGGTGCCATCGCCCCGCCACTGCCGCCACCAGAGCAGGCAACGGGCCCCCTCCACCCCCTTCTGGCTCCACCGGAAGCCGAGCAAGCTCGCCACCGCCTTGAGCCCGTAGCTGTTCACCGGCAGCCGCCAGTGCTGTCGCAGGCGCTGGTGCACATCCACCATTCGGGCCCGCAGCTGGCGCACCTCCTGCTCGCTCGCTCCCTGCCGCTGGGCCAGGCGGCTCAGGCCGATCGATTCGGTTTCGCCGAAATGGAGCAGGGGCCAGCCGGGATGGCGATCCAGCAGAGTGCGGAGCCGCTGCCACAGCCGGGCCTCACCATGCTCATGCAGGGCCAGGACCGGCTGGTAGGTGCTGCCCTCTGCTTGGCTGGGCCAGGAGCCATCGGCATGGCGCCTGAGCCGCAGGAAGCCGTGCAGGAAATCGTCGCGGGCATCGGGATCCGATTCGATGTCGTAGATCAGCACGCCTTCGGCTTCGCTCAGCTCGGGCAGGGCTGATCCCACCACCCCTGGCGCCTGGCAGAGCCGCTCCGCCACACCCTGGCGTTGCACCCGTGCCTGAGCCACCAGCTGGGCCGCCACCTCCCGATGCTGCTCACCGTGCACCTCCAGGCCGTCGGCCAGCGTCTCCGGGTCGGCTTCGGCCAGGTCGCTGAGTCGGTGCAGGCCCAGTTCGATCAGCAGTTCCCGTCGCTTCCCGCCGACGCCGCTCACCTCGCTGAGATGGCCCAGGGCGGCCGCTTCCTGATCGCAGGCGCCCCGCCAGGAGCAGAGCACGCACTTGCGCCGGTCGTTCACCAGGGGCGGGGGCTGCGAGGAATCGAGATCGGCGGCGAGCCTGGGCAGAGCGTCCTCCAGCTGGCGCTGCAGGCCAGGGGTGAGCGGGAGTTGCTCACGTTCCTGGTGGCGGCCGTGGCCAGCGACCACGAGGCCGTGGCTCACCGTCCCCTGCTGGGTTCCAGCCAGCAGACGGCCCCAGAGGGTCAGCACCAGCCGGTGTTCCCGGGTCAGGCGCCTGCCCTGGCGGGCCAGGGCAGGCTGGTAGGCGTAGGAGCCCCAGCGGCTGGTGCCGGCCAGGCGCACCAGCAGGGGTGGATGGCCTTCGAGCTGGAGCCCCCCTGGGGTGCGCTCCACCAGCCGCATTCCCACGACCGCGGGCTCGCCGGCGGCGCAGGCCGCTTCGCCCTTGCCGGGGATCCGGCCGAGCAGGCTGACGAAACAGCGTTGCTGGTCGTCGAGTTGCAGGGTGCGATGGGCGCTCCAGAGGCGTTCTGAAGGATCGCCATGGCGATCCAGCCAGGCGCGCCGTCGACAGCGCAACCAACTGCGCAACAACCGGTCGGTCACGACCTGGGTCTGGGCGGCGATCGGCATGGGGATCAGGCTAAGGCGGCCAGTGGCCTGCCACCAGGCCGGCACCTCCAGGCACCCGCGGGCCTTTCTCCCCTGCTACGAGCTTCTTACCGCTCGCCTGCTCGATGCTTTCCGCACCCCTGCCCCTGGAGCCAGGCCCGATCAAGTTCGGTACCGACGGCTGGCGCGGCATCCTCGGCGTTGACATCACGATCGAGCGCCTGTTGCCCGTGGCGGCGGCAGCCGCCCGTGAACTGGCCCATTCGGCCCCGGAGGGGCTCAGCAGCCGTGAGGTGGTGATCGGTTACGACCGCCGCTTCCTGGCTCCGGAGCTGGCGGCGGCGGTGGCCAGTGCCGTGCGCGGCGCCGGCCTCGAGCCGCTGCTCACTGACAGCCCCGTGCCCACTCCCGCCTGCAGCTGGGCGCTGGTGGAGCGGCGATCGCTGGGGGCCCTGGTGATCACCGCCAGCCACAACCCCCCCGAATGGCTGGGCCTGAAGATCAAGGGCGCCTTCGGCGGTTCGGTGGAGGGTGACTTCACCGCCCGGGTGGAGCGCCGCCTGGAGGCCGGCGGCATCACCGTGCCGATCCCGGGGGAAACCCCCTGTTTCGATGCCTGGAGCGGCTACCTGAACGGCCTGCGCCGCCAGGTGGACACCGCCCGGTTGATCGAAGGGCTTGAAACGATGGGGCTGCAGGTGATCGTCGATCCGATGCATGGTTCGGCCGCCGGTGGTCTGCCGGCCCTGCTGGCAACAGACGCGCCGGGCTCCGGTGCGATCCGGGAGATCCGCTCCAACCGTGACCCCCTCTTCGGTGGCCACCCCCCTGAGCCGCTTGCTCCCTACCTGGGCGAACTGATCGCGGCTGTTCAGGCGTCCGCTGCGGCCGGCCGGCCGGCGGTGGGCATCGTCTTCGATGGCGATGGCGACCGGATCGCCGCGATCGACGAACGGGGCCGCTACTGCAGCACCCAACTGCTGATGCCCCTGCTGATCGACCATCTGGCCCGGGCCAGATGCCTGCCGGGCGCCGTGATCAAGACCGTCAGCGGCTCTGACCTGATGCAGCTGGTGGCGGAGGGCCTGGGGCGGAAGGTGATCGAGAAGCCGGTCGGGTTCAAGTACATCGCGGCTGAAATGCTCACCGGTGAGGTGTTGATCGGCGGTGAGGAATCGGGTGGGGTGGGCTTTGGCCTGCACCTGCCGGAGCGGGATGCCCTGCTCGCCGCCCTGCTGCTGGTCGAGGCGCTCGTTGAGGGCGGTGTGCCCCTGGGTGAGCGCCTCGACCGCCTCCAGGCGGCCCATGGCGGTGTGAGTGCCTACGACCGCCTCGATCTGCGGCTCAAGGACATGGCCAGCCGCGAGCGGCTGGAGGCCCAGCTGGCGGCCGCACCTCCCGGAGAGGTTGCCGGCGCGCCCGTGCTCGAGGTGATCCGCACCGATGGCGTCAAGCTGCGGCTGGGGCCGAGCCACTGGCTGATGCTGCGTTTCTCAGGCACCGAACCGCTGTTGCGGCTCTACTGCGAAGCTCCGTCGGTGGAGAGGGTCGCGGCGGTGCTGGCCTGGGCGCGTGACTACGCCGAGGCGACCTGAACGTGGAGGGCATCGCATCCTCCGCCGGCCCCACCGTCCTGGTGATCGCCAGCGGCAATGCCGGCAAGTTGCAGGAGTTCCGTCGCTTTCTCTGCCCGCCAGCGGCGGACCGTGATCCGGATCTTGAACTCCGCCCCCAACCCCAGGGTCTGGACGTGGAGGAAACGGGCAGCAGCTTCGCCGCCAATGCGCGCCTGAAGGCCGAGGCGGTGGCACGAATCACCGGCGAATGGAGCCTCGCCGATGATTCCGGCCTCTCGGTGGAGGCCCTCGGCGGTGAGCCCGGCATCCGCTCGGCCCGCTATGCCCCCACGGATCCTGAGCGGATCGCCCGGCTGCTGCGGGAGCTGGAGGAGGCCACCACCATGGCCGCCGCCGCCGGCCTGCCCTGCTCCAGAAGGGCACGGTTCACTGCCGCTCTGGCCGTGGCGGATCCCGGCGGACGGATCGCCCTGGAGGTGGAGGGATGCTGTGAGGGTGAGATCCTGCCGGCGCCGAGGGGAACCGGTGGGTTCGGCTACGACCCGCTCTTCTACGTTCCGGAGCTCCGGCTCAGCTTTGCTGAGATGGATTCCGAGCAGAAGCGCAGGGTGGGTCACCGGGGCCGGGCCCTGCGGGCCCTGCTGCCCCGATTGCGGGCCTTGCTGGGCTCAGCCGCCGCCGCCCGGCCTGACTGACCCGGCCTGACTGACCCGGCCCGACCGACTAGGACGGAGGGAGTCTTCAGAGTCCACCCATGTCCAAATCCCAGCTCACCGCCTTCCTGGCCCAGGTTGAAGCCGACCCGGCCCTCAAGCTGAGGGTCGAGGCGGCCACCGATCTCAACGCCGTGGTGGTGATCGGCCAGGAAAGTGGCCATCTGTTCTCCGCAGCCACCCTGGCCCGTCATCAGCGCGGCTGATTCAGCAGGGGTTCAGGGTCTGAGCGCCCCACGCAGCTGCTCCACCCTGGCGCGGTTGACGCCGAGGTCGGAGTCCCCCAGCCGGGAAGCCGAGCGGACCTGCAGCACGCCGGCTTCAGGGTCGGCGGCCAGCTCGAGATCGTCGATGAAGCCGAACAGGCGGCTTTCCGCCGTGGCATGCAGGTAGCTCGGGGATGAGCTTTCGATGCGGGTGCCGGGCAGGCCCGCCAGCACAGGACCGAGTTGCTTCAGGGCCGCTGCTGGATCGGCGAGGCGCCAGTCTTCGCGAACGCAGTGGGCCGGGCTGGGGCAGGCGGCCAGCTGGCCGGCCTGCAGGCCCAGCGACTCCGGCACGGGCCCGGCCAGGTGCAGCAGGGAGGCTTCGGCCGGCAGGGGCAGCCAGAGCAGGGCCAGCAGCAGGAAGAGGTGCACCATCTCAGCTGGCCTCGGCCCAGCTGCCATGCAGGCCGTGGGGGATCGCCAGGGGCAGGGGCAGCACGGCCTGCTCGCTGAGGTCGCCGGCCCGGAGAATCACAAGATCGCTGGAACAGCGGGCTCCGTTCCAGACCACCACCAGCAGCCAGCCATCGTCTTCCTCGCTGCCTTCGGCCCGGGGCACCATCACCGGCTCACTCACGAATCCCCGTGGCGCGGCACTCCACAGCAGGCGCTCGCCGCTCTCCAGGTCGAGTTTCTCAATCGCCTGCAGCGGTGCGTTGCCGCTTTCCTGCTCCGTGACCGCCATCCAGGCATAACGGGCTCTCAACCCCACCCGGGCGGGATTCACGGTGGCGAATTCGCAGCAGCGCTCCTCCAGCAGCTCGGTGGAAACCGTGCCGGCCGCCAGGTCGATCCGGCAACGCTTGAGCTGGCCGATCGGCAGGCTGGCGAAGTCGACGGCGCGGAAGTCCACATCCGGGCCGATCGAGGGGAAATCGGCGTAGAAGATCGAATCCACCACCACCGTGCCCGCTGCTCCCTGGTCGGGTTCCTCCCAGGCGTTGAGGTGATGGAACACGAAACCCTCAGGCGCGGCCACCTGAAGTGGTTTGCCATCGCCGGAACGGGGCAGCAGCCAGAACTCCCCGGGGACGCCTGGCTTCGAATCGAGGCACTGGGCAGCCCCCTTGAGGCCGAACACGAAGCCGAGCGGGTTGAACGACATGGCGTTCTGCAGGAACACGGCCCAGTGGGGTGTGATCGCGAAGTCGTGCAGGAAGGCGAAGCCGCCGAAGCTGTGCTTCTGGTCGGTGAGCAGGGCCCCTGCATCGGCTCCATCGGCACCGAACTCCATCAGCCTGATCGTGCTGCGGGGCCCGGCCTTGACACCGAAGCTGACCATGCGGCGACGGCCGTGGTGGCCAGGATCGAAGCGGGGGTGCGCACTGAAGGCCTCGGCCGGGGCCAGGTTGCCGTCGAGCAGGTCGATCCCGGTTGTTTCCAGTGACTCCGGATCGAGGCTGTGGGGCGAGCTGGCCTCCCACAGGGCCAGCAGCTTGTCGCCCAGCCGCACCACATGGGTGTTGGCGATGTTCTTGAGCCGCAGGTCGAAGGCATTGGCCGCCAGGCCGCCGGGCTTCTGGGTGCCGAACACGCCGCGGTAGGTGAACTTGCCTGCCGCCTCTTCCGCCTGCCAGCCCTCGGTGCGCACGAAGCGATTGGTGAGCCGGGCCTGGCCGGCCTCGAAGCGAAGGGCGGTGATCATGCCGTCTCCGTCGAAGGGGTGGTGCACCCAGCGACCGCCCCGCTCGAGGCGACCAGGCCCGTTGCGGTAGAGGGTGCCCTTAAGCTGGGCCGGGATCGTGCCGGAGCTGGCTTCGAGGCCAACGGCGGTGAGCTCGCTGCCTACGTTGCGGAAGGCACTGGCCCAGTCGGAGCGGTCGTAGGCGGTGGCTGGGCCGGCGGCAGGGCTGCTGGGTTCAGGTCGGCTGGGGGCGACGGTCATCGGATGGCAGCGGAGCGCATTGGGCGAATCCCATCATCACGTAACGAACCATTACGGCGTGGCTGTGGGTCCAGGACCTGCCGGGCCGGGGCCCGCTTCAGCCCCAGCCGCCCGCCTGCTCCAGCAGGCCCTTGCTGCTGGGCACGCCGCTGGCGCGGCGCGGATCGATCTCCACCGCCAGGCGCAGGGCCCGGGAGAAGGCCTTGAAGCAGGCCTCCACGATGTGGTGGGAGTTGGCGCCGCTGAGCTGACGGATGTGGAGGGTGAGGCCGGAGTTGTTGACCACCGCCACGAAGAATTCCCGCACCAGTTCGGTGTCGTAACTGCCGAGCCGCTGGGCCGGGATCGCCAGGTCGTAGCTGAGGTGGGGCCTGCCGGAGCAGTCGAGCGCCACCTGCACGAGAGCTTCATCCAGCGGTGCCGTGAAGTGTCCGAACCGCTGGATGCCGCGCCGCTCCCCGAGTGCCTGGGAAAGGGCCTGGCCCACCGCGATGCCCACATCTTCATTGGTGTGGTGAGCATCGATCTCGAGGTCACCCCTGGCGGTGATCACCAGATCCAGCAGGCCATGGCTGGCCAGCTGATGCAGCATGTGATCAAGGAACGGAACGCCGGTGTTCACCTGGCAGCGACCTGTTCCGTCGAGAGAGAGCTCCACCCGCACATCGGTTTCGCCGGTGACGCGGTGGATCGTGCCGGTGCGTGGGTCCATCTCGATCGGGGCCGCGGTGGTTCTGATACGCCATTGTGATCGCCGCCAAGGCCATCGGCCGCCAGCCAGCGAGCCAGCCATGCTGCCCGCAAGCTGGTGATCACATTCCCGAGATGCCGTAGCCGGCGTCCACGTAGATCACCTGGCCGGTGATGCCGGAGGCCAGCGGACTGGCCAGGAAGGCGGCGGTGGCGCCCACTTCGTTCTGGGTGACGGTGCGGCGCAGGGGGGCCTTCGCTTCCACGGTATGGATCATGTCGAGGATGCCGCCGATGGCGGAACTGGCCAGGGTGCGGATCGGACCGGCGCTGATCGCGTTCACCCGAACCTGCTTGTCGGGGCCAAGCTCTGCCGCCAGATAACGGACCGAAGCCTCCAGGGCCGCCTTGGCGACGCCCATCACGTTGTAGTTGGGGATGGCTCGTTCGGACCCCAGATAGCTGAGGGTGATCACGCTGGCCCCCTCGTTGAACAGGGGCTTGGCCCAGCGGCAGAGCGGGGCGAGGGAGTAGGCGCTCACCTCAAGGGCCCGGGCGAAGCCCTCCGGGCTGATGGCGGAGTAGTCGCCGATCAGCTCCTCCTTGCCGGCGAAGGCCAGGCAGTGCACCAGCACGTCGAGGCTGCCCCATTGCTCCTTGACACGCTCGAACACCGCCTCGATCTGGGCCGGGTCCTGCACGTTCAGGGGCTCGAACAGGCTGGGGTTCAAGGGCGCGGTGAGCTCGCGCACCTTGGCCTCGAAACGGCCCTTCTCATCGGGCAGGTAGGTGACCCCCAGGTCGCAGCCGGCGGCGGCCAGCTGCTGGGCGATCCCCCAGGCGATCGAGCGGTTGTTGGCGATGCCCGTGACGAGAGCTTTCTTGCCGCGCAGATCGAGGAGCATGGACGGGGATCAGGAGAATGGGATTCTCCCGCAGCGTCTGCAACCGTGGTCCTTCAGCCCAGGGCCTTTCGACCAGAGGGTCCCTGGGGGGGGCTTGATCCTTCGCCCGCCGCAGCTCCGGTTCTCTGGTTGATCGATCGCCGCCAGGAGGAACTGGCCCTGCAGCGTCCAGCGCTGCTGAGTCTGCTGGCTCCGGCGGAGCGGGTCCGGCTGGAGCGGTGGCGGCGGGCCGATGATCGCGACCGTTTCCTGCTTGGACGCGCTGCGCTGCGGCTGCTGCTGGGCGGGCTGTGTGGCGAGGATCCGGCCGGACTGGAACTGGAGGCCGGCCCCAATGGCAAGCCCCGCCTGGCGGCCGCCACCACCGCCCGCCTGGCCTCCAGGCCACCCGAGTTCAATCTGGCCCACTCCGGCGATCTGGTGCTGCTGGGTTTCCATCCCAAGCGTCCGGTGGGGGTGGACGTCGAGTGGCATCGCCCAGGCCTGCGCTGGGAGGCGATCGCCGGCCGGTGCCTGACTCCGGCGCTCTGCCAGGAGATCAAGGCGTTGCCAGCCGCGGCCAGGCCGCCGGCCTTTCTGCGGCATTGGTGCCGGCTTGAGGCGGAGCTGAAGGCGCGGGGAACCGGTTTCGCCGTCGTACCGGAACCCCAGCCTGCCCCCCTGCCGGGGGTGGTCCTGCACGATCTCGCCTTGCCACAGGGTTACAGCGGCGCTGCGGCTCTGTGTTGTGATGCCAGCCCTCTCAGCGGGGCGGTTCTTCCTGGGGGGGGATCGGTGCCAGGGACTCTTCCTGCTGACGCACTTCCTCCGGATCGCTGAGCAGGTCCTTTTCCTGCAGCATCGGCAAGGACTCCTTCTTCACCTCCTCAGGGCGGCGGGGCGGTTCGAGCCATTCCCAGCGACTGCGGGGAGCCCTGGCCTTGCACAACGCCTCAAGCTCGCGACCCAGAGCATGGCGCACGTCGCGGCGATCCATCGCGGCGAAGAACTCCGGTCGTGTCGCCAGACTGGAGCTGAACGGGGCGGAACCATTGCCGTTGAACAGCCTGGTGGCGTCGATCAGCCAGCGGGGTCGGCAGACCCCCGACTCCCGGGTGTCCGTCTCGAGCCAGATGTGAAGGCCATAGCCATCGGGCTGATTCACCACCGCCAGGCCGTCGTGGGGTTGGTGGCGCTGCAGGGGAAAGATCCTCCAGCTGGGTCGCTGGTGGGCGGGGGTGCAACCGCTCAGCAGCAGCAGGGCGCCCAGGCCGATGACTGAAAACCGATGCGGGAGCCGCGACAAGGACACAGGTCAGGATCGGCGCCGATCCTGCCGGAACCAGCCTTCGGCGCAACCCCAGCTGAGGGGTTTATGGTTCCCTCCATGCAGGTGCCCCCCTTCGATCTCACCGAGCAACTTCATCAACACGGTGAAGCCCTTGAGGATGCCGTTCTGCAGGTGTTGCGCAGCGGGCAGTACATCGGGGGGCCCACAATCGCTCGCTTTGAGCAACAGTTTGCCGCGGCGATCGGCTGTCCCCATGCGATCGGCTGCAACAGCGGCACCGATTCCCTGGTGCTGGCGCTCCGGGGCCTGGGCATCGGCCCCGGCCATGAGGTGATCACCAGTGCCTTCAGCTTTTTCGCCACGGCTGAAGCGATCAGCGCCGTCGGTGCCACTCCGGTGTTCGTCGATGTCGAGGAAAGCTCTTACCTGATCGATCTGGAACGGATCGAGGCCGCCATCACCCCGGCGACCAGGGCCCTGATGCCGGTCCACCTGTTCGGCCGTCCCGTTGATATGGAGCGTCTCGGCGCGATCGCCACCGCCCACAACCTCCTGGTGATCGAAGACTGCGCCCAGGCCACCGGGGCGACCTGGGCTGGGCGACCGCTCGGCAGCTGGGGAGAGGCCGGTTGCTTCAGTTTCTTCCCCACCAAGAACCTTGGCGGGGCCGGAGATGGAGGGGCGGTCACCTGTCGTGATCCCGACCTGGCTCAACGCATCCGTCAGTTGGCCGTCCACGGCATGCCCCGCCGCTATCTCCACACTTCTCTGGGATACAACAGCCGGCTCGACGCGATCCAGGCAGCCGTGCTCAACGTCAAGCTGCCCCATCTTCAGGGGTGGATCGGTCGCCGCCACCAGCTGGCGGCCACCTACCACCTGGAGCTGGAGGGAACCCCTGGCCTGGTGCTTCCCGAAGCCGGTCCTGAGGGCCATAGCTGGAACCAGTTCGTGGTGCGGGTGCCCCGCTGCCCCGCGGGCCAGGCAAGTTGCGCCGGGCAGTGCACCCCCTCCGCCGACAGCATTGCCCACGGACTGCCGGAAAGCTGCTGCCGCGACTGGCTGAAGCAGGAACTCGCCGCTGCCGGAGTCCAGACGATCATCTACTACCCGATTCCGATTCATCGCCAGCCCGCCTACGCCGGACTTGGCTACGGCCCCGGCAGCCTGCCGATCACCGAGCGGCTCACCGCAGAGGTGCTCAGTCTGCCGATCTTCCCGGAGCTGAGCGCCGCCCAGCAGAACCGGGTCATCGAGATGGTGCGGCAGGTCTGCGCGATGGCCCTGCCGGCCCAGTCACGGACCGCCTCGATCGCCGCCTGATCGGATCCAGTTATCCCGGATCCAGTTATCCCGGATCCAGTCAGCCCCAATCCAATCAGCTTGAACCCAGCCTTGCCGACCCCTCAGCGCAATCTGGCGTGGAGGGCCTTGAAATGGGCCTGCTGCTGACGGTGATCGACGATCGGCTCGGGGTAGCCACGCCGCTCCAGCGGGGCGATTTCGCCCCGGATCAGATCCGCCGTGGCCACGTGGGCGAGCTCCGGCAGCCAGCGCCGGATGTAAACGGCCTCCGGGTCGAAGCGGGCCGCCTGGGTGAAGGGGTTGAAGATGCGCAGTGGCTTCGGGTCCATGCCGCTGCTGGCACTCCATTGCCAGCCACCGTTGTTGGCGGCGAGATCGCCATCCACCAGGCGCCGCATGAAGGCCCGTTCACCCCATCGCCAGTCGCAGATCAGATCCTTGACCAGGAAGGAGGCCACGATCATGCGACAGCGGTTGTGCATCCAGCCGGATTGGTTGAGCTGGCGCATCGCCGCATCCACGATCGGAACACCGCTGAGACCCTCGCGCCAGGCATCGAACCGGCCGGTGTCGTTCTCCCATGGAAAGTGCTGCCACTGGGGGCGGTAGGGGCCACTCGCCAGGGCCGGAAAGTGGAACAGGGCCTGCTGATAGAACTCACGCCAGGCCAGTTCCTGCTCCCACACCGTGATCGCCTGCTCCTGCTCATGGCTGCCGGTGGCGGGGCGCATGGCCTGGGCCGCGGCCCAGGCCATGCGGGGGCTGAGCGTGCCGAACCGCAACGCCGCACTCAGCCCGGACGTTCCCGGTTCGGCGGGATGATTGCGGCCCTGTTCGTAGTCGAGCAGGGCTCTCTGGCTGAAGGCGGCCAGCTGGGCGGCGGCGGCGGTCTCGCCAGGACGGCAGGGGCAGAGGGCTGCTCCAGCAAAGCCGCGTCCCCTGGCGGCCAGCCGCTCCAGTGCCGCCGCCGGATCCGCCTCCAGGCCATCGGCCAGGACGGCCGCCTGGCTGGTGGCCTCGAGATCGAGCAGGCCGCCGGGCGCAGGCCGGGGCGTGAGGGCGGCGGGGGGCAGGCCGTCCAGCCACTTGCGCCAGCTGCGCCAGTAGGGGCCGTACACCCGGTAGGGGTCACCGCTTCCGGTCCGCAGGGCTTCGGGGGGCACCAGCAGCTGGTCCCAGTCCACCAGAACCCTGGTGCCATCAGCCTGCAGGGCGGCCGCCACCGCGCGGTCCCGGTGCCGCTCGGCGGGCTCCACTCCCCGGTTCCAGGTCACCACCTCCGCCTGGATCGCCCGCGCCAGCCTGGGCAGCAGCTCGGTGGCCTCCCCTTCCAGCACCAGCAGACGGCTGCCGGCCTCCTGCCAGCGCTGCCGCAGTTCGCGCAGGCTTTCGGCCAGGAACCACAGCCGGGCCGACGCCTGATCCGACGCCGAAAGCCAGTCGGCGTCGATCACGAACACACCGGTCACGGCCGGGGTGATCCGGGCGGCGGCGGCCAGGCCGAGGTTGTCGGCCAGGCGCAGATCCCGCCGGTGCCAGAACAGCCAGCGTGGCCCACTCCGGCTGGCGGCTGACCCTTCCCTGACCCCTGTCGTCACCTCAGAACCCCAGCTGCTGGCGGGCCCGGAACCAGGCGGTGACACTCTTGCCATCGAGGGCTTCATCGCCGCTGGCGATGGCGCCGTCCAGGTCCGAGGGCGTCAGCAGCAGCACCTCGAGATCTTCGTCGTCGTCGCCGGCGGGTGGCACCTCCAGCCGGGTGAGCCCCCGGGCCAGGAAGAGGTGAATCACTTCATCGGAATAGCCGGGACAGGGCAACATCACACCCAGCTCGTCCCAGCGGCTGGCGCTGTAGCCGGCCTCTTCGCCCAGCTCCCGCTCCATCGAGGCCTGGGGATTCTCCCCCTGCTCCAGGGTGCCGGCTGGAAACTCAAGGATGCGGCGCTGCACGGCGAAACGGTACTGGCGCAGGATCACCACCCGGCCGTCGTCGAGCATCGGCACCGCCAGGGCGGCGCCGGGGTGGCGGATGATCCCGAAGCTGGCTTCGATCCCGATCGGCAGCACGATGCGGTTGAGCTCGAAGCGCAGCTTGCGGGCCTGCAGCACCGCCTCTGTGGCCAGGTGACGCGAGGGCTCAGGGGGTGGCAGCGGCGCCATGGGATGGATCAGGAAGATCCCAGTCTGGCCGTTGCTCCGGCCAGCCGCTCCGGCCGGGCAGGGCCTCGGGGGGGACTTCGCCAGGCCGGTTCAGCAGGGTGGCCAGCAGCAGCGAGGCCGAAGCCCTGGCCCCCTGTGGAACCAGGGCCGGATCGATGGCCGCCAGGGGGGCCAGCACGAAGCTGCGCTGCTGCAGAAGCGGGTGGGGGAGGCTCAGCTCGGCGCTCCGCTGGCGGGCCTCGCCGCACCAGAGCAGATCCAGATCCAGGTGGCGTGGCCCCCAGTGCTCGACGCGGACGCGCCCGAAGCGCCGCTCGAGGGCCTGCAGCCGCTGCAGCAGATCCCGGGGATCCAGGCGGTTCAGGCTGGCCGAGGGGTGGTGCTCAGCTGTGGCCACCAGGGCGGCATTGAGATAGGGCGGTTGACCCGGTGGTCCCCCGACCGGCGCGGTGCGGAACAGCGGTGACCAACGGCAGTGCAGTCGATCGGCGGGCAATCCGGCGGCTTCGGCGGTTGCCGCCAGGCTGGCGGCCAGCAGGGGGCGAACCGCCAGCAGGGTGGTGAGCGGATCGCCGAGATTGGCCCCCAGGGCGATCGCCAGGCTGGCCGGTCGGGGGTTCTTCATCGCCAAAAGCTGATCGGCCAGACTGGCCCCCACCCAAACCGGTCTTTTCCTCCATGGTCGCAAGCGGCGTGCAGCCAGCCCCTCGACCCGGTTCGGGTTCGGTGCGTCAGCCAGCGGCCGGGGCCTTCCCGCTGGTGGCGATCACCGGCCATGGCACCCTCAAGCTGGCTCTGCTGCTGGCCGCTGTCGACCCCGGCCTGGGCGGAGTGGTGATCGCGGGGGGGCGTGGCACTGGCAAGTCGGTGCTGGCCCGGGGCCTCCATGCCCTGCTGCCTCCGATCGATGTGGTGGATTGCAGCCAGAACGCCGATCCCAGACGGCCCGAGGAGTGGGATGCCGCCACCCGTCGGCGCATCACCGAACTGGGCGGGGATGCCAGCGGCGCTGACCCCACCGCCCTGCTGCCTGCCCGGGTGATTCCGGCGCCCTTCATCCAGATCCCGCTCGGCATCACCGAAGACCGTCTGATCGGCTCGGTGGATGTCACCGCATCGCTGGCCTCCGGAACGAGCGTCTTCCAGCCGGGTCTGCTGGCCGAGGCCCACCGCGGGGTGCTCTACGTCGATGAACTCAATCTGCTGGACGATGGCATCACCAACCTGCTGCTGGCGGCGGTGGGCTCGGGGGAGAACCGGATCGAGCGGGAGGGGCTGAGCCTCTGTCACCCCTGCCGCTGCCTGTTGATCGCCACCTACAACCCCGAAGAGGGGCCCGTGCGCGATCACCTGCTTGATCGCTTCGCGATCGCCCTTTCGGCCAATCAGTTGATCAGCACGGAGCAGCGGGTGGAGATCACCCGCTCGGCCCTGCTGCATGGCGAGGCGGCCGCAGCCTTCGTGAGCCGCTGGCAGGATGAAACCGATGCCCTGGCCACCCAGTTGCTGCTGGCCCGCCAGTGGTTACCGGATGTGCGGATCGCCCGGGAGCAGGTGCTCTATCTGGTGAATGAAGCCATCCGTGGCGGCGTGGAGGGCCATCGGGCCGAGCTCTATGCGGTGCGGGTGGCCCGGGCCCATGCGGCCCTCAGTGGCCGAGATCTCGTCGATGCCGACGATCTGCAGGTGGCTGTTCGCCTGGTGATCGCGCCTCGGGCACTGCAGCTTCCTCCCCTGATCCCGACCAGCCCCTGGAGCCGCCGCCACCCCCGGCAGACCCGCCCCCGTCCGATCCGCCTGCGGAGGAGCCGCCGCCACAGGACGATGCCGAGGAGCCGGACCCGCCGGAGCCTCCCGATCAGGACGAGGCCGAAGCCGACCAGGACAGCCCCGATGATCAGGCGCCACCGTCGATTCCCGAAGAGTTTCTGCTCGATCCCGAAGCCACCGCGATCGATCCTGATCTGCTCCTGTTCGCGGCAGCGAAGACCAGGCGCGGTGGCAGCGGCAACCGTTCCGTCGTGATCAGCGACAGCCGCGGCCGCTACGTCAAACCGATGCTGCCCCGCGGGCCGGTGCGGCGGATCGCCGTTGATGCCACCCTGCGGGCCGCCGCTCCCCATCAGAAGGCGAGACGGCAGCGGGAGCCCCACCGCCGGGTGATCGTCGAGGACGGCGACCTGCGGGCCAAGCAACTGCAGCGCAAGGCGGGTGCCCTGGTGATCTTCCTGGTTGATGCCAGTGGTTCGATGGCGCTCAACCGCATGCAGAGCGCCAAGGGTGCCGTGCTGCGGTTGCTCACCGAGGCCTATGAAAACCGCGACCAGGTGGCCCTGATCCCCTTCCGGGGCGAGCAGGCGGAGGTGCTGCTGCCCCCCACCCGCTCGATCACGGCGGCGCGGCGGCGGCTGGAGCAGATGGCCTGTGGCGGTGGCTCACCCCTGGCCCATGGCCTCACCCAGGCGGCAAGGGTGGGGGCCAATGCCCTGGCCAGCGGCGATCTCGGCCAGGTGGTCGTCGTGGCGATCACCGATGGCCGCGGCAATGTGCCGCTGAGCCGCTCGCTCGGTCAGCCGGTGCTGGAGGGGGAGGAGCCGGTGGATCTCCGGGAGGAGCTCCGCCTCGTGGCCGGGCGCTACCGCGCCCTTGGCCTCAAGCTGCTGGTGATCGACACCGAGCGCAAGTTCATCGGCAGCGGCATGGGCAAGGAGCTGGCCGAGGCAGCCGGTGGCCGTTATGTGCAGTTGCCCAAGGCCAGCGACCAGGCGATTGCCGCGATCGCCCTGGAAGCTCTCAACGGCACCTGAAGGCCCAAGGGAGAACCCTCTGAACGGGTCCTACTCCGCTGGTTTGGCCTTGCCGGCCCTGCCCTTTTCTGCCTGGTCCCGGGCCAGGCCCGTCTGGGCCGGATAGAGCTCATCAAACAACTGGCCCAGTCCGATCGCCACGCTGCGGACCCCATCCATGAACATCGGGTCGCTGGTGAGCTTGTTCACATCGCCCCCCACCGCATCGACCCGGGCGGTGAGCCGCTGGGCGTTGCTGACCGTGGTCTTGAGCTCGGCCAGGGTCTTGGGGTTGTCGAGAGTGGCAGTGAGGTTGCGCACGTGCCGGCCGGCGGTGGCGGCATCGGCACTGGCGGCGTTCAGATTGGCAAGGATAGGATCGGCCTTGCCCACGGCCGCGTTCAGCTCCTTCACCAGCCGCTGCGCTTCCTTCAGGAAGACCTGGGCCTCCTTGGAGGTGGCATCGAAGCTGCGGGTGGTGGAGGCGATCTGGGGCAGGATCTGTTCCCGTTCAGCCTGGGCAAGCAATTTCTGCATCAGTTCGGTGACGCTGCTCAGGCTGGCGGCGGCGACACCCTTGAGTTCATTGCCGGCGCAGACCATCACCGCCTTGTCGCAGTTCGGATCGCGGGGGTTCGGGCCATTGGCGGCAAGGGGATTGCCGGTGCTGATCAAGGCGACCTGGGCATCCCCCCCCAGCAGGGAACCGGTCTGCACCTGGGCGATGGTGGGTCTGGCCAGGCGCAGCCTGGGATCGCTGATCTCCAGTTCGGCCAGCACCGCTGCCGAGGTGGTTTTGAGGCTCTTGACGCTGCCCACCTGCACGCCGCGATAGATCACCGGGGAGCGGTCCGCCAGGCCGGCGGCATCCTCAAAACTCGCCTTGACGATCCAGTTGTTCTGACTCAACGAGACCCCTCGCAGCCAGAGCCACAGGCCAAAGCTGCCGACTACAGCGCCGAGCAGGGTGAATCCGACCAGAGCCTCACGCACGCTACGCCGCATGTCGTATCAGAGCTCCGCTGGTTGCATCGGGCCCTGCAGACTACCGCTGCGAAACTGGACCACATAGGGGTTCTGCGTGGTAGTGAAGGCTTCGGTGGGGCCGCACCACTGCACTCTGCCGTCGTAGAGCATCGCCACCCGCTCGGCCGAGCGCAGGATCGTGCTCATCACATGGCTCACCACCACCGAACATCCACCCGCCATCCGGCTGCTGGTGACGATCAGATCCTCGATGCGCGTGCAGGCCACCGGATCCAGGCCGGCGGTGGGTTCGTCGAACAGCAGCACGGGGTGTTGGCCGGTGGAGCGGCTGGGGTCCTCGATCAGGGCGCGAGCAAAGCTCACCCGTTTCTGCATGCCGCCGCTGAGTTCTCCAGGCAACAGGTTTTCGATGCCCAGCAATCCGACGGCTTCCAGCGCCTGATGGACCCTGGCTCGGATGTCCCGGTCGCGCAGGCCGCTGTGTCGGTAGAGGAGGAAGCCCACGTTCTCGCCCACCGTCAGGGAGGCCAGCAGGGCAGGGTTCTGGAACACCAGCCGCACGTCGGGGGGGTGCGGTTGGTCGATGCGCAGGTAGCGCTGGGGGATGCCGTTGACGCGCAGTTCCCCGTCGCTGGGCAGCAGCAGGCCGGCGAGGATGCGCAGCACGGTGGATTTTCCCGTTCCCGATGGCCCCACCACCGCCAGCCGCTCCCCTTCCAGGAGGGTCAGGTTGACGTCGTCGAGAACGGTGTTGGAGCCCCAGCGCATGCTGAGGTTGACCAGCTCCACCACTGGTTGCGAACGGCTGGGGCCCGATGGCGGTGCCGGGTTTTCCTTGTCGTTCATTCGTACAGTTCCATCGACTCCGTGCTGTGGCGTGAAGCCCTGTCGGTTTGAACTCCCAGCGCCCCCATCTGCCCCGACGCCTGAGCGGTCGGTCGGTACGCCGTCCGGGTTGGATCGGTCGGGGAGATCGGCGTCAACAGGATCTGATGAGCCGCTCCAGGCGGGCCGTGCGCTGGCTGCAGCCCGGTCTGGTGGTGAAGCGCTGGGTTTTCACCTCCGGTCTTGGGCTGGTGCTGGCCCTGCTGGGGGCCGCCATCCTCGCCGATCTCAAGCCGATCTACTGGTCACTGGAATCGCTGAACTGGCTGCTCTCTCAGCTCACCCAGGTCCTGCCCAGTGGAATCACCGGCCCCGTGGTGCTGCTGATTGGTGCGGCCCTGGTGATCTGGGGTCAGAGCCGCAGCTTCGACTCGATCCAGCAGGCCCTGGCCCCGGAGAAGGGCACCGTGCTGGTGGATGCCCTGATGGCCCAGCGGCGGCTGAACCGGGGTCCCAGTGTCGTGGCGATCGGCGGCGGTACCGGCCTGGCCACCCTGCTCAGCGGCCTCAAGCGTTACAGCAGCAACATCACCGCCATCGTCACCGTGGCTGACGATGGTGGCAGCAGTGGTGTGCTGCGCCGCGAACTGGGGGTCCAGCCCCCCGGGGACATCCGCAACTGCCTGGCCGCCCTGGCCCGGGAGGAACCGTTGCTGACCCGGTTGTTCCAGTACCGCTTCCAATCCGGCAGTGGGCTTGAGGGCCACAGTTTCGGCAATCTTTTTCTCAGCGCCCTCACGGCGATCACCGGCAGCCTGGAGTCGGCGATCACCGCCAGCAGCCGGGTCCTGGCTGTTCAGGGTCAGGTTGTGCCTGCCACCACGGCGGATGTGCGCCTCTGGGCGGAGCTGGAGAACGGCGAGCGAATCGAGGGCGAATCCAGCATCGGCCATGCCACCAGCCCGATCGTGAGGCTCGGCTGCATCCCGGAGCGTCCACCGGCCCTGCCGCGGGCCCTCGAAGCCATCGCCAATGCCGAACTGATCGTGCTCGGCCCCGGCAGCCTCTACACCTCGTTGCTGCCCAATCTGCTGGTGCCCCAACTGGTTGAGGCGATCAGCCGCAGCAAGGCGCCCCGCCTCTACATCTGCAATCTGATGACCCAGCCCGGTGAAACCGACAGGTTGGACGTGGAGGGCCACCTGCGCGCGATCGAAGCCCAGCTGGCCAGCCTGGGTGTGGAAGAGCGACTGTTCACGGCGGTGCTCGCCCAGGAGACCATCGCCGACAATCGCCTGATCGACCACTACCGGGCCCGGGGGGCGGAACCGGTGATCTGCGACGGGCCGAAGTTGCGGAGCCAGGGCTATGAGGTGATGCAGGCTGCCTTGCAGGGCACCCAGCCCACAGCCAGCCTCCGCCATGATTCCCGCAGCCTCGCCCAGGCGGTGATGCGCTTCTACCGCAGGATGAAGGGAAACAGGGGACAGGAGTTCAGCTGAGCGGCGGCCGGCTCAGTAGGCATCCTGGAGTTCGTAGAAATCGGGCTGCACGTAGTCCTTACGGAGCGGGAAGCCCTTCCAGTCTTCGGGCATCAGCAGGCGCTTGGGGTGGGGATGCCCCACGAATTCAACCCCGTACATGTCGAAGGTTTCGCGCTCCTGCCAGTCGGCGCCGCGGTAGAGGCCATAGAGGCTGGGGATTCTGAGCGCTCCGTCCCTGGCAAGGAACACCTTCAGGCGCACCTCTTCGGGCCGGCTGCCCGGAGCGGGAGCTGGATCAGCCGCCGCACCCAGCTTGACGAGGTGATAGAAGCTCACCAGCCGTCCACCGGCCCCTTCGTCGTAGCCGCCCTGACATTGCAGGTAATCGAAGCCCGTTGCCTTCAGGGCCGTGGCCAGCAACGGCAGGGCTTCCGGTTCCACACCGATCAGTTCGACGCCGACATGGTCGGTCCCGAGGCAGTCGTGATCAAAACCCTGGGAGCTGAGCCATTGGCTGACCGGGCCCGGAGTGGCGGCAACGAGCTCAGCGGTTGCGGGCTGCCTGGCTGGCTCCTGGGCAGGAGCTGAATCGGAGCTGGGATCAGGCATCGGTGTTGACGCTGGTGGCGGGGATCGGCTCGGCTGTGGGGGCAGGGTCGGCTGTGGCCGTGATCGGCAGGCCGGAGGATTCGGCCAGGGCCGCCACCTGGGTTTCCGCCTTGAGATAGGCGCCGGTGATGATCGGCTCGACGGCTTTGAGCTGGTGGCTGATCGTCAGATAGCGGTGGGTGGGGAGCAGGTTGCCTCGCTCGGCCAGAGCCTCATTACCCACTTTCTTGCGCAACTTGATCACGGCGTCGAAGATCGCCTCAGGCCGAGGCGGGCAGCCGGGGATGTACAGATCCACAGGGATCAGTTTGTCAACGCCGCGCACGGCAGTGGTGGAGTCGGCGCTGAACATGCCGCCGGTGATCGTGCAGGCACCCATGGCGATCACGTACTTGGGTTCCGGCATCTGCTCGTAGAGGCGGACAAGGGCCGGGGCCATCTTCATGGTCACCGTGCCGGCGGTGATCAGCAGGTCGGCCTGGCGGGGACTGGAGCGGGGCACAAGGCCGAAGCGGTCGAAGTCAAAGCGGGAGCCGAGCAGGGCGGCGAACTCGATGAAGCAGCAGGCCGTTCCATAGAGGAGGGGCCAGAGGCTGCTGAGCCTCGCCCAGTTGTGTAGGTCGTCGAGGCTGGTGAGGATCACGTTCTCGGATAGATCCGAGGTGACCGTGGGAGCTCCGATCGGGTTGCAGGTGGCGGCGCGCAGATCGCGCAGGGCCTCGATCGATGGGGAAACAGGGGAAGGGGTGATCGTCATCGTGAGAGACCGGTTAGCTCCATTCGAGGGCGCCCTTGCGCCAGGCGTAGGCCAGGGCCACCACCAGGATCGAGATAAAGATGAGGGCCTCGATGAAGGCCAGCAGGCCGAGCCGGTTGAACGCCACGGCCCAGGGGTAGAGGAACACCGTTTCCACGTCGAAGATCACGAAGACCAGCGCGAACATGTAGTAGCGGATGTTGAACTGGATCCAGGCCCCGCCGATCGGCTCCATGCCCGATTCGTAGGTGAGCCGCCGCTCGCCGCTGCGGGATTTCGGAGCAACGAGCTTGTTGGTGACAAGGGCCAGCACCGGAACCGCCGCTGAGATCAGCAGAAAGCCCAGGAAGGCGTCATAGCCGGGGAGAACGAACATCAGCCGACCGAACCTGGCGGGAAGTCTGGCATCCACCGGCGGAAATCGAAGGATCCAGCCCAGCCATCAGGCTGCTGATCGGAGGGTCTCGATAGAGTTGGCGGCATCGGCAGGGTGTCCATCGCCATGGTCAGTGGTCAGGACAACGAGCCGCAGAACGATCTGCCCCCTGAAACCGTTGCCACCGAGCCGGTGACGGCACCTGCCATCGAGCCGGTGACGGCGCCTGCCACCGATCCCGCCAGCCATCGCTTCGAGTGCCGCAGCTGCGGCTTCGTCTACGACCCCGATGAGGGCATTCGCAAGCTGAAGATCGAAGCAGGCACCCCCTTCAGCGCCCTTGACCCGGTGGGTTTCCGCTGTCCGGTCTGCCGCAGCCGGGTCGGCGCTTTCCGTGACATCGGTCCGCGCAGTCAGGCGAGCGGCTTCGAGCAGAACCTCGAGTTCGGCCTCGGCGTCAACAAGCTCACCCCGGGCCAGAAGAATGTGCTGATCTTCGGGGGCTTCGCCCTCGCTTTCGCCTTTTTCCTTTCCCTCTATTCCCTTCGTTGAGCCCCGTGAACCGTCTGCTCTCCTCCCTGCTCTCCCTTGTGCTTGCCGTTGGCCTCAGCTTCGGGCTCACTGGCTGCGTCACCTCGGGTCTGGCCTTGACGGCAACGAGCCCCTGGCAGCCGCTGCAGCTGAACACCACCTCCAGCCCCCTCGATCTGGCCTTCAGCGATGATCGGCATGGCTTCCTGGTGGGCAGCAACCGCCTGATCCTGGAAACCGACGATGGCGGATCCAGCTGGCAGGAGCGGGCACTGGCTCTGCCGGAAGGCGATAACTACCGTTTGATCAGCGTCGATTTCAACGGCCGCGAGGGCTGGATCGCCGGCCAGCCTGGTCTGCTGCTGCACAGCACTGATGCCGGCCAGAACTGGGAGCGCCTCCTGCTCGACACGAAGCTACCCGGCGAGCCCTACCTGATCACGGCTCTCGGAGCCCAGCAGGCCGAGCTGGCGACCGATGTGGGAGCCATCTACCGCACAGGTGATGGCGGCTCCAGCTGGCAGGCGGAGGTGAGCGATGCGGCCGGAGCCGTCCGCGATCTGAGACGCTCGCCTGATGGTGCGTACGTGAGCGTCTCGAGCCTGGGCAATTTCTTTGCCACCTGGGTGCCGGGACAGGAGATCTGGCAGCCCCATCAGCGGATCAGCAGTCAGCGGGTGCAGAGCATGGGATTCCAGCCTCAGGGGACCCTCTGGATGGTCACCCGGGGAGCCCAGCTCCGCTTCAATGCCGATGCCTCCGACCTTGATCAGTGGAGCAAGCCTGTGATTCCGATCACCAACGGCTTCGGCTATCTGGATATGGCCTGGGACCCCACCGGGGCGATCTGGGCTGGTGGGGGCAGCGGCACGTTGCTGGTCAGCCGGGATCAAGGCGCCAGCTGGCAACGGGATCCGGTGGGGTCTGAGCAACCGACCAATTTCAACCGCATCGTCTTCACCCCTGATGGCAAGGGCTTCGTGCTGGGTGAGCGGGGCAACCTGTTGCGCTGGGTGGCCTGACCGTCGCCGCTGTGTAACCAACCACCCGATCCCTTCCCGATGCTCCCGGGTCGACCCTTAAGATTCAGCAGCTGAATTGCCCGCTGCCATGGCTGCCGGCTCCACCGGGGAACGCCCCTTCTTCGAGATCATCACAAGCATCCGCTACTGGGTCATCCATGCGGTCACCTTGCCTGCCATCTTCCTGGCCGGCTTTCTGTTCGTGTCCACCGGGCTGGCTTACGACGCCTTCGGAACGCCGAGGCCTGATGCCTATTTCCAGGCTCAGGAGGCCAAGGCGCCTGTGGTTAGCCAGCGCTACGAAGGCAAGAGCCAACTTGATCTGCGCCTGAAGTGATTCCATGAGCCAATCGCCAACCGCCACCACGCCACGCAACTACCCGATCTTCACGGTGCGCTGGCTCTCTGTTCATGCCCTGGGAGTTCCAACGGTGTTTTTCCTGGGCGCCCTGGCCGCCATGCAGTTCGTCCGTCGCTGATTCAGAACCATGGAGCGCAACCCCAATCCGAACAACCTGCCCGTTGAGCTGAACCGCACCAGCCTTTATCTGGGCTTGCTGCTGGTCTTCGTGATCGGCGTGTTGTTCACCAGCTACTTCTTCAACTGAAATTCAGCATCAGCTGAATTCTGTTCAACGCAATCCCGACATCTCGCCATGAGCGGTAAGAAATCAGGCCTCCCCGATGGCCGCATTCCAGATCGTCTCCCCGACGGCCGGCCCGCCGTTCCCTGGCGCAGCCGTTGGACCGAAGGGGCCCTTCCCCTCTGGTTGGTGGCCACAGCCGGCGGAATCGCCGTGATCTTCGTGGTCGGTCTCTTCTTCTACGGCTCCTACGTCGCGGTCGGCTCAGCCTGAATCCAGCTTCGATACCAATCGGCAAAGCGCCCCACTCCTTCGGTGAGGGGCGTCTGGGGGGCAAAGCCAACCCAGCTCTCCAGGGCTGAGGTGTCAGCCGCCGTGGAGGTCACGTCGCCTGGCTGCATCGGCTCCAGTTGCTGAATCGCAGCGCGACCCAGGCATTTCTCCAGCACGGTGATGAACTCCAGCAGCGCAACGGGCTGGCTGTTGCCGATGTTGAACAGTCGATGGGGCACCGCCGCCGTGGCCGGATCCGGCGCCATGGGATCGAAATCGGTTGCTGCCGTTGCCGGCTTGTCGAGGCAGCGCACCACCCCTTCGACAATGTCGTCGATGTAAGTGAAATCACGCTGCATCAGGCCCCGGTTGAACACCCGGATCGGCTCGCCCGCCAGGATCGCCCGGGCGAACAGCATCGGCGCCATGTCTGGTCGTCCCCAGGGGCCGTACACGGTGAAGAAGCGCAGGCCGGTGGCCGGCAAGCCATAGAGGTGGCTGTAGGTGTGGGCCATCAGCTCATTGGCCTTCTTGGTGGCGGCATACAGGCTGACCGGATGGTTCACGGCGTGCTGTTCCGAGAACGGCAGGAGCTGGTTGCCGCCATAGACCGAGCTGCTGGAGGCATAGACCAGATGGCTGATGCCGTTGTGCCGGCAACCCTCCAGAATTGAGAGAAACCCCACCACGTTGCTGTTCACGTAGGCGAGGGGATTCTCCAGCGAGTAGCGAACCCCCGCCTGGGCGGCGAGGTGCACCACCCGGTCGGGGCGCTCGCTGGTGAACAGCTCCGCGATCGCGCTGCCGTTGGCCAGGTCCAGCTGCTGGAACTGAAACGAGGGCTCCAGCAGCAGCCGCTGCAGCCGGGCCTGCTTCAGGGCCGGGTCGTAGTAACTGTTCAGGTTGTCGAGGCCGATCACCCGCTCCCCGCGTGCGAGCAGTCGCTCAGCCACGGCGGCGCCGATGAAGCCCGCTGCTCCGGTGACCAGCACACTCATCGGTCGGGTCCGTTGTGTGGTTCAACCATTCAGCTGCCCTCCCCGACCCGCCAGACCTTCAGCCCGGCTGCCCGGGCCGCTGCCGCATCGGTGATGGCGCGGGCATCGAACAGCCAGGCGGGGCGGCGCATCCGTGAGGCGATTGCCGACCAGTCGAGCTCGCCGAAGGCGCTCCATTCGGTGAGGACCACAACGGCATCAGCGCCGGTGACAGCCTCCAGCACGGAGGTGCTGCTCTGCCAGCTGCCATCGCCGCCAGGGCCACTGCCATCACCTGCCGCTTCCGGGCGGCCAAGGTCGCGGCTGATCTGACCGCCGCCCACCTTGGGGTCGTGAATCGCCAGATGGGCGCCCTCTTCGAGCAGGTCGCGGCAGATCCGGATCGCCGGCGCTTCCCTGGTGTCATTGGTGTCGGCCTTGAAGGCGAAGCCGAGCACGGCGATCCGTTTGCCGCTCACCGTGCCGAACAGGCTGGCCACCACCAGCCGGGCGATCCGCTGCTGCTGCCAGCTGTTGAGCTCCACCACCTGCTGCCAGTAGCGGGCCACTTCTTCGAGGCGGTAGTGGCGGCAGAGGTAAACCAGGTTGAGGATGTCCTTCTGGAAGCAGCTGCCGCCGAAACCAGGCCCCGCGGCCAGAAAGCGGCTGCCGATGCGCGAATCCGTGCCGATCGCCCGTCCCACCTCGCGCACATCGGCACCGGTGGCCTCGCAGAGGGCGGCGATCGCATTGATCGAGGAGATCCGCTGGGCCAGGAACGCATTGGCGGTGAGCTTGGAGAGTTCGCTGCTCCAGAGGTTGGTGCGCAGGATCCGCTCCGGTTTCACCCAGTGGCCATAGACCGAGGCGAGCGCCTCGATCGCGGCGGCTTCATCGCCGCCGATCAGCACCCGGTCGGGGTTCTCCAGATCCTTGATCGCGGTGCCTTCCGCCAGAAACTCGGGATTGGAGAGGACTGCGAAGGATTTGGCGCCGTTGGATGAAGGTTCGGAGCCGGGTTGGCCCTGGGCGGCACTGAGGATCGCCTGGACGGTTTCGGCCGTGCGCACCGGCAGGGTGCTTTTCTCGACCACGATCGTGTGACCCTGGGCCGAGGCGGCCACCTGGCGGGCGGATGCCTCGATCCAGCGCAGATCGGAGGCTTCTCCGGCGCCGATTCCGCGGGTTTTGGTGGGGGTGTTCACCGAGAGGAACACCATGTCCGCGGCGGCGATCGCCCCATCCACTGCAGTGCTGAAGTGCAGGTTGCGGCCCCGGCAACGCTCCACCACGGCGGCCAGGCCAGGCTCGTAGACGGGCAGCTGGCTGGTGTCGGGGTCGTTCCAGGCGGCGATCCGGGCCACGTTGAGATCCACCACTGTGACCTGGATGTCCGGGCAGTGGTCGGCGATCACCGCCATCGTGGGTCCCCCCACGTAGCCGGCGCCGATGCAGCAGATGGTGCGGATCTCCAGAGTGGTGCTCATCGGGTTAAGGGAGCCAGGCAATCCGACTGAGCATCGCAGAGATCACTCAGCAGGAGCCGAACCGTGTCCGATGGAGCAAGGCGCTGTTCGACGGCGTTGCGGAGATCCTTGAGGATCACCATCCCCTGGTCGCTTTCGCCCTCACCGATCAGCACCGCCCAGGGCGCTCCTGAGCGATTGGCCCGTTTGAGCTGTTTAGCGAAGGCGGCTCCGGAAAGGTCCAGTTCCACCGCGCAACCGCCCCGCCGCAGCTGCTGGGCCAGGGCCAGGGCCTCCAGTTCGGCCGTCTCCCCGCGGCTGACGAGATAGACATCGGCTGCCTTCGCCCCAGCCAGCCCCTTGGCTGCTTCCTTGCTGCTGAGCAGAAGCACAAGCCGCTCCAGCCCGATCGCCCAGCCCACCGCCGGGGTGGCCGTGCCGCCCAGTTCCTCGACCAGGCCGTCGTAACGGCCTCCCCCGCAGACCGTGGCCTGGGCTCCCAGCTCACCGCTGGTGATCTCGAAGGCCGTGTGGGTGTAGTAATCCAGGCCCCGCACCAGCCGGGGGTTGAGCCGGTAGGGAATCTCCAGTTGGTCCAGCGCCCGACGGACCCGCTCGAAGCGTTGCCGGCTGGCTTCACTGAGACAGTCGCCGAGCAGGGGGGCGCCGGTCAGGATGGCCTGGGTGTCGGGCGACTTGCTGTCGAGGATGCGCAGGGGGTTCGTGTCGATCCGCGCCTGGGCCTCGGGATCGAGCTGGTGGCGGCGTGCATCCAGCCACTCGACCAGCACGGCCCGGTAGTGGGCCCGGTCGGTGGCATCGCCCAGGGAATTGAGCTCCAGGGTCAGCGCCTGGATTCCCAGCGCAGCGAGCAGATCCCAGGCGATCGCGATCGCTTCGGCATCGCTGCGGGGATCGGCGAAGCCGAGCAGCTCGACGCCAAGCTGGTGGAACTGGCGCTGACGCCCCGCCTGGGGACGCTCGTAGCGGAACATCGGCCCGCCGTACCAGAGCCGCTGCGGCCCCAGGTTGAGCAGGCCGTGCTGCAGCACCGCTCGCACCACCGATGCCGTGCCCTCCGGCCGCAGCGTGCAACGGCGCTGGCCGCGGTCTTCGAAGCTGTACATCTCCTTGCCCACCACATCGGTGGCGGCGCCGATGCCACGGGCGAACAGCTCGGTGGCCTCCAGCAATGGTGTGCGGATCTCCGTGAGTGCGGCCCGGTGGAACTGGCGCTGGGCGCAGGCTTCGATGGCCTGCCAGAGCGCCATTTGCTCCGGCAGCAGATCCACCATGCCCCGAAGGCTCTGCAGTTTCTCCACACCGACGTTCAGCACTGCGCCCAGTTTGCGGGAGCGCCGCTCAGGCCTCCAGGCGACGCCTGAAGTCGGCGATGGTGCGATCCAGACCCTCGCTCAGATCCACGCTGGGCTCCCAGCCCAGTTCCTGCTGAGCCAGGGTGATCACCGGCTGCCGCTGGAGTGGATCGTCCTGGGGCAGTGGCAGGGTGACCAGGGGGAGTGACGGATCGATCCGCTCACGTACCAGCTCGGCCAGCTGACGAATCGTGAATTCGCCGGGGTTGCCGATGTTGATCGGGCCGGGGTGATTCCCGTTCATCAGGCGGATCAGGCCCTCGACCAGGTCGTCGACGAAACAGAAACTGCGGGTCTGGCTGCCATCGCCATAGAGGGTGAGCGGCTCGCCGCGCAGGGCCTGCACAATGAAATTGCTCACCACACGGCCGTCGTCCGGCAACATGCGGGGACCGTAGGTGTTGAAGATCCGGGCGATGCGGATTTCGGTGTCGTGCATGCGGTGGTAGTCGTAGCAGAGGGTTTCCGCCACCCGCTTGCCCTCGTCGTAGCAGGCGCGGATGCCATGGGTGTTGACGCAGCCCCGGTAGCTCTCCGGCTGGGGGTGAACATCCGGATCGCCATACACCTCGCTGGTGCTGGCCATCAGCAGCCTGGCGCCGACCCGGCGGGCCAGGCCGAGCATGTTGTAGGTGCCGAGGAAGCTCGTCTTGGCGGTCTTGATCGGGTTGTGCTGGTAATGCACCGGCGAGGCGGGACAGGCCAGGTGCCAGACCCGGTCCACCTCCAGCCGGATCGGTTCGGTGACATCGTGGCGGACCAGCTCGAAGCGTGGATGGCCGATCCAGCCGGCGATGTTCAGCTTGCGGCCGGTGAAGTAATTGTCGAGGCAGATCACCTCGTCGCCCGCCTCCATCAGCCGGTCGACCAGATGGGATCCGACGAAGCCGGCACCACCGGTGACGAGATGGCGCCTTGGCGTGGTGCTCACACGAATCGGTCAGGGTTTCGTGAGTGTATGGCTGCTGCCATGGCTGTGCTTCCGGCGCTCAGCGCAGGCCCAGCCATTTGTGGGTCTGCAGACTGAGCCGCCAGCCAGGCTGGTGGTGTACGAAGCCGATCGCCGCCGCCAGGCCCGCCGGGCTCTCCCAGCCGGGCTGCAGCAGCAGCAGGGGCGGAGCGGCCGTTGGCGCACCAGTGGCGCTCCGGCGTTCCTGGATCGCCGCGGCCGCCATCGCTTCGGCGAAGGTGAGATCAGCGGGGCCGTGAACCACCACCTTGAGCTCGTCGCAACGGGCCAGGGCCTCGCGGCTCGGGGGGAGATGGGGCTTGGGGGAGAGGGTGATCCAGGCAAAGCGGCCCGAGAGCGGATCCACGCCGCTGGTTTCGAGATGGATCGGCAGCGGGTGCAGGGCGGCACAGAGGGCATCGAGCTGGTGGTGAAGCGGCTCTCCGCCGGTGATCACCACAAAGCCGGCGCCAGCATCGGCTGCCGTTTGCGCCAGGGCGGCCAGCTCCGCTGTCGATTGGTTCGGATGCACGCCTGCAGGCCAGGAGTGCTTGGTGTCGCACCAGGAGCAACCCACGCTGCAACCACCCAGTCGGATGAAGAAGGCGCTGCGGCCGGCGTGCGCCCCCTCGCCTTGCAGGGAGTGAAAGGTTTCGACCACCGGCAGCGAAACGGGATCGTTTGCGAAGCTTGATTCGGCCATTCAACGGGAGACCGGCACCCCACAGGGCTGGGCTGCGCTCAGCTCCAGAGCCTCCCGCTGCTGGGCCGCTTCGATCAGGCCGCGGCAGAGGGGGTGGGGTTTGCCGGGGCGGGAGAGGAACTCGGGGTGGAACTGGCAGGCGGTGAAGAAGGGATGATCGCCCAGTTCAATCAGTTCCACCAGGCGGCCGTCCGGAGACGTGCCGCTGATCGTGAAGCCTGATTCGAGGAACAGGTTGCGGTAGGCGTTGTTGAACTCGTAGCGGTGCCGGTGCCGCTCATAGACCACTTCTTCCCCGTAAAGACGGGACGCCAACGTGCCGGAAGCCAGGCGGCATGGGTAGACCCCGAGTCGCATCGTGCCGCCCAGGTCGACCACATCCAGTTGCTCCGGCAGCAGGTGGATCACCGGGTGGAGGGTCTCGGGGTCGAGTTCGGCACTGGTGGCCTCCGGGAGCCCCGCCAGGTTGCGGGCCCACTCGATCACGGCGCACTGCATGCCGAGGCAAAGACCAAGAAAAGGCACCCTGTGCTCCCGTGCCCAGCGGATCGCCGTCACCTTGCCGTCGACTCCCCGGTTGCCGAATCCGCCCGGCACCACCACCGCGTCCATGCCCTCCAGCAGGGCATCAGGCCCCTGGGCTTCGATCTGCTCTGCGCAGACCCAGCGCAGGTCGAGGGAGGCGTCGCGATCGATGCAGGCGTGGCGCAACGCCTCCACCACCGAGAGGTAGGCATCGTTGAGGCTCACGTACTTGCCCACCAGGGCCACCTTCACCGTGGGCCCCGGATTGCGCAGTTTCCGTACCAGCTCCGCCCAGCGGGCCATGTCGCTGGCGCGATCGTCGAGCCCCAGCACGTCGAGAACTTCGCGGCAGAGGCCCTCGCGCTCCAGGGCGATCGGCACCGCGTAGATGCTGTCGGCATCGAGGGCGGGGATCACCGCCCTGGTGGAAACGCCACAGAAGCCGCCGATCTTGGCCTTGAGCTCGTCGCTGATCGGTCGGTCGCTGCGGCAGACGAGCAGATCGGGCTGGATGCCGATCGAGCGCAGCTCCTTGACCGAGTGCTGGGTGGGCTTGGTCTTGATCTCGCCGGAGGTGCCGATGTAAGGCAGCAGGGTGACGTGCACGTAGGCGAGGTCGCGACGACCCACATCGCCGCGGAATTCCCGGATCGCCTCCAGGAAGGGCAGCGATTCGATGTCGCCGACGGTGCCGCCGATCTCGGTGATCACCACATCAACGCCGCTGTCGGCGGCGACCCGATGGATGCGTTCGCGAATCTCCCGGGTGATGTGGGGGATCACCTGGACCGTGCCGCCGTTGAAGTCGCCGCGGCGTTCCTTGTTGATCACCGCCTGGTAGATCGAGCCGGTGGTCACGCTGTTGAGGCGCGACATGGCGGTGTCGGTGAAGCGTTCGTAGTGGCCCAGGTCAAGGTCGGTTTCAGCGCCGTCCTGGGTGACGAACACCTCGCCGTGCTGGTAAGGGCTCATCGTGCCCGGATCCACGTTCAGATAGGGATCGAGCTTGAGGATCGAAACGCTGTAGCCCCGGCTCTTCAGCAGCCGGCCCAGGCTGGCAGCCACGATCCCCTTGCCGATGCTCGACACCACCCCACCGGTCACAAAAACGAACTTCGCCATGGGTGGTGGAGCCTGAGGCGTTGGCGGACACACCAATCTATCGACCTCCCATCAGTAAGAAATCCCTCTCATAAATCCTCCAACCCCGCCCCCAACCCCTGACGCCCTCGGGTCTGGCTGCGGCCGTTGCGCCCGCTACGCGGGCAACACGGCCTGCGCCGGACCCGAGGGCGTCAGCCCTCCAGCAGGCTGCGCAGCATCCAGGCGGTTTTTTCGTGGATCTGCAGGCGCTGGGTGAGCAGGTCGGCGGTGGGTTGGTCGTTGGCCGCATCGGCCAGGCTGAACACCGATCGGATCGTGCGGGCCACGGCTTCATGGCCCTGCACCAGTTCATGCACCATGGCGAGGGCGGCGGGGACGCCTTCGGTTTCAGGAATCGAAGACAGGCCTGCGTAGGTGGCGCCGCCGTAGGGGGCCGGGAAACCGAGGGCGCGGATCCGCTCGGCGATCAGGTCGAGGGCCGTCCACAGCTCGGTGTACTGGTCCATGAACATCAGATGGAGCGTGTTGAACATCGGCCCGGTGACGTTCCAGTGAAAGCCGTGGGTCTTGGCGTAGAGCACGGTGCTGTCGGCCAGGACGCGGCCGAGCCCCGCGGCGATCTGCTGCCGCTGAGCTTCGGGGATGCCGATGTCGATCGGGGGCGCGGTGATGGCCATGGGGGATTCGCGGGAGAAGGGTGGACCTCGTTCTAGCCGTGGGGATGCGGCCAGTGGCACCATCGCCACGGCCCGTGGCAAACGTTGGCTGGGGCGGTGGTGCGCTCAGCGGTGATGGCTGGGGCTGGAGGGCTCATCTGCCGTGGCTGCGGCTGGAGCTCGCTCAGACTTCCTCTTCCACCCAGGTGCTGGCCACGTGCAGCTCCTGCAGTTGCTTCAACGACACATCAGCCGGGGCCTGAGTGAGCAGGCAGCGGGCCTGCTGCGTCTTGGGGAAGGCGATCGTGTCGCGGATCGACTCCTCACCGGCCAGCAGCATCACCATGCGATCAAGGCCGAAGGCGATACCGCCGTGGGGCGGGGCGCCCATGTCGAGCGCTTCGATCAGGAAGCCGAACTGCCGCTCGGCTTCTTCCAGCGGCAGGCCGATGGTCTGCAGCACCTGCTTCTGCAGGGCCGCATCGTGAATGCGCAGCGAGCCGCCTCCCAGTTCCAGGCCGTTGAGCACCAGGTCGTAGGCCTGGGCGCGGGCGGTGGGCAGGCTGGTGGGCCAGCCCGTGGGGTCGGCGCCGAGATCGGCGGCGTTGGGCGCACAGAAGGGATGGTGCAGGGCCTCCAGGCGGTTCTCCTCGGCGTTGAACTCGAACATCGGAAAATCCACCACCCAGAGGAAGTTCCAGGCACCACCGGCGCCGCTGGCGGGCACCAGAGCCAGCTCACGGGCCAGGAACTGGCGCACCCGATCGAGCGCCTTGTTCACCGTGGCGGTGTCGCCGGCGCCGAACAGCAACAGGGTGCCGGGCTCAGCGCCGGTGCGACGCAGCAGTTCGGCCTTGCCCTCGGCGCTCAGGTTGTCCTTGATGGCGCCGATGCTGTCGATCTCGCCGCCGTCGCGCACGCGGATGAAGGCCAGGCCCCCAGCGCCGGCGGTGGTGGCTTCAGAGAACACGTCGCCGCCGGGCTTGATGCGCACGTTGCTGATCGCGTCGTTGCCGCCGGGGATCGCGATGCACTTCACCGCTCCGCCCGCCGCCACGGCGCCGGAGAACACCTTGAAGCCACTGGTGGCCACGATGTCGCTCACATCGACGAGCTCCAGGCCGTAGCGGGTGTCGGGCCGGTCGGTGCCGTAGCGGTCCATCGCCTCCTGCCAGGTGAGCCGGGGGAAGGGGCTGGGCAGCTCGATTCCCTTGGCGGCGCGCCAGATGGTGGCGATCAGCCGTTCGTTGAGCTGCAGGATCTGCTCCTGCTCCATGAAGCTCATCTCCAGGTCGAGCTGGGTGAACTCCGGCTGGCGGTCGGCGCGCAGGTCTTCGTCGCGGAAGCAGCGGGCCACCTGGTAGTAGCGCTCGATGCCGCCCACCATCAGCAGTTGCTTGAACAGCTGGGGCGACTGGGGCAGAGCGAACCACTCGCCGCCACACACCCGGCTGGGCACCAGATAGTCGCGGGCGCCTTCAGGGGTGGAGCGGGTGAGCACGGGGGTTTCCACCTCGATGAAGCCCTCGTCCTCAAGGAAACGGCGGGCCGCCTGGATGGTCTGGGCGCGCAGGCGCAGGTTGCCGTTCATGCGCTCACGGCGCAGATCCAGATAGCGGTGGCGCAGGCGCAGTTCCTCCCGCACCGGCGTGTCGTCGTGCACCGACACAGGGAAGGGCAGATTGCCGCGCACCTCATTGAGCACCTCGATCGCGGCAGCCAGCACTTCGACGCCGCCGGTGGCGAGCCGCTCGTTGCGGGATTCGGCGGGGCGATCGCGCACCGTGCCTGACACCTTCAGCACGGTTTCATTGCGCAGCCGCTCGGCCGCGGCGAACGCGGCGGGGGAAAGATCGGGGTCCACCGTGATCTGCACGGTGCCGCTGCGGTCGCGCAGATCGATGAAGATCACGCCGCCGTGATCACGCCGCCGGTCCACCCAGCCGCACAGGTCCACTGCCTGACCCGTGGCATCGCTGCGCAGGTCGCCGCATCCGTGGCTGCGCATGGGGGAAATCGAGGGGAAGGGCGAGTTTCCCACAGGGGGCAGGAGCCACGGCCTCAGCGGCTCAGGGGCGCCAGGGCCTGGGCGGCTCAAGGGCGCCGGTAGAAGGGCCGCTTCACCACCACCGCCGGGTGCGTCCGCCCGCGAACCTCCACAGCCAGCTCCGTGCCGGGCCTGGCGGCGGTGGCGGGCACATAGGCCAGGGCGATCGCCTCCTCCAGGGTGGGCGACCAGGTGCCGCTGGTGACTTCTCCCACCACCTGGCCGTCCTGCAGCACCGGGTAGCCGTGGCGGGCGATCGCCCGGCCCTGCAGCTTCAAACCCACCAGCCGTCGGCTCACGCCAGTGGCTGTCTGACTTTCGAGAGCGGCGCGGCCGATGAAGTCGGCGGGCATCTCCAGGTGGACCAGCCAACCGAGCGAGGCCTCCAGTGGGGTGGTGGTGGCATCCATGTCGCTGCCGTAGAGATGCATGGCCGCCTCCAGGCGCAGGGTGTCGCGGGCGCCGAGACCGCAGGGGCTCACCCCCTCCGCCAGCAGTTGCTCCCAGAGGTCCAGGCCCGCCTGCCGGTCCAGCAGCAACTCGAAGCCGTCTTCGCCGGTGTAGCCGGTGCGGGCCACGAACACGGAAGTCCCGGCCGCGGCGCCGCCGGCGCTGCCCGCCAGCACCAGGTCGCGATGACCGAAACGGGGCAGCCCGGCCAGGCTTTCGCCGGCCAACGCCTCCAGCCGGGCAGGCGCTTCGGGGCCCTGCAGGGCGAGCAGCACACCATCCACCTTGCGATCCTCGATGGCCACGCCATCGGCAGCCAGCTGGCTGCGGATCCAGGCGGTGTCGGCTTCGGCGCAGCCGGCGTTGATCACCAGCAGCAGGGTGTCGGTGGGTCCGGCAGCCGCGTCGACTCGGCCCTTGTCGTAGACGATCAGATCGTCACGAATGCCGCCGGCATCGTTGAGCAGCACTGTGTAAAGAGCTTCACCTGGCCCGATCCGACCGAGATCGCTTGGAACAAGACGCTGCAGGGATTCCTTCACGCCATCGCCCTGCAGCAACAGAACTCCCATATGGGAAATGTCGAACACCCCGCAGTGCCCCCGCACGGCCTTGTGCTCCTCGATCAGCCCCTTGAACTGAACCGGCATCTCCCAACCCTCGAAGGGCACCATCCGCCCTCCGTGTTGCTGGCAGAGCGCCGCCAGGGGGGTGCGCCTCAGCGGCTGGGCCGCCGCTGGCGCTGAAGGAACGGCCATGGCAGAGAGAGGGCATGCGTGGATCGGGGGATCCTATGGAGACCGGCGGGCTGCCTGGCCGTTCCAGCCCCGGTGGGGCTCAATCCCGAAGACTTCCGGGAGGTTCGGTTCTTACCTCGCTCAATGGTCTCCACGTTCTGTACTTTGTGGATCATCCCTGGATCAGTCATGGGCCAGCGCCCAAGTTGTCGAAGCTGCAGTCACTGCCTCCCCCCTGCTGGGAGCGAGGCGGGCTGGTGCAAGCTCCGACGGCTGGCGATCCATGCCGAATGGAGTGGCGAACTGTCTTGCCACCATTGGACCCTGCCGGTGAATGGCGGCAATGAAGGGTCCCATCAACGCTTTCCAGTGCTAGCTCAGGCCCGCGCTGATCAGCAGCTCTGCCTGGCTGACCTGCTCGATCCGGTTCCCGCCTGATCCCGGGAGGGCAGGCTCAAAGGGCCCTCGAAATCGCCTATTATTTTCTGCTGGCTCTTTGGCCTGCGAACATGTCTCTGGCCAGTGGCCAGGGAGCTGGGAACAGCGCACCATGGGCCTGGTTCACACGTTGCTTTTCTGTTCTGCAAGGAGGTAGATGATTGGTCAAATCCGCGACAGCGCTTCCGGTTGAGTTGTTGGCCTCCCAGGTGGATGGCGAAACCTTCACTCTGCCCACCGGCACCCTGATCTTTCGAGAAGGCGACCACGCCAATGAGATCTACGGGCTGCGAAAGGGAATCGTCGAGTTGATCGATAAATCGGGGGAGCGGGTCTGCTATCGCCCCGGTGAACTGTTCAGCTACTTGGACATCCTCTGGCGCGGTGGTTCTTTCCGCACTGATGCCGTGGCTCGAACGCCTGTCGAGGTGGTGAAGCTAGGGCGACTGAGTTTTCTGAACCTGCTCCACAACCATCCAACCCTGGCGGTGGCGTTGATCTCCCAGCAGCACCTGCGCCTGCGGGAGCAACGAGCCAGCGGCTCCTACTGCTACTGAGTCCGGCCAAGGAGCAGCAGCAGGCTGCGGGTCACCTTGGCGGCCAGAACAGCGCTGCAGCCTGTTGCATCGAGCATCGGGGCCAGTTCCACCACATCCGCCGCCACCAGTGCGTGGTGGCGGAGTTCTTCGAGCAGGCCACTGAAGTGGCCCCAGAGAAATCCTCCCGGCTCCGGCGTGCCCGTGCCCGCCATCACCGCAGGATCGAACCAGTCGAGATCCACCGTGAGGTAGATCGGCCGGCCCCGCAGCGGGGCCAGGGCGGCCACCAGGTCGGCCTGCAGGCGTTCGGGGGCCAGGGCGAGCCCCTGGCCTGCCCCCACCAACCGCCCACTGCTGCGCAGTTCGGCGAATTCAGCCCGGGTGCCACTGCGGATGGCGATCTGCAGGAGGTCGCCACTCGGCAGGACCTCCAGGCAGCGGCGCATGGCACAGGCATGGCTGTGGCGTGAGCCCAGCCAGCTCTCGCGCAGATCGGCGTGGGCATCGAGTTGCACCAGCACCAGGTCGGGATGATGGGCTGCCACCGCAGCCACGGCGCCGCTGCTGATCGAGTGCTCCCCTCCCAGCATCAGGGGGCGGAGCCCCAGGGCCAGCACCCTTTCGGTGGCCAGGCGCACGGCCTCGATGACGGGCTCAGGGGCTCCCAGCGGGATCGCCACCGCCCCGAGATCGGCAAAGGGCAGATCCTCGAGATCCAGATTGAGCTGGGGGTCGTGGGTTTCCAGGCCGGCACTCACCTCCCGGATCGCCGCTGGCCCGAAGCGGGCGCCGGGACGGAAGGAGGTGGTGCCGTCGTAAGGCACACCGAACAGCCCGACCCGGCAACCAGCCGGATCGCGGCGGCTGGCCATGAACACGGCTCCATCGGTGTCGAACAGATCGGGGGTGGTCACGAAGGCTGGAAACGGGGTTGTCAGGGCCGGAGACGCTCAGCTGTCGAGCTCCCGCTCGATCGCGGCGGGGACGGCCTCGAACGCTCCACCCTGCCAGCGGGGGCTCCAGATCTGACAAGCCGGCGCCACGGCGGCGGCCCGTTCCGGGTCGGGGTGCCGGTAGCGGGGTCCATCGGTGGCGGCAAAGGTCCAGCTCCACCAGCCGCTCGGGTACATCGGCACCCAGCCGTAGAGCGGATCGGCATGGCCGAACACCTGGCGCAACAACCGTACCGTCTCGAGATGAACGCTGCGGAAGGCCTCCGGTGATTCGCTCTGGGTGGCGAAGACGCCGCCGGGTCGCAGCAGCCGGCGGCAGTGCTCGAAAAAGACACGGTTGAACAGCCCTGTCGCCGGGCCGGCCGGATCGGAACCATCCACGAACACCACGTCGTAGCTGGCGGTGGCGGCAGCGGCCACCCAGGCGATCCCATCACCGATGGTGAGGTGGAAACGGGGATCGCTCCAGGCGCTTCCTCCCAGGGAAGGAAGGTGCTCTCGGCACAGCTCCACGACCAGGCCGTCGATCTCGACCATGTCGAGCCGGGCCACCCCGGCATGGCGCAGGCATTCGCGGGCCGTGCCGCCATCGCCGCCGCCGATCACCAGCACCCGCTCGATCCGCTCGGCACCGCAGAGGGCGGGATGCACCAGCGATTCGTGATAGTGCCGTTCCTGGTGCTCGGCTGTCATCCAGCAGCCATCGAGCAGGAGGCCCTTGCCGTAGCGCTGGCTGTCGATCACGCAGATCTGCTGAAAGGCGCTCTGTCGCTCCAGCACCACCTTCGCTTCGAGGCCATAGCGCACCCCTTCATGGATCTCATCCACCCAGCCCGTGCTGGGCTGGCCCGGCCCCTCGGCGGGGCTGTCGGCAGGAGTGGTGCTCACGCGGGGACAGGAACGAACCGATCCAGCTAAGCGCCTCGCCCCCGTCGGCTGGAACACAGGCCAGCGGAGTGCGCTCCAGGCCCAGAGTGGCCACCTGTCAGCCTGAATCGATGGCAGCTGATCTGGCCATCACGGCAGCGTTGACCATTCCCGCCACGGAGCTGGGCTGGCGCTTCTCGCGCGCCGGCGGCCCCGGCGGCCAGGGGGTGAACGCCACAGCCTCCCGCGTTGAGCTGGTTTTCCCCCTGGCCACCTCCCCCTCCCTGCCACCCCTGTTGCGGGAGCGGGCTCTGCGGCGCCTTGGCGGCACGCTGGTGGATGGGGCTGTGGTGATCGTGGCTGCGGAACACCGCTCCCAGTGGCTCAATCGCCAGGCTGCCCTGCGGCGGCTGAAGGCGCTGCTCGCCGAAGCGATCGCCCCGCCACCGCCGCCCCGTCGGCCCACCCGGCCCACGGGCGGCTCGGTGCAGCGGCGGCTGGCCGCCAAACGCCGCCGCGCCCAGGCCAAACAGCAGCGGCGGGATCAGGGCTCCCCTGACGACTGATCCACCCCCTTTGGCCTGGCCTGCTCGGCGCGGATCTCTGCCTTCGCCTGGCGCCAGAGCAGTTCGAGTTGCTCGAGATCCTGGCCGCTGAGGTCGCCGCCGAGGGCGGCCTCCACCCGGGAGAAGCGTTCCAGGAAGCGGTGGTTGGTGCCCGCCAGGCCCTCCTCCGGGTTAAGGCCGCACCAGCGGGCCACATTCACCAGGGTGAAGAGCACATCCCCGAGCTCCGTCTCGGCGTGGACCCGATCGCCGCTGGCCACCGCCTCGCGCAGCTCGGTCAACTCCTCGTCGAGCTTGGCCCACACCCCTTCGATCGTCTCCCACTCGAAGCCTGCCGCAGCGGCCTGGCGCGAGATCGTCAGGGCGCCAGCCAGGGCCGGCTGGCCGCGCACCTGCCGCCCCAGCTGCGCGCTGAGGCTGTCATCCCTGCCCCCTGCGCCGCGGGCGGCCCGCTCCTCGGCCTTGATCGCCTCCCAGCTGGGGTGAACCGCCGATCGATCGCCGAAGACATGCGGGTGGCGGCGCACCAGCTTGGCGGTGATGGCGCGGGCGATCGTGTCCAGATCGAAGCGTTGCTGTTCGGCGGCGATCCGGGCATGGAGCACCACCTGCAGCAGCAGGTCGCCCAGCTCCTCGGCCAGGTGGTCGTCGTCGCCATGGCGGATCGCGTCGGCCACTTCGTGGGCTTCTTCCAGAACGAAAGGCACCAGGGAGGCATGGGTCTGCCGCAGGTCCCAGGGACAACCGCCGCCTGGATCGCGCAGCTGATCCACCACCGCGACCAGCCCGGCGAGGGCGGTCGCGGCGGAGCGGCTGATCCCAGGGGTGTCGCGCTGCTCGGATGGGGGCATGGCAAGACCTGGCTGCAAGCCAGAACCACAGGGCGATGGGGCTCAGCGTTGGTTGCGCCTGCGGCGCCGCCAGCCTGGACGCAGCCAGCGGGGACGCCGTGGCAGCGGATCCCCATCCTGGATCAGATGCAACCAGCTGCTCGATTCCACCCCGATCAGCGCGGCCAGCAGCAGGGGCCGCTGCCGGTCCCAGAGCCCGGTGGCCAGGGCCAGCAGGCGGGCTGGTGGGGGCGCACCCAGCGGCTGCAGGATCAGGCTCAGCACCAGGGCCACCGCGGCGAGGTAGGCCAGGCGGCCGGCGGTGCCGAGCCCAGGGCTGTGGGAGAGCAGGGAACGGTGGCGCAGCAGCCGGCGATAGGGCAGCCAGAGCAGGGCCAGCGGCCCCCAGCGGCGGGTGGGGTTGGAGGCGGTGTCGAGATCCGGAGAGAGCCACAGCCCACCGATCAGAAAACCCGCCGCACCACTGGCCAGACCGGCCGCCCCGAGCCAGGGCCAGCACAGCAGCCCGAACGGAAGGCACAGCAGCCAGCTGGCACGGTCGTGGCTGCGGCCACTGGCCATCAGGGTGCAGGCGCCGGATGGTTGCCAGCATGGGGGCATGGACCCCAGAGTGGGGCGAAGGGCGATTAGCTCAGCGGTAGAGCGCCTGCCTTACAAGCAGGATGTCGCTGGTTCGAAACCGGCATCGCCCATTCTCTGAAAACCCAGTCCCAGACAGGAGAAATGCCAGTCAGGATAGGTCTTTTCAGTGGTCTCCATTTCACGCCGCCGGGTGAGGAAAGGCCCCGAAAACCCCCAAACGTGCCAAGATTTCACGCGGATTTCACGCGCCGCGTGAAAAGTGATGGCATCTCCCCCTTGGCTTCGCAACCTGAGCAGCGCCTTCAAGGCCCACCGCCTTGGGCGCACCGGCTGGTATCTGGAGATCAACCGCGAACGGCTGCGGGTGGTCTCCGCTGAGCTGCCCCCGAGGCCGGGTGAGCCGGCCGAAGCTGGTGCCGGAGTCCGTCGGGCCTTCACCCTCCAGACCCCTCCCGGCCCGGCAACATCTGCCGCCGCCCTCGGCGAAGCCTGCGCGATCTTCGATGCCGTGATGGCCGGCACCTGGAGCTGGCCCGACCCGGACGCCACCCCAGCAGCCGATGACCCCGGGCACCTGGGCCCCGGCGCCTTGGAGCGGCTGATCGATGGACTTCGCGCCCAGCTGGTGGGTGAGGTGATGGCCCCCGGAACCTGGGGGCGCACCTGGGCCCCCTACCTGGCCCGCCTGGTAGCAACAGCAGCTGAGCGCCGCTGGGCTGATGACTCAGCCCTCCTGTCCGCCTACCTGCGGGGCTGGCCACCGAACAGCAGGGCCCGGCAGATGGCCTACGACCGGGCCCGCCGGCTGTGGAAGGAGGTGGGCTGGGGCTGGCCTGATGAGCTGGCGCCGCTTCGGGGCAACGGCAAGGCCGCGGCCGATCCCGAGGGGGTGCGATCATTCACTGATGAGGAGGCCCAGCAGCTGCGGGAGGCGATCCGGCGGAGCAGGCTCACTCCTGCCGATCTGGTGGCCTGGGATGCGTTGATCTGTTTCGGGCTTCGGCCGAAGGAACTGCAGGCCCTAGAGCTGCAGTTCCGTGATGGTGTGCTACGGGCGGTGGTGAGCCGCAGCAAGCAGAGCAGCCGCGGGAACAGCGGCGCCCGAATCATCCCAGCCGTCCCGCCTGCCAGGTGGCCTGCCGACTGCCACGGGCTTCTGGAACGATGGCAGCAGCACGGCCTGCCGTCGGCACTACTGGCGGCGCGATCACCTGGGCAGGTGCTGACCCAGCAACTTCGCCGCCTTCACCTGCTGAAGCAGCTGACCGCCTACGGGCTGCGGCACGCTTTCGCCTTGCGACTGGGCCTCGATCTCGGGCTGCACGTGCGAGAGGCGGCTGAGCTGATGGGGCACTCCCCCGCTGTGCATCTGGCCACCTACGGAAGGCGGCTAGACGGGCCTGGGCTTCTGGCCAAGGTCGCGGGGTTGACAGCCAGGCGGAGCATCTGATGGGATTTCAAACCTATGGTTTGGAAATGCGACATGTGGTCAGGGATGCGGTTATCCACCTGTAGCGTCCAGCATATGTGCGTTGCACCACTGCTAGTGGGTTGCGTTAGTGCCTGAGAGACGCGAAAGTCCGGTCGGGTAAGCTTTCACGCTCTGCGGTCCGGCCAAGGGTGACACCAGACTACAGTTATGACATTGGAATTGTCTTATGAAGACTCGCTTGAGAATCACACGGACATCGCCATTCGAAGCGCTGGAGATGGGCTTTGCACGTCTGGCTGACATCACAGGATCTGCTCTCGTGTCGCCTACCGTCGACGACAACCCTGGGCAGAGTGATGCAGCGGCAATCGCATCTGACTGGCTGCATGTTGGGAGTGATCTCCGCAAGGCTTGTCGCAAAGCGGATAAGCAGGGTCTAGCCAAATAGCCGTGGAAATTGGGCCAGACAAGCCGAAAGCCGGCATTCCCATCAATCAGCCGCAAAGTCTAGATCAAGATGACGAGGCCGATCTTTCGGTTGACCCAACTCTTGATACAGAGGTTTTAGGCAATGATAATGCTGGCCAACTTGGATACCGTGAGGTTTCAGTCAGTAGCTGGGAAGGCCCGCTTCCGCATCCGGACATATTAGCAAAATACAACCAAGTAATCAGCAATGGCGCAGATCGCGTCATGGCCATGGCCGAAAAAGAACAAACCCATCGACATGATCTTGAGGAGAAAATAACCAATAGTGTGTCATCTGAAAACAGCCGTGGACAATGGTTCGCTTTCATCATTGCCTGTGCGTCCCTATGTTTGGCTGCATATCTCTTTGCCGTTGGCAAAAACTCAATCGCAGTGTGCATGGTATTGGGTGACTTCTTGATTATTGCAGGCGCATTTATCGGTGTTCGCATCCTAAAGAGCAGGGATGGCGTCAAGGAGGAAGACCCTCGCGCATAGCCAAATATCTTTCGCAAGAAGGCCAATAACTGAGGCAAACAATTATCTTGCACATTCTGATAGGCCAGTGTTGGCAGATAGGGTGGTCATTAAAGCCAACTGGGTTCTTTCGGATCCATTGCCGGCTGGCAGGCTCGGGCAGCTGCATGCGCGTCGCAGCTTCACCCTGCGGCTGGTCCTCGATTTGAATACCCGCGCCCAGAAAAGGCGTCCAGCTAATTGGGCACACGATGGCTGTCCATCAAGCGTCCTAGAAGGCCTCGTCTTCAGGCGTAGGTGGCCGGGCTGGCGAGGGTTCGAACCAGTTCCTGATTGATACTCCGGACCCAGTCTGCGATCTGGCAACAAATGGAACGGACCGCAGAAACGAGTCCATTAGGGATCCCTTCACACCAGCAGTTCTAGACCATAGAGTTACGCCATGGGACAACTAGTCCCTAAGTTTGCTCTTTTCTCCAATGGCTTTTCCCTTCACCACAGGTGAGGTGCAGGCCGCGCTGCGCATTACCAAGAACACGCTCACGCGACTCCGTGCCGCTGACATTCTGCGCCCCGGTGTTCATTTCACCGCCCACGGTGTTGGCCTTGTCCGGCCGAATCTGCGCTGGGATCTCGACGCAGTCGAAGCGACCCTGGCCCGACGCGGTAAGCAGATTGCACGTCCCAAAATGGAAGCAGGGCGGCAATGAAAACCCCCGCCAGCCCAGGCACGGGCAAGCGGGGAAAGTCGAGTCCTTTCAGATCCCGGTCTAAGAATCTCCGCTTGCCTCAGCAAGCGCCCCGCCGGCATCACCGACCCCAGCCGCACACAGCAGGCCAGCGGGCCATGGGTGCGGCTGGCCCTGGCCGCTGCTGGCAGCGTCGAGGGGCAAGGCTGATGGCCTCCGCCGAGATGGCCGCATGGGAACGGCTGAGCCTGCTGGGCGCGATCCCGCCCGAAGAGCGGTTCAGCCCGTTGAAGGCCCGGGATGGGTTCTACACCGCGCGGCTGAAGGAGGTGTTGCCGAAGGATCTTCCTGCTGAAGCTGGCGATGTAACGGCCTCACCGAAGCCGACCACCCCAGAGGCCAAGCTCGAAGCCCTGGCCACCACCGCCGGGGAACTGCTGGCCGGCAGGGTCGCGTACGCGGCACGCCTGCCGCTGCTCAGAGCCGCCGCCGAGAAACTGGACTTCACGATCCCGGATCAGGAGCTGCTGGCCCTGCTGACGGCAGCCAGGCGCCGCAGAGCCAACAACGGCGACGACGACATGGTTCAGCCGGGCAAACGCCTGGACCTGACACCGGAACCCTGGGCATGGGACGGCATAGCCCTGCGCGGTGCCATGAACCTCTGGGTCGCCCTGCCGAAGATCGGGAAAACCGCCCTGGCCCTGGCCTGGCTGAACGCCTGTCATCGGCGGGAGCCCGCCTTTCTCGATCGGGCCCTGATCGGCCCATGCCCGCCGGTCCTGATCGTTGGCACCGACCAAGGCCAGGCCGACTGGGGCCGGATTTTCCAGGCGGTCGGCTGGGTTGATCCTGCAGGAACATCGGCGGCCCGCTGGTGGGTCTGTTTCATGCCAGCCCAGCACTTTTCTCTCGACCCGATGGCGTCGGCGTTCACCTGAGTCCCCCCCACCTGCCGGGGTACCCCCAGGAGAGTCCTCCCGGCCCCGGTGGGAGGAAGATCATTCCCTGCCAGGCAACCACAGCTGAGCAGCTGGCTTGGTTGCCTGACTGGAGCGCTGGGGCCACCACCAGCATCCAGCCCGCGAGACCGTGGCGGAGTGAGCCGGGCTCTTGCTGGTTTCCTTGAAGGACAGTTTTCCTCACACTGCTGACTCATCAGTTCAACGTTGGAATGACTGTGGCCATCGCTAGTCTGCTGCGATTGCGGGTTATCCGAACCGACGTGAGATTCACCGCTTGACCGCCAGGACAAGAACGCCACCAGCGACCAATGTGATGCCCAGCCAATCCTGCACAGACGGGCGCTCACCGAGAAAGGCGAACGCGAACACTGCGACCAGAACCAGGCTGAATTTATCGACGGTTGCAACCTTGGAAGCTTGCCCAAGCTGGAGCGCACGAAAGTAGCAGACCCAGGAAGCCCCAGTCGCCAGCGCAGATAGGCTGAGAAAGAACAAGGTTTTGGAGGAGAGCGCAAGCGGATTGCTCCACTTTCCTGCAAATCCCACGAAGGCCGCGAGTACGAAAACGATGATGATCGTCCGAACGAGCGTTGCCAGATCAGAGTCAACGCCTTGAATCCCCACCTTGGCAAAGATCGCAGTCAGCGCTGCGAAGACCGCCGAGAGTACAGCCCAATAAAACCAATGTGTCGAGATCATTGCCCTTCAATAGCTAATGTCTACATAGCGGAATCTGTACAATACCCATGGAATCGTTTTGCTGGCCAGACTGTGCTTATTTTAGCCGGTTCCCCATCAGCCGAGGTAGCGGATTGCGAATCCGGTATGCACTGGATTTGAGCCTGTTGGAGGTGCCCCACCAGCACTGCCATGTTTTCGTCTCCAGCACGTCAAAGGCTCATTGCCCGTAGACGACTCGTTGAGCGGCAGTTCGCTCCAGGTAGCCCTTCAGCACTGTTCCTCCTGTTGCTGCGTCGACCAGTGTTCTCGGCTGCAACCCCCGTCCGAGCTTCCCTGATTGGCATACTGATCGCTTGCACTGCGGTATTTTCGATGGCCTGACTCCACCGAGTTCCTTACCCCCTGGTTTCTTCAACTCGGCCTTGAGTGGGAAATGGCAGCTCTGATGACCTGGCTGAACCAATGCATTCCAGACCTATTGCAGTCACCCAGCCCTGTGGAGTGCCGTGACCCACGCGACCCGCATCGCGTTGAAGTGATTCAATGGTGACTTTGCCCATTTTGGGGAGAACACCAACGGCTGATCGATATGTCCATAAGATCAAGCAAACACGGTACGGGATTGGACATCTGATGCCAATGTATTTGTAGCGTAGCAATAATATGAACCGCTCCCCACTCCCAACATAATGATCGTGTCTGCGCCGTATTGATAGAAGGTTGTCGAAGTAGAATATGCACTTGGGAGAACAATTGTATCAGCATATCTGATGCCGAAGCGGAGTGCGTTGGTATCTTTTGTTGCTAATTCGCCAATGTAATCATGTTCTCCATTCCTTGCGTCATTTCTGAGATCAAAGACATCTGCGCCCCAGCCACCGTAGAGGACATCATTGCCCCCATTGCCTTGCAAGTAATCTGCTTCATTATCAAAGAAGCCATCTCCTCCAAACAGGACATCAGCTCCACTGCCGCCAATGAGGGTATCAAAGCCTGAGTTGCCGTACAAAATCACTGAATTTGATGATGTTCCATAAAGTAAATCATTGCCATAGCCGCCAAAAGCTATATCCTTGCCGTTGCAGATAATCGTATCATTGTCCCACCATCCCTGTGCAAAGGAGCTGCTGGGGGCGTCGGAGAAAGCAGAGGCAGTAAAGCTAGTATAAATAAAATCATTACCCTCTCCACCATCGAAATAATCATTGCCAGTGCCACCGAACAGCTTGTCATCGCCCTCATCGCCAGCTAGAAAGTCGTCGCCATTGCCGCCATCAATGAAATCATTGCCTGTCCCGCCAAAAAGTCCTGGAGTTCCGCTCCAGGCTCGATCACCGGCTCCAAAAGCAAAACTAAAGGCACTGCCGCTTTGGCCGTCGTCTCCATCGCCTCCATAGAGCGTATCGTCATCCTCGCCCCCGATTACTAGGTCACGGCCTCCGCCACCATAAAGCTGATCTCTGCCTGCGTTCCCGAAAAGAAAATCGTTTCCTTGCCCACCTTCAAGGTAATCATTGAGGCCGCCACCAATGATTCCATCATTGCCGTCTCCGCCGTAAAGGCTGCCATATGCACCGAGCCCATCGATGATGAAGAGGCTGTCATCTCCTCTTCCGCCTTCGATAACGTCAAGTCCAGTTCGATTGGACTCAAGTATGTCATTGCCGTCAGCCCCGTATAGATAGTTATAGTTGGCTACGGCGAGAACAACGTCGTCAGTACTTGTCCCAATGAAGCTAGCCATAGCAGTGCTCCCGATTGAATCGAGTCTAGGCAAGCTGTTTTCCTGCACTCCTTTCGTTGCATTGGTTCTTGACAATGGCTTCATTGCTGCTTCAGGGCTGAATTCAACGTGTCTCGCCTTCACTTTGATCTGAACAACTGACTTGCTTTGGGTCTGGAACGTGAATTGCCAGCTCTGATGACCTGGCTGAACCAATTCTCATCAGACCTACTGCAGCCACCCAAGCCACTGGAGCACTGCGACTCGTGAGACTCGCGGACTTGGGCTCTGGGCTGGGTGGATGAGGCTTGATCAGAAGGCTCTCAAAACTCCTGGAGCAGGCAGCGGCTTGCCACAGCACAATTCCGCTAAAAATTCCGCTAAGTCAGCTTGCGAAATCAATAAACCCTTGTTCTTGCAATGCTTTTGCCCATCTTTTGCCTGCCTTACAAGCAGGATGTCGCTGGTTCGAAACCGGCATCGCCCATCAGCAACATCCGGGCGCCCGCCAGGCTGGAGCTTGCCGTGGCTGGTGGAGATAACCCAGTCAGGCACTGCCTAGGATCATTTCCTGTCTGCTCAGGATTGATGCCCGGCCAGTGGCAGAACTTTCTGTGCAACCTCGGCGAATGGCGGGGCAGCTTCACCAGCATGGCCGCCGATGGCGTCCTGGGCGCGAGCAGCCCGTCCGTGCTCACGCTGGCCAGTGACGATGACGACCGGCTGGTGCGCTTTGGGCTGCGGCGCTGGCCGGCGGGAACGGCGATGGCGGTCGGTGGTGGGCCAGCAGATGGGGCAGGCGAACCCAGCTACGCCGTGGAGCAGGACTACCGCAGCCTGGGCCGGCAGGTGGTGTTCTTCCCATCGGGAGCGTTCAACAAGGGCTCGTTGCAGGTTGCCCCGCAGACGGCGTTCGGCGGTGAGTTCGGCTTCATCGGGGACAACCGCCGCCACCGCCTTGTGCCGCTGTACAGCGAGGCCGGCAGCTTTGAGCAGCTGGTGCTGATCCGTGAGTTCCGTGCCGGCAGCGCCGCAGCGGAGCGCCCCGCCACCCGTGCCGACCAGTTGCTCGGCAGCTGGATTGGCCAGGCGGCCACGATCAGTGCCGACTGGTCAGAACCCGTCCAGTGCGACTGCCGGCTGGAGCTGGGCAGTGCCGAGCTGGAGGGGCTGCGGCTTCTCCCCGATGGTGGGTTCTGCCATTTGCCGGAGCAGGTGAGCCACCGCGAGGCGTTTGTGCTGGAGGGCGGTTGGCTGCCATCTTCCGGCCGTATGGAGCGGCTGATCCGCCGCTACGACGCCAGTGGCGCCTGGATCTCGGCGACCCATGCGGTGCTCAGCAAAGCTCCGGCCTGAATCCAGTTGGCGTTCCATCCATCAGCAACGGCTTCGGGAGGTTTCGTGCTCCGCTGCCTTCACCTGAGCGCCGAGAGCCTGGGAAATCAGCAAAGATCATCTCGCCATCCTGAAAGGCATCGTCCTCGCCCGGATGGGCAGCCTCAGCCTTTGCCATGGCATGAATTGAGGAACTTCCACAAGCAAGGACCCTCGAGTTCGCACTCCATCATGAAAATCATGTTCACCTCCCAGCTGATGCCACTGTGGGCAGAAGCCAGGCGAGAGTGCATCCCTTTCTCACGCCTTCTGGGCCAGTTCCTCGGCGGCGATTCCGAACACTTCCTCTGCCGAACCGATTGCCACGAAGTGACCGGCCCCCGACACCGGATGCCACACCGCTCCAGGCATCTGGTCGGCAATCTCCTTGTTGATCACAGCGGGCACAAGCCGGTCGTCAAGTCCTTGCCAGAGGTGAACGCGTCGTCCGATTTGGCGAACATCAAAATCCCAGCTCCGGTAGAGCAATTCGGAATCGCGAACCAGACCCTCGCTTCCATGGGCAAAGCATTCGGCACTTGCTTCGCAGAAGGCGTTTGCGAAGTCCGGGCGTCGCACGATCTCCTGGTCGTACGCATTGATGGCATGCAACAGTTGCTGGATATAGGACTCACGGAAATCCACGGCAGTCTTGGCGAGGGCCGCATACATGAGTCGGAAGCCCGGCTCAAAATGCAGTGCGAGAAATCCCCCTAGCGCATCAACCGCTGAAAGGTGCTTCTTTGCCCAGTTGTCGCCGAAAGCTCCGTAACTGCCGCCGGCGATGCTGGTCACGTGGCGCAGTCGAGTGGGGTCGATGTAAGCCGCGGCTGCCAACGCCCACGGGCCACCCTCCGACCATCCTGTAACTCCGAATTCGCGGTATCCCAGCGCGTCGGCGATCGCCGTCATGTCGTCAGCCCATCCTGAGTAGCTGCGTGCTTCCTGGGGACTGGACTGTCCGATGCCTGGCCGGTCGACGCAAACGAGCCGAAGCCCATGCTTTGACGCCGCATCCGCAAAGAGCCGCGCCTCAAGTCTGCTACTCGGCCCGCCATGATTATGGATAATCAGCGGACCATTAGGATCTCCGACTTCGAGATAGGCAAGACGACGGGAATCTTTGGTTACCAGCATTGATTTGCTCGGTGGGGACTGTGCTTTCAGCCGTTCATTTCAGGTCGTCGTCTGGCGGATTGGCGTACAGCTCGCAGAGATACGCGCCAACCTCAACAACGGAGTAGAGCTGCCCTGCGAGCATACGCCACGATCGCTACAATCTCGCCATTCCAGGAGGCCCAACGCTCGCCATCACCTGGCCGCAAGGTGTGCTCGGCGAAGTAGATAGCCTTGTGGTGGCGGCTCAGGTGCATGGCGGTGTTCGATAGCCTCTCACTTTGCAATGGCAGTGCGTAGCGCTTTTAGAAATTCAGTGGTATCCAAGAAGTAGTTTGGATACGCCCTCTTCAACGAAGAAATTGACTCAACAGACACAAGAACAGCCTCTGCACCAAAGGAGTTTTGAAGATCTTTCTCAATTCTTAAGTACTCGAAAGTGGCAGTATCAAGATCTGATTTTGCAAATCCAACAATTGACACACTGTTATCAGCTGGCCTAAGGGCCATAAGAAAGTAATGTGCATCTCCCACGTTTGCGTCTTCAAGAGTCCGAATTGCTGAACCATAAGCAAGAAGTCTATTTATGACATCAAGCTCGACCGATACGCGTCTAAGCTCGGCAACCAGCTGATGGCGCTCGACAGGAGTATTTGGTACAAGCGGCAAGTTCTCGCGTAGTGCAATTGCCGATCCCATTAGAGCAAAGAAGTAGAGCCAGTCATCATGGCCTTCACTATGGCCTTCACTTGACTTAAGGGAACCTCGAAATATTGCCACTTTTGAGGCAATATTGAGACGCTGCAAGGAAATCCTCTGCACGTGCAGATGCTCCTGACGACTGGCATCAATTACTTTAAGTCGAGTCGTTTATCTCCCTGTCGAATGATCAGGAGGCCGGCGTTGCCTTTGAGTTGCTATGCAGGTATCGAAGAAAGTTGTAAGTCAGATTACGCAGTCCCCACCAAGCTCTCGTTCTGGCCAATCCAATCCGCCTCGTCAGCTTGCCGCGCATCCAAGTTGTGATTGCACCAAAGACGTGCTCAACCCTTGCCCGCACACTAGATCGTGCCTTGTTGCGCTCCTGGGCTTCTTCGCTCAATGGATGGCAGCGTGAGCCCTTTTCATGAATTCTGCTCTCAAAACCAGCCATATCCAGCAGATCCTCATACCGCACGCCGGCGTAGCCAGAATCAGCCCAGACGAAGTCATCCCTGTTCTCAGGGTCTAGCACCTGTGTAAGCATCTGGCTGTCGTGAATGTTGGCTGGGGTAATGGAAAATCTTCGAATGAAGCCGTGAGTGGCATCAATGCATATGCTGTTCTTGTATCCGTAATGGCTGATGCCATTCTTCTTGACCCAGCGGGCGTCAGTGTCCTTTTGGCGCAGTCGGTTTGGCTTGTTCAGCCACTTCTCTGGGATGGCTCCATCCTTAATGGTCTTGTTCTCCTCCCTTGAGTTTCGCTGTTTGGGAACAGGGACCAGTGTCGCATCGATGATCTGCCCTCCACGGGCCTCCAGTCCCTCGGACCGCAGGTGCTCCTCGAACCGGTCAAAGAGCTCATCGATAACGCCCGCCTTGCGGAGACGCTCGCGGAAGAAGGCAATCGTGGTGGCATCAGGAATGGTGTTCATCACTCCCAGTCCGACAAATTCCTCGAATGAGCGTCTGTCATTGACCTGGAATTCCAGCTCTTCATCGCTGAGGTTGAACAGCTGCTGAAGCACCAGCATCTTGAAGAGGATGAGCGGATCAATCCGTTTCCTGCCAGCATTGCTCTTCCGTTCATGGCTGTAACCCTGCTCCAGCAGGGGCCTGAAGGCTTCCCAAGGAATCGTCTCGGATAGGGTCGCTAACGTAGGCTTCTTCTGCTGAAGCCTGTGGATGCGCTTCTCCTCATCCCAGAATCCACGCTGTCCCATTCAGCTGTATTGAACTGAACCAATTCTATTGCTTATTTCAAAGTCTGTCAGGGAGCGACGTAGATTTTTCGAGGTGCCCTTAAGAGATTGCTTTAGAAAAGTTCCAACAGTTTCTACGGCAGTAGCCCAAGCATGCTGTAGTGGAGAGCGAATCTGGACCTCCAGAAGTAAACCGTTATAGGTTTCACTCTTGTTGCTCCGATATCGGTAGATCAGGTGAATACCACGATAGCCAGAAGGCTTTGGCTCAGCCTGATAGTTGTCAACTCTTAGAAGCTTGTGCTTGAGGGCACCTCGAAAAATCTACGTCGCTCCCTGACAGACTTTGAAATAAGCAATAGAATTGGTTCAGTTCAATACAGCTGAATGGGACAGCGTGGATTCTGGGATGAGGAGAAGCGCATCCACAGGCTTCAGCAGAAGAAGCCTACGTTAGCGACCCTATCCGAGACGATTCCTTGGGAAGCCTTCAGGCCCCTGCTGGAGCAGGGTTACAGCCATGAACGGAAGAGCAATGCTGGCAGGAAACGGATTGATCCGCTCATCCTCTTCAAGATGCTGGTGCTTCAGCAGCTGTTCAACCTCAGCGATGAAGAGCTGGAATTCCAGGTCAATGACAGACGCTCATTCGAGGAATTTGTCGGACTGGGAGTGATGAACACCATTCCTGATGCCACCACGATTGCCTTCTTCCGCGAGCGTCTCCGCAAGGCGGGCGTTATCGATGAGCTCTTTGACCGGTTCGAGGAGCACCTGCGGTCCGAGGGACTGGAGGCCCGTGGAGGGCAGATCATCGATGCGACACTGGTCCCTGTTCCCAAACAGCGAAACTCAAGGGAGGAGAACAAGACCATTAAGGATGGAGCCATCCCAGAGAAGTGGCTGAACAAGCCAAACCGACTGCGCCAAAAGGACACTGACGCCCGCTGGGTCAAGAAGAATGGCATCAGCCATTACGGATACAAGAACAGCATATGCATTGATGCCACTCACGGCTTCATTCGAAGATTTTCCATTACCCCAGCCAACATTCACGACAGCCAGATGCTTACACAGGTGCTAGACCCTGAGAACAGGGATGACTTCGTCTGGGCTGATTCTGGCTACGCCGGCGTGCGGTATGAGGATCTGCTGGATATGGCTGGTTTTGAGAGCAGAATTCATGAAAAGGGCTCACGCTGCCATCCATTGAGCGAAGAAGCCCAGGAGCGCAACAAGGCACGATCTAGTGTGCGGGCAAGGGTTGAGCACGTCTTTGGTGCAATCACAACTTGGATGCGCGGCAAGCTGACGAGGCGGATTGGATTGGCCAGAACGAGAGCTTGGTGGGGACTGCGTAATCTGACTTACAACTTTCTTCGATACCTGCATAGCAACTCAAAGGCAACGCCGGCCTCCTGATCATTCGACAGGGAGATAAACGACTCGACTTAAAGTAATTGATGCCAGTCGTCAGGAGCATCTGCACGTGCAGAGGATTTCCTTGCAGCGTCTCAATATTGCCTCAAAAGTGGCAATATTTCGAGGTTCCCTTGAGATCGCTCTCTCGATACAAACGAAGCATATTGGTTACAGCGCTAGCATTTTTTAAAACTGCACGGCATCCACCAATATCCTGCATCTGGGAAAGATTGAGACCAAGAAACCGTCGCAGTTTCGCGTCAATTGAAGACAGTCTCTTAATGCGTTGGGCTACAAGTGCGTTCCCGTCAAGCTGCTTGGCATATCTCCTGAGTCCGACTTGAAACGTGTTAAGGGGGAAGCTATGAGATGACCTCCAATTATTAATGACGAGCAAGCACTCTTCGATTGCATCCTGTGGACTTGAGGAATCGACCAGTGCCCTGCCAGCACGATCAACAGCCCTGCGCGAGAATTGTGGCGAAGCCCATGCCATCAGCTTATCTTATGAGTTTGGCCTATCGAACGCTCAAGATCAGCGGCGGGCACGTCAATCGGAAGATGCTCGATTGAGTCTGCTCCCGTCCGCTGCATCTTGATGTTGGGCAGCGCGGATTCACAAAGAAAGTGCAACAGGCAGCCCATCAAACACTCCTCTTGAAGGCCTGAAAGCATCAGACTCCTCTTCAGCAAAGGGATGGACTGATGAATAGGTATCAACATCTGACAGCGGATGAGCGACATCAGATTACAGCTATGAGACGTCTTCATTACTCCCAGGCTGAAATTGCCAAGACGTTATCACGCTCGCCAAGCACAATCAGTCGCGAACTAAGGCGCAATGTTACTCATCACGATGGGTGGTACAGGGCTCAGAAGGCGCATAGCTATGCGACGGCACGCAGATCGAGCAGGCGTCGGGGGTCATGGTTCAGCGCCAACCAGTGGCATCACGTCGAGATCCTGCTGAAACGCAAGTGGAGCCCCGAGCAGGTCAGCTTCACGCTTAACGAGCAGGGTATCTGCATCATCAGCCAGGAGACGATCTATCGGTACATTCTGAAAGACAAGAAGGCTGGTGGAAATCTCTATCGGTTCATGCGGATCATGCCAAAGAAGCGCAGGAGGCGGTACAACAGCAAAGATTCCAGGGGAGTGCTGAGGGGCAAGCGCCACATCTCTGAGCGTCCTGCCGAGGTCGAGCTGCGTCAGGAACCAGGGCACTGGGAGGGAGACACTGTCATGGGTGTCGACAAGCGCTTCAGCATCTTGACTCTGGTTGAGAGGCGATCCGGTTTCGCGATCATCAAAAAACTAAAAGCTCGCACAACGCTCGAGGTCAATGCAGCTGCCATTAACGCGATAGCCGAACACAGAAGGATGTTTAATACGATCACTTTTGACAACGGCACGGAATTCCATGACTACAAGCAACTTGAGTCGAGGTTTTCAGTCAATTGCTACTTTGCAACACCGTATCATTCTTGGGAGCAAGGATCGAATGAGAGCCTAAACGGTTTGATCAGGCAGTACGTTCCGAAAGGAGCATGCATGAAACTGTTGACTCAGGAAAGATGCGATGAGATCGCAGAGGATCTCAATACTCGGCCGCGAAAGCGACATGGATTCAAAACACCGTCAGAGTTGTACTATGTGTCTTGACCACCATTGCACCTCAACGTTGAAACTACGCAGCGCTGGCTGTATCTGATGTGCGTGTATTGGAGCTACCAGTAGCTGAGCAGCATTCAGGCAGACTGTTAACTTCAAATCTTTGGCTACTGCACTACCGAAATCCGATGTCATCAAGCATTAACATGAGCACTACTCTTCGGCTACAAACTGGGTGGCCTCAGCCATCGATGCTATGGATTGCCAGATTAGCTTGATCCGTGGTGTTATCATGTTAACATGAGCGCAAGCCAAGAGGCTTTCCTTTTATGCAAGTGGCCTTACCAAAAAAGCAACGCGCTTCAAGCACCGGCAAGCTAGTCGGAACCCGTTTCCAGACTGACTTGCTTGAAGCAATTGATCAATGGCGAAGAGGGCAGCCTGACCTACCAACACGACCAGAGGCTGTTCGTAGATTAGTGGAGAAGGGCATATTCGACAAATCTATTACCCACGAAATCTCCATTAACAGTGCGGATCGTTCATCGCATCGCACAGGCGAATAGGAATGAAGCTTCTTAGTCCCCTCCGCTACCCTGGTGGCAAAGCCGGCTTGACCCCTTTTCTAACAGACGTTCTGGACTTAAATGACCTTCGTGGCGTCGACTATTTTGAGCCCTACGCAGGTGGTGCTGGTGCTGCCTTGGGCTTGCTTAGCGATAATGTAGTAAATACAATATCAATTAACGACGCAGACTTTCGTATTTATGCCTTCTGGAAGACAGTATTGAACGAGCCGCAGTGGTTCGCGGATAAGATACTTACTGCACAACTTGATCTGGCCGAATGGCGCGAATGCAGGGAGACATGTGATTCTCCCAGGAATAAACCGCTTCGAGAGATTGGATTTGCCTCGTTCTACATGAATCGCTGCAACCGTTCTGGTGTCATAAATGCTGGCCCAATCGGCGGATACGAGCAACAGGGCGAGTGGCGCCTTGACGTACGTTTCACTAGATCTGTTCTCGCTGAGCGCGTTATTCGAATCTCTCGGCTTCGAGAGCGCATCTTTGTAAGCAACTCAGATGCGATCGATTTCCTAAAAAGCACACTCCCAAGGGGAAGGAGTAGACAGAGAGCTTTTGTCTACCTGGATCCGCCTTACGTCATTAATGGGAAAAGACTTTATCTAAAAGCCTACTCGAAAGATGAGCACACAGCAATAGCTCGCCATATGTGTCGTCAAAGACTTGTTCCATGGGTCATGTCTTATGACAATTCCGAGGTGGTAACAGGTTTGTACGCTTCGGAACAAATTGCTATTTTGCCTATTCATTACTCCTTGCAGGATAAGCGCTCAGCGAACGAACTGGTAATAGCACCACATCGCATACGACTCCCACGAACGCTACGAATTGGAGCCAGGCGATTTGACTTTAAAGAGATTAACAAGAGGAAGGTAGCATGACCAGGCCGGTTGCTATTACTCAAATTGACACTGAGGAGCTCCACTTTGACCATAATAATCCTCGCTTGGCTGAATATGGGATAGCTCAATCTACTCCTGAATCGGAGATTCTGAAGATTCTCTGGGACGCGATGGATGTTCGCGAACTTGTCCAGTCAATCTCTGCCAGTGGCTTCTTTCCGCAAGAAGCTCTTATTGTTGCCGAGGAGAGTAATCAAAAAGTCGTAATTGAAGGGAATCGTCGACTCGCTGCAGTCAAAGTTCTTTTGGCAGGCACTTCAGGTACGGAGGGCGGGTGGCCTATACCTGAAATTACCCCAGAAGAACGAGTTTCACTCCAAGCTTTACCCGTAATCTTTTCCTCGCGTGAAGATGCTTGGCGTTTTCTAGGCTTTAAACATGTTAATGGGCCAGCAAAGTGGAGCAGTTACGCAAAGGCCAAATACATCGCATCAGTGCACAGCTTATTCGGTATTTCCCTTTCTGATATTGCGAATCAAATTGGAGATAGACACAATACAGTGCAGAGGCTATACAGGGGGCTAATGGTGCTTGAGCAAGCAGAACGCGAAGATGTCTATCGTCAAGATAGAGTGTTTAATAGCAGGCTTGCATTTTCTCATCTTTACACTGGCTTAGACTATGAGGGAATCCGCGACTTTATTAACGTAGAGCCTAAAGAACGAGAGACTTCTAGCCCTGTACCACAAGACCGGCTAAAGGAGCTAGGGGAGTTACTTGTTTGGATGTACGGCAATAAGGCGGAGAGCCGAAAGCCAGTTGTACAGTCGCAAAATCCGGACCTACGGTTGTTAAATGCCGTAGTTGCCAGCCGTGAAGCGATTGCGGCCCTCAGAGCCGGAGAGGATCTTAGTGAAGCCTATGAAATATCTAGACCAGCAGACTCAGTATTTGAAGAAGCACTACTGGCCTCAAAACGAGAGTTAACTACAGCTAGAGCATCACTGTCAGGCGGATACGATAACTCTCAGGAGCTATTAAAAATTGCAGGAACAATCGCTAATCTTGCTGAGGACCTTTATATAGAAATGGAACGCAAGGCGAATCCATCTCAGCAGCGCTCCCGCATCGCGGAGTGAAATGTTTAAACTCCCTTCTTTGCCAACTCCAAATGCTGAAGTTCATGAATTGGCAGACTTTGCTGAATTGCTAGCTCAGCATAATGGTTCGGTTTCCATTCGTGAAATCTTAGCCTACCTTGGTAGGGTAAGTGAAAATGACCCCAATGAAGGAATCGACGACGAGGACGACTTGAATGCTGCCTTATTAGATGACGTCTTTGATGAGATAAATAGGCGGAGCAGTTCTTGCGATACCGGTTACCCTTTTCGGCTTGAAATGAACGGCACAGTTCTTCGTCACAACTCAGCAGACGAAACAGTTCGCGCAGATGTATATCGGTATTTACTGCTCAGTACAAGGTTGAATATGACACGGGATAAATTCCAAGATGGCCTTGATGGGACATGCCTCCTTGAAGAGCTTGCCGCATTAGTCATACGTTGCTATCTAGGGTATGACAGAGCAAGGTCGTTTGTCTTCGGTACTGCGGTTGCTGGAGGGTTTTCAGATAAAGTCAATAGGCTTTGTGATGAGCTAGGTGAAGGCGTGAGATATGAAAGCATTGACCCAGCCCCTACACATGCGAACGATGACAAGTTAGATGCTGTCGCCTGGATTCCATTTACAGACAGCAGAGGAGATCAACTGGTAGTTTTCTGCCAATGTAAAACAGGAACAAACTGGAGAGATTTAACGACTCAATTGCAACCAAGCACCTTTATTCAGCGTTGGACTTCAGCTAGAAAGTTTATTTTCGATCCGCTCAGAGCTTTCTGTATATCAGAAGCGCCAAATCCTAGCCGTTGGAATGGGCTCGCAGTTTATGCCGGTTTGCTATTTGATCGACTACGCATCATAGACTTTCTGGACAGGTCAGATGTGGATTTGCATGTACGCATTAGGCGCTGGAATGCTGGTGCAATCAGGGTCTTTGAGCAGGCTTTAGGCTGACTCGACAATGAATTTCTATCAACTCTTTCTAAGCAAAGCGTTTCGATAATTATGGGTCAGGTTATACTCATGTGGTCATCTTTGACTCTTGAGCTTTGATTATTTACATCAACTAGATTTCAGCGATTTTCGTCCGCCCAACTTGTTCTTGGACAGTTCCGCAAACTACACCCCATAGACATTCTCCTTCTGCAAACCACAGGAACAAGGCCTTTACAAGCATCGCGCCAGCCATGTGCTGGAGGGGTTTTGGTCAGTCTGCTGAGATGAGCCACTGTGGATCGCGGGTCAGATAACCACTGTTCAGCATGATACAAAGCATGCTGGCCTCTTCTAAAGGAAAGGCCTCTTGAGCCACACGTTTGAAGCCATTGAATTCGGCCAACCCTCTCAGCTTCTGTGCCCATCAACAGAACGAAGACTCAAGCCCCTTCAGCCTGCTCCACAACTCTCCACTTCCCTCCATCCAGATCAAACCTTCGCCAACGTCACCCGCTCCGGCTGGTGCTGATATTTGCCGGCACGGTCGCTGTAGGTGGTCTGGCAGGGTTCGCCTTCGAAGAACAGCAGCTGGCAGATGCCTTCGCTGGCGTAGATGCGGCAATCAGCGCCGGAGGAGTTGCTGAACTCCAGCGTGAGATGGCCCTCCCAGCTGGCTTCAGCCGGGGTGGTGTTCACGATGATGCCGAGGCGGGCATAGGTGCTCTTGCCCAGGCAGATCACGGTGATGTTGGCCGGCACCCGCAGCAGCTCCAGCGCCACCCCCAGCCCGTAGGAATGGGCGGGCAGGATGAAGTAGTCACCGTCGTCGTCGTGGTGCAGCGGTGCCGGCTCCAGGTTCGCCGGGTTGAACCGCTTCGGGTTCATCACCGTGCCCGGCACATGCCGGAAGATCAGGAATTCCTTCGGCGAGAGCCGTAGGTCGTAGCCGTAGGAGGAGCAGCCATAGCTCAGCACCGGCGCCGTGCGGTTCTCGGCATCGAGGTGGCGCACCAGCGTGGCCTGGAACGGTTCGAGCATGCCGCTCGCGGCCTGTTCGTTGATCCAGCGGTCGCACTTGAGCATGGTTCAGCAGTTGCGGCGGAGCTGGGTGACCTGATCCGCCATCGCCAGCAGCCCCTCGGGAATCGAGGGGCCCGTGAGGATCACATCGAGGTTGGGCGGGCGTTGGCGCAGGCTGGCCTCCACCTCCGCCGCTTCCAGGTAGCCGAGGCCGATCGCCAGGCCCAGCTCATCGAGCACCAGCAGGCTGAGTTCGCCGGTGAGCAACTGCCGGCGGCTGAAGGCCCAGACCTGCTCGACCGCAGCCCGTTCCGCCTCGCCGTCGGCTGGTTCGGTCAGGCAGGCGGGCACCGCCGGACGCATCCACTGCAGCCGGCCGCAGAGCCAGAGGCTGTGCTCCGGCCCCTGGTCGACACCGCCCTTGAGGAACTGGCTGATCAGCACCCGGCTGCCGAGCCCCGCGGTCCGCAGGGCCTGGCTGAACACCCCGTCGAAGCTGCCGCGGAACGGGGCCGTGTGCACCTGCAACAGGCCCTCCGTCTGGGCCAGGCCAGGAACGGAGCGGAGCGGGCGCACCTCGACGCAAGGCTTGATCAGGCTGGCCGTCATCAACACCCTTCAGAACCGCGATGCTGAATGTAGCGGCGCCGTCCGCCGAAACAAGCTGCTTGCCACCACCCCTAGTGCAAACAGATGTACCAGCCAGCGGGTGTCCAGCTCATGCCCGCCGCCTCGCCGCTGCGCCCAGCCAGGCCCTGACAGGCCGGAAGCGGGTGGTTAGTGTCATCGGATACAGGGAGCACCCGGGGCGCTCCGTAGCTTCCAGCCACTTGTTCCGCCGTCATGGTCGGCGCTATGCGCGGATTCAGCCGCACCAGCACCACCCCTCCCCCAGCTCCGGCGGACTGCCCCCCCGCCAATGGGCCGGCCACCCTGCTTGAGGTGATGCGTGGCCTCAACGGCAGCACGCTCGAAACGGTGGAGCGGGGAAAAACGATCTTCTTCCCGGGTGATCCGGCCGAGCGTGTCTACCTGCTCCGCCGTGGTGCCGTCCGGCTTTCCAGGGTGTATGAATCGGGCGAGGAGATCACCGTGGCCCTGCTGCGGGAGAACAGCCTGTTCGGTGTGCTCTCCCTGCTCACCGGCCAGCGCTCCGATCGCTTCTACCACGCGGTGGCCTTCACCCGTGTCGAGATGGTGGCGGCACCGGCCACCTCGGTGCGGCGGGCGATCGAGCAGGACGCCAGCGTCGGTCTGCTCCTGTTGCAGGGGCTCTCCTCCCGCATCCTCCAGACCGAAACCATGATCGAAACCCTCACCCATCGCGACATGTCCTCGCGGCTGGTGAGCTTTCTGCTGGTGCTCTGCCGTGATTTCGGCGTACCGGGCACCGATGGCATCACCATCGACCTGCGGCTCTCCCACCAGTCGATCGCTGAAGCGATCGGCTCGACCCGGGTCACCATCACCAGGCTGCTCGGTGACCTGCGCCAGGCCGGGCTGGTCCAGGTGGACCGCAAGAAGATCACCGTGTTCGATCCGGTGGCCCTGGCCAAGCGCTTCAGCTGATCTCCCCCTGGCTGGGCGGAGGTCCGCCGTCGATACTGGATTCCCCTGCACTGGGCCGTGTCCGGCTGGCTGCTGATCCTTGCCCTTCTGGTGCTGGGTGGTGTGCTCGCCACCCTGGGGGATCGGCTGGGCAGCCGCATCGGCAAGGCCCGGCTCAGCCTGTTCAACCTCAGGCCGCGCAACACGGCCGTGCTGATCACCGTGCTCACCGGCAGCCTGATCAGCGCCATTTCGCTGGGATTGATGCTCGCGGTCAGTGAACGCCTCCGGGTGGGCCTGTTCGAGCTCGATGCCTTGCAGCTGAAGCTGCGGGAAGGGCGCACGGCCCTGGATCGCAGCACCGCAGCGCTCGGGGCCAGCGAAAGCGCTCGCCTGCGCAGCGCCACGGCCCAGCGCCAGGCGCAGCAGGGCGTCGTGCGGGCCGAGCAGGGTCGCGCCCAGGCCCGGCAGCAGCTGGCCTCGGTGGAGGTGCAGGCCACGCAGCTGCGGCGGGAGCTGCAACCGCTTCAGGCCCAGCGTCAGGCCCTGCTCAGCCAGCGGGATCGGCTCACGGCGGAGATCAGGGGCCGCGATCGCGACATCCGCAGCACCGAAGCGGAGCTGGCCCGGGTCAGGCAGCAGATCAAGGCTGGCGAAGCCGAGCTCAAGGGGCTGGAAACCAAGCTGATCGCCCTGCGCCAGGGGGATGTGGTGATCACCAGCGGCCAGGCCCTCGCCACCGCCAAGGTGGCGCTGAAACGACCGGCCGAAGCCAGGCCGGTGATCGAGGCCCTGCTGCGCCAGGCCAACCTCAAGGCTTTTGAGCGGGTGCTGCCCGGCCAGCCCGCCGACAGCCAGATCCTGCTGGTCCCCCGCGCCGACATCGTCAAGCTGGAGGGGTTGCTCGGCAAAGGCGGCTCCTGGGTCGTGAGCATCCTCTCGGCCGCCAATGTGCTGCGGGGGGAGCGCCAGGTGCTGGGCTTCCCCGACCTGCGGCAGAACCGCACGGTGATCCGTCAGGGGGATGTGATGGCCACCACGTCCCTGGAGGGCGACGAGCTCTCCGCCATTCAGGTGCGCAATCGCCTCAACCTCCTGCTCACCGCCTCCTTCGCCAGGGCCCAGCGGCAGGGGTCGGTGGCCGATGGGGTTCAGTTCGATGTGAATCTGTTCAACCGGCTGGGCCGCGAGCTCAGCGAGCGCCCCGGCGGGCAGAGCGTCAGGCTCGAAGCCGTGGCGGTGCGGAATTCAGACACCCCTGATCCGATCTTCCTCGAACTCCGTCGGGTCGGGGGCACCGCCGCTGGAACAGCTGCTTCCGTGCAACCTCGGCGGCCATGAGCGAGCTGCCAGCCCAGGGGCCCCTGGCCGGCCTTGATCCCGGCCGCAGCAAGTGCGGTCTCGTGCGCACCGATGCCAGCCGCCACCGGATCGAAGCGGCCCTGGTGCTCAGTCCGGATGAAACGCTGCAGCAGCTGAGCAGCTGGATTCGCTGCCGCCAGGTGTCTGCTCTTGTGCTCGGCAACGGCACGGGCAGCCAGGCCTGGCTGCAGCGGCTGCAACCGCTCTGCCCGGTGCTGTTGGTCGATGAGCGGGGCAGCACCCTGGCCGCCCGGCCGCGCTACTGGCAGCTCCATCCCGCCCGGGGCTGGCAACGCCTGCTTCCCCTCGGGCTCCGGCAGCCACCGCGACCCTGGGATGATGTCGTCGCCCAGGTGTTGCTGGAGCGAACACTCGGCTATCGCCTCGACTGTTGCCTCGATCGCCCCTCCCCTGGCCCAGGCGTCGCCCCATCCCCCTAAAACTTGGCCCGCACGGTGAAGGCATAGTCGCTGCCGGGTTCCAGCTGGTAGTCGGCCTTGAGCAGAAAGCGCAGCAGCGCGTCCTGGATCAGGGCGCGGCCGAGCGAGGGCTCCACGCTCAGCTCGCCGCGATCGAAGGCCCAGCGGAAAGTCCACTGAAATCCGCCGGCGACCACCTCGCCTTCGAGCAGCTTCTGGCTGAAGCTCTGTTGCAGGACCCGCAGCTGGGCGGTGGTGGCGGGCAGGCGACTCACGGCGACAACGTACGGGGCAGGCTGGGCAGGGTGCCGTTCAGGCAGGGGCGGCCTGAAAAGCGTTGATCCGGTTGCCGGCACGCTCGTAGCCAAGCGCCTGGATCAGGGCCACCCCGTCGAGCACCTCGTCGAGCACGGCATCAAGCACCGACTGCTCGGCAGGGCTGAAGCGGCCGAGCACATGGGACACGGTGCGTTCCTTGCGCAGGCCGGGCTCCGTGGCCGGAGCGCCGATGCCGATCCGCAGCCGGGCGAACCGTTGGGTGCCGAGTTGCTCGATCGTGCTGCGCAGGCCGTTATGGCCGCCGGCACTGCCCTCGCGGCGCAACCGCAGCCGGCCCAGGGGTAGATCCATGTCGTCGACGAGCACGAGCACCTGGTCAGGTCCCAGGCCGAACCAGTCGAGCGTGGCACGAATCGAGCCACCGCTTTCGTTCATGAAGGTGCTGGGCATCAGCAACCGCAGACGGCGCTCGCCCTGCCGCAGGTCGGCGAGCTGGCCCCTGAGCTTGCCGTTCTGGCGAAAGGTCACCCCCTCACGGCGGGCCAGTCGCTCCAGGGCCATGAAGCCCACGTTGTGGCGGGTGCTGGTGTACGCGCTGCCGGGATTGCCAAGCCCGACCAGCACCTGGAGATCCCCATCCCGGGGCGGCGTGGTGGTCATGACGGGTCGACGGAGCGGGACCAGCGAATCCTCGGCCAGGACGGCTGCGATCAGCCGGGCGGGGTGGAAGCGATCGGATCTGCGGCCTGCTCCGGTTCGCTCGACACCGGCGGAGCCGGTGCCTCTGGTGTGGCTTCGGAAGCCGCTTCAACGGCCAGAACCGGGGCGCCAGTGGCCGCCTGGATCGGCAGGTCGTTCTGGACCGGCAGGTCGTTGATCACGGGCTGCTCTCGCTCCACCAGCTCCCGCTCCGTCGTGGTGACCCTGACCGTTTCGGTATCGATGGCCTGGCGAAACTCCTGCTCAAACTCCCGGGAAGCGGACTGAAAGCCCTTCAGGGTGCGGCCCAGGGTGCGGCCCAGCTCCGGCAACCGCTTCGGGCCGAACACAAGCAGGGCGATGGCGGCAATCACCGCCATTTCCGGCAGACCGATCCCGAAGACGTTCATGGGCAGTGCGATCGCCAGGTTGGCGGTGAATCAGCTTGACGGTGAATCAGCCGAGGCCGTTCCAGTTCACAGTGATGCCATCAAGCAGCAACGACTTGTTGTACAGCTGCAGGATCACCAGCAGGAACACAAGGAACAGCAGCATGATCACTCCCATCACGGGTGTCGTTCCCCAGCCGGGCACGACCTTGCCGTACTCGGAATTCAGGGGACGAAGCAGGTCTCCCAGGCGGGTGCGTTGGGCCATGGCGGCTGAACCTCTCTGGCACGGGGATCGGAATCACTACTGTAAAGGTCTCGATGCTGCACCGGGCCGCCATCGAAGGGGCTCACCGATCCATTCGACGATCACGACGACTGAGGCCGGGCCGAGTCACGCCGGGCCGATTGACGCCGGATCCGCCAGCTGGCCAGCTGCCAGGGCCCGAGGCGGCCCAGCTCGCCATCAGGGCCCTGATCCGTCGCCGTCGCCAGGCGCTCCAGCAGCTGCCAGGGCTGGCTGAGCCTCAGCTGTCGGCGGCAGGGCGAAAGGTTCTGCACCGTGAGCTGCAGCACCCCCGCTTCCGGATCAGGTCGCAGGCCGATCAGTCGAAGATCAGAGTGGCCCAGGTCCAGAATCGGCAACCAGGATCCCTGGCCGCCGCCGCCCGGCCGCCGCCAGAGGGGCTCGCGGAACCGCACGGCCTCGGCGGCAACCGCCGCCTGCCGCCAACCCCCGGCGCAGGGGAGAAGGGCGAGCCGCAGGCGTTGCAGGCCGCCATCCGCGCCTGGATCAGGCCAGCACGGTCCGCGCAGCAGGGACACCCCCAGCCGATCCGGCCCGGCCGACACGCCCTGGGGACCGTCGAGCAGCACCGCCAGGCCACTGGAGGCAGCCTGGCTGGCCACCCAGCTGATCGCCGGCACTTCCCAGCGGCTCGCCTCCCGCGCGGTGCAAACCTCAGCAGGCCGCTCCAGCACGCCCCCGGCGGTGTCCGCCGCCCAGCGCCGGGCTCTTTGGCCGAGCGGCAACTCCAGCCGCAGCAGTTCATGGCGCTGGCGCCAGTCCACGCTCAGGGTCAGCTCCAGCCAGGGGCTGCCGGCGCGCAGCTGGATGTCCAGTCGCAGCCGGCTGGCCCCGGCCTGCCCCCGCCAGACCAGACGAGAGCAGAGCGGCCCCTGTTCGGCCAGCTCGGGGCCTGGTTCCCAGCTCAGCGGCAGCGGGTGATCGCGGTGGTCGCCGGCCAGGTCCCAGGCATCCCAGAACTCGCCGCGATCGCCCCAGCGGCACCAGGTCAGGGGGGCGGAAAGCTGCGGCAGGCCATCGGCGCCCTGGAGCTGCTCGAGTCCGGCCGGCCCCAGCTGGGCCAGGATCCGGCCATTGCCGAGCAGCCACCCCGCGCCGTTCTCCGCATCGCGCCGCTTCAGCTGGACCGGTCCATCGATCGCCAGGGGGGGCAGGGGGTTGACCGGGCTGCGGCGACGGCGGAGGGCCAGCGCCGCCGCTCCCGGGCTGCCGGCCAGCTGGACCCACCGCCCTCCCCCCGGTGCCTGCTGCTCGGGCAGTCGCTGGGGCCCCTGCCACCACGGACCGGCTGGCAGGCGCACGGTGAGGGGGGCCGCCGGCAGCGGCTGGAGCCCGATCAGCCACCAGTTGTTGCTTTGCTCTTCTGATCCCGTCCCGCTGCCGCCCGGCAACCAGGCCTGCAGGGCGCGGTCGCGCTGGCGCCGTGCCTGGCGCCTGGCGCGGCGCCATTCCGGCTCGGCCTGCTCGAACACATCGGCGATCGAGGTGCCCGGCAGGATGTCGTGGAACTGCTGAAACAGCAACGGCCGCCAGTCGACGCGGCCGTCCTGGTTGCCGCCCTGGTTGCCTGTTGGGTCGGAGCTGGGCTCGGGACTGGGCTCGGAATCCGCCCAGAGCAGCCCCGTTGCCAGGTCCGCCTCCCGCAGCAGCCGCTCGAGGCTGCGGTTGTGGCGTTTCTGATCCGGCCGGCTGGTGGCGCAGCCGCGGTGCAATTCCAGGTAGAGCTCGTCGCGCCAGACCGGCAGCTGGTCGCGATGCTCCTCCAGCTGGGCCAGGTGGGCCCGCAGGCTGCCGTGCTGCTGGGGCGCCGTTGTCGGCTGGTCCTGCCAGAGCTCCAGCTGCGCCAGCATTTCGGCGGTGGGACCGCCACCGTGGTCCCCCACCCCGGGCAACCACAGAACCGTGGCCAGTCCGGTGGCCAGCTCCCACTCCAGCCGATGCCGCTCCATGGCCACCGGATCGCCGTCACTGCCGATCGGGCCAGTCATCAGGGTCAGCACCTCGGCGCCACAGCGGCCGCGCCAGCGGAACAGCCGGTGCGGGAAGGGGTTGGTGGCATTCCAGGCCAGCTTGTGGGTGCAGAACCAGCGCACACCAGTGGCCGCGGCCAGGCTCGGCAGTCCGGCCGCGAAGCCGAAGCTGTCGGGCAGCCAGGCGAGGGCGTGGCTCCACTCCGGAAAGGTGCGACGGCTGTAATCCTGTCCCTCCTGGAACTGGCGCAGCAGGGACGCGGTGCTGATCAGCACGCAGTCGCTTTCGACCCACGGCCCGTTGAGGGGCTCCCAGCGGCCGCTGCGCATCATCGCCCGGATCTCGCCGAACAGGGCGGGCCGGTGCCGCTGCAGCCAGGCGTAGAGCGCCGGCGTGGAATGGCCGAAGTGGAGCTGGGGATGGCGCTGCATCAGCGCCAGGGCCGAGCGGAAGGTGCGCTCGGCAGCCAGCCAGCTGTCGGCCACCGGCCACAGCCAGGCCAGATCCAGATGGGCGTGGCTGAGCACATGGAAGCCGGCGTCGGGCGCCATCGGTTGCGGAGGGCCAACCGGGGCGCTCTGGCGCAGCTGCTCCAGCTCCAGGGCCGTGGCGGTGAGCAGGCCATCGGGGTCGGCTGCTCCCAGCGGCTCCAGCTCGATGCGGCTCAGGATCAGGGCGCCGTCGTCATGGAGGGGGCTGCGCAACTCCAGCTCCAGCTCCAGCGGCTCGCCCTGCCACCAGCTTTCCGGCAGTGGCCAGCGGCAAGATGAATCGTAGAGATCTCCCTGATGCACCGGCTTCCCGTTCACCCGCAGCACCGCCTCGATGGCCCACCAGCGCAAGGCCAGCCGCGCCCGGCAGAGGCCCCCCTGCCGCCAGGCCGGTGGGCAGGCCAGCGCAAGCACCAGCGTCAGCTCAACCCCTCCCCGGGGCCAGATCAGCAGTCCCCGGCGATGCCAGTCGGGTCGATGAAGGCGGCCCCAGGGGTCGGCGAGGGCCCGATCACCGGCCACGTCGGCGTCGCGCCGCCGCCACAGCGGCAGCAGATCCAGCCTCGAACGTGATCGAAACGTTTCAATCGAGGGGGGATGCACGCTCTGGTGGCCTTGCGGCATGGGTGGAGGCCACGGGGGACCCATAGGATGATGCCGCTGCCGCAGGGTCACTCAGGGCCCACCTGGCGCCTGTCACTCCCTGTCACCCGCCGGACGGACCATGCTCGCTCTCAAGATCTCGGTTTACTCGGTCGTCTTCTTCTTCATCGGTATCTTCGTATTCGGCTTTCTGGCCAGCGATCCCACCCGCACACCCAGCCGCAAGGATCTCGAAGACTGAACCCCAGGCTCGCAAATCCATGCCGTTGATCGGGTCAGTCGATCTGACGTGGCAGGATCGGCGGCTGCTCAGGATCTGCGGTGCCCCCGGCGAACCCCATCCCCTGGACGATCGGGTTGATCGGCACAGCCAGCCTGCTGGGGTGCTGGGGACCTGTTCAGGCCCTTCCCCTGGCTGACGATCCAGCCTCGATCGAGCTGGAAGCCGAGGCACCATCGCCGCAGCCGTCTGAACCCCAGCCATCCCAACTCCAGCCGGCTGCACCCCAGCCATCTCCACCGCAACCCCTTCCTCCCCCGCCAGCGCCTGCGCCAGCTTCAACTCCCACCCCCAGCCCGGATCCCGCCCCGCCCCAATTCCTCGAGATCAGCGCTGATCAGCAGGGATTCGATCAGCTGATCCAGCGCTACGTCGCCACCGGCAATGTGCAGGCAGCCGTGGCCGGCGGGCGTTTGCTGGCCGAGCGGCTCGAATACGACACCACCAACCGCACGGTTTATGCCAGTGGCAGTGTGCGCTTTGCCCGGGGTGCCCAGGCTTTCCAGGCCAGCCGACTGCGGTTCAGCCTGATCGAGGCCACCGGCGAGCTGGAGGACGTCTATGGGGTCCTGGATCTCTCCACCAGCGAACTGGACCTCAATCCCGAGCTGCCGCCTTCGCTGCCCCTGCCACCGCCTGAGCCGATCGCCTGCCCACCGGCCCTGCCACCGATCCCCGACTGGCATCCCCATCCCTGGGCCGGCACCCTCTGGGGGGGACAGCTTTTTGATGCGAATTTCGGCGATACCTTCCTCTTCAACGGTCAGTTCCGCCAGGAGACCCTGGTCGGGGCAGGCCTGCAGCGAAGGGTGTGGCGATCGGGCCCATTTGCTGTGGAACTGGATTTCAACGCCCTCGGTCACTGGGCCTCCGCCCAGAAGGGAAGCGGTTTCAGCGGCCGTTTCACGAGGGGCGACAGCTCAGGGCTCGACACCGCCGCCCAGGGTTTCGGCGAATTCACCGCCGGCATCGGTCTGCGGGCCTGGCTGCGGCCCTGGCTGAGCCTGGGGGTGGTGCAGGGCGTGAGCCTGCTCACCAGCCCCAGCAACTTCGAGAGCACCTACCGCGACCGGTCTTCCCAGCTGCTCAATTACCTGGGCTTCGAAGTGGAGGCTGCTGTTTCTCCGCAGTGGTCGTTGGTGGGGCGCATTCATCACCGCTCGGGTGCCTTCGGCACCTACAACGGCGTCAATGAAGGCAGCAATGCCTATCTGCTGGGGTTGCGCCACCGCTTCGGAGCGGCACCCGCCAGCAAGCCTTCCCCCCAGGCCGCCATGCTTCCCGCCAAGGGCTGCGCCAACCGCGGCGCCGAGCCTCCCGATCGACCCCGTTCGCTCTCTGAGGCCCTCGAGCAGACGGCGATGGGCGGAGAGGCCCCTGATCCGGTCCCGCCGCTCGCGCCAGCCACCCAACTCCCCGCCCCCGCTGCGGCGACCGCGTCACCCCCAGGCCGCAGCTTCGCTGAGCTGCGCCAGCAGGAGCGGGCCCGGGAGGCGGCGATCGCCACCGTCGAGCAGCGAGTCACCGATGTCCAGGCGCGGGAGGGGCTGCGATCCGAACGCCGCTTCGGTCTTCCCGGTGGCACCGACCTGACCGACACCCAGCAGAACAATGACTTCGGCCCGGCTTCCCCACCCCAGGTGCGGCGCCTGCGGGGTCTCAACAACCAGGGTCTGGTGCAGGGGACCCTCACCCGCCTGCGTTTCCAGGCTCCTCGCATCACGATCACCCGCTCCGGCTGGAGGGCGACCCGGGCCAGCTTCAGCAACGATCCCTTCACCCCCGCCCAGGTCTGGATGGACGCCGACGATGTCGTGGCGGTTCAGGAGAAGAACGGCGACATCGTGATCCGCTCGAATCGCAATCGCCTCAAGTTCGAGGATCGGTTGTCGATTCCGGTGACGACCCGCACCCGCATCCGCAAGGAACAGGAGGTGGAGAACCGCTGGGTGCTCGGCTCCGACCAGAGGGATCGTGACGGCTTCTACATCGGCCGCCGCCTCAAGCCGATCGGCATCGGTGCCAGGGGCATCCTGCAGCTGGAGCCCCAGTTCCTGCTGGAGCGGGCCTACCAGGGCACCACCGACAGTTACCCCCTGCCTGGAACCTCCGCCGGCTCCTCCACGGTGCAGCAGAACACCACCCTGGCGGATCTGTTCGGCCTTGAGGCACGCCTGAGCATGCCGCTGCTGGGCTTCGAGACCGACTTCAATCTCGACATCTCCACGTTCAATCCCGACAACATCGCCAATGGCACCCGCAGCTGGGCGGATCTGCGGCGCAGTCTGCGTCTGCCCCTGGTCGGTGACACGGTGGCGCGGCTGTTCGCCGCCTACCGCTTCCGGATCTGGAATGGCTCGCTCGGCGAACAGGATGTCTATTCCGCCTATGGCACCTCCCTGGAGCAGAAGGGTGTGCTGCCGGCGTGGGGCAGGCTGTACAACAGCTATTTCTGGCGGGTCGGGGTCGGCAATTACCAGAGCAACACCTTCGTGAACGGCAGTGAGCAGGACAACTTCGCCCAGCTCTGGCGGGCCAATGCCTACGGCGCGATCAACAGCTCCATTCCGCTCTGGACCGGAACGGCGTTGCCTTCAACCCGTGATGCTGCCCTGCGTTATTCGCCTGTGCCGATCGTGCCCGGCCTCACCATCAACACGAACCTGTCCGCCAACCTCGCCTACTTCGGAGATGGCACCAACCAGAACGTGCTCTCGTTCTCCGGCGGGCCCACGCTCACCCTGGGCCATTTCAGCAAACCTTTCCTTGATTTCACCCAGCTGACGATCACCGGAGGCATCGGCGTCCGTCAGGGCCAGAGCCCGTTCGGCTTTGACCAGGCCGTTGACCTCGGCACCGTGGGAATCGGTCTCACGCAGCAACTGGCCGGCCCCCTGCTCTTCAATGGCGGCATCGGCCTGAACGTGGATGGTTCCTCCCCGAACTACGGCGATGTGACGGGGTCGTTCGTGGAGCTGCGCTGGCAGCGCCGCGCCTATTCCTTCAGCGTGTATTACAGCCCCTACGAAGGATTGGGAGGCGTGCGGGTGACCCTGGGTGATTTCGGCTTCAAGGGCACCGGAGTGCCGTTCGTTCCCTATCAGCCGGTCACCCCCGGTCAACCGCGCGGCGGCCTGTTCTGAGCGGCATTTCGGGCCTGATTTGCATCAGCCACACCTTCCACCAGCCCAGGGCAAGCCTCAGGCAGAAGCAAATCCGTTCAGGTAGGGAAGCCGCTCCGCCGTATCGCGCAGCTCCTGATCGTGGGCCACGAGCTGACCGGTGGCATCCCACTGGCCGCTCCGCAGCATCTGGCTTGGCCCGGGTCCCAGCTCCAGGGGCCAGGCTGCGCCGCCGTCGCTGTGCAGGCCGGCGGTGTCCACCTCCAGGCGGAACACAGTGGCTGGCTGGGCTTCGACCAGGGCCTGCAGGGCCCTGATCTGGTCGTGGGAACCCTGCAGGCAGGGGATGCCGAGGGCCAGGCAGTTGCCGAAGAAGATCTCGGCGAAGCTCTCCCCCACCACGGCCCGGATCCCCCAGCGCATCAGGGCTTGGGGAGCATGTTCCCGGCTGGATCCACAGCCGAAGTTGCGATTCACCAGCAGGATCCGCGCTCCCCGGTGCTCAGGCCGATCGAGGGGATGGGCTCCGGCTCGCTCGCTGCGGTCATCGGCGAACACCTGCTCGCCGAGGCCCTCGAAGGTGACGCATTTGAGGAAGCGGGCCGGAATGATCCGGTCGGTGTCGATGTCGTCGCCGTTGAGTGCCACGGCGGTGCCAGCCACGGAGCGCACCGGACCGAACGGGAAACTGGGGGAGGTCATGGCGGGCAGGCCGCGGAGAGCACGGCTTCAGGATTCGGCGAAAGAGAGCGGGAGGCGGGAGTTTCCAGCAGCTTGCGCACGTCGGCCACATGGCCGCTGACCGCAGCGGCCGCGACCATCGCCGGGCTCATCAGCAGGGTGCGGCCACTGGCCGAACCCTGGCGCCCCTTGAAGTTGCGGTTGCTGGAGCTGGCGCTGATCTCTCGACCCTCCAGTCGGTCGGGGTTCATGGCCAGACACATCGAGCAGCCGGGTTCGCGCCACTCGAAACCGGCGGCCCGGAACAGCTGGTCGAGTCCCTCGGCCTCGGCGGCGCGGGCCGCCTGCTCGGAACCCGGCACCACAAAGGCGCGGATTCCCGCCGCCACCTGCCTCCCCCGGGCCACGGCGGCAGCGGCGCGCAGATCACTCAGCCGGCCGTTGGTGCAGCTGCCGATGAAGCACACATCCACCGGCAGGCCGACGATCGGCATCCCTGGCTGCAGGTCCATGTAGCGGTAGGCCTCTTCGGCGATCGGTCGCTCGTCGGCGTGGAGCTGATCCGGGGTCGGCACCGCCTCGTCCACGGCGATGCCCTGGCCTGGCGTGATGCCCCAGGTCACCGTTGGGGCGATCTGGGCGGCATCGAAGCGAACCTCGTCGTCGAACACGGCATCGGCCCCGCTGCTCAGGCTGCTCCACCAGGCCACAGCCCGCTCCCAGGCCAGGCCGGCCGGCGGGGCGAAGGGACGGCCCTGGAGGTAGGCGAAGGTGGTGGCGTCCGGGTTGACGTAGCCGCAGCGGGCCCCCCCCTCGATCGCCATGTTGCAGAGGGTCATGCGTTCCTCCATCGAGAGGCCATCGATGGCGGGCCCGGCGAATTCATAGGCAAAGCCGACACCGCCCTTGACCCCGAGGCTGCGGATGATGTGCAAGACCAGATCCTTGGCGTAGACACCGCTCTGGAGCTGGCCATCCACCCAGATCCGGCGCACGTTGAGCTTGTTCATCGAGAGGCTCTGGGACGCGAGCACGTCGCGCACCTGGCTGGTGCCGATCCCGAAGGCGATCGCGCCGAAGGCACCATGGGTGGAGGTGTGGGAATCGCCGCAGGCCACGGTCATGCCCGGTTGGGTGAGACCCAGCTCCGGGGCGATCACGTGCACGATTCCCTGGCGGCCGCTGCCGAGGCCGTGCAGGGGGATGCCGTGTTCGCCGCAGTTGCGCTCCAGGGTGGTGAGCATCTGCTCGGCCAGGGAATCGGCAAAGGGCCTGGCCTGGGAGGTGGTGGGCACGATGTGATCCACCGTGGCAACCGTGCGCTCCGGGTGCCGCACGCCGAGGCCCAGGTCGCGCAGGGCTGCGAAGGCCTGGGGGCTGGTGACCTCGTGGATCAGGTGGAGGCCGATGAACAGCTGGGTGGAACCACCGGGGAGCTCTGCCACCCGGTGCTGTTCCCAGACCTTGTCGTACAGCGTTCCGGCGCTCACCGTGACTCCCGTGGATGCAAACACCCTAAAACCGGGTGATCCATCAGCCCAGTTCCAGGCGCAGCCGATTCAGGGCCTCACCCACCGTGAGGGTCTGGATCCAGGTGCGCCCCCGCTGCGCACCGAAACGCACCGCTTCACTGCGGCCGCCCCCAGGGCCGACCACGGCGATGTGGACCAGCCCGACCGGTTTGTCGGCACTGCCGCCGCCCGGGCCGGCGATGCCGGTCACGGCGATGGCCCAGGTGCTGCCGGTGGCGGTGCGGGCCCCTTCGGCCATGGCGATCGCCACTGGGTCGCTCACGGCTCCATGGCTGGCGAGCTGCTCGGCAGGAACCCCGAGCAGGCCTGCTTTCACGGTGTTGGCATAGGCGATCACGCCACCGAGAAACCGATCGGATGCGCCGGGCACCGCCGCCAGGGCGGCCCCGATGCCGCCACCGGTGCAGGATTCCGCCACTGACAGCGTCTCTCCCCGCTGGCGCAGCCGCTCCAGCACCACCGAGGCCAGGCTGTCGGAGTCGGTGCCGAAGCAGAGCCGGCCCGTGCGGGCCCGCAGTTCCGTTTCCAGCGGCCCCAGCAGTGCCCTGGCCGCATCCGCCGTGGCGGCCCTGGCGGTGAGCCGCAGCTTCACTTCTCCGGCCCCGGCATAGGGGGCCACGGTGGGATTGGCCAGCTCCAGCAGATCGGCCACCTGCTCGGCCAGGCTCGATTCACCGATTCCCCAGAAGCGCAGCAACCGGCTCTCGAACACCGACCCCGCCATCGCCTGGCTGCGCAGCCAGGGCACCGCCGTGCCGTTCCACATCGCCCGCAGCTCGGCCGGCACACCCGGGAAGCTGAGCACTGTGAAGCCCGGCCGGGGGCTCCAGATCACTCCCGGTGCCGTGCCGGTGGGGTTGGGAAGCAGCGCGGCCCCTTCCGGCAGCAGGGCCTGCTTGCGGTTGCTGGCGGCGACTGGCCGCCCACGACCCGCCAGCTTGGCCTGGATATCGGCCCAGACCTCCGGCCGTTCCTGAAGAGGAGCGCCGAAGGCGGCGGCGAGGGCCTCGGTGGTGAGGTCATCGGGAGTGGGGCCCAGGCCACCGGTGCAGATCAGCAGGCGGCAGCGCCCGGCCGCTTCCCGAACCACTTCGATCAGCCGCTCGCGGTTGTCACCGACCACGGTCTGGCGATAGTGGGGGATGCCGAGTGCCGCCAGCTCCTCAGCCAGCCAGCGGGCGTTGCCGTTGACGATGTTGCCCAGCAGCAGTTCGGTGCCGATGCAGAGGATCTCGGCGGCGCCTGAGTGGTTGCTCTCCCCCATCACGGCTGGGGGTGGTCGATCGGGGCGGCACTCCCCCGCTCCCCGGCCAGCAGGCAGGCCGCCGCCTCCCTCTCCCGGCCGTGACGGCGGCGGGAACCGGTCACGGCTCCGATCAGCACCGCCGTGGCCAGGGCAAGCCAGAGAAAGCGCATCTCCACGTTGGCCGCCACCTGGGCCAGGGCCGCCAGCCACTGGGTGAAGGCATAGATCAGCAGCACCGTGCGGCGATGGCTGAAGCCGGCCCGCAGCAGCCGGTGGTGCAGGTGGCGCCGGTCGGGATAGAAGGGGGAATGGCCCTCGCTCAGCCGTCCCATGATCACCGCCGACATGTCGGCCAGGGGCAGCGACAGGATCAGCACCGGAAACAGCAGGCTGACGGTGGTCAGTCCTTTGGCGGGTCCCACGATGCTGATCGCCGCCAGGGTGAAGCCGAGGAAGTAGGAGCCGCCATCGCCCATGAAGATGCGGGCGGGGTTGAAGTTGTGACGCAGAAACCCGAAGCACGCTCCGGCCAGGGCGGCCGCCAGCAATCCGGCGGCGCTCTGCTGAAGGCTGAAGCTCACCGACAGCAGGCCGATGGCGGCAATGCCGCCCACCCCGGCGGCGAGCCCATCGAGGCCATCGATCCAGTTGATCGCGTTGGTGATCCCCACCAGCCAGATCAGGGTGGCCAGCAGGCTGAGCCAATCGGGAAGGACGAGACTGGCAGGTGGCTGGCCGAACAGACCGAAGGGCAGATCAATCGCGCCGATCCGCACCCCCTGGCTCCATACGGCCATCGCCACGGCCACCTGGCCGGCCAGGCGTGGCAGGGGCGGCAGGGCGAAGAGATCGTCGGCCAGGCCGATCACGAAGAAGCAGAGTGCGCCTGCCAGGGTGGTCCAGATCAGCTGATCCTTGGCGGGCTCCAGGTTGCCGAATCCACCCAGGGCCCAGATGATCGCCAGGGCCAGGGAAAAACCGGCCACCATCCCCACCCCGCCGAGCCGCACCATCGGCACGTCGTGCTGCTTGCGTGGATCGGGAGGATCGATCAGACCGTAGCGAAGGCCAAGCTTCCTCACCAACGGCACGATCAGAGCCGTGAGCAGGGCGGCGATCCCGAACGTGACTACAGCAACTTTGAGCGGACTGCTGAAAAGGTCGGCCGGGCTGACCATGAACGGTCCGGTGGTGCAGACGAGCTTAGGGAGCCGAGGTCAGGCCGGCTGGGGGACCCGGGACGGTCCGTAGAGCGGGAAGCGGGCACAGAGTGCCTTGACCCGCTCGCGGCAGCGCAGCTCGATCACCGCGTCCTCGGGCTTGAGCAGCCGATCGGCGATCACATCGGCCACTTCGGTGAAGGCCGCTGCATCGAACCCCCGCGTGGTGAGGGCGGCACTGCCGATCCGCAGCCCGCTCGTCACGAAGGGAGATTCCGGGTCGAAGGGAACCGTGTTCTTGTTGGCGGTGATGTTCACCTCGCTCACCAGACGGTCAGCCGCTTTGCCGGTCAGGCCGACCGAGCGCAGATCCAGCAGCACGATGTGATTGTCGGTGCCGCCGGAAACCACCCGGATCCCCCGCTCCATCAGCCGGTCCGCCAGGGCCCGGGCATTGATAACCACCTGCTGGCTGTAGGTGCGGAAGGCGGGCTGAAGGGCTTCACCGAAGGCCACCGCCTTGGCGGCCACGACGTGCTCCAGGGGGCCCCCCTGGCTGCCGGGAAAAACGGCCTTGTCGAACTGGCGGCCGAAGTCGGCGTCGCCGGTGAGAATCAGGCCGCCGCGGGGGCCGCGCAGGGTTTTGTGGGTGGTGGTGGTGACAACATGGCAGTGGGGGATCGGGCTGGGATGCACCCCTGCCGCCACCAGGCCGGCGATGTGGGCCATGTCGGCCAGCAGGTAGGCGCCCACCTCATCGGCGATGGCGCGGAAGGCGGCGAAATCGATCGTGCGGGGGTAGGCGGAATAGCCGCAGATGATCAGCTTGGGGCGGTGCTCCAGGGCCAGCTGACGAATCAGCTCGAAATCGAGCTGTTCGGTGTCGGGGGAAACGCCGTAGTGAACAGCCTTGAACCACTTGCCCGACACGTTCACGGGAGAGCCGTGGGTGAGGTGCCCGCCGTGGGAAAGATCCATGCCCAGGATCGTGTCTCCCGGCTGCAGCAGGGCCAGGAACACGGCGAAGTTGGCCTGGGCGCCGCTGTGGGGCTGCACGTTCGCCCAGGCGGCGCCGAACAGCTGGCGGGCGCGGGCGATGGCCAGTTCCTCGATCGCATCGACGTGCTCGCAGCCGCCGTAGTAGCGCTTGTGGGGCAGCCCTTCGGCATATTTGTTGGTGAGCACCGAACCCTGCGCTTCCATCACCGCCCGGGAGGTGAAGTTCTCGCTGGCGATCAGCTCCAGATGGGCGCGCTGCCGATCCAGTTCCTTGCCGATCAGGGCGGCGATGGCGGGATCACCCGCCGCCAGGGTCTGGTTCAGGGCCACATCGGGGAGAGCCGTCATCGCTTCGCACGGAGCCAAGGCCCTCAATCGTAAGAAACCGCTTGCCCCTTCAGGGTTCAACCTGATCCGAAACCAAGCTGATCCGGGATCAGGCTGATCCGGAACCAACCCAGCCCTCAGCCTTCCGGTCCCGGCCCCCTCTCTGCACACACCCTGAGCCTGGAGCGGAACCCCAAAAAAAACCGTCCCGGAGGACGGTGAAGAAAACGCGCCTGGAGAGATTCGAACTCCCGACCCTCTGATCCGTAGTCAGATGCTCTAATCCGCTGAGCTACAAGCGCTTGAACCGTCATTCTCACCGCATGGGGGGCCCATCCGTCAACTCTCGGCGGCAAGAGAGAGCGAAGGTCAGAATCAGCAGAGCCCTTCCGGGTCCAGCCTCTTCCCCATGCCCATTCGTTGGTACGGACCCGCCGACCCCGCCGATCCCACCTATCGCCACTTCGAGCGCGTCGTCAACCTCTGCGTGCACGGAGGACTGTTCGCCGCAATCAACAGCGGCCTCTGGTTCGTCCAGGGGTTGCGACATCCCTGGCACCATCTGGATTGGCTGACCCTGGGCTGGGCGGCCGGGCTGTTGCTTCACCTGGTCATCGTCTGGCGGTTGCGTGGATCAGCCGCATCCGGTGGTGCGTCATCGTGATGGCTGGATCGGAGCTCGGACCTTGACCTTGAAGGCAGAGCAACTCAAGGAGCTGGCCGTTGCGCTGGCCGATCGGCTCTATGTCCAGGTGGCCGGCTGGCATCTGTATCTCGGCGATGCCGGGCTGGCCGATGCTCTGGCCATCGAGTGCGCCGCCCGACTGGATCAGGGCGCGGGCATCTGTGCCCGCCAGGCCCTCGAAGCGGTCCAGGTGCCGATCGGAGGGGGCCCCGGGCGATTGCCCCTGGCCCGGTTGATTCCGCCAGGCCAGCTGCAGGACCTCGAAGACGTGCTGGAACCCTTCTGCCCCTGAGGCGAGCCCACACGATCGGCAACAAGCCGACCTCGAAAGCCCAACCGCGCATAGTGTTTGCCTTGCCGCAGGCGCTGGATGTTGGTCATCGAGGTCACCAACGCCCGTGAGGTGGTCCGCCAGCGCATCGGCCGGTTGGGCGGCCGGCTGATCGGCAAGGTGGTGGACGCTGAGGCGCAGGTGGAGAAGGCGTTGATTCAGGAACTGGAAACGGCCTTTCGCGAGTTCGGCATCGAGGCGAGGATCTTCTCGATCGACGGTCCCCAGATGCTGGGCCGCAGTCACATCGAGATCCCCGTTCAGGTGAGGGAGGAAAGGCAGGTGCGTCTCAGGGACGGCGACTGAAACGTGCCTGAAGCTGCCGTCCCATGGCGATCGCCTCCGGTACCCCCGCCGCCGTGGCCAGCAGTCCGTAGATCCCGAACGCCAGGGTGGAACTCAAGCCGCACTGCAGCAACTGGCCGATCAGTCCGGCCGGCCATTGCACCCCGATCGAGAGCAGCCAGGCCGCCACTCCGGCCCCGATCGCGGCCAGCAGCAGCAGCAGGCTGTCGCGGCCCCATTCCAGCAAGGGCAGCGTGCCCAGACGTCGTTGCAGGGCGAGCAGCAGCCCGAGGCAGGTGAGCACATTCACCGCCACCGTGGCCATCACCAGCCCGGCGGCGCCGAAGTTGAACCCCGGGAGCTGAAGTCCCCAGGGGGTGGGGCCCCCGACGAACAACCAGCAGAAGATCACGTTGAAACCGATCCCGGCCAGGGAGAAGCGGAATGGCGTGTTGCCATCACCCAGGGCATAGAAGACGCGCACGATCACGTCGCGGCCGAGGTAGGCGGGCATGCCGATCCCGTAGGCGATCAGCAGGCTCGTCACCAGCTGGGCCGCACCCAGGTCGAAGGCCCCCCGCTTGTAGATCAGGGACACGATCGGACCGGCCAGACCCACCATGAGGGCCCCCAGCGGCAGCATGCTGGCGTTCGAGAGCATCAGACCCTGGCGGATGCGGCCGACCAGGGCAGATCGGTCGGCTGGGGCCGTCAGCCGGGAGAACACCGGCAGCAGCGGCACGAGCAAGGCGTTCGAGATCAAGCCCAGCGGTGTCTGCACCAGCAGGTTGGCGTAACCCAGGCCGGCCGCCGCACCCACCATCCCCGAGGCGAAGAACAGACTGGTGAACACATTGATCTGGAGCATCCCCGAGGAGAGCGTGGCCGGACCCATCACCTGAAGCACCTCCCTGACGCCAGGGTGCTGCCAGTCCCAGACGAGCTGGAACCGATTCAGCCCCTCCTTCGCCAGGGCGGGCAGCTGGATCAGCCACTGCAGCAGCGCCCCCAGGGTGGTGGTGAGTGCCAGCACCACGCCGCCGATCACCGCCGTGGCGGGCAGGGTGATCGCCGGGCCCAGCTGCCACCAGAGAATGCCGATGCCGCCGATCATCGCCACGCTCGATACCAGCGGGCTCACCGAGGGCAGCCAGAACACGTCGGCGGCATTGAGAGCCCCGAAGCCCAGGCCGATCAGGCCGGAGAACAGGGCCATCGGCGCCATCCAGCGCAACTGCAGCACGGCGATGGCGTGGCGCTCGTCGGTCAGCCCCGGCCCCACCAGGGAGATCAGCGGATCGGCTGCGATCACCAGCAGCACGGTCACACCAAGCAGACCAATCCCCACCAGGGTGTTGATCGCTGCCAGCACATGGGCCCCCTCTTCACGGGGGCGGCGGGCCAGCACGCTCACCATGGCGCTGTGGAACGGGCCGTTGATGCCCCCCAGCAGGATCAGCAGGAAACCGGGCAGCACATAGGCGTAGTTGTAGGCGTCGTAGGCGGCTCCCACCCCGAAGGCGGCGGCGATCACCAGTTGGCGGAGCAGACCGGCCACCTTGCTCAGGGCCGTGGCCAGCGCCACGATCAGGGCGATGCGCCGCAGGGATTTCGCCATCCAGTGGGTTCCGAAGCCGGGTCGATCGGCTGATTCTCCCCTTCAGCCCGGCAGGATGGCCCCCCGGCCGCTGCCCATGCCAACCCAGATCCTGAGCCTGGAGAACCTGGTCGAGGGGGTTTTGCTGAAGCGCTACAAGCGCTTCCTGGCCGACGTCCGCCTGGCCGACGGGAGGGTGGTCACCGTTCATTGCCCCAACACCGGGCCGATGACCGGCGTCCTGCATCCCGGTGGTCTGGTGCGGCTGCGCCACGATCCGCGGCCCGAGCGGAAGCTCGACTGGACCTGGGAGCAGGCCCGGGTGATCGGCGCCGATGGCGAACCCGGCTGGGTCGGGGTGAACACGGCACTGCCGAACCGGCTGGTGCGGGCCACGATCGAGGCCGGCTGCCTGGAGGCCTGGCTGGGGCCGATCGCCTCGATCCGGGCAGAGGTGCCCTATGGAGCCGGCCGCCGCAGCCGGATCGACCTGCTGCTCACTCCGGCCGAACAGGCTGAGGATCCCCGACCGATCTTCGTGGAGGTGAAGAACACCACCTGGAGTTGCGGGGACCTCGCCCTCTTCCCCGATACGGTCACCGTGCGGGGCCAGAAGCATCTGATCGAGCTGGCAGCCCTGCCGCCCGACGCCCGCGCCGTGCTGCTGCCTTGCCTGAGCCGCTGGGATGTCAGTCGCTTTGCGCCAGGTGATTCCGCCGATCCCCTCTATGGCGAGCTGTTTCGCTCAGCGCTGGCGAAAGGGGTGGAGGTTTTGCCCTGTCGCTACCGCTTCGAAGCCCATGCCATCACCTGGCTGGGGCTTGCCTCGGTGGAGGAAAGAGGCCCCGATCCTCAGCCTTGAGGAACGTTTTGAGCTTTTTGTAGCGGATGCCACCGGGTAATGGTTCAACACCATGCACTTTGAGCCACGAAGGAACGCTTCCTGCGTCGCCAAGGTCCCATCACCGTCCTTTCCTCTTTGATCGCCCCATGACCGTTGCTACCCAAGCTCCTCGCCGCGCCAAGCCGCGGCGAATTCTGGAGGCCAGCCTGCTTGAGGCCCCTGGCCTTCTGGCCAGCCGCTTCAGGGGACTGAAGAATGAGCGCACCCTCACCTGGTTGGCCTGTATTCCACTGGCCCTGTTCGGTCTGGGTCTGTTCAATCTTTCAGCCCATGCTGCCGAGTTGCCGGAACTCACCCCGGCCTTCCTGATCAACAACCTCTGGCTGACGATCGCCGCCATTCTGGTGATCTTCATGAACGCCGGCTTCGCCATGGTGGAGGCCGGGATGTGCCGCCAGAAGAACGCCACCAACATCCTTGCCAAGAACCTGATCGTCTTCGCCCTGGCCGTGACGGCCTACTGGGTGATCGGCTTCTCGCTGATGTACGGCGAGGCGGTGGTTCCTGGTTGGCTCTTCTACGGCAAGGGTGGTCCGCTCGGGCTTTTCTTCGATCCTGCCGTCACTCCGGAGATGGTCAAGGACGGTCTGCTCGTCCCCAGCGTTGATTTTCTGTTCCAGGTGGCCTTCGCCGGCACCTCCGCCACGATCGTTTCCGGCCTCGTAGCCGAGCGCATCAAGTTCGGAGAATTCGTTGTTTTCTCTCTGGTTCTGGTGGGCTTCGTCTACCCGATCGCAGGCAGCTGGAAGTGGAACGCCGCCGGCTGGCTCAACCAGCTCGGTTTCATCGACTTTGCCGGCTCCACCCTGGTGCACTTCGTCGGTGCCTGCGCCGGTCTGGTCGGCGCCATCATCCTCGGCCCCAGGATCGGCAAGTTCGTCAACGGCAGGCCCCAGGCCATTCCCGGTCACAACCTTTCGATCGCCACCCTCGGTTGCCTGATCCTCTGGATCGGCTGGTACGGCTTCAACCCCGGCTCGGTGCTGGCGATGAATGAAACCGTTCCCTACATCGCTGTCACCACGTCCCTGGGAGCCGCTGGTGGCGGCATCGCAGCCACCTTGGTTTCCCAGCTGAAGTCGGGCAAGCCCGACCTCACCATGACCATCAACGGCATCCTGGCCGGCCTGGTCGGTGTGACTGCCGGTTGCGATGGCTTCTCGATGCCGGCCGCCTGGGTTGTGGGCTTCATCGCCGGAACCATCGTGGTCTATTCGGTGAGCATTGTTGATGGTCTTGGCATCGACGATCCCGTCGGCGCCTGGTCGGTTCATGGCACCTGCGGCTTCTGGGGAACCCTTGCCGTCGGCCTGTTCAACACCGACAAGGGCCTCCTGTTCGGCCATGGCTTCGCCCAGCTCGGCCTGCAGATCCTTGGTCTGGTCGCCTACGGCATCTTCGTGGTGGTCTCTTCCTGGATCATCTGGTCGATCCTTGGCAGTCTCTCCGGTGGCATCCGCGTCACCGAAGAAGAGGAAATCGAAGGTCTCGATATCAGTGAGCATGGGATGCAGGCCTATCCAGACTTCGTCTCGACGGCCGGCTGATCCCTTAGAAGCGCTTCTTCAATCCCCAACCCACGGCTGCGGCCGTGGGTTTTTTTGTGCCAGTGGCCTGGTCTCGCCCATAGAGTCGGGAGGAGATTCCAGGCGACGCGATGGACACCCGTGCTTTCAAGCGTTCGCTGCACCACTCGGAGCGCTACAACCGCCGAGGCTTCGGCCGGGCAGAGGAGGTGGCCAGCCATCTCGAGCAGGCCTATCAGAGCGAGCTGATCGCCAGCATCCGCGAGAACGGCTACGAATGGCGCCACGGCCGGCTCACGGTGCGCCTGGCCGAAGCTTTCGGGTTCTGCTGGGGCGTTGAGCGGGCCGTGGCGATGGCCTACGAAACCCGGCGCCACTACCCCACAGAGCGGATCTGGATCACCAACGAGATCATCCACAACCCCTCGGTGAACGACCACCTGCGTGAAATGAATGTGCTGTTCATTCAGGTGGAAAATGGGGTGAAGGATTTTTCAGAAGTGGACACCGGTGATGTGGTGATCCTGCCGGCCTTCGGGGCCACCGTGCAGGAGATGCAACTGCTCAATGAGCGCGGCTGCCACATCGTGGACACCACCTGTCCCTGGGTGTCGAAGGTGTGGAACACGGTGGAGAAGCACAAGAAGCATGCCTTCACCTCGATCATCCACGGCAAGGTGAAACATGAGGAAACCCTGGCCACCAGCTCCTTCGCCGGCACCTATCTGGTGGTGCTCGGTCTGGTTGAGGCCCAGATGGTCTGTGACTACATCCTCGGCCATGGCGATCGCCAGGCCTTTCAGCAGCATTTTGCCAAAGCCTGCTCCCCAGGCTTTGACCCCGACCGAGACCTGGCCAGGGTTGGTGTGGCCAATCAGACCACCATGCTCAAGAGCGAAACCGAGGAAATCGGCAGGATGTTCGAGCGCACCATGCTGCAGCGCTATGGCCCGGTGGAGCTCAACGAGCACTTTCTCGCCTTCAACACGATCTGCGATGCCACCCAGGAACGCCAGGACGCCATGTTCTCCCTGGTCGATGAACCACTCGATCTGATGGTGGTGATCGGCGGCTACAACTCCTCGAACACCACGCACCTGCAGGAGATCGCCATCAGCCGTGGCATCCGCTCCTTCCACATCGACACGCCCGAGCGGATCGGGCCCGGCAACCGGATCGAGCACATGCCCCTAGGAGGGGAACTCGAAACGGTTGCCTCCTTCCTCCCCGATGGGCCGCTGCGGGTGGGGATCACCTCCGGGGCCTCCACTCCCGACCGCGTCGTGGAGGATGTGATCCACCACCTCATGGAGCTTTGCGACAGCTGAGCGCTGTCACAGCAGCGGCAGTTTCCCAGGCTTGCCGCACCTAGATTTCGTTCACATCCCTTCGATCTGCAACCCCTGCCCGGCAGGGGGGCAAAGCTGAGCCGTTTGACCATCACCCAGCCACCGAACCTTTCCGCCGCCGCCACCACGGCCCCACTCAGGAGTGGGGCCGACACCCGGGTTCGCTGCTACAGCAGCCAGTTCACCGATCTGATGGAAATGGCGGCTCCGGCGACCGTGGTGGGTGACTACCTCGACCATCACGACGGCTGGTTCCGCCGCTGTGCTGCGCCGATGCGGGTGTTGGCGCTGGGGCACAACAGCTACGCCCTCACCCTCGGTCGTTTCGGCAACTTCGGCTTTGAAGTGGAGCCAACGATCGCTCTGGAGCTTCTGCCCCAGAGCGAAGGGGTCTATCGCATCGGCACCGTCCCCCTGGCCGATGACGCTCCCTCGCGCCAGCAGGTCTACGACGTTGACTTCAATGCCTCCCTGAGGCTGGAGTCCTGGAACGGCGAGCTCGGACCGGCCACCCAGGTGTGCTGGGATCTGGATCTCCGCGTCTGGATCCGTCTGCCGGCGGTGATCGGGTTGTTGCCGGAAAGCCTGGTGCAGTCGAGCGGCGATCATCTGCTCCGCCAGATCGTCAGGCAGGTATCCCGCAAACTCACCTGGAAGGTGCAGGAGGATTTTCACGCCACCCATGACCTGGTCTGCCCGCCGCGCCGCCGCGCCGCCTTCTGAGCCTTCCTGCCAGCCATCCGGATCGAGAAGCTTCAACTGGAGGCCGGGCGGCTGAGCTTCAGCTTCGGATTGTCGCCTTGTTCAGCGGTTGGTCCAGATCTTGTTGACGATCTCGATGCCGCTCACCGCCTGCCAGAGAAACAGGGTCATCACCGTCATGTTCAGACCGACGTGGGCCTTGCGGGCGATCAGGTTGCCTCGCTGCATCAAGGGTGAGAGGGAAGCCGCCAGGGCGATCAGGCAAACCATCGCAATGCCGGCCAGCAAATGGGGGCCGACGAAGAGCTTGCCGTTGTTCAGGTAGGTGACAGCCATGCCCCCGAAGCTGCCCACCACCATGATCACCAGCACGAGGCTGCCGATCAGGTAGTGGCGCTGGGCGTACTTGCCCTTGATCAGCTCCTTGCGCTGTTCAGGTTCGGCCGTTCGGGTTTTCTTGGCCTTGATCCCCAGAAACAGGGCGTAACCGGAGAGGGCCAGCAACGACCACATCAGCAGCGGATGGAGGAAGTTGAGGTTGAAGGCGAGGGCGTCCGGCATGGATCGGTCGGTGCGTTCAGAGCGAAGCTACAACTTGTGGCTGTTCCGACGCCATTCAGTGAAGAAAATGGCGACGGCCGGTGCAGATCATCGCCAGGTCATGCTGATCGCAGGCGGCGATCGATTCAGCGTCTCGCTTGCTGCCCCCCGGCTGAATCACCGCCGTGATCCCACAGCTGGCGGCCAGTTGCACCGTGTCACCGAACGGGAAGAAGCCATCGCTGGCGAGCACGGCTCCGGCCGCCTGCGCTCCGGCCGCCTCCAGGGCCAGCCGGGCCGAGCCCACCCGGTTCATCTGGCCTGCTCCGATCCCGAGGCTGACGCCGCCCCTGGCCACAACGATCGCGTTGGAGCGCACGTGCCGCACCAGGCGCCAGGCAAAACGCAGATCCTCCAGCTCCGTTTCGCTCGGTTGGCGGCGGCTGACCACCTGCCAGGCCTCCTCCGTGACGAGCTGGTCGTCATAGTCCTGCTGCAGCACGCCGCCGAGCACACTGCGCAGCTGCAGGCGGGAGGCCTGCTCCAGCATCGTGGCGGTGAGTTCCAGCACCCGCAGGTTGGCCTTGCCGGCGAGCTGCTCGATCGCCTCGGCGCTGTAGGCGGGGGCAACGACGCACTCCAGGAACAGACCGGTCAGCAGGCTTGCCGCCGGGCCGTCCACGCTGGTGTTCAAGGCCACGATGCCACCGAAGGCTGAAACCCGGTCGGCGTCAAGGGCCCGCTCCAGGGCCTCGGCGACGCTGCTGCCGATCGCGACGCCACAGGGGTTGGTGTGCTTGACCACGACGGCGGCAGGCTGGCCCTGGCCCGGGGTGCTGTCGCCGTAGCCGAATTCGCGGACGGTCGCCAGGGCGGCCTCCAGATCCAGCAGGTTGTTGGTGCTGAGTTCCTTGCCCTGCCATTGCCTGGCGGCGCCCCAGCCGGCCTGGGGTGTGCTGAACCAGCGGGCGCTCTGGTGGGGATTCTCCCCATAGCGCAGGGTTTGCCTGAGCGGCAGCCGGAGATCCAGGCTCGGCTCCGAGCTGCTCAGACGGGACTCCAGCCAGTGGCTGATCGCAGCGTCGTACGCAGCCGTGTGGCGAAAGGCCTCCAGGGCCAGCTGGCGCCGGAACGGCTCATCCAGGCTCCCCGCGGCCAGGGCGGCGAGGTAGTCGCCGTATTGAGCCGGGCTGGTGAGCACGGCCACATCGGCACTGTTCTTGGCCGCAGCCCGCACCATGGCCGGCCCGCCGATATCGATGTTCTCCATGGCCTTCTCCCAGCTCACGGCCGGATCGGCGACGGTGGCGGCGAAGGGATAGAGGTTCACCACCACCAGATCGATCGGCTCGATGGCGTGGGTCTTCAGGTCCGCCTGGTGCTCGGGGTTCTGGCGTCTGGCCAGGATGCCCCCGTGGATGCGGGGATGCAGTGTTTTCACGCGCCCGCCCAGGATCTCGGCGGATCCGGTGTGCTCGGACACCCGGGTGACGGGCAGACCCGCCGCCGCCAGCACAGCTGCGGTGCCTCCGCTCGAGAGCAGGTGAAAGCCGTGGGTGTGATGGAGCGCTTCGGCCAGCGCCACCACCCCCTCCTTATCCGACACACTCAGGAGCGCCGTGGGTGCCATCGCGATTGCGGGACGGAATCGTCACAACCTACCCAGCGCAGCTTCGCCATCCCCCCATCACTTCCGCCATGACCTCAGACCAACTCCGCCAAGGACCGACCCAGGCCGAACACCGTCTGGTGCTGCTGCACGGCTGGGGAGCTGACGCCGATGACCTGCTGGATCTCGGCGAGCAGCTGGCCGGTCCGGAGATCGCCCTGGTGGCCCTGCGAGCGCCTGAACGCCATCCCCTCGGCGTGGGCAGACAGTGGTATGACCTGCAGCAACCGGAGTGGCCCGGCCTGCCGCCGGCCCGGGACGCCCTGCGTCAGAGGTTTCTGGAGCTGAATGACAGCCTGCCCCTGGAGCGCACGGTTGTGCTGGGATTTTCCCAGGGAGCGGCGATGGGCCTCGACGTGGCCAGTGCATTGCCGATCGCCGGGTTGATTGCCTGCAGCGGGTACCCGCACCCCGGCTGGGCGCCCGAGGCCCCACTCACCCGGGTGCTGCTGACCCATGGCGATCAGGATCCGGTGGTTCCACCTGCCGCCAGCGTGGAAGTGCTTCGGCTGTTGCGGCAGGCCGGAGCCAGGGCGGATCTGCTTCGTTTCAAGGGGGGACATTCGATCGATGCCTCCCTCTTCCCCTCCCTGCAGGCCTTCCTGGCCGATCAGTGGCAGGAGACCCCCGGGTCGCCTTGAGCGCAGCCGGGGGAGAGGAGGGGTTCAGACGAAGGCGTATTCGTACTCTTCCATTTCCTCCCAGTCGTCGGATCCGGTGGACTCAAGGCCCGCGAACAGGGCTTCTTCACCGATCTGATCGACGATCAGCCGCAGGGATGGAAAGAGGAAATGGTTCTCTTCCGCGTACTGGGCGCTGAACAGGCCCTTCTCGCCCCAGAAGAAGCGATCGGTGGTGTGCTCATTGCGGCGCACGTTCAGCAGGGCCGGAGCAAGCAGGCCGCTCTCGGCAATGAAGCGACGGGCCGCCGTGACCGGCTTGTGCTCTCCGGTTTCGAGGTTGTGGGTGGGGATGTGGGCAAGCACGCGCTGCCCGGCGAGACGACGACGGCTGATCCGCTTGCGCTTCTTAGACATGGAACCACTCCCTGGGGGAGGTGGAGAAGGGTGGGGTTGAGGGTGTGACGTGCGTTGGCAAGCCAAGGTGGCCAGAAGCCTCTCGGTTGGAGGACCTGGCAACTCCCAAACAACTTTCAGCCGAGAACTTCTGAACCCAGTGGAGCAACGACGCGATGGCGCTGAAAACAGACCATCGAACAGCGGAGGGACGTGCCTGCCTCTGCTGTAGCCTCCGTTGCAAGGAAAGAGCAACCGATGCCGCCATTGCTTCGCGTTGGGTTCCGGCTCGCGGATTGCGAAGTATTGGTCGATACTCAAATCTTAAGGCTTTTCCACGGATTTCCAACGTCGGTTAGGAAATTCCTTTCCTGCGGTTGAAGGCCAGTCGCTGATGGAGATCTCGGCCCGCTTCCAGTCGCTGCTCGGCCATCAGCTCGCCCAGTTTGCCGACCGTCCCGAGCTCAGTGCTCTCGTCGTCTATCTCGCCCTGCCTCTCAACGACGGAAAACCCGGGCTGATCCCCGTCGGCAGGTGGCCGATCACCACCCTGGCCCTGCCGGCGCTGGAGGAGGATCCCAGCCTGCTCAAGCCCAGTGCCGAACGCGCCTGGTTCCCATTGCGGCAGGAGAGCACGTTGCTGGGGGCCCTGAGAGTGGAAACCACCCAGTTGCCCTGGTCACCAACCCTGACCACTCGACTGCAGGAGGTGGCGCACTGCCTGAGCGAGGCTCTGCGCCTCGATCTGGAACAGCAGCGGCTCGAACACCGTCTGGAGCTTCAGAGCCAGCAGTTGCGCCTGCTGGTGCATCAGCTCCGCAACCCTCTGGCCGCCTTGCGCACCTTTGGTCAGCTGCTGAAGCGACGCCTGGAGGGCGATGCCACCAATCGCTCCCTTGTCGAGGGTCTGCTGGCGGAGGAACGGCAGCTCAATCAATACGTCGATGCGATCGACAGCCTCGATCAACGTCCCGGCATCGGCCCCGGCGCGGTGGCTCCCATGCCCTTGCTGCTGCCCCCGACCCTGAGTTCCATCGAGCCGCAACCGCTGCAGGAGCGGCTGGAGCCCCTGCTGCAGCGGGCCGCGGCCACGGCCTCGCTGCAGGGCCGTTGCTGGTCTGGTCCTGGCCAGAGCCCCGCCTGGTGTGGAGACAGCGCCGCCGTGGCTGAGATCCTCGCCAATCTGCTGGAGAACGCCTTCCGTTACAGCCCCGAGGGCACTCCGGTCGGGCTGCGATGTCGGCAGGATCAGGGCGAGCCGGCCAGCCTCCAGATCTGCGTCTGGGATGGCGGTCCGCCGATCGCCGCCGCTGAGCGGCAAGCGATCTTCGAGCCGGGTGTGCGCGGTTCACGGTCCCGGGACCGTCCCGGCTCGGGGCTCGGGCTGGCTCTGGCGCGGGAGCTGGCCCGCAACCTCGGCGGTGAGCTGCGCCTGATCCAGCCGCCAGCTGGTTTTGATCCCGGCCTGCCGGGAGAAGGCAATGCGTTCTGCCTGGAGTTGCCCCCGGCCCTCCCTTCAGCCTGAAAGGGCCAGGGCCGTCAGCAGCAGGCCCAGGCCTTCGGTCCACTCCACGCAGGCTCCGTAGGTGTCCCCGCTGTGGCCGCCCAGCCGTCGGCCCAGCCAGAGTGGCACCAGCACAGCGGGGAGCAGGCCCAGCCAGCCCTGCCAGAACCAGCCTCCACCCACCAGGCTCAGCAGCCCCAGCAACAGGATTGATGGCCGCAGTTCCCGGGCCAGGCCATGCCAGTGCCGACGGTGGAAGCCGGCCGTCCCCCCTGGCCTGAGATAGGGGAACCAGGCGATGGCCAGCAGCGGGGCGATCCGGCCCCATACCGCCGCCCAGATCAGCGCGAGGGCCACCGCGCCGGCTGGAGCCAGCCCCGCCAGGCAGAGCAGGCCGGCGCCGCGCAGCAACAGCAGCACCGCAAAGGCGATCACTCCGCTGGCCCCCACCCGGCTGTCCTCCATCGCCTCCAGGGACCGGTCGCCGGCGGCGAGCCCGTCGGCGGTGTCCATGACCCCGTCGCTGTGCAGGCCACCGGTGAGCACGAGGCCGAGGGCCAGCACCAGGGCAACCACGGCGGCCGGTGCCAGCCGGCTTTCGGTGAGCACCCAGAGGAGGGCCTGAAACCCGCCCAGGCCAGCGCCGATCCAGGGCGCAAAACGGGCGATCCGCTCGAAGCGTGGCGTCAGCCACGGCCAGGCCGGCAAGACGCTGTAGAACACCCAGGCGCCGGCCAGGTCGCGCAACCAGCCGGGCGACCGCTCAGGTCCGGGGGATGGGGAGCTCACGGGTGGATCGCCGCTGGACGGCACCTCTTAAGTTCAACCCACAGTGGACCGAGCCCAGCCTTGTTCCAAGCCGGTGCAGACGCCGACCCTTGAGCGAGCCCACTCCATTCCATTTCGAGCGCACCGCCCATTGCCCGCGCACCAACGCCCGTTGCGGGCGGTTTCACACCCCCCACGGTGTGATCGAGACACCACGGTTCATGCCGGTGGGCACGGCTGCCACCGTGAAGGGGGTCACAGCCGCTCAGCTGGCGGCCACCGGAGCCCAGATGGTGCTGGCCAACACCTATCACCTGCATCTGCAGCCCGGTGAACAGGTGGTGGCCGAGGCAGGAGGGTTGCACCGTTTCATGGGGTGGTCGGGGCCCCTGCTCACCGACTCCGGCGGTTTTCAGGTTTTCAGCCTCGGTGCCATCAACCGCATCGATGACGAAGGTGTGGTGTTTCGCTCCCCTCGCGACGGGGCGCGCATCACACTCACGCCGGAACGCTCGATCGAGATACAGATGGCCCTGGGGGCCGATGTGGTGATGGCCTTTGATCAATGCCCCCCCTATCCGGCCACTGAGGCGGTCGTCGAAGCCGCCTGCCGTCGCACCCATGCCTGGCTTGAGCGTTGCCTGGATGTGCACGCCCGCTCGGATCAGGCGCTGTTCGGCATCGTGCAGGGGGGCACCTATCCCCACCTTCGGGAGCAATCGGCACGGGCGGTTGCGGCGCTCGATCTGCCAGGCATCGCCATCGGTGGGGTCAGTGTCGGCGAACCGGTCGAGGCGATGCACCGGATTGTCCGCCAAGTCACCCCCCTGCTGCCGGAGCACATCCCCCGCTACCTGATGGGGGTTGGCAGTCTGCCTGAAATGGCGATTGCCGTGGCCCAGGGCATCGATCTGTTCGATTGTGTGCTCCCGACCCGGCTCGGACGTCACGGCACCGCCCTGGTGGGAGGGGAGCGCTGGAATCTGCGCAATGCCCGCTTTCGCCACGACCACTCCCCCCTCGATGCCAGCTGCCATTGCCCGGCCTGTGTCCACCACAGCCGCGCCTATCTGCATCACCTGATCCGCAGTGGCGAAATGCTGGGGCGCACCCTGCTGAGCCTCCACAACCTCACCCACCTGATCCGGTTCACAGCGGCGATGGCCACCGCGATCCGCGATGGTTCTTTTGCAGAGGATTTCGCTCCCTGGGAGCCCGGCTCTCAGGCGGCACACACGTGGTAGCGTCCAGGCAAATCTTGTTTTCAGCACCAGGAATGGCCGTTTTTTCCGGGATGCCTGTTCTCAACCTGGCCCAGCTTCCCGAGGCTTACCAGGCGTTCGGTCCACTCGTGGATGTGCTGCCGATCATCCCCCTCTTTTTCCTGTTGCTCGCCTTCGTCTGGCAGGCATCCGTCGGTTTTCGCTGATTCCAGAGCCGGCTGGTCAGCGTTTTCGCTTCAGCGGATTTTCTCCGCTTCGGATCACGGCCCAGGCGAAGGCTGGCAGCGACAGCATTCTTCTCCAGCGGTGGGGTTCCTGATAGAGCCGGAACAACCACTCGATCTGCAGAGCCCCCATCCAGTTGGGGGCTCTTTTTTTTGTGCCGGCCCAGACATCGAAGCTGCCGCCCACGCCCATCCAGAGGCCCGGCTGCCCCTGATGCAGCCTCTGAATCCAGATTTCCTGGCGCGGCACGCCGAGGGCTGCCAGGACCAGATCAGGGCGGGCCGCCAGCAGGTCGCGCTCCAGAGCATTCCAGGCTTGATCGCTCTGGTAGCCATCGACCGCCAGAACGAGATTCAGATCAGGCTGTTCCCGCTGCAGCCGCCCCACCAGGGAGGTCATCACTTCTGGGCTGGCCCCCACCAGGGCGACCCGCCAGCCGGCCCCGGCGGCATGGCTCAACAGCCGGTGGGCCAGCTCGATGCCAGGGCTGCGCCGCACGCGATAGCCCTGCAGCCCCAGGGCCCAGACCACCCCCGCTCCATCGGGAATGACCAGCGCGGCGGTTTCCATCACGGCGCCCAGGGCGGGATCCTCCCGGGCGGCCATGGTCATCTCGGCGTTGAGGGTGACGATCTGGCCGCCTCCGCGGCCCTGCAGGGCGATCGCGGCGGCGAACACATCGGGGCAGACATCCACGGGAATGCCCAGCACCTGACTCCTCCCGGAGGATCTCCCGGATGAAGTCCGCACCGATTCAGTCGCCATCGCTGCTGAAGACCCTCGGGGCCGCTGGGAGAATGGAAGGAGAGTACCGACGTGATGTGATCTGCGGCGACTCCATCGGCGGATCCAGCTGGACTTTCCGGTCAATGGCCCGATCAATGGCCCGGTTAGCGGCCCGGTCAACGGCAGGATGGCCAGCATTGTGAGTTTCAACCCGTTGGACAGCGCCGGTCAGGGCCTCGGATGGCCGGAGCAGCCCCCGCTGCAGGCACCGCGGACCCTGCCGGAGGCGGAAGCCCAGGATCTGCTGCGACGTCTCGATTCCCAGATCGCCAGGGTCGTCCTGGTGCGACAGCATCCGATCAGTGGTCTGCTGCCGGCCAGCACCGCCCACACGGTGCACGGAAACTACGGCGATGCCTGGGTTCGCGATTGTGTCTATTCCATTCAGTGCGTCTGGGGGCTCGCCCTGGCCCACCGCCGGCTGAATGGAGCGACCACCAGGGTCTTCGAGCTGGATCAGCGGGTGCTTCAGCTGATGCGCGGTCTGCTGGTCGCGATGATGCGCCAGGCCCACAAGGTGGAGCGTTTCAAGAACAGCCTCCACCGCCTCGACGCGATTCACGCCAAGTTCGACACCTCCAGAGGCGATCCGGTGGTGGCCGATGAGGCCTGGGGCCATCTGCAACTCGATGCCACGGCGCTCTACCTGCTCCAGCTGGCCCAGCTCACCCGCGCTGGCCTTGTGGTGGTTCAGAGCCACCATGAGCGGGATTTTCTGCAGAATCTGGTGTACTACATCGCCCGGGCCTACCGGGTCGCCGACTACGGCATCTGGGAGCGGGGCGACAAGGGCAACCATGGCGAACCGGAGCGCAATGCCAGTTCGATCGGTCTGGTCAAGGCGGCGCTCGAAGCTCTCGATGGCCTCGACCTGTTCGGGGGCCATGGGGATGGCAGCCATGTGCTCCACATTCCCCAGCCGCCGGTGATTCGGTTGCGTCGGGCCCTGCAGGCCCTGCTGCCGCGGGAATCGGCCAGCAAGGAGGTCGACAGCGCCTGCCTGGCGGTGATCGGCTACCCCGCCTGGGCTGTGGAGGATCCTCAGCTGGTGGAGCGCACCCGCAGCAAGATCCGCCGCGACCTGGGTGGGATCTACGGCTACAAGCGCTTCCGCCGCGATGGCCATCAGACGGTGATGGAGGACCACCGTCGTCTTCATTACGAGCGGGAGGAGCTGGCCCAGTTCGAAGCGATCGAGTGCGAATGGCCCCTTTTCTTCGCCTACGAACTGGTCACAGCCTGTTGTGAGCTGCGCTGGGAGGAGGCCTGGGGCTGGCGGCAGCGTCTGGCCTCGGTGAGTGTGGAGGTGGAGGGAGTCCCCCTCCTGCCGGAGCTCTATCTCGTGCCGGCTGCCGCGATCGAGGCGGAACGGCGTCAGCCAGGCAGCCAGGCCCGCGTCGCCAATCCCAACGTTCCCCTGCTCTGGACCCAGAGCCTCACCTGGCTCGGGGAGCTCCTGCTCAACGGCCTGATCACGCCGGCGGACATTGATCCCTGCGGCCGCCGAGAACCCATGGCGCCGGGGACGGATCGGGTGCTGGTGGCCCTCGCCCCGGCCAACCCGGCGATCGCAGCGGCCCTGACGGCGGCGGGCCTGCCGGTGAGTGGTGAGGACAGGGTGGTGCGACAGGCCAGTTCCCAGGAGCTGGCCTCCCGCATGGCCAGGGTGGGCGCCAACGCCGCGCTCGGGCTCAGTGGCCATCCCCCCGTGCGGATGGAAAGCATGGCCACGGCTCGGCTGTACCACGATGCCGATGGACCGATCGCGTTCCTGCCGGCGGCCCTCGAGGAGGGCACCTTCTATCTGGTTGATGACCCTGACCAGCTGGCGGACACGGTGCTGAGCGAGCTGCGCCTGTTGCAGCGCCACTGGCGTGGCGCCGGCCACCCCCTGTTGGTGATTCCGGTGGGTGCCGGACCCTTCCAGCGCGATCCCGACGCCGTGATCCGGCTGGGCCAGGCCCTGGCGAGCGGCTGTTTCGAGGGCGTTCCGGTACGGCTCGACCAGCTCGATGCCCTCACGGATCAGGCCTGCTGGGTGAGGTTGCCCGATCCGCTGACCGGCACCGCCCCTGAGCAAGCCAGCCCAGCGCCGATCCTGCTCAGCAGCACCAATCAGCAACCACTCACGCTGCAGCAGGAACAGGAGCTCGAAGAGATCCCGATGGCCGATCTGGCCGAACGGCTCTGGGAGAGCACCTCCTTGAGCGAGCAGGCGGAGCTCCTCGATCAGTTGATGCGCCGGCTCGGCCAGACCGCCATCCTGCAGGGGCCGTCCCGAACCGGTCCGGTGACCTTGCTGGCTCTGGTGGAGGAGGTCTATCGCCGCAGCCTGGCCGAGTCCAACTGGTCGGTGGTGCGGCGTTGCGCCGGCCTGATGCGCCTGGTTCACCCCCAGCTCGAGGATGCCCTCACCGACCTGCTGGTGCTGCAGAAGCAGCTGGTGGTCGGCCGCAACTACACCCGCGATTCCCTGATCACCCAGCCGCAGGGGAGTGGGGCGATCGGCGCCATGATCCAGCGCTTCAGTGGCGAGGATGGCCGTGAGTGGATGGTGCAGCAGGAGCTGCTGCTGGGCCTCGATGGCCTGGCCAGGCAGGAACCGGGTCTGCTCAGGGGCAGCCTCACCCTGCAACTCGGCCAGCTGCTGCTCCTGCTCACCGGAGAGCTGGCCGCGGAGCGTGATCTCACTCCCGATGACGCCTTCGAAACACTCTGCAGCCTCCCTCCCCATGCGATCCGTCGCCGCCTGCGGGCCGTGCTGGCCGATGTGGACCATGCCCGGGAGGCCCTGCGCCGCAAGGAGCAGCTCCACATCAGCGGCCGGGTGCGCTGGGATGTGCCCGATCCTCTCGAAGATCTGCCGGTCGGGAAGGTCTGCTGGTTGCAGCACCGCCAGCGGCTCGGAGCCCTGCAGCGGGTTCCAAGGGATTTCTATGCCGGCATCTGGGACCTGCTGCACCACTGCCAGGGTCTGGTCATCGGCGACAAGCTGGAGCGCCGCAACCGCCTGGACAGTGCCCCATTGATCTCTGAGAAGACCCCCGGAGAGCGCAATTTCGCCTCCCTCGTGGATCACCTGCTCAGCAAGATCGAAGCCTCCGAGTATCGGCAGCTCTGCTCCGAAACCCTGCTCTCCCTGGTGGCCTTCGTCGGGGCCAACCCCTCCGCCCGCTTCGATGATTATCTGGCCCTCGACGTGGTGATCGGCCACGCCGTCCGGGTGGGCTGGCAGCTGGGCCACCCGGATCAGTCGGCCGAGGCGTATGCCCTCCACAAGGCGGAAGCCTGGGATCGCTTCTACCGAGCGTCGCCGGCCAGCTGCCGCCGCTGGCAGATGCTCGCCCTGCGCGAGCTCACCGAAAGCCCAGGGCCGGTGGCAGTTCAGATCGGGGCGTCGAGGGTCATGCAGAGCGACGGCTGATCGACGGCCTGCTCGATCAGGTTGGCGAGCACGAGAGCGCGGGAGGCCTGCTGGCCATTCACCGCGGGGATCTCACAGCCGCGCACGCACTGCAGAAAATGCTCCAGCTCGGCATAGAGGGGTTCGATCGATGTGGTGCTCACCTCTTCGATGAAGCCGTCGTTGCGGTAAAGGAGCTCGCCTTGATCGGCCGACACCCACTCGTGGGCCCGGCGGTGGATGTGAAGGCTGCGGTTGAGGAAGTCGGTTTCCACCAGGCTTTCCCGGCAGTGGGCGCTGAGGCTGCGGATCTTGCGATGGGCCATCTTGCTGGCCGTGAGGCTGGCCACCACGCCGTTCTCGAACCCCAGGGTGGCATTGACGTAGTCGATCGGACCTTCGGCACTGCGTCCACCCACCGCCGCCAGACGCACCACCGGAGCCTGGGCCAGTTCCAGCACCAGGTCAATGTCGTGGATCATCAGGTCGAGCACCACCGAAACGTCGTTGGCGCGATCGGCATGGGGACTGTGACGGCGTGCCTCCAGCACCATCACCTCTTCGTTGGCCACCACCTTGAGCAGCTCACGGAAGGCTGGATTGAAGCGTTCGATGTGACCCACCTGGAGCTGGCGGCCGGCCAGCTCGGCGGCCTGAATCAGTTCGGAGGCCTCGTCCTGGTTGGCCGCGATCGGTTTTTCGATCAGCACGTGCACGCCAGCCCGCAGGCAGGCCATGCCGACGCGGTGGTGCAGGAGGGTCGGCACGGCGATGCAGACCGCCTCCACATGGGGCAGGAGGTCCTGGAAGTCGGCGAACCAGCGGCAGCCGAACTGCTCCACCGCCAGTTCACCGCGGTGGGCATTGAGGTCGGCGACGCCGACCAGTTCGCCATCGCGCAGCAGGCTGAGAACACGGGCGTGATGCCAGCCCATGTTGCCGATGCCGATGACGCCCACCTTGACCGGCGCGATGGGATCGCTGGTCATCGCTTCACGCGTACACGGATCAAAACGAACGTCCATCCACCGGTGTGGTCATTATCAACGATCAGGCACTCGGCTCAGCGGTCGGCTCGTCGGAGGCTCGCCGGGTGATCTGCACCCGCTCGATGCGTGGGCCATCCATGACGCTGATCACGAACTGATCACCTTTCCAGCGCAGGCTCTCACCGGGGGCCGGGATGTGCTGCAGGCGCTCTAGGAGAAAGCCGGCCAAGGTGTGGTGGCCATCCGCCTCCGGCAGCTTCAACCCCAGCTGACGATTCAGATCGAAGATTTCCAGATCGCCAGCCACCAGCCAGCTGTCGTCTTCGATCTGTTGAACATCGGCCTGGCCTGATTCCAGGCTGTCCTCGTCGCCGACGATCTCGCTGGTGAGGTCGGCGACCGTGACCAGTCCCTCGGTGCCGCCGTGTTCATCAACCACCACCAGCAGGGGCTGGCCGCTGCGGATCAACGGAAGCAACTCGGCCAGGGAAGCCGTTTCCTGCACGCTGGCCACTGCCGAGATGAACGGGGCCAGGGGGGTGTCACCCTGCAGCTGGCCCCTGGCGATCGGTTCGGCCAGCCGGCGCAGATCCAGAACGCCCCGGATGTCATCAAGGGACTGGCCGATCACCGGGAAGCGGGCGTGATGGGTGGCGTGCACCGCATCCATCATCTCGGCGAAACACACGTCGAGCGGCAGGGTCACCATGCCGGAGCGGGGAACCATCACTTCGCGAACCGGCGTGTCGCGGAGTGAGAACACACCTTCGAGGATGTTGCGTTCATCGGGCAACAGGCCGGTGACGCTGTTCGATTCGATCAGGGTTTCCAGCTCACCGGCCGAGAGGGCCGGCACCAGGGCATCCCAGTTGCGTGGCAGGCCGAGCAGCCGCAACAGAGCATCGGCCAGGTGCTCCAGCACCGAAAGCAGGGGGGCCAGCGTGCGGTTCACCGACTCCAGCAGCGGGGCCAGCCGCAGGGCTGAGGCTTCCGGCCGATGCATCACCCAGGCCTTCGGCAGCAGGCCGCCCAACAGGGTGGCCAGGCAGACCAGCAGCAGAAACACCAGCACGTCGATCCAGGGGCGGCTGGTTTCGGGATCCAGCCGCACGGCCAGGCCCCTGCCGGCCCAGCCCAGGGCGACCAGGGCGAGGGCCGCCCCCAGCTGGGTGGAGAGCAGGGCGCGGCGCAACCGGCCCTGCAACCGCTCCACCGCCATCGCCCCGCGGAATCCTTCGGCCGCCAGCACCTTGACGCGGCTCGGCCGCAGCCGGATCAGGGCAAATTCTCCAGCGGCAAAGAAACCCAGCAGAGCGATCAGGGCGGCCAGCAGGGCAAGCAGGCGCATGGAGAGGAACGGGGGTAGGGAGGAGGCGATCACTCCACGGTCACGCTCTTGGCGAGATTGCGGGGCTGATCGACATCAAGGCCGCGGTGAGCGGCGATGTGATAGCTCAGCAACTGCATCGGGATCACGGTCAGCAGGGGCGAGAGCAGTTCGTCCACGGCCGGGACCGGCAACAGCACGTCGAACAAGGCGGTGTCGGGGCCCTCAGGGGCCACGCCGATCAGCTGGGCATCGCGCGCCTTCGCTTCCTGGGCGTTTGAGAGCACCTTCTCGAAGACCCGACCAGGCATGGCGATCGACACCACCGGCACTCTCGAATCCAGCAAGGCGATCGGACCGTGTTTCATCTCCCCGGCTGGATAGCCCTCGGCGTGGATGTAGCTGATCTCCTTCAGTTTGAGGGCTCCCTCCAGGGCAATGGGGTAGTTGATGCCACGGCCCAGGAAAATCACATCCTGGGTATCGGCGAACAGATGGGCCAGCTCGGCACAGCGTCGATCGTGCTCCTCCACCAGCTCCTTCAGCTGGGCAGGCAGTGCCCGCAAACCCCTCACCAGCTCCTGGAGCTGGGCGGGGCTGCGGCTGGAGCGCCTCTCGGCGAAGGCCAGAGCCAGGCCGTAGAACGCCAGCAACTGCCCCAGGAAGGTTTTGGTCGCCGCCACCCCCACCTCGATGCCGGCGCCGATGTCGAGCAGGTGGGGCACCAGCCGGCCGAGCGAACTCTCGGCGCGGTTGGTGATGCCCAGCAACCTGGCGGCATAGGCGGGGTCGGCGATCAGGCCGCGCCGCTCTTCCTCCATCACGAGGGCGGCGAGGGTGTCGGCCGTTTCCCCCGACTGGGTCACCCCGATCGTGAGCGTGTGCGGGGCCAGGGGTGGGGGTGCGTAACGGAATTCGCTGGCATGGAAGACGCTGGTGGGAATGCCGGCCAGCTGCTCCAGCAGGTAGGCGCCGACCAGCGAAGCGTGCCGGCTGGTGCCACAGGCCAGGATCTGGATCTGCTCCACCCCCTCGAACACTTTTGCCGGCAGGGGAAGAGCCACCAGTGAGGGGGAGCCGGGAGCATCGCTCGGCAGGGGAAGGTGACGGGCCACCCAGAGTGCAGCCGTTTCGGGCTGCTCATGGATTTCCTTGTGCATGAAGTGGCGGAAGCTGCGCTTGTCCGCCACGTGTTCGGTGCCCGTGAGCAGGCTGGGTGTGCGCTGCACCCGGTTCCCCAGCGCGTCGTGGAGCTCGATGCCGAGGGGGGTGAGCAGGGCGACTTCGCCGTCCTCCATCGGCAGGATCGTGCGGGTGAAGCCTGCCAGCGCCGGCGTGTCGCTGGCGCAGAGGAATTCCCCTTCCCCAAGCCCGATCAGCAGGGGCGCCTGGCGGCGCGCCACCACGAGGGCACCGGGGGTTTCGCCCCAGACAACGGCCAGGGCATAGGCGCCTTGCAGCTCGGGTAACACCTGCTGCACGGCCTCAAGCAGCAGGCTGCCGCTGGCCGCCCGGCCGCCGGAGCGCAGCCGGGCGAGGCACTGGCCGATCAGATGTGGGATGACTTCGGTGTCGGTGTCGGAGAGGAAGACGACACCACTGGCCTGGAGCTGCTCCCGCAGGCTGCGGTGATTTTCGATGATGCCGTTCTGGACCACCGCCAGTTGGCCGCTGCCATCGAGATGGGGGTGGGCGTTGCGCTCCTCCGGTTTGCCGTGGGTGGCCCAGCGGGTATGGCCGATCCCGCAATGCCCGGCGGCTGCGTGTTGCTCGTAACGCTGCTGAAGATTGACGAGCTTGCCCTCGGCCCGCAGGCAGGTGAGCTGCCCCGGCCCGGCTGGGGTGGCCTCGACGGTGGCCAGGCCGGCGGAATCGTATCCGCGGTACTCCAATTGGCGGAGGCCTTCGAGCAACAGGGGAGCTGCCTCCCTGGAACCGATCACCGCGACGATGCCACACATGGCCGATGGGCAGCAGTTGAGGGTGTTTCTAAAGGATCATCCCGTTGCTGGCACCAAGAGAGGTCCAGTCCGCCCATGGCGTCTATCCGTTGCCGGAGTCCGTCGAGCCTGGCACCAGCTGGGGCCTGAACCGGAACGGGACCTGGAATGGGCTGCAAACCAGAACGCAATCCGGCCAGCAAAAACCCGGCCAGCAAAAAACCCGGCCTGGGCCGGGTCTGGATGCAGGTTGCGGTGTGAATGGAGGGTCCGGAGCGCAGCTTCAGTAGGCGAGGCCCATGCTGCGGCTGGTCTCGTCACCGAGATAGACCCGGACGCTCAGGAAATCGGTGGGACAGGCGGTTTCGCAGCGCTTGCAGCCGATGCAGTCTTCGGTGCGGGGTGATGAAGCGATCTGGGCGGCCTTGCAGCCATCCCAGGGGACCATCTCGAGCACGTCGAGGGGGCAGGCACGGACGCACTGGGTGCAACCGATGCAGGTGTCGTAGATCTTGACGGAATGGGACATGCCCTGCCAGGAAGCGAACGGCGTGGGGCCAAAGTACCGAGACCGGTCGCTCCGGCGACCAGAGCAGCCCTCGGCCGTCATCCTTTTTCATAGTGTCGGTTCCGGAGACGGTGCGGGGCGACCCGTAGGATGCGGCCTCCCACACATCGGTCATGTCACAGGAAGCGATCTTCGAGAAAGTGCGCTCGATCGTTGCCGAGCAGCTCAGCGTCGATGCCGCCGAGGTGAAGCCCGAATCGAATTTCCAGAACGACCTGGGTGCCGACTCGCTTGACACCGTCGAGCTGGTGATGGCCCTGGAAGAAGCCTTCGACATCGAGATCCCCGACGAGTCCGCGGAAGGGATCACCACCGTCGGCGATGCCGTCACCTACATCCAGGACAAGCAGGCCTGAGGTTGTCGATGGTGGAGGGTCTCCGCCGCGTCGTGGTCACGGGCCTCGGCGCGGTCACACCGATCGGCAACAGTGTCTCCCAGTTCTGGGAGGGCTTGAGCACGGGTCGCAACGGCGTCGCAGCGATCACCCTGTTCGATGCGTCCCGCCATCCCTGTCGCTTTGCGGCGGAAGTCAAGGATTTTGATCCCAGTGGCAGCATTGAGCGCAAGGAGGCGAAGCGCTGGGATCGTTTCTGTCAGTTCGCCGTTGTGGCCGCCAAGCAGGCCGTGGCCCAGGCGGGGCTGGACATCGAAGCTGTCGGGCCTGGGCGGGTCGGGGTTTCGATCGGCTCCGGGGTGGGGGGTCTGCTGATGATGGAGACCCAGGCCCATGTGCTTGCCGCCAAGGGACCGGATCGGGTCAGCCCCTTCTGTGTGCCGATGATGATTCCCAACATGGCCACCGGGCTGACGGCCATCGCCCTTGGGGCCAAGGGGCCCAGCACGTCGGCCTCCACCGCCTGCGCCGCCGGTTCCAATGCGATCGGCGATGCCTATCGCCTGATCCAGCTCGGGCTGGCAGACGCCATGGTGTGCGGCGGAGCCGAATCGGCCATCACGCCGCTGGGGGTGGCTGGTTTTGCCAGCGCCAAGGCTCTTTCTTTCCGGAATGATGACCCGGCCACGGCCAGTCGGCCGTTCGATCTGGAACGCAACGGCTTCGTGATCGGCGAGGGCGCCGGGGTGCTTGTGCTCGAAAGCCTCGACCATGCCAGGGCCCGAGGGGCCGGGATCCTGGCTGAGGTGGTGGGTTACGGCATGTCCTGCGACGCCTATCACTACACCCTGCCCTCGCCAGAGGGGGTGGGAGCGGCGGAGGCGATCCGCCTGGCTCTGGCCGATGCCCAGCTGGAGCCGGAAGAGGTGGATTACGTCAACGCCCACGGCACCAGCACCCAGGCCAATGACAGCAACGAAACCGCTGCGATCAAGTCTGCGCTGGGTGCCCGTGCCATGGCCATTCCAGTCAGTTCGACCAAATCGATGACCGGCCACCTGCTTGGAGGCAGTGGCGGCATCGAGGCTGTGGCCGCCGTGATGGCGATGGCCCACAATCTGGTCCCCCCTACGATCAATTACCACACTCCAGATCCGGCCTGTGATCTGGATGTCGTGCCCAACCAGGCGCGGGAACAGACAATGAACGTCGTGCTCTCGAACTCCTTCGGGTTTGGCGGTCACAATGTTTGCCTTGCCTTCCGCCGGATGAGCTGAACGTCCGTTCCGCTCCCCCAGAGGAAACCCTCTCCACCCCACCCCTCTTCGCCATGGTCGCCGCCCCCGCAGTGGACACCCTGTCCATCGACACGCTCTGCATCAACAGCATTCGCTTCCTGGCGATCGATGCGGTCAACAAGGCCAATTCCGGCCATCCCGGCCTGCCGATGGGTGCGGCGCCGATGGCCTACGCCCTCTGGGACAAGGTGCTGCGCCACAACCCCAGCAATCCCAAGTGGTTCAACCGGGATCGCTTCGTGCTCTCGGCCGGCCACGGTTGCATGCTGCTTTATTCGCTGCTGCACCTCACCGGCTATCAGAGCGTTGGCCTGGAGGACCTCAAGCAGTTCCGGCAGTGGGGCTCGAAAACACCGGGGCACCCGGAAACCTTCGAAACCCCTGGCGTGGAGGTCACCACCGGCCCCCTCGGCCAGGGCATCGCCAACGCCGTTGGTCTGGCGATCGCCGAAGCCCATCTGGCGGCGAAATTCAACAGGCCCGGTGCCCAGATCGTTGATCACTTCACCTACGTGATCATGGGCGATGGCTGCCATCAGGAAGGCATCTCCAGTGAGGCGGCCTCCCTGGCCGGCCACCTTGGCCTTGGCAAGCTGATCGCTCTCTACGACGACAACCACATCACCATCGATGGCGACACCGGCGTGTCGTTCACCGAGGATGTGATCAAGCGCTATGAGGCCTACGGCTGGCATGTTCAGCATGTGGCCGACGGCAACACCGATGTGGCGGCGATCACCCGGGCGATCGAGGCGGCCAAGGCCGTCACCGACAGGCCCAGCCTGATCAAGGTCACCACCACGATCGGTTACGGCTCCCCGAACAAGGCCAACACCGCCGGAGTGCACGGCGCGGCCCTCGGCGCCGATGAGGCCGAGCTCACCCGGGCGGCGCTGGAGTGGACCTATGGCACCTTCGAGGTGCCCCAGGCGGCCTATGACCACTGGCGCGAGGCGATCAGCCGAGGTTCAGCCGCCGAGGCGGAATGGACGAGCGGCCTGGAGACCTACCGCAGCCAATACCCCACTGAGGCAGCGGAATTTGAACGGATGCTGCGTGGCGAGCTGCCCCAGGACTGGGATGCCAATCTGGCCAGCTTCACTCCTGCCGACAAGGGCCTGGCCACCCGCCAGCATTCCTACAACTGCCTCAATGCGATCGGACCCAACCTCCCCGAGCTGATCGGTGGTTCGGCCGATCTCACCCACTCCAACCTCACCGACATCAAGGGTGAAGCCAGCTTTCAGAAAGGGGGTGAGGCCAACCGCTATCTGCACTTCGGTGTGAGGGAGCACGCCATGGCGGCCATTCTCAACGGCCTCGCTTATCACGGCAGCGGACTGATCCCCTACGGCGGCACCTTCCTGGTGTTCGCGGGATACATGGTGGGGGCGATGCGCCTCTCGGCCCTCAGTGAACTGGGTGTGATCTACGTGCTCACCCACGACTCGATCGGCCTTGGCGAAGATGGCCCCACCCACCAGCCGGTGGAAACCCTCGCTTCGCTCCGCTCGATTCCGAATCTCCTGGTGATCCGCCCCGGTGACGGCAACGAGACCAGCGGCGCCTATCAGGTGGCGGTCACCAACCGCAAACGCCCCACGGTGCTGGCGCTCAGCCGCCAGGCGATGGCCAATCAGGCCAACTCTTCAGCGGGGCAGGTGGCCAAGGGGGCCTACATCCTTGAAGACAGCGACGGCGCCCCCGAGCTGATCCTGATCGGCTCAGGCACCGAGCTCGACCTCTGCGTTCAGGCTGCAGCGGTGTTGCGGGCCGAAGGTCGCAACGTGCGGGTGGTTTCGATCCCTTGCGTGGAGCTGTTCGAGGAACAGGATGCCGCCTACCGCGAGTCGGTGATTCCCGCTGCGGTGCGCAAGCGCCTGGTGGTGGAGGCCTCGGGCTCGTTTGGCTGGCACAAATATGCAGGCCTCGACGGTGACACGATCTCGGTGGATCGCTTCGGTGCCTCAGCTCCGGGTGGCGTTTGCCTTGAGAAGTTCGGCTACACCGTCGACAACGTGGTGGCGAAGGCGAAGGCTCTGGGCTGATAGCTCGCCTCAGCGGGTCAGCTTTTCTGAACCGCAACCGCCGCGATCGCCGGCTTCCGCCAACCTGCAGCGAGCAAGGCTTGCTTTCCCTGGATTCCGTCATCTCCCTTGAGCAGGTTGGCAAGCACTTCGGCGCCACCCGTGCCGTGGAGGGGATTGATCTGAGCGTCGGGCGCGGCGAGTTCTTCGCCCTGCTCGGTCCTTCCGGCTGCGGCAAGTCCACCACGCTGCGGATGATCGCCGGTTTCGAGCAGCCCAGCCAGGGCACGATCCGGCTGGAAGGGGTGGATGTGACGGCAACTCCTCCCCATCGCCGCAACGTCAATACGGTGTTTCAGCATTACGCCCTCTTCCCTCACCTCAGCGTGTGGGACAACGTGGCGTTCGGACCCCGCTCGCGCCGCCTGGCCGAACCGGAGGTGCGGCGTCAGGTGGGGGAGATCCTGGAGCGCGTCCGCCTGTCCGAGCTGGCGGCTCGACGCCCCGGGCAGCTTTCCGGTGGGCAGCAGCAGCGGGCGGCGCTGGCTCGGGCCCTGGTCAATCAACCGGCGGCGCTGTTGCTCGATGAGCCGCTTTCCGCCCTCGATCCCGGCCTGCGCAGCACCTTGCAGGAAGAGCTCAAACGCATTCAGAGGGAGTGCGGCATCAGCTTTCTGATCGTCACCCACGACCAGGAGGAGGCCCTGGCCCTGAGCGATCGGCTGGCGGTGATGAATGCCGGTCGGATCGAGCAGATCGGCCCGCCCCGCCAGGTGTACGACGCCCCCAGCTCCTCCTTCGTGGCCCGCTTCATCGGCCGCGCCAACCTGCTGGCGGGCGGCGACGGCCGCAGCCAGCTGCTGCTGCGGCCTGAACAGCTGCGGCTGCAGGCCGATCCCCTGCCCTCGGATCCGGCTGAGCAGGCTGTCAGGGCCCGCGTCACTGCCGTGACCTTCCAGGGTCCGTCGCTGCTGGTCGAGCTGGATGCCGCCGATGGCAGCCCCTTAGTGGTCAGGCTGAACCGTTGGGATGCGATGGCGTCGGTACGGTCGGGCGAAAGCCTCTGGGTGGTGTGGCAGACCGCTGCCGCCCACCGGCTCACCGTCTGACCGATCAGCCCAGCCATGCCCCTGCCCCTGAGTCCCCGCCTGACGCGCCGCACCATGCTGCGCCGCCTCACCCTTGCGGGCGCCGCAGCCGCGGTGGGCCCTGGTCTGCTGGCGGCCTGCCGTGGTGGCGGTGGTCCGGGCGCCACTGACGGTGACGCCCGCGGGTCGTTGGTGATCTCCAACTGGCCCATTTACATCGATCCCAGTCAGGACGGGGTGCCCGGCACGGTGGAGCGCTTCACAAAGCAGACCGGCATTCCGGTGACCTACAACGAGGATTACAACGACAACGATGCGTTCTTCGCCAAGATCCAGCCAGTGCTGGCTGCAGGCAAGACCATCCCCCAGAACATTTTCGTCACCACTTACTGGATGGCGCAACGATTGATCGATCTGGGCTGGGTGGAGGCGCTGCCCCTCGACGCCGTGCCGAATGCCGCAAACCTGATCCCGACCCTGCGCAAGCCATCCTGGGATCCCACCGGAGCGTTCAGCCTGCCCTGGCAGTCGGGCATCGCGGGGATCGCCTACAACAGCGAAGTCACCGGGCGTGAGCTCGACTCGATGGACGATCTGTTTGATCCGGCCTTCAAGGGGAAGGTGGGCTTCCTCACCGAAATGCGTGACACGATCGGCCTGCTGATGCTGGCCGATGGCAAGGATCCAGGCCAGCCCAGCTACGCCGCCGCCGAACCTTCGTTCAAACGGCTTGAGCAGGCCAAACAGAACGGTCAGATCCGCGCCTTCACCGGCAACGACTATCAGGACGATCTGCTGGCGGGAAATTTCGCCGCCTGTGTGGCCTGGTCGGGCGATGTGGCCCAGCTGGCGCTCGAACAGCCGAAACTTCGCTTCGTTGTGCCTGAGAGCGGCGGGATGCTCTTCACCGATGTGATGGTGATGCCCAAGGGTGCTTCCCATCCAGCCGCTGTCGCCGAGTGGATGAATTTTGTCTACACCCCCGCCGAGGCAGCGCGGATCGCGGCGGCGGTGCAGTACATCACCCCGGTTGAGGGCGTCCAGCAGCTGCTGGCGAAGGATCCCGCCACCAGGGCCCTGGCCGCCAATCCCCTCAACTTCCCCGATGCGGCCCTGGAGGCACGGTTGAAGATCTTCGGTCCGCTCACGCCCAGCGAGGAGGTCCGGTTCAATGAACGCTTCGCCACGATCATCAGTGGCTGAGGCACGTCCGAGTTGGCCGTGGGCGCTGCTGGCCCCTGGTCTGCTCTGGCTGTTGCTCTGGTTCGTGGCGCCTCTGGCGAGCCTGGTGCCGATGTCGCTGTCGGAGCCACGCGACCGCTTCAGCCTGGCGGTGAACTTCACAGGACGCCTCGACAACTACGCCGAGGTGATCGGTCAGTACGCGCCGATCCTGCTGCGCTCCCTGCAGATCGCCGGCAGCGCCAGCCTGATCGCCCTGCTGATCGCCTATCCCCTGGCTTGCTGGATCAGCTTTCGCGGTGGCCGCTTCAAGGGGTTGCTGCTTGGCCTGGTGGTGGTGCCCTTCTTCACCTCCTATCTGGTTCGCACCATCGCCCTGACGACCCTGCTCGCCGATCAGGGGCCGGTGCTGAGCCTGGTCCGGGCCCTGGGCCTCGACGGCGGCCTGGAGAGCATCGGCCTGCTCAGTGATGGCCGTCTGCTCAACACGGCTGCGGCTGTGGTGATCGGCCTGGCTTACAACATGCTTCCTTATCTGGTGCTGCCCCTGGTGGTGAGCCTGGAGTCGATCGAGCCTCAATGGCTCGAAGCCGCCGCCGACCTGCACGCCGGTGGGTTCAGCACGTTTTATCGGGTGATCTGGCCCCTCTCGTTGCCGGGGCTCAGTGCCGGTGTGGTGCTGAGCCTGATTCCGGGGCTGGGGGATGTGGTGAATGCCCAGTTCCTCGGCGGTCCGAACGACCGGATGATCGGCAACGCCATCTCGAACCTGGTGCTGGTGCAGGGCCAGGCTCCGAAGGCGGCCGCCCTGGCGCTGCTGCTGATGACGCTGATGACCGGGGCTGTGCTGGCCCAGGTGCGGCGGCATGGCAGCAGGGAACTGACGGCGTCATGAGCAGGATCGCCGCACGCCTGCTCACTCTTTGGGCCGGTCTTGCCTATGGGCTGCTGTTCGCGCCGATCGTTGTGATCGTGCTGTTCAGCTTCAACCTCCCCTCCGGCCGCTTCAACCTGATCTGGCAGGGCTTCACGCTGGAGAACTGGCTCCATCCATTCCGGGACAGGGCCCTCACCGATGCGTTCCTGACCAGCCTCAGCCTTGCCCTCGCCGCCAGCCTGATCGCCACGGTGCTCGGCGGCCTGATGGCGATCGGCCTGAGCCGTTCCCAGGGGCGGGCCCATGGGGCGATCGAGCTGCTCCTGGTGTTGCCGCTGACAAGCCCGGAGATCGTGCTGGCCGCCTCACTGCTGAACCTGTTCGTGCAGATCAACCTGCCCCGCGGTTTCGGCACCCTGGTGCTGGCCCACAGCCTCTTCTGCCTGAGTTTCGCGGCCCTCACCATGAAGGCCAGGCTGGGCGGGGTGGACTGGAGCCTGGAAGCCGCCGCCCAGGACCTCGGCGCAACCCCGCTGCGCACCTTCGGGCAGATCACCCTGCCACTGCTGGCTCCTGGATTGCTGGCGGCCTTCCTGCTTTCCTTCTCCCTTTCCCTGGATGACTACATCATCAGCGCCTTCACCGCCGGCCAGGTGATCGTTTTCCCCCTCTACATCGCCGGGGCATTCCAACGGGAAATCTCGCCCCAGATTCATGTGATGGCCACCATGGTGCTGCTGGTGAGCATCGGGTTGCTCGGGCTTGGTCTTGGCTCGAAAGACGGGGAATGAAGGCGCTGATGCGTTCTGTTTCTGACAGCCTGGAGCCATGGCCTCTCCCCCACCGCTTCGTCCCTGCCTGCTCAGCGGTGGGCAGAGCCGGCGGATGGGCACCGACAAGGCCCTGCTGGCCCATCCCTGCGGCGGCACCTGGCTGGAGCACAGTCTGGGGCTGCTGGGCCGATTTCAGCAGCCGGTCACCCTGCTGAGCCGCCATCCCCAGCACGGCGAGCTGGCGCTTCAGTGCGCTGAGCGCGAAGGCTTCCGCCTTGAGGTGCTGCTGGAGCCGCCGCCCTGGGAGGGGCCCCTGCTGGCTCTCAGGCGCCTGATGCTTCACCACAGGGGTCAGCGGCTGTTGCTGACCCCGGTCGACATGCCCTGGCTTCGCCTCGAGGCCCTGCAGGAGCTGGTGGAGGCAGCCGACCATGACCCGGCCAGGATCCAGGTTGCCCATGACGGCCAGCGCCTTCAACCCCTCGTTGGGATCTATCCCGCCAGCTTGAACCACTGCGATTCACTCGACGACTTCACCGCCCGTGGCGGCCGCAGCCTGCTGCGTTGGCTGCGCCAGGAACGCAGCTTCCGTGCCGTCGCCCTGGATCCGCTCCAGCTGGTCAACGCCAACACTCCGGCCGACTGGCCGGCCAGCCGCAACCAATCGGGGTGAAGCTGCGCCAGGCTTGGCGGGCGGCGCCATCCCACCCCCTGCCGATGCTCGGACCGGCCTTGCTCCGTGATCGCCTCGGCCGCCCGCCAGGGGTGCTGCGTCTCTCCCTCACCGCCCGCTGCAACCTCGCCTGCCCCTACTGCTGCCCGGACAGCCAGGACCCGCCGGAGCTGCTGACCCAGGCGGAGCGGCTCCGGCTGGTGGGCGCAGCGGCGGAGCTGGGCTTCAGCAGGTTGCGGCTGACCGGCGGTGAGCCCCTGCTGCACAGGGGTCTGGAGGAGCTGGTGGCGGCCCTGCGGCCCCTGCGCGGAGCGCGGGACGGCTCAGGTTCGCCGGGGCTGAACGAGATCGCTCTCACCACCAATGGGGTGTTGCTCAGCGCCGAGCGGGCCCGGGAACTGCGGGCAGCGGGCCTGGATCGGATCACCGTGAGCCTCGATGGCACCGATGGCGCCAGCGTGGCGCGCATGGCGGGCCTCGCCGGTGGGGCCATGGCTGGAGAGGCGGTGCTCGAGAAGGTGCTCAGGGCCCTCGACCATGCCTCTGGCGCTGGTTTCGATCCCGCCAGGGGCGCTCTCAAGCTCAACGCCGTGATCGCCCGCGGCCGCAACGAGGATCAGCTGCTGCCCCTGGCGGAGCTGGCCCGGCAACGGGGAATCGAACTGCGGCTGATCGAGTTCATGGACGTGGGCAACCGCAATGGCTGGCAGCCGGATCTGGTGCTGCCCGCTGCCGAGATGGTGCGCCGGATCGGCGCCCACTGGCCGCTTGAGCCCCTGGGTCGGCAGGCCCATGGCACGGCCGGCCGCTGGCGCTACCGCGATGGCGGGGGGCATCTCGCCGTGGTGGCTTCGATCTCGGCCCCCTTCTGCGGCGACTGCGACCGGCTGCGCATCACCGCCGACGGGGTGGCCTATACCTGCCTGTTTGCTTCCAGTGGCCTGGATCTCAAGCCCTGGTTGCGCTCGCCTTCAGCCGCTGGGGAGTCCCTGAGCGGGGCGATGCGGAGTCTCTGGAGCCGACGCCACGACCGTTACAGCGAGGAGCGTGCCGAAGAGCATTCTTCAGGGCCTGCCCCAACCCAGCGCTCCCATGCAGAAATGGCCTACCTGGGGGGGTGAATGAGGCTGGGATTCAAGCCAACGTGCTGATGAACTCAGCCACGCAGAGCTGCCGGCAGTAGCCCCGAAAGCAGCTGAGGGCTGCCCGGTGGCGCTCGGCTGATTCGGCCATACAGGCATCGATCAGGCAGATCACGTGGTAGCCGCGATCGGCCGCATCCTTGACGGTGTGATCGATGCATTGATCGCTGAGCAGGCCTGCCACCACCAGCTCGGTGATGCCGATGTTGCGCAGCAGGTAATCGAGGCTGGTGGAGTTGAAGGGGGAGGAGGAACTCTTCGGCAGCACCAGTTCATCGGGCCGGGGAGCAAGGGCTTCGATCACCCGGGCCTCCCAGCTGCCCGGGGCAAAGCCCAGGCCGGAGCGCTTGTAGTCGAGGCTGCGGTCGCGGCCGTCGGCGGTGAGGTTGGCGATCACGGTGTGGATCACCTCCAGGCCGCTCGAGCGGGCGTGGCCCAGCGCCTGCTCCAGCCGGGGCAGGACCGCCGCCTGGAAGTGGGCGTCGAAGCCGGGCGGCCGAGCTGGCTGCGGCGGTTGCGGCAGCGTGGCGAGTGGAGTGGCTCCAGCGCTGCCGGTGGGACCGGCCGGTCCGCAGGTGCCGTTCTGGATGTCAACCAGGAGCAGGGCCGTGGGAGCCAAGGGAGCAGGGACCGCGGCCTCCACCATGGCCTCTGTCACCGAATCGGGCAATGATTTCCGGGCCCGTGGCTGCCTTGCCGTGCCGGACCTCCCCAGCGCCACTGCCCAGACCACTGCCCAGACCACCGCACTGCTGGAGCGCGGCCTGCGCCGGCTGGCGATCACCTTCGTGAATCACGCCGGATCGGTGCTGGTGAAGGGGGTGCCGCTGGATCGGTTGGCGCTGGTGGCAAGCCAGGGAGTGGGCTTTTCACCGGTGGCCGATGCCTTCGGGGCCACGGGCCTGATCGATCCGCAGCAGAGCCTGGCCCGCCCTGATGGCGACCTGCGCCTGAAGCCCGATCTCACAGCGCTGCGCCCGCTCGACCCTGCCTCAGGCTGGGCCTGGGCTCCGGGCGTCCGCCATGGCCGCGATGGTGAGGTCTATGGCCTGGATCAGCGCGGCTTCTGCGCCCGGCAGCAGGCGGCTTTCGCGGCTGCCGGCCTGAGCGCCCTGGCTGGCTTCGAGATCGAGTGGATGGTGGGGCTGCCCCAGCCGGTTGGCAGTGCCGGGGGCTGGAGTCCGGCGGTGGTGGGCGGCCCCTACGGCGCTGATCGCCTGGTGCAGGGGCTCGATTACCTCACCGCCGTGGCCGAGGCCCTCGATGCGGCCGAGCTGCCCTGGCTGCAGCTGCACCCGGAGTACGGCGCCGGCCAGTTCGAGCTGTCGCTGGCGCCGGCGCCGCCGCTTGAGGCCGCCGATCGCCTGGTGGCGGCGCGCCTGTTGATCCAGCAGGTGAGCCGTCGCTTCGGCTGGATCTGCAGCTTCGCCCCTCTGGTGACGGCTGATCTGGTGGGCAATGGCGGCCACCTGCACCTGAGCGTGGCGGACCAGGGTGTGCCCCTTCTCGGTGGCGGCACGGGCCCCGCTGGCCTGACGACCCGCGGAGAAGCGCTGCTGGCGGGTCTGCTGGAGCAGCTGCCGGCTCTGATGCCCCTGGCCTGCGCCCTGGCGGTCTCGTACAAGCGGCTGGCCCCGGGTCGCTGGGCGGCACCTTTCCAGGTCTGGGGGGTGGAGAACCGGGAGGCGGCCCTGCGTCTGGTGCCGGCCGGCGGGGGCGAGATCGGCCACCTTGAGCTCAAAGTGGCCGATCTCAGCGCCAACCCCTATCTGCTGGTGGGCGCGGTGCTGGGGGTGGCGCAGAACGCCCTGCAGCAGCCCAGGCCCCTGCCGCCGCCGCTTTCGGGCGATCCCGCTGCCGCGTCTGCCGCCGTGGCCCCGCGGCTTCCCCAGACCCTCTCGGAGGCGGTGCAGGCGTTCGAGGCCAGCCCGGTGCTGAGGGAGGCGATGGGGGAGGCTCTGCAGCGCACCGTGGCGGAGTCACGCCAGGCTGAGGTGCGCCGCAGTGATGCCCTCCCCGAGGAGGCCTTGATCGCCTCCACCCGCGCCTGGCCCCTCACTGGTCTTTGAGCATGAACGAGCCGAGCCCCACTGCCAGCTGGAGCCCAACGACCCCACCAGCCGAAGACCATCTGGCCAGCAGCGCGATCGTTGACTGGCACACATCCGTCGTGCGGTCACTGGCGGGGCAATTGGGCGATGGCACCCAGCTGCAGGTGGCCGAGCGTTGCTTTCTCTGGGTCCGCGACCGTGTGCGCCACAGCTTCGACATCGTCGGCGCAGGCCCCACATCCATGGGCACCACCACTGCCACCACTGCCACTGCCGCCACACCAGTGACCTGCACGGCCTCGGAGGTGCTGGAGCAGCGCAGCGGCATCTGCTTCGCCAAAAGCCATCTGCTGGCGGCCCTGTTGCGGGCGAACGGGATCCCGGCTGGCTTCGGGTATCAGCGCCTCTCACTCAACGACAGCGGCCCGCCCTTCGCCCTGCATGGCTTCAACTGGGTGGCGCTGCCCGGTTTCGGCTGGCATCCACTCGATGCTCGCGGCGATCGCGAGGGAGTGGCGACCCGCTTCGAGCCACCGGCATTTTCTCTGGCCTACTCGGCGCGCCTCCCCGGCGAGCGCACCGATCCGCAGGTGTTCGCAGAGCCCCTGGCCGCGGTGGTGACGGCCCTGCGCCAGGCCCCGGACCTGGCTGCCCTGCGCCACTCCCTGCCCGACTGGCAGCCATGAACCACGCCTGGTGGGTGGTGCACTAGCTGGGGGAGGTGTTCCGCAGCCAAGACGGACGGCATCCTCACCAGCGAGCAGACTCGCCCATGGCGGGAGCCGGTTCGGATCCCGCGCTGATCGCCAGGTGCTCGATGTCCCCTCCCGACCAGGCTGCGGCCCCACCGGCACCGCCGTCCACCCTGCTGCACATCCTGGGGGTGAGCTTCGGGATCGCCGGGGCGGTGGGGGGCACCGTGGGTGCCGGCATCCTGCGCACGCCAGGGCTGGTGGCTGCGCAACTGGGCAGCGGCCCGTTGATCGTGGCTGCCTGGGTGGCGGGGGCGCTCTATGCCCTGCTCGGTGCGCTCGCGGTGGCTGAGCTGGGCGCCAGCCTGCCCCGTGCCGGCGGCTGGACCGTGTATGCCCGGCGGGCCCTGGGGGATCAGGCCGGCTTCACCGTGGGCTGGATCGACTGGGTGGGGCACTGCGCCGGGCTGGCCTGGGTGGCCGTGACCATCGGCGACTACACGATCGGTCTGCTGCCGGCCCTGCCCGTGGGCAGCAAAGTGGTGGCCCTGCTGGTGCTGCTGGCCTTCGCCCTGATCCAGCAGCTGGGCCTGGAGGCCGGCAGCCTCAGCCAGAAGATCCTCAGCCTCGGCAAGGCCATCGCCTTCCTCGGCCTGATCGTGGCCTGCTTCCTGCATGCCCCGGCCAGAGATCTGGCGGGCCTGGCCGAACCGCTGCTGGATGCCACAGGCTCCGCAGAGCCGATCACGGCCCCAGGCATCAGCCTCGGCATCGGCGTGGTGTTCGCCATGCAGGCCGTGATCACCACCTACGACGGCTGGCACAGCCCGATCTATTTCGCCGAGGAATTCGCCGAGCCCAGCAAGGATCTGCCCCGCTCCCTGGTGGGTGGTGTGCTCAGCGTGGCGGGGCTGTATCTGCTGGTGAATCTGGCGCTGTTGCAGCTGCTGCCGGTCTCACGGATCGCCGGGTCGGTGCTGCCTCTGGCCGATGCGGCCGAGGTGATCTTCGGGGCCTGGAGCGCTCAGCTGATCGTGGTGCTGGCCCTGATCTCTTCGTTCGGGCTCGTCAATGCCGTGGTGATGGGCGCGCCGCGCATCCTCTTCGGCCTCAGCCGCGATGGCCTCTTCCTGCCCCAGTTCGCTGCGGTGAGCGCCAGCGGCACCCCCGTGCTGGGGCTGGTGGTGACCACCGCCAGCGCCGGCCTGCTGGTGATCTTCGGCGATTTCACGATCCTGCTGGGCATTGCCTCCTTTCTCTATGTGCTGCTCTACCTGAGCGGGATCACCGCCCTGGTGCTGCTGCGCTGGCGGGAGCCGGATCTGGAGCGGCCCTTCCGCGATCCGGGCTATCCGATCAGCGCCGCGATCGTGTGGCTGGGGTCCTTCGCCTTCCTGATCGCCGCCATCCGCAACGACACCGCCAACAGCGCCGGCGCCCTCGGCCTGATCCTGCTCAGCTTTCCCCTGCACCGGCTGACGCGGCGCCTGACGCCATTGCCGCCGGCCTGAGCCCGCCCCGCACCAGCACCGGCACCCGTTTGAAGGCGGGAGTGCCGCTGCGGGGATCCACCGGGGCTCGGATGATCGCATTCACCTCCGGGTAAAACATCAGGGCGGCGCCCTCGCGGATCTCGCCGGGGATGATCTCGATCCCCTCCAGGCTTCCGGCTTCGCCCTGCACTGTCACGCGCTGGTGGGCGCTCAGGCCTGAGCGGGCCAGATCGGCCCGGTTCATCAGGATTGTCTGGCGGTGCGGCATGCCCCGGTAGGCATCGCCCTGCTTGTAGACAACAGTGTTGTGCTGGGAGTAGCTGCGGGCGGTGATCAGGGCCAGCACCAGGCCGGCTTCTCCCGGCGCCAGGCCGCCGAACTGGTCCGGCTCAGGCAGCGTCAGCGCCGGCAGGGGTGTGGGGGCCATCCGTGCTTTCCCTGATGGGGTCGGGAAGTTGGGCCGCTCGAACAGCCGTCCTTCCACACTGAACTCGCGTCTGGTGGCATCGATCGTGGCGATCGGGCCGTAGCCGGGCACGGTGCGGGCGATCAGCTGGCGCACATAGACGGGATCCTGCAGGCGGCCCCAGTCGATCGGGTCTGCGCCCATCAGCCGCCGGGCCAGCTCGGCCAGGAAGCCCACCTCGCTGATCAGATCGGCTCGTTTCAGGTGGGTCTGGCCCGGTTCGTTGAGGCGCACGAAGTTGTTGCCCGCTTCGGTGGTGGTGCGGTGCGGTGTTTCGAAGCGGTTGAACACCGGCAGCACCAGGGTCTGGCGGGTGCCAAGCCCATGGAAATGCCCCTGGTTGGGCTTGGTGGCCAGGTACATCACGGTGTCGATACGGCCGAGGGCGCGGCGGGCCTGCTCCGAATCCGGGTTGGCGCCCCAGAGGTTGCCGCCCAGGCAGAGCAGGGTGTCGACCGCACCGGCTTCGGCGGCCCCGATCAGGGCGCGGGTGTCGTAGCCGGGTATGCGGCTGAGCGGGCGGCCGAGCAGCGCCTCCAGTGCCTGCTGCATCTCGGCGCGCAGCTTCACCGTGACGCCCATCGAGCCGAAGCCTTGCACGTTGGAGTGGCCGCGGATCGGCATCGTGCCCGCTCCGCTCCGGCCGGCGTTGCCGCTCAGCAGGGCCGTGTTGGCGATGGCGTGCACGTTGTTGGTGCCGTTGGCGTGATGGGTGATGCCCATCGCCCAGGCGAACACCACGCCCCTGGCGCGGGCGATCACAGCGGCGGCGTGCTCGAGCTCCTCACGGCTGAGGCCACAGCAGGCGGTGATCGCCTCCCAGGCGGTGGCGCGCAGCTGCTCCAGCACCGCCTCGGACCCTTCGGTGTGGGTGGCGAGGAAGGCGTGGCGCACCTGGCCGGTTTCCAGCAACGCCTTCTGGATCCCCACAAACACGGCCGTGTCGCTACCCGGCACCGGCTGCAGGAACAGCGAGGCGATCTCCGAACCCCGCAGCATCGATCTGATCGGGAAGGCTGGCGAGCCGAACTTGAGCAGGCCCACCTCCAGCACCGGGTTGATCACGATCACAGTTCCGCCGCGCTCGCGCAGGCGGATCAGCTCGTTCATCAGCCGCGGGTGGTTGGCCGGCGCGTTGGAGCCCACCAGCACCACGCAGTCGGCCTGCTGCAGGCTCTCCAGGCTCACCATCGAGGTGCCCGAGCCGAACACCTCGCCCAGCCCCACGGTGGAGGGGGCGTGGCAGAGATCGGAGCAGTCGGCCAGGTTGTTGGAGCCCAGCGCCCGCAGCAGCAGCTGCAGCAGGTAGGCGGCCTCGTTGGAGGAGCGGCCGGAGCTGTAAGAGGCCAGCCGCTCCGGCGGCACCTTGAAGGCGGCCTCGGCCAGCTCGAAGACGTCGTCCCAGCGGAGGCGTTCGTAGTGGCTGCGGCCCTCGCGCAGGATCAGGGGATGGCTGAGGCGCCCCAGCCGGTCGGCCTCCAGGGAGCTCAGGCGCTGGAGCTCGCTGATCCTGCGGCCGGAGAAGACGGATTCCGGCACCGCCGCCTGCAGTTCGGCGCTGATCGCCTCGACGCTCTTGAGGCAGCGCTGCAGCGGCTCACCCAGCTCATCGACGAAGCCGCCGTTCTGACCGCCCGTGCCCCAGGCGCAGGAGAGGCAGGCGCTCTTGTGCAGCAGGGTCTGCCACAGCACCGGGCCGCGGGGGGAGAGGGTGGCTTTGGCCCAGCCGTCGATCACGGGCCAGCCGCCGCCCAGGCTGGGGGTGCCCGGGCCAGCAGGGGAATTGGACTCGGGGGGGCTGAATCCGGCCGGCGCTGCGTCGCCCATCGCTGCGACGAACAGCAGAGGCAATCAAACTAAGGATCTTCTCCCTTGATCTGTCGGCTTCGCTGACCGCCACCCCATGATCCATCGCTTCCTGCCGAAGGCGCGTTTTCTGATCGTCGTTGCCGTTCTCGGGCTGCTGGCCGCGACGGCGGCCACCTACCTGATGGGAGCCCATCTGGTGGTGGACCAGCTGGATGAGGCCTTCTGGGGGAATTTCGAGAAGTTGAGCCAGTTCGAGGTCCAGATCCTGCAGGCCATCGATCTGTTCCTGGTGGGCAGCGGCTGCCTGACCCTGGCCATCGGCATGTTCTCCCTGTTCGTGCGCGAACTGAACCTGCCGGAGCCGATCCGGGTGCGCAGCTTCCATGAGGTCAAGAGCATGTTCGCCAATTTCCTGATCCTCTCGATGGCTGTTTCCTTCCTGGAAACCTTCAGCCATCTGGAGAGCTCGATCAAGGGCCAGCAATCCAATGGCATCGAGCTGCTCTACTCCGGCGCTGGAACGGTCCTGGTGACCGCCGCCCTGCTGGCTTTCAAGCTGTACGGCGGCGAAAACCAGGCCGGGCCCACCCAGGCTGGCGCGGATGGTTAGCCCCGGCTCCTGAGCAGGTCCAGCAGGGTGGCGAAGCGCTCCGGCAACGGCGCCTCGAACAGCAGCCGCGCGCCAGTGATCGGATGGTCCAGGCCCAGCCTCTCCGCATGGAGGGCCTGGCCGGGCAGGGCCAGGGGCAGCTTGCGGCAGCGCCCGTAGGTGGCATCGCCCACGATCGGATGGCCGAGGTGGGCGCAGTGCACCCGGATCTGGTGGGTGCGGCCGGTGTCGAGCTGGAAGCGCAGCAGGGAATAATCGCCGAGCCGCTCGATCAGTTGCCACCGGGTGGAGGCATGGCGCCCCTTGCTCTCCTCCACCACGGCGTACTTCTTGCGATCGATCGGGTGACGGCCGATCGCCGCTTCGATCGTGCCGCTTGCCGTTTTCGGCACCCCATGGATCACCGCCAGGTACTCCCGGGAGGCGATCCGTTTCTGGATCTGCACCTGCAGTTTCACCAGCGCCTCCTGGCTCTTGGCCACCACGATGCAGCCGGTGGTGTCCTTGTCGAGCCGGTGGACGATGCCAGGCCGCCGTTCGCCGCCGATCCCCGGCAGATCAGGGCAGTGGTGCAGCAGGGCATTGACCAGGGTGCCGTCCCTGTTGCCTGGAGCAGGGTGGACGGTGAGCCCGGCCGGCTTGTTGAGCACGATCAGGTGGGCGTCCTCGTAGAGCACATCCAGGGGGATGTCCTGGGGGAGCAGATAGGCCAGGGGCTCGGGCGGTGGCATCCAGAGCTCCACCGCATCCCCCGGGCGCAGGGGGGTCTTGGCGCGGCCCGTGTCGCCGTTCACCCGCACCAGGCCCGCCTCGATCAACTTCTGAATGCGGGCGCGGCTCTGCTCCGGTCGCTGGCTCACCAACCAGCGGTCCAGTCGCATCGGCAGAGGCCGGGGGTAAACCAGACAGATCAGCTCGCCTTCCCCCTCGCCGAATGGCGTCACGGTGGCGCAGCGGCTGGGGGCAGCTCCAGGGCGATCGCCCCCAGCAGGGAGCGGCGGAAGTCGTCGAGCAGCCGCTGGGCCATGCGGGCGGTGTCGCCGCTGGTGTGACGGCCGGCGGCCGACTCCAGCCAGGCCGAACCATCCACGGCCGTCTGGGGATCGGCGGGGTTGAGCCTCGGTACCGCCACGCCGTAGCGCTTTTCCACCAGGGAGAGGCTGAAGTCGGCCGCTGGACGCCGGGCCAGCTCATCGAGCAGGCGAAGAAAGGCCATGGCCACCGCCTCACCGTCATAGGCAGCCTGGCCGATGTCGTCGCAGAGGGCCAGGAGCAGGGCGGCGCGCTGGTCATCGAGCCTGGGCGGCAGGACACCGGGGGCATCGAGCAGGTCGAGCTCCTGCCCCAGCCGCACCCAGCGCAGCGTGCGGGTCACGCCGGCACGGCGGGCACTGTCCACCACCTTCCGGCGCACCAGACGATTGATCAGGGCTGACTTGCCCACATTGGGGAAGCCGAGCATCAGGGCACGCACCGGCCGGGGCCGCATGCCGCGGCCGCTGCGGCGGGCGTTGAGCTGGCTGCCGGCCCGGATCGCCGCCTCCTGCAGCTGCTTCACACCCGTTCCCACCTTGGCGTCGCACCACCAGGGAGTTTCCCCCTGGTCCCGCAGCCAGCGGTCCCAGGCCAGCCGGGCGGTTTCATTCACCATGTCGCGGCGGTTGATCACCAGCAGCCGCTGCTTGCCCTGCATCCAGCGCTGCAGACGGGGGTGGCCGGTGGCCCGGGGGATACGGGCATCCCGCACCTCGATCACCAGATCCACCTTGCTGAGCTGATCCTTGAGCTGGCGTTCCGCCTTGGCGATGTGGCCCGGATACCACTGGATCGAAGGAGCGGAGACGCTGAGACCATGGCCCGCCGGGGTTGGTCCACCAGTGGCGACAGCCTCCATCAGGGCACCACCAGCACCGGGCAGGGGGCCAGCTGGATCACCCGGGAGGCGGTGCTGGGTTCATCGGCCGCGAGGGTGAGGCCACGGGTGCCCATCACGATCACATCGGCGTTGATTTCATCGGCCACATCCCCGATCACGAAGGCGGGCTTGCCCTCCCGTTCGATCACCTCGCAGGCCATCCCGGCCTGCTCGAAATGCTGGCGGGCCTGCTCCAGCAGTTCAGCCACGGCGGCGGCGTCATGCATGGCGCCCTGCTCAGGCTCCACCACCGAGAGCACCACCAGCCTGCTGGCGTGACGCTGGGCCAGCTCCAGGGCCACGGCGGCGGTTTCCATGGTCTGGCGGCTCTGGTCGATCGGAAACAGAACTGTGCTGAACATCGTTCACGGTCCTGAGGGGAGGAAGGGCCAGGGGGCCCTGCTCTTGTCCTAGCGCCTGACGGGCTGCGGGCTAACCTCTGCCATCGTTTTGTCTCGCCCCCTGCCATGCCGAAGCGCACCCTGGCCAGCCTCTCCACCGCCGAGCTGAGTGGCAAGCGTGTCCTGGTTCGGGTCGATTTCAACGTGCCGGCCGATGACGCCGGGGCCATCACCGATGACACCCGCATCCGTGCCGCCCTGCCCACCATCACCTATCTGACCGGCCATGGCGCCCGGGTGATCCTGGCGGCCCATTACGGCAGGCCCAAGGGCCAGGTGAACGAGGGCATGCGGCTCACCCAGGTGGCGGCTCGGCTGAGCGAACTGCTCGGGGTGCCGGTGGAGAAATCCGACAGCTGCATCGGCCCCGATGCCGAGGCGAAGGTGGCCGCCCTGGCCGATGGCGGTGTGGTGCTGCTGGAGAACGTGCGGTTCTTCGCGGAGGAGGAGCAGAACGATCCCGGCTTCGCCCAGAAGCTGGCGGCCCTGGCCGAGGTGTACGTGAATGACGCCTTCGGTGCCGCCCACCGCGCCCACGCTTCCACCGAAGGGGTGACGAAATTTCTCAGCCCGAGCGTGGCCGGCCACCTGATGGAGAAGGAGCTGCAGTACCTGCAGGGCGCCATCGATGAGCCGAAGCGTCCCCTGGCGGCGATCGTGGGCGGCTCCAAGGTGAGCAGCAAGATCGGCGTGCTCGAAGCCCTGATCGACAAGTGCGACAAGGTGCTGATCGGCGGCGGCATGATTTTCACCTTCTACAAGGCCCGCGGCCTGTCGGTGGGCAAGAGCCTGGTGGAAGAAGACAAGCTCCCGCTGGCCAGGGAGCTGGAAGCCAAGGCGGCCGCCAAGGGGGTGCAGCTGCTGCTGCCCACCGATGTGGTGCTGGCCGACAACTTCTCCCCCGACGCCAACAGCCAGATCACCGCGATCGATGCCATCCCTGACGGCTGGATGGGCCTCGATATCGGCCCCGACTCGATCAAGGCGTTCGAAGCGGCCCTGGCCGACTGCAAGACCGTGATCTGGAACGGCCCGATGGGCGTGTTCGAGTTTGACAAGTTCGCCGCCGGCACCGATGCGATCGCCCATACCCTCGCCGGCCTGACCGCCACCGGCACCTGCACGATCATCGGCGGCGGAGACTCCGTCGCCGCGGTGGAGAAGGTGGGTGTGGCCGAGCAGATGAGCCACATCTCCACCGGCGGTGGCGCCAGCCTGGAGCTGCTGGAAGGCAAGGTGCTGCCTGGCGTCGCCGCCCTCAACGACGCCTGAGCCGCTGCAGCGGCTCAGAGGCTCTTGTTGCGAGCTCCCCAGCGACCGCCCGGCATCGACAGCCCGAGACGCTGATAGGCGGTTCGCAGCTCCTCCCGGTTGCGTTCCATCAGCTCACGGCGGGTGTTCGACTCCTCCTGCCGGCAGGCACTGAGTTCCTGAAGATCCCTGGCGCCGCTGAGGCAGCGCTCGCCCTTCTGGAGGATGGCGATCTGGGCGGGATAGCTCTTCAGTCCGATGCTGCGACGGGCACTTAACAGTTCCTGCTTCTGGCTGTCGGTGAGTTTCTGGAGCTGCTCCATGCGCCGACCAGCTTCCGGTGATTTCTGGGGGATGGGTGCCGTCTGGGCCTGGCCGGCTCCCACCTGCAGGGCGAAGGCCAGGGCGGCAGTGGCGGGCGGCAGCAACCAACGCTGCAGTGTCATCGATCGTGTCATCGGATTCCCTGTGAACACTCCCATGCTGGCCTTAACACCCGTCTGAGTCCTGACTGGCTCCGCCCCACCCATGACCAGATCCTCACGGCCCGCTGTGTCCTTCATCGGCCTTGGGGCGCTCGGCGCTCCGATCGCCATGAATCTGCTGGCGGCCGGCTTCCCGCTCACCGTTCACAACCGGAGTCGGCAGCGGGAGCAACCTCTGGTGGCGGCTGGTGCGACAGCGGTGGCCAGTCCGGCGGAGGCGGGGGCAGCCGCCGAGTGGCTTTGCCTCTGTGTCAGCGACGGACCGGACGTGGAGGCCGTGCTGTTCGGCGCGGGGACGGCATCCGCCTCGGCGGGACTGCGGCCCGGGTCGGTGGTGATCGACTTCTCGACGATCGATCCCGGCATCAGCCGCTCCCTGGCGCGGCGCCTGGAGCACCAGGGTGTTGCTTACCTCGATGCCCCGGTCACCGGTGGCACCGAGGGCGCCAGGGCCGGCACCCTCTCGGTGCTGGTGGGCGGCGGCGCGACCGACCTGGAGCGGGTTCGCCCCCTGCTGGAGGTGGTGGGCGGTTGCATCACCCACCTGGGGCCGGTTGGGGCAGGACAGCAGGCCAAAGCCGTCAACCAGGTGCTGGTGGCCGGCAGCTATGCAGCCGTGGCCGAGGCGATGGCACTGGGGCAAAGGCTGGGGCTGCCGATGGCAGCGGTGCGCCAGGCCCTCGCCAGCGGAGCGGCCGGCTCCTGGGCCCTGGAGCACCGCGCCGAGGCCATGCTTGCGGGATCCTTTCCGCTCGGCTTCAAGCTCGCCCTGCACCGCAAGGATCTGGCCATCGCCCTGGCGGCCGCTGCCGCTGAGGGGCTGGCACTGCCGATCACGGCCCAGGTGGCGGCGATCGAGGACAGCCTGATCGCCGCGGGGCACGGCGGCGAGGATGTGGCCGCCCTGGCTCGCTGGTTCAGGGGATGAGGGCCGCTTTGTCGGCCACGACCCGCACCCGTTTGGTGGTGCTCACGATGCCTTGCGGGTGCACCAGCAGCACCGCCCAGGTCTGGCTGCCGGGTTGAAAGGGGGCCTGAACGGTTTTGAACACCCCGCCGCCGCCCAGGGCCGCCAGTTCCAGGTCAGGGCTCTGGGATTGGTTGATCTGGGCGGTGGTGATCGCGGCGATTCCTCCCGCCGCCACCGCACCGTCGAGGGGATCATCCAGCACCACGTCCACGTCGTAGCGCTGGCCGGTGAGCACGGCGTCCGGGATCAGCACGCTGATCGGCAGATCGGTGGAACCGCTGCGCAGGGTGCTCGTTTCCTGGATCACTTCCTCGCCGGTCAGGCGGCCCTCGCCGCTGGTCAGGGCCAGCAGCTGTTCGGCCTCGAGCCGGTAGCGATAGGGCCCCTCCTGGCGGCTGCCGCTGACCTTGATCTGAACCGTGCTGCGGCCATCCTTGAGCGGGCTTCCCGGACTCACCTGCCAGCGGGCATCTGGAAAGCGGGAGCGCAGGGCGCCGTAGCGGGCCTCCAGCTGGACCGGGTCGAGCCCGGGGCCGGCCTTCAACAGGCCTGACAAACTGCTCGACGACCCACTGTTGAGGGCGGTTTCGAGGCTCAGGAGCAGCGCCGCGCTCGGGGCTGCGGCCCAGCTTGCCGGAGTGAAGCTCAGCGCTGTTGCCGCCAGCACGGCAGGCAGGCTGGAGCGGAGCAGCGACATCAAAGCGGCCGGACGGGCTCTCATAAGTTAGGCGCTCTCTGGTTGGGCGCCCGGCGCGTCAGAAACGGCCCATGACCCGGCTCCTGATCGCCGCCAGCGGCACCGGCGGACATCTCTTTCCGGCCCTGGCGGTGGCTGAGGCCCTGCCGCCCGACTGGTCGGTGCAATGGCTGGGGGTGCCCGACCGGCTGGAGCGCGAGCTGGTGCCGGCCCGATACCCCCTGCACACGATTCGCGCCGGTGGGTTGCAGGGCCGGGGTGTGCGCAAGCTGCTGCAGCTGATCCAGCTGGTGGCCGCCACCGGCAAGGTGCGCCGGCTGATCCAGCGCGAGGCCATCGAAGTGGTGTTCAGCACCGGCGGTTACATCGCCGGCCCCACCATCCTGGCGGCCCGCTGGTGCGGTGTTCCAGTCGTGCTGCATGAGTCCAATGCCATCCCCGGGCGCGTCACCCGGCTGCTCGGGCGCCTCTGCAGCCGGGTGGCGGTGGGCCTGCCTGCCGCGGCGGTGCTGCTGCCCCGTTGTCGCCCACTGCTTTGCGGCACCCCGGTGCGCCGTGCCTTCCTGGAGGCGGCGCCTTTGCCTGACTGGGTGCCCAGGGGGGAGGGCCCGCTGCTGCTGGTGATGGGCGGCAGCCAGGGTGCCGTCGGCCTGAACCGGATGGTGCGTCCCCTGGTGCCCAGGCTGCTGGCGGCGGGCTGCCGGGTGGTGCATCTCACCGGATCGAACGATCCCGAGGCTGGGGCGGTTTCGTCTCCCGGCTATGTCGAGCGACCGTTCAGTGATGAACTGGCGGGCCTGCTGCAGCACACCGACCTGGCGATCAGCCGTGCCGGGGCCGGCAGCCTCAGTGAACTGGCCGTGAGCGGCACACCGGCGGTGCTGGTGCCTTTCCCGCAGGCGGCCGACCGGCACCAGGACGCCAACGCCGCCGCTGCGGCCGAACTCGGCGCGGCGGTGGTGGTGACCCAGCAGGGCCCTGCTGATCCAACCCTGGCGGACACCCTCTGGCAGTTGCTCGGTGTTCGGCTGGGGGGGGGCGTCGCGGCGGTCGATCCCCTGCTGGCCCTGCAGGCGGGGATGGGACGACTGGCGGTCCGGGACGCGGACCAGCGGCTGGTCCAGCTGCTGCAGCAGCTGGCCTGAGCGGCCACCTACCGGACCGCCTCGGTGCGCAGGGCCCGCAGAATGCGCTGATTGCCCCGCCGGTCCTGGAGGCCGATCCGCAGCCACTGCTCACCGAGCCCCTCAAAGGAGCGGCAATCGCGCAGCAGAACCCGCTGGTGGCGCTCCAGCCGTTCGCGCAGGGCAACCAGGGAGCCTTCGCCGCGCACCAGCAGGAAGTTGGCCGCCGAAGGCAACGGCGTCAGGCCGGGCAGCCCCTCCAGCTGGCGATGGAACCAGGGCCCCTCGCTCGCCACCCAGCGCTGCACCCGCTTCTGCCAGCGTCGATCCACCACCACCACTTCACCCACGGCGGCGGCCAGGCCGTTCACCGGCCAGGGATCGCGCCAGGCCGCCCAGCGGCTCAGCCGCTCCGGCGCCGCCAGGGCATAGCCCAGGCGCAGGCCGGCGATCGCGAACAACTTGGTGAGGCTGCGGATCACCACCAGCTGGGGATGTCCAGCCAGCAGCGGAATCAGCGACTGGTCCTCACCGCCGGGCACGAGAGGCAGGAAGGCCTCATCGACGATCACCAGCGCGAAGCGCTCCAGCAGCGGCTCGAGCTGGGCGCGGCTCCAGAGCTGGCCGGTGGGGTTGTGGGGATTGGTGATCCAGAGCACGCCGCCGGCAGTGGTGGCGGCAGCAGTGGCGGCATCGGTGGCGGGGAATTCCCCGCCCAACGGCAGCGGCAGGGGTTGCCAGTCGCCGCTCCAGCAGGCCAGGGCGCGGCGATAGTCGGCGAAGCCGGGGGTCGGCAGCAGGCTCAGGCCGGCCGCAGCCGCATCCCGCGCCGCCCAGGTGAACAGCTCGGCGGCTCCATTGCCCGGCAGCACAGCGGCCGGATCCAGGCCATGACAGGCCGCGATCGTCGTTCGCAGCCCGGTGTAGCCGCGATCGGGGTAGTCCCGCAGGGGGGAGGGACAGCCGGCCCGGGCGCCAAGGACACTGCCCAGCCGCCGCCGCACCGAGGCCGGCGGGCCGAACGGCACCAGGGAAGCGCTGGCGTCGAGCAGCTGGTCGGGGCGGCAACCCAGCCGCCGGGCGGTGGCCACCAGGTTGCCGCCATGCCGGTGGTCGCCCCCTGTCATGGTCTGATTTCCTCCCTTAGGGTCGGCTGAAGTGTTTCCAACAGTGGACCAGCGAGCCTTGCCGCAGCGGGTGGTGGAGCATATCGGCCGGGTTCTGCTGGGCAAGGACCGTGAGATCCGCCTGGCGGTGGCCTGCCTGCTGGCCCGGGGCCATCTGCTGATCGAGGATCTGCCCGGGATGGGCAAGACAACCCTGGCCGAGGCGCTGGCCCGCAGTTTCGGACTCGGCTTCAAGCGGGTGCACTTCACCAGTGATCTGCTGCCGGCCGACCTCACCGGCATCGGCGTGCTGCAGCCGGCCAGCGGCAGCTTCCGGTTCCAGCCCGGCCCGCTGTTCAGCCAGGTGCTGCTGGCTGATGAGATCAACCGGGCCAGCCCCCGCACCCAGAGCGCCCTGCTCGAAGCGATGGCCAGTGGCCGGGTCAGTGTCGATGGCGTCAGCCATGAGCTGCCCCGGCCGTTCTGCGTGATCGCCACCCAGAATGGCCAGGATCAGTCGGGCACCGCCCCCCTGCCGGAATCCCAGCTGGATCGCTTCCTGATGCGGATCAGCCTCGGCTTTCCGGCCCGTGCCGCCGAGCTGGCCCTGCTGGCCGGCCAGGGGCTGGGCAGCGAGGCGCTGGAACCCCTGCTCAACCCCGCCGATCTTGAGGAGCTGCAACGGCGCTCCGCGGCGCAACGGGCCGAACCGGCGCTGATCGCCTACGTGCTCGACCTGGTGCAGCTGAGCCGCCAGGCTGGATTCAATGGTGCACCGCTTTCGCCGCGGGCTGCCCAGGCCCTGCTGGCCGCTGCCCGGGCCTGGTCGCTGCTGGAGGGCCGGGAGTATGTGATCCCCGCCGATGTGCAGGCCGTGCTGGCCGCGGTCTGCGATCACCGCCTCGATGGCGGTGAACCGGGCTCATCCAGCAGCCGCCAGCTTCAGGCCGGAGTGGATGGTCTTCGCTGAACGGTCCGGGAGGCGGTGGTTGCCAGGGGGTGGCGGCCGCCGTCTGTTCCGCCCCCAGCAGGGGACGCGGCTGCGCCTGAATGGCTGGAACCTCTACATCCTCCCCACCGGCTTCGGTTTCCTGTGGCTCACCGGGGCGGGGGTGCTGCAGCTGGTGGGCATTCAGCAGCAGAGCAACGGGCCGCTGTTCATGTCCTTCCTGCTGCTGGGACTGTTCGTGCTTGCCCTTCACCTCACCGCCGGCAACCTGCAGGGACTGGAGCTGGCCTGTGGCGAGCCGGCGGCTGGCTTCGCCGGTGATCCCCTGCCCTACCCCCTCCAGATCCGCAGCCGCTTCCGCCGGTACCAGGTGGAGCTGAGTTTTGAACCCGCGTCCCGCTCCTGGGGAGCGCTGCAGGGGCGGGGTGAGGCCAGGGGGCTGGTGATCGAGCCAGGGGATCAGTGGCTGGCGATCGCCTGGCCCGCCAGCCGCCGTGGACTGCAGCGCCCCGGCACCCTGCGGGTCCGTTCCACGGCGCCGCTGGGGTTGTTCCGTTGCTGGTCACTCTGGCAACCGGAGGTGGCGCAGCTGGTCTACCCGGCCCAGCGCCCCGGGCCGGTGCTGGAGCGCAGTTCCGCTCCGCTCGGCCCCGAGGCGGAGGCGGCCGGTTCCGGCCTGACCAGCGGTGCGGGCGACTGGTGCGACCTGCGGCCCCACCGGGCCGAAGAGGGAGTGGCGCGCCTGGCCTGGAAGACCTTGGCGCGGGGGCGTGGGGCCCACAACAAGGTGTTCGACGCGCCGGCGCCCCAGGCCTGCTGGCTCAGCCCGCAGCCCGGGCTGGCCAGGGAGCAGGCCCTCGAGCACCTCTGCGAGCGTCTCTGCCGGTTCAGTGCCGCCGGGCTGCCCTTCGGACTGGCCGTGGGGGAGCAGACGATCGCGCCGGGGCTGGGACCGCGCCACCGCGACCGCTGCCTGGCCGTGCTGGCCCTTCTGCCATGAGGCGGGTGCGGCGGCTGCACTGGCTTGGACTGGGGCTGCTGGGGCTGCAGCTGCCGGGCCTTGACACGGCCCTGCCGCTCAGCTGGGGGGCGATCGCCCTGGTGGTGCTGGGCGCCCTGAAGCTGCGGGAAGCCCGCCGCGCCGCCGAGCTGCGCCGGATGAGTCTGCTGCTGCTGGTGGCCACGGGGGTGATGGCGGCCCTGTTGCCCGGCCTGGGTCCAAGCCTGCTGCAAGTGCTCACCACCCTGGTGGCCCTCGCCGCGCTGCTGGCCCAGGAGCTCGGCGATGGCCTGCTGCCACGGCAGTTGCTCGGCAGGAGTTTCCGGTTGCTGGCCGCGGCGCTGCCCCTGGTGCTGGTGCTGTTCCTGTTGCTGCCGCGGCTGGGTCCGGTGTTCAGCGTGCCGCTCAACCAGGCGGCCCGCACGGGGCTCAGTGACCGGATCGAGCCCGGCTCGATCGCCAGCCTGGTGGCGATCGACGCGCCGGCCGTGCGGATCGGCTTCGAGGCGGGCCAGCCACCGGCCGAGCCGGAGCGTTATTGGCGGGTGCTGGTGCTGAACCGCTTCGATGGGCGTCGCTGGGAGCGGGACGCCCCCGACCCCCCGTTCCGCGGTACCCGCCCGCCGCTGGCCGCCAGCCGCGACGAGCTGTGGCTGGCGGAACCCTCCAGGTTGCCGCTGCTGCCCTGGAGTGGCCGGGGGCAGCCGCTCCAGTCGGAGCTCTCCGTCGGCAGCGCCGGCGAACTGATCAATGACCGGCCGCCAGGCGAGCGGCGGGGCTATGCCCTGGGCGCCACCGACCGAACCAGCGACTGGCAGACGGCGCCGCTCTCGGCGGGGGCGGTGGCGGCGGCGACGGCTTTCCCCACGGGAGCCAATCCGCGCCTGGAGGGCCTCGGCGCTGGCTGGGCCTCCGGCCAGCCGCCGGAGCGGCGGCTGGAGACGGCGCGGCAGTGGTTCCTGAGTCAGTCGTTTCGCTACACCCTCCAGCCCGGCTCCCTCTCCGGCCAGGCCCCGCTCGATGCCTTCCTGTTCGACACCCAGGAAGGCTTCTGTGAGCACTACGCAGCCGCCTTCACCGCCCTGATGCGGGCGGCGGGGGTGCCGGCCCGGGTGGTGGCCGGCTACCAGGGAGGGCGCTGGGTGCCGCAACTGGGCGGCGGTGGCTACCTCGATGTGCGGCAGAGCGATGCCCATGCCTGGAGCGAGGTGTGGCTGGCGGGGGTCGGCTGGCAGCGGGTGGACCCGACCGGCTGGGTGGCACCGGCCCGGATCAATCCGGGCCTGCCAGGCAGCACGGAGCGTCGCGCGGCCGAGACCGGTCCGCTCGTCTGGCTGCAGCAGCAGTGGCGCGGCCTCGACCTGCGCTGGACCGGCTGGGTTCTCGGCTTCAACCGTCAGGCCCAGGCGGCCCTGCTGGAGCGGTTGCTCGGTGCCCGCCGCGACTGGCTGGGGCTGCTGCTGCTGGCGGCGGTGGCGTTCTGCCTGGCGGTCACGTTGCCCCTGCTGCGCTGGGGCCAGAACCGTGGTGGCGTCGACCCTTTGCGCCGCGAGCTGGAGCGTGGCCTGGTGCGGCTGCGGCGGCTGGGCTTCGAACCGACAGCCGGCGAGGATCTGGGCGGGTTCTGTGCGCGGGTGGCGGCTGATCGGCCTGAGCTGCGCACCCCGTTGCGTCGCTTCGCCAACCTCTACCTGGCCCAGCGCTTCGGCCCGCCGGGCTCAGCCGCTGAGCAACGGGCTGCCCGGCGCCTCCTGGGGCGATTGCTGCCCCGGGGGCTGGCGGCGCGCCCCGATCAGCCGGAAACTGGTTAGACAACCTTCCTGCCGCCGCCTTCGGCCGTGATCCCAGCCACCGCTCCCCCTGCCCGACTCCCGTTGCCGGGCCTGATCGGGCTGGCCTCGCTGGTGTTGCTGCTGCCGGCGGCGGCGCTGGCGGCCGACAGCCAGGCCCTGATCCGTCTGTTGAGCACGAAGCGCTGCGAGCAGTGCCGCCTGGCCGATGCCGATCTGGTGCAGGCCGATCTGCGGGATGCCGAGCTGAATGGCGCCCAGCTCCAGCGCGCCAACCTCAGCGGCGCCCGCCTCGATGGCGCCCGGCTGGCCGGCGCCGATCTGAGCTTCACCAGCCTGCAGGGGGCCTCCCTGCGGGGGGCCGATCTGCGGGGTGCCCGCCTGCTTGGCACCGATCTGCGCGACGCCGACCTGGGCGGGGCCCTGCTCGATGCCAGCGCGCTCGCCAGCAGCCACTGGCAGGGCGCCCGGGGCATCGACCCGGCCCAGCAGAGCTATGCCACCCTCCACAACGCCGGTGTGGACGCCGCCACGCGGGGCCGCTTCCCGGAAGCGGAGCAGTTCTTCAGTGCGGCGATCGGCCGGCAACCGGAGGCGGCGATCAGCTGGGTGGCGCGGGGCATCAGCCGCAGTGAGCAGGGCAACACGGTGGCGGCGGCCCAGGACTTCACCTATGCCGCTGGCCTCTACGCCCAGGAGGGTCAGATCGACACGAGCAAGCAGCTGAAGGAGGCGGCCCTCCAGCTCGATGCCACCCCCGACAAGGGGAAAGGCGGCAACGGGCTGGGTCCCCAGATCCTCAGCGGCACGATGGGAGTGCTGCAGTTCCTGGCACCGCTGGCGATCAAGGCCTTCGTGCCGCTGGCGTTCTGAGCTACCGGGGGTTGCTCACGAACTGACGCATCTCGCGGCTGGAGGGCTGGAACCCGTAGCCGAAGGTTCCGCCGTCGTCGTCGCGGATGATCCGCGGGGTGACCATGATCACCAGCTCCCGTTTCTGGCGCTGGTTGCTCGAGGCCCGGAAGAACTGGCCCACCAGGGGCAGATCGCCAAGGATCGGCCACTTCGAAACCTCCGCCACGTCGAAGTCGGAGATCACGCCGGTGAGGATCAGGGTCTGCCCCTCCCGCACCCGCAGGGCGCCGGTGTCAAGGCGCCGCACGCTGAGGATGCTGATTTCCGAGGTGCAGGAGGGAGGGCCCGGCACCGTGTCGGTGACAGCGGAAACCGACGGGGAGAGCGAGAAGGTGACGAAGCCGTTGTCATCGATTTTCTCCACCCGCGCGCCGAGCGTCAGCCCGGCTGTGGAGAGCTCGAGCTGGCACTGGGCGCTGCCGCTCACTGAATCGGAGGGGGTGACCTCCACATTCGTGATCACGTTGGTGCCGACACGGACGGCCGCCTCATTGGCCTGGCTGCGGCCGATCGGAGAGTCGATCGTGTATTCATCCAGGCCGCCGGTGCTGCCTGAAGCGGACGCACCACCAGCGGCTCTCAGTTGGGAAGCATTCTCTTGGAGGATCAGGGTGGGGCTGGCCAGCAATTTGGTGTTGCGGGAAACGATCTGAGCCTGAACGAAGTCAAAGAAGGCATCTTTGGGGTAGTTCAGGGCAGGATTGGGCCGTCGAAATCCTGAGAAATCAGAAGATGATGAATTCGTCGAATTGGAGCTTTGTTGTAAGTTAATTGTGCGACCAAGAGCATTCGATAAAATCCCTTCGATCGATGAAGTCAGGCTAGATCCAGTGCGGGTAATCTCCGAATTAATCTGAAGCAATGTCCCGGAAGGTAAAAGTTCAAAACCTGTCTCCCGAGCCAAGCTCGCATTGATTGAAGAAAGTTGTTTTAGCGTGAGGTTGTTTGTGATGGAAGAATCAAGTGTAAGTTGTCCAGAGGATGATGAATTTGATGAACTTGATCGCGTGATCGATTCGGTTGCCGAAAAGCTGTCTGCGGTGGCGGGTAGGTTTCTTCCGAACGCACCCAGTAGCTGGCCGTTGTCATTGACGATGAAATTGTTGCCCCAGCGGAAGGCGAAGCTGTTGGCGATTTCCTGATCGTTCTCTAGATTGACATCAAGCAGCCGCACCGAAAGAGCCACCTGGCGCTGGCGCAGATCCAGTTGTTTGAGATAGTTTTCGGCGATCAATACGATCGAGGAATCGCCCACCAGGGTGATCGTGCCCAGGCGGGAGTCGGTGGTGCCGATCAGACCAAGCAATGGCCCCTGGCCGGCTCCAAAGGAGTTGATCTCCGTGGTTGTGGCGGTTGTGGCGGTGGAATTGGCGGTGTTGTTGGCGGGTGTGCCGGTGGACAACACCTCACTGGAGGTGGAGGTGGTGGTGTAGGTCTTGTTGATCGTGGCGCCAAGGCTGGCGAGATAATCGGCAGCGGAATTGGCCGAAACCTGATTGAGCCGATACACCTTCGAGAGCTGGGTGCCGAAGGTTTTGCTCAGCACTTTCGGACCGGCAATGATCAGATTCCCCTCCAACTTGCCCTGAAGGCCGGCGGCCAGCAGGATCGAGTTCACGGCCCTGGCATAGCCCTCATTCCGGAAGGCGATCGATACCAGCCTCTGGGCGCTACTTGGTGGGCTCAGCGCTCCTGGTGAAGGAGTATTTGTCAATGTGTCATCCACATACACGAAGCCGTACCCTCCCAACTGGGCCACGGCCATCAGGGCATCTCGGGCGGGAGCATTCCGCAGGGTCATCGTGACGCTCGGCCCCCGCACGTTCACATAGCTGGGGTTGCGCAGCACCATGCTCCCCACCGCCATGTCCCCCAGCGGTGGCGCGGCGGCCCGGGGCTGCAGCGGCGGCACGAAGGCGGCCTGGGGCACCCGGCCAGGGGTGTTCAGGTCGAGCCGGCCGGTCTGGAAGGACGACTGGGGAACGGCGGGAAAACTGAGGATCAGATTGCGGCCATCGGCGCTCACAACGGGCCGGTTCACCGGGCCGTTCGCCACCGGCGTGACCTGAATCACGAAGCGATCGCCCACCCCTTCCAGGCTGATCGTCTTGAAGCCGGCCTCCGGCAGGGCCAGTTGCTGCGGCCCCCGCCGCAGGCCACTCGGCCTGGGCAGGATCAGCTGGCCTTCCCAGCCGGCGCTGTTGGTGAACTGCTGCAGCTGGGGACCCGGGCCGGTGCCCTCGATCACCACCTCCACCGCATCAGGCAGCCGCCGCACCTTGAGCTCCAGTGCTCCTTCCCCAGGCAGGGTTTGCACCGGAATCGGTTGGATGGCCTGGGCCAGGGCGGCGGGTCCGTTGAGGAGCCCCGCCAGGGGCAGCGTGGCAGCCAGCGCAAGCGGCAACGAAACAGCCCGGCGCAGAGCCGCAGCCGGATGGCACCCCGTTGGCTTCTGGTTCACGCGATGCAGCATCGGAGCTTTGCTGGGACGTTATCGCTCTGCAGTGCCCTCAACCAGAGGGGGATCCGGTGGATTCAGCTCAGCTGGCGGGTTTGGCGGCAGGGGGCGCTGGCTCCTTGCTGTAGAGGGACAGGTTCAGCTTCAGCTCGGTGAGTGGTGGCGGCGCGTCCGCCTTGACCTCCTCGGTGGTGAGGGTCAGGTCGCTCTGCACCACCAGCAGGCCGAGCCGCTCCAGCCGACGAACAAAATTGAGCAGGTTCGGAAACCGGCCCCGGGCACTGAGCAGGGTGGTGGATTTCTTCAGGCCCTGCGCTTCCAGCGGGTCCGGCGGTGGCGGTGGCGGCTGCCCTTCCGCCGGGGTGGCCGCAGGTGGTGGTGTGGAGGGATTGGCGCCCTTGGCATCAGCTGCCGGCGCTGCCGCCGCTGCGTCGGGTTCGAACAGGTTGAGCTGGACGCCGGTTGCGCTCGCCTCCCGGTTGAGCTGGGCCAGCACGGTGCCGATCCCGCCGCTGCCGGCGATCAGCTGGAGCAGGCCCGTCTGCTGGACCTTCACCTTCTCGGCCGCCGTGATCTGCTGCAACTGCTGCTGACGCAGCAGGGGAAGCCGCTGCTCCATCGCCCGCAGCTCGTCGAGGCGGATCTGGTCCTGGCGGATCTTGCTCCAGGGCTGCCAGACGCCTCCGACAACCACCAGCCCCGCCAGCAAAAGGCCTGCCCCGATCGGCAGCCCCAGCAACAACGCCGTGCGGGCCTGCTCCGAAGGCGGTTTGACACCCTCCTGAAGGTTCGTCATGGCAGCAGGCCCTCCCGCTGGAGCAGCTGCAGGCGCAGGGCCATGCCATCCGCCCCCAGCCTCTGCAGCAGCCGAAGCTGGGCTTGGCCGGTGAGTGGCTCCCGGAAGGCGGCGGTGAGCTCGAAGTTGACCAGCGATGCTGGACCCGGCTGCGTACCGGATTCGGGGGCGGTCCGTTCGGCGCGACCCAGTTTGACCCTGGCGGGATCCAGCAACGGTGAGGTTTTCAACCGCAACACCAGGGCATTGATGCGCTCGAAGGCGCCCGGGTCGCTGCTGCGGCCCTTGAGCTCCAGGTCGTCCTTGTTCACCTTCAGCGCGGTCAGCTGCAGCCCGGTGGAGGTCCGCCCGGCCAGGTCGCTCATCAGGGCGGTGCCGGAGCGCACCGCCACCAGGCCCTCGGCCAGCTGCTGGTTGGCCTTGCGGCTGGTTTCGATCGCGGCACGCTCCACAGCGAGCTGCTTCTCCAGGGTCTCCACCTGGGTCTGCACCGGGGCCAGGCGCTCCAGTTCATTGCTCAGCATCTGCTGTTGCCAGCGGAGTAGCAGCGCCATTCCCAGCGCCGCTGTCACCAGGCCGGCCGCCACCGCGGCACCGATCAGCAGCAGGCGGCGTGGATCGGCGGGACGGGGTGGGTCGGCCGGCAGGCCAAGCTCAAGGCGCCGCTCCCTGAGCAGATCAACGGGGGTGAGAGTGGTGGTCATCGAGGCAGCTCCCTGGCGCCCGAGCTCGCCTGGCCTGGCTCCGCTCGATTCAGGCCGCTCAGGCGCAGCAGCGAGGAACCGTCCAGATCGGTGGGGCTGAGCGGATCATCGGCACCCGGGTCCCAGGGCAGCCAGTCCAGTTCGATCGGATCGACGATCTCGACCTTCCAGTCGCCCGCTGCCGCCAGGGAATCGGCCAGGTCGTCGAGCCCACTGCCGGAGCTGATCAGCAGCAGCCGCACCTGGCTGACAGCCGGATCCCGCTGGCGCCAGTAGTGGATGCATTGGTGCAGGCCAGCGATCAGGTCGGCCTGCATCGCCGGCAGGTGGCGGCTGAACTCGGGAATGCCGTGGCGGATCAGGGTCAGCTCTGCCCCGCCGCTTCGCCACTCGAGCAGGGCGATCAGCTGATCGGTGGGGGCATCGGCCACCAAGGGCTCGATCGCCCGCAGATCCGCCACCTGGGCGGGTTCGAGCCGCTCCAGATGCAGCTCGGCGATCGAAAACACCTCGATCCAGGCCAGAACCAGCGAGCGCGGTGCCGTGACCAGCAGGGAAGTGAGCGGCAGCTGGGGATCGAAGCCGATCAGGGGGGTGAGGCTGAGGTAGGCCTGGTTGAGGGGGTAGCCCATGGCGAGGTCGGGATCGATCTGGCGCAGGGCCTGCTCGGGCTCCTCAGGCCAGGCATCGAACGGCCACTGCACCACCCGGATCCCGGCGGCCGAGCGCGGCAGGCTGGCGACCACGTGGGCCCCCTGCAGGCCCAGCTCGAGGCTCAGGTCGCCGATCAGGTCGCCGAGGGCGGCTTTCTGGAGCGGCAGGCCGTCGACGCAGGCCCCCCGCGGCAGCGGCACCCGGCGCAGCCGGTTTGAGCCCGCCTGAAAAGCCTGGCCCGGCAAGCCCAGCAGGGTGAAGGCGTCGTCGTCGAGGACCAGAAGGATGCGGGGAGGGAAAATCCTCGCCAGCAGCGGATCCAGTCGTTCCCGTAACCCGGCAAGAACCAATGATTCTGCGCGCAATCCTGGGCGGCAGCCTATCGGCAGGGGAGAGGCTTCGCATCCCCTTCGCCTAGACCCAGGGCAGCCCGCTGCCCACCGCCTCGCTGATCGAGCGGCAGCCGTGGTGATCGAGCTGCTGCTGCAGGCCCTCCAGAATCGCCGGCACCAGGGCCGGCCCCGCATAGATCCAGGCGGTGTAGATCTGAATCAGGCAGGCTCCGGCCGTGATCCGCTCCCAGGCCGCCTGGGGGGAGTCGATGCCGCCGACGCCGATCAGGGGCAGGGCGGGGCCGGCGGTGGCCCGCAGCCGCCGCAGCACCTCCTGGGCCCGCGCCCGCAGTGGCGCGCCACTCAGCCCGCCGGCCTCCTCCGCCAGGGTGCGACCGGTCTGTACCAGGCGCCGGTTCTCCAGTCCCAGTCGGTCCAGGCTGGTGTTCACCGCGATCACACCGGCCAGTCCCTCCTGGTAGGCCAGGCGGGCGATCGTGTCGATCGCGTCGTCCTCAAGGTCGGGGGCGATCTTCACCAGCAGCGGTGGGCAGGCCGGCAGCCGCCGCAACCGCTCCACCAGCCGCCGCAGCTGCGAGGCATCCTGCAGCTCCCGCAGCCCCGGGGTGTTGGGGGAGCTCACGTTGATCACCGCATAGTCCGCCAGGGGCGTCAGCAGTTCCAGCGAGGAGGCGTAGTCATCCGGTGCCAGATCCAGGGAGGTGAGCTTCGATTTGCCGAAGTTGAGGCCCAGCACGGCCGGCCGCTGACCGGGCGGCTCCAGGGCCTGGCGTTCCAGGGTTCGCTTCAGCGCTTCGGCGCCGTTGTTGTTGAAGCCCATCCGGTTCAGTGCCGCCCGCTCCGCCGCCAGCCGGAACAGGCGTGGCTTCGGGTTGCCCGGCTGGGGGTGCCAGGTCACCGTGCCCAGTTCGGCGAAGCCGAAGCCGAACAGGTGCCACAACCCCGCCGCCACGCCGTTCTTGTCGAAACCGGCCGCGAGGCCGAGCGGATTGGCGAATCGGCATCCGAACAGGGTCTGCTCCAGGCGATGGTCGCGGCGTTGCAGTTCTGCCCCGAGTCCAGCCAGGCTGCCGGAGATCAGTGGCCAGTGGCGACGCGTCGACGCCGCCCCGAGGGCCGCCAGGGTGAGCCGGCTGAGCTGTTCCGCATCTGCCCCCTCGTCCTGGCAGAGCAAGGGCGCCACCCAGCGCTGGTAGAGGGAGCCGGTGGTGGGGGGAGTTGCCATCAGATCCGCTCCAGCCGCCAGCGGTCCTCACCGGCGGGGCTCACCCGCCAGTCACGCCAGCTCCAGGCCTCCTGCTTCTCTTCCAGTCGGGCCAGGGGCAGCTCCACCAGCTGGGCCAGCTCGGCCGGTCGGAGCGTGTACCCCCCGGTCGCCAGGCGATCGGCCAGCTCCAGCCGGCTGAGCAGCCGGCTCAGGCCTGGCGGCGCCGGATCCTTCAGGGCTCGATCCCCAGACGGTTTGGCCTCCGCCAGGTGTTTGGTCTCCGCCAGCGGTGGGCGCGATCCCTTGGAGTAAGCCACCGCAATCGCGTCGCAGCGTTCGTTGTCGGGATCGCCGCTGTGGCCGCGCACATGTTCGAGGGGGACAGCCGGGAGCCGGGCCCGGTCCAGCGCTTCCCAGAGGTCGCGGTTCAGGACCGGCGCACCCGAGGCGGTGCGCCAGCCCTTGCGCTTCCAGCCCGCCATCCACTTGCCCAGTCCATCGATCAGGTAGCGGCTGTCGGTGCGGATCGTCAGGTCGGGGTGGAGGGGGAGATCCCTGAGCTCCTCGAGCACGGCCAGGGCGGCGGTGAGTTCCATGCGGTTGTTGGTGGTGTTCGCCGCTGCCCCGCCCAGTTCCCGCACGGTGCCGTCTTCGAAGCGCAACAGCGCTCCCCAGCCGCCTGGACCGGGGTTGCCGCTGCAGGCCCCATCGGTGGCTGCAGCCACCACCCGTGGCGGGTCATTGGCCACTGGGTGGGGCGGCGAAGGTCGGGTAGAACGTGTTGCCGGAGCCGGGTCGTTGAATCACCACCATGAAGCGAACTTACCTTGCCCTGGTTGGACTGGGCATCGGCGCCCTGACCCTTCAGGGTCTGCCCTGGCCCGTCGCCAGCGCCCAAGGGCTGTTCAGCAGCCAGCCCCTCGATGGCTCCCGCTTCGTGATCCTGGGCAAGCCCGTGGGGCTCGCCGACTGGTCTCTGCTGGTGCTGGAGCAGATCCGCAGCCGGCCGCTCTGCTGGGAGCGCCGGCCGGATGGCCTGATCGATGCGAGCTTGAACCGGTTCGATTTCACCGGGATCTGCAGCCGCTACATCGACAGCAATGGCTTCTCGATCCGGGCAGGGGATCAGGATCTGGGCAGCTCCTACCGCCTGCGGTTGCGTCAGGTGGGTCAGGAGGTGCAGCTGCAGGCCATGAGCCCCACCCAGACCGCCACGGTGCTGGTCGGTCGGGGCACGCTGGGGCGGCGTGATCGGGATGGCTTCGTGGCGATCACCCTGGAGCCCGACTGGCAACTCAGCCGGCGGGTGTTCGGCCGCCAGACCCTCAACCACGTGTATTTCGCCACGGCCACCCCGATCACCCAGCTGATCGCCCGGGCTGGCCGCAGCGACCCCTCCGAGTTCCGGTCCGGCCGCGGCAACCCGCAACGGCTGGAGTCCATGGGCCGCTCCAGGCTGTCATCGGGGCGAGCTGAGCGGGCCATCCCCGGGGCCGGGCCGGTGGCCCTCCCGGTGGTGCCGTTCCGGGAGTAGGGCCCTGTTGTAGCGGTGGGGACAGTTGAACCAGCGACCCCCGCCACGGGCGCTCGCCGCTGGATCCCATACATTGCATTCGTGTGAGGGGTGCGGAACCCACTTTCAGGGTCGAAACAAGGACAGACTCCCGAAAGCGTTCCACCTCTAAAGCCCTGCCTTCGGCGGGGCTTTTTTTTTGGCTCGATGGCGCCCGAGCATGAAAAAGCCGGCCCCCGGGGGCCGGCAGGAGGCTAGTGGCCGAGCGGGATCACTTGATCGTGACCTTGCCGCCCACTTCTTCCACGGCCTTCTTGATCGCTTCAGCTTCGTCTTTGGAGACGGCTTCCTTGATCGCCTTGGGTGCGGCCTCCACAAGGGCCTTGGCTTCGCCCAGGCCGAGGCCGGTGACTTCGCGCACGGCCTTGAGCACCTTGATCTTCGAAGCAGCGTCGAAGCCATCGAGGATGGCGTCGAATTCAGTCTGCTCTTCGACAGGCTCGGCGGCGGCGGCAGGAGCTGCCATCATCACGGCGCCGGCGGAAGCGGCGGCTGAGACGCCGAAGGCCTCTTCGATCTGCTTGACGAGCTCGGAAGCCTCAAGCAGCGAGAGGGTTTTCAGGGATTCGAGAATGGTGTCGGTCTTTGTCGTCATGGTTGAGAATCAGCAACAGATCGGGAGATGGGAAACAGAAAATCGGCGCCGTACGGCAGAGCTCAGCTGCCTTCGCCTTCGGCGTGCTGCTTGAGCGCCCGGGCGAGACCGGAAGGAACTTCGTTGATGCCAACCGCCAGCTGGGTGGCCACGGCATTGATCGCACCGGCGATCTGAGCCATGAGCACCTCCTTGGAGGGAAGCTCACCGATGGCCTTGACATCGGCCTGGGAAAGGAGTTTGCCCTCGAAGAGGCCCCCTTTCACATCCGATTTCTTGGTGTCCTTCTGGAAGGACTGCACGGCCTTGACAGCGCCACCGACATCGCCCCTGATCAGGACGAAGGCATTGGTGCCGGTGAGCAGGGGGTCGAGTTCCGACCAGGCACTGTTGCCATCAATGGCCAGGCGCATCAAGGTGTTCTTGGTCACCTTGCAGATGCCGTTGCTGGCCTGCAGACGGGTCCGCAGGTCAGACATCTCCTTGATGGACAGACCCTTGTAATCAAGGACCAGCGCCATTTCAGTTCCGTTGAGGAGCCCCTTGAGCTCTTCGACGATCTGTTGCTTGCTCTCCAGGGAGCGGCCCATAGGAGTGATACGAATCGAGGGAACAAGCCGAACACGCGGCCTCGACAATTCGCCTGACTCGCTCCGCATGGGAACCTGCCAGGCAAACCCGGGGACGGCGGAGCCGACTGGGTTTCGAGGTCGCCTGACGATTCGCAGCCCTGGCGTGACCCGGGGGAACAAAACTTCCGCGTGCACCTCGGCAGGACTTATGACCGCGAACGGATCACCTGCTGTCTTGGGTCGGGCGCGTGCCCTCTGGCCGAAGCCAGTTTTTCACCCTACACCGCAGCAGGAATCAGCCGTCCTGCTTGATGTCCTGGAGGGCGGTGAAATCAACGTCGATGCCGGGCCCCATCGTGGAGCTGAGGGTGAGGCTGCGCCAGTAGCGGCCTTTGGCACCACTGGGCTTCTGGCGATCGATCGTTTCCTGCAGTGCCTTGAGGTTCGCCAGCAGCGCCTCGACCGTGAAGCTGGCCTTGCCGAAGCGAACGTGGACGATGCCGGTGCGGTCGGCGCGAAACTCCAGTTTGCCCGCCTTGAACTCACGGATGGCGCCGGCCAGATCAACGGTGACAGTGCCGGCCTTGGGGTTCGGCATCAGCCCCCGGGGGCCGAGGACCCGTCCCAGCTTGGCCACCTTGGGCATCATGTCCGGCGTGGCGATCAGCAGGTCGAAGTCCATCTGGCCGCCGGCGATCGCGTCCACCAGATCTTCGTCACCGGCCAGATCAGCCCCGGCGGCGGTGGCTTCGGCCACCTTCTCGCCACGGGCGATCACGGCGATGCGGATGGTCTGGCCAGTGCCGTTCGGCAGGGCGACGGTGGTGCGCAGCTGCTGGTCGGTGTACTTCGGATCGATGCCGAGGCGCACATGGGCCTCGATCGTTTCATCGAACTTGGCCGTTGCTGTGTCCTTGACCAGCTGCAGCGCTTCGAGCGGTGCGTAGGCGCGGTCTTCGACTTTCTCGACGAGGGCGGTGAAGCGCTTGGAGGGTTTTGTCATGGTTCGAATGGGGTGCGAGCGACGGGACGGCGGGCCGCGAGGCGGCTCTGGGTCCTGGGTCTCCCCCGAATGGGTGGATGGGTGGAAGGGGTGGGCGAACCGGAATCGGGCCGGCGATCAATCGTTGACGGCGACGCCCATGTTGCGGGCGGTGCCTTCGATGATGCGCGTGGCCGATTCCAGGCTGGTGCAGTTGAGGTCGGGGAGTTTCGTTCTGGCGATCTCCTCGAGCTGGGCGCGGCTGATCGCGCCCACGCTGCCCTTGCTGGACGTGGCGGCACCCTTTTCGATTCCGGCTGCCTTGGAGATCAGCACGGAAGCGGGCGGGGTCTTGGTGATGAAGGTGAAGCTGCGGTCTTCGAAGACCGAAATCTCCACCGGAATCACATAGCCGGCCTTCTCCTGGGTGCGGGCGTTGTATTCCTTGCAGAACGCCATGATGTTCACCCCGTGCTGGCCGAGGGCAGGACCCACGGGCGGCGCTGGGTTGGCTTTGCCGGCATTGAGGGCCAGCTTGATCACGGCTACGACTTTCTTGGCCATCGGCTGGTCTGGGGAGCGGAACTCCCTGGCGGGAGTGGGGACGGAGCTCCCGGGACGGGAGCGATGCGGATCGCCTCACCCGGCGGGGGAGGCGTGGCGGCGGCCCCGCCTGGTGAGGCGGTTCCACCCAGGGCCGCCCTCCGCAGGGAGGCGGCCACAGCGGATCAGTTCTGCTTGCTGATCTGGGAGAACTCGAGTTCCACCGGGGTTTCCCGACCAAAGATCGACAGCAGGGCCTTGAGCTTGCTGCGTTCTCCGGACACCTCGATCACTTCGCCCTGGAAGTCCTTGAATGGACCGGCGGTGACCAGGATCTGATCGCCTTCGGTGATGTCGACCTTGACGACGGGTTTCTTCTCGGCAGCCCGCTTGAAGATCCGCTCGACCTCCTGGCGGGAGAGCGGGCGGGGTTTGATATGGCCCCGGGCACGACCGGTGGCGCGCCGCTCCTCGGCCCCGACGAAGTTGATCACGTTGGGGGTGCTGCGCACCGCCATCATCGTGTCTTCATCGAGCACCATCCGCACCAGGACGTAGCCAGGGAAAACCTTCTCTTCAGTGGATTGGCGGCTGCCGTCTTTCTTGAGCTTGATGGCGGGGGTCTGGGGGATCTCGATCTCGACGATGCGGCTGTCGACCCCGAGGGTGATGGCGCGCTGCTCCAGGGTGGCCTTCACCTTCTTCTCACAGCTGGAGGCCACCTGCACCGCATACCAGCGGGCGGTCTGGGGACGGCTTTCTCCCTCCGCCCCGGCGGCGGGCAGAACGGCGCCCTCGACAGCGGCTGGGGTGCTGTCGGCAGTGAGGAGATCGACTTCGGACACGGGCTGGCTGGCGGGACGGCTGGGGAAGGAGGTGGGCGGGAGGCTCAACGGAACACCTGGGTGGAACCCCAGCTGTAGAAGCGATCCACTGCGGCGATGGCGGCGGCGGAAAGGGTGACCATCAGGATCACCGCCACCGACTCGCTGAACAGCTGCTGGCGGCTGGGCCACACCACCTTGCGGAGCTCCTCGATCAGCGCAGGAACGAAGCCGGCCGGACCGCTGGCCGGAGCTGGGGGAAGCGGCTCGGCGGTCTGGGGGTCTTCGGGGCTGGAGGAGCGGCTGGTGGAGTCCAAGGGTGTCGACCGACCGGTCGACGCGCGTACCGGCAAACAATCACCCTACCGGACGTCCTGGCGACTTTCGCCCAGGGGACTGAACAGCAGCGGACCAGCCGGATCGGCCGCCAGGCTCACCTTCACCCCCCAGGCGCCGGCGAAGTGGTCTTCGAGCAACTCGGTGGCGAGTGGATTCTCGATCTGGCGGCGCAGCACCCGGCGCAGGGGCCGCGCCCCGTATTCCGGTTCGTAGCCAAGGGAGGCCAGACGGTCGATCACCGCTTCATCGACCTGCAGCTCCAGCCGCTGCTCCGCCAGCAGGCTGGTCAGCTCCGCCAGTTGCAGGCGCACGATCCGCTGCAGATCGGTGGCGGCCAGGGGGCGGAAACGAATCAGCTCATCGATGCGGTTGAGGAACTCGGGGCGGAACTGGGCGGCCAGGGCCGCTTCCACGGCGGCATCCAGACCGGCATCCAGCTGCGCTTCGCGCTCAGCCGATGGCTCCTCCTCCTGGCCGCGGCGGGCCCGCTCCAGGATCGCGCGGCTGGCCAGGTTGCTGGTCATCACCACCACGGTGTTGCGGAAGTCGACGGTGCGGCCCTGGGAATCGGTGAGCCGCCCGTCGTCGAGCACCTGCAGCAGAAGATTGAACACCTCAGGGTGGGCCTTCTCCACTTCATCGAGCAGCAGCACGGCATAGGGCCGGCGCCGCACCGCCTCGGTGAGCTGGCCGCCCTCCTCGTAGCCCACGTAGCCGGGCGGAGCCCCCAGCAGGCGGGCCACGGCGTTGCGCTCCATGAATTCGCTCATGTCGAGGCGCACCAGGGCCTCCTCTTCATCGAAGAGCGCCGCCGCCAGCGCCTTGGCCAGCTCGGTCTTGCCGACGCCGGTGGGGCCGAGAAAGAGGAAGGAGCCCACCGGCCGGCGCGGATCCTGCATGCCGGCGCGGGCGCGGCGGATCGCCGCCGCCACCGCCGCCACCGCCTCGGGCTGGCCGATCACCCGTTCCCCCAGCCTCGCCTCCAGCTCCAGCAGCTTCTGGCGTTCGCCGGCCAGCAGCCGCTGCATCGGGATGCCGGTCCAGCGGGCCACCACATCGGCGATGTCGCCCTCCTCCACCTGCTCCCGCAGCAGGGACAGGCCGCTCTGCTGGTCGGCCTTGAGATCGGCTTCGAGGCTGGCCCGGCGCTGCTGAAGTCCATGGAGCTGGTCGTACTGGAGGCGGGCGGCCTCTTCGAGGTCACCGTCGCGCTCGGCCTCGGCGATGGCGTGGCGCAGGTCGTCGTCCCGCTGCTGCAGCTCATGCAGTTCGGCCAGCTGCTCCCGCTCCCCCTGCCAGCGCTGTTGCAGCTCCTGCAGGTGGGCCAGGGCCTGGCGGCGGTCGTCCTGGCGCTGCACCCGCTCGGCCAGCGGTGCGGCTTCGGCCGCCAGCAGGGCCAGCTCGACGCGGCGCAGCTCGGCTTCGGCCTCCTCCACCACCCGGGGCTTGGAGGTGACCTCCATGCGCAGCTGGGCGGCGGCCTCGTCGATCAGGTCGATCGCCTTGTCGGGCAGGCAGCGGTCGGCGATGTAGCGGTCGGCCAGTCGGGTGGCCGCCACCATGGCGCCATCGGTGATCGTGACGCCGTGATGCAGCTCGTAGCGCTCCTTGAGGCCCCGCAGGATCTCCAGGCTCACCTCAAGATTGGGCTCCCGGATCACCACCTGCTGGAAGCGGCGGTTGAGGGCGGGATCCTTCTCCACCGTGCGGCGGTAGTCCTCGGGGGTGGTGGCACCGATGCAGCGCAATTCGCCGCGGGCCAGCACGGGTTTGAGAATGCTGCCGGCATCGGCGCTGGAGCGGTCGGAGCTCACCACGGTGTGAAGCTCATCGATGAACAGCACCACGCCGGCGCCGGCCCCGCTGGCGTCGCTGGCACTCACCTCGGCCAGCACGCTGCGCAGCCGTTCCTCGAACTGGCCGCGGAACTTGGCGCCGGCGATCAGGGCGCCGAGATCGAGGCCGATCAGGCGGATGCCCTTGAGCGACTCCGGCACTTCGCCGGCCACGATCCGCTGGGCCAGCAGCTCGGCGATCGCCGTTTTGCCGACGCCCGGTTCGCCGATCAGCACCGGATTGTTCTTGCCACGCCGGGAGAGTACCTGGATCAGGCGGCGGATTTCGGTGTCGCGGCCGATCACCGGATCGAGCAGTCCGGCGCGGGCGGCGGCGGTGAGGTCGCGGCCGTATTGCTCCAGGGCGGGTGGCTCGGCCGTCAGGGTCAGGCCCTCGGCCTCCGCTGGGGCTGGGCTGCCCTGGGGGTGGGGTCTGGTTGGCCGGGGGCTGGTTGGCTGGGACCTGGATGGGGGCAAAACGGCCGGGGCTGGGCGGGCGGGCCTCGATCGGCGGCGCGGCGGTGGGTGAATCGATCCAGGCATCGGTGGCGACCGCGGCGGGGGCGGGCCGCAACTGCCGCAGCAGCCGTTCTTCGCTCAGGCCCTGGTCGTTGAGCAGGGCGGCGCCGATGCGGGGCTCCTCCAGCAGGGCCAGCAGCAGATGGGGGATGTCGATCAGGCGGGAGCCCCAGTTGGCACGGCGCCGGTCGGCGGCCTCCAGCAGGTCTTCGAGGGCATCGCCGATGAACAGCTCAGCGGCAACGGCGGACGGCTGCTCGGCGCAGAAGCCCTCCAGCTGATCCAGCAGCCTGTCCCCGTCGGTGGCCAGGGGCTCCACCCAGCCGCTGTAGCGCGGATCCTGGAACAGCACCTGGATCAGATGTTCCACATCGAGCTGGCCATGGCGCCAGCGGCGGGCCTGGTCCTGGCCGGCGAGCAGCAGTTCCCAGGCAGCCTCGCTGAATCGATCGGGCTCGCTGGTGAGGCTGCCGAGGCCCACCGATCCTTCGCCCCGGGGATTGGTGTCGAGGCTTTCAGGCAGTGGCATCCGGCCTCCTGCCCAGCTGGATCAGTTCGATCCTGTAGCCGTCGGGATCCTCCACGAAGGCGATCACGGTGCTGCCGTGTTTCATCGGGCCTGGCTGCCGCACCACCCGGCCGCCCTTGCCGGCGATGGCGTCGCAGGTGGTGGTGATGTCCTCCACCCCGAGGGCGATGTGTCCGTAGCCGGTGCCGATCTCATAGGAGCTGGTGTCCCAGTTGTGGGTCAGCTCGATCACACTGTTGTGGCTCTCCTCCCCGTAGCCCACGAAGGCCAGGGTGAAGCGACCCTCGGGATAGTCCCGCCGGCGCAGCAGGGTCATGCCCAGCACCTCGGTGTAGAAGGCCAGCGATCGCTCCAGATCGCCCACCCGGACCATGGTGTGAAGCAGCCGCATCGCTCAGGATTGGTTGGCTCAGCCATTCTGACCGGCTCAGGATCAGGTCTGGGTTGTCAGACCGTGCCCACAGGTACAAAAAGGGTGATCGAAAAGCCCCATAAGATCCCTGCAGCATTGATGCCCAGGCCCCATTCGTGATCGACTCCCTCGACCTGGTGATTGATTCGATTGTGGCCCGGGAGGTGCTCGACTCCCGCGGCACCCCCACCGTGGAAGCGGAAGTGCGGCTGGAAGGCGGCGCCCAGGGCCTCGCGATCGTGCCCAGCGGCGCCAGCACTGGAGCCCATGAAGCCCATGAGCTGCGCGATGGCGGCAGCCGTTACTTCGGCAAGGGAGTTCAGCAGGCGGTCAGCAACATCGAGGACAAGATCGCTCCGGCTCTCTGTGGGCTCAGCGCCCTCGACCAGGGCACCGTCGATGCGGCGATGGCCGACCTTGATGGCAGCGACAACAAATCGGCCCTGGGGGCCAACGCGATCCTGGCGGTGAGCCTGGCGGTGGCGCGGGCCGCGGCCGATGGCGTCGGTCTGCCCCTCTACCGCTACCTGGGCGGGCCGATGGCCACGCTGCTGCCGGTGCCGCTGATGAATGTGATCAACGGCGGCGCCCATGCCGCCAACAACATGGATTTCCAGGAATTCATGCTGGTGCCCCACGGGGCGCCCAGCTTCCGGGAGGCGCTGCGCATGGGCGCCGAAGTGTTCCACACGCTCAAGGGCCTGCTGAGCGCCCAGGGGCTCTCCACGGCGGTGGGCGATGAGGGCGGCTTCGCGCCGGATCTGGAGAGCAACGATGCCGCCGGCGCCCTGCTGGTGCAGGCGATCGAGAAGGCCGGCTACAAGCCGGGCGAGCAGATCTCCCTGGCGCTCGATGTGGCCAGCACGGAGTTCTACAAGAACGGGTTCTATGCCTTCGGCGGCGGCAGTTACAGCGCCGCTGCGATGGTGGATCAGCTCGAAGCGCTGGTCAGCCGCTACCCGATCGTCTCGATCGAGGATGGCCTCGCCGAAGACGACTGGGAGGGCTGGGCCCTGCTCACCCAGCGGCTGGGCAGCCGCGTGCAGCTGGTGGGCGACGACCTGTTCGTGACCAACACCACCCGCCTGCAGCGGGGCATTGAAGAAGGCATCGCCAATTCGATCCTGATCAAGGTGAACCAGATCGGTTCGCTCACCGAAACCCTGCAGGCGATCGATCTGGCGGGCCGCGCCGGCTACACCAGCGTGATCAGCCACCGCAGCGGCGAAACCGAAGACACCACCATCGCCGACCTCTCCGTGGCCACCCGGGCCGGCCAGATCAAGACCGGTTCACTCAGCCGCAGTGAGCGGGTGGCGAAATACAACCGGCTGCTGCGCATCGAAGACGAACTCGGCAGCCAGGCGATCTATGCCGGCGCCGAGGAACGGGGGCCACGGGGGAAGAGCTGAGTTCTGCGGTCTCCAGGCCGCACCCTTTACCTGAACAGCTTCCGGTTGGTCGATCAGGCGGACGGACATGCAGTGGGGGAGCGGCCAGGAAAGCTGATGTCGAGCACGAGGGCGCCTTCATCGGTGCGGAAGGGGCCATGCACCTCACCGGGCGGCCGGCTGGCGTAGTGCCCTGGCTCCAGCCATAGGGCGAAGGCCGCGTCGAAAAGACGGCCGCTGACGATCATGATCTCCTCGGGGAAGGGGTGGGCCTTGCCCCCGAAGGTGGTGGTGTCGGCGCCGGGCAGGAAGCGGGTGAGGCGGGTGATTTCGCCTGTGGCCGCATCCTGGCTGAGAATCAGCTCCTGCACCTGGCCTTCCAGACCATCGAGCCAGCGCCAGTGGTGCGCCTGATCGGCCACCAGCGGATTCCAGTAGGGGGTGGTGGTTTTGCCCATGGCTTGCTGCTCTTGTGCGCGCTGATCATCGTCGCCGTTCGAGATCACCGGCACCGGCATCGGCACCGGCATCCTCAGCTGCGGCAGCTTCCTGGTTGCATCCTTCAGGCGGCGGTGAATCGCTGTGTCTGCAGCACCCAGCACCCGCCGCTTCCCTGATCATTCACTGACGGCCTTGGTGCGCATCGCCGCCTCCAGGCTCCTGATCTCCTCCGGAGACAGCTTGGGCCGATCGAGTTTGAGGGTGAGCTTGTTGAGCGTGCCGGTGAAGCGGAACGGTGGCTGGTAGTCGGCGTCGTTGACGCCGGTGAGGGTGTCGGAGCCCACGTCAAAGCTCTCGTCCCACTGCAGGATCATCGGCAGGGTCTTGGCCATGGTCTTGGTGGCCACCACCTTGCCGTCCACCTTGAGGGTGCCGGTGCCGGGGCGACCGACGCCGCTGAAGTCGTTGAAGGCCAGGGTGCCGGGCCCCTTGCCGTCGTAGACGAAATCGAATTCAACCTTGTGCTTGCCGGGGGACAGCGGTTCGGTGCCCTCCCACTTGAGGCGCTCCAGATCCACCATGTTCCACAGCCACACGGGCTTGCTGTTCTTCAGGTAGAAGCCGTAGCCGCCGAAGCGGCCACCGGAGGTGAGCAGCATGCCCTCGGCGCCGCCGGCCGGCACCTCGATGTCGGCCGTCACGGTGTAGGAGGTGTTCAGCAACATGGGGGAAGCGCCCTGGGGCAGGCCCACCATCGGCTGGGTGTAGACGAAGGTGCTGCGGCCGGCGGTGATGTTGGGCCGGGGCGCCACGAGGCGCGCCGCCACCGAGGCATCGAGCGGGAACACCTGGTAAGTCTTCGCTTCGGCAATGAAGGCTTCCTTCATCTCCTTCAGCTTCTGGGGATTCCGGGCCGCCAGGTCGGTGGTCTGGCTGAAATCCTCGTTGAGGTTGTAGAGCTGCAGCGTCTGGTTGTTGAGCGGGTCCGGGTTGGCCGGGCCGAAGGCGTCCCACGGCGCCCTGTTCACCTTGGTGCTCAACAACCAGCCCTTGTCGTAGAGGGCCCACTGGCCCATCATCTCGAAGTACTGCCGCTCGTGCCTTGAGGGCACCTTGGCATTCCTGCGATCGAAGGTGTAAACGAAGCTCGTACCCTCGATCGGCTTCTGGGGGATCCCATCCACCAGCTCGGGCGCTTTCAGGCCGGCCGCCTCCAGGATCGTCGGCACCACATCGATGACGTGAATGAACTGCTCGCGCAGGGCGCCCTTGTCCTTGATCCGCGCCGGCCAGCTCACCACCATGTTCTGGTTGACGCCACCCAGCCTGGAGGCGTTCTGCTTGAACCAGCTGAACGGGGTGTCGAAGGCCCAGCTCCAACCCGCTGACATGTGGTTGTAGGTGAACTCGGTGCCCCACACATCGAAGAACTTCATCTGCACCTCAACGGGAAGTTTGTTCAGGCCGTTGAAGAAGGCCACCTCGTTGGGGGTGCCCATCGGACCGCCTTCGGCGCTGGTGCCGTTGTCGCCATTGATGTAGATGATCAGGGTGTTGTCGAGCTTGCCGAGGTCATCGAACTGCTGGATCACCCGGCCGATCTCATAATCGCTGTAGGCGGCATAGGCGGCGAACACCTCCACCTGGCGGATGAACAGTTTCTGGGCATCTGGGCTCAGTTGGTCCCAGGGGGTGATCAGATCGGCGGGCCAGGGATCGAGCTTCGCATCGGCAGGAATCACGCCGAGCTTCTTCTGGTTGGCGAAGATACGTTCCCTCAGCTTCTCGTAGCCATCATCAAACAGATGCATGGCGTGGATCCGCTCCACCCACTCCTTGGTGGGGTGGTGGGGCGCATGGGTGGCGCCGGGAGCGTACTTGATGAACAGCGGCTTGGCGGGGTTGATCTGATGCATCCGCGTCATGTAGTCGATGGCGTCATCGGCCATCTCTGTCACCAGGTTCCAACTGCCTGGGGCCTTGCCTTCGAAGGGATAGATCTGGGTGGTGTTGCGGAAGAGGTTCGGCTGCCACTGGTTGGCATCCCCACCCACGAAGCCGTAGAAGTACTCGAAGCCCAGGCCGGTGGGCCACTGATCGAAGGGACCGCTCTGGCTGGCCTGGAAGGCGGGCACGTTGTGGTCCTTGCCGAACCAGGCGGTGGAGTAGCCGTTGTCCTTGAGCAGACGGCCAATCGTGGCCTTGTCGCGCTCGATGATGCTGTTGTAGCCGGGAAAGCCCGTCGACTGCTCCGAGATCACCCCGAAACCGGCCGAGTGGTGGTTGCGGCCGGTGATCAGGGCGGCGCGGGTGGGTGAGCACAGCGCCGTGGAGAACATGCGGTTGTAGCGAAGCCCCGCCTTGGCGACCCGGTCCATCGCCGGTGTGGGGATCACCCCGCCGAAGGTGCCGGGCACGCCGAAACCGGCGTCGTCGGTGATGATCAGCAGCACGTTGGGCGCGCTCTGGGGCGGCGTGATCCGCGGCGCCCACCAGGGTTTGGACTGCAACGCGCCGTCATTGATCACACCGCCGAAGGGGGGAGCGGGGGCCGGCAGTTGGTTGCCGGCGAGCGTGGTGGTGGCGTTGGGGGATCCCGGCGTGCCGGTGATCCGCTGGGCCAGGGCCGGAACACCGCCCAGCTGCCAGCCCACCAGCAGCACCGCCAGCGTCAGCAGAGCGAAGCGGGTGATCGTGGCGCGGACGGAACGCTTAGCCATGGGTGGGGGAGAGCGGTGAAGCGAGTCGGAAACCGATGTGGGACGTGCCGGTGTCGGGGCTTTCGGCCTCCCGGGCGGCCGTGCGATAGCGGCTGCAGAAGTTGGGGGCACAGAGGAAGGAGCCGCCCTTGATCACGTGCTTGGCCACCCCTGGCTCCCGCGGGTCCAGGCTGGCGGCAGGGTCGACCAGCACCGGGTCGTCCTGGCCGGCCAGGAGGTCGTGGCCAGGCCGGTACCAGTCCGCCGTCCACTCCCAGACATTGCCGGTCATGTCGCGCAGCCCGTAGCCATTGGGGGGGAAGCGGCCCACCGGTGCGGTGCCGGCGTAGCCGTCTTCAGCCGTGTTGCGGACGGGAAACTCCCCCTGCCAGGTGTTGGCCAGGCCGGGCCGCCAGGTGTCGCCCCAGCTGAAGGCCCGATCCCGCAGTCCGCCGCGCGCGGCGAACTCCCACTGGGCCTCGCTGGGAAGGCTGGCGCCGGCCCAGGCCGCGTAGGCCTCGGCATCCGCCAGCGACACATGCACCACCGGATGGTCCAGCCGTGCGTCGATCGAGCTGCCGGGGCCCTCGGGATGGCGCCAATCGGCCCCCGGTACCCATTGCCACCAGCTGAGCTCCTGCGGGGGTTCGGCGGCGGAGGGGGGCCGGAACACCACCGAGCCGGGCCGACGCTCAGCGGCCGAGAGATCCGGGAACTGCTCCTGCGGCAGGGGCCGCTCCGCCTGGGTCCGGTAGCCGGTGGCCGCCGCAAAGGCAGCAAACTGACGGTTGGTGACCTCCTCAAGCCCAATGCAGAAGGGCTCCAGCCGCACAGGCGCTCCCGCCTCCTCCGGCAGTCGACCCGCTGCTCCGATCCGATAGCGCCCGCCGGGGATCGGCGCCATCGACGGCGGGCAGGAGTCCGCCGCCTGGGCAGGGGCGGACCCCAGCAGCACCGCCCCCATCCCCAGAGCCAGGATCAGCAGGGTGGCCAGCACCGGAAATTCCCAGGCTTCAGGACGATGCACAAGCAAGGATTCGAGAAAGCACGGATTCGCTGGGCCCTGCGGATGGCTCACGGATCGCATTTTGAGGGCGTGAATGAGCGGTTCAGGGTCGCATTGATCACCTTCGACACACTCGTTGGCAGAGCGGATTGGCACAGCGCGCCGGCGCCGCCATCGGGCGCCCGGCGGCCATTGAATGCAGGACGGCAAGTCTGTCGCCTCGGCGCAAAAGTGCGGCGCGGATCCTGTCATGAACGGCGAGGAACGTGGCACGCTGGTCCGTCCGAAGATCGGACACAGTCCTGAGGGCACCGAAGATCGAGTCCCACGGCTGCGTTCCCGACCCTGCCGCGTCCATCGCTCCCCACTCCCACCCATGCCCATGTCCTGCCCCCGCCACACCGGCCCAGTGCTGCTGGCCTGCCTGGTCCTCGGCCTCGCGGCGATCTGTCCCGTTGCCGGGGCGCAGCCCCAGGCGAATCCTGATCAGAAGGCCGCGCTGAGAGCCGTGGCCAAAATGATGGAAGGCCAGCGCACCTATTACCAGAAGAACGGGGCCTTCCGGGCCACAGTCTCCAACATCCAGCAAGATTTCGGTATCACCCTGCCGGTCTCTTTCGACTACGCCGTTCGCACCACCACAGAGGCCGCCTACAGCTACGTGATTCCAGCGCAGGGGGCGAAGGTGAGTCTTCTCAATGCCTATGTAGGAGCCGCCTTCCTCACCCCCAGCCAGACCCCGAAAATCACCACGATCCTCTGCATGAACAGTCAACCGGGCCAGATCCGTCCCGCCGATCCTCAGCTTGTGCTCGGAACCCTGGTGGCCAATCCCAGCGGCAGGATCGTGCAGTGCGGCGATGGCTCGATCGAGGTGAGGGCCTCGGTCGTCAACGAATGACGGCCACGCCTCCGCTGACGCTGCTGGAGTCGCGGGCGGTGGAGGTGAACGACCCCGACGCCCTGCTCGGTCGGGTGGCCCGGAATTTCCCCCTCAACGCCTTCCTGGAGGGTCCCCAGTGCGGCGGCTTCTTCCATCGCAGCGGCGTGATCCACGTCGGCGACGTGGCCGTGTCCTGCAGCCGCCACTCCCCCCTGGAGATCGGCTTCGATGACGGTGACCTCGCCACCCTGATCCTGCCGCTGGCGGGGGAGGCCCAGGTGGGAACGGATGGACAGACGCTGCGGCTGCAGGGGGGGGCGATGGCCGCCTACCTGCCCGGTGCCGCCTTCACGGCCAGCACCGGAACCTTCGAGGAAGTGATGATCTGCCTGGATCGCCGGAGGCTCGCCGCAACGGCCTCCAGCTTCGCGGGCTCCGGCAGGGATCCCGGCCGCCATTGGCCCCGCTTCGATTGCCCCCTGCTGGTCGATGGCAGCCAGGCGAACCAGCAGGCCGATCTCCTCCGCCATCTGCACCTGGCGCTGCGGATGGTGGACGCCCCGCTGCTGGGCTCGGTGGGCGGAATCGCGGCCCCCCAGCTCGAGGATCTGCTCTATCGGCTGGTGGCAGCGCTGGTGTGCCCGGAAGCGGTCAGGGGAATCAGTGGTTCTCTGCCCGACCCGCGTCAGGATCACCCCTTCGACGACCTCCTGGAGTGGATCCAGGCTCACCTGCACACCCCGATCACCCCCACCGAGCTCAGTCGGCGCAGTGCCTATTCCCGGCGCAATCTGCAGTATCTGTTCCAGCAACGGCTTGGCTGCAGCCCCATGCAGTGGGTGAAGCGGCAGCGACTGGATGCCGTGCAGCGTGATCTGCAGCGGGCCCAGCCCGGGGAAACCGTGGCCGCCATCGCCCGCCGCCATGGCTTCGTGCAGCTGTCCTCCTTCGCCGCCAGCTTCTTGCGCCGCTACGGCATCGCCCCCTCGGTGCTTCTGCGCCGTTCAAGGACCGGCGCCGACTGAGCCGACGGGCACCCCACCTATCCATGGTGGAGCGCTTCGCTATCGATTGGCCTCCCTCCGCCGCTGAAGGCACCTCGGCCGACAATCCCACTCCGTCTTGGACTCCGGTTTCTCTCAGCTTCGTCATGGAATTGCGGCTTTGCGGAGTCACACCCGATGAGATCACCGCTCCAGCTTTCTGCAGAGATTGGTTCCTTGTGAGATGCTCTGGGAATCTGTTTCCAGGTTTCCGAAGGTTGCTGGAAACAGGTCAATTTCTTCCTTTGCCCTTAATTCGTTGGCCAGGCGTCTCCGCACCCTTCCGGTTGGTCATTCTCCGTTGCTGATCCTGGGGATCGGTGCGGGCCTGTTGGGCGGTCTCCTGGGTCTGGCCATCGATCCGACTGCGGCGCGGGCCGCTGAACCGGCTGAGCCTGCCCCTGCTGAGGCCAGCAGCACGGAAGCGTCGCCATCGCCCTGGGCCGCCACCGTGGAGCTCTATGGATTTGCGCCGCTGCGCACGTTCGGGAGCACCACAGTGCGGGGCTTCAGCACCGACTTTGACCTCGACCTCGGCCAGGTGCTCAGGCCCCTGACGGGAGCGGCCACCATCCGCGGCAGCGTGGAGCATGGCCGCCTCGGCCTGCTCACCGACATCAGCTACGTCTCCGTTGCGGGACAGGAAGGCAAGCTCCAGGAGATCAGGACGCGGTCCATCGAAGGCCCCCTCGGCAAACGCAGCCTCAGCCTCACCCCCGATGGCCAGGGCAGCGTGGACGCTGGAATCGCCAACATCCAGGGCATCTACGACCTGGCCCTGCGCTATCGCTTCGGTGACCGTGAAGCAGCTGTGGCACGGCCGGGCAGTTTCACCCTCATCCCCTATGCCGGGATGAGGGTCGTCAACATGCAGTACGACCTGGCTCTGCAGGCTCAGGGCCCCGGCCGGACCCTGACCTTTCGAGGGCCGAATCTGGAGGGTTCCCGGACGCTGCAGGGCCTGAATCTGCGTGGGCAGCAATCCTTCGACAGCACCGTTGTTCAGCCCCTGCTGGGCACCCAGGCGATGGTGTTTCTCTCCCCCCGTCTCAGACTGTTCGCCCGCGCCGACTTCGGTGGCTTCGGATTGAACAATGCCGATGATTACTCCTGGAACGCCCAGGCGGGCCTCGGCTACGCGATCGGTAACTCCGCCCAGCTCAACCTGTCCTGGCGCTATCTGCACCTGGGCGGCACCAATGGTGCCAACCCCGAAAACGCCTTCAACGTCAATGAGAATGGAATCGAAGCTGGCGTGAAGTTCTTTTTCTGATCCCTCCGGTGCTGGGGGGCTTCCGCCGGAATCTGCGGTCAGCCGCCCGCCACCGGCAGCTTTTCGATCCGGCCATCCCGGCGCAGCTTGCCCTGCAGCTTCAGCCAACTGAACCCCACCGGCAGGCCCAGCACCAGCGGCACGGCCGTGAGGGCGGGTCGGCCGCTGGCGGCCAGCAGGGCGGCGGCGATCGCCAGACCACCCAGCAGGAAGGACTGGCCGGTGGATTGCTGGGCGAGGGCCAGCCGCCGCAGCAGGCGGTCGGTTTCTCCGGCCCGGATCTGCACCTGCAGGTCGCCCTGCTCGATCCTGGCCAGGTTGTCTTCCAGGCGCCTCGGCAAACCCAGGGCGCGGCTGCCCACCTCGGCGGCCTGGCGGCCGAGTTCGTTGATGAAGTCGTTGGGGCCGTTACCGCTGGCGGTCATCAGGGGCAGCAGGTAGGGGCGGGCAATCGCCACCAGGCTAAAGCCGGGATCGAGGCCCCGGCCGACACCCTCGAAGGTGGAGAGGGCCCGCATCACGAAGATCAGCTCCGAGGGCAGGCGGAACGGCTGGCCGTACACCAGGTCGTAGAGGTCGCCGGAGAGCTTCTCCAGCACGTTGGAGGAGAACGGTGGGGTCAGGGCATCGTTGAGCATCACCCGCACCAGTCGGCGCACCGGCCCGGTGTCGATGCCGGCGGCGATCACACCGGCCCCCTGCAGCTCCAGCACCAGCGCGGCGGGGTCCCGGGCCGCTGCCGCCCGCACCATCCGACCGAGGCGGCTGCGCAGGCGCTGGGAGATCTGCCCCATCATCCCGAAGTCGTAGTAGATCAGGGCGCCATCGGCGGCCACCGCCAGGTTGCCGGGGTGGGGATCGGCATGGAAGAAGCCGAAGCGCACCAGTTGCTGGAGATAACTGGCCGCCCCTTTCTCGGCCACCGCCGCTGGATCGATGCCGGCCGCCACCAGGGCGGGGCGGTCGGTGATCTTGATGCCCGGCAGGTAATCCAGGCAGAGCACCCGCCGGCTGCTCAGTTCCCAGACCACCGCCGGCACCCGGATGCCGGCATCCTCGAGAAATTGCTGACGGAAGCGAGCCGCATGCTCGGCTTCGAGGCGGAAATCAAGTTCCCGCAGCAGCACCCGCCGGCATTCCTGGGCGATCGGCACCCATTCACGGCCCTGGCCCCAGCGCGGGTGGCGCTGCAGCACGGCGGCCACCTGCTGCAGCACCTCCAGGTCGAGGCGGAACAGGCGCTCCAGGCCGGGCCGCTGGATCTTGAAGACCACCTGGCGGCCACTGCGCAGGCTGGCGCGGTGCACCTGGGCGAGACTGGCCGAACCGAGCGGCCGCTCCTCGAGGTCCACGATCTCGGCGCAACGCTCGCCGAGCTCCTCCTCCAGGAGGTTTTCAACGACGCTGAACGGAAAGGCCGGCACCTTGTCCTGAAGGCTGGCCAGCTCCTCCACATACCCGGCCGGCAGCACATCGGGGCGGGCCGAGAGCAACTGCCCCAGCTTGATGAAGGCCGAGCCCAGGCTGATCAGTTCAGCGGTGAGCCAGCGGGCCCGCAACCGCTGCCGGAGGCTGCGGTGCTCCGGGTTGATCCCACCGCGGTAGCTCCAGGCCTGGCCGTCGATCCAGAGACCGAAGGCCAGCAGCAGCACCGCTCTCCAGATCCGCAGCGACCGCCTCAACCCCTGCCACTGCGCCCAGAGTCGCCCCATCAGGCGTGGTCCTCGAGGCGGCGGGAAAGGGCCGCCACCGTGGCCCTCAGGGCATCGATCCGCTCCTGGGCCTGCCTGGGGCGGGCCGTGGCGGAACCGGTGGCCCCTGGGCCGGCTGGCCCAGGGGAGCTGGCGCTGGATGCGGCGTCGGTTTCCAGACGCTCCGCTTCCTGCTCCACCTCCTGCCAGAACAGTTCCCATTCGTTGCGGAGCCGCTCCGGCGCCTCCTGGGCCAGCACGGTCAGCCCGGCCAGGGAATCGGCCAGACCGCTGCCAAGCCTCGCCTGAAAGCGGTTCAGGGCCGCCTGAATCAAGGATTGGGGCGCACTCATCTCCAGGCCTGCCGGTTGGCCAAACTGTGGCAGATCAGGGCAACGGCGTGGGCGGCGGTGGGGCCAGGGGAGCTGGGGCCTGCGCCGGTGGCTGCGGCTCCGGTGGTCCGGGTTCGGCTGGAGCGGCTTCCGGCGGGAGAAGCGGCTCGAAGGGTGGATCTTCCGCTGCCGCCGGCCTGGTGGCGGCCTCCTCTGCGGCCTGGCGGTCCTCCAGCTCCTGGCGACGCCGCTTCGCTTCCTCCTGCTTCTGGTTGGCTTCGAACTCGAGGCGATCGAGATCGCCCCGGATCTCGGTGCGATCAGTGCCGAAGCGCATCCGCAGGCTCTCCAGACTGGTGCCCGGGAACGGCTTCACCCCGAAGTCCAGTCCCAGCGGCTGCGTCGCGTCGCCACCACGGCTTAGCAGCCGATCGGTGATCGCGTAGCCAAGCCCGAAACAGAGGCCGACCAGCAGGGGAACCAGCCAGTGCCGCCGCGGCGGCAGTGGAGCTTCAGCTGCTGGTTGGCGGCGACGCGGGGGGCGCTGGGCTCCGGCGGAGGGCATGGCGGCAACGGGCGCGATCTGCCCCCATCCTCCCCTCAGCTGCCCACCGGCGTGGCGGGGCGTTCAGGTGGTGTAGTCGGCGTTGATGCGCACGTACTGATCGGAGAGATCACAACCCCAGGCCAGACCCTGGCCGGGGCCGTCACCCACCACCAGGCGGATGGTCACGGTGTCATCGCTGAGATAGGCGCCGGCGGCGCGCTCGGCCATGAAACGGGAGGCGGCCGGGCGGTCGAAGGGCAGGGGCTGACCTGCGGCCATCAGCTGGTGCTCCCCCAGCCAGAGGGCCACCGCCTCGGGGTCGAACTCCACGCCGGCGCGGCCCGCCGCGGCCACGATCCGGCCCCAGTTGGGGTCACGGCCGTGGACCGCGCACTTCACCAGCGACGACCCGCAGATGGTGCGGGCGATGGCACGGGCGCCGGCGTCATCCGTCGCCCCCTCCACCCGCGCTTCGATCAGGCAGGTGGCCCCCTCGCCGTCGCGGGCAATCGCCCTGGCCAGGTGCTGCGACACCGCCGTCAGGCCAGCCTCCAGCGCGTCGAAGTGCTCCGGGCTCAAGGGCTCGCCGGCTGCAAAGGCCAGGAACGTGTCGTTGGTGCTGGTGTCGCCGTCGACCGTGATCGCATTGAAGGAACGGTCCACCGCCCGCTGCACCATCCCTTGCCACAACTCCGCCGGCACACCGGCATCGCAACTGAGGTAACCCAGCATCGTGGCCATGGTGGGGTGAATCATCCCGGAGCCCTTGGCCATGCCGCCGAGGCGCACACGCCGGCCGCCCAGGTCGGCCTCCAGGGCGATCTGCTTGTCGATCAGATCGGTGGTGAGGATGGCCGTGGCGGCGGCGGCGCCCCCCTCGGGGCTCAGGGCCTCCACCAGGGGATCGAGGCCCGCCAGCAGGATCTGCATCGGGATCGGCACACCGATCACGCCGGTGGAGCAGATCAGCACCTCGCCCGCCGCCAGGCCCAGGAGATCGGCGCTGGCCTGGGTGGCGCGCAGGCTGTCGATCAGGCCCAGATCACCCGTGCAGGCATTGGCCTGGCCGGAATTGGTGAGCACCGCCCGGGCGCGGCCGCCGCTGGCCGCCAGGCGTTCGGCGCAGAGATCCACGCAGGCGGCCCGCACGCGGTTGGTGGTGAAGCTGCCAGCGCAGACGGCCCCTGCCGGAGCCAGCAGCAGCGAGAGATCAGGCTTGCCGGAGGCTTTGAGGCCGGCGGTGATCCCGGCGGCCAGGAAACCGGTGGGAGCGGTGAGGCCACCGGGGATCGGGTGCCAGGGGGTGGGTGCGCTCATCGGGCCAGGCACTGCTGGTGGCATCCTGCCGGTGCGCCTCCGCCGATGGTCTGGTCATGACCGCCTCCAGCCCGCGTTCCGCTCAACGCCGCATCGGACTCACCGGTGGGATCGCCAGTGGCAAGAGCACGGTGGGGCGGTTGCTGGCCGGGCGTTTCGGCCTGCCCGTTCTCGATGCCGACTTCTATGCCCGCGAGTCCCTGGCGCCGGGAACCCCCGCCACCGCAGCGGTGCTGGCCCGCTACGGCGCCAGGGTGGCAGCCTCGCTGCCTGCTGCTGCCAGCCTCGACCGGGCGGCGCTGGGTCGCCTGGTGTTCGCCGATCCGGCCGAGAGGCAGTGGCTGGAGGGCCTCGTGCATCCGCTGGTGCGGCGCCGCTTCGCTGTGGAGCTGAACCGGCTGGCGGCTACTCCCGCCGTGGTGTTGATGATCCCCCTGCTGTTCGAGGCGGGTCTGGAGGGGCTCTGCAGCGAGATCTGGCTGGTGGACTGTGACATCCAGCAGCAACGGGAGCGGCTGCGCCGCCGCGACGGCTTCAATGCCGCCGAGGCCGGGGCCCGCCTCGCGGCCCAGTGGCCGATGGCCGAGAAGCGGTCCCGATCCGATGTTGTGATCGATAACCGGGGCAGCGAGGAGGCGCTGGTGGCCCAGCTGGAGCAGGCCCTGCGCTCCGGCCCTTCAGCCCGCTGAGGTGCGCTTGTTACAGCCAACTGCTGCGCTATCTCTATGTTTTGGCCAGCTTGATCCGCTTTCTCAGTTTGCGGCTGGCGCCGAAGGCGATGCCAGCACCAAGGATTGGGAGTGGCCCCGGGACGCCTGGCACAGATTGACCGGAATCGAAGGTGAACACTGTTCCTCTGTTGAGATTGCCGGATCCGCCACGCTGAGCTGTGCCATAGAAGAGGCCACTGGCTCCAGCGGTCAGACTTCCAAACGGAAAGGCGCCGGTGGTTCCTGTGAGAGAAACGGGCGAGGAGATCTGATTGTTGATTGAATTAAAGGTAAAGACCGTCCCGTTGCCAGAAGATCCGCCATTTACATTTGTGCCATAGAAGAGACCACCGTCACCAGCCGTCAGGTTTCCTTGCGGATTGGCGCCATCGGCTGCTGTGAAGAAAGCGGCTGCGGAGATCTGATTGGTGAGTGAATCAAATGTGAAGACCGACCCGGCGCCAGCAAGTCCGCTGCCCGTTTCAGTTGTGCCATAGAAGAGGCCATTGGCACCAGCCGTCAGGCTTCCTTTCGGATTGGCGCCATTGGCTCCTGTAAAGGAAGCGGCTGTTGAGATCTGGTTGGTGATTGAATTGAAGGTGAAGACCGAACCAAAGCCGGAAGATCCGCCCTGTGGAGTTGTGCCATAGAAGAGGCCATTGGCACCAGCCGTCAGGCTTCCTTGGGGAAAGACGCCATTGGCTACGACTGTGAAGGAAGCGGCTGTTGAGATCTGATTGGTGTTTGAATCAAATGTGAAGACCGACCCAAGGTTGGCAGATCCGCCCCCCGCGGTTGTGCCATAGAAGAGGCCACCAGCACCAGCAGTAAGGCTTCCTCGGGGAAGGGAGCCATTGACTCCTGTGAAGAAAGCGGATGCGGAGATCTGATTGGTGAGTGAATTAAAGGTGAAGACCGACCCGCTGTTCGAAGGCCCGCCCTGTTCAGTTGTGCCATAGAAGAGGCCACCCGCACCAGCAGTAAGGCTTCCTAACGGAATGGTGCCATCGGCTAGCGTGAAGAAAGCGGATGCGGAGATCTGATTGGTGTTTGAATTAAATGTGAAGACCGACCCCCTGTTAGAAGGTCCGCCCTGTGTGGTTGTGCCATAGAAGAGGCCGCCGGCACCAGCCGTCAGGCTTCCTTGCGGTCTGGCGCCATCGGCTGCTGTGAAGGGAGCCGCTTGCGTAATCGCAGGTGCTGCAACAGCCGGTAAAGTTGTGCTAAGCAGAACAAGGGAAGCTGCTCCAGGGCAGATGAAGTGCCGGAGGGTGCGATGAAGGCTGAGCAGGCGAGGGGTGAGAGAGTAGAGAGCATCGCAGTCACGCTCGGTACCTCCCTTTCTTATGTATTGAACACATAAACTACTGATTTTCATATTAAATGTCCTTTTTATCCCTCGAAAGATAGCATCAATTCCTGAGTTCCAGCCGCCCCTGCCTCCGTGGGCTCCCGATCGGCGCCGGAGCCATGGCGGAGGTGCGCATGAATCAAGATCCAGCTCATCGCCGGTGCCTTCGCCAACGGCTGGAGCTTCAAGGCGCAGGCCTTGAAGCTCTGGTTCGTGGTGGGCTGGCTCGCCATCCTCGCGTTCACCAAAAGGCAAACCAGGGCTCTCTGTATGACCAAGGTTGGTAGTGGGTAATGGGTACACCCATGGCCATTCACGCCTGCACAACGGCGAATCCGGTGGGTTGATGCGCTCCGGCTCTTCAGCCCGCTGAGGTGCGCTCCGCCAACGCCGAGGCCCAGTCTTCGAACGTCTTCAGGTCGGTGTCCAGCCTGCTCCAGACCTCAGGAAGTGCCTTGATCAGGGCGGCGATCGGTTCCATGCGCAGCTCATCGGCGTAGAGGTTGCGCACCAGATGCCGGAAGCGCAGATACTCCTGCAGCGACGTTTGGGTGCTTTCGCGAAGCACCGCCGGACGCTGATCGGTGGCCATCGCCATCCGCTCCAGCAGCCGCCGATGCCAGCCCTCCCCCTGGCGCGGCGTGCCGCCATTGAGTGTCCGGCTCACCAGAAGCAACACGCGCTCGATCCCGGTGTAAAAGCTGTGAAGCCGCAACGCTGCCGCCTCCACGGGGTCAGGGCCCTCCCCCAGTCGAGGCAGGCTGCGGGCCAGGGACGCCACCAGGTTCTCCAGCCGCTGACGCTCGCGGCTCAGGTCGTCGCGGAGCTCGCGCAGATCCTCAGGTTGCATCGCTGCCGTAGCAACCCGATTCAAGGGGACCTTGGGCAACCCGTGCTCCTGCCGTCAAAGCCCTGCCGTGGCGCAGCAACCGCTCGGCGAGCTCAGGAGAAAGGTCTTCCAGGCGCTTGAGATCAACCGGCAGCGGCCCGGCCGCCTCGGCCAGAGCGATGGCCTTCAGCAGCTGATCAGCGGGCAGACCCTGCACGAGCAGATCGAGATCGGAATGCTCCTTGAATCCAGAGCCCAACAAGGACCCATGCACCCAGAGCCCGCTGAGCTGGGGCCAGTGCTCACGAAAAACCTGCGCGGAGCGCTCAGCCTGGCTGAGGCCTGCCTGGCGCCGCTGCTCCAGCACCTGGCGATCGGCCGCGAAGCGCTGCAGCCAGTAGGTCTCGGCGTGGAGCGTCATGGGATGAGTCTGCCTTCAGCCCTTGAGCTTCGCCACCAGGATCGCGTTGGCCAGCTTCGGATCGGCGCGGCCACCGGTCTGCTTCATCAGCTGGCCCACGAAGAAGCCCTGCAGCTTGGTCTTACCGCCCCGGAACGCCTCCACTTCGGCGGGATGGGCGGCCAGCAATTCATCCACGATTGCGGTGATTGCCGCCGGGTCGCTGATCATGCCCAGGCCGCGATCGGCCACGATCGCCTTGGCTGAACCGCCCTGCTCCAGCAGCTCGGGCAGGATCTCCTTGGCGATCTTGCCGCTGATCGTGCCGTCCTCGATCAGGTTCACCAGTTCGGCGAGATCAGCGGGGCGCAGCGGCAGATCGGCGATCGAAAGCCTGTTGGCATTCACATGGGCGGCGATCTCGCCCGTCACCCAGTTGGCCACTGTCTTTGGGTCGCCGCCGGCCGCCACCGCCGCTTCGAAATACTCGGCCATGGCCCGCTCATCGGTGAGCACCCGGGCGTCGTAGATCGAGAGGCCCAGCAGATCGGCGTAGCGGTGCCGTTTGGCGGCCGGCAACTCGGGCAGCTCGGCGCGCCAGGCCTCGCGTCGCTCCACACTCACCTCAATCGGTCCCAGGTCGGGGTCGGGGAAGTAGCGGTAGTCGCTGGCCCCTTCCTTGCTGCGCATGCTCTTGGTGAACTGCTTGCCCTCGTCCCACAGGCGGGTTTCCTGCACCACCGGCTCGCCCGCCTCGTAGGCCTTGATCTGACGGGCAATCTCGAAATCGATCGCCTTCTGGATCGCCGAGAAGGAGTTCATGTTCTTGATTTCCACCTTCACCCCGAAGGGTTCATCGGGCCCTCGCCGCACGGAGATGTTGACGTCGCAGCGCAGGGAGCCTTCCTGCATGTTGCCGTCGCTCACGCCGAGGTAGCGCATGATGCGACGAATTTCGGAGGCGTATTCGGCCGCTTCCCGGCCAGTGCGAAGATCCGGCTTGCTGACGATCTCGGCCAGGGCCACTCCGGCGCGGTTGTAATCCACCAGGGAGTGGGTGCTGCCCGCCAGGCGATCGCTGCCGGCGTGCACCAGCTTGCCGGCGTCTTCTTCCATGTGCAGCCGCTCGATGCCGATCGTCTTGAGGTAGGTGTCCTTGCCCTTCTCAGCCACCTCCACTTCGATCCAGCCGTTCTCGGCGATCGGCTGGTCGAACTGGGAGATCTGGTAGTTCTTGGGCAGGTCGGGATAGAAATACTGCTTGCGGTCGAACTTGCTGTGCTCAGCCACCTGCAGGTTGAGCGCCAGGGCCGCCTTCACCGCATACTCCAGCACCTTCTCGTTGAGCACCGGCAGGGTGCCGGGCAGGCCCAGCACCACCGGATCGATGTGGGTGTTGGGGTCGTCGCCGAAGTTGGTGGAGGCGGCGGTGAAGATCTTGCTGGCGGTGCCCAGCTGCACATGGGTTTCCAGGCCGATCACCGCCTCCCAGGCCCCTTGTCCGTTCACCGCCGCCATTCCTTCTGCCTGCTTGCACGTGCTGGAAATCGATCCTATGCAGCCGCCCGGCTCACGGTGCCGGGGCCTCGAAGCAGAGCTCGCGGCAGCCGCTGCGGGGATCGAGCACCCGCCTGAACCGCACCCCCACCGGCAGCAGCAGGGCGATCTCGGCGGTGGTGCGGATGCCGTTGCCGGCGAGCAGGTGGCCGCCCCGGCAGTGGCCTCGGGCATCGGCGGCGCTGAGGTGGAGATGCACCCCGTCGGGTCCAAGGCTTCCCTGCAGGCTGAGCAGCTCCCAGGGCCCCGGCAACAGCAGCGCCTGGCTGGCTCCCGCCGGCCGCAGGCTGAGCTGATCGAGGCTGCCGATCGCTGAGGCCACCCAGGCGGCGTCGATCTGTCGCTCGGCCACCAGGGTCTCGAGGGCACCGCGCAGGTCGCAACCCGGGCTCAGCCGCAGGTTGAGCAGCCTGATCTCCCCGGGCTGAGCTGTTGGATAGCTTGAAATCATGGATGCCCTTGCAGCCGATTCCCTGACCGCCCCATTCTCGGCAGAGTCGTTCGATTCAGGTGCGGCTGCCGTGCTGATCCTCGGCGGCGGTCTGATCGGGCTGGCGATCGCCCATCAGCTGGCCCGCCGTGGCCAGTCGGTGCTGGTGCTGAGTCGGCGGCGCAGTGAGGCGGCCGGGTTCGTGGCGGCGGGCATGCTGGCTCCCCATGCCGAAGGGCTGAGTGGCCCGCTGCTGGATCTGGGCCAACGCAGCCTCGGCTCGATTCCCGGCTGGGTGGCCCAGATCGAGGCCGACAGCGGCCTGTCCTGCGGCTTTCGCCCCTGCGGCATCGTGGTTCCCTTCCGCTCCGCCGCTGAGCGGGACGCCTACCCCACCGCCCGCTTCGGCCTGGCCCTCGATGCCGCCGATCTGCGGCACGAGATCGGCGGCATCGGTGCGGCCTGGCAGGCCGGTCTGCTGTTTGATCAGGACGGCCAGATCGACAACCGCCGCCAGTTGATGCGCGCCCTTGAAACGGCCTGCGTCGCCCTGGGCGTGGGGTTTCAGGAGGGCAGCGAGGTGCTGGAACTGCTGGCGCCGGCCGGGCGGCTCGAAGCGATCCGCCTGCGCCGGACGGAGGGTGAGGTGGTGACCCTGCCGTGCCGCCGGGCCGTGCTGGCCTGCGGCGCCTGGAGTGCCCGGTTGCTGCCGGGCCTGCCCGTCCAGCCGATCAAGGGTCAGATGCTCTCGCTGCAGGCACCCCGCCAGGCGCTGAAACGGGTGCTGTTCGGGCCTGGCACTTACCTGGTGCCGCGCGAAGACGGTCTGCTCGTGGTGGGCGCCACCAGTGAGCCGGACGCCGGCTTTGCGGCCGGGCTGACGCCCCAGGGCCAGAGCCAGCTGGAGCAAGGCCTTGTCAGCCTCCTGCCGGAGGCGGCCCACTGGCCGCCGATGGAGCGTTGGTGGGGATTCCGGCCCGGCACCCCCGATGGCCTGCCCCTGCTCGGCCCAGCAGAGATCGCCGGCCTCTGGCTGGCCACGGGTCACTACCGCAACGGGGTGCTGCTCGCCGCGATCAGCGCCAGCCTGATCGCGAACCTGATCGAGCCGGGCGCTTCCGGCGATGCGGCGCTGCTCGCCCCGTTCGATGCCAGACGCTTTGGCCGCCCGGCGCCCGGCGATCAGCTGGGGAGGGCAACGGGGCTCGGCTCGGCGTCAGCCACGGTGTAAACCGGGATCATGCCCATGCCTTTCACCTGCTGAGGTTCGAGCGCACGGACCGGCAGCTCCTGCTCCACCAGCTCCGCCGTGCCGGCATCGATCACGATCGGCACATCCAGCAGCCGCGTGAGCCCCTCCAGCCGGCTGGCCAGGTTCACCTTGTCGCCGATCACGGTGAAATCAAGGCGGCGGGGGCTGCCGATCTGGCCGACGATCACCGAGCCGCTGGCCAGGCCGATGCCACTGCTGAATGGCTCGATGCCCTCGGCCAGCCACTGGGCGTTGAGCTCCTCCAGCCGGGTCCGCATCGCTTCGGCGCAGCGCAGCGCCGCCAGGGCCTCCTGCCGGGGCCCACGCCCGATCGGTGAACCGAACACGGCCATCACGGCATCGCCGATGAACTTGTCGACGGTGCCGCCGTGGGCGCTGATCACCTCGACCATGCCACCGAGATAGTCGTTCAACTGGCGCACATGCAATTCAATCTGGCCTTCGGCGCTGCGTTTCTGGGTGAGCTGGGTGAAACCCTTCAGGTCGCTGAACAGCACGGTGACGGGCAGCAGTTTTCCCCGCAGGATGCCCTCGGCCGCATCGGGATCCGAGAGGATCTCGGCCACCACGCTGGGGGCCACATAGCGCTCGAAAGTGCGTCGCAGCCTCCTCTTCTCCTTCTCCTCCCGCAGGTAGGCGTCGCCGCCGTAAAGCAGGCCCAGCAGCACCAGGCCGCTGGCCGGGGCGAGCAGCGGCAGCCAGCGATCCAGCTGGCGCAGCACCACGAAGCCCGCCACCAGTTGAAGGACCAGCACGCTGATCACCAGCCCCAGCCGCCACGGCAGGCCCGACCGCCGCAGCCCAAGAGCCGCCACCAGCAGCAACGGTGCCATCGCCAGCAGGCCCCTGGCCGGTGCCGCTGCCGGCCAGGGACCCAGGCCATCTCCCTGGAGGGAATTGGCGGTGGCGGTGGCCAGCATCTCCAGGCCCGAGATCCGGCCGAAGGGGGTTGGATTGCCCGCCTCGCCCTGGGACACCACAGGCCCCACCAGCACCAAAGCATCCTTCAGCATTCCCCGGCTGGAATGGCGCTGCCAGCGAGCCGGATCGAGCACCTCCCAGGCGGAGATCCTCTGGAAACTGCCTTCCGGCCCATAGAAGTTCAGGGCCATGGCGGGGTCGTTCTGGCGGCTGGGGCGTCCCAGCAACCGCAGGGCCGTGCCAGCCAGGGAGGGGAAGGGCTCCACGCCGTTGGCGGGCAGGAGGCCGCGGCCATAGGCATCGGGGTGACGGGCCGGCTGGCCGGCTTCCCTGGGCAGGGTATTGGTGAGACCCAGCGGCCCGTCACCGCCCAGGGCGGGGATGAACGGATCCGGACGGATCAAGGTGAGGCCGCTGCCGACTTCGCCGTCCTGGGGCTCGAGCATCTCCGCCGCCAGGGCCACATGGCCCCGCAGGGGTTCGAGGCTTTTCGCCAGGGCGGCGTCATCGGCGGGTCCCTGGCGGCTCTGGCCCGCGAAGGTGACGTTGATCGCCACCACGGCCGCGCCGGCCTCCCGCAGCCGGGCAGCCAGCAACCCGTAGGCGGCGCGGGGCCAGGGCAGGGTGTCGATTCCACGGGCCCAGGCCGGAATCAGCTCGGGCTTCTGATCGGCGAACCAGCTTCCCTGCTGAAGCGTGGCGTCATCGATGGCCACCAGCACCACCTGGCGGGGTGCAGGCCTGGGGCCCCGCAACACCACGAGCTGATCTTCCAGGCCACGCTCCCATTCCTGCCAACGCGTCGGCGGCCAGCCGCTCAGCACACCGACGGCGATCACCACCGCGGCTGAGGCCAGGGCCGTGAGGCGGGAGCGCTCGATCAGCACAGATCAGCCCCCATCAGAAGAAGCGCGGCAGGTTCAGGAGAGGGATCAGCGGTGATCCACCGGGAAGGGAGGGCAGCGAAACCCCCGGCAGCCTGGAGCGCAGATAGCTCTCCAAACTGCCGATCGCGGGCAGGGGCGCCGTGAAGCCAAGGAAGAGCGGACCCTCCAGGATGGCGGAGTAATCGCCGCTGCTGAGCTTGAGCAGGGTGAGCACCACGCCTGCAGCGGAAAGACGCAACCGTTCACCGCCGTTGACGGTGGTGCTGGGTTGGCCGGATGGTTCACCCCCCTCGGTCAGGGGTTCCACCTCCACGGAACCCTCCAGGACGGTCAGCTCCGAGCCACCCTCGTCATCCACCCGCAGCACATAGTTCGTGCCCCGCACGCTCAGCCGCGAGGAGCGGGTGCAGCCGCTCTGCCTGCCTGAGACGAGCACTTCACCCTTGCGGAGCAGGAAGCAACCGCTGCCGAGCCGCAGCTGGGAGTAGCGATTGAGCCGCCCGGCCGCGCCGGAGGCGAAGCTGAGCTGGCCGCGGCTGTTCTCCGTGCTGATCTCCTGCGGGCTGACGGCCTGCTGGTTCAGCCTGGCCTGGCGGGCATCGATGAACAGCTCATTGCCATCCAGGATCTCCTTCACCGTGGCCGTTTCAGCTGGGGTGGCCGCGCAGACCGGTGCCCCCAGGTGGAGTGAGGCGGCCACGATCAACAGCAGCCCGATGCGTTCAGGATTCCGCTGGCCCAGGCAATGAAACACCTTGGAACGTCTCGGTGATGTAACGATACAGCGCCTCGAATTCGGGCATCGTGGTGGTGAATCCGACAAACAGCGGACCATTCAGAATGGCTTTGTAGTCGTCAGGGCCGAGCTTGACGCTGGAGAGAACCTTGCCATCCGCAGAAAATCTGAATCGGTAACCGGCCTTGATCTCAACCGACGGAGGCACAACTGCGGCTGTCTGGTCGTTCTTCAGGGTCAGGCAGACGATCACCTCTTTTTCAGTGTTGGTTTTGGGTTGCGACCAGACACAACCGATTGACGTGGCGTTCTGGGACGTGAAGACAATCCGCTGGTGGATGGGTGATCCCCACCAGAGCTTTGCCAGTGATTCCGGCGTGTAGAGCCCGCCTTGGGCCGGGCAGCCCAGCACCTCACCGAGCACAGACCAGCCGGCAGGAAGCTTGATGGCCGCAAAGGGTGAGCCCACTCCAGCCTTGCCGCCGTGGAAACAACCGCCATTGTCTTTCATGGCCTTGATCAGGGAGTTCCCATAGCTGTTGATTTCCTCCTGAACAGCCTCCGGCAACGCTTGAAAGCCTGGAGTGCCGAGTTGCTGGCGCTGATTGTTGAGTTGTTCGAGAAGCTTGGTGAGCAGTTGCGATTGTTCGGCTGGCTGAAGAGCATCGGTGTTGGAATCAGCGACCACGGTGCCTTCCAGAACGATCACATCGGTGCTGCCATCCTCATTGGCGAGGACGATGTAATTCGTGCCGCGCGAGCTTAATCTCAGTGATTTTGTGCAGCCACTCTGCTTGCCGGAGACCAGCACCTGACCCTTGGCGAGCAGGAAACAGCTCTTGCCAAGGCGTAACTGGGTGAACCGGTTGATGCGGGCGGCGGCTCCGGACCTGAACAGCAGCTGGCCGCGGCTGTTCTGGGTGGTGATCTCCTGCGGGGTGAGAGCGGTTTGATTCACCCTGGCCTGGCGGGCATCGATGAACAGCTCGTTGCCATCGAGGATGACCTTGACCGTGGCTGCTTCTGCAGCCCGGGCTGAAGGTGCCATGGCCAGCAATCCAGCCAGAACAGGCAGAGCCAGCACAGGCAGTGCCAGCACAGGCAGGATGGTTGAGGGGCGGGCCAGCATCGCCAGGGGCCGAAGCAGCGGCAAGGGGGCAGCCGGGGGAATTGATCCGGCAGAGCTTACTGGATCTCCCAAAGGTGATCCTTGCTGCCGTTGCGGCCCGTTCCATCGGGTTGGTCAGAATCACTTTTTCTGATCCGCTGGGGATCCTGCTGGAGTGGCTGTCCTGAGCTGGTCGCGCAGCTGGCGATCGAGGGCATCCTGCTCCAGCAGGGTCGAGACAAAGCCCAGAAAGAAAGGTCCTCCCAGAATGGTGGTGTAGTCGCCTGCCCCCAGTTCGGCGGACGAGAGAAACGACCCGGTGTCCGAGAATCTGAACCGTCGGCCGGCGTTGATGATCAGTGGTGCGGCAGCCACAGCAGCCTGGCCTTCATGTCTCACCGTCAGGCAGACCATCGCCTCGGTGTCGTGCTTGCTCTGGGCTGTTGACCAGACACAGCCGATGGCGGTGGCCTTCCGGGAGTCATAGACAATCCGCTTGTGGCTGGGGGACTCCTGCAGCATCCGCGCCACGATTGCCGGGTCCCAGACTCCTGGTACTGCCGGACACCCCAGCACTTCACCGACGACGGACCAGCCCCTGGGAAGTTTGACGAAATCAAAGGGTGAAGCGACCCCATTGCTGCCACCGTGGAAGCAGCCACCGGTTCGTTTCATCGCATTGATCAGCAGAAGGCCGTAGGGCTCGATCGCAGCCTGAACAGCGGCGGGAACGGATGGGAACGCTGCTTTGCCGAGTTGCAGGCGCCGTTGATTGATTTCTAACAGCAGTTCACTGAGCAAGACCGAGAGGTTGTTCGATGGCTGCTCGAATGGCGCCGCGTTCTGGAGGTGCTCGGCTTCCACTACCCCCTCCAGCACCATCACATCGGTGCTGCCATCGGCATTCACGGAGATGATGAAAGTGGTGCCGCGTGAACTCAGCCGCAGTGATTTTGTGCAGCCACTCTGTTTGCCGGAGACCAGTACCTGACCCTTGGTGAGCAGGAAACAGCTCCTGCCGAGCCGCAACTGGGTGAATCGATTCAGACGGGCCGTCGCACCCGATCGGAAGGTGAGGTGAGCGCGACTGTTCCTTGTGTTGAGTTGCTGGGGCGACAGGGCCGTTTGATTGATCTCGGCCTGGCGGGCATCGATGAACAGCTCCCTGCCATCAAGAATCTCCACCACCCTGGCCGTCTCCGAAGCCCTCACAGCTGAGGCATGACTGCTGAGAGCAGTCAGCAGGGCCGCAGCCAGCAGAGCAACTCCACGAACCTGTCGCAGCCAGGCGCACCGAGAAGCCATTGCTGTCCTCCAGTGCTTGAGCGGATGGGCCGAAAGGCTGTCTTGCTGCACCTGGCAGGAAAGGAGTTGTTCAGATTGTCTGGGAATGGCTGTGATCGGCAACCACACCGTCCCAGCTTCAGCATCGGATGGTTCAGGGCTCCAGGCGCCACACCTGATCGGCCGGGGTCCAGTCGCTCAGTTCGGAGGGGCTGAACCAGAGGCCGATCTCGAAGACGGCGGTTTCCGGAGCGTCGGAGCCGTGGATCACATTGCGGCCGATGTTCACCGCCAGATCGCCGCGGATCGTGCCGGGCTCAGCCTCCAGGGGCTTGGTGGCGCCGATCAGCTTGCGGGCACTGGCGATCACGCCATCGCCTTCCCACACCATCGCCACCACCGGACCGCTGGTGATGAACTCCACCAGGCCGGCAAAGAAGGGCCGCTCGCGGTGCACGCCGTAGTGGCTTTCAGCCAGCTCCCGGCTGGGCACCAGTTGCTTGAGGCCCACCAGCTTGAAGCCCTTGCGCTCGAAGCGGCCGAGGATCTCGCCCACCAGCCCGCGCTGCACCCCATCGGGCTTGATCGCGAGAAACGTGCGTTCGGTGGCCATGGAACCATCAGACAAAGATGTAGCCATCGTCTGCGCTGGGCCTGCCGCTTGGCAAGCAAGCCCTGAGCTGACAAGCGCCATACGATCGGGCCTGCGGCTGGATCTGAGTCGATGCCTGCAGCGCCAGCCTTCACCGCCACCTGGCTGGCGGCACCGCGGATCGGCCCCAACCTCCGGCTCGGCCTGCGCACCACCGTGGCCAGCGTGCTGCCGCTGCTGGCGGCCGCGCTGCTGCCTGAGCCCGCCCTGATCTGGATGGCTCTGGGGGGGCTCTACGTGAACATGGCCGACACGGGCGGCGCCTACCGCACCAGGGCAACGGCGATGGCCTGCGCTTCCCTGCTGGGCGCCGTGGCGCTCGGCGGGGGGATCGGCCTGGCCACCTGGCCCTGGCTGTGCGTGCCGGCCATGTTCGCCGTCGGGCTGGGCTGCGGTCTGCTCTCGCTCTACGGCAATGCCGGTGCCCTGATCGGTCTGGTGACCGCCTGGTGCTTCCTGATCGGCATCAATGTGGCCGGTCCCGACCCAGCCAAGGCCCTGTCCTTCTCCCTGCTCTACCTGGCCGGAGGGGCCTGGGCCACCCTGCTGGCGGTGGCCATCTGGCCGCTGCGGCCCTACCGGCCTGTCCGGCTCGCGAGCGCTGAACTGCTGGGGGCGATCGCTGAGTTCTGCAGCCAGGCCTGCCCAGGGAGCGGCGGGAGTCCAGCCGCTGAGGACCAGCTCTTCCAGGGCAAACTCCGGGTCCGCGCCGCCCTCGCCACCGCCCGGGCGACCCTGGCGGATACCCGCAGCGGCCGCCTCGGGGACAGCCCGGCCGATGGGGCCTTCACCCGCCTGATCGAGTCCGCCGACGCGCTGTTCGTGACCAGCGCGGCGATGGGCAGCCTGCTGGCGGAGATTCCGCAGCCGGAGGTCTCCCAGCTCCGCCTGCGGCTCGATGCGCTCAATCGGCACGGTGTGGTGGCGCTGCAACAGCTGGGGCAGGCGCTGCTGGCGCGCGCCGGGCTGCCCCCGTGCCAGGAACTCGTGATCGAGGCGCGCCGGATCGCGGCAGCGATCGAGGCTTCGGCTGCACCCGGCATCGCTCTCCAACAGGCCCAGCTCAGCCAGCTCCAGTGGATCACCACCCTCGCCGAGCTGGGGGAAGCCATTCCGGCTGCGGCGCTCAACCGCCGATCGTCTTCGCCTGGGCGCCCCGGCGGCGCGCTGCGGGCTGCTGTGGTCCAGGGCTGGAGAACCCTTGGAGCGAACCTCACGCTCGACTCGAGCGTGTTCCGCCACGGTCTGCGCTTCGGGGTCGCCTCGGCCGCTGCGGTGAGCATCTACACCCTGTTCGCCCTGCCGATCGGTTACTGGATCACGCTGACCGTGTCGGTGATCCTGCGGCCCTCGGCCGGTGAGAGCCTCAGGCGCACCAGCCAGCGGGTGCTGGGCACGGTGCTGGGCGGGATCCTGGCGATCGTGCTGGCCACCCTCTTCCCCCATCCCCTGGTGATCGTGCTGCTGCTGGTGCCGCTCACCCTGGTGATGATGGCGATGCTGCCGGTGAACTACGGGCTTTTCGTCTTCTTTCTCACCCCCTGGATCGTTCTCTACAAGGACATCGCCCAACCCGGCGACTGGAGCCTGGCCCTGTGGCGGATCGCCAACACCCTGATCGGCGCCGTCCTGGCCCTGGCCGCCATCCACCTGATCCTGCCCCGCTGGGAACGGGAGCAACTGCCGGCCCGCCTGGCGGAGAGCCTGCGCTGCCAGGCCCGGTTCGTTTCGGAGGTGCTGGATCGGGTTCTGGAGGGCCCGCCAACCAGCGCTGGGCTGCCCAGCACTCCTTTCGCCGTGCGCCTGGCGATGGGGAACGCCCAGGTCTCGATCCAGCGGTATCTCAGCGAGAAGGCTTCGCACCGGCCGATGGCGCTGCCTCTGATGGCGTTTCTGCTGCACAGCCAGCGTCTGATCGATGCCCTCCTGGTGCTTGGGAGTGGTGGTCGCCAGGCCGCTGGCAGCCCGGCAGCGCTCAGCCTCCGGCCGCTGCGGGACCAGATGCTGACCACACTCACGGCCCTCGCCTCGGCTCTGGATCGCCGTGAGCAGACGGGGCCGCTGCCGGATCTGCGCCGGCCGGAGCTGGCCGACGACCTGCTCCAGCAGCAGCAGCTGGAGCGCCTGGTTGAACCGATCATCGGGCTCCGCAACGCCACGGAAGCCTGGAGCGCCGGCATCGCCCCCCCTGGCTGCTGATCAGGACGGCAGGCCCTGGATCCAGTGCGGCAGCGGCTTCCCGCCTAGATTTCCGTCCAAAGATTTCGCCGCAAGCCAGGCTCCGATGGTGCTCGCCGACCCGACCCGCCCGCCGGGCGCGCTCCCCGGTGCTTCCGCCCCCTGGAGCGTGGCCGACAGCACGCGGCTGTACGGCCTGGAGGGGTGGGGCGAGCCCTATTTCAGCGCCAACGGTCGTGGTCACGTGATGGTGCAGCCCCGTGGTGATCGCGGTGGCTCCCTCGATCTGGTCGACCTGGTGGAGGGCCTGCAGAGCCGCGACCTCTCCCTGCCGCTGCTGATCCGCTTCGACGACATCCTCGAGGACCGGCTGGAGCGGCTCCATGCCGCCTTCGAGCGGGCGATCGCCCAGTACGGCTACGCCGGCCGCTATCAGGGGGTGTTCCCGGTGAAGTGCAACCAGCAGCGCCACGTGGTGGAGCAGCTGGTGGAGAGCGGCCGCCGCTGGCATTTCGGCCTGGAGGCCGGCAGCAAGGCGGAGCTGCTGATCGCCCTCTCCCTGGTGGACGATCCAGAAGCGCTGCTGATCTGCAACGGCTACAAAGACCAGCGCTACATCGAAACGGCGATCCTGGCCCGCCGGCTCGGCCGCCAGCCGGTGGTGGTGATCGAGCAGGCCGACGAGGTGGAGCGGATCATTGCCGCCAGCGCCAGTCTGGGGGCGGCGCCGTTGATCGGCGTTCGCGCCAAACTTTCGGCCCGCAGCAGTGGCCGCTGGGGCAGCTCGGTGGGAGAGCGGGCCAAATTCGGCCTGTCGATCCCCGACCTGCTGACCACCGTGGAGCGGCTGAGGGCTGAGGGGCTGCTGGGGGAGCTGCGGCTGCTGCACTTCCACGTGGGCAGCCAGATCAACGACATCGCCGTGATCAAGGACGCCCTGCAGGAGGCCGGCCAGATCTATGTGCAGCTGGCCCAGCTGGGGGCGCCGATGGGCTATCTGGACGTGGGTGGTGGCCTGGGCATCGATTACGACGGCAGCCGTACCGCCACTGCCGCCTCCACCAACTACTCCCTGCAGAACTACGCCAACGACGTGGTGGCGACCGTGCGGGAGTGCTGTGAACCCCTGGGCGTTGCCCTGCCCACCCTGGTGAGTGAGAGCGGCCGGGCGCTCGCCAGCCACTTCAGCGTGCTGGTGTTCGATGTGCTCGGCGCTTCCGGCGTGCCGGATGCGGTGCCCGAAGTGCTGGAGGGTGAACCGCTGATCGTGCGCAACCTGCGTGACACCCTGGCCGTCATCAGTGCCACGGAGCACGGCGACACCCGGCCCCTGCAGGAGGCTTGGAATGATGCGCTCAAGTTCAAGGAAGACGCCCTCTCTGCCTTCCGTCTCGGCTACCTGAGCCTGCCGGAACGCGCCATGGCTGAGCAGCTCACTTGGGCCTGCTGCCAGTCAATCGCCCAGCGGCTGCCGACCGTCGGGGTTCCGGATCAGCTCAAGGGTCTGCAGGCCGCCCTGGCCACCACCTACTACGCCAATCTCTCGGTGTTCCGCTCGGCGCCCGACACCTGGGCGATCGATCAGCTGTTCCCAGTGATGCCGATCCATCGCCTCGATGAACGCCCGAGCCGCCTTGGCAGCTTCGCCGACCTCACCTGCGACTCCGACGGCAAGCTGGCCCGCTTCATCGATGGCGGCCAGGTGAAGCCGCTTCTGGAATTGCACGCGCACCAGCCCGGCGAGCCCTACTGGATCGGCCTGTTCCTGGGCGGGGCCTATCAGGAGGTGATGGGCAACCTGCACAACCTGTTCGGCAGCACCAATGCCGTGCACATCCGCCTGGCCGCCGCCGGCGGCTACCGGCTTGATCACGTGGTGCGTGGCGACACCAATGCCGATGTGCTCAAGGCCATGGAGCACCAGCCGGAGTTGTTGCTGGAGCGGCTGCGGGTGGCCAGCGAGGCGGCGATCAGCAGCGGCGATCTGCGCATCAGCGATGCCCAGCGGCTGATGGCTCACTTGAAGAGCAGTCTGGGGCAGATCACCTACCTGCAGTGATCGGATCGATGCATGCCCAGATCCACCCTCTTCATCAAAACGCTGCGCCTCCCATCTCTGGCGGTGAGAGGGATTGCCGTATCGCTCCAGTGAGCTCCTGGAGTCAACACGTTCCAACCCAAGGGGAAATAGCCCAGGACACCACTCACCAAGGGGTGCCTAGCAACACAATGCCCGCCCAGAAAAACGGATGCTCCAGCCCACCGCCGATGCGTCGCTGCTGGGCAGTGGTCAGGCCGGAGAGGAGCACATCGCCTCCGGCCCCGATCACCTGATCGCCGATGAGCCGCATCGTGCCGCTCGCCATGGCCCGGCGGGTGAATTGAAGGGCCTCTGCCTTGGGAAGGCCCCGATCCAGGAAGCGGTAAAACTGCACGAATAGAGCCGATGTGGCCACATCGTCGACGTACCAGAGACTGCCGATTGCACTGCGGGAACCGGCCTGCAGTGCCAACCCCGCGAAGCCCAGTTCACTGTCCGCATCTCCGAGGGCAGTACGGCAGGCACTGAGGCTGAACAAATCCAGTTGATCCTCACCACGTCGCTGGCGCAGCTGGGCTAGCTGGTCGAGGGACATGGGTCCGATCCCTGAGTAAAGTCGAGCCGCCGCCGGCCCCCCCGGCAGGAAATCGGCGTGGGTGGCCACATGCACCCGATTGATGCGAGGGTCACTGGCTTTCTCGAGAAGCACCTGGGGCGTGAAGCTCTTGTTGAGGAAGATCAGGGTTGTCTTGTCCTTGCCCACCCGGTTCAGTTCCTGGGGGACGAGTGGCAGTGGGTTGAGGCCCACGAACTCGGAGGCGCCGACCGCCAGCAATTGTGGATTGGCCTTCTCGGGCAGCAGCGTCAGTTTGGTGAGCCCCAGGGCCGGCGTAATGGAGATGGCGTAGCGCTCACCCAGGTAGGCCTGGCCGTCATGGAGGGCGGCGAAGGGCACCGCTTGCAGGCCCGCATCGGCGGAGATCAGCAGAGTGGTGATCTTGTTCTTCTGCAGGTGCTCGGCAATTGGCTGGATCAGAATCGAGTCGAGCTGCCTGGCCGATGAGCTGGGATCGCTCACATCCAGTGGTGATTGGCTGGCCAGCTGGCCGTAGAGCTTGCGCAGCAGCTCGTTGAAGCGCTTCAGCGACACCTCAATGCGGGAGCCCTGCACGTCCCCATCGGGCGGCACCAGGGTGAGATCGAGGAAGGCATCCGCCTGGGGATTGGCAGTTTTCCCCTTGGCTTCACTGAAGCCGATGCGCAGAATCGCTGGGTTGTAGAGGGCCGGATCGAAGGGCGATGCACCGTCGGATGCCCGGTTCAGGAGTGGTTGGGAGGGGTTTGGCTGCAACGCAAGGGCACCTGGGGGGGCCAGGGCGAGCCCGAGGAGCAGCGGCAGCGAGGTCGCCAGACAACGGTTCCGCCAGTGGCGCGAAAGCCTGCTCATGGTTGGCTCCCGCGGATCCGCTTGCGCACGGCGTTGATCACCTCTCGCAGGCTCGCCTGCAGCTGGGAGGGGGAGGGTGCCGCTCGGCGGTCGGTTGGGTCGAGCCCCAGTTTCGCTGCGGTCTCTTCCATCGCCCGTTGCTCGGCGGTGGTGAACTGTTCCTGCACCTGAAGGAGGGTGAGTTGCTGCACCGTCCGATCAAATACCCCGGATTCACCTGTGGATGGAAGATCCCCCAAGCTCAGATCGGCAGAGAGGAAGGCGGATTGCGTGAGGGTGAAGGCGAGCGGATCGATTCCCAGTTCTGCCCATTGGGAGAACAGCGCTGATCCCGGTGCGGTGTAGTCAATTGTGGCCAGCGGAGAAACCTGACCCAGATTGACGCTGAGCTGGAACCTCCCCTCAGTGGGTAGAGCCACAATCGGTGCCACGTCAACGATCTTGGGAGGCTCGGGCGGCGTAGTTCTCAGAGCTACATCCACCCCGTTCACGAACAACCGGCCACCGACGATGCTGGCGTTGTTCAGGATCGAGCTGCCGAACAGGTTGAACCTGGCCTCGCCGCCTCCCACCAAGGAGGTGAACGCATCGAGGCTGAGGCTGTCGGTGTTGGCTGAGCCCAGCACGATGGAACCGCCACTGAGCCCGAATACGTTGAGGGCGGAGCCATTGATGGCAATACTGGCAGCGTCGATGGTGATTGATCCACCGAGGGCTGGTGGATCGGCGATCAAGCTGGAGTTGCTGATCGTGACGCTGCTGGGTTGGGCCTTGAGGCCGATCTGAATCGAACCGCCATCGCCGGCGCCTGACGTGTTCAGCATGGTGTTGCTGAGGTTGATGCTGCTGCCATCAAGCTGCACGGTTCCGCCGGCACTGCCGCCACTGGCATCGACGCGGGCGCCAGTGAGGTTCAGGGGGCCAGAGCTGTTGATGAAGATCAGAGCGCCGGGGCTGGTGAGCGATGAACCTGATGTGAGCTGGGTTGCCCCGCTGGAGCTGAGGCTGATCAGGCCACCGGCGGAGCTCACCGCGCCGCTGAGGTTGAGGCCGCCTGCCGGGCTGCTGAGGGTGATTGTGCCAAGGGCCCCAACGCCCCCGAGGTTGAGGTTGCCACTGCTCTGGGTGATGGCGACGCTGGAGAAATCGCTGCCGATGCTGCCGCCATTCTCTGTATAGATCCCGTTAAGAACGAGCGGTCCGCTGCCATTCAGAAGCCCCTGGTTGAGCAGGGCGACGGTGGTGAAGTTGCCGCCATTGAGGCTCAAGGTGGCACCCGCTCCCACGGTGGTGGAGCCACTGACTGTCAGGGAGCCACCGGTGAGGTTGAGGCTCTGATTGTTGTACAGGTTCTGGAGGCTGGTGCTGCCTGCGGCGGCGTCGTAGATGAGGGCGCCGCTGCCGGCAGGGATCGCCACGACCGCCACATTGAAGCCGCTGGGCAGGGCATCCCAGTTGGACGCATCGCTCCAATTGCCCGCCGTGCTGGCTTTCCAGGTGGCCAGTGGGCGGATGCTGATGTCGGCGGTGGCCAGTGGAGCGGAGCTTGGTTCGTTGGGGACGCTGGGGAAGCCAATGAGGCTGTAGTTAGCGGCGTCGGGCCCGCTGAGCGTTAGTCTGTTGACGACCACGCGCTTGGCCAGTCCAACGTTGGGGTCGGCGAAGAAGCCGCTGCCGTCAAGACTCACACTGTCGCCGGCAACTAGGCCGTTGAATGTGGCGGTAGTGGTGTTGAGCGTGGCCGAAGTGGTTCCGTCGTACACCTTGTTGTTGGCGCTGACCCCCGTGACGAACAGATTGAGGGGATTGATCGTGTAGCTCGCACGTCCTGTGGTGAAGCCTGAGAAGGAATAGTTCGCGGCGTCGCTGCCTGTGAGTGAGGAGCTGGCGGTTTGGGAGTAGGAGCCAGCGATCGGGTTGCCGCTGCTGCTGACGCCGCCGGTGTTGACGGAGGCGGCGGAGCTGACGAGATCGCCAGCGAAGAGATTGTCAAAGCTGACGGCACCGGGGCTGAGCGCTGAGCCGTAGATCGAGCTGGAGGGTGCGATCGCGGCGCCGGTGAGCGCCAGGGGGGTGATCGCTCCCACGGTGGTGCCACTCGCGTTGGGGCTGGCCAACTGGTAGCCATACACCGTGGCGGCAGCTTCGCTGGCGCCAATGATCGCCATCCCAGCAACCGAAACACCCTTGCCGCTGCCGACATCTTTCAAACCACTCCCCGTGCCGGCCGTTGTGTAGGTCCCGAGCGTGGGATTGTTCAGCTGGATAGTGTCGCCGTCAATCGTGCCACTGACGAAATAGTTGCCAGATGCGATCGGTGCAGCCACGGTGCTGTCATAGGTTTTGCTGATGCTGCCGGTGAGACTTGCTGTGATCGTTGGCGAGAGTCTGTAGAGGAAGCCATTGCCGGCTCCCAGCACGGGGCTTGCACTGCCGTAATCGATGCCGTATTGCTTGAAGGCGTAGCTCAGGCCGCCGCGGTTGTCGTTCAGGGGGCTGGCGGAAAAGACCAGCCAGTGCGCCCCTGGTGCCACCGCAAGCGCTCCGGCGCCGGCCAGGTTGGTGAAAGCGCCCGTGCCGGCATCGAGCACCAAAGCGCTTGCCGTACTCGCGCTGGCATTGAGCGACGCACCCATCTGCAAGGTCAGTCCTGAAGCCCCGCGGCCCAGAAGGGTGGTGGCCGAAACGGGTCCGTCGAGTAGGAGGTTTCCTGCTGTCGCTGTGAATGACACCGGTCCATTGACAGCCCAGGCGCCTGGGCTGAGATCGCCGCTGGCCTGGTTGAGCGTGACCCCGCTGAGGGCGGTGCCCGTGGTTCCGCCCAGGCGTGTGAAAGCGTTGGTGACCGTGAGGCTGCCGTTGCCGTTCAAAATGCCGCCGTTGAATGCCAACGACGATGCGGTGAGGGGAGACTGGATGGTGAGGGTGCCAGCGACCGTGAGATCGCCGGTGAGGGTGGACGTGGTACCGGGATCACTGAGGGTCAACGAACCACCGGGATTGATCGTGAGGCTGTTGCCGGTGATGCTGTTCAGCCCTTTGATGCTCTGGCGGCTGGAGAGGATGACATCAACACCGCTCACCAGGTTCAGATAGGCCACATCGATGGCGGTGGGCAGCTGATCACTACTCCAGTTGGCCAGGGTTTCCCAGAAGGTGTCTCCGCCGCCGCCATCCCAGCAGACTCCGGAGCAGCTCAGGCCAGAGTTGGTGAGGCGGTAGACGCTGCCCACGATCGCCCCATTAAATCCCGATGGCAGATTCGAGCTGGCAAAGCTGCCGCTGGCCGCGCCACCGGAGGCAATCACATCAAAGTTCTGGCTTGGGCTTGGGCTGAAGCCATTGATCAGCTGAGTGTTGATCGTGCCACCGAGGTTCACGTTGCCTGAAACCGCCAGTCGGTCGTATTGGCTGCCGGAGGTGAGGCCGCCCAGCTCAAGGTTGAGTACGGAACTGCTGCCCAAGATCAGGCCACCCGTGAGGCTTAATGTGCCCGCCACGCCAACGCCGCCGGGGCTGATCGTGCCAAGGTTGGTGAGCGTGTTACCGGCGCCAATATCGATGGTGCCGAAGCCCGAGAGGGTGCCAGTGGATGTGTTTGTGAGGCCGCCGGAGGCGACCTGGAAGGTTGTAGCTGAAGCCGTCAGAATCCGGCCATTGTTCTGCATCGCCGTCGTAGGACTGATCGCCAACGTGCCCGAGCTCACGTTCACCAAGCCGTCATTGGTGAGGTTCACCCGGTTGCTGCCCACTCCCAGAGACGCCGTCCCCAGACCGGCGCTCTTGCGCAGCTCTCCACCCGTCAGGTTATTGAACGCCATCGTGAAATTCCCGTTGTTCCCCCAGAAACCATCCGTCTGCACATCAAACAGGCCGCTGTTATTGATCACTCCACTGGCACTGAAATCCACATTGCCGCCCGTCCATTGCAGGGTTCCCTGATTGGTCAATTGGCTCAAGCCATAGGAGCCACCGCCGCTCACCACCAGCGTTCCCCCACTTCCCACCGTCAGCACTCCAGGTCCATTCAGGCTGCCGCCGGCCCATTGCGAAGATCCATTCAGTGTCAACGCTCCATTGGTGGTCAACACGCCGCCGTTGATACTCAGGCCACCATTCAATGTGGAGCTCGTTCCTGGATCATTCAGCGTCAATGAGCCACCGGAATTGATCGTGAGGTTGTTACCGGCGAGGCTGTTCAGCCCTTTGATGATCTGGCTGCTGGAGAGGGTGGCATCGACACCGTTGACCAGGTTTAGGTAGGCCACATCGATGGCGGTGGGCAGCTGATCACTGCTCCAGTTAGCCAGGGTTTCCCAATTGGTGGTGCCGCCCCCGCCATCCCAGCACGCACCCAGGCAGCTGAGGCCGGAGTTGGTGAGGCGGTAGACGCTGCCGATGATCGCGCCATTGAATCCCGAAGGGAGATTCGAGCTGGCAAAGCTGCCGGTGGCCGTACCACCGGATGTGATCACATCGAAGTTCTGACTCGGGCTGGGGTTGTAGGCATTGATCAGCTGGGTGTTGATCGCGCCAGCCAGGCTCATGTTGCCCGAAGCAGATAGCTGGTCGTATTGGCTGCCGGGTGTGGAGCCACCGATGTTGAGATTCAGCACAGAGGTGCTGCCTAGGGCCAGTTCACCGGTGAGGCTGAGAATGCCCGGGACGCCAATGCCGCCAGGGCTGATGGTGCCGAGGTTGGTGAGCGTGTTTCCGGCGCCCACATCGATGGTGCCAGAGCCAGAGAGGGTGCCTCTGGAGGTATTGGTGAAGCCTCCTCTGCGCACCAGTGTGGCCCCGGATGCCATATGGATCAGACCGTCATTGGAGAAAAAGGTGGATGGCAGGACGAGCGTTCCAGCGTCCACATTGAGTGTTCCTGTGTTATTGAGCGTGCTGGTGTTGTTGAAGCTGCCTTCTAAGTTGAACGTGGTGATGGCAGCCGAACCCTCGGCCTTGGTCAACGTGCCGCTGTTGTTAAAGACAATGCTGAAGTTCACGCCAACAATGGGCGTGGCATCGCTGCTCTCTATACGCCAGACGCCGGCATTGTTGACAGTATTAGTGCCAGTGAGGAACACTTTAGAGTTCCTACTTTGTGTCACTGTGCGGCCGGCCAGGTTGTTCAAGGTCTTGCCGCTGAACTTCACTAAGCCGTTCACAAGGGTGTCGGAATCAGTGATCAGCAGGCCCGAGCCGCTGATCACACCACCACTCAAGGTGCTACCACCAGCCAGCGTGAGGTTCCCGCTGCCGTCCAGCGCGCCAGCGACCGTGAGACTTCCGGCAAGGGTGGAGCTCGTTCCTGAATCGTTCAGCGTCAGCGATCCTCCGGAATTGATCGTGAGGTTGTTGCCGGCGATGCTATTCAGCCCCTTGATGCTCTGGCTGCTGGAGAGGGTCACATCGACACCTTCCACCAGATTCAGGTAGGCCACATCGATGGCGGTGGGCAGCTGATCACTGTTCCAGTTGGCTAGGGTTTCCCAATTGGTGGTGCCACCGCCGCCATCCCAGCACGTACCCAGGCAGCTCAGGCCGGAGTTGGTAAGGCGGTAGATGCTGCCGACGATTGCGCCATTGAATCCGGAACGCAGATTCGAGCTGGTGAAGCTGCCGGTGGCCATCCCACCGGATGTGATCCCATCAAAGTTCTGGCCAAGGCTGGGGCTGAAACCATTGATCAACGGGGCATTGATCGTGCCACCAATGTTCACGTTGCCTGAAACCGCCAGCTGGTCGTATTGGCTGCCCGGCGTGGCGCCGCCGAGGTCCAGGTTGAGGACCGAGGTGCTGCCTAGGGCCAGGTTCCCCGTGAGCCTTAAGGCGCCTGCCATGCCAACGCCGCCAGGGTTGATGGTGCCGAGATTGGTGAGTGTGCCCGTACCAAGATCGAGGTTGCCCCCCCCTAGCCCTGGACCACCCCGAATCGTGCCACCCGCCCCATTGGTGAAGCTGCGGTTGCCAGTGCTGATACTGCCTTGGCCGATCTCAAGAACGCCAGCATTGATGAATGGGTTGGTGGTACTGATGCTGAGATTTCCGGTGGTGGCGCCAAGCGTGCCGCTGTTGTTCAGCGTCGTCGGGCTGATCGTGAATGCCTGGCCTGCTGTGCTGGCACGAATCGTGCCCTGGTTGTTCAACGTTGCAGGGCCACTCCACGGGAAGATGCTTCCAAAGCCCTGGAGGGTGAGGCCAGGCGCCAGCGTCAGCGCTCCAGGCCCCCCCCGAGCGATGTACAGCCCACTGCCGTTCGTCTTGGTGATCGTCGCGCTGCCGCTGATCGCTGGTTGCAGGGTGTGGTTGGGGCTAAAACTCCAGTCCCCGGAACTCCAGTTGATCAGGGTTCCATCCGCCAGGGTGGTCGACGATCCGGTGAACAAGATCGATCCACTGGTGGTGAGATTGCTGCCGAAGGTTATGTTTTGCAGCGTTGCATTAATTGAGGTGAGCGCCGACCCCGTGATCGTGCTGCCGATGATCGTTCCTGCCAAGGTGGTGCTGCCGTTGAAAGCCGCCGTGCCGCCGTTGAGCGCGAGGGTGGCGCCACTGGCCAGGATGGAGGCACCGCTACCACTGGCATCACTGTCGGGATTGAGCGAGAGATTCAGCTGTTCGCTGCTGCTACTGATGCTCGCATTGAGGTTGATGTTGTTGTGGGCTGTGAGGGTGAGCGTGGCATCGCCCCCGGCCGTTTTGTTGATCGGTGAAGCCACGGTGATGTTGCCCTCCTGAGTGCCGGCGGCGCTGGTGGCCACACTGACGTTGGTGCCTGCATTCAGGGCGCCCTGAACTGTGGCGGTGGTGAGCACCGCGTTGTCGCCGGTGGTGGTCACGGCCGGTGGACCCGTGACGTTGCTGTCGGGCCCAGCGGCCTGGATCATGACGTTTTTGGGATCGATCAGCCAAGTGCCCCCTTTACCGTTCGAAGCTGAAGCGTCTGGCGCCTGGCTCACTAGCAGCTCGCGGCGACCGGAGGTTTCCACCAGGCCGCCATCGCCACCCTGGGGGCCACCGCGGGCCGAGAGGGCGCCCTCCACCCGGGCACTGTCCGTGCCGTAGATCACCACGGTGCCGCCCGATCCCAAGCCCGTGGCATCGGCGCGGACCGCGCTGGCCGCATCCACGCCCGTGCGTTGGGCGTTGGTGATCGTGGGGTCGGCGCCACGCAGGCCGCCACCCAGGAGCACCTTGCCACCTCCCGTGGGGCCGCTCACATCCACCGTGCTGGATTCCAGTGAGACCGAGGCCCCGGTGATCGCCACCATGGCGGCGGGCGCCTGGATCCCTGCCGCTTGCAGCAGCACGTTGCCGCCCTGGGCATCGAGCAGCAGGCTCTGATCCACCGTGAGCAGGCCGCCTGAGAGGCTCAAATCACCGTTTTTCTGCAGGCCAATTGCCGCCAGGCTGGCTGGATTGGTGAGTGGGCCGGCCGATCCTTGAAGTGGTGTGCCACTGAGCAACGCCGCCTGGCCAGCGGTGGTGCCCGCCGCATCGAAGATTCCGTTGCCCACGCGCCAGCCCGTGGCCGTGCTCAGGTTCAGCTGCTGGATGTTGGCGAATCCACCGGCGCCGCTGATGGCGATGCCGCCCGGGGAGAGCCAGAACAGGTTGCCGGGGCTCGAAAACGAGATCAGCTTGTCGATGAAGCTGCCCAGGGGATTGGTCACCCCCACGAACACGTTTTGGTGCCCACCGGTGGCGAAGTTCACTCCGCTGATGCCGCCGCGGGTGTCGAAGGCCGAAAAACGGTGAAACAGGTTGCGGCCCGCTGCTTTGCCCCCGCCCACTTGGCACAAACCCCCTCCGCAGCTTCCGCCCACCCGGCCGTTCACTGCTGTGCCAAGCCCCAATGCGCCGGCGGTGGCCCTCACCTCGCCTGCCAGGCCCGGAGCCCCAGCCAGCAGGGCCGTTAAGCCCATCGCCACGGCCACGCCCTGCCCAAGCGCTGGGGTCAATGGGGAGCTCAAAGCCATGCAAAGGCCACCATAATGTTGATGAGAAGGGTTGATGACATCAAACTCTCCAGAGCTAGCAGAGGTTAATGGAGGCGATTGTTGCCGCCGACACGAGGTAGCGGATATTCGAGATGTTGGGTAAACACTTTGGCTCTGAGCAATCATGCGACGGTGTTGCGGCCCTTCCAGGGGAAGCACCAACGACAACGATTGGAGGAGTGCGGGGATTGATTGTTTAAGGGGCCTGGAAATCTGCCATATTCAATCACTTCCGATAACTTGCCTTCGGCAACTTCGCTGAATGTTCATGCTCCCCCTGCCGCTGCTGGCCCAGCTGGTGGCTCCGCCACTGCAGCAAGGTCCGGTGCGCCTCCCAGGACCTGGCGCCGGGGAGCAACGGCCGGATCGCGATCGACCCGCCCCATGGATCGATCTGCAGCCGGTGGAGCCAGCGGCCCCGCTCACCCCTGGTCCATCTCCCATCGGCCCCGGTGCACCCACCACCAACCCGCCGGCGACACCCCCCGCCACCACCCAGCCACCTGAGGTGCGGGGCCTCAAGCGCTACTCCAGCGCTGAATTGACCAAAATCTTTCAGCCCTGCCTGGCGATCAGCGATCCGGCCGAGCGGCTCAAGGCTTGCGCCGCCAGCCTCACGGCCCGGCTTGTGGCCGATGGTTATGTCAACAGCCGCGTCTTTGTCGAAACCAGCCCCGCCCCTGGTCGCTTGGAGGTGGTGGAAGGGCAGATCGTGGAGGTGAGGGTCAATGCCAAGAATGCCTGGCTGAGCCGCCGGGTGAGCCGTCTGCTGCGGCCCTTGCAAGGCGCAGTGCTGAACTTGGGTGAATTAGAGCGCCAACTGCGGCTTCTGCAGCGGCAGGCGGGCATCCAGAGCATCCGTAGCAACCTCTCGCGCTTGGGAAGCGACCCTAGCCAGGCTGTACTCACTGTAAACGCGGAGCTGGGCAGTCAGCCGCTCCAGGGCGATCTCTCCCTGCGCAACGACGGCTCCAGTGGTTCCGGCGAAGGCCGGGCGGTCGCCACCCTCCTGAAGGGGGGGTTGGCAGCACCCGGCGACATCCTGCTGCTCTACGGCGAGCTCAACTTCAACAATGACCCTTCCCTGGGGACCCTGATCAGCTCCACCAGCTACACCTATCCCCTCAGCGACCAGTTCAACCTCACGGGCTCCTTCGGCTACAGCCGCCGCAACCTGATCGAGCTGCCTGCTCCTGCGAATGAATTCAGCACCCGCCAGTTCCAGGGGCTGGGGCAGCTGGAGTGGGTGTTCAAGGAATCCCTCACCCAGCGCTGGGCCGCCTTCGCGGGGCTGAGCATCAACCGCAGCGACACCTACCTGGCAGGCAAGGCCCTGCCCAGCTTCCTGCCCGAAAGTGTGCGCTCCCCCCGCACGGGTTTCCTGCGAGTGGGGCTGAGCGGCAGCGGCCTGAGCCAATCCGTGGGCTGGAGTGGCAACGCCTACCTGCTCCAGGGGATCGGGGCTTTCACCCCAGCCACTCAGATCAGCGAGCTGTCCCAGGGGGGCATCTCCCCCGGTCAGGCCACTGCCCTTGGGGCTTTGATCTCGGCCGCCTGGGGATTCGCACCGAATTGGCAGCTCAATCTGAGGGGCGGTGGGCAGGTGGCTTACAACCCGCTCACCTCCTCGATGCAGTTCACCCTCGGCTCTGATGTGGGCCTGCGCGGCCTGCCGGGCCAGCTGATCAGCGGGGACAGCGGCTGGCTGGGCACTGCTGAACTGGTCTGGACCTTCTGGGAAAATCAGCAGCAGGCGCTGCAGCTGGTTCCCTTCTTCGGCTACGGAGGCGTTTACACCCAGTTGAAACATGGCAGTTTGATCGACTATGTGGGCTCGACCGGCATCCTCGCCCGCTGGCTCGTCGGCGACGACTGGACCCTGGAAGCCGGCTGGGTGGACCAGCTTGATACCGGCACTAACCTTGGCCCTTGGGCCGACTGGACACTGAGCAAGGGCTTTTACGGCAAGGTGCAATACCGGTTCTGAGCGCCTCCATGGGCCAATCATCTCGCCCCAATCGTTTGAGCCAGGTGCTGCTGCTGACGGCCCCTTACGGAGTGGCAGCGCTTTTGGTGGTGGCGCTTCGGGTCACGGGTATCGGCGAATCATTGAACCTGCTGCTCTACGACCTGATCACCTACCTGCGGCCGGCGCCATCAGGAGCCACGACGCCAATCGTCATCATCGGCATCAGCGAAGCGGACATCACTCGCCACGGCTGGCCGATCGATGACCGGCTGCTGTGCCGGGCCATCGACACCCTGAGCGCCGATGGCGCCCGGGCGATCGGCTTGGATCTCTACCGCAACAGGGGCGTCGGTCTCAAGCAGAGGTGCCTGCGTTCTCAAGCCCGTGCCAATCCACGGTTGGTATCGATCTTCAACGTGGCCGAATCGATCGGCCCGATCCTGGGCACCCCTGCGAACCGCATGGCCTTCAACGACCTGGTGGTCGACGCCGATGGCGTCGTACGCCGGGACCTGGTTCATGTGTCTGGCCAGGATGCCGCCACCGTGGCCTTGCCCCTGCGGCTGGTGGAAGTGTTTCGCGGCAACGGCGAACTGCGTAGACGCCTTGAGGCTCGACCCAACGCCGAGGGCTGGATCGAGCGCGATTCGGGTGGTTACTTCGACCTCGATGCCGCAGGCTTCCAGCAGATGCTGGCGTTCCATCAGCCGGGCAGCTTTCCCGTCTGGTCACTGGATCAGCTGCTCAGCCAGCAGGTGCCCAAAGCACAGATCAACAGCCGGATCGTGCTGATCGGCAGCACCGCCCCCACCCTGCGGGATCTGTTCAACGTTCCGTACACACGCTTTGTGCTGGCGGCCCGCCAGATCCAGATGCCCGGCGTGGAGCTTCATGCCAACCGCACCGCCGCCCTGCTGGCCCTCGCCGATGGACAACCCCATGGGATTCGGGCTCTGCCGGGCTGGAGCGGCACGCTGCTGCTCCTGCTGGCCCTTGGGCTGGGGGTGGCCCTGGGGGAGAGCTTCGCCACCTTGCGACGGAGCATCCTCGCCGTGACCGCTGTGGTGATGTTGGGCCTGGGCGGCGCCGTGGCGCTGTTGTTCAACGGGGTGTGGGTGCAAACCACCCTGCCCATGGCCGCTCTCACTCTGATGGCGGGGGCCGCCTGGCTGCGGCGCGGGGCGGCCAGCCAGCAGCAGCGCCAACAGATCCAACGCCTGCTGGGTCAAACCACCTCACCGGCGGTGGCCCAGCAGCTCTGGGAGCAACGGGATGAACTGCTCAGCGACGGGCGCTTCGAAGGCCGCCTGCTTGCCGTCACCGTGCTCTTTTCGGACACCTGTGATTTCACCTCCCTTTCCGAGCGAATCAAGCCAGCCCAACTGCTGGCCTGGCTGAACCGCGGCATGGCCATCTGCGTACCGGCGATCACCGAGCGGGGCGGCATGGTCAACAAGTTCACCGGCGACGGCTTCCTGGCGGTGTTCGGGGCACCGCTGGGCAAGGGGGAGGTGGCCGACGCCGCCGATGCCATCGACGCCGCCCTGGCAATCCAGCACGGCTTGGAGCAACTCAACGGCGAGCTGGCCGCCGATGGGGAACCCGCGATGCGGATGCGCATCGGCATTCATTCCGGCGCTGTGCTGGCGGGATCGATGGGCAGCAGCGAGCGGCTGGAGTACGCCGTCATTGGCGACACGGTCAACTGCGCCTCGCGGCTGGAGAGCTCGGAGAGAGAGCGTCAGAGCGGCCTCTGCCGGGTGCTGGTCTCCTCCGTGACGCGCGATCTGGTGCTTCTGAGCGCTCCCAAAGCCGTGGAGTGGGAGGCCTGGGGCAGTTTGCAGGTGAAGGGTCGAACGGAACCGCTTGATGTCTGGGAACTCAGGGGCAGCGCACCGGTAGCGATGCCGGCCAGTCCGCACCAATGACGTCTTCGAGGCCGAAAGTCCTGGCCAGCTCCGCCTTGGCCACCTGGGAGCCGCAGAGATTCTTGAGTTTCTTCAGATTCGCCTGAAGGCTCCGGTCGTCGGCCGAGCCTTCGCTCACCAGCAGGCTCAGGGCCGGGGGTGCCACTGTTTCGACGAAGTTGATTGGATCGTCAGCCACGGGCTGAGCATCGGCATCGCAGCGGAAGGAGGATTCCCAGACCTGGGTGTTTGTGAAGCTGGTCAGCTGGAGCAGAGTGACTCCCGCCACAGAAGGGGGCAGCTCCCGTTTCACGGCGGGGCCGGCGGCCGTGCCTCCGGGGCCCTGGGGCCGGAACTGAACCTGCAGGGGTCGGGGGGTGGGCGTGGGTCCCTCCAGTAGGGCTACTGAGAGCGCCGGGCCTGGGGCGAAGACGCTGTCCCTGGGCACCAGGTGGGCCAGCACCCGTGCGGTGCACTCACCGCGGGTGCCGCCACCGATGCGGCGGCCGGGGAAGGTTGAACGCAGGTTGGTCTGGGCCAGGGAGGCCGTGGCCTCAAAGCTGAGGACAGCCACAGCGAGGACTCCCAGCAACCTGCGGGTAACGTAGGTATGAATGTGGATCATCGTTTGGGTGCGAAGTTCGCTCATTCCTGACTTCACCATCGCACCAGCACGAAAGTCCAAAACAGTTTGGTAGCCAGGTGGATTGTCTGATCCCCAGGCAGGCGGTAAAAGTGCCGGCACTTGCCGATGTCGGTGAGGGAGTGGGCCACCCATTCCGCCAGCCCCAGCAGAGGCACGCCGGTGATCACACCCACCAGGAAGCCGTGGATGGCGGCATGAGCTCCGAGCCACCAGTACCAGGGCAGGGTGACGTCATGACCCGGGCATTTCTCCGTCGCCATGCGGTCGCTCTGCAGGCCGAAATCCCCTAGGAAATGCCCCATGACGAGCATCAGGAACAGGTCCAGCGCATGCAGGTGATGAGAGGAGTCAGCGAGCACGGCAACTGGTGCCGACCGGCCCGACTAGAAAAAATAGCCATGGCCTGAGCCGCACTGGAAGTGCGGAAACGGTTGATGTTGGCCCTGGGTCCTGGTGCCTATCTCGTCCTGAAGCACCTATCGAAGCTGTGGCGCAAGTTCTTCCGTTCAAAATTCTGCTGCTACCCCTTTCACAGGAAGCTTCAGTGGGCGCAGAACCGCACGAGCATGCTTGTGCGGTCGGTGGGCGGGGGCAACTCTGCCGGATCAAAGGGCGAGGAGGCATCAGAGGTCGCGGCCCTGTTCATCATAGGACGGACGCCTCTATCAAGCTGCACTTCCAAAGGGCTCAGCTGGGCCAAGCCGATGGCCCCAGCCAGCTCCCGTGCCTGGGTCAGGGCATCCTGGTACGCCTCCCGCAGCAATTGCCGCTGAACAACTGCGTCGTCCCCCCTGCCGGCCTCGCTGCTCACCGGTGCCAGGCGAACCCCCGGCAGGGCCCCCACCGTGCGGATCAGGTTCTGCAACTGGGCGGGGGGCAGTTGCCCGCTGACCTGCAGGTTGGCCTGCACGGCTGCGGGCTGGTTGCGGCTGGCCGGCCGCTGCCAGGTGGACGGTGAGCTCACTTCCAGCTCCCTGACGGCCAGCTGCCGCAGGGCCAGCCGCACCGCTGCCAGGCGCTCCTGCAGGGCAGCGAGGGCCCCATCAGCCGTGGCGGCATCGGCCTCCAGGGCCAGCGAGAGGCGCAGGCTCTCGATGCTGCGCTTCCGCTCGGCCTGGCCCGAGGCCTCCAGCAGGGTGCCGTCGCAGCGGAGCTGCACCTGCTGGGCCACCGCCGCCGGGGTCAGCGTCAAGCTGAAGGGCAGGATTCCAAGCACCACTGCCAGGCAGCGGATTCGTCGGGAGAACTCCATCAATGATCGGCAGGGGAGCTTCCAGCTTGCTCGCCGGTTCTGACTGAACCATGACCATCGCAGCCTTTATCGTGCCGAATTCCTTCTCGGCTGGGATCGTCCCAGCCACGCACTCCTGCCCATGATGCGAGTCCTGGCGGTGTTGCTTCCCGCGATCGGTGTGGTGGCCCTGCTGCTGCTGGTGAGGTTGCTCAGCCGCCGCATCCGTCTGACGCCTTTCCCGCTGCGGTTGCCGCTGCTGGCCACCGGGGCGTGGGTGTTGGTGCGGATCCTGCCTGTCGCCCTGCTTCCGGCGAGCTATCGCCCCTGGGTGGAGCTGATCGATGAGCTGATGCTGAGCTACGCCGGCCTCCGCGTTCTGCTCTGGGCCGGGATCGAGGTGCCGGCATCACTCGGTGCCTGGGCGCAGCCACCGCCGGTCCTGCTGCAGCTGTTGATGCTCACCAGCGGCTCGGTGGTCACGGTGGTGGTGTTCAAGGAGCTGGCCCGTTTCGATCTGCTCGGCCTGGTCACCACCTCGGCCGTGCTCACCGCCGTGCTCGGCCTGGCGGCCCAGGAGCCGCTCAAGGATCTGTTCGCCGGCTTTGAACTGCAACTGGATGATCAACTCAAGGTCGGCGACTTCATCCGCGTCAACGAGACCACCGAGGGGGTGATTGTTTCGATCGACTGGCGTGACACCTGCCTTCGTGATGTCACCGGAGCGATGGTGATGGTGCCCAACGCCGTGATCACCTCGGTGGTGCTGCGCAGTTACGGGGCCTTCGGATCGATGGGGAATCGCTTCGCTATCGCCCTGGATTACGGCATGCCTCCAGCCCAGGCACGCCGCATCCTGCTGGGAATCGTCGGCAGCCATCCCCGCATCCTCAGTGAGCCCGCCGCCGCCGTGCGGATCAAGGGCTTCGGAGAGTATGCGATCGACTACGAGATCATCGTTTTTCAGAAGCCCGGCAACCTGGCGGACGTTCTGGATCTGCGCAGCGAGCTGCTCGAGCAGATCTGGTATGCACTGGATCGGGAAGGGGCCTCAGTTCCCTATCCGGTCCGGGAGCTGCGCCGGCAGCGGCCTTCAGCGGATGGGACTCTGTCGATCCTCCGCAGTGAATCGACCCGGGCCGGGATTCTCCGCGTCAACCCGATCTTCGCCGGGCTCACCGATCAGGAGATCGCCAGCCTCGCCGCCAACACCCGCTGCCTGCGCTTTGCGCCAGGGGAAACGGTGATGCAGGAAGGGGAAGCCGGTGGAGCTATGTACCAGGTGGTCACCGGTCAGGTCGAGGTGCTGAAGCGGAAGCCGAATGCAGAGGAGCTCCAGCTGGCCTGCCTTGATTCAGGCGAGATCTTCGGTGAGATGTCGATGCTCAGCGGCAGCGAGCGCAGTGCCACCATTCGCGCCCTCCAGGAGTCGATCCTGCTGGAGGTTTCCAGGGAGCAGCTGGTTCCCCTGCTGAAGCGGAATCCTGCCCTGATGGACGGCCTGGCCCATCTGGTCAGCAAGCGGCGCGGCCAGCTGGAAGGCCTGGAGCGGGAAACGGTTCAGATTCAGGAGAACCAGCTGCTGAAAAGAATGCAGCAACTGTTTGCGTCTCTGATCCAATGAATCTGGAGTGTTACAGATACTCCATCAACATCAATTGAAAGCTGGTGACCCCAAGTTTCTTGCCAAGGTCGCCGGTGAGAGCCAGGAGCATTTCCGTCACCGTGTTGGGGTCTTTGAGCCGCAACGCATCGAAAGCGGGCCGAGACAGGACCCAACAACTGCCAGGCAGATCAGCGATCACATCAGCGCTGCGTGTCTGCCTGGAGAGGAAAGCGATCTCACCGAAACACATTCCCGGTTCGAAGGTGGCGAGGCGGGATTGATGCAGGATGCCGTCCTTGCCCTGAAGATCGATTGTGACGGTGAAGCGACCACTTTTGACGATGAAGAGCTCATCGCCGGCATCTCCTTTTCTGATCACGTGATCACCAACGTCAAAGGTTTTCAGCTCGGCGATTGAGAAGAGAATCTGGTGATAGCTTGGATCCAGCAACTCCAGGAAGCCCCCATAATCATGCTCTTCTTGCATGCTTTGATCAAGCTTCTCTGGTTGCACTGATTCCAGCAGCAGATCTTCAGCCCGCTCAATCGCCTGATCCAGATGCAGAAAGGTCATCGGTTGATGATCCAGCCCAGCCAGGGGTTCGGCTTCCAGGCCGAGGTGATGGCATCGCACCAGCAGCACGATCACCCCTTCACAGCGCAGTGAGGCCAGCTCCTGGACCAACAGGTGCCTGGATTCTTCCGGCAGCTCGGAGACATTGGCGAAATCGATCACCAGGATCCAGGAATTGATCAGCAACTGAGCCAGTTCGGCAATCAGCCGCTCAACAGCGGCGAAATCCAGCACTCCCTGAGCGTGAACGATGCGCAGCGAGTCGCGATTCTGCTGGAGGCAGCTCAGCTGGGCCGGTGGCCTGAACCGTCGCGAGTGACGCTGGGAGCCCTTGTAGGAGCGGCGGATCGTGGTGCTGTTCTCCGGATACTGGTTGAACAGGCTGAGGCCGAGCTGCTTGGAGAGCTCCTGGCAGACCGCGATGCCACGCACGCTGTTGCCGAGCGAATCAAGTGCCGGTGAATAGGTGGCAATGCCAAGACGGCCAGGCACCACGGCCAGTACGCCACCCGCCACCCCACTCTTGGCAGGCATGCCCACGTCGTAGAGCCATTGCCCGGCGAAATCGTAGGTGCCGCAGGTGGCCATCAGGGCCAGAATCTTTGTGGTGGTCTGAGAGGTGAGTGGTTGTGAACCGGTGAACGGATTGCCACCCTGGCAAGCCAGGGTGGCGGCCATCACAGCCAGGTCATGACCATTGACCAGAATCGAACATTGCCGGAAGTAGAGATCGAGGGCCTGCTCAGGATCGGACTCGATGATGTTGAAATTTCGCAGCAGATGGCTGATTGCCCTGTTGCGATGGCCGGTCGCGCGCTCCGACTGATAAACCTGTTCATCAATCATCAGCCGTCGACCGGCCAGGGCGGCGAAGTAATCGAGCAGGATCTCCTCGGCATTGTCCGGGTCATTACTGCTGATCTGCGCGGTTGTGGCGATTGCCCCCGCATTGATCATCGGGTTGCGGGGCTTGCCGGTGGCGGGGTCGAGGCTGATTGCATTGAAGGCTTCCCCAGAGGGCTCCACACCCACCTTCGCCTTCATGCGTTCGGTGCCGAGCAGATCGAGCGCCAGGCCATAAACGAATGGCTTGGAAATCGATTGGATCGTGAACAACTTGTTCGTATCTCCCACGCTGTAAAGGCGTCCATCCACCGTGGCGATGGCAATGCCGAAGTCATGGGGATCGGCCTTGGCCAGTTCAGGGATGTAGTCGGCCGGTGCACCCTCATCCAAGGAGAGAAAACGATCATGAAGTCCCTCAAGCAGCCCCTGGATCACGGTCGCCTTGGGACTGGAAGACGCCATCAAGAGGTCGGAGCAAAGCAGAGCCCGATCTGAGGCCATCAAGATGGCGTTAGCTGTAACGGTTGTTACCGTGCTTCCTGGCCTTCGGGCTGGCCACCGCTCTCGCCCAACAGGGCTTTCAGGGTGCTGCGGGCCTCGGCGAGTGCGCCATCGAGGGCGGCCGCATCGCGCCCACCAGCCTGGGCCAGGTTGGGCCTGCCGCCACCGCCACCACCGCAGAGCCTGGCGATCGTGCCGATGAAGACACCGGCCTTGGGGCCCCTGGCGATCACCTGCTGGCCGAAGGCGGCCACCAGAGAAAGCTTGTCGGCTTCGCCTGGATCCGGCACGCCGCCCAGCAGCACGGCCGCCCCACCGCCGAGGCGCTCCTGCAGTTGCTGGCTCACCGTCTGCAGCGGTCCGGCATCCACCCCGTCCAGCCGCGCCACCAGCAGCTGGAACTCCCCGACGGGTTCGGCCTGGCCCAGCAGCGCCGCCGCCTTGGCCAGGGCCAGCTCGCCACGGGCCTCGGCCAGGGCCTTGCCGTTGGCCTTGAGCTCCTCCTGCAGAGCGGCCACCCTGGCCACGATTTCGCCGGGCTGGGCCTTGAAGCGTTCGCTGAGCTGCTTCACCACCGCATCGCGGGCGTTGAGGTAGGCGAGCACGGCCGGGCCTGCCACCGCTTCGATACGACGGACTCCAGCCGCCACCCCGACTTCAGAGGTGATCTTGAACAGGCCGATCTCGGCGGTGTTGGCCACGTGGGTGCCGCCGCAGAGCTCCATCGAGACGCCGGGTACGTCCACCACCCGCACCCGGGCGTCGTACTTCTCGCCGAACATCGCCACAGCGCCGGCGGAGCGGGCCCGCTCCAGCTCCATCTCCTGCACCTCCAGCTCGTGGGCGTCCGCGATCCAGCCATTGATCAGTGCTTCGATTCGCTCCAGCTCGGCGGGGGTCACGGCGCGGGGGCAGTGAAAGTCGAAACGCAGTCGATCGAAGTCGACCAGCGAACCGGCCTGGGCGATCGCCGGATCCACCACCTGTTTGAGGGCCGCCTGCAGCAGGTGGGTGGCGGTGTGGTGGGCCTGGGCACGGCGGCGGCAGGCCCTATCAACCCGGGCCAGCACCCTGTCACCGAGGCAAAGGCGGCCCCGTTCGATCCGGCCATGGTGCACGAACAGTTTGCGGTTCTTCGCCACCGATTCGATCCTGACGATCAAGCCGTGATCGGCACCTTGATCTGGACCGGGATCGAGACTGTGATCTGGACTGGGATCTGGACTGGGATATGGACCGGGATCGGCTGAACCGGAACCCTCTTCGGTGAGCAGCCCACGGTCGCCGATCTGGCCACCCGACTCCCCATAGAACGGTGTGACGTCGAGGACCACCTGCACGCTGTCTCCGGCAACCGCCTGGCTGGCTGGTTCACCGTTCGTGACCAGGGCGATCACCTGGCTGGGGTGATCGAGCCCGTCGTAGCCGTTGAAATGGGTGTCGGGCAGCTCCGAGCCGATCGCCTCGATCGCCCCCTGCAGGGTGAGATCCAGGCTCACCGCCGCCGCCTTGGCCCGCTGGCGCTGGGCCACCATCGCCGCTTCGAAGCCCTCCAGGTCCACGGTGAGGCCATGCTCGGCGGCGATCTCCTCGGTGAGCTCCAGGGGGAAGCCGAAGGTGTCGTAGAGCTCGAAGGCCTGCGCTCCACTGATCCGGCTGGGGCTGGCGGCCAGCAGCTCGCTCAGGAGCTTTTCGCCCCGCTCGAGGGTTTCGAGGAAACGGGCCTCTTCCCGCACCAGTTCTGCGGTGATCAGGTCACGGCGCTCCAGCAGCTGGGGGTAGGCAGGGGCCATCAGGCTGATCGCCGCCGCACCCATCGCGGCCAGGAACGGCTGCTCGATCCCCAGCAGGCGACCGTGGCGCACCACCCGGCGCAACAGGCGGCGCAGGATGTAGCCACGACCGAGATTCGAGGCGGTGACGCCATCGCCGATCAACTGGGTGATGGCGCGGCTGTGGTCGCCGATCAGCTTGAGCGAGGTCTGCCTTTTCGCGTCGAGCTGGTGATAGTCCACACCAGCCAGGGCCGCGGCTGTTTCGATCAGCGGGAAGATCAGATCGGTTTCGTAGTTGTTCGGCACGCCCTGCAGGATCTGGGCCATGCGCTCCAGCCCCATGCCGGTGTCGATGTTGCGGTTCGCCAGCGGCGTCAGCGTGCCTGCGGCGTCGCGGTTGGACTGCATGAACACAAGGTTGTAGAACTCGATGAAACGGCTGTCGTCGTCGAGATCAATGGCCGCGTCACCACGTTCGGGGTGGAAGTCGTAGTAGATCTCCGAGCAGGGGCCGCAGGGGCCGGTCGGACCCGACACCCAGAAGTTGTCGGCTTCATCCATGCGAATGATCCGGTTCGGGTCCACGCCGATGGCATCGCGCCAGATCGTCTCCGCTTCGTCGTCGTCACGGAAGACACTCACCACAAGCCGCCCGGGATCCAGGCCGAACTCCTCGGTGCAGAGTTCCCAGGCCCAGCTGATCGCCTCCGCCTTGAAGTAATCCCCGAACGAGAAATTGCCGAGCATCTCGAAGAAGGTGTGGTGCCGTGCCGTGCGGCCCACGTTCTCGATGTCGTTGGTGCGGATGCATTTCTGAGCGGTGGTGGCCCGAGCTGCCGGCCGCTCCGCCTGACCCAGGAAGACCGGCTTGAACGGCAGCATGCCGGCGATCGTCAGCAGCACGGTGGGATCGTCCGGCACCAGGGAGCTGCTGGGCAGGCGCCGGTGGCCCCGCTGCTCGTAGAAGGCCAGGAAGGCTTCGCGGATCTCGGCGCCGCTGCGGGGCCTGGGCTGGCTGGCGGCCGCGCCACTTGAAGAAGAAGCAACTGCCATGACCTGATGCGGCGTGACACCTCTGAAGAAGGCATGATCGCCCAGGACAGGTCCCGACCCGCTTGCGCCCCGCCGTGCCCACTCCTTTGACGCCTGCAGAGGACCGCCGGCTGCTGCGGCTGCGCTCGATCGGCTGGGCCCTGCTGGCCGCCGCCGGCGCCATGGGCATCGGCCTGGCCTTCGGTCTGGAGCCAGCCCTCAGGGCCGGTGGCAGTGGGTTTTTCTATGGGCTGCTGGCCTTTCACCTCCAGCGGGTCGACCCCGACGATGGCCATCTCCAGGCCGGTCTGATCGGGGCTGTCTGCGGCCTGCTGAGCCTGGGGGTGTCCGCCGAGCCGGCCCTCACGGCGGCGGGGAATCTGCCCGGGGGCTTCTCCAGCCTGGTGCTTCAGCTGCTGCGCGACTGGTGGCCGCGCTGGCTGCCCCTGGTGGGCGGTGCCCTGCTGCTGCAGGCCGGAGTGCGTCTTTTCCCGGCGATGCGGCCATGCCGGCCGTCCTGAGCGGCTCATCTGGCCCCGGGGCCGGCGATCGGAGATGATGGCGCCGATCCGTACCTGGCCGCGCCTCGGCGATGAGCCTTCTGCACGCCACCTGGCTACCGGCCGACGCCAGCGGAATGGCGGTCGCCGGTCTGCTGCTCTGGGCCGATACCTGGCGCGTGGCCGGCCCGGCCACCCCCACCAACGCGCCCCTGGCCCATCCGCTCAGCCTCGATCAGGACGATCTGGGGGCCTGGCTGGAGGAGTGGGATCTCTGGACCGAATCCTTCCGGCCCGCCACCGCCTGCCTCAGCCTGCCCAGTCGCCGTCAGAGCTCCCGGGGCCGGAAGCAGGATGAGATGGCCGGCTGGAGCGGGCTGCCCCTGCAGGCCGGCGAACCGATCCCGAAACAGGTGGAGTGGTGGCCCTGGCAGGTGGAGGGCCTCTGGCTGGATCCAGCCGCCGCCTCGCTCTGGCTGGAGCGTCTGCCGCTCTCCGGCAACCATCCCGACCTGGCCGATGAACTGCGCTGGTGGAGCCATCTGCAGCGCTGGAGCCTCAGCCTGATCGCCAGGGGGCGCTGGTTGCCCCAGGTGGAGGAGGGCCGGGCTCAGTGGCTTCCCCTGCTCAACCGTCAGGACGACCGGCGCCGGCTGGAGGATCTGGCCACCCGGCTGCCCCAGGTGGCGGTGGCCGCCCTCTGGCGCGGTCCCCTCACCAACGGCACCCCTCCCCTGGCCTGCTGGCGTCCGGGCTCAGGGCGGTTGCGGCTGGTGGAGATCCTCTCCCGTCTGGTGGACGCCCAGCTGCGCTGTGGCTTCAGCCCCAGCGTTGATGGCCTGGATCCGTTGCTGGCGGCCTGGCAGCAGGCCCTGGGCCCCGGCAAGGGGGAGCTGCGGCTTTCAGGCGAGGAGGTGGAGAGGCTGAGCACCACCACGCACCACTGGCGAGAGGCGGTGGCCGGCCGGTTGGCCCCGGCCCGGGCCTGCCTGGAGCTGGACACGCCTGCGGAGGGCGATGAGCTCTGGGAGCTGCGCTTCTGTCTTCAGGCCGAGTCGGATCCCAGCCTGACCTTGCCGGCGGCAGCGGTCTGGGCCGCCGGTGAAACCAATCTTCAGCTCGGTGAGGTCACCATTCCCCAGCCCGGTGAGCTGTTGCTGGAGGGCCTCGGCCGGGCCCTGCAGGTGTTCGAGCCGCTTGAGCGGGGCCTCGATGCCGCCACTCCCCAGCGGATGCAGCTGGCCCCGGCGGAGGCCTTCGTGCTGGTGCGCACCGCCGCGGCCCGGTTGCGGGATGTGGGCGTCGGCGTGCTGCTGCCGGCCAGCCTCAGCGGAGGTCTGGCCAGTCGCCTGGGGGTCTCGATCGAAGCCGAGCTGCCGGCGACGTCGCGGGGTTTCAGCCTCGGCGAAACGCTGCAGTGGCGCTGGGAGCTGATGATCGGCGGTGTCACCCTCACCCTCAGGGATCTGGAGCGGCTGGCCGGCAAACGCAGCCCGCTGGTGCAGCACAAGGGGGTCTGGATCGAGTTGCGACCGGGTGATCTCCGCAATGCCGAGAAGTTCTGCGCCCTCGATCCCGCCCTCAGCCTCGATGACGCCCTGCGGCTGACCGGTAACGAAGGCGAAACCCTGCAGCGTCTGCCGGTGCACCGCTTCACGGCCGGCCCCAGGCTGCAGGCGGTGCTGGAGCAATACCACCAGCAGAAGGCTCCTGATCCCCTGCCCGCCCCGGCCGGCTTCGCCGGCCAGTTGCGCCCCTACCAGGAACGGGGCCTTGGCTGGCTGGCTTTCCTGCATCGCTTCGATCAGGGGGCCTGCCTCGCCGATGACATGGGGCTGGGCAAGACGATCCAGTTGCTCGCCTTTCTGCAGCACCTCAAGGCTGAGCAGGAACTGAAACGCCCGGTGCTGCTGGTGGCTCCCACCTCGGTGCTCACCAACTGGAAGCGGGAGGCGGCGGGCTTCACCCCGGAACTCATGGTGCTGGAGCACTACGGTCCGAAGCGGCCCTCCACGCCGGCGGCCCTGGCCAAGACCCTGGAGGGTGTGGATCTGGTGCTCACCAGCTATGGGCTGCTGCAGCGTGACAGCACGCTGCTGGCCTCGATGGACTGGCAGGGAACGGTGATCGACGAGGCCCAGGCGATCAAGAATCCCGCCGCCAAGCAGTCCCTGGCGGCGAGGGAACTGGCCCGCTGCGGCAAGCAGGGTGGTGGCGGCCGCTTCCGGATCGCCCTCACCGGTACCCCTGTGGAGAACCGGGTCAGCGAACTCTGGGCGTTGATGGACTTTCTCAACCCGAAGGTGCTCGGCGAGGAGGAGTTCTTCCGCCAGCGCTACCGGTTGCCGATCGAGCGCTACGGCGACACCGCATCGCTGCGGGATCTCAAGGCAAGGGTGGGGCCGTTCATCCTGCGCCGGCTCAAAACCGACCGCTCGATCATCTCCGACCTGCCCGAAAAAGTTGAGTTGCGGGAATGGGTGGGCCTGACCCCGGAGCAGACCAGGCTCTATCGCACCACCGTCGATGAAACCCTTGAGGCGATCGCCCGCGCGCCCCTCGGCCAGAAGCACGGCCAGGTTCTTGGCCTGCTCACCAGGCTCAAGCAGATCTGCAACCACCCGGCCCTGGCTCTCAAGGAATCGGAAGTGGGTGAGGGTTTCGGAGCCCGCTCCGCCAAGTTGCAACGGCTCGATGAAATCGTCGAAGAGGTGATTGAAGCCGGTGATCGGGCCCTGCTGTTCACCCAGTTCGCCGAATGGGGACATCTGCTCCAGGCCCACCTGCAACAGCGCTTCCGTCAGGAGGTGCCCTTTCTCTACGGCAGCACCAGCAAGAACGAACGCCAGGCGATGGTGGATCGCTTCCAGGACGACCCGCGCGGCCCGCAGCTGTTCCTGCTCTCGCTGAAGGCCGGCGGTGTGGGCCTCAACCTCACCCGGGCCAGCCATGTGTTCCACATCGACCGCTGGTGGAATCCGGCCGTGGAGAACCAGGCCACCGATCGGGCCTACCGGATCGGCCAGACCAACCGGGTGCTGGTGCACAAGTTCATCACCAGCGGCTCGGTGGAGGAGAAGATCGACCGAATGATCCGCGAGAAGGCCCGTCTCGCCGAAGACATCGTGGGTTCAGGAGAGGAGTGGCTGGGCGGGCTAGACCCCGGTCAGCTCCGCGATCTGGTGGCGCTCGACGAGTGACCGGATAGCGACAGAGCCGCCAGTGCTCTGCCGCTATCCGGCGCCGGCGCTGATCAGAGAAAAGCGGTTTGAGCTTGGACGTCGGTAACGACAGAATTGGCAACGTAGCTGTAATAGGAACTTCCGCCGCCGAGCTGAGCCAGAATCACTGATCCGGATCCAACCTGATGAAACTGCGTGAAAGGCTGTACGGATATTGGCAATATGATCAGTTCAGGTGTTCCGCCCACAGACCAGTCAGCGATATAATCAAACTCGTTGGCAACGATGTCGTTTCGCAAGTCGAAGAAATCAAGCCCATCTCCTCCGTAGAGAACATCATTTCCCTGGTTGCCAATCAGAACGTCTGATCCCATGTCACCAAGCAGGATATCATTTCCCTGGTTACCGATCAATACATCTGATCCCTCTTGGCCGAGTAAGATATCATTTCCTTGGTTGCCAATCAGGTTGTCATCGCCGCTCCCCCCGAAAAAGCTAACTGCATTTTCGGTCGTGGAATAGAGAAGGTCGTTCCCATCTCCGCCAAATCCAAAGTCTTTGCCATTGGCAATGATCGTGTCATCACCGCCTTCACCGAAGGCACTCGATGAGGCGACTTCTGTCGATGGTGCTGTGCCTGCAAAGAAACTTGTGTATAGAAAGTCTTTCCCCTCTCCACCGAGGAGCCAGTCATTTCCTGTTCCCCCAAAGATCGAGTCGTCGCCAGAATTGCCAAGGATCAGGTCACTGCCGTTCCCACCAATGAGCTGGTCATTCCCGAGCCCTCCCAGTAACTGGTCGTCATCGTTGCCGCCATCCATCTGATCATTGCCAGCCCCACCCAGGAATTGATCACTACCGGCGCCACCGAAGAAGCTGTCATCGGCTGCAGTGCCGCTGAAGACATCAGATCCAGCCGTGGCTTCGTAGGTGGAACCTGTGAAGATTGTATCAGCAGTGAAGATTTGATTCTGAATTCTCTGGTCAAGATTCGCTGGCGTGTCAGCCTGGTCGAAGGCCGTGGCTGGACTGCCATATTCGGCGAGAAGATGGGTCTGAAAAGCTTTTTGCTCTCCCAGGATCGTTAGAGCGCTTTGACCAACCGTTGTGAATGTCGAGCTGGCTGTGAAATCGAGTGTCTCATCGATGGCAGAACTGATGCTGCCATCTGCCAGGAGATATCGGAAGTTATGACCGTTTGCCTTGATCGGGTAGCCATCGCCTCCATTGGCAAGAAAATTCAGTGTGACGACACTGATGCTGCTCGGCGCATCAATGCTGACTTCACCATTCTCAACAAGGCGGGCGATTACCGTGTCATCTTCAGCGATTGCAGCGATGCTGGTAATGCGCGATCCAGCGGCAAGGTCGGGGTCAAAGGAAAAGCTGATTCCACCGATCTGCGGGAAGCGGCCCTGGTTGCCGAGCACCGCAACACTGTGTTCGAGAATGGCCTTGAGGCCCGCCGCGTCGGTGTCGAACACGATCAGCAGGTTGTTGAATCGGAGCGAGTTCTCGATGTCAAGCTGCGAGATGCCGCCCTCCGTCTTGCCTGCACCGGGGTTCGCCAGAGGCGGGTTCTTGTCGCCCGAACCGACTTCCACAGAGCCGATTGCGGTTCGGATGCCGCCACCGTTCTTCAGCGAGGCCACGATCGTGCCCCCGACGAGGGCCGCTTCTGCTGCCGTTTTGTTGGCGTCGGCGCTGAGGTTGCCGAGGTTGGTCTCCTGGTTGCGCACGAGGTTGCGCTCACCTTCGAGATAGACGTCAGTGAAGCCGAAGAGGTTGCCGTCCTTCGCTTCAATCACTGCCTGCACGGCCTCGGTGATTTCAGCCACCTGCTCACCTTTGGTTCCTTCGGCAAAGGCTGTCGTGGCGAGATCGGCGGCATCGACGCCCCAGGCCGCTGCCACGTTTTCAGTGGTCGAGGCATAGGCGCCGTTGATGTCCTTGTCGAGGCTTTCAACGATGATCTTGCCCGCCTCGTCGAAGTCCACGACGAGGCGGCCGAGATAGGTGTATTCGTTGTCCGTGTTGACGATCAACGTCGTACCTCCATCTGCGCCCGTGGCGACAATGGGATAGGTGTTCGCAAAATCCGCAGCATGGCCTGGGAAGAGCACGGCTTGATCAGTTTCGTCACCAAGCCGGGTGTTGGAGCCGGCTGCCAGGATGATGTCCACGCCGCGCAGAAGGGTGGCCAACTCCTGTTCGAGGGCGATCTGCTGGAGATGCGCCATCACGATGATCTTGTTGACACCCTGTGCGATCAGATCGTCGATCACAGGCTGAAGTTGCGCCGCGAGCAACACCATGTTGTTGGCCTCGGTTCCTTCCGCGAAGCCCTTCACCTCGACATTGCCTGTGGAGGAGATGGTCTCGATGATCTGTGTCGTGGCACCGACCAGGCCGATCTGCTCGCCGCCGGACGTCACCACAGTGGAGGGCACAATCTTGCTCGCGAGGCTTGCGGCTTCCTCGAGTCCACCCACGGCTACCGTCTCCTGGAAGCGAGTCACGATGTCTCTGTCACCCGTGAAGTCGAGGTTGGAGGAGAGATAGGGGAAGGCAGCGTCAGCGACGATATCGCTGAAGACGCGCGTGCCGAAATCAAACTCGTGGTTGCCGATGGTCGAGGCCTGCACACCGATGCGATTGTGGATTTCGATGTCGGCGGCGCCGGGGTTGTCGCCCCTGTTGTGTGTAGCTGAGACGGTCGGATCGGTACCGGCGGCGAAGAAGGGGCCTGGAATGTAGTTGTCGCCGCCTGCCAGTATCAGCGTATTGACGTAATCGTCGTCGAATGCATCGACCAGTGCAGCCAGATTTGGTGCCGTCTCGGCAGCCAACAGCCCCGCCTCCCCATCGGCAAAGTGCAGGAGTTGCAGGCGGAAGTTTGGCGCCACGCTGAAGATGGAGAGTGTGTTGCTGACCTCGTTGCTTGTAACCAGCAAGGCAGAGCCGGTTGGGCTGTCCTCGGCAGCGATGACCAGCAGACCCTCTGGGCTGACATCACCGGGCCTCAAGGCTGAGCCGGTATAGCTCACTTCATTGGGATTTGTTATATCAAAGGCAAGTGTGATGTTGGAGCGTTCGAGCCCGACGAAGGCGTAAGTGCTTTCACCAATAGTTGCGACCTCGATGCCTTCAGGTTCGGGCCCCTTGTTGTCGCTCCGAGCGTCGTCGAATAGAGAGGGAAATTCGGTGGCGATGATTCGCTCAATCATGTCGCCGCTATCGAAGACAATTGCACCGTTTTCATCAAGAATCGAGAAAGATCGTGCCCCATAGGCAAGAATCTGGTCGATGTCACCATCATTGTCTGTATCGCCACGTAGCCCGGGCGCATTCGACACTGTAAGGCGGCCTAAATCAGTGTTGGCTTTCAGTAAGGCCTCATCTGGAAAGATAGTGTCATCGAGATCGTAGCTGGAGTTGCCTAGGCGAATAGTTTCATCCGGATTCAGAAAGTCGTCGCGATCATCACCCTCGTTCGCGATCACGAAAAAGCTTGAACTCCCAACCTGATAACTATCGATTGCATCGGGCATGTAGAGGCCAGAGACTGGATTACCGGTTGTCAGATTCATCAGATTGCTGCTTTCAGGCCCGTCACGATCGGAGAAATCAGTAAAGAGACCTGCGTAACTCTTACTTCCCAGTGGCACGATTTCGGTGAAAGTGGCCGTCGTAATATCGAGTATCGCCACTGCATTGGCTTCCTGCAGGGTCACCATGGCCGTACTTCCATCGGCCGAAATGGCGATGTACTCGGGCTCCACGTCGAGTGAAACTGATTGCCCGGCAAAGATGCGCACGCCCGCCGCTCGCAGAGCTGTTTCCTGACCGTTGAAGGCGGTGAAGTCGACGGTCACCTCAGTGGAGTTGGTGCCGTTCAGCGAGATGATCGATACGGAGCCCGCGCCTCCTGCTGTGCCATTGCTGAGGAATTCACCCTCATTGGCAACCAGCAGCTTGGTGCCATCCGGCGTGAAAGTCAGCATGTCTGGTACAGCGCCGACTCCCACGTCGCCGATCAGGCTGCCATCAGCAGCGTTCAGCAACACGACATGACCGTTGTCGGCCTTGTTCAGTGCTGGCAGAGCCACAGCCACGATTCCCCCCTTCACAGCAACAGAAGTGATATCTGTTCCGGCGAAGCCGAGTGATCTGAAGTCGATCAGTTCGATCAAGCTTGGGGAGGTGGGATCTGCCAGGTCGACGATCTGAAGACCGCTGCTCGAAGTGATGAAGAGGCGATTGCTGCCAGGGTCGAAGGCAGAGATTTCAGCGCCTGCCAAGGTTGTCGTACCAATTGGAAGAATGCGCAATGCATTCGTCGGAAGCACAGTGGGAATGGCGGCAGTTGACATGGGATCAGCAATCCAATCTGGTTGGACCATGACATGCCATTCAGCGATTAAGAACAAGAACCCGTTAACTTGCCATTAAGTTCTCGTCAATCCTGCCTGCCTGCTTAATTCATTTAGCTGATCAAGAGATCTGCCTCCTTTCACCTGTTTTCTTCTGGGCTCTATGGGGAAATCGTAGCCAATTGGCAATTCTGAGTAGTCAATAATGGCGATTCTTGGATGATGCTTTTGCGGTCCAGATTGAATTGAGTTCCTTGTGGCTGGTTTTAATGTGGAGGCGGAGATTCAGTTGAGGGGAATGTCGATGCCCAGCCACGGCTCCTTTTTCCTCGACGCCTGGTTATGTACTCATTGATCACGACCCATGGTAGAGCCGGCCCTTGGGCAAGACCCGATTGGTACAACTCAGCAGGCCGACACGTGGTGGGGCTTGACGACATCTGGCCATGGGGCTTCATGGCGACAACGATTGTCTGTGTTGCTGATGATTTGCCTTGCTCTTTTATTTTCGGTTTAGTCTTGGAACCACTTTCGTTCCGAGAGTTTCCTGAGTTGATGTTGCTGGCAGAATCACCACTCCTCCGCGCTGGCTGCTGCAGACTGAGAACACTTCGGGAGCCAGCAGGGTCAGTAGCCCGAGGAGCCGGGTGGCGGAGCACTGGCCGGAAACCGCTTCAGGAAAGTGGCCACCTCGATCGGGCGGGGCTGGTCGTAGCCCACCGGCAACCAGATGTCGCCGGCAGCGGAGCCGAAGTGGATGTCCCAGTTGTAGAGCCCCACATAGGCCCTGGGGTCCTCCTGGATCAGGGAGGCGTAGGTGAGCACGGCGATGCCGTAGTTGTCGCTGTTGTTGTAGCCCCAGAGTCCCTTGCGGATGTCCTTGAGGCCCCCCCGGCGAACGAGGTAGCGCGCCGCGGCCTGGATGGCGTCGTGGGGATCGCGGATGCTCCCCTTGCCGATGCCCGCCTGGCTCCAGGTGGTGGGCAGAAACTGCATCGGCCCCTGGGCGTTGGCCACCGACACCCCATCGATGCGGCCCATCCCCGATTCCACCAGGTTCACCGCCGCCAGCACCTCCCAGGCGATGCCGGTGGCCGCCTCGGCTTTCTTGTAGTAGCCGATCAGGGCTTCGGCTGGCTCTGGTTGGATGATCCGCCAGGCCGGCAGGGTCGTGGGCTTGCGGCCCCGGCGATGCATGGCCAGAAAGGCCCGCCGCGCCACCAGATGCCGGTCGTAGGTGCTCAGCCAGGCGGCGGGAAGGAAGCGGCGCACCTGTTGCGAGCGGGTTTCCTGGTGTGAGAGAACCCGATAGATCACCTGCTGCTGATGGCCGAGGCCCGGCAGCTCGGCGGCGGGGGTCTGCGGTGAGCGCAGGGCCTCCTCCACGCCAGCCAGCAGGGTCGCCAGCTCGGCCGGATCGGTGGGAACAAGGGGGTACTGGCGGCCGCTGGCATCCCTGGGCCGGGCCGGATCAGCGGGCAGGTTGATCGCGGCAGCAGCCAGGGGCTTGATCGCCGCTGCGGTGGTGCCCGCCACCTGTGTCGCCCCCGACAGGCCAGGCGATTGCCTCAGGACCAGGGCGAGCGCCAACGCTCCAGCCGCACCAGCGACGACCAGCAGACGGTTGGACGGCTTGCGCATCGGGGGTGGGGTCCGGGGTCTGGGGTGATCCTTGGACACGAGGCTAGAAGAGGCCCCTGGTGTCAGCCTGGCTGACCCGCTGCCTTCCCTGCTTGGCGACCGCCGCCCTGCTTGAGCTGCTCCTGCCGGCCCTGCGCTCCCCGGCAGGGGCCGTCGCTTTCATTCCGCTGTATGCGCTCTGGGTGACCCTGCTGCTGCCGGGGGTCTGGGCCTCGATGCTGGCTGGCGCCCTCTACGGACCCTGGGTAGGCAGCGCCGTGGTGTTCACCGGTGCGAGCGGCGGCGCGATCGCGGTGTTCCTGCTGGGCCGTGGCTGGCTGCGCAACTGGGCACGGCGGCGGCTGGCAGCCACCCCGAAGCTGCTGGCCATCGAGCAGGCTGTCAGCCGTGAGGGCCTGAAGCTGGTGCTGCTCACCAGGCTCTCGCCTGTCTTTCCGTTCAGTCTGCTCAACCTGGCCTATGGCCTCAGCGAGGTGAGCTTCCGTGATTACGTGATCGGCCTGGTGGCGATCCTGCCGGGCACGATCCTGTTCTGCGGCCTCGGCGCCCTGGCCGGGGATGTGGCCCGTTTCGGCGCCGTGCTCTCCGGTGAGGCCGATGCCACCACCTGGTCCCTGCGGCTGCTGGGAATCGGCGCCACCTTGGGCTCGATCTGGCTGGCGGGGCGGGCGGCTCGCCGGGCCCTGGAGACGGGCACGGGGGGGCGTGATCAGGGCTGAGCCGGCAGCCGCCAATCCCGGATCGCCGCCACCAGCACGAACCAGGCCAGGCGCAGCCGGGCCAGCGGGCCCCGGCGAGCCGCCAGCTCGGCGTGCTTGGCCCGACCGCAGTCGGTTTTGATCCATCGGTGCGCAGCCGGCACGCCGGCGGGATCGCGGTTCATGGCGGCGGCTGGCTGGGAAGGACGGTGCCGGGCGTTGGAACCTGCCCGGATTCAACGCTAGCCAGCGCTTCAAGCAAGTCCCGCAGTCCCGCCTCATCAAGCACGGCCACACCGAGCGCCTCGGCTTTGCCGAGCTTGCTGCCGGCCTCCTCGCCCGCCACCACATAGCTGGTTTTGCGGCTGACCGAACCGCTCACCTTGCCCCCGGCCGCCTCGATCAGGGCCTGGGCGGCACTGCGGCTCAGGCTCGGCAGGGTTCCGGTGAGCACGAAACTCAGGCCGGCCAGGGGGCCGCCACCTGGAGCCTGCCCGCCGCCGGCCGGATGGTCGCTCTGGCGGGCCGCGAGCGAGAGGCCCAGGCCCGCCAGTTCGGCGACAAGCGCCCGGTTGGCCGGAGTTCCGAACCATTGGCGCAGGGACTCGGCGATCTCGGCGCCGATGCCGAACACTGCTGTGATCGCCTCGGGGTGCTCGGCGGCGGCGGTGCCGAGCGCCGCCACTGAGGGGAAGACCCGCGCCAGTGCCTTGGCGTTCACAGCCCCGACATGGTGGATGCCGAGGCCATAGAGCTGCCGGTGCCAGGGCTGGGCCTTCGAGGTGGCCAGGGCCGCCACCAGGTTCTCGGCCGACTTCTCCCCCATCCGCTCCAGGCTGGCGAGCAGGGCTCGATCGAGGCGATAGAGATCGGCGATCGAGGCCACCAGGCCCCGGTCCACCAGTTGTTCAACAAGTTTGCCACCCAGGCCATCCACGTCGAGGGCTGCCTTGCTCACCCAGTGGCGCAGGGCGCCGCGCAGGATGGCCGGGCAGCTGCTGTTGACGCAGCGGGTCGCCGCCTCCCCCTCCTCCCGCACCAGCTCCGAGCTGCATTCGGGGCAATGGCTGGGCAGCTCCAGGGGCCTGGCGCCGGCTGGCCGCAGTTCGCTGAGCACCCGAACCACCTCCGGGATGATCTCACCGGCTTTGCGCACCACGATGGTGTCACCGGCGTGCAGGTCGAGCTCGGCCAGCCGGTCGGCGTTGTGGAGAGTGGCACGGCTGACGCTGGTGCCGGCCAGCTGGACCGGTTCGAATTCGGCGACCGGGGTCACGGTGCCGGTGCGACCCACCTGAACCGCCAGGCGCAGCAGCCGGCTGGGGGCTTCCTCGGCGGGGTACTTGAGGGCGATCGCCCAGCGTGGGTGAGTTTCTGTGAAGCCGGCACTGTCCTGGAGCCGCAGGTCGTCGAGCTTCACCACCACCCCGTCGGTGGCGTAGGCCAGCTCGCTCCGCCTGGTTTCCCAGGCCGAGAAGAAGGTTTCCACCGCTGCCAGATCGGCGCAGCGCTCAGCGTTGGGGTTCACCCGGAAGCCCGCCGCCGCCAGCCACTGAAGCGAGTCCCATTGGCTGCTGGGCCGCGCCGGCCGCCAGTCGCCTGGCAGGTGCAGGGTGTAAGCGAAGAAATCCAGCCGACGGGAGGCCACCACCTGGGAATCGAGCTGGCGCAGGGTGCCGGCGCAGGCATTCCGTGGGTTGGCGAAGGGGGCCTCATTGCGCCCCAGCCGCTCGGCGTTGATCTCGGCGAAGGTGTCGTCGCGGATCAGGGCCTCACCGCGCACCTCCACCCAGGGCGGTGGATCCTCCAGCTGCAGCCGCAGCGGCACCGCCTGGATCGTGCGCACGTTGGCGGTGATCTCCTCGCCGCGCTCCCCGTCGCCGCGGGTGGCGGCCCGCACCAGCAGGCCGTGCTCGTAGCTGAGGGCGAGGGCGTTGCCGTCGATTTTGAGCTCGCTGACCATCGTCAGGTCAGGCCTGGGCTCACCTGCAGTGGGAAGACGATCGAGTTCCCTGAGCAGGCGGGTGTACCAGGCCTCGAGTTCCACCCAATCCCAACCCTTCCCCTCCGAAGAATCTTTTGATTTGGCCTGAACGAAGCCGTTCTTCAGGCTGAACAGTGGAATTCGGTGCTCCACGCTGAAGAATCCTTGCGCCGGCTCCCCACCGACCCGCTGGGTGGGGCTGTCGGCGGTCACCAGTTCGGGATGCCGGCGTTCCAGCTCCTCCAGCTCCCGGTACAGCCGGTCGTAGACGGCGTCCTCCAGCTCAGGAGCGTCGAGCACGTAGTAGGCGTGGGCGGCACGGGCAAGCAGCCGACGCAACTCGATGGCCCGGGTGTGCTGGACGGGGGTCGCCGCGGGCCGCTCGTCGTCGCTGAGTGAGAGGGTGGTCACGGGCGTCGGGAGGGCGTGGCGGCCTTCAGGCCGCAGCCAGCTTGCTGATCCGGTCCACCCGCCAGGCCTCATCCACCTTCACGAAGGTGAAATCAAGCGGCAGTTCGTCCTTGGCTTCCGATTTCAGCTTCACCGTCAGGATGACCTGACCGTCCTGAAGGCGGGGCCGCCCGGATTTGAGGTTGCGAAACTTGTTCAGCTGCAGCCCTGCCAGGAAGCGGATGAACTGCTGCCGGTTCACATGGGAGCGATAGTTCTTGGTGGTGAGCAGGTAGGCGCCGTCAATCTGCCCTGAAGCCACCTGGGTGAAGAACTGCTTGAGCAGGGGGTTGATGCCGCGGGCGCTGAGCACCAGCTTCACGGCCGTGTAGGTCCAGTAGAGCAGGAGGGCGCCGGCGGCACCCAGCAGCAGTTTGGTGCCGATCGTCTGGGCCAGACCCCAATCCATTGTGTGCGAAGGCGCTTTCAGGGTTCAGAGTCTGACCGACGATCCCACCAGACTGGTGAACGTCCAGGCACGAAGCCGAAGCGGCATGCCCCTTGAGCCCCTGCTTCCCCTGTTTCATCGCCTCGACCGGGAGCATTTCGAGGGTTCCCTGGCCCCCACCGGTCGCAGCCTGGTGGAGCTGCGCTGGAGTGATGGCCGCATGAGTCGCACCGCTGGCCTCTACCGCAGTGGCCGCCGCCCGGATGGCACGGACCTCTGTGAGATCGTGCTCTCCCGGCCGTTGCTGGAGCCCCTGCCACGCGAGGCGATGCTCGGCACCCTCTGCCACGAGATGATCCACGCCTGGATCGACCGGGTGCTGGGGGTGCGGGAAGTGCACGGTCCCCACTTCCGCGCCCGGATGGCGCGGATCAACGCGGAGCAGAGCAAGTTCCAGGTGAGCCTCCGCCACCGTTTCCCGCTGCCGCTCACCACAGCGCGCTGGCTGGCCCGCTGCCCCTGCTGCGGCGTCACCGCCCCCTATCGCCGGCGGGTGCGGGGGGTGGCCTGCCGCCTCTGCTGCGACCGCTTCCACGGTGGCCGCTGGAATGCCGCCTGCCTGCTTCGCTTCGAAGCCTCGGCCCCAGGAACCACTGCCACCTAAGGTTCCCGCTGCTGCAGGCCGCAGGCATGGATCTTTTCCTCTGGGTGCTCCAGGCTGGCGGCGTCTCGATCACGCTGGTCGGACTGGCCCGGGAGCGCTGGCTGCGGCAACGCGTCCGGCCGGGGCCCAGCCGTTAACGTTGGTTCAACACCAGTTTGCGCGCAGGTCAGGCAAGGCCATGAACGGTTCCGGTGATCCTCCACGCCGAGGCAGACGCCGCTCAGCCGGAGGCACCCTCGATCAGTGGATGACGGCGGGCCGGCAGCTCGTTGATGGGGTTTCCGGGGCTCGCCCCGGCTCCCGCTCCCAGGGGCGCTCCAGCAGCGGCCCCCCTTTGGGCAGCTCTGCGTCCAGCGGCGGCTTCCAGGGGCTCGGCCGCTGGGTTGAAGATCGCCTCGACTGGTTCATGGAAGAGGAGGACGACTGGCCCGAACCCTGGCAGGAGCGGATCCCCGAGCGGGAGGCTGCCCCTCGGTCCCTGTCTTCCACCCCACCAGCTTCCCCCTCGTTCCGAGCTCCTGGCCGCCCTGCTCAGATTCCCCAGAATCGCCCCGAGCCCCCTGGCGGCGCGGCCCAGCCGCCACGGCGAGCCCTTGAGGCCATCTCCCGCCGCGCCGCCCCCTGCTGCCGCCGGCCGCGGAGCAGGGGGAGGCCATCCCGCGAGAGCTACGACCTGCCGCGCTGGCAGCGGCCTGAACCCGCAAACCCGGTGCAGCCCGCTCCCCCAGAGGCCCTGCCCCGCTCCAGCCGGAGCCGTCCTTAACCCTCCAGCGGCCCCGGGGCCTCTAGGTTGAACAGGACATCCGACCCATGGACCGAGCTGGCATGAGCAACCTGATCGTGGTGGGCTTTCCCAAGGCAGAGGAGGCCGATTCGGTGCGGCGGGAACTGGTGAACATCCAGCAGGAGCATCTGATCTCCCTGGAGGATGCGGTGGTGGTCGAGCACGACGACAACGGCCAGGTGCAGTTGCGACAGGCCGTCAACCTCACGGCCGCCGGAGCTCTCGGTGGAGGCTTCTGGGGGTCGTTGGTGGGCCTGCTGTTTCTCAATCCCCTGCTCGGCGCGGCAGTCGGTGCCGGCGTCGGTGCCGCCTCCGGAGCCCTCAGCGACCTGGGCATCAATGACAACTTCCTGCGCGAAGTGGGGGAAACCCTGCCGAAGGGCAGCGCGGCCCTCTGCCTGCTGGTGCGCGATGCCACCCCCGACCGGGTGATCGAGCGCCTGCGCAGCTACGCCCCCCAGGCGAAGCTGCTGCGCACCAGCCTCAGCCACACCGACGAAGACCGCCTGCGGGAGCTGCTCGAGCAGAGCCGTAAGCAGGCCGAAGCCCTGCGGCTCGGCTGAACTGGGCCGCGATCACCCGGAGCACTGGCTGGGGCCAAGCCAGTGCTCCAGGGCCGGCGAGAACACCTCCCGGATCACGGTGAGCGGCTTGCCGCCCCGGAAGAAGCGGTAGTGACGGCTCCAGAACGGACCCTGCCGCTCGAAGCCTTGCTCCAGCCAGGCCGCCGACACCTGGGCAAGCCCATCCACTTCCCGGAACAATTCAGCCCGATCGGCGCTGAGGCTGCGCCAGATCGGCAGTTGACGGTCGCGAAGACTCTGATCCGCTTCGATCTGATTCCACCAGCTCTCAGCCCAGGCCAGGGCCACCCCATCGCAACGCAGCCACACCTGACGTCGCAGCAGGGGGATGTTCAGCTCAGCCACCTCGACCGGCACCCGGTTATCGGCGGCCTGATCGGCTGCCATCGTGATCAGCTCCACTTCCACAGGGGCCCCTGTGAGCAGCTCCAGGTGGCGGGTGGGGCTGCCATCGCCCAGCAGCAGCAGTCGCCAGGGGCCGCTGAGAAGCTGGCTGGTGCTGGCCTCGGCCAGCGCCCCGAAGGGTTTCTCCCAGATCGGCTCGGGTGAGGCGAACGCAGGGCCCGCCAGCGGTCTGCGCAGCCCTTGATCGGGGCCGGAGCAGGCCGATTCCGTCATCTCAGGGGGAGCCGCCGATGCTGACCCGCTGCTGCTGGCCATTGCGTTCGATCACCACGGAATCACCGGAGGTGGAGTGCAGCCGCCAACCGGTGGAGCCGATCGGTTCTCCAACCGCGGTGCTGGTGGCATTGCCCTCGAGGCTGAAGATGGCGGATCCACCCCTGCCATTGGCCTGGACCACCCCGACCAGCTCTGGCGCCGAGCCGATCGCCACCGCGCCGGCACCGGCGCCGGCGCCGAAAGCGGGGCTGACGGATTCCCCGACGCCGATCGGCCGGGCGTTGCCCAGCACGGGGGCCGCGGGCACCGGACGTTGCAGCGTTCCGCGCAGGGGCACCAGCAGCGGTCGGGCCTGGATCGCCTGGCCGCCACCTTCGAGCGAACCCAGCTCCTGCAGCCAGGGTTCCTGCGGCGGTGGCGGCGGCAAGCTGGGATCAACGGGCAGGCCTTCCGCCCCACCCAGGGCCGCGATGGCGGCGGGTGGGGCGATCGCAGATCCGCTGTCGGGGGGAGCGGCCCCGAGTGAGCGCAGCCGCTCCAGGAGTTGAAGGTTGCGTTCCTGAACCAGGGCCTGGTTGCTGATGCTCCACTGCTGCCAGAGCAGCAGGGTGGTGCCGATGCCCAGCAGGGAGAGCAACGCCAGCAAGGCCAGCACCAGGGGAGGCTGGCCGCGCTTCGGCTCCGGGCTGGTGGCGGCGACCCCGGCGGGCTGGGGCCGCCAGGGCGGTTCGTCCCGCACCACCACATCGATCGGCGCGGAGTCCACCGACCCGAGCGGCGCGGCCGCGGCCCGGATCGCCGGCGTCGACGCAGCGAACACCCGGTCCATCACCTGATCGGTCTTGAGTTCCCAGTAGGCGCGAGAACTGGTGATGCCGCGGGAAGTTGCCATCGAGGCCGCTGGGCTCAAACGTCGGGCGCGCCCACCGTAACGACAGTCCCGGTGCTTGACGAGGGGCCGGTCGCGGCCAGGGAGCGGCGCCGGTTGAGCTCGAGCCAGAGCAGCAGGGCCGTGACATCCGCAGGGCTCACCCCCGGGATCCTGGAGGCCTGGCCCAGGTTGCAGGGCTGCACGGCACTGAGCTTTTCGCGGGCTTCCTTGGAGAGGGTGGTGATGGCGTGGAAGTCGGTGTCGGGGGGAATGGGGCGATTCTGTTGCTTGCCGGTCTGGTCGATCTGCTGCTGCTGACGGGCCAGATAGCCGCTGTACTTCAGATCGATCTCGGCGGCTTCGCGCACCTCACGGGGCAGGGCGGGATCGGCCAGGCCATGGTGCACCAGGTCGGCGCTGTGGAAGCCGGAGCGCCGCAGCAGGTCGGCCAGGGTGATCGAGCCCCTGATCGGCGCGCCGGTCTGAGCCTCCACCGCCGGCGCCACCGGGTCGCTCGCCTTCAGACGCACCGTGGCCAGCCGCTGTTGCTCGGCCGTGATCGCCGCCTGCTTGCGCTCGAAGATCTGCCAGCGGCGCGCGTCGATCAGCCCCAGCTCGCGGCCCAGCGGTGTCAGGCGCCGGTCGGCGTTGTCGCCCCGCAGCACGAGCCGGTATTCGCTGCGGCTGGTCAGCACCCGGTAGGGCTCCTTGAGGTCCTTGGTGACCAGATCGTCGACCAGGGTGCCGATGTAGCTGCCCTCGCGGGGGAAATGCACGGCTTCCTGGCCGCGGATCCGGCGGGCGGCATTGAGGCCGGCCACCAGCCCCTGGGCGGCGGCCTCCTCGTAGCCGGTGGTGCCGTTGAGCTGGCCGGCTGTGAACAGGCCAGCCAGTCGCCTGGTTTCCAGGGAGGGCTTGAGCTGGGTGGCCGGGAGGTAGTCGTAGTCAACGGCGTAGGCGGGCCGGAGCATCACGCAGCGCTCCAGCCCCGGCAAGGTGCGCAGCAGCTCCAGCTGCAGCCGCTCCGGCAGGCCCGTGGAGAACCCCTGGACGTAGAGCTCAGGGGTGTCGCGGCCCTCTGGCTCCAGGAAGATCTGGTGGCTGTCCTTGTCGGCGAAGCGCACGATCTTGTCTTCGATCGAGGGGCAGTAACGCGGGCCCTTGCTGTCGATGAAACCGCCATGGACCGGCGTGAGGTGGAGGTTGTCGCGGATCAGCTGGTGGGTGGCCGCCGTGGTGCGGGTGAGGTGGCAGCTCATCGGTTCACCGCTCACCCAGGCGGCGGGATCGAAGGAGAAGAACTGATCGGCTGCGTCGCTGGGTTGTTCCTCCAGCTGGTCCAGTGCCACGCTGCGCCGGTCCACCCGGGCGGGGGTGCCGGTCTTGAGACGGCCTGTCGTGAAGCCCAGCATCTGCAGCGCCTCGGTGAGCCCCTCGGAGGGCTGCTCCCCGGCCCGGCCCGCCGGCATCGACTGGCTCCCCACCCAGATGCGCCCCCCCAGGAAGGTGCCGGTGGTGAGGATCACGGCAGCGGCGGCGTAGGTGCTGCCGAAATAGGTGCGAACGCCGATCACCCGGCCGTCTCCAGCTGCGGGATCGCCCTCCACTTCCAGGTCGACCACCATCGCTTCGCGCAGGGAGAGATCGGGGGTGTGCTGCAGCAGCTGCAGCATCTGGCGGGCGTACTGGCGTTTGTCCGTCTGGGCGCGCAGGGCCCACACCGCCGGTCCGCGGCTGGCGTTGAGCACCCGTTTCTGCAGGGCGGTGGCATCGGCGAGCCGGCCGATCACCCCGCCGAGGGCATCCACCTCGTGCACCAGCTGGCTCTTGGCCGGTCCGCCCACGGCTGGATTGCAGGGCTGCCAGGCGATCCGATCGATGTTGAGCGAAAACAGGGCGGTGTTGATTCCCAGCCTCGCGGCGGTGAGCGCCGCCTCACAACCCGCGTGGCCGCCGCCGACCACGATCAGCTCGAAGGATTCGGTGGGGTCTGCGCTGAAGGCCATGACTTGAATTTATGGTGGGCCAGGCGGAGATGGGGCAAGGTCTGGAGCAAACGCCCGGTGAATGGGCCCGATGGCTGAAATGTCCAGCAGTGCAGACCGCTCTGGTGCTGATTGATCGGATCAATAACATCGCCAACCCCGTCGTAAAGATCACCACCTCAACATTCCGAGGTGACGCGACGTTGGTAGCTGGAGACCGCTATCAGGGAACTGAGATCGGCCTCCGCCTGCAAGATTTGTGCTCAGAGTGGTGAAGCATCGACTGAGCCCTTTCCAAGCCAACGTCTTTGATGGGGTGCTGCGGGGGGCACTACCACCTAAGCCACCACCTAAGCCACGATCATGGCTACACGATCATTCAGCCTGAGGATGTCTGTGCGGCGGAGCCCTTCCAGAAAGGCAGAAGATGAAGCGGGCAGCCTTCCCGCCTGGCCACCGGACGACGGGTTTGGATGGGCTGGACTGCATCCTGATGACCTAGAGGACAAACTTACTTGGTGCTGAAGGAGCCGGTCTCGTTGGAACGAGCTTTTGATGGGATCCATCATTCCCCTGGGTTTTCGGATGAAAGGGGAGGTGGCTAAATAGTGGAACATGGCAGGCACCAAGCAAGGAGTGACCGGCGGCGAAGGTTCAGGAGGCCATGATCTGGATGTTTGTGGCGGTAAGTGCTGGCAGCCCTGTCAGTTGTGCGAACGACACAGCTCCCCCAAGGCCACTGCCATCAGCATCAAAGCTGAGGATGCCAGTGGCGCCGTCGTAGACAAATACTGCCGAAGCGGGCAGTGGCTGGGCAGCAAGGCGGAAGTTTGCCGCAGCCAAGGTGCCTAACGGCAGGGCACCAAAGCCAGCGCTGACCACCTGGATCTGTTCGGACGCGGCGGTGAAGTCGGTGATGAGATCAAGTCCCTGGTTCGAGGCGAAGTACTTGAACTGATCCACCCCACTGCCGCCGGTCAGGGTGTCGGCGCCACTGCCGCCAACCAGAAGATCATTGTTGCCCCCGCCATCAAGTGTGTCAGCGCCGAGACCACCCAGCAGGGTGTCGTTGCCGTTACCCCCCAGAATCGAATCATTGCTGCGTCCGCCATCAAGGGTGTCGGCAGTGGTGGATCCGGTGATCACGTCACGGCCTTGGGATCCCTGTACGGCCTCGATTCCAATCAGCCTGTCCTGGTCACCAACACCGAAATCGGTGAGCCCTGTGGCCAGATTGATTGACCCTCCCACAGCCGAATAGCTGTAGTCCGCCAAATCCCCGAGCCCGAGCCCGCCATTGAGCGTGTCCGCTCCGAGACCACCCAGCAAGGTATCGATGCCATCGTCGCCGAAAAGAGAATCGTTACCTGCCAGGCCACTGAGTTGGTTGGCTGTGGCAGTGCCGGAAATCGTGTCGTTACCGGCACCACCCACGGCATTCTCGAAGTTGAGGACGGTGGTGTTTCCGATGCCCGTGATCACCGCCACGGTGGTGAGCAGGTTGATGGCTCCTCCATTGGCACCACCCAGGAAACTGAAGTCAACGGTGTCGATGTCGAGGCCCCCATCGAGGCTGTTGACTTCGTTGCCACCGAGCAAGGTGTCATTGCCGCCAAGACCAAGCAGGGTGTCAGTGCCACCACGTCCATCAAGGAAGTTGGAGTCGGCGGAACCCGTGATCGAGTCGTTGCCATTGCTTCCGATCACATTCTCAATCGATGTGAACGATTCATTGACTCCGCCGATCGAGCTGGTGCCCGTGGGAAGAGCGATGGCTCCACCGGTGGACGAGAAGCTGTAATCGATCAGATCCGAGCCAACGCCGCCATCAAAGCTGTCAATGCCTTCCCCACCGATGAGGGTGTCGTTGCCATCCCCCCCGATCAGGGTGTCGTTGCCACCGGAGCCCCGCAGATTGTCAGCAACGGCACTGCCGATGATCGAATCATCACCGCCCTGGCCATCGATGAAGTCAAGACCCGTCACCGTGATGCCGGTGAAGTTGAGGTTGTCGTTGGTGGTGGAGCCGAAGCTGGAGCCGCCGTAGATCTCCTGGCCGTTGGCCAGCACTTGTTCGATCCCGTTGCCAGCCAGGCTGAAGCTGCTGCCGATGAACCACCAGGCGCCGCTCACGATTGACACCGTGTCGATGCCCGTACCTCCATTGAGGTTGTAGGCCTGGTCGTTCCACACCTGGATCAGGTCGTTGCCGACATCGCCGAGGATGGTGTCGGCTCCGAAGGCGAACAGGGTGTCGTTGCCGATGCCGCCATTCAGGAAATCGTTGCCGCTGCCGTTGGAGGTGTCGCTGTCCAGGATGTCGTCACCACTGGCGCCAATCAGCGTGTCGTTACCACTGTCTCCGTAGAGGGAATCGTTGAGCAGGCTGCCCAGAATCGAATCGTTGTCGTTGCCACCGAAGATCCTTGAAGCAGCCGCCAATCCCCGGATCGTGTCGTTGCCGCCTTGGCCTGCGATGAAGTCGAGACCTGTCACCGTGATGCCGGTGAAGTTGAGGTTGTCGTTGGTGGTGGCCCCAGAGGTCGCCCCGCCGTAGATCCCTCGGCCATTGGCGAAGATGGCCTCGATCCCGTTGCTCGCCAAGCTGAAGCTGGTTCCGATCAACCACGAAGTATTTGCGATCGATACCGTGTCGATGTCGGTACCGCCCTGAATGTTGTAAGACTGGTCCGACCAGACCCGAATCAGATCATTGCCGGCATCGCCGCGAATCGTGTCGCCTTGGAAGGCAAACAGCGTGTCGTTGCCGTTGCCGCCGATCAGGGAATCGTTGCCAGTGCAGCTGGCCTGGGTGTCGAGGATGTCGTCGCCATCTCCACCGATCAGGATGTCGTTGCCATTGTCACCGGTGAGGGTGTCGTTGAGCAGGCCGCCCAGGATCGAATCGTTGTCGTTGCCCCCACGAATCTGTGAGGCCCCCACCAGTCCCTGAATCGTGTCATTGCCGCCCTGGCCGTCGATGAAGTCAAGGCCCGTCACCGTGATGCTGGTGAAATTGAGGTTGTCGTTGGCGAGGCTGCCATAGATTTCCTGGCCATTGGCCTGGATGGCTTCGATCCCATTGCCCGCCAGGCTGAAGCTGCTGCCGATGAACCACGAAGTATTTGCAATCGACACCGTGTCGATGTCGGTACCGCCGACGTCGGCACCGCCCTGAATGTTGTAAGTCTGATCCGACCAGACCAGAATCAGATCGTTGCCGGCATCGCCCCGAATTGTGTCGCCCTGGAAGGCGAACAGCGTGTCGTTGCCGTTGCCGCCGATCAGGGAATCGTTACCGGTGCAGGTGGCCTGCGTGTCGAGGATGTCGTTGCCATCACTGCCGATCAGGGTGTCATTGCCATTGTCACCGATGAGGGTGTCGTTGAGCAGGCCGCCCAGGATCGAATCGTTGTCGTTTCCCCCACGAATCTGTGAGGCCCCCACCAGCCCTTGAATCGTGTCATTGCCGCCCTGGCCATCGATGAAGTCAAGGCCCTTCACCGTGATGCCGGTGAAGTTGAGGTTGTCGTTGGTGGTGGCTCCAAATCCCGAGCCGCCGTAGATTTCCTGGCCGTTGGCCAAGATGGTTTCGATTTCGTTGCCCGCCAGACTGAAACTGCTGCCGATGAACCACCAGGCAGCGCTCACGATCGACACCGTGTCGGTGTTAGTACCGCCATTGAGGGTGTAGGCCTGATCATTCCAAACCTGGATCAGGTCGTTGCCGGTATCGCCAAGGATGGTGTCGGCTCCGAAGGCGAACAGGGTGTCGTTGCCGATGCCGCCATTCAGGAAATCGTTCCCAGTCGCTGCTGAGGTGTTCAGGTCAAGAATGTCGTTGCCCGAGCCTCCGATGATGGTGTCATTGCCGCCATCCCCATTGAGGGTATCGTTGCCACTGCCACCATTAAGTGAGTCGTTATCGGAGCCACCGCGAAGTTGATCGGCGATGGTGGAGCCGGTGATCGTGTCGTTGCCGCCCTGGCCGTCGGTGAAGGTCACCCCACTGAGGGTGATTCCCGTGTAGTTGATCTGATCGGCGGTGATGGCGCCGATGCTGCCGCCGGCGTAGATGCCGAAGTTGTTGCCCTGGATGAGCTCGATACCGTTGCTTGCCACGCTGAAGGCGGTGCCGGCTAACCAGTAGCTGGATTGGATCGAGAGGGTGTCGGTGTTGGCTCCTCCTTGGAGGGAATAGGCCTGGTCATTCCAGACCTGAATCAGGTCGTTGCCGACATCGCCAAGGATGGTGTCGGCTCCGAAGGCGAAGAGGGTGTCGTTGCCGATGCCGCCATTCAGGTAGTCGTTGCCGGAGGCATCGGTGGTGTCGATGAGATCGTTGCCATCACCACCAATCACCGTGTCGTTTCCCGCGTTGCCGGAAAGTGTGTCGTTGCCGAAGCCCCCGTTCAAGGAGTCGTTATCGGCACCGCCGCGGATGGAATCGCCTCCTGCAGATCCGGTGATCGTGTCGTTGCCGCCCTGGCCGTCGGTGAAGGTCACCCCGGTGAGGGTGATTCCCGTGTAGTTGATTTCATCGGCGGTGCTGGCGCCGATGCTGCCGCCGGCATAGATCCCGAAGTTGTTGCCCTGGATGATCTCGATGCCGTTGCCCGCGAGGCTGAAGCTGGCGCCGGCCAACCAGTAGCTGGATTGGATCGAGAGGGTATCGGTGTTGGCTCCTCCTTGGAGGGAATAGGCCTGGTCATTCCAGACCTGGATCAGGTCATTGTCCGCACCCCCGTCGATGGTGTCGGTGCCGAAGGCAAACAGGGTGTCATTGCCGATGCCGCCGACCAGGGAATCGTTGCCTGAAGCATCGATGGTGTCGAGGATGTCGTCACCATCACCGCCGATCAGAGTGTCGCCATCACCATTGCCGTTGAGTGTGTCATTGCCAAAACCGCCGCTGAGCAAATCGTTGCCCGCGCCACCACGGATCAGGTCGGATCCGTCGGAGCCCTCCACGGTGTCGTTGCCGGCCTGGGCATCAATGAAGCTGACGTTGGTGAGCGTGGTGCCGTTGAAGCTGATTGAGTCGTTGCTGTTGGCGCCGATGCTGCTCCCCCCATAGATCGCGAGGCCATTGCCCTGAACGATCTCGATGCCATTGTCAGCCAGATTGAAGCTGCTGCCGATGAGCCAGTAACTGCTGGTGATCGAGACGGTGTCGGTGCCGGAGCCGCCTTGCAGGGTGTAGGATTGATCGCTCCAAACCCTGATCAGGTCATCATCGGCACCACCATCGATGGTGTCTGCGCCGATGGCGAAGAGGGTATCATTGCCGGCGCCACCAACCAGATAATCATTTCCTGCGGCCGTGGAGGTGTTGGTGTCGATCAGGTCGTTGCCATCACCACCCAGCACGGTGTCGTTGTCTCCATCCCCATTGAGGGTGTCGTTGCCACCACCGCCATCAATCAGATCGTTGCCTGCGGCGCCTGAAATCAGATCAGCCAGGTCGGAGGGGATGCCGCCGACGATGCCATTGGTAATGTCATCGGGAGTGATGACATCGGCATTAACGGTTCCGTTGATGAGGGCCATGGTTACAGTTTGAGACTGCGGGGAAAAGAGCAAAGCGACGAAAATCCTATCTGCAGACAATCAATTTGAGCTGCTGTTTCAAGCCGGATGCGTTGCTAGATCGAATTCAAATTGCTTCATCAACCTTCATGATAAAGCGGCTGCATCTGCCCCCAGCCTTTGTCTAGCACGTTTTTCGCCTTCAACGTGTCATCGTGGGAATGGTGTCAAGGCACGGCTTCCTTGACACACACTCACGAATTCATTCGAAACCATTTTTTAACGTGCCTTTCTGCTATGTCGGTCCAGGCCGCAGTGTCGTCGCACTGTCGCCATCCGGTCGCTCCTCAGGCTGGGCCAGTCAGGGAATAACAGACTTGGCATAGGACGGATCCTGGGTGCCGCAGACCAGATCCCAGAAAGTGAAATAGAGCCCGAAATGAATGACGTGGCGGCGGTGATGCAGGGAATGGTGGGCAGGCCCGATGAACCAGCGGCCGAGCCAGTGGTGGGGGAAGCCCATGGGAAGCCTGTCAAGGCCCAGGTGGTTGACCACCGCCCACACGGTCATGGTGCAGAGCACCGCGACCAGGGTGACGGTATGCAGGGGGACCACGAACACCACTGCCACCAGGAAAAGTGCTTGCACCACGGCTTCGATCGGATCAAAAGCGAAGGAGGTCCATGGGGTGGGCTGGCGAGAGCGGTGGTGGCCTTCATGCAGCCAGCGGAACACTGCGGGGTGATGGAAGAGACGGTGGCTGGCGTAGAAGAAGCCGTCCTGAAGAATCAGCACGGCCGCGTAGCTGAGTCCCAGGTACCACCAGCCGTGCTGGTCGGGCCGCTCGTAGAGGCGGGTGAGCCCCAGGCCGCGTAATGAGAGCACGCCGGCAGTGGCCAGAGCGAACACCCCCGCCGAGATCACCGACAACTGGATGTCGTCCCTGATGGCCCGGTTCGAGATCGGCTCGAGCGCTGGAGTGGCGGCGCAGCCGGCGGGCTGCTGCCTGGCATAGAGCAGCCAGTAAGAACCTCCGGCCACCAGGAAATAGCGTCCGAGGATGATTCCGAAAAAAACCAGGACCCAGGTCCAGAAGGGAAGCTCGTCCATGGATGTTAGGGCTGATGGGGTGGTCTGTTCTTCGCCGCCCTTTCCCGGACCGCCCTGATCAACACCGCCATCACCTGAATCCCAATCCTAGGGTCCCAGGCAGGAAAATCTGCAGAGCAGCGACATGGCGCCCTCAGCCTGCCGGCGTAGCTGCTCAGCTCGCGCCTGAGCGCAGCAGTTCCAGGCCCCGGGGCAGGCAGTGACGCTGCAGATCGAAGCGCTCCAGTACCGTTGCGCGGGCCTGGCGGCGCAGGCTCTCCGCCTCGGCGGGCGCCTTGAGAGCGAGCAGCACCTGAGAAACCAGCTGGTCGGGATCGAAGAAATCCACCAGCCAGCCGTTCGCTCCGTGCTCCACCACCTCCAGCACCGGTGCCACGGCGGAGGCCACCACCAGGCAGCCGGCGGCCATCGCTTCAAGCAGCGACCACGACAGCACGAACGGGTAGGTGAAATACACGTGCACCGCCGAAACCTGCAGCACCTGCAGATAGATGGTGTAGGGCACGCGGCCGAGGAAGTGGAGGCGGCTCCAGTCGAGCTGCCCATCGAGTTCGGCGCTCAGGGCCTGCCGATAGGTCTGGCCGTCGGCACGCACCCGGCCATAGCTCACCTCATCGCCTCCCACCACCACGATCTGGGCGTTGGGGTGGTTGGCCTGGATTGCCGGCAGGGCACGCATGAACCGGTGGAAGCCGCGGTAGGGCTCCAGGTTGCGCGACACATAGGTGACCACCGGATCGCCGGGGGCCAGCTCCAGCTCGCCGATGCGCAGGCGGGCCGCAGGATCGGGCCGCACGCGATCAGTGTCAACACCCTCGTGCAGCACCTCAATCCGGGGCTGCAGGATGGCCGGATAGAGGCTGCGCTGCCAGAGGGTGGGGCTGAGACCCAGATCGGCCGCTTCGATCGCCGAGAGATGGCTGAAGTTGCGCGCGCGGATGCGGCCGATGTCGTCGGCTCGGGCGGGAAACTCGGGATCGAAGCCCACATCCGCGCCCTCCGCCCGGTAGAAAAACTCGCAGTACGACACCAGGCGCGCCGCCGGAAACACGTCACGCAGAAACAGGGTTTCTCCCCAGCCGGGATGGCCCACGATCAGGTCGGGGCAGAAGCCACCCGCCGCCAACTGCCGGGCGATCTTCGATACCACCTGGCCGCGGATCACGGCCGCCTCCACATCCTTGAGCCAGGGGTTGGTGGTGCTCACCCGCTGGCCTTCAAGGCTGTAGCCCAGCCGCCGAATCGCCGGATGGCACGGCCCCTGGCGTTTCAAGTTGGCGGCTTCGCCGATCGCCACCAGCTGATAGGCCGGATCGGCCGCCAGGGCGGCGGCGAGATGGCGGAACTGGCCGGGGAAATTCTGGTGAACGAACAGGACGCGCATCAACCGGAGGGCCCAGACCGCCGGAGGGGCCGGGGATCGCGAAGGCCTCTCACTCTGGGCCAGTGTCCGGCGAAGTGGCTCAGCCGCCGGATGGGCTCGCCAGATTGCGGAAGCGGGTGAACTGGGGCTCGAACAGCAGCTTCACCGTGCCCACCGGGCCGTTGCGGTGCTTGGTGACGATCACTTCGGTGATGCCGCGATCGGCCGTCTCCGGGTTGTAGTACTCGTCGCGGTAGATCATCAGCACCAGGTCGGCGTCCTGCTCGATCGAGCCCGATTCCCGCAGATCGCTGAGCATCGGCCGCTTGTTGGTGCGGCTCTCCACGCCGCGGCTGAGCTGGGAAAGGGCGATCACCGGCACGTTGAGTTCACGGGCCATCCCCTTGAGGCCGCGGGTGATTCGGGAGAGCTCCTGCACCCGGTTGTCGGGGGTGGTGCCCTCCATCAGCTGCAGATAATCAATCACGATCAGGCCGAGCTCCTTGCCCTGCTCGGCCATCAGCCGGCGGCAGAGCGAGCGCATCTCCAGCACGCCGGCATTGGGCTTGTCGTCGATGAACAGGGGCAGCTGGCCGAGCGTGTTGATGCCCTGGCCGAGCAGCGGCCATTCCTCCTGCTGCAGCCGGCCGGTGCGCAGCCGGCCGCTTTCGATCCCAACCTCCATCGACAGCAGCCGGTAGGTGAGCTGCGCCTTGCTCATCTCCAGGGAGAACACGCACACCGGCAACTGGTGGAGCTGGGCCACGTTCTTGGCGATGTTGAGCACGATCGAGGTTTTGCCCATCGCCGGCCGGCCCGCCACGATGATCAGGTCGCTGCGCTGCAGCCCCTGGGTGATCGCGTCGAGGTCGTAGAAGTTCACCGGGATGCCGGCCACCGAGGTGCCTAGAGACCGGCTCTCGATCTCGTTGAAGGTGCTGGTGAGGATCTCGGCGGTGGGGGTGAGCCCCACCGAGGGCTTCTCCTGGCTGATCGCGAAGATCTGCTGCTCAGCCTCATCGAGCACCTGATCCATCGGCTTGGCCTGATCGAAGCCGAGCCGGATCACCTCGTTGCCTGAGCGGATCAGCTGACGCCGCAGGTATTTGTCCATCACCAGGCGGGCCACCTGGTCGATCGAGGCGGTGCTGAGCGTGCGCTCGACCAGCTCCACCAGCCGGTTGCTGCCGCCCACTTTCTCCAGCTGGCCCGTGTCGGCCAGCCAGGCGGCCATGGCGGTGAGATCGGTGGGCTTGCCCTGGCTGTGCAGCATCAGGGCGGTGCGGTAGATCTCCCGGTGGGCGCTCAGGTAGAAGGCTTCCGGCCGCAGCAGATCGGCAATGCGGCCGAGGGCGTCGGGATCGAGCAGGATGCCGCCCAGCACGGCCTCCTCCGCCTCCAGGTTCTGGGGCGGCACCTGATCAGGCAGGGCCTCGAAGTGGGCCTCGGCCTGGTCGCGCCCCCGCCGCCGGTTGACGGGAGCCAGGGCGGGGCCAGGTTCCGAGCCGGCGCCATCTGGGGTTGGCAGGGGGAGGCTCACCATGGCGTCAGGCTAGGTCCACCGATCCGGCGGGCATGTGGTGATCCATGCCAAAGCCGGGATCTGGCGAGGACGGAGCGAACCGATCGGCCAGGCAGCTTCAGTGGCTGGCCACTTCCAGGTTGATCTCGGCCACCACCTCGGGATGAAGCTTCACCTGCACTTTGTACGTGCCGGTGCGATGGATTTCGGGCACCAGGATGTCGCGGCGGTCGAGTTCCTTCTTGGTGGCCGCTTCGATCGCTTCGGCCACATCGCCGTTGGTGACGGTTCCGAACAGCACGTCGTCGCCGCCGGTCTGCTTCTTGACGGTGAAGCGGCCGATCGTGACCAGGGCCGTGCGGAAGGCTTCAGCCTCCGCCTTGAGGGCGGCCTGCTTCTCGGCCTCCTTGGCCTGACGGTGCTCCACCTGCCGCAGCACCGCCGGGGTCACCGGCACGGCCTTGCCCTGGGGCAGCAGGAAGTTGCGGGCATAACCCGGTGCCACCTCCACCAGTTCACCGTTCTTACCGAGGCTGACAACGTCCTCGCTGAGGACGACGGAGACGCGTTTGGCCATGAGAGATGCGGAACGGTGAGAGGGGAACGGGCTCAAGCGAGCGGAGCCTGTGGCGATCGATCAGCCTAGGCCACGGGTTGTTGACCCCCAGGCAGGCGCACGGCGGTGGCCAGGCCCAGGCCCTTCAGCAGCCGGATGTGCTGCCAGGTGAGATCGATCTGGCCGGGCTCAAGCCCATGGCGGGCCGAATGGGGGAAGGCGTGGTGGTTGTTGTGCCAGCCCTCGCCGAAGGTGAGGGCCGCCACCCAGGGGTTGTTGCGGGAGCAGTCGCCGCTGTCATGGCTGACCTGGCCCCAGCGGTGGGTGGCGCTGTTCACCAGCCAGGTGCACTGGTAGACCACCACCAGGCGCAGGGGGATGCCCCACAGCACCAGGGCCCAGCCCCCGGCGCCGGTGACCGTGCCGATCCCGAACAGCAGAACAGCCAGGGGGAGTTGCAGCAGCAGAAAGTTTCTGTTCAACCAGCGGTAATAGGGGTCGCGATACAGATCACCGGTGAGCCGGGGCACCGCCGCCATGGCTGGGATCTCGTGGAGCATCCAGCCCATGTGGCTCCACCAGAAGCCGCGGTGGCTGTTGTGGTGATCAACATCCGTATCAGAGAATTTGTGGTGATGGCGGTGCAGTCCGACCCAGTCGATCGGTCCGTGCTGGCAGCTGAGGGCGCCACAGGTGGCGAAGACACGCTCCAGCCAGTGGGGCACCCGGAAGGAGCGATGGCTCAGCAGGCGGTGGTAGCCGATCGTGACGCCCAGGCAGGCGGTGACCCAGTAGAGCACCAGGAAACTGGCGGCGGCTGGAAGGCTCCAGAACTGGGGCAGCAGGGCGATCAGCGCCAGGGCGTGGAGGACCACCATGTAGATCGCCACATCCCGGCCGCTGCCGGACGCCGCAACCAGGGGCAGGGGTGGTGGCGCCAGCCTGGGGCGAAGGGGGGTGAGCGTCATGGGGACAGGTTCCGGAACAGTCATTTAGAATGGTATCAGTAAGAATCCGTATCGCGTGGGATATCAGGAAGAAATCGCATCGGGCCGTGAAGCGTTCGGGCACCTGATCAAGGTCTGGCACGAGCGCAACGGCTGGTCCCACCGCATTCTCCCCGGTCTGGCAACTGTGTTCGATTTTGGCCGCATCCATAACTCACAGGTGTCGATGCTGCGCAACCGCAAGCTCGCCGCTCCCGGCCCGGAGGTGTTCCTCGCCCTTGGGCGCATCAACCAGTGGCTGGCCGATCCCGACCCCACTCGCCTGGCTTCGCTTGCCGCGCAACCGGAGCTGGCGGCCGCCCTGCAGGCGGGTGATCTGCCCCTGCTCGGCAACGACGGCATCCCGCTCGGCCCTGGACCGCTGCTGGAGATCTTCGTGGGGATGCGGCCGCCCCCGGCCGCCTTCGACCTTCGCATCGGTGAGGCGGAAGCGGCTTCCCTGAGTTCTGCCCTGGCGGAGTTGCTCAGCGCTGGACGGACCTGGCGCGGCTGTCGGGAACAGATCCTGGCGGCCTATCCGGTCGAGAAAGCCCAGCGGCGGGAGCGGTTTGCCGCCGTGATGGCGGGCCAGCGTGACTACAGCTCCAGTGAACTCGATGGGGAGCTGCTGGATCTGCATCGCACCGTGGTGGCTCTAGGGGTGGCCAGTGAGCCGGAACTCAGTGCTGATCAGTTCCTTGAGGCGCTGCGCAGAAAAGCCCGCCTGCAACAGCAGACGGGCAACCTCGAACTGGCGGCGGCGATCCGTCAGGAACTGGCGGCGGCGGAAACGGCAGGTTCGTAACGGGCCACCCGCACGCGACGGGCCAGGCCGAGCCACTGCAGCAGTCGGATGTGCTGCCAGGTGATGTCGAATTCGAACCAGCGCAGCCCATGGCGGGCGCTGGAGGGGTGGGCGTGGTGGTTGTTGTGCCAGCCCTCGCCGAACGAGAGGATCGCCACCCACCAGCAGTTGCGCGACAGATCGGGGCTGTCGAAGTTGCGGTAGCCGAAGGCGTGGGTGGCGCTGTTCACCAGCCAGGTGACGTGATAAACGACCACCAGCCGCAGGGGGATGGCCCAGAGCACGAGGCCGAGGCCACCACCAGGCACGCCACTGTGTTGCCCGTACCACCAGAGCGCGGCGCCGAGGGGGAGTTGCAGCAGCAGGAACCAGCGATCCAGCCAGCGGTAGAAGGAATCCCGCTGCAGGTCGCCGGTGAAGCGCTCCACCTGCTGCACCGCCGGGATGTCGTGCAGCATCCAATCGCTGTGGCTCCACCAGAGGCCGCGGCCGGCGTCGTGGTGGTCGTTTGGCTGGTCGGAATACTTGTGATGGTGGCGGTGCAGACCCACCCACTCGATCGGGCCGCTCTGGCAGGCGAGGCTTCCCATCAGCACCAGGGTGCGCTCCAGCCATTTCGGTGCCACGAAACTGCGGTGGGCCAGCAGGCGGTGCAGACCGAGCGTGACGCCGAGAACGGTCATCCAGTAGAGAACGGCCATCACGACCAGCGCCTGCCAGCTCCAGAAGCGGGGGAGCAGAGCCGCCACAGCGCCCACATGCATCACCAGCATGAATCCAGTGGTGCCGAACTTGTATGGCCGCTGCTTCGGCGGCAGCGGAGCGCGACGGGAGCGGACGGCGGAGCGGATGGCCTCCTCCAGGTGGTCGGAAGCGTGCACACCCTGGCTGTGAAGCCTGGGGAGGGAAGGGGAGTTTCCCGGCTGCAAAGGGGCCTTGGCGGTGTCTGAGGCGGCGACCAAATCAACTCTCGCGATGGTGGGCAGGCTGGAAGTCACCCCCTCGCCACCAGCAGGCCTGGCCCGCCGCATGGAGCCCCATGGGGGCGGAGCTGATCACCGGAACCTGGGGAATCGGCGGGGTGTCGCCGATCGAACGGTTTGAAATCTAGCGGTGAGGGCGGGGGGGCAGGCACGATGGCCAGAAGGGGTTGTGATCGGCCATGTCAGGGCAGGACAGCAATGGGTTGCAGGGCCCTGGCGCCGCCTGGGCGGCTGAGCGGGTGGCCGCCGCCGGCGAACGGATCGGGCCGATGGCGGCCCGCCACACCGCAGCGGTGAGGGGAGGGCTCGCCAGGGTCCTGGAGGCGTTCAGCGCCGAGCGGCTGGGCCCCCATCATTTCGCTTCTGTGAGCGGCTACGGCCACGGCGATCTGGGTCGCGCCGTGCTGGATCGGGTCTACGCCAGGGTGCTCGGGGCCGAGGCCGCAGCTGTGCGGCTGCAGTTCGTCAGTGGAACTCACGCCATCGCCGCCGCCCTGTTCGGGGTGCTGCGTCCCGGTGATCGTTTGCTGGCCCTCACCGGTCGTCCCTACGACACCCTGGAGGAGGTGATCGGCCTGCGCGGCAGTGGCCAGGGCTCCCTGGCCGAGTTCGGCATCCGCTACGCCGAATTGCCCCTCGATCCGGCCGGACGGGTGGACAGCGACGGCCTGGCCGATGCCCTCTCGCCTCCGACCCGGATGGTGATGATTCAGCGCAGTTGTGGCTACAGCTGGCGCCCCTCGCTGCCGGTGGCGGCGATCGGTGCGTTGATCGAGCGGGTCAAGCGGCTGCAACCTGACTGCGTCTGTTTCGTTGACAACTGCTACGGGGAGTTCGTTGAGGCCTCCGAGCCGCCGGCGGTGGGAGCCGATCTGATCGCCGGTTCCCTGATCAAGAACCCCGGTGGCACGATCGCCCCCACCGGCGGCTATCTGGCCGGCCGCGCTGATCTGGTGGAGCAGGCCTGTTGCCGTCTGACCGCACCGGGGATCGGCAGCGAGGGCGGCACCGGCTTCGATCTGTACCGCCTTTTGTTCCAGGGCCTGTTCCTGGCTCCCCAGATGGTGGCGGAGGCCCTGATCAGCGCCGAGCTGGTGGCAGCGGTGTTCGACGGGCTGGGTTATGGGGTGCTGCCGTTGCCGGGAGGGGAGCGCAGCGACGTGATCCAGGCGGTGCGATTCGGCTCGGCAGCACCGCTGCAGACGGTCTGCCGAGCCTTCCAGGCCTGCTCGCCGGTGGGCGCCTACCTCGATCCTGTCCCCGCTCCGATGCCTGGCTACGGCAGTGCCCTGGTGATGGCCGGCGGCACCTTCATCGACGGCAGCACCAGCGAGTTCTCCGCTGATGGCCCCCTGCGGCCGCCTTACGTGCTGTTCAGCCAGGGCGGCACGCACCATTGCCATGCCGAACTGGCGCTGGAGCAGGCCCTGATCGGCCTGGAGGCGGCCGGACAGTTGCTGGATCAGCCATAAATCTGATCGGCCCATCCAGGACCCTGGGTTCTCAGTCAGAGTGGGGGCTCCACGCTTCAGCCATCGATGGCGCTCAGCTACCCCGACGACTGCCGCTATGCCGACAGCCATGAATACGCCCGCCTGGAAGGCGATCTGGTGCGGGTGGGGATCAGCGCCTTCGCTGTGCAGCAGATGGGAGACATCGTCTTCGTGGAGCTGCCGGAGGTGGGTGCCAGCCTGGAGCGAGGCGCCAGCTTCGGCTCGGTCGAGTCGGTCAAGGCGGTCGAAGATGTGTACGCGCCGATCAGCGGCACGGTGGAGGTGCGCAATGAGGCGGTGCTCTCCAGCCCGGAGGACATCCAGAGCGATCCCTTCGGTGAGGGCTGGCTGCTGCTGATCCGTCCGAACACAGCCGCCGAGTTCGATGACCTGCTGGATGCCGCCAGCTACCGCTCCAAGGTGGAAGGGAGCTGACCGTCTGACTGGTGATTGTGGGTGAATCCCCGTGATGGTCACGATCACGCCCGGCCAGCCGTCTGAATCTCCTTAAAGTCGGCCCCATTCCCGTTGGCCGCTCTGCCATGACCTCAGCTCCCGCAGCCATGGCGACCGGCCGTTCCGCCTCCCCGGCAGCTCCGCAGGTCCCGACCGCTGCTGTCGGCGGCGGCGGAGAGGTTTCCCCCTTCCTGCAGCGCCACATCGGCCCGTCGACGGAGGAGCAGGCCCGCATGCTCGAGGAACTCGGCTGCGACGACCTCGAGAGCTTCGTGGCGGAGGTGGTGCCCCCGGACATCCTCCTGCCGGTCTCAGCGGCGTTGGACGATCTACCAGCGGGTGTCGGCGAAGCCCAGGCCCTTGATGAACTCAGGGCCATCGCTGCCGCCAACCAGGTGCTCCGCAGCCTGATCGGCCTTGGTTACTACGGCACGGCCACCCCGGCGGTGATCCAGCGTCATGTGCTGGAGAATCCCTGCTGGTACACCGCCTATACCCCCTATCAGGCCGAGATCGCCCAGGGACGGCTGGAGGCCCTGCTCAATTTCCAGACCCTGATCAGCGAACTCACCGGTCTGCCGATCGCCAACGCCTCCCTGCTGGATGAGGCCACGGCCGCTGCCGAGGCGATGGCCCTCAGCTTCGGTGCCTGCAAGCGGGCCAACGCCTCCCGCTTCCTTGTTGATGCGGCGGTTTTCCCCCAGACCCTGGCCGTGCTCCAGACCCGGGCCGAACCACTGGGAATCGTGATCGAGTTGATCGATCCTGCCGATCATCCGCTGGAGGGGCGCGCTGCGGCCAGCGCTCCGGATGATGTTTTCGGGGTTCTGCTCCAACTGCCCGGCAGCGGCGGCCGGCTCTGGGATCCTCGCGACCTGATCGCCGCCGCCCATGCCGCCGGGGCCCTGGTCACAGTGGCCATCGACCCCCTCGCCCAGGTGCTGCTGGAGCCGGTCGGCCACCTCGGCGCCGACATCGCTGTGGGCAGCAGCCAGCGTTTCGGCGTACCGCTCGGCTGCGGCGGTCCCCATGCCGCGTTCTTCGCGACCACGGCGGCCCATCAACGCCAGATCCCCGGTCGGCTGGTCGGCCAGTCGGTGGATGCCGAGGGAAACCCTGCCCTGCGGCTCGCCCTGCAGACCCGCGAGCAGCACATCCGCCGCGACAAGGCCACCAGCAACATCTGCACCGCCCAGGTGCTGCTGGCGGTGATGGCCAGTTTTTACGCCGTGCACCATGGTCCCGATGGCCTGGCGGCGATTGCCCGGCAGGTGCTGCTCCAGAGAGCCGCCCTCGCTCTTGGCCTGGAGCGGCTGGGCTATGCCGTCGAGAGCGGCCCTGGTTTTGACACCCTCTGCCTGCGCAGCCCCGGGGCGGCAGCGTTGCTCGCGCGCGCCGAAGCGGCCGGCTTCAACCTGCGGCCCCTGGCCGCCGGTTCCCCATTTCCAGCTGCCGATGCCATCGACGGCCTGGCGATCAGCCTCGATGAGCGCACCGACACCACGGAGCTGGATCGATTGCTGGCCCTGTTCGGTGGCGGCGAAGGCTCCCCGGGCGCCGAAGCGCTGATCGCCGAGGTGGAGGCCGGAGCCGCCTTGGCCGGCGCCGGCCTCGAGTCTCACCTGCTCACGGGCCTCCCGCTCCGTCAGCGGCCCTGGCTGGCCCAGGAGGTGTTCCACCGTCACCGCAGCGAAACCGAACTGCTCCGTTACATCCAGCGACTGGTCTCGAAGGACCTCTCCCTGGTGCACGGCATGATTCCGCTGGGAAGCTGCACGATGAAGCTCAACGCCGCCGCCGAGCTGGCCCCGGTGAGCTGGCCGGAATTTGCCCAGCTGCACCCCTTCGCCCCCGCTTCCCAGACCCGCGGCTACCAGAAACTGGTGGCCGACCTCGAGGGCTGGCTGGCCGCCTGCACCGGGTTTGCCGGGGTGTCGCTCCAGCCCAATGCCGGCTCCCAGGGGGAATACGCCGGCCTGCTGGTGATCCGGGCCTGGCACCACAGCCGCGGCGAAGGCCACCGCGATATCTGCCTGATTCCCACCAGCGCCCACGGCACCAACCCGGCCAGTGCCGTGATGGCCGGCCTCAAGGTGGTGCCGGTGTCCTGTGATGCCGAGGGCAACATCGATCTGGTCGACCTGGAGACCAAGGCCCAGCTCCATGCGGCTGCGCTGGCGGCCGTGATGGTGACCTACCCCTCCACCCATGGGGTGTTTGAAACCGGCATCCGCCGCCTCTGCGACGCGGTGCACCGCCACGGCGGTCAGGTTTATCTCGATGGCGCCAACCTCAACGCCCAGGTGGGACTCGCCAAGCCCGGCCTGTTCGGCGCCGATGTCTGCCATCTCAACCTCCACAAGACCTTCTGCATTCCCCATGGCGGCGGCGGGCCCGGGGTGGGGCCGATCGGCGTGGCGGCCCATCTGGTGCCCTTCCTGCCCGGCCACCCCCACAACCAGCCGGGTGCTGAGGGGTCTGGAGGTCTGGCGATCGGGCCCGTCTCCGCCGCCCCCTGGGGCAGCGCCGGCATCCTGCCGATCAGTTGGATGTATGTGCGGATGATGGGTGGCGCTGGCCTGCGCCAGGCCAGCGCCGTGGCCCTGCTCGCCGCCAATCTGATCGCCAAGCGCCTTGAGCCCCACTACCCGGTGCTGTTTCGCGGTGCCGGTGGGCGGGTGGCCCACGAATGCATCCTGGATCTGCGTCCGCTCAAGCGCAGCGCCGGGCTGGAGGTGGACGACCTGGCCAAACGACTGATGGACTACGGCTTTCACGCTCCGACCGTGAGCTGGCCTGTGGCCGGCACGGTGATGGTGGAACCCACGGAAAGCGAGTCCCTTCAGGAAATTGAGCGATTCTGCTCGGCCATGGTGGCGATCCGTGGCGAGGCGGCCGCGATCGAATCCGGTGTGGCCGACCCGCACGACAACCCTCTGCGCCGGGCGCCGCACACCCTGGCGGCGGTCACCGCCGATGTCTGGGGGCGGCCCTACAGCCGCGCTCAGGCGGCCTTCCCGGCCGGCGATGGCCAGCGGAACAACAAGTTCTGGCCGGCTGTGGCCCGAATCGACAATGCCTATGGCGATCGCAACCTGGTCTGCACCTGCCCTTCAGTCGAAGAGCTGGCGATCCCGACCCCTGCCTAGCCTGCAACGGTCGGTATCCGTGGGTTCCTTTTCCAGCCGGAATGGATACCAGCAGCAGAGGCCTATGCCTGGGCGGCAAAGCGCGTTACATTCGCGGCATCAAGGAATGGGAAAGATATGGCGTTCCCTTTCCGGCTGCATCTCCTCTCCGGGGTCATGAACGACAACGACGGCACGTCCGCAACCCCATCCCCCCAGGATCGCCCTGGGCGGCAGCCCCTCAGCCTGAAGGGCCTCACCATCGGAGAGAACCCCGGGCCTGGAGCCAGTGGTCGGCGCTCACCCGAGTTGCCTCCGGTCAGCGGTTCGCTGGCCCACTCCCATTCCCGTGGTGAAACCCTGCGCATCGATGGAACCAATGTGGTGCGGGTGCCGTTCGGGGTTCGCCGGGCCAGGCGGGCCAGGCCAGAGCGCCCCGACCGCTGGGTCACCCTGGTGCTGCCGTTTCAATCGGCGCCAACCCCCACGCCACCTCAGGCGGCCTGATTGAGCCGCCAGTCCACCAGAGCTTTCACATCATCGAGCGAGCTGGCTGGGGTGCGGAACGGCAGCACGCCCATCGGGCTGCGCTCCGGACGCACCAGCCAGGTGAGATCCGGCTGGGGCAGCAGCACGAAGCCCCGGTAACGCACCATCCAGGGGCGTGCCTGCTGGAGGCCCCCTGGCAGGATCGCGGCAACCCTGGGATCGGGGAACTGTCGGACCTGGGCCATGGTGGGGCTCCTGAACATCTGCTCACAGTTCAGGCGATGGGGCGGCGCCCTGCCGCATCGTTCGATTCCTTTTGGGTGGTGCTGGCCGCTTCCTCATGTCATTCTCATCCTGTGAAGCCACGGATCGAGCCTGGATCGGGCTCAGGCGAGCTCGAACAGCAGCAGATCAGCGCCGCTGGCCGCGGCCTTCAGCACCCCTCCGCCGTTGCAGCTGAAGCCCAGGCCATCACCCCGTTGGAGCCGGTGGGTTTCGCCTGACTCCAGCTCCAGCATCACTTCCCCTTCCACGAGCTGGATCCAGCCGGTTCGGCCGGCCGGCAGGGGAAGGCTCAGGCTGGTGCCGGGCAGGGGGCAGGCCCGCCACAGCCGCATCGGACGGTGGATCGCCATGGCCCCCTCACGACGATCAGGATCGAGCAGAAGGGTCCAGCCGGGGCTGAGCGGGTAGGGCCGTTGTTCATAGGCCGGCGGGATTCCAAAGCTGCTGGGCTCGATCCAGATCTGCAGCAGCCGGCAGGGGGCCGACCCCTGGTTGATCTCGCTGTGCACCACGCCGGTGCCGGCACTCATGCGCTGCACCTCACCGGCCCGCAGCACCTCGCCGTTGCCCATCGAATCGCGGTGGCTGAGCTCCCCTTCCACCATCACCGTGACGATCTCCATGTCGTTGTGGGGATGCATGCCGAAGCCACGGCCGGCGGCGATCGTGTCGTCGTTGATCACCCGCAGCGGGCCGAAGCCCATCCAGGCGGGGTCGTGGTGGTTGGAGAATGAGAAGCTGTGCCAGCTGTCCAGCCAGTCGAGCTGGCTGTGGAAGCGCTCGGCGGCGGGCCGGAAGACAGGTTGGGTGGCGGTGCCGCTGGAGGTGGTCATGGCAGGAAGGGGTAGTCGGTGTAGCCGGCGGGGCCGGGGCTGTAGAAGGTGGCGGGATCGGCGGCGTTGAGCGGAGCGCCGCGCCGCAGGCGCTCGGGCAGGTCGGGGTTGGCCAGGAAGGCACTGCCGAAGGCCACTGCGTCGATGGCGCCGGCGCTGATGGCGGCATTGGCGCCTGCGGCGTCGTAGCCCATGTTGGCCACCAGAACCCCGTTGAAATGCTCCCGGATCGGGGTGAGCAGATCACCGTGCTGCTGCTGAAAAAAGTCGCCGCGCATCAGGTGCAGGTAGGCCAGCCCCGTGTCGTTCAGGCGCTTGGCCAGCCAGGTGGAGAGCCCGATCGGATCGCTGTCGAGCATGGAGTTGTAGCTGTTCAGCGGCGAGATCCGCAGCCCCACCAGCTCCGTTTCAGCGCGTACGGCCTCGATCACCTCCAGCAGCAGCCGCGCCCGGTTCTCGATCGGGCCGCCGTAGGCGCCGCTGCGTCGGTTGCTGCCATCGCGCAGGAATGAATCGAGCAGGTAGCCGTTGGCGCCATGCACTTCCACGCCATCGAAGCCGGCGGCGATGGCGTTGCGGGCAGCCAGCCGGAACCCCTCCACAATGGCGGGGAGTTCCCCGTCGGCGAGCTCCCGGGGCAGCACATAGGGCTGCTTGCCCTCCGGGGTGTGCACCTCATCGCCGGTGATCGCGATCGCGCTGGGGGCCACCGGTTGGCGGCCGTCGTTGAGCAGGGGGTGGCAGGCGCGGCCCCCGTGCCAGATCTGCAGCACGATCCGGCCGCCGCGCCCATGCACGGCGTCGGTGGTCAGGCGCCAGCCTTCCACCTGGGCTGCCGAATGGATGCCGGGCTCGCGGATGAAGGCAGAATTACCCTCCATCACCATCGTGGCCTCGGCGATCGAGAGGCCGGCGCTGGCGCGCTGGCCGTAGTACTCCGCCATCAGCGGGCCGGGGATATGGCCCGCTTCGGCGCGGGCACGGGTGAGCGGCGCCAGCCAGACCCGGTTGGGCAGCTCCAGGGACCCCAGGCTGAGCGGCGTGAACAGGTCGGTGGTCATGGCGGGGCCGTGTGCGTTGGACTGGTGTCGTCCATGATTCCCTGGCAGTCCAGTGGAGCCATTTTCCCCTGTTGATGGCCTGATCCTTGGCGATGCGTCGTTCCCCATCCCAGGCCCCTGTGCCCCGTTCCCTGCGGCTGCGCCGCCAGGACGGCGGTGGCTTCCGGGCTGACAATCTCGACGACTGGCGCCAGCACTGGCGTGAGCCTTATCACCTGATGCTGGCCGTGCCCTGGCCGGGCTTCCTGCTGCTGATCGCCACCAGCTACCTGCTGCTCAATCTGGGCTTCGCCCTGCTCTTCCTGCTCGACGCCCGCGGCATCGGCGGGGTGGCGGCGGGCACGGTGGCGGGGTTCCCGGAGGCCTTCTTCTTCAGCGTTCAGACCCTGGGTTCGATCGGCTACGGAGTGCTCCACCCGGCCAGCCTGGCGATCAATCTGCTGGTGACCCTCGAAGCCCTGGTGGGACTGGTGTTCGTTGCCGTGACCACCGGCCTGGCCTTCGCCCGCTTCTCCCGCAGCCGTGCCCGGATCCTGTTCAGCGAGGTGGCCACGATCCAGCCGTGGAACGGCGTGCCCACGCTCACCTTCCGGATCGCGAATGTGCGTCGCCACAGCATTCTGGAGGGCCGGATCAAGGCGTTTCTGGCCCTCGAGGAGACCAGCAGCGAGGGTTTCATGATGCGGCGGATGCTGCCCCTCGCCCTGCACCGCGACCAGTCGATTCATTTTCAGTTGATGTGGACGGTGATGCATCCGATCGATGCCGCCAGCCCCCTGCACGGCCTGACCCCGGAGTTGATCCTGGCGCGCAACGGCGAGGTGGTCGTGGCCTTTCAGGGCATGGACGAAACGGTACGGGGCCCCGTCCATGCCCGCTGGACCTACCGACCTGCCGACTTGCGCCTCAACGCTCGCTTCGCGGACATCGTCGTCGACAGCGAGGACAGCCGGGAGCTTGATTTCAGCCGCTTCCACCAGACGGTTTCGTGCGGTGTGCCCGGCGTCAGGCCGTCAGCAGGACCGGTTCCCGGTAGGGAATGAAGTTGGCCTTGCGGGCGCCGCAGAGCGGGCAGACCCAGTCGCCAGGGATGGCTTCGAAGGGGGTTCCGGCGACGATGCCTGAGTCGGGATCACCCAGAGCCGGGTCATAGATCATCGAGCACACCTTGCAGATCCACTTGCCGGCCACGGGCTCGGCGGCCTCGCCGGCCGTGCCTTTGCCCTGGAGCGCTTCGAGGGCGATTGAGTAGCGATCGGCGTGGTGGTGCTCGATCGGCGTGAGCAGGCCGAAGTTGCTGGCTGCCTTGTGGAAGAGGCCGGCGTGCTGCTCGGATTCGGTGATCTGCTCGTTGAATTCGGCCTCGGCGTCGCCATCGCGGTCAGCGTGGGCCTGGGCGGCGAACTCGGGGTACATGGTGGTGTACTCGTAGGTTTCGCCTTCGATCGCCAGCGCCAGGCAGCGCGCCAGAACGCTCTGCTTTTCGGCCTCGGAGAGGGCGCTGGGGTCGGCCACCACCAGCTCGGGGTGCAGCAGTCGGAAATGGGCGAAGGCGTGTTCGGTTTCCTGGGCGGCGGTGTCGCGGAAGAGTTTGGCGAGCTCGGAGTTGCCGAGCTGCTTGGCCACGTCGGCGAAGAAGAGGTATTTGCGGTTGGCCATGCTCTCGCCGCCGAAGGCGGCTTCGAGGTTGGCGAGGGTGCCGGGCTTGGAAAGGTCCATGGGTGGGTGACGGATCGGCCGACGCCACGGGAGCGCCGAAGATCCCGAACCTAGCACTAAAGCGGAGTGAGTATGAGTTAGGAGGGTGGCCGGGCTTGGCGATGCCGCCAGCTCCTGCTGCCAGCATGGAGCCTGCTCTCGCCAGCCGCTGTCCTGCCTGGATCCATCCACCGGCTTCCATGACCCAGAAGGGTTCACCCCATCGGCCCTTGCAGGCCCTCGCTACGACCGCTCTGGTGCTGGTGCTCAAAGCCTCAGTCGCCGCCCCTGCCGAGGCCCTTCCGCGCACGGTGATCCTGCTGCGCCACGGCGACAAGGTGGCCGCCGGGGATGGCAACTACAACCTCTCGGTGGATGGCTTTCTGCGCTCCATCACCCTGGCGCGCCTGATTCCCGCCTGCTTCGGCCCGCCCACGCAGATCCGCACCTTCTTCCTCAACCCGGAATCCAGCAAGAACGCCCGCAGTTACCAGAGCGCCGTTCCCCTCGGGGTGGCCACGGGCGTGAACATCTCGATCGCCCAGTCCTCCCGCGACAACTCCTTTCTGGACGGCCAGGAGATCCTGAGTCAGCCCACCTACGAAGGCGGCACTGTGGTGCTGTTCTGGGAGCACCGCCGCATGCCCGAACTGGCCCGGGGGTTGGGCTGGGCCTCGATGAAACCCATCGGTGCGACGGAGTTCGGCCAGATCTTCGTGCTGCGCTAAAGCAAGCCGGGTGTGCCGCCCAAGGTGGAGATCCTCAGCCAGCGTGAGCTGTTCGAGACGCCCTGTTTCCGTGAGGCCCGCTCGCCGCTGCCCGCTGTTCCCCTGCCTCGCTGAGCAGGGGAAGCTGGGCCCGGCTCAGTAATTGGCGCCGCTGCGGCGCTGGTGCACGGCGGTGATGCCGCTGCCATCCAGCAGGCCGCCATGGCTCACCTGGGCATAGACCAGCCAGTGATCGCCACACTCCATGCGCTGGCTCACGCTGGCCTCCAGCCAGGCCAGGGCTTCAGGGAGCACCGGCTGACCCGCCGGGCTGTGTTCCAGCTCCAGGCCCGCCAGCCGGTCGGCGCCAGGGGAATAGGGCTGCAGGAAGCGCTTCATCGGTCCGCTCTCGCGGCCTTCGGCCAGCACGTTGAGCACGAAGCGGTCGCCCACGTGCAGCAGGCTTTCCACGGCACGGTCTTTTGCCACCGCCACCGTGAAGCCGGGCGGCGTGAAGCTGGCCTGGCTCACCCAGCTGGCCACCATGCCACCGTTGAGGGCCGCGGCACCCTCCCCCTTCACGCAGGTGAGCACACAGAGCGAACCCACCACGCGCCCTAGGGCCAGCACCGCCGGGTTGCTGCGGCTCTCGCTGAGGCCGCCTGCCACCACACGCCGCTGACGCTTCTGCTGGTTGAGCAGTTGCCGCCCCAGGGCCGTGCCCGTTTCCTCCATGCGCTTGAGCGTGGGCGGATCGGGGCTGAACTTCACCCGGATCGGCTCGAAGGCGAAGCGGAAGCCGCCATCGCGCAGCTTGGTTTCGAGGAGATCGATGGCTTCGCCGCTCCAGCCGAAGCTGCCGAACACCCCCACCGGCCTGGCCCGGTCGCCTTCGGCCAGCAGGGTGCCGAGCGCCGAGACGATCGGGGTGGGGGCGTGGCCGCCCAGGGTGGGTGAGCCGATCAGCACCGCATCGCAGCTGCGGATCGCTTCGAGCAGCTGGTCGGGGGGGGCGAACTCACAGTTGATGCTCTCCACCCGCACGCCCGTGCGCGCCACACCCTGGGCGATCGCATCGGCGAGGGCGGCGGTGTTGCCGTAGGCGCTGGCGTAGAGCAGCGCCACCGACAGGCGGGTTTTCGCGAGGTTTTCCCCCCAGCGGCCGTAATCGGCCAGCAGGCTGCGCCAGCTCTCGGTGATCGCCGGGCCGTGGCCGGGGGCGATCGTGCGGATCTCCAGTTCCTCGAGCCGTTCGACCACCGTTTCCACCTGGCGGGCCATCGGCGCCATCAGGCAGTCGTAGTAGTGACGGCGATCTTCCTCGGTGCTGCCGCGGTTGGCCTCGGCGTAGGCCTCGCTGCAGAGATGGGCGGCGAAGAACTTGCCGCTCATCAGCAGACCGGTGCGTTCCTCGAAGGCAATCAGGGCACCCGGCCAACGGGGGGTGGGAGCGGGCAGCAGGGTGAGGCGGAAGCCAGCGGCCAGCTCGCGGCTGACCTCCTGCTTCACCACATCGATCGGCGGCAGGGGGGGCAGCGGCGGCTCCACCTCTTCGCTGCCCGGAGCAGGGGGCCGGCGTTGCTGCCACAGCTCCTCCACGAGCCGGGCGCCGGTGTTGGAGGCCACCAGCATCAGGGCGGGCCAGCCAGCCGTCAGCTCGCGCAGCAGCGCCACCCGGTTGGGGTTGACGTGACCCAGCACCACTTTGAGTGGCGCCTCCGCAGGCACCAGGGCAGCAAGCTGGGCCAGGAATGGCGCCGTGAACGAGGCACCGGGGGGATGCACCAGCACCGGCGGGATCTCCCGCTGGGCAGTGTTGCGGCCACCGGCGAACAGGAAGGCATTGGCGCTGGTGCCGCGCTCCAGGCCGTATTCCACCTCGAAGCGCAGCCGTTTGGGGCTGAGGCAGCGGAGGCAGGTCAGGCCCGGTTCGATCGGCAGCGTGATGACGCGCCGTTCGCTTGCTTCAGTGACCGGTGCCGTGGGATCGAGTACGCGTTCAGCCATCAGTAATGGTTCCCCACCTTGCGATGATGAACGGCCGTGGCGGCTTCGGTGTCGGACACCGTGCCCTCCTCCACGGCGGCATAGATGATCCAGTGGTCGGGTGTTTCCATGCGCTGCACCACGCGGCAGCCCAGGAAGGCGAGCGCTTCGCTGAGCACCGGGCCACCGGCGGAGACCCCATCGAGGGTGGGCACCCTGGCGAAGCGGTCGGCGCCGGGGGGGAAACGCTTGAGAAAATGGCGCAGCAGGGGCTGGTAGTTGTCTTCGCGCAGGATGTTGAGCACAAAGCGATCGTCTACCTGCATCAGCGCTTCGATGGCGCGGTCTTTGGCCACGGCGATCGAGAGGCCCGGTGGATCGAAGCTGGCCTGGCTCACCCAGCTGGCCACCATGGCGCTGCTGCGTTCCTGCTGGCGGGCGGTCACGATATAAAGGCCGCCGCTGAGCCGCCCCAGTGCCTTGTCCACATCGGCATCAATGGCCTTCATGGCGGCGATCGTTTTCGCCTTGGTGAGCAACTGGCCCAGGTCGGTGCCGGCCTCCTCGCAACGCTGGTAATCGTTGCCATCAGGGACCTGGCGGATGCGCAGCGGCGCGAAGGCCTCTTTCTGGCCCAGACCGCGCAGCTGGCTGGCCACGGTGTCGATCGGTTGATCGTTGCCACCGAAGGCGTCGTAGCAGGCCACCCACTGCTTGGGCTTGAGCGCCGCCAGCAGCGTGCCGATCGATTGCTGCAGATCCCCATCGGGGTTGGCGGGCCAGGTGGGCACCACCACGGCGCTGGCCTCCCCCACCAGGGCGGCCAGCTCCTGGGGGTCGGAGGCGCGCAGATCCACCAGCTGCACCTGGGCCTCCGCCTTGCCGATGCCGCGGGCGATCGCCTGGCTGAGCCGGTCGCAGAAGCCGTACTGGCTCACATAACAGACCGCCGCATAGGTTTCGCCGGCGCTGCGCTGGCTGCTCCAGTCGCGATAGTCGCCGATCCAGAGGCGCAGGTGTTCGCGCAGCAGCGGCCCGTGGCCGGTGGCGATCATGGCGATCTCCGGCAGGCTGTCCATGCGCTTGAGCGCCTGCAGCACGCTGCGGGCGTTGGGGCCCATCAGACAGTCGTAATAGAAGCGGAAATCCGGGGCGATGGCGCCGGGGTCGACATCGAAGACCGCATCGCTGCAGTAATGGAGGCCGAAGGCATCGCAGGTGTAAAGGATGCGGGTGCCGTGGTCGAACGAGAAGATCGTGTCGGGCCAGTGCAGGTTCGGGGCACTGAGGAACTCGAAACGGTGCGCCACACCGCTCTGCGGGTTGGTGCCCAGATCCAGTTCCTCACCGCTTTTCACCGCGCGGCTGCGGAAGGGGCGGTGCACCTGGTCGGCGAGGTAGGCGATCGCCACCTTCGAGGCCACGATCTCGATCTCGGGGTTGCGGTCGAGCAGGTGGCCGATCAGGCCGCTGTGATCCGGCTCGGTGTGGGACACGATCAGGTGATCGATCGCCATCGGATCAATCTGCTGCTCCAGCAGCGGCAGCCAGGTGGCTTCGAATTTGAGGTGGCTGGTGTCGATCAGGGCGGTGCGCTCACCCCGCACCAGGAAGGCGTTGTAGGTGGTGCCGTTGCGCAGGCCGAACTCGATGTCGAAGCGGCTGCGGTCCCAGTCGAGCGAGCGGAGCGTGGTGGTGTCGGGCCCGATCCCCTCACATTGCAAGGAAAGGCGGGGCGGGGCGGGGGGTGCAGCGGTGGCGACAGTCATCGACGGCGTCTGCGAGGACCCCGACTCTAGAAACGCCGTCGGGATTTCTCTGGCACCAGAGGTGTCCTGGAGGCCGCCGGATCGATTCGGCCATCTGATGGCAGCCATAGGCGCGGCTGTCGTGGCCTCGGGGCTGCAGGGCCGGCGGCGGCGGCCGGGCTGGGCGACCACAGCCGCGTCAGCTGCCGTGGGCGGGCCTGCGCGTGAAGAACCACATCGGCCGGGCAAAGGCCTGCCCAAATAACGACCCCCTGACATTTACGATCTCCCAGATTTGGTGCGCCAAAACAACAAGAGGATTTGACTTGTCCGATTTCATCACACTGTTTCTTGAGCAGCTTCAGTCTCCAACGCTTGGCTTTCTGATTGGTGGCATCATTGTTGCCGCCTTAGGCAGCCAGCTGGCCATTCCAGATTCGATCTACAAGTTCATCAGCTTCTTTCTGCTGATGAAGATCGGTTTAACTGGCGGGATCGCCATTCGCAATTCCAATCCCACCGAGATCTTTCTTCCGGCGCTCGCGGCTGTGGGCATCGGCATCGCGATCGTATTCATCGGTCGTTACACCCTGGGGAAACTGCCAGGAATCAGTGTGCCTGACGCCGTGGCCACCGGTGGTCTGTTCGGCGCGGTGAGTGGCTCCACGCTCGCGGCCGTTCTCCCCCAGTTGGATTCCGCCAAGATCCCCTATGAGGCCTGGACGGCGGCTCTCTATCCCTTCATGGACATCCCGGCCCTGGTGACGGCGATCGTGGTGGCCAGCGTTTACATCAGCAAGAAGACCGGCAACGCTGCCGAGAAAGTCGAAATCTGGCCGATCATCCAGGAAAGCGTGCAGAGCTCGGCCGTCACGTCGCTGCTTCTGGGCGTGGCCCTTGGCATTCTCACCAAGCCTGAGCCCGTCTACGAGAGCTTCTTCAACCCTCTGTTCCGCGGCTTCCTCGCCATTCTGATGATCATCATGGGGATGGAGGCCGCCCAGCGCATGAATGAGCTGCGCAAGGTTGCCCAGTGGTTTGCCATCTATGCCTTCATTGCGCCCATCGTGCATGGTTTTCTGGCCTTCGGCGTTGGCCTGATCATTCACAAGATCACGGGCTTCAGCATCGGTGGCGCTGTTGTCCTGGCGGTGATCGCCGCGTCGAGCTCGGATATCTCCGGCCCGCCGACGCTTCGCGCTGGCATTCCCTCGGCGAATCCCTCCGCCTACATCGGCGCCTCCACGGCCATCGGCACGCCAGTGGCGATCGCCATCTGCATCCCGCTGTTCATTGGCATTGCCGAGATGATGCTCGGTCGTTAAAATCTCAACATCACAACTAACTGGAGATTAAGTTCATGAGTCAACAAGTTTGGAAGCTGGTGATCGTTGCAGAGGAAATTCTCTCCAAAAAACTCATCAAGCTGATCAAGGCTGCAGGCGCCACCGGTTACACCGTGAATTCAGCCGGTGGTGAAGGAAGCCGCAATGTGCGCTCCACTGGAGAACCCAGCGTGTCGCACACCCTCTCCAATGTGAAAATCGAGGTGCTCACCGGCACCCGCGAGCTGGCCGACAAAATCACCCATGATATTGAAGCCAAGTTCTATTCGGACTACTCGATCATCACCTATATCTATCAGGTGGAAGCCCTGCGCGATCACAAGTTCTGATCTGGTCTGATCTAAACTGTTCCTTTTCCCGGCCGTGTCACTCCACATGGCCGGGATTTTCGTGTTTCGGGTCTTCGGTGGTGGGCCTGCCCGGTCAGCGCGGTGGTGATGTTCAGGGATTGCACAGCGGGCAGTGCTGCGGATCGGCCTGGCTCAGTCCGTCGGAGCGCGGCCGTGGCTCGGTGTGAGGGCAGCTGGGGCAACCGAAGATCTCGTGCTGGATCCATTCGGTGGGCGAATCGCACCAGGAACAGGGCAGGCCAGCCACCACATCCACCCTCCCCCAGCCAGGGGCGCCGCAGGCCGGGCAGGGCGTGGCGATCCGGCGCACCAGCCGGAAGGCGAGGCGGCGGATCGCGGCCATCCGGGTGGGATTGCGGTGGGCGCGCATGTCGGTTTCGACCAGCGCCAGGCCGTCGGCGGAGGCGCTGGCCGCGGCGATGATGGCTCTGCGCAGCTCGGGAACGCCGGTGATGCCCTTGCAAAGGTGCGGTTCCGCCCCAGGCCATTGGGGGCGCACGATCACGGCATGGGCCGGGAAGCCGATCCGCTCCAGCCATGGAACCAGATCGGTGTCGGCGTCGGCGGTGCAGTGGTCGAAGTTGGTGCGACAACCCACCAGCCGTTCGGTGATCACCTGGCCTTGCGCCTGATCAACCCAGGTCATCCATTCGATCGCCAGTGGCAGGAAGGGGAGCGCCGGATGGGGCCCGAAGCTGCCTTCGCTGGCCAGGCCCAGATCCAGGCCGGTTTCCGCCATGCCGGCTTCGGCCTTGAGCCGACAGGTGGTTTCGGCATCGTCCTGCCGGGGGCGCTCGCCGCTGAAGGTGCCGAGGCTGTCGGTGTCGAAGCCGGCGGCGAGCACCAGCTCCACCCCCAGACCCAGGCGGAAGGGTCTGGCGATCACCTTCTCTTTGCCGTGGCGGGTGGCCAGGCTCACCGGCCGGCCCCGCACCTGCCAGCCCAGTCCTGAAGGTTCGTCACCCAGCCCAGGGGCCACGCGTCCAGCCACAGCGGTCGAATCAGCAATCTATGCCGCCTGATGCTCTCGAACTGACGGAACAACGAGAGCAGAATCCGATCACCAGCGCTGATTGCCTGGATTGAAAATCCTGTCGTCAGGGCTGACCAGAGTCCAGGCTCAAGTCCTTAGGGTTCGGCATCACCCAGCCAACCAGACATCTCTTCAAACGTTGGAGGTGTTGTTCCCTCGTCATGGGTCATGACCAACAGCCTTTCCGTGAAAAAACTTCAGCTCACCCTGGATTCATCCAGCATCCTTCCCTCCCATCTCTGCTGGAGATTGTCCGATGGCTACATCCGCGCCAACACCTGGACAGCCGACGGTGACGTTGTGACGATCGGGTTGGCTGGTCCCGGTGATCTGATTGCGCCCCTGCATCAGAAGGGAGGCGCCTCAGAAATGGCTTGCCTCACCCGGGTGAGCGTCGAGGAAGTCTGCCCTTCGAATGAGGAGCTGGCCGCTTGCCTCAACAACCAGATGGAACAGGCCATCACCCTGCTCCAGATCGGTCGGCTCCGTCCTGTCGATGCCAGGTTGATTCACCTGCTGCACTGGATCGGCGCCCGATTCGGAATCATCAGCAGCCAGGGAACCGTGCTGTCCCTGCAGGACATGAACCTCACCCACCGGATTCTGGCTGATCTCACCGGCATGACCCGGGTGAGCGTGACCAAAGCCCTGAGCCGTTTCAAGGCCAGCGGGCTGATCGTCGCCAAGAGGGATGTTGATCTGCTTCTCCCCAACCCCATCCATGGCCAGCCCTGGACGGTCTGACCAGCCTCCCCCTTCTTCTCCCCTGAGCCCGTTGCCATGAGCCAAGCCATCAGGACGGAAACCCCAGTCACACCAGCCCCAGCGGTTCCCTGGCACCAGCAGTTCAGGCGGGTCCAGATTGTCCAGACCCTGGAGTCGATTCAGGATCTGATCGCCATCTGCCTCTGCGTGGGTCTTTTCTGCGTGATGGTGCTGGAGCTGCGCTCAATCTTCAGGGCACTGCTTAGCGCACCCCAGTTCCATGAGGTCACGGCCGACATCCTCTACATCCTGATTCTGGTGGAGCTGTTTCGGCTGCTGATCATCTATCTGCAGGAGCAGCGGGTGTCGATCGGGGTGTCGGTGGAGATCGCCATCGTTTCGGCCCTGCGGGAGGTGATCGTCAAAGGGGTGCTCGAAACCGATTGGCGCCAGATTCTGGCCGTGTGTGCCTTCCTGATGGCGATGGCCGTGCTGCTGGTGGTCAGGGTCTGGCTGCCGCCCACGTTTGTCGGGGTCGATCCGGAGGGAAAGATGTCGGAGCGGGTACGGCGCCTGAGCGAAGACTGAGCCCCCAGCCCGGTCTGTGGCTGGAACGATTGGCTGCGCTGATTGGTGTCATTGGCAATCCTGCCTGATCAGGGCCCCCAATCACATTGCCCAGCCATTAACTTCTTTCGACCGCCGCAACGGTGACCCATGCTCCATCCCTAGGACCGCCATTCCGGCCATCAATCGTTCATCAAACTCAGGGTCTTCCTTGGTGAACGTTGCTTCATTCAAGTTCTGCAATCCTAGGCTAAAAGTTCAAGTCTTCACCTTTTTCTCCCTATTTTTTAACATGACAAGACGCCGCCGTTTTCTCGCCCTGATGGGCAGCGCCATGCTGGGCACCTCCCTGCTGGCTGGCTGCATGGGCACCCCACCTGATTCTGGTGGTGGCGGCGCCAGCGCACCGGCGCCGGCCACCGCCGACAAGGGGCTTGAGACCAAAACCATCAACCTGGGCTTCATCCCCATTCTCGAGGCTGCGCCCCTGGTGGTGGCCGTTGAGAAGGGTTACTTCGCCAAGCATGGCCTTGAGGTGAACCTCACCAAGCAGGCCAGCTGGCCCTCCGCCCGCGACAACGTGGTGCTCGGTTCCGCCGGCGGCGGCATCGATGGCGGCCAGTGGCAGATGCCCATGCCTCACATGCTCACCGAAGGCGCGATCTCCGATGGCAAGAAGGTGCCGATGTACGTGCTGGCGATGCTGATGAGCCAGGGCAACGGCATTGCCGCAGCCAATGCTGTCAAGGATGGCAACCTCAGCGTCGATCTCAAGAAGACGTCACCAGGCTTCTTCGATGACTTCGCCAAGAAGACCGGCAACAAGTTCAAGGCCTCCTACACCTTCCCGAAGGCGAACCAGGAGATCTGGATCCGCTACTGGCTGGCCGCCGGCGGCGTCGACCCCGACAAGGACGTGGAGCTGCTGACGGTGCCCGCCACCGAAACCCTCCAGGGAATGAAGAACGGCACGATGCAGGCCTTCTCCACCGGCGATCCCTGGCCTTCCCGGATCGTCAAAGACAAGGTGGGCTATCTGCCGGCGATCACCGCCCAGATCTGGAAGTCCCACCCCGAGGAGTATCTGGCGGTGCGGGCCGATTGGGTGGACAAGCACCCCAAGGCCACCGTGGCCCTGATCAAGGGGCTGATCGAAGCCCAGATCTGGATGGACAAGGCCGAGAATCGCGCCGAGGTGGCCACGATCCTCAGTTCCCGCAAGTGGTACAACATCCCCGCCCCGGTGCTGGAGGAGGCGCTCAAGGGCCAGTACAAGATCGGCGCCGACATGAAGCCGGAAACCGATCCGGCGATGGGGCCGCTCTATTGGGCCAGCGATCGCGGTGTGATCTCCTATCCCTACAAGAGCCTCAGCCTCTGGTTCCTGCTCGAATCGATCCGCTGGAAGTTCTATCCAGGTGTGGTGGATACGGTGGATCAGGCCAAGGCGATCAACGACAAAGTGGTTCGCGAAGATCTCTGGATCACGGCGGCCAAGGAACTGGGGCTTCCCGCTGCGGACATCTCCAGCTCCTCCAGCCGCGGCAAGGAAACCTTCTTCGACGGCGTCACCTACGACCCGGAGAACCCTCAGGCCTACCTCGACAGCCTGAAGATCAAGAAGTGAGTTTGAAGTGATCCTTCTCCGGGGGCTCCCAACCCCCGGATTTTTTTTGCGAGGCGCATAGCCAGCCAGCCTCCCACTCACCTAATGTCCACACCCCGGTCTCAACCGTTCCGGACCGTATCCCGTTACCAGAATTCATTTTTCGGAGTCTCCCTTTCATGGTTCCCACCTCATCACGCCGCCCCGGGGCATCCAGCAGTCCCCTGAGATGGCTTGCCCGCAGCTCCGGCAACTGGCTGCCGCCGCTCCTGGGCATCGGCGGGTTCCTGTTGCTCTGGCAGATTCTTTCCTCGCTGCAGCTGATCGCCCTGCCTGCTCCTTCGAGCCTGTTCACCGAAGAGCGCACCCGAAACCTGATTCTTTACCCTTTCTATGACCGTGGCGGCCTCGACAAGGGCCTGTTCTGGCAGACCATGGCCAGCCTGTCGCGGGTGGCCCAGGGTTACACCCTCGCTGCCCTGGTGGGCATCGCCGTGGGGATCACGATCGGCCTCAAGCCCGCGATCAACCGCGCCTTCGATCCCCTCTTCCAGTTCCTGCGCATGGTGGCGCCCCTGGCCTGGGTGCCGATCGCCCTGGTGCTGTTCCAGAACAACCAGCCGGCCGCCATCTTCGTGATCTTCATCACGGCGATCTGGCCGATCCTGATCAACACCGCTGAAGGCGTGCGCCAGATCCCCCAGGACTACCGCAACGTGGCCCTGGTGCTGCAGATGTCGAACCGGCGCTTCTTCACCAAGGTGCTGATCCCCTCCGCTCTCCCCTACATCTTCACGGGCCTGCGCATCTCGATCGGTCTGGCCTGGCTGGCGATCATCGCCGCTGAGATCGTGATGCCCGGCACCCTGGGCATCGGCTTCTTCATCTGGGATGCCTATCAGCAGAACTACGTGGGCGAGATCGTGCTCGGCGTGATCTGGATCGGCGCGATCGGCCTGGTGCTTGATCGCCTGATGGCCTGGCTGCAGACCCGCATCTCCCCGGGCCAGTGAGCGCGTAGAGCTTGCTCCCTTCCCTCCTGTCCCCTACCCCCAGGCCGATCAGAGCCAACCCCCAACGATGACGACATCCCTGGTTGACGTCCGTGCGATCGACAAGAGTTTCGATCTGCGCGGCGGCGGCACCTATCTGGCCCTCAAGGGCATCGATCTGGAGATCAATAAAGGGGAGTTCATCTCCCTGATCGGTCACTCCGGTTGCGGCAAGTCCACCCTGCTCAACATGATCGCCGGCCTGGATCTGCCAACCGAAGGCGTGGTGCTGCTGGAGGGGGAGGCGGTGAAGCGCCCCGGCCCCGACAAGATGGTGGTGTTCCAGAACTATTCGCTGCTGCCGTGGCTCACGGTGCGCGAGAACATCGGCCTGGCCATTGATGAGGTGATGGGTGAGCTGCCCAGGGCCGAGCGCAATGCCATCGTCCAGGAGCACATCGAGATGGTGGGGCTCGGCCCCGCCGCCGACCGGCTGCCCCTGCAGCTCTCCGGTGGCATGCGCCAGCGGGTGGCGATCGCCCGGGCCCTGGCGATCCGCCCCAAGCTGCTGCTGCTCGATGAACCCTTCGGCGCCCTCGACGCGCTCACCCGGGGCAATCTGCAGGAGAAGCTGATGCAGATCTGCAATGAGCACGAACTCACTGCGGTGATGGTCACCCACGACGTCGACGAGGCGGTGCTGCTCTCCGACCGGATCGTGATGCTCACCAACGGCCCCGGCTCGGGGATCGGCGGAATCCTTGAGGTGGACATCCCCCGGCCCCGGGCCCGGCTGGAGGTGGTGCATCACCCCAGTTACTACAGCCTGCGCTCCGAGATCATCTACTTCCTCAACCGTCAGAAGCGCGTGAAGCAGTGGCGGGCCCGGCCCCACCAGACGGTGGCCCGCCACGGCCTCGAGAAGGTGAACCTGGACCTGGGCTTCCTGCCCCTGGCCGCCAGCGCGCCCCTGGCGGTGGCTGAGGCCCACGGCCTGTTCGTCAAGCACGGCCTCGATGAGGTGCAGCTGATCCGTGAACCCACCTGGCGCGGCATCGTTGACGGGCTGGTGGACGGCACCCTCGACGCCTCGCTGATGCCGGCTGGCATGCCCACCTGGATGACCGCCGGCGGCCATGGCGGTACGCCCTTGCCGATCGTGACCTCCCTCACCCTCAGCCGCAACGGCAACGGCATCACCCTGGGCCGTCGCCTGGCCGAGCAGGGGGTGCGCACGGTGGACGATTACCGCGCCTATCTCAAAAGCCATGAGCGTGAACCCCACACGATGGGGATCGTGCACCAGGCCTCGATGCACAACCTGCTGCTGCGCTACTGGCTGGCGGCCAACGGCATCGACCCCGACAAGGACGTGCACCTGCAAGCCCTGCCGCCGGCCCAGATGCTCGCCGACCTCAAGGACGGCAGCATCGACGGCTACTGCGTGGGCGCTCCCTGGCTGGATCGGGCCACCCGCGATGGCCACGGGATTGCGGTGGCCGGTGATCTGGCGATCTGGCCCGGCCATCCCGGCAAGGTGCTGGGCGTACGCGAAGACTGGGCGATCACCTACCCCAACACCCACATCGCCCTCACCAAGGCCCTGCTGGAGGCCTGCCAGTACTGCGCCGATCCGGCCCACTGGGCAGAGCTCAGCGAGCTGCTCAGTGATCGCCGCTACCTGGGCATCAAGCCGGAGCTGATCCGGTTCAGTGAGGCCAGCGCCGATGTGGAGAGGGGCGGACCGGAGAGCGAGGCGGCGGTGCCGCACCACCTGTTCTTCGGGGAGGGACTGAACCGGCCCAGCCGCACCGAGCACCTCTGGATGATGACCCAGATGGCCCGCTGGGGTGACATTCCCCTGCCGCGCAACTGGGTGGAGATCCTGGAGCGGGTCTGCCAGGTGGGGGTGTTCAGCACCGCCGCCCGCGAACTCGGCCTTGAGGCGCTCAGCTACCAGCGCCAGGGCATCGCCCTGTTCGATGGCCAGCCTTTCGATGCCGACGACCCGATCAGCTACCTCAATGCCCAGGTGATCAAGCGGGATTTCAGCATCGCCGAGATCCCCCTGGCGCCACCACGTCGCGGCTGAGACGGCCCGACCACATCCGCCTGCCCTTCCCCCGCATTCTTCCGCACCCAAGCCATGTCCACCCTGATCCAGCCACCCAGTCCCGGCCTCCGTGCGCCGGCTGCTGAGGCATTCCTGCGCTTCGAGAACGTCAGCAAGGTGTATCCCACCGCCAAGGGCCCCTACCCGGTGCTCGATGGCATCGATCTGAGCATCCATGAAGGGGAGTTCATGTGCGTGATCGGCCACTCCGGTTGCGGCAAGTCCACCCTGCTGAACATGGTGTCGGGCTTCTCCACCCCCAGCGACGGCCGGGTGGTGCTGCACGGCAACACGATCACCAAGCCAGGCCCCGATCGCATGGTGGTGTTCCAGGGCTATGCCCTGCTGCCCTGGTTCACCGCCTACGAAAACGTTTACCTGGCGGTGGATTCGGTGAAGCCGGACCTGCCGGCCCATGAGAAGAAGGAGATCACCCGGGAGCACCTGGCGATGGTGGGGCTCACCGATGCGGCCGACAAGAAGATCCTGCAGCTCTCGGGGGGAATGAAGCAGCGGGTGGCGATCGCCCGGGCCCTGGCGATCCGGCCGGAGGTGCTGATTCTCGATGAACCCTTCGGCGCTCTTGATGCGATCACCAAGGAGGAATTGCAGGAGGAGTTGCTCACGATCTGGAACACGCAGCGCTGCACCGTGCTGATGATCACCCACGACATCGATGAGGCTCTGTTTCTCGCCGATCGACTGGTGATGATGACCAACGGCCCGGCCGCCAAGATCGGCGAAATCATGGACATCCAGTTCCCCCGGCCCCGCAACCGCGAGGAGATCATGGAGGATCCGCTGTACTACAGCCTGCGCAACCAGGCCCTCGATTTCCTCTACAGCCGCTTCGCCCACGATGACGTGGAGTGAGGGCGCAACCGCAGCCCCAGCAGCAACAGGCCGAGCACGGTGGTGCTGGTCACCATGATCACCAGGGCTGAAAACTCCAGGTCGGAGATCAGGCCGATCTTGAGGGCACTGGTGGCGAACACCAGCCCCGGCAGCCCTCGTGGGATCAGGCCGAACACCACCACCCAGGGGTCCACGCCCTCCTGGCGGGCCCGCTGGCCGACTCCGAAGTAACAGAGCAGCTTGCTGATCACGGCGATCGCGATCAGCAAGGCTCCGAGCCGCCAGGCCTCGGGCTGCAGCAGGGTTTCCAGCTTCACCTGCATGCCCACCGTCACGAAGTAGAGCGGCACGAACACATCCGAGAACACCGCGAGATTGCGTTCCACCGCCGCATCGGCCGGGCTGAGGCGAGCCAGCAGCACCCCTCCCACCAGGGCGCCGAGAAAGGCGGTCAGGCCGGCTGCCTCTCCAGCCGCCGCGCAACCGACCATCAGCACCATCAGGCCGAAGGGACCCAGCTCCCGCGGGCCATGACGCCGCACCCAGCGGTGGATCAGCCCATAGCCCAGAGCCGCTGCCGCCAGGGCGACCACGATCCAGATCGGCGCCGCCGGAGGGGTTGCCGAGGCGGCGCCCTGGCTGGCCCCCACGGACGCCGCCAGGGCCAGCAAGCCCACCGCCGGAAGGTCGTCGAGCACCGAGACCCCAACCAGCAGGCGGGCAGAGGGGCTGCCCATCGCCTTGAGGTTGGCGAGCGCCCGCAGGGTGACACCGGTGCCGGTGGCCGCCACCACCGCCAGGAAGAGCAGCACCTTGGCGCTTCCTCCGCCTGTGATGGCCTGGAGCGGCAGGTAGAACAACAGCGGAGCCAGGCTGCTGATCAGCACGGTGCGCAGAATGTCGCCACGGCGCTGACTCAGCAGGTCGCCGCGCGTCTCCAGACCGACCAGGAAGAAGAGGCTGATCACCCCCAGCTCGGCAATGCCCCCGACCCCGCCCAGGCGATCGAATGGCAGCAGCAGATTGCCGATCAGGAAGCCCGTCCCCAGCTCCAGCAGGATCGAAGGCACACCGGCGCCCCCCAGGGCCCGTGCCGACAACCGCGCCAGCAGAACCCCCAGCAGCAGCAGCAACAAGCTGGCGAGCAGGGACGGATTGGCCAGAATCAGGTTGGAAGCAACCAGATCACGCTAACGAGAGCCTCGGCGCTCCCTTGCCTGGGGCGAAATCTTTCCTGGGGCGAAGCTATGCATGGAGCGAAACTTTGCCTGGAGCGAAACCGTGCTGACAGAAAAAAGCCCTGACCGGAGGCCAGGGCGGATCTCGTTTCTCGTTTGATCCCAGCTCTGGCCGGATGCGATCAGCTTTCCACTTTCACATTCACGGTGGTGAGTGTCTGGGCCTTGGGTGCGGTGACGGTGAGCAGGCCATCGCGGTAGTGGGCTTCGAGGGCATCACGCTGCAGACCACCGGGGAAGGTGAAGCTGCGGCTCCAGGTGCCATAGCGGAACTCACTGTGCAGGGGGGCCTTGTCCTGGGCTGCGGCAGAGGCCGGGTGCTGGCTGCGGCGCTGGGCGCTGATCAGCAGGGTGCGATCGGTGGCTTTGACCTCGATCGACTCCTTGTCGACACCGGGAAGTTCAAGAATGATCGTGTAGGCCTGGTCGTTTTCGTGCACTTCGGCGGCAGGCACCCGCTCGGCGTTGAGCACTTGCTGCTCGAGGCGCTCGAAAAGATCGTAAGGGGATTGGCGCAGGGTCAACATGGTTGTGTCCTCCACAGATTGGCGGATGGATTGAATTCAGACCCTCTGATTAGGAGAAGGTCGGAGTTGGTGATCAAGGCTGGCTGGATTCACCAACCCACTCACTATGGATGGATTGTTTGCTGCTCCATCCGGCAAGAACCGTCCCATTCGGTTCGGTGTTCATCACCATGGGCGGCCTCCACGACAGCAGGGCCGGAGAACCGTCCTCAGAGCCAGGCCCAGCTGGAAAAGGCGGCGGCCTGGCCAGGGGCATCGCCCGGGTGCTGGCCGGGGCCAGCGGGCAGGTTCCAGAGGCGGGCGCCCTCGATCTGAAAGCGGCGGCCATCGCCGTCGATGCGGATGCCCCGGTAGCCAGAGATGAACTCCTGCTGCAGGACCGTGTTGAGCTGGCGTGCCCGCGCCTGGCGCTCGGCCGGCTCAGCGGTCAGCCGCGACGGCATGCCCACCATCGAGCTCCAGCGATGGCGCCAGAGGCGAAGGGCGGCGGCATTGGCATAGATCAGGCGGGGGTCCGCGCTGCCGTCATGGGCCAGCACCACGGTGGCGGCGACGAAGAGTTCCTGGGCCTGCTGACGTCCGTCGGTGGCGCGGCAGGCGATCAGGGGCCGGCCGAAGTGGCGGCGGTGCGACTCGAGCAAGCCAACGGCAAGTGCAACCGCAGCGGCACTCAGCCAGGGGGCCTGCGGTGGCAACGGCTCAGCTCCCGGCACCCATCGCCTGGGCCATCGCCATCTGACCCATCGCCATCCCCTGGGCCTTGAGCCGGCTGATGAACAGCCGGTTGGCCTCCGGGAACCGGGGCTCAGCCGCCAGGGGCAATTCGCCGGCTTCATCCAGCCCGGTTTCCCCTTCCATGGCCGGGGTGATCACGACCAGGTCGGGATCGAGGCTGGCTGTGTAGGTCCACCAGCGGCTCGGATCGGTGATCGCGCCGTGAACCGGATGGGGCGCCGGCTCGGCCGCCGCTTCCTCGCCACGGGCGGCGGCGGCGCGGCTGGCCAGCAGCTCGCGGCGCCCCGTCGCCAGGTCGGCCAGCAGCTGGCTGCGGCTGCGACCCCGCAACTGGAAGAGCACGAAGGGATCTTCACTGAAGCGATCCCCCATCAGAAAGTAGACGGCACTGATGTGTTTGCAGGGATTGGCCTTGTCGGGGCAGGAGCACTCACTGCGAACCTCCTGCAGCTTGAACGGGAACAGGCGCTTGCCGCTGGCGGCGAAGGCGCGCTCGATGTCCTGGGGCATCACACCGGCCAGCAGCTGCGCCGACCAACGGGCCTTCTGACCGAGCGCTTCGAGCACGAAACCCCAGTCTTCATCGGTGAGGGTGTCGAGCCACAGCTTCACCTTGTAGGGCTCCGCTTCGGTCCCCTGGACCCGCGCATGAACCCGTCTGCCCTCGAAGCGGATCGAGAGCACGTTGCCGGAGCGGGCATAGTCCCAGGCGCGCTCCAGGCGCTTTTTGTAGCGGTAGGAGTTGATCAGCTCCATCCACTGCTCCACCCACCAGGGCTGTTGGCCGAGGCCCAGCTGGCCGAGCTGGGTGGTGATCGGACTCAGGTTGGAGCTGGTCATCGCGGCGTGAGGACGGTGGTTGGCTGAAGGCCGCCACTGCGCTCCAGCAGTTGCACCGGATGCAGCACCGGGATCGGACGGCTGGTGCCCTCCAGATGCTGGCGGATCTGCAGCGTGCAGCCGATGTTGGCGCTGACCGCCAGGTCGGCACCGGTGTTGCTGAGATCGGCGGCCTTGATCCGGCCCAGTTCGGCCGCTTCGTCGGGTTGCACCAGGTTGTAGATCCCGGCACTGCCGCAGCAGACGCCCGCCTCCACCGCTTCCAGGATCCGCACGTGGGGGATCTGCCGCAGCAGACGGCGGGGTTGATCGCGCAGGCCCTGGCCGTGAATCATGTGGCAGGCATCGTGATAAGCCAGACGCAGGGGGCGTTCGGCGCTGGCCGGTGTGCCATCGGCGTGATCGAGCGGCCTGAGCCTGGCCAGAAAGCGCTCGCTCAGCCCCACCCGATCGAGGAACTCCTGAATGTCGGCGACCCGATCGGTGAAGGCGCTGGCCCTGGCGGCCCAGGCGGGCTGGCCAGCCAGGATCTCGTCGAGTTTCTTGAGGGTGTGGCCGCAGCCCGATGCCGCCACCAGCACCGCATCGAGGGGCTCAGGGCCGGCGGCCCTGCCAACCCCGATCACCGCATCGAAGCTCTCGATCAGGCTGGTGGCGAGGGTTCGGGTCTGCTCCAGTTCGCCCTGGTGGTGGGTCATCGCACCGCAGCAGTTCTGGGCCGGGGGGATCACCACTTCGATGCCGTTGGCGCAGAGCAGCCGCACCGCTGCGGCATTCACCTCCGGGTCGAACAGGCGCTGCACACAGCCCAGCACCAGCCCGACCCGGTGGCGCCGTTCCCCTTCGGCGGGCACCACCACCGGGAAGCGATCCGCGAACGCCTCCGTTGCCAGGGGCGGCAGCAGTCGCTCCATCGCTTCAAGCTCCGGACCGAACAGTCGGGTGAGACCACTGAGCCGGGCCAGGCGTTGCAGGGGGGTTCCGGCGTAGAGCCGCAGGGGTTGCAGCACTGCCCGCAGCCGGCCGGGGTAGGGCAGCAGGCGGAACAGCAGGGCCCGCAGGCTGCGCTGCCAGGGGCTGCGCAACTCCACCGCATTGAGTTTGGGGCGGGTGGCCTCGATCAGTTGGTCGTAGCGCACGCCCGAGGGGCAGGCGGTGACGCAGGCCAGGCACCCCAGACAGGACTCGAAATGGCCTGCCACCGTGGCATCGAGGCTGAGCTCGCCGGCTTCGATCGCCTTGAGCATGTGGATGCGCCCCCGCGGCGAATCCATCTCGGTGCCCAGCACCCGGTAGCTGGCACAGCTCGGCAGGCAGAAGCCGCAGTGGATGCAGGGATCGGTGGCGCTGAACGGAACAGCAGCACCGCCCATGGGTTTGGGGCCGACCATGGCGTTGGGGCCGACGGCTGGAGAAGGCATGGCGCTCAGTCTGCCCGGCCCGGGGCCTGCTCAGGCGTTTTCTTCGTCTGGAGAAGGGCTTCGAGCACCGGCTGCTTCAGGCGCCGCACCGCCGCGGCGGTGAGATGGTCGTCGTCGGCCAGTTGCCACTTCAGACCATCGAGAGAACAGCCCTTCGGGCAGATCCACACCATCGGATCGATGAAGCGCACATCACCTGGGAGATTCCGGCTCAGTTGAGCGTTGATCATCCGGGTGGATCGGTCGTCCTCCCGCAGGCTCTCCAGGCAGAGCTCATTCCAGCGGGCGGGGCGGAACCACTCCGGCAGGCAGGTGTCGCGTCCGATCAGCCTCGGACCGGCTCCGAGCAGGATGACCCGCAGATCAGAGGCCCCAGCCCTGTCCGAAAAAGCCTCCAACGCCTCTTTGTAGAGCGCCAGCTTCGCTTCGCTGCCCTGAACCGGCTGTCCGCTTCGATCCAGGAATCCGTCACGGCTGGCCGGCAGGCCGCTGCCCAGGTGACTCAGCTGATAGCCCGCGATCAGAACGGCATCCCCCCGCCGGCCGGCGAGGAGAATCCTGGCCGCCACCTCCTGCTGGAAGCGCTCGCAGCCTGGATCCAGATGGCCGAAGGCGGTGGCCGGGAACGGGCAGCCGGCTTTGGCGAGCAGTGTGATTCCCGCGCCCTCCCGGTGCAGCTCGGCGGCCAGGGGAATCAGGGCAGCGGCATGGCTGTCACCCACCACGAACAGGGTTCGCCCTTCGGCTGCGCCGAGGGGCCCGGGCCCGATTGAACAGGTCTTCGCCATCGCCTCGATCTGAACGGGATCGAGCACATCGTTTCGATCGATCAGACAGGCCGATGAGGTGATGGTGGTGCCGGCAATGCGCTGTTTCTGGCGTTCCTCGGACAACGTGGCCGGCCGCTGGCCGGCATAGAGATGCTGGGAGAGCCCCCCGCTGATCAGCAGCAGCAGCAGGGCGGCGGTGGCGGCATTGATGCCGATGCCGATCAGGATGCTCTGCCGGTTCCCGGGCGCCCATGGCCTGGAGCCAAACGGGGTTTCGATCGTTCGGTAGGACAGCTCGGCCAGTCCCAGGATCAGCAGCAGCTGAAACGGCACACTCCAGGCGTGGATGCCGATTGTCCAGCGACTGAGGACGATGACGCTCCAGTGCCAGAGGTAGAGCGAATAGGAAATCCGACCGATGCGCAACACCGGCGGGCAGGTGAGCAGTCGGCCGAGCAGGGATCGCTCCCGCAGGGTCTGGATCAGGGCGCAGGTCGCCGCCACGCTGATCAGCAGCGGGATCGCACTGTCGTTCTGGGGTGCCAGGATGACGCCGGCCAGCACCAGAAAGGCCCCCCAGGCCAGCCTGCCTTGAAGCACCCAGCGGGCTGGATCCAGCTGTGGATCCTCCCGGGTTGCGCCCAGCAGGCACCCGGCTGCCAACTCCCAGACCCTCGGACCCGTCAGGAAGTAGGCGGCGGAAGCATCAACTTGCCGCATCTGCAGGAACAGGATCAGCGACAGTGCGGCCACCAGGGCCATCGCAAGCCTGAACCGCCTGCGACCTGCCCCCCCGGCTCGGCCCAGGCCCAGCTGCCAGGCTGCCAGGGGAAAGATCAGATAAAACTGATAATCAACTCCCAGAAACCAGGTCTGGGTGAAGGAGTTGAGCTGGCCACTGGCGCCGAAGTAATCGGTCGCCTGCTGGTGCAGGAACAGGTTCGAGGCCCCGGCCAGCGCCAGCAGCCCTGTCCAGAGGGAGGCCGTCGGATCCGGAATCACCAGGCAGCTCAGCAGGCCTGTGACAAGCACACAGGCGGCCAGGGCCGGCACCAGTCGCTGGATGCGCCGGCGGTAGAACGCGGCCAGGAAGGCCCCACGGTTTTCAGCCGGATGCCTTTGTTCAAGCGATCGCGTGATCACATAGCCGGAGATCACGAAAAAAACGTCGACCCCGACATAGCCGCTCGGCAGCAGCGCTGCGTTCAGGTGATTGACGATGACGGCAAGGATGGCGACGGCTCTGAGGCCGTCGATCTCGACTCTGCGAGCGGTCTGGTGGGGAGATCCAGGCATCGCCCGATTCTCCTTGCGGGCGTGGCCCGGGCCAGAGGCCCTCAGCCGCCGAAGTGACGCACCACCGCTTCGGCGAAGCCCGAGCAGCTCACCGGCTCCACCCGGGGTTCCATCAGCCTGGCCAGGTCGTAGGTGACCTCGCCGTTGGCGACGGCGGCGCTGAGGCCGGCGGTGATCAGGTCGGCCGCTTCCTGCCAGCCCATGAACTCCAGCATCATCACGCCGCTGAGGATCACCGAGCCCGGGTTGATCCGATCGAGGCCCGCGTGCTTGGGCGCGGTGCCGTGGGTGGCCTCGAAAATGGCGGCGCTGTCGCCGATGTTCGCTCCTGGCGCCATGCCCAGGCCCCCCACCACCGCGGCGGCGGCATCGGAGATGTAGTCGCCGTTGAGGTTGAGGGTGCAGAGCACTGAATATTCCTGGGGTCGGGTCTGGATCTGCTGGAAGATGCTGTCGGCGATGCGGTCGTCGACCAGCACCATTGATTTCCACTTGCCGTAGCCGTGGCTCTCGCCGATGCTGTCGATCACCCCTTTCACTTCCGCATCCACCGCCGCTTTCTTTTCGGGGGTGAGGCTGTCGTAGCCGGGTTCGATCAGGCGGGCGTTGTCTTCGACGCTGAGGCCGTGGTTGCGCTCCAGGTTGCCGAGGATCCAGCTTTCCCGCTCGGTCACGCACTGGTCGCGGAACTCGGTGGTGGCCAGCTCGTAGCCCCAGTCACGGAAGGCCCCTTCGGTGAACTTCATGATGTTGCCCTTGTGCACCAGGGTCACGTGGCGCTTGGCGCCCTCCAGAGCCAAGGCGTGGCGGATGGCTTTGCGCACATGGCGCTGCGTACCGGCCTTGCTCACCGGCTTGATGCCGATGCCGGCACCCTCGGGGATGCGGCGATTTCCCAGCTTGCCGTTGGCGGGAATCACCGTGTCGTTGAGGTGGGCGATCAGTTCAATGCAGACAGGATCAGTGGCCTCCCATTCGATCCCCATGTAAATGTCTTCGGTGTTCTCCCGGTACACCACCACATCGAGGTCCTGGGGCCGTTTGTGGGGGCTGGGGGTGCCGTCGTAGTAGCGGCAGGGGCGCACGCAGCAATAGAGATCGAAGATCTGGCGCAGGGCCACGTTCAGTGAACGGATGCCGCCACCGATCGGTGTGGTGAGCGGTCCCTTGATCGCCACCCCGAACTGCTCGATCGCCGTGAGCGTGTCCTGGGGCAGGTATTGATAGGTGCCGTAGAGCTCGCAGGCCTCATCACCGGCGAACACCTTGAACCACTCGATGCGTCGCTCACCGCCGTAGGCCTTGGCCACGGCCGCATCCAGCACCCGCTGGGTGGCGGGCCAGATGTCCACGCCGGTGCCATCGCCGCGGATGAAGGGGATGATCGGGTCGGAGGGCACCACCGGCAGGCCGTTTTCGAAGCGGATCGCCGTGCCGTTTTCGGGTGGGGTGAGCTTGTCGTAGGAGGCGGCGTGTGCGATCACCATCGGGGCGTTCAAGCGGGGGTGAAGAGGCTGGAGTTCAGGAGATTCCGGGTGGGGGTTCCTGGCTTTCTGACAACCAGTGCTCGCAGAAGCCGCTGAGACCCTGCAGCATGGTTGGCCGGGTGAGCCTAGGTTCAGCCCGATCCGCTGTTCTGCTCAGGGGAAACCGAGGGGAAATGCCATGAATGCGGCAGATCTGGCCCGCAGCCCGGAGATGGCCGGGGCCATCGCCTCGGCGGCGGCCCTGTTCCGCCGTCAGTTTCCTGATGCCAGGGCCAATCTCACCCCCTGGCGCGATGATCCCGACACCCGGCGTTTCGCCGAGGAGGAGTCGGTGGATCTGGCCTTTCACTTTCCCGGCTGGAGCCCCCGGCTGCAGTGCCGCAGTCTGCTGATCCAGCTGCGCCTGGCCGAAGCGCCCGGCCAGGGGGGCAGCCAGGGGCCACCACGCCTGCTGGGGGTTCTGATCAGTGGCATGACCTTTCAAGGTGAGCAGTGGCGGCTTGCCACCGTCGGGGACTGGCAGGCGAGCGGTCCGAACCTTCCCCAGCCCGAGGTGGTGGCGCTGCTCCAGCAGGTCTGCCGCGACCTGTTCGCCCTGCTGGCCGCGTAACCCTTCGCAACCTTCAGACAGCCCTTGCCCAGCGCCAGCCTTAGTTTGAGCGTTCTCTCCCAGGCTCCCAGCGAAATGGCTGTCGCCCTTGCCACGCAGTTGCGAGAAGGCACCAAAAAGGCCCACACGATGGCCGAGAACACCGGTTTCGTCACCTGCTTCCTGAAGGGAGTGGTCGACAAGGCCAGCTACCGCAGGTTGGTGGCCGACCTCTTCTTCGTGTACAGCGCGATGGAAGAGGAAATCGGTAAGCTCAAAGGCCATCCCGTGGTGGGGCCGATCGCCAGCGATGCCCTCAACCGGCGCGCCACGCTGGAAGCTGATCTGGCCTTCTATTTCGGCGCCGACTGGCGCCAACAGATCCAGCCCACCCCCGGCGCCCAGTCCTACGTGGCCCGGCTTCACCAGGTGGCTGAGCAGACGCCCGAACTGCTCGTGGGTCACCACTACACCCGCTACATCGGCGATCTCTCCGGTGGGCAGATTCTCAAGAACATCGCCCAGAAAGCGATGAATCTGGGCGAGCACGATGGGCTGCGGTTCTATGAGTTCGATGCCATCCCCGATGAGAAGGCCTTCAAGGCCAACTACCGCGAAACCCTCGACCGGTTGCCGATCGACCAGGCCACGGCCGATCGGATCGTGGCGGAGGCCAACCACGCTTTCCACCTCAACATGACCATGTTCCAGGAACTGGAAGGCAATCTGGTGGCGGCCATCGGCAAGGTGCTGTTCGGCTTCCTCACCCGTCGCCAGCGCACCGGCAGCACCGAGGTGGTGGCGGCCTGAGCTTGCGTCCGCTCCGCTTTCTGGTCCCCGGCACCACCGGTCGATTCCGTTGTGGTGGCCTGCAGGTGGAACTGCAGACGGCGCGTCTCACCTCTGAGCTGGTCAGCACCGAACTGGTCACCTACCGCCAGCGGGAGGAGGGTCGCCCCTTCCTCGCTGACCTTCTCCGCCATGAGCCGGCGCCGGGCACGGCCCTCTGGATCGTGAGCTGGGGCTTCGACGTGCCGAAGCTGCTGGGCCAGCTGAAGGGTCGGCCGGTGGCCTACCACGCCCACAGCAGCGGCTATGGCTTTGACCTGCCTGCCGGGGTGCCGGTACTGGCCGTGAGCCGCAACACCCTGGGCTACTGGGGGGATCGGGCACCCCGCAATCCCCTGTTTCTGGTGCCCAATGCACTCGAGAGCCAGTGGCTGGAGCGCGGCGCCCGCCACGACCTGGCCCGGCGACGACCGATCGATGTGCTCGTGCAGGCCCGCAAGAGCAGTTCCTATTTGCTTGATCAACTGGTGCCCGCTCTGCGCCAACGGGGGTTGCAGGTGGAGGTGCAGCAGGGCTGGGTCAACGACCTGGTCGATCTGTTCAACAATGCCGCCGTTGTTCTCTACGACTCCGCCGATTACTGGCGTGGCCGGGGCGTGAGCGAGGGCTTCGGGTTGCCGCCGCTCGAGGCGATCGCCTGCGGCTGCGTGGTGTTCAGCAGCCTCAACCATGCCCTGGCCGATTTCATCGAGCCGGGTGTGGTCGGCCACCAGATCGGTGCCGGCACCCTGGCTGGCGACCTGGAGCGGATCGCGGCGGCGGTGGCCAGGCCCCACAGCTGGCAGCCCGTTGAGGCCAGACGGGCGGTCTTGCTGGCCCAATCGTCCGAAGCCGAATCGCTCTGTCGCTGGGAGCAGGCCCTGACGGCCATCGACGCGCACTGGGATCGGCTGCTGGCGGGCTCACCGGCGCTTCGGCAGCCGTCGCAGCTGCAGCTGCGCACCAGTCAGGCACTCACACGGTTCTCGATCTGTTTCCAGCGCTGGCGTGGACGATCGGTTCTGTGACTGGCTTGTCTGACGAGCCCAGCTAGAACGTGACCGATAGGGTTGATGGATTCTCAGGCAGAGCCATCCATCTCAGTGAGCTTGAGCCTTCCCGTGGCGTTGCAGAGCCAGACCCTGGCCCAACTGGGCCGATTGTTATCTTATTTGCCAAGAAAACGTTTGCAAGGCTTGATTGCCCTGCTTTCCGTCTCCCTGTTGGTGGGACTGTTTGATCTTGTTTTTGTTGGCCTCCTGGCCAGACTGGTTGGTGCGCTGAGCGGCGTGAAGCTTCAGGACAGGATCCCACAGATCTGGTTCTTTGGAGGGGGGATGGCATCCCAATCCCTCTGGATTGTGGGAATCTTGATCACGTTGATCTGGATATCCACTGGCCTCAAGTTTCTGACAGCTGCCCTGCAAAGCTACCTGAGTGCGCAGATCTGGGCTGATTACGGGAACCGCATCTATGCCAATATCCTGATGCAGGATTTTGAGTATTTTCAAACCCAGAAGTCGGCTCACTTGCTTGCCCGTTTGAATCGCATTCTTGGCAAGATTTCAGACGACATCATTCTCCCCCTGCTCACGGTTGTTTCGAGCTCCCTGTCCGTTGGGGTTTTGACGATCGGTGTGGCGGTTGTATTGGGCCCGATCGCCATCATTCTGTTTGTGGCTCTTCTGGCTGCTTATTCATCCGTATCGGCGCTTTTGATCGCTCCTTTGCGCCTGGCCTCGAAGCAGAAATTACGGTTTGCTCTGAGGATCAATTCCCTTCTGATGGAATCGATCCGCTCGATCAGGGACGTTCAGCTGTATGCGGCTGAACAGCGATTCATTGACAAGTTCTGGTCAATCGGAATCACCGGTAAGCGGTATGACAGAATTGCCAAATTGCTACCAGATATCCCGCGCTATATCATTGAGCCGGCGGGCATCACCATTCTCTTCGCGATTGGTCTTCTCCCTATTCTGCTGGATGAAGATCGCAAACTTCAGCAGGCGCTACCTGCCCTCGCTGCCGTCATGTTCGCGGCACTGAGGATATCGGCCCCGATTCAGTCTATTTTCAGGTCGGTGAATCGGTTTCGCGGCAGCCTTCCTGATATTTCAGATGCCTTGCAATTGCTGGATCTGAAATCATCACGGGCCACCCTGCTGAGTCCTGGTACCCCCTCGCCGGCTGGTGTGATGCCGAAAAATACAATCAAACTGTCGAATGTCTGGTTCCGGTATGCCAGCTCGGAAGATTGGGTGATCAAGGGTGTCAGTCTGACGATTCCGATCGGATCCAGAGTTGCTTTGGTGGGGAAAACCGGTGGAGGCAAGACCACAACGGCCCATCTTCTGCTTGCCCTGTTCAAGCCTCAGAGGGGATCGATCCAGCTCGACGGTATTGAGCTGGCCTATGAGGAGATCCCGGCCTGGCAGGCCTGTTGTGCGATGGTACCCCAGGCCATCGTGCTGCTCGATACCAGCATTCGGGAGAATGTTGCCTTTGGTGTGGATGATGCAGACATCAATGATTATGCGGTTTGGGAAGCACTTGAAGCGGCTCAGCTGAATGAGTTTGTCTCGGAGCTTCCCTACGGGCTCTACACCATGATTGGAGAGAATGGCTTGCGTTTATCCGGCGGACAACGCCAAAGGCTGGCTCTGGCTAGAGCTTTTTACAAGGATGCGAAAGTCCTTGTTCTGGATGAAGCCACCAGTTCTCTTGACAACAAGACAGAGAGCAGTGTGCTGGATTCTCTTGAGCTGATCGGCAGACGCTGCACCACGATTGTGATTGCCCACCGACTCAGCACTGTCAGGCATTGTGATCGCATCTACGAGTTTGCCGATGGTCAGATCAGGGCCCATGGAAACTATGAGCAGCTGCAGTTGAGATCGGAGTCATTTCGTGAGCTTGTATCATTAGACAATGGCTGATATCACCCTTCTGTCAACCGCAGATTGGGATCAACTTCTCTGGACAAATAAGCAGCATGTTGCCTCGGAGTTGGCCAGTCTTGGCCACCGTGTTCTTTATGTCGAGTCTCTGGGCCTTCGTGCTCCAAGGCAGCAAGCTCAGGATTTCAGGAGGATCGGGCGCCGCCTGCTGAGGTCCCTGAGGCCACCTCGGCTGGTCAGGCCCAACCTCTGGGTCTGGTCGCCGTTGGTTCTGCCCGGGGTTCGCGGAGCACTGGCCAGGCAGATCAACCGACTGCTGCTGCTGCTTGGCCTGGCCAGTTCACGCCGCTGCTTGAAGCTGCGGCCTGATTGGTTGTGGACCTACAACCCGAAAACGATTGCCTATGGTCTGCCCCATCCCTATAGGACCTTGATCTACCACTGTGTGGATGAGATCCAGGCCCAGCCGGATATGGATGCAGCCGATCTCTCGTTCTGGGAGGAGCAGCTCTGTCGTGCGGCAGACCTTGTTTTTGTGACGTCTCCAGCCTTGCTGGAAAGCCGAATTCAGTATAATCAGAACACCCATTTCTTCCCGAACGTAGCTGATCACAGCCACTTTGCCAGTGCGCTTGATCCTGGTCTGGCCATACCCGATGATCTCGTGGCCATCCCAATGCCACGCATCGGTTTTGTCGGCGCGATCAGCGGTTACAAGCTTGATCTCGACCTGCTCGCCGAGCTGGCGGATCAAACCCCTGAGTGGTCCTATGTGATGATCGGGCCGGTGGGCGAAGGTGACCCTGGCACGGATCTTTCCAGGCTGCGTTGTTGCAGAAATGTGTATTGGCTCGGCGCCAAGCCTTACCCGATCCTACCGGCTTACATGAAAGGCTTGGATGTTGGCCTGCTGCCACTCCGCTTCAACCGCTACACCCATTCCATGTTTCCAATGAAGTTCTTTGAGTACCTTGGAGCGGGTTTGCCTGTGGTGGCTTCGGCGATTGATTCCCTCCGGGATTATCGAACGTGCGCGTTGCTTTGTGAGCCGACTGTGAGCACTTTTCGCCAGGCCCTGCAGAGTTGCCTGGATGGGAAAGGCCCCGATCTGCAGCTCCGCCTTGATACCGCAGCCCAGCACACGTATCACGGCCGCACCTTGGCCATGCTCAGCATTCTGGCGACGGGGATGCGGCAGCAAGGATGGATCTTGCCTTGACCAGGATCTCCCTTCTGCCAACTCAGCCCATCTCCAGGCTCCTGCTGTGGCTTGGCTCGATTCAGATCTATGACGGGCTTCTCCCCCTGATCATTGTTCTCCATTCCTACCGCGATCAGAGCAAGACCGCCCTTGGTCTGATGGTGATCTGGATGGCGATCCGGTTGATCATTCCGATGGTTGCGCAGCATCGTCAGCAGCCATCGCAGCCTCCATTTGAGGCGGTTTTCCTGGCTCTGCTGCTGGTCAACACCCGTGTGATTGTTCTGCGTGAGGATCTGCATGGCCCCACCGACTTCCTGGTCATCGCGATCGGCCTGGTGATTGGTGCGCGTCAGAGCTGGCGGCAATGGCGGATTTCCTTCGGCTGGCTCGCCCTCACTGCCGTTCTGTTGGCCATCAACCTGGTTTGGATGCATCCCGCCACGCTCAGTTGGACCTCCACGGTGGTTCGGGATATCTATGAGTTCAGTTTGAATGGCCATGGTGGAATCAATCGCTTTGCGACGATCTTGCTGTTCGTCACCCTCAGCGCCACATCTTTTTTCTTGCTGAGCTCAACGCGTCTGGCCCGTCTTTATGGCCTCGGCATGGCTCTGATCGGTTACGCGATGTGCTTAAGCACTGACTCGCGGCTGGCCCAGTTGGCACCGCCAGTGGCACTCCTGCTTGGCTGGTTGACGCCCCGCATCTGGCAGGGCTCGACGAAAGCCCTGAGGCTGGCCATTGCCAGTCTGACGACGGCAGGATTGATCGTCGGACTCTGGTGGTTCTATCTGGCCCCTGATGCCCAGGTGAATCAGATCTCCGATTTAGGTCGGTTCGAGGCTGGGGCCTGCTGGTTGTCTCTGATGTTCATGGGAAGGAACCGCTTTCTCTATGGAGTCGGCTTCGGCCCCAAGGCGGATCAGATGTGTGGCTATCTCAAGGGTGGAGAAGGATTCGGCCATGCCCACAACACGATCGCCCAGATGGGTGGCCAGCTTGGAGTGCTCGGCATCATGGCGTTTTTCATCCTGGTTCTGATCGTGCTGTTCGGCCTGTCGCGGCAACGCCTGCAGTGGATGTCCGGGGCTGGTGGGGCCATCGGCATGATCGCCACCAGCCGCTGGATTCAGGTGGTGGTTGGTCTGAATGCTCTGCTGCTGATGAATGCTCTGGCCACCACGATCTATCGCGGGAATCAGGTGAACCAGTGTCTGATTGGTTTTCTGGCTTCCACCTCACTGTGCTGGCTGCTCGCCCCGCCCAGTCCTCCGCTGGCTGAAGGCCTGCCGGGGCCAGCCCCGCTCAGGCACGGCTGATGATCGCGAGGAGCAGGGAGAGGCCGTGAACGCACCAGCGAGAAGGCGAATCCGCACCTACCTGCCTGAATGGCTCCTGGCCTGGGTGACCGTGGCTGCTGCGGGCCTGTTGCGAGGTTGCGGCCAGGCTGGAGCTGGCTTTCAGCTGCTGAAGCGGTTTCAGCAGCGCTGGCCTCGCAATCCCGTCGTGCTGGCAGCGATCATTCCTGGGGCGATGGCACGGCAGGAGTATCCCTTCGGGGTGCGGATGATCGAGGATCTCTGGCTGAATTCCGGCCACACCCACTACCTGCATCGCCTGTTGTTCCGGCGTTCGACGCGACCTGCCGACATCGATCAGCGCCTCTGCCTGTTTCCGTTGATCGCCGCCAGTGAAAAGCTTCCGTCCCACTACCGCGCCTATGCCCTGATCGTGATCGCTTACCAGGCCATCAGCCTGGACGATGCGGCCCGGATCGGATCCGTTTCCAGGGATCTTGAGCGTCTGGTTGACGCACTGACGGCGGATCAAACGACGTTCAGCTGTCAGCGCTCCAATCGGGAGAACCGTATCAAGTTGCTTGTCTCTGTGTACACGGCCCTGTCCAGGCTGTACCTGGCCAGCTCAGAGTTCTCCTCCTTCGCCAGCGTCGGCTCGCGGGTGGCGGCCTTGCTGGATCATCTCGATTTCCATGCCATTGATCGTGACAGTTCCTACCGCCTGACCCGGAACTTGATACGTTGCCTAGCCATCGATGCTCTGCAGGCCTGGTACCTCCAGGACGCGGAGAACTGGCAGCGGGCCTTGCTTCGTCTGCGTCGTGCCCATGATCATTGCCAGGAGCCGATCTTTGATCAGAGCAACGCCCAGGAAGATCATCGGGGTTTTGCCAGGGAGATGCTGCAGGCGGTTGCCATTGTCGAAGCCTCAGACTGGCCGACTGAGAAGCGGGATGAGCAGATTCATCATCTGATCACGTTGATCATCAAGACCACCTACGAGCCGCGCTTTCTGGTCAAGATCAGATCCCTGTTCGCTCCCTACCTCACGGCTCCACCATGACCAGGCGGGTGGCCTTTTACATTGATTCTCTCAAGACAGGTGGCGCAGAGCGTGTCACTTTGCGAATGGCCGTCTGGTGCCTTGAGGCCGGTCTTGATCCGCTGCTGCTCACCCACCGTTCGCCGACGGCAGATTTCTATCCCGTTCCGGCGGGCATCGAACGGCATGTGGAGTCGCCCGACGCCGCCTGGCTGGCCCGCCTGGGCTGGCTTGGATTTCCCTGGCGTGTCCTGGCACTGCGCCGTTGGCTGATTCGGAACAGGATTGACACGGCGATCGGGATGACCACTCTTCCCGGCATCAAGCTTCTGCTGGCAGCCAGGAACCTTCCCCTGGCCTGCTGGGTTTCAGAACGCAACTATCCCCCCGCCAAGCGTCCCTCGCTTCCCTGGCGCCTGTTGCGCTGGCTCACCTATCGATGGGCGGACCTTCACCTCGTCCAGACAGCCCAGACCGGTGACTGGCTCAGGCGTCGGCTCAGGGCGACCCCGCAATTGCTGCTGCCGAATTCGATCGTCTGGCCCTTGCCGTCGTTCGCGCCGCTGGTGGAGCCGGCCGCACTGCTGAAGCGCTCCGCCGCTGGTGGCCAGGCGGACTCCGCTGACCGGCCTGAATTCCTGCTGGCTGTCGGAACCAAGGCTTTTCAGAAGGGCTTCGACCGATTGGTGCGCGCTTTTGCCCTCCTGGCCCCCGCCCTGCCCCAGCTGCACCTGGTGATCGCCGGGCTGGGGGAGGGCGATTATCACGGCCTGGATCAGCGGGCCGCTCTCAAGGGCTTGCTGAATCCGACCAGCTCAGCTCTGGCGCGCCTCCATTTCCCAGGGGTGGTGGGCAATATCGGCGATTGGTATGCCGCCTGTCAGATGTTCATCCTCCCTTCCCGTTACGAGGGGTTCCCCAACGTTCTGCTGGAGGCGATGGCTTCCGGCTGTGCCTGCGTGGCCTTCGATTGCTGCACCGGCCCGGCTGATCTGATCCGGGATGGGGAGAACGGGCTGCTCCTGCCGGCCACGGCCACGGATCAGGCTCTGGCAGACGCCATCCTGGCTCTGCATCGCAACGCCGATCGGCGCCGGCGCCTCGCTCAGCAGGCCAGGGCGGTTCGCGACCAGTTCAGTGACGCGCGCCTCAGCCGGCGGTTCATCGAGGCCCTTGATGGCTGATGACCTCTGGATCGTGGTGCCCCATCTCGGTGCGGGAGGTGCGCAGAAGGTGGCGATGCTCGCCGCCGCCCATTTCGCTGCGCTGGGATATCGGATCACCGTCGTCAGCCTGCTGCCCGACAAGACCCAGGTCCACAGCGTGCCTGCCGGGGTGCGCCTGCTTGATCTGGGCGAAGCCGTCAAGGCAGCCCAGCGCGGCGACTGGTGGGACCGCTCCCTGCTGGCCCGCAGTCGCCGCTTCCTCAGGCTGTGGCTGCCGCGCCTGGCCTCCTGGTTTCTGCTGATCACCCTCTGGCCCTGGCTGCGGCAGCTGCGTCCCCCCCGGGGCGCCGCACTGATCCGTTGGCTGCTGCGCGGCGTGGGTGGTCCCCAGGCCTCCCTGCTGCGGCAACTGCTGGTGGCGGAGCAACCGCCGCGGCTGCTGGCCCTGCTCACCAAGACCAACATGCTGGCCGCCCAGGCCAGCTGGGACCTGCCCCTCCACCTGGCAGTGTCCGAGCGCAACGACCCCCGCCTCCAGACCCTCGGTTTTCCCTGGCAGCGGCTGCGGCTTCTGCTCTACAGGCGGGCCGATGCCCTCACCGCGAACACCCGGGGAGTGCTGAGAACCCTTGCCGACGACCTGGCCATGCCCCAGGCCCGCCTGCTGCCCAACCCCCTGCCGCCGGGGATCGGTCTGGCTGCTGAATCCCCCGCCAACGCCAACGCCAACACCAACGCCAACGCCAACGGTCAGCGCTCTGCGGACTGCCTGGCCGTGGCCCGGTTGGTTCATCAGAAGGGCCTGGATGTGTTGCTGGAGGCCGTGGCCCTGATGGCAGCCAGGCCGATCGGCTGGAGGCTGGTGATCGTGGGGGATGGTCCCCAGCGGCCGGCCCTGGAAAGCCAGGCCCGCCAGCTGGGGATCGAGGCCTGGATCCGCTTCGAAGGATTTCAGGCTGATGTGATGCCCTACTGCCGGCGGGCCCGGATCTTCGTGCTGCCCTCCCGTTTCGAAGGAATGCCCAACGCCCTGCTGGAGGCGATGGCGAGTGGGTTGACAGCGATCGTGACCGATGCGTCGCCAGGGCCGCTTGAGCTGGTGGAGCACGGCCACACCGGACTGGTGGTGCCGGTGGAGAACCCCAGGGCCCTGGCCGCAGCGATGGAAGCCCTGCTGGCCGATCCCGGGCACTGCGAGCGCCTGGGTCGGGCGGGCCGTGAGCGGCTGGCAGCGCAGGACTGGCAGGTGATCGAACCCCTCTGGCGATCGGCACTGAACCTGCCGGCCGTTTCGCCGGAACGGGATGGCTGAGCGGCTCCTGCTGCTGGTGCCGAGCCTGAAGGCACCGTCGGAAACGTTCATCCGTGCCAATGCCGCCGGCCTGCCCTTCGACACGGTCGTGGTCTGCGCGGATGAGATCCCCTGGCGGGGTCCACCGCTGCGCAGCGCCTATGGGTTGTCGATCCTGTTCAGCAAGCTCTGTTTCAGGCTGGCGCCCAGCCTGCCGCAGGCGCTGGGGCTGGCTGTGCAGCGGCTCGGCAGCTGGCTGCCGTCGCAGCTGATGATCCGGATCTGCCGGGTCGAGCGGCCCGACCTGGTGCTCGTCGAATTCGGCTTCCATGCGGTGCAGGTGATGGAGCTGGTGCCGGCCACCGGTCTTCCCCTGATCGTCCATTTCCGCGGAGCCGATGCCTCCGCTCACCGCTACCTGGTTCAGTTGCGGGTTCCGTACCGGCGGCTGCTGGCGCTCGCCAGCGCGGTTGTGGTCAAGTCGGGGCTGATGCGCGACACAGTGCTCGGTCTGGCCGCAGCCCGCGAACCTTCCCTGCGGGTGCTGGTGAGCCCCTCAGGGGCCAATCCAGACCTCTTCCACGGCGCCGCCCCGGCGGCGGCGCCACCGCGCTTTCTCTGTGTCGGCCGCTTTGTGGCCAAAAAGGGGCCCCTGCTCACCCTTCAGGCCTTTGCCCAGGCGGCCAGGAGCTGCCCTGAGCTGGAGCTGGTGATGGTGGGGGATGGCCCCCTGCTCGCCGAGGCACGTCAACGGGCCAGCCAGCTCGGTCTGGCCGGGCGGGTGCGTTTTGCAGGGCTTCTGCCCCCTGCCGAGATCGCCCAGCTGATGCGTGGCAGCCGAGGCTTTCTGCAGCATTCGCTCACGGCTCCCGATGGTGATCAGGAAGGCTCCCCGGTGGCGGTGATGGAAGCCCAGCTCAGCGGCCTGCCGGTGGTGGCCACCTGGCATGCCGGCATTCCGGACGTGGTGGTTGATGGGGAGACCGGGCTGCTGGTGGTGGAGGGGAACTGGCAGGCGATGGCGGCGGCGATCAGCCGGCTGGCCGCAGATCCCACCCTGGCGGCAAGCCTGGGCCAGGCCGGCCGGAAGAGGGTCCTGAAGGGCTTCACCCAGGCGCATCACTGGAGAGCGTTGCAGGACTTGGTGACTGCGGTTGTGATCGAGCGGAGGGCAGATCAGGGCCTTGCAGATGGAGAGCCCTGACCAGTATTGGCCGGAATGTGCTGGAGTGAGACAGGTCAGAAGGACGATTTCAAGTATTCTTTTCGGGCCTATTCATTGATTGGTTGAAACATTTTCGGGGCCCGCATTCCAGCCGCTCAGCAACGACGTCTCTGCCCGTTCTGACAGTGATCCAGGGTCAGGTTGCGCTGCTCGATGGGATAGATTCACGGGCTGATGAGTTTCCTTGCCGGCCTCAATGACGCCCAGCGCCGGGCGGTGGATCACCACAACGGCCCGATGCTGGTGGTGGCGGGAGCGGGGAGTGGCAAGACCCGCGCCCTCACCCACCGGATCGCCCACCTGATCGGCCACCACGGCGTTGACCCCGCTCAGCTGCTGGCCGTCACCTTCACCAACAAGGCGGCGCGGGAGATGAAGGAGCGGCTGGAGCTGCTGCTGGCCCAGAAGCTCGCCCAGAGTCAGTTCGGCCAGCCGCTGGGCACCCTGAGCGCCCAGCAGCAGCGCCAGCTGCGCAGCCGCATCTACCAGGAGGTGATCAAGGAGCTGTGGATCGGCACCTTCCACGCCCTGTTCGCCAGGTTGCTGCGCTTCGACATCGACAAGTACAGGGACCCGGATGGGCTCACCTGGACCCGCCAGTTCTCGATCTACGACGAATCCGACGCCCAGACCCTGGTCAAGGAGATCGTCACCCAGGAGCTGGGGCTTGATCCCAAGCGTTTCGAGCCCAAGAAGGTGCGCTGGGCGATCAGCAACGCCAAGAACCAGGGCTGGCTGCCCGAGCAGCTGGAGCAGGAGCAGCCCGGGCAGCGGGGCAAGCAGGTGGCCGACGCCTACCGCCGCTACCGCCGCGCCCTGGCGGCCAACAACGCCCTCGACTTCGACGACCTGCTGCTGCTGCCCGTGCAGCTGCTGCAGAGCAACGAGCAGGTGCGCCGCTACTGGCACGGCCGCTTCCGCCATGTGCTGGTGGATGAATACCAGGACACCAACCGCACCCAGTACGACCTGATCAAGCTGCTGGTGACCGGCGGCGCCGAGCCGGAGCAGTTCGACGACTGGGGCGATCGCTCCGTGTTCGTGGTGGGGGATGCCGATCAGAGCATCTACAGCTTCCGCGCCGCTGATTTCACGATCCTGATGGGCTTCCAGGACGATTTCGGCGATCGGGCCAGCGATGAGGCCACCCGCACGATGGTGAAGCTGGAGGAGAACTACCGCTCCACCGCCACGATCCTGGGGGCCGCCAACGCCCTGATCGCCCACAACACCGAGCGGATCGACAAGGTGCTGCGGGCCACCCGCGGCGAGGGGGAGCCGATCACGGTGACCCACTGCGACGACGAGATCGCCGAAGCCGAGGCGGTGGTGCATCGCCTGCGGATGCTGGAAGCGGCTAACCCGGAGCTGCGCTGGGGCGGCATGGCCGTTCTCTATCGCACCAATGCCCAGAGCCGGGCGATGGAGGAATCGCTGGTGCGTTGGGGCATCCCCTACATCGTGGTGGGAGGCCTGCGCTTCTACGACCGGCGCGAGATCAAGGACGTGCTCGCCTACCTGCGGCTGCTGGTCAATCCGGCCGACACGGTCAGCCTGTTGCGGGTGCTGAACGTGCCGCGCCGCGGCATCGGCAAGACCACCGTGCAGCGCCTCACCGATGCCGCAGCCCAGCTGGGCCTGCCGCTCTGGGAGGTGGTGAACGATGCCGAGGCGGTGCGCTCGCTGGCGGGCCGCTCGGCAAAGGGTCTGCTGCAGTTCGCCGAGCTGATCGCCGACCTGGGCCGCCGCATCCAGGACGCCCCCCCATCGGAGCTGGTGCAGCGGGTGATGGAGCAGAGCGGCTACCTGGCCGAGCTGATCACCGAGGGCACCGATGAGGCGGAGGAACGCCGCCGCAACCTGCAGGAGCTGGTGAACGCGGCCCTGCAATACCAGGAGGAAAACGAGGAGGGCTCGCTGGAGGGTTTCCTGGCCTCCGCCGCCCTGGCCAGCGACGCCGACAGCAAGGACACCGAGCAGGACCGGGTCACCCTGATGACCCTGCACGCCAGCAAGGGCCTGGAGTTTCCCGTGGTGTGCATGGTGGGCCTGGAGCAGGGCCTCTTCCCGAGCTACCGCTCGCTGGAGGATCCCGCCGCCCTGGAGGAGGAGCGGCGCCTCTGCTATGTGGGCATCACCCGCGCCAAGGAGCGCCTGTTCCTCTCCCACGCCAGCGAGCGGCGGCTGTGGGGCGGCATGCGCGAGCCGGCGGTGCCGTCGGTGTTCCTCTCGGAGCTGCCGCCGGAGCTGGTGCAGGGCGATCTGCCCCGCAGCGGCGGCGCGGCCCTGCGCCGTGAGCAGCGGCTGGATCGGCTCACCCGCGTCGACCGCGAGGAAAGCTTGCCGGTGGCGGCCAATGCGGTGCGGCGGCGGGCACCCAGCAAGCTCTGGGCCGTCGGGGACCGCCTTCACCATGCCAACTTCGGCGATGGCCACATCACCCATCTGTTCGGCAGCGGTGAGAAGATCTCGATCGCCGTGAAGTTCGAGGGCATGGGCCCGAAGATCCTCGATCCCCGCCTGGCGCCGATCGAACCGTTGCCATGAGCCGTTGTCGCCGCTTCCGATGAAGCGGGCCCATCGCCCTGCGCCCACCCCTGGAGCCAGCGGCGCTCCGGCCGGCTCACCAGGGCTGAAGGGCTTCATCCTGCTGGCTGTCCTGATCGGGCTGGGCCTGCTGGCATCGCGCGGATGGCTTCGGGCTTACTCCTACTGGCATGACGAGCTGTTCTCGATCGGTGCGGCCAGTGCCGATTCATGGGCGGATCTTTTTCAGGCCTGGATCCTTCCCGATACCCACCCGCCTCTCCATCTGGTTCTGCTGAAACTCTGGATCGGCCTGTTCGGATCCGGTGAGATTCCCGCCCGGCTGCTCAGCCTGATTCCGACCTGGCTGAGCCTGATCGCCATCGCCGTGGCCACCCGCCGCGGTGGCTTCACGCGCCAGTTGATCGCCGTTCTGTTTGTGGGCACCAGCCCGCTGTTCAGCCTGTATTCCCAGGAGGTCCGCCCCTATGGCTGGGCCCTGCTGTTCGCCACGACTTCAGTGGCGACGATGACCCTGCTGTGGCGATCACAGCTTCAAGGCGGTGCGATCAGCACGCCGCAACGGCGCCGACTTCGTCTCGGCTTTGCCCTGTCGCTTCTGCTGCTCTCTCTCACCCATTACTTCGGCCTGATGTATGCCGTCACCCTGATCGCCTTGGATCTCCGCGCAGGGGCACCGTGTCTGGGCCGCCGCCGCCATGGACTGCTTCTGCTGCTCTCGCTTGCCGTCTGGCCGCTGCTGCATGGGCTGCTCGGCAGCGGTGGCGGTCGGGCGGGTTGGATTCAGTCGGAGCCGGTGATCAGTGTGATCAAGGCGGCTTTCAATGCGGTCTTCCCAGCCTTCAGCGTGGCCCTGGCTCTGATCGCCGGCCTGAGCCTGGCGCTGATGGCACGGCAGCAACGGCAGGAGCGGCCAGCCTCCCTGCAGCAGGCCCTGAGGCAGGAGCCCAACGCCGCTGAAGCGGTTCAGCTGCTCGTCGGCATGGCTGTGTTCGTGGGCCTGATCTGCCTGATCGACCTGGTCAAACCCCTGTCGGTGGAGCGCTATTTCATTGTGCTGCTTCCCGCCCTGGCGCTGGCCCTCGCCGATGCTGGGCAGGCCCTGGTCAACGTTGGCAGCAGGCAGGCCAGGCATGCGACTGTGCTGGTGCTGGTGGTGGTGCTCTCGATGCATCTCTGGCACGCCCAGGAGGTTCTGGCGGCCAAGATCCATCCCCAGGAGAACTACAAGCAGCTGGCCGGTTTTCTCCGCTCAACAGACCTGTGCCACAGCGGCTGCTCCAGTGTGTCTGCGAAGCAGAACCGGCTCAGGCCCTATTTCGATGCCATCAAGATGATCCGCATCGACCTGGATCAGCCAGACAGCCTGGCCACGGCGCGGCTGCCATTCGTTGGCCTGCATGGAGAGCAGAAATTGATCCGGCCCCTGCTCGCCTCCCACCCTCAGGCCAGCTGCTGGGAACCCCGGCAATCTTCGCCTTCCAGCACGTTCGTGGTGCTGGATCCGGATCCCGGTGTGCGGCCCCGGTCCTTCGGTCTGCGGACCTGTGATCGGCAGAAGGGTGCGGCGTGAGGAGGGTGGCCGATCAGCCGGCAGCCCTAAAATCAGCGATTCAGCCAGGCCCTGTCTTGCCCAACCTGTTGCTGATTCGAGGCCTCGGCCACAGCGGCAGCACCATCCTTGATCTCGCCCTTGGCTCCCATCCGCAGATCGTCGGGCTCGGTGAGGCGGCCCGCCTGCTGGCCGTGCCTGCCCCCGGTGAGGAGTTGCGGGCGCCAGCGCAGTTGCGCCGCACAGGGGTCGGAAGCCTGCGACAAACCCGCCGTTGCAGTTGCGGCGAACTGGCTGTCGATTGCCCTGTCTGGGGTCCGATGCTCGAGTGGTTGCCAGGCCACGATGATCAATCCCTGGCCAGGAAGATGGGGCAATTGCTTTCCTCGCTGGAGCGCCACCAGTGCCGTGGCGGGGCGCCGCTGTCTTGGGTAGTGGATTCATTCCAATCCGACCGGACACTGACCTCGGGCCATCCACTGCCACCGGAGTTGGGCGATTGTCAGATCCGGGTGTTGTTTCTGGTGCGTGATCTTCGTTCCTGGGTTCATTCAACCTGTCGTCGATCCGGTCGCAACCCGTGGAGGGCCCTGGCCCGCTGGTGGCGGGAGAATCAACGGATTGAGGCCCATCTGCGCCGCAGCGGCATCCCTTTTCTCCAGCTTGGCTATGAGGAACTGGCCCTGGCTCCGGAAGCCGCCTTGCGGCTGATCAGCGGGTGGCTGGAGCTGGATTTCCACTCCGCCATGCTGGCTCCGGGTCAGCACAGCGGCAGCCATGTTCTCTCCGGTAATCGGCTGCGCCATGACCCAGCCCGCATCGCCCGCATTCACTACGATGGGGCCTGGCTCTCAACCCGTTCGCTGCCGGTCGCCCTGGCTCCACTGCTGCCTGGGGTGAGTGCCATGAATCAACGGCTGGTCTATTCAAACGGGCTGCTGATTTAGTCCATTCAAAGCTGGCAATCGTGATCAGCAACCAGGATCTCCTGCCTGAAACTTCTCTGCCTGAAACTGCTTCCTGAACAGGCGCTCAGAAACTGCAGGCGCTCAGAAACTGGCGCTCAGAAACTGGAGGGAGCCGGTGCCTCGCCGACAGCGCCGTGGAGCGCCACCAACTGCTCCAGCAAGGCCTCCAGGCGGTGGAGCGGAACCATGTTCGGCCCGTCGCTGAGGGCCTTGTCCGGATCGGGGTGGACTTCCATGAACAGGCCATCCACCCCCACCGCCACGGCGGCCCTGGCCAGGGGCGCCACGAACTCCCGCTGGCCGCCCGTGCTGCTGCCCAGACCACCGGGTTGCTGAACGGAATGGGTGGCGTCGAAGATCACCGGACAGCCCAGGTCGCGCAGCTGGGGAAGGGCGCGATAGTCGACGACCAGGGTGTTGTACCCGAAGCTGGAGCCCCGCTCGGTGAGCCAGAGCTTCTCCAGGCCGGCGGCGCGCAGCTTGGTCACCACCTGGGCCATGTCCCAGGGAGCCAGAAACTGTCCCTTCTTGACATTCACTGTCCGTCCCCAGGTTTGTGCCGCCTCGGCGGCCGCCAGCAGCAGATCGGTCTGACGGCAGAGAAAGGCGGGGATCTGCAGCACATCCACCACTTCGGCGACCGGGGCCGCCTGCCAGCTTTCGTGGATGTCGGTGAGCACCTTCAGGCCGAAGCGTTGCTTCACCTCCGCGAGCACAGCCAGCCCCGCCTCCGCCCCCGGGCCGCGGAAGGCCTGCCCGGAGCTCCGGTTCGCCTTGTCGAAGCTGGCCTTGAACACGTAATCGATGCCCAGGCGATCGGTCATCGTCTTGACACTGCCGGCGATCTCGAAGGCCAGCTCCGGGCTTTCGATCACGCAGGGGCCGGCGATCAGGGTGAGGGGCATGGCAGCGGGCGTCTCGGCGGTCCGCACAACCGGACTTGCGCCCAGCATGCCTGAGCTCTCCAGCCTGAGGCCTGCCGGAGGGCCTGTTGGGGAGAGGCAGGGCAGTCAGGAGCGAGCGGTAATCTCCTGCAATGACAGGCCCCATCCCCATCTTCATCGGCTACGACCCCAGGGAGCGGGCAGCCACCAACGTGCTGATCGACAGCCTCTATCAGCGCAGTTCGGCCCCGCTGGCGATCACCCCGCTGGTCACGCCGCAGCTGGAGGCCCAGGGGCTGTACCGGCGCGACCGTGATCCCAGGCAGAGCACCGCCTTCTCCTTCAGCCGCTTTCTGGTGCCTCACCTGATGGGTTATCGGGGTTGGGCCCTGTTCATGGATTGCGACATGCTCTGCCGCGGAGACATCGCCGAGCTGTGGGCCCTGAGGGATGGGGCCTATGCGGTGATGTGCGTGAAGCACGCGCACGTTCCGCAGGAAACGGTGAAGTTTCTCGGCGAAACCCAGAGCGTTTACGAGAAGAAGAACTGGAGTTCGATGATGTTGCTGAACACCGACCGCTGCACGGCCCTCACGCCCGATTACGTGAACAGCGCCAGTGGACTGGAGCTGCACCGTTTCCGCTGGTTGGCCAGTGAGGACGAGATCGGCTTTGTTCCCGACCGATGGAATCATCTGGTGGGTGTTCAACCCCCCCCTGCCACCGGCGCGAGGGGCGATGCTCCAGGGCTCCTGCACTGGACCCTGGGTGGGCCCTGGTTCCGGGAGAACCGCACCATGGGCGGTGATCTGGCAGCCGAATGGTTTGCCGCCAGGGATGACGCCCACAGCCTCTGGAACTGACCGCTGCAGAGGACCGCTGGCGCTAGTCGTTGCGCTGCCGCCAGCCTGCGCCATTGATCTCCTGCCAGAGCGGGGTGCCGCGCAGCAGGCGCTCGGCCAGCTCCCGCACGGCTCCCTGTCCTCCCCTGCTCCTGAGCACCAGGTCGGCCTGGCGGCGCAGGCCCGCTGCCGCATCGGCGGTGGCCACCAGCAACCCGACCCGGGGCCTGACGGCCAGATCGTTGAAGTCATCCCCGATGAAGGCGGTGTGCTCCGGTGTCTGGTTGAGTTGCCGCTGCAGCTCTGAAAGGGCGGTGGGTTTGTCGCCGACCCCCACCAGGCAGTGCCGGATCCCCAGCTGCTCGGCCCTGCGCTCGGTGGCACCACCGCCGCCGCCGCTGAGAAAGGCCACCTCGAGGCCGGCCCGTTGCAGCAGCTTGATGCCGAGGCCATCCCTGACATCGAAACGTTTGGTCAGCTCACCTTCGGGGCCGTACCAGAGCCCCCCGTCGGTGAGAACGCCATCGACATCCAGCACGAGCAGGCGCACCCTGCCCAGCCGGGAGGGCAGGCTCCACCGTTGCCTGAGTCTGTGGATGCGTCCCATCGGCCAGCTGCTCAGCAGGGCTGAGCCAGACCGGGGACGCAACGGGCCCCGGCGATAGGCTCAGCCTGCAGACCGATCAACAGAGCATGCGGTTCGTGGTGGCGGTGCCGGCCCGTCTCGCATCGACCCGGTTGCCCGGCAAGGTGATGGCCGAGATCGGCGGCAAGCCGATGCTGCAGAGGGTGCTGGAGCGCTGTTGCCAGGCCCGCTGCCCCGCAGCGGTGGTGTTGTGCACCGACAGTGAGGAGCTGATCGCGGCCGCCACCGGCTGGGGGGTCACCGCCCTCGCCACCAGTGCCGCCTGCAGCTCGGGCAGTGAGCGGATCGCTTCGGTGGCGGAGCGCCTCCTGGCGATCTCGGCCTCGGCCGCCAGCGACACCGTGATCATCAATGTGCAGGGGGATCAGCCGTTCATCGATCCAGGCGTGATCGATGCCATGGCGATCGAGTTCGAGCGACGGCAGCCGATCCCGGCGGTGATGACCCCCATCTACCGGCTTGGGGCCGACAGGATTCACGATCCGGATGTGGTGAAGACCCTGGTGGCGGCGGATGGACGGGCGCTCTATTTCTCCCGGTCCGCGCTGCCCCACGTCCGTGGTGTCGATCCCTGCGATTGGCATGCCCAGGCGCCCTATTGGGGACACGTGGGAATCTATGGCTATCGGGCCGATGTGCTGCTCCGGTGGAGCGATCTGCCCAGTTCTCCCCTGGAGATCACCGAGAAGCTGGAGCAGCTGCGCCTGCTGGAGGCGGGCATCGGCATCGACACCTTCGTGGTGGAGGGGGAAGCCCTGTCGGTGGACACGCCCCAGCAGCTGCAGCAGGCACGGCAGCTGGCCAGCGGGATGCAATCAGGCTGAGCCCGGACGGGTCAGCCCCGCCTGGACCAGGTCATGGAGCCTGAGCAGGCCGAGCATCCGCCGGTCTGCGGAGACGACCGGCAGCACACCGATCGGTTTGCGGCGATTGCTCTCCATGCGTTCCAGCGCCGTGATGGCCAGGGTGCCCTCCGTAATCGTGACCGGATCGGCGGTCATCAGATCCACCGCCCTGAGCTGATTCCAGCCATCCGGGCTGCGGCTCACCAGGGCGCGGCGCAGGTCGCCATCGGTGATGATCCCGCCGAGCCGTTCGGCATTCTCCGGGTGGGCCACCCAGCAGGCGCCGACACCATCGGCGGTGATGTGGGCGATCACCTGGGCCAGGGGGGTGTCGGCTGTCAGCGGGGCGAGGCGGCTGACCGGCACCATCAGGTCGGCGGTGGTGAGGGTGAGCTGCCTGCCGAGCGAGCCGGCCGGGTGGTTGAGGGCGAAATCGGCCGGAGAGATGCCACGCCGCTCCATCCAGACCGCCGCCAGGGCATCGCCGATCGCCATCGCCACGGCGGTGCTGGCGGTGGGCGCGAGGTTGAGGGGGCAGATCTCCCGGTCGACGGATCCATCCAGCACCACATCGGACGCCCTCGCCAGGCTGGAATCGACCCTGCCGACCAGGGCGATCCGGGCGGTGCCGCGCCGCCGCAGGTGGGGAACGATGCCGATCAATTCCTGGGTTTCACCGCTGTTGGAGATCAGCAGGCTCACATCCTCGGAGCCAACCACCCCCAGATCACCGTGCAGGGCATCGACGGGATTGAGATAGATGGCCATCAGGCCGATCGAGGAGAAGGTGGCGGCGGTCTTGCGCGCCACGATGCCGCTCTTGCCCACACCGGTGATCACCAGCTTGGCGCGCTTGTCGGCGCAGCCATCCAGCAGGCTCAGGGCCGCCTCCACCTGGGCAGCATCGAGGCGATGGGCGCTGGCCTCGATGGCGGCCGCCTCCTCGATCAGGCAGCGGGTGAGCGCGGACACGAAACAACTCCGGGAGGATGGGGCCATTCTCAACCTGCGGACTCGAGAAGGCCCCGTCGATGACCGCCGCCGATCAGCCAGCTGGAATCCCGACGGAGCTGATCACGCGGCTGCTGGAGGCGGCCGCTGACGCGCCGATCGCCCTGGTCGGCGGCGCGGTGCGTGATCTGTTGCTGCACCGGGTGCACCTCGACCCCTGGCGTGGGGTGCCTGATTTCGATCTGGTGGTCGAGTCGCCGCCGCCGGGCGCCGGGCGCCAGCTGGCCGCGCCTGATCCGGCTCAGCCGGCCGCGCTTGATCTGGCCCGTCGGCTGCGGGACCGCCTCGGCCCGGCGGTGGTCATCACCTACCGGGAGCATGCCGCCTACGGAACGGCCGAACTGCAGCTCCGCCAGCCCCAGGGTGCGGTGTTCCTCGACCTCGCCAGTGCGCGGCGGGAAGACTATCCAGTGCCTGGAGAGAACCCCCAGGTCCGCTTCGGGGTGCTGGGGGACGACCTGTCCAGGCGGGATTTCACGATCAATGCCATGGCCCTGCCGTTGGGACCGGATCCATCCGGTGGCGACCTGGCAGCCGCCCTGATCGATCCCCATGGCGGTCAGGCCGACCTGGAGCGCCGACAGTTGCGCTTTCTGCATGACGGCAGCCTGCGGGATGATCCAACCCGGATCGTCCGCGGGGCGCGCTACGCGGCCCGGCTGGGTTTCAGCCTGGCGCCGGAGAGCCAGGCGCAACTGCGGGCCACCCTGGAGGAGTGGCCATGGGGATGGCGGATCGGCGACCACCCCGATCGGGTTCCTGCGGCGCTCGGCACCCGGCTGCGGATGGAGCTCGAGCTGCTGTTCGATCGCGAAGCCTGGCAACCGGCCCTGGGCGCCCTGCAGGCCTGGGGTGCCCTCCCCCTGCTCGATCCGGCGCTCCAGCAGGATCCGCAGCTGTTCCGGCGTCTGCGCTGGGCCAGGCGGTTCGGCCTGCCGTTGCTGGTGGCCTTTCTGGCTGGAGCCGGCGATCCCCTCGCCCTGGCGCAGCGGCTTCAACTGGCGCAGAAGGATCAGCAGATCCTGGCCGGCCTGCTCAGCCTGCGCCAGCAGCTGCCCAGCCTCCCCCCTCGCAGCCCCTCCCAGTGGTGCGCCCTGCTGGAGGCCCCGGGCCGTTCGCCGGAAGCGGTTGCCCTCGCGTTGGCCTGCGGCCAGGGGCCCCGGCGGCCCCTGTTGCGCTGGTTGTTGCGCTGGCGGCGGCTGCGGGCGGTGGAATCGGCGGCTGAGCTGATCGCCCAGGGACTTGTTGCGGGGCCGGCCCTCGGCCAGCGGCTGCGGGAACTCAGGAACCAGCGGCTCGATCAGGAGCGCCGCTGATCAGCCGATCTTCAAAGCCTGGCCATCGCCGAGCGCACTTCCCGGTCGGCGTCCTTGCGGCGCTCGTCCTGGCGCTTGTCGTGCAGCTTGCGGCCCTTGGCGAGGCCGAGCGTGAGCTTGATCCACGACCCCTTGAGGTGGAGGTTGAGCGGGATCAGGGTCAGCCCCTTCTGGTCGAGGGCGATGCGCAGCTTGTCGATCTCGCGGCGATGGGCCAGCAGCTTGCGGGTGCGCAGCGGCTCGTGGTTGTAGTAGGCGCTGGCGTGGCTGTGGGGGGAGATGTGGACGTTGTGCAGCTGCAGCTCGCCGCCGCGGATCAGGCAGAAGCCGTCGCGCAGGTTGGCCTTGCCGGCCCGGATCGATTTCACCTCCGTTCCCACCAGTTCGAGGCCGGTTTCGATGGTTTCGAGGATCTCGTACTGGTGGCGCGCGAATCGATTGTCGGCCAACAGCCGGTTGGCCGCATCCCGGGCTGCCCTGGCCGCCTTCTTGCCTGCCCCCTTGGCCATCTCCCTCCCCAGCGCTGAGCTGACCCTAAACAGGCCCCAGCCTGCCTACTGTTCAGGCCATGGCGATCGTTTCCTCCGGAGCCGGGCGGGGTGGCCTCCAGCCGCCCCCTCGCCCGCCCGCCAAGCCGGCGGGGCGGCTGGTCGATCCCGCTGCCCAGGCCTTCGAGGAGGGCGAGGCCGAGGCGCCGCTGCCCAACCGGGAAGACAGCCTGCGGCCCCGACGGCTGGCTGATTACATCGGCCAGCGGGAGCTCAAGGAGGTGCTCGGCATCGCCGTGGAAGCCACCCGCAACCGTGGCGAGGCGCTCGACCATGTGCTGCTCTACGGCCCTCCCGGGCTTGGCAAGACCACCATGGCGCTGGTGATCGCCGAGGAGCTGGGGGTGCGCTGCCGGATCACCAGCGCCCCTGCCCTGGAGCGTCCCCGCGACATCGTCGGCCTGCTGATCAACCTGCAGCCCCATGAGCTGCTGTTCATCGATGAAATCCATCGGCTCAACCGGGTGGCCGAGGAACTGCTCTATCCGGCCATGGAGGATTTCCGCCTCGATCTCACCGTGGGGAGAGGCAGCACGGCCCGCACCCGCTCGGTGCCGGTGGCGCCGTTCACCCTGGTGGGGGCCACCACCAGGGCCGGCTTGCTGAGCTCACCGCTGCGTGATCGCTTCGGCCTGATCCAGCGGCTGGAGTTCTACGACCTGGCCGATCTCCAGGCGATTGTGGAGCGGGCCGCCGGCCTGCTCAGCCTGGAGCTGGAAGCGGCAGCCGCCGCCGAGGTGGCCCGCCGTTGCCGCGGCACGCCGCGGATCGCCAACCGCCTGCTGCGCCGGGTGCGCGATGTGGCGAGTGTGCGCGGTGAGCCCCGCATCGGGCCGGCCCTGGTGGCTGAAGCGCTCAGCCTGCACCGGGTCGACGACCGTGGCCTCGACGCCAGCGACAGGCGCCTGCTGGAGCTGCTGCTGACGGGCTACGGCGGCGGTCCGGTGGGGCTCGACACACTGGCCGCCGGTCTGGGCGAGGATCCGATCACCCTGGAAACCGTGGTGGAGCCCTACCTGCTGCAACTTGGTTTTCTGTTGCGCACCCCGCGGGGCCGGGTGGCCACGGCCGCGGCGCGAGTGCACCTCGGCTGGCCGGAGCCGGAGGCGGCCTGATGGGCTGGCTGCTGGCCGTGCTGCTCGCCACCCAGCTCAGCCTGCCCCAGCTGTTCGACCAGGCGCTGGCGGCCAGCCGTGACGGGCAGTTCGGTGAGGCGCTGCCGCTCTGGGACCGGGTGCTGGAGCAGGCCCCCGACGACGCCTCGGCCTGGAGCAACCGGGGCAACGTGCAACTGGCGCTCGGCCATCCCGAAGCGGCCATCGCCGACCAGAACCGGGCGATCGAGCTGGAGCCGGGCAGCGTTGATCCGCACCTGAACCGGGGCACGGCCGAGGAGGCCCTGGCTGAGTGGGATCGGGCGGCGGCCGACTACCAGTGGATCCTGGAGCGGGATCCGGCCGAGGCCTCGGCGCTCTACAACCTGGGCAATGTGGAAGGTTCGCGGGGCGACTGGGCGGCGGCGGAGCGTTGCTACGAGGCGGCCGCGGCGGCCCGGCCCGGCTTCGCGATGGCCCGCTCCAGCCTGGCCCTGGCCCGCTTCGAGCGAGGTGATCTGGGTGGAGCCGAGCGGGAGTTCCGCAATCTGATCCGCCGTTATCCGTTGTTCGCCGACCCCCGCGCCGGGCTCACCGCCCTGCTCTGGCAGCGGGGGGCGCTGGGGGAAGCCGAAAGCAACTGGGCGGCGGCTTCGGGCCTTGATCCCCGCTACCGGCAGCCAGAATGGTTATCGCGGATTCGGCGCTGGCCCCCCGGGCCGGTCCACGCTCTCGAAGCCTTCCTGGATCTGGCCAGTTGATGAGTCCTGCCGCCTTCCCCACTCCTGCCACCGCCAGCGTCAGCGCCGCCGAGCTGTGGCGGCGCCTGGGTCTGGAGCAGGCCCTGGCGCAGGCGCTGCCCGAGCTGATCGGTCTGCGGCGCCACATCCATGCCCACCCGGAGCTGAGCGGCGCTGAGCACCAGACGGCGGCGCTGGTGGCCGGTGAACTGCGGCTGCTGGGCTGGGAGGTGCGTGAAGGGGTGGGCCGCACCGGCGTGGTGGCCGAGCTGGGCCCGGTGGGGGCGCCGCTGGTGGCCCTGCGGGTCGACATGGACGCCCTGCCGGTGGAGGAGCGCACCGGCCTGCCGTTCGCCTCCTGCCACCAGGGGCTGATGCACGCTTGCGGGCACGATCTGCACACGGCGATCGGCCTGGGGGTGGCGCGGCTGCTGGCACCCCTGGCGGATCAGCTCACGGCACGGGTGCGGCTGTTGTTTCAGCCTGCCGAGGAAATCGCCCAGGGGGCGGCCTGGATGCTGGCCGACGGCGCCATGCAGGGGGTTGAGGCCCTGTTCGGCGTGCATGTGTTTCCGAGCCTGCCGGTGGGCAGCATCGGCGTGCGCAGCGGCAGCCTCACGGCGGCGGCGGGTGAGCTGGAGGTGGAGGTGCTGGGTGAGGGGGGCCATGGGGCACGGCCGCACCAGAGCACCGATGCCATCTGGATTGCGGCCCGGGTGGTGAGTGGGCTGCAGGAGGCGATCAGCCGGCGGCTCGATGCGCTGCAGCCGGTGGTGGTGAGCTTCGGCAAGATTGAGGGTGGCAAGGCCTTCAATGTGATCGCCGACCATGTGCGGCTGCTCGGCACGGTGCGCTGCCTCGACACCGAGGTGCACGCCGAACTGCCGGGCTGGATCGAAGACACCGTGCAGGCGATCTGCCGGGGCTACGGCGGCGAGGCGCGGGTGCGCTACCGCTGCATCGCGCCGCCGGTGCACAACGATCCGGAGCTCACCGAGCTGGTGGAGGAGGCCGCCCTGGCGCTGCTGGGGCGGCCGCAGGTGCAACGGCTCCAGCAGCCATCGCTGGGAGCCGAGGATTTCGCCGAGCTGCTCACGGCGGCGCCGGGCACGATGTTCAGGCTGGGGGTGGCGGGCCCCGAGGGCTGCGCTCCGCTGCACAACGGCACGTTCAATCCCGATGAGCGGAGCGTGGCGGTGGGTGTGAAGGTGCTCAGCCTCAGCCTGCTGCTCTGGATGGGGCGACGGGGATGAAAGCCGCCCGCCCGACCACCCATCCGTTGCTGGCCCTGGCGGCGCCCCTGCTGGTCGTGCTGGCGGCGATCAGTTTCACCGTGCGGCACGGCAGCCAGCGGCTGCAGGCGGTTCCGGCCCTGCTGATCGGCTGCGGACTGGTGGTCAGCGGCCGGCTGCGGCGTTCCCGGCGCCGCCATTCCCTGGCCCAGGCCCTGCGGTCGCCGCCGCTGTCACCACCGCCCGGTTGAGGGCGGCTCCAGCCGGCTGGGCTGTGGGAGGGTGAAGTGATGAGCACCACCCCTCCCGAACCGGCATCCCCGGAGCCGACTCCACCGGCGGATCTTGCGGCCCTGCGCGAGGCGATCGGCTCGGGTGATCCAGTGCGCGCCATGCCGGCCCTGGCGGGCCTGCGGCAGCTGGAGGCCGAGCAGGCCGTGCCGCTGCTGCTGCTGGGGCTCGAGCAGGAGCCGTTCCTCGTGCGCTCGCTCAGCTGCAGCGGGCTGGGCATCAAGCGCAATGAGGCCGGCTGGCAGGCCCTGGTGGCCGCCCTCGCCGCCGATGGCGATGCCAATGTGCGGGCCGAAGCGGCCAATGCCCTGGCTTCCTACGGCGTGGAGCGGGCCTGGCCGCTGCTGCGTGAGAGCTTCGCGCGGGACGACCAGTGGCTGGTGCGTTGCAGCATCCTCTCGGCCCTGGCTGAGCAGCCGCAGATCGCCAGGGAGCTGCTGCTGGAACTGGCCGAGATGGCGATCGCCGATGCCGACGGCACCGTGCGGGTGGGCGGTGCCGAGATCCTGGGTCGGCTGGCCCAGGAAGCTGCCCGGGCGGATCCGCCGGTGGCCGGCGGCTGGGGCGATGCGGCCCGCCAGCGGCTGCGGCTGTTGCAGCAGGATCCCGACCACCGGGTGGTGGCCGCCGCACTCAACGGCCTGCAGAGCTGAAAAGTTGCTAGGTTTCGCTCGTCACTAGGGGTGCCCGGCCGTCTTCGGCTGTGGGCTGAGATCACACCCTCCGAACCTGATCCGGGTCATGCCGGCGCAGGGAAGTGTCCCGATTTCTGCTGTGGCCTTCGGTTGCGGCCGTGTTCGGAGCCGGAGATGTGCCCGCTCGGTCCGGCCCCGTCACTCAGCAGCCGATCATGCGCAGTGCCTGGATTGAGAAGCGTCGCGGCCACGCCAACGTGTCGCAGATGCACTATGCCCGTCAGGGTGTGGTCACCGAAGAGATGGCTTTCGTGGCCAGGCGGGAGAACCTGCCCGAATCGCTGGTGATGGAAGAAGTGGCTCGGGGCCGCATGATCATCCCGGCCAACATCAACCACACCAATCTCGAGCCGATGGCGATCGGCATCGCCAGCCGCTGCAAGGTGAACGCCAACATCGGTGCCTCGCCGAATGCTTCCGACCTCGATGAAGAGGTGGCCAAGCTGCGGCTGGCGGTGAAGTACGGCGCCGACACGGTGATGGATCTCTCCACCGGTGGCGTGAACCTTGATGAGGTGCGCACGGCGATCATCAATGCCTCGCCGGTGCCGATCGGCACGGTGCCTGTGTATCAGGCGCTGGAGAGCGTGCACGGCTCGATCGAGAAGCTCGATGCCGATGATTTCCTGCACATCATCGAGAAGCACTGCCAGCAGGGGGTGGATTACCAGACGATCCACGCCGGCCTGCTGATTGAGCACCTGCCGCTGGTGAAGGGCCGCCTCACCGGCATCGTGAGCCGTGGCGGTGGCATCCTGGCCCAGTGGATGCTGTATCACCACAAGCAGAACCCACTGTTCACGCGCTTCGACGACATCATCGAGATCTTCAAGCGCTACGACTGCAGCTTCTCGCTGGGCGATTCGCTGCGGCCCGGCTGCCAGCACGATGCTTCTGATGCCGCCCAGCTGGCGGAGCTCAAAACGCTGGGCCAGCTCACCCGCCGCGCCTGGGAGCACGACATCCAGGTGATGGTGGAGGGTCCGGGCCATGTGCCGATGGATCAGATCGAGTTCAATGTGAAGAAGCAGATGGAGGAGTGCAGCGAGGCGCCTTTCTATGTGCTCGGTCCACTGGTCACGGACATCGCCCCCGGCTACGACCACATCACCAGCGCGATCGGCGCGGCGATGGCCGGCTGGTATGGCACGGCGATGCTCTGCTACGTGACCCCGAAGGAGCACCTGGGCCTGCCCAATGCCGAGGATGTGCGTGAGGGCCTGATCGCCTACAAGATCGCCGCCCACGCCGCCGACATCGCCCGCCACCGCCCGGGCGCCCGCGACCGCGACGACGAACTCAGCCGCGCCCGCTACGCCTTCGACTGGAACAAGCAATTCGACCTCTCGCTCGATCCCGAGCGCGCCCGCGAGTATCACGACGAAACCCTGCCTGCCGACATCTACAAGCAGGCCGAGTTCTGCTCAATGTGCGGGCCGAAGCACTGCCCGATGCAGACCAAGATCACCGACGAAGACATCGAGGGTCTGGAGAAGGTGCTGGCGGAGCAGCAGAAGGCCGGGGAGCCGGTGGGGGTGTGAGCGTTTTGCTCGCAGGCTGAGCCCGGATCGCCTGAGGGCGGGAACACTGAAGCCAGTTGGCTGAAGTGGAAATGGTTACGACGCCGGGCCCACGGTTGCTGGAGCGGTTCAGGCAGGAGCTGCAGGTGCGGCATTACGCCCGACGAACCACACAGACTTACGAGCAGTGGGTGCGTCGCTATCTGCGCATCCATGGCCTCAGGCATCCGCGCGAGATGGGCGAGGCCGAAATCAATGCGTTTCTGTCGCACCTGGCGACCGAGGGGCAGGTGAGTGCCTCCACGCAGAACCAGGCGCTGTCGGCCCTGCTGTTCCTTTACAGGCAGGTGCTCGGCAACCAAAGCGGTTGCCTGTGGTGCTAACCGTGGCGGAGGTGCGGGCGGTGCTGGAATGCCTGGACGGAGTTGAGCAGCTCGTGGCGAAGTTGCTTTACGGCAGCGGCCTGCGGCTGATGGAAGCGTTGCGGCTCCGGGCCCAGGATATTGACTTCCAGTCCAGGCAACTGATCATTCGCAATGGCAAGGGCGCCAAAGACAGGGTGACCGTTCTCCCCGTCAGCCTCGGTAAGCCCTTGCGGGACCACCTGCAGGCGGTGCGTCGTCTGCATCAGGCCGACTTGACGGCGGGTTGGGGCAGGGTGGTTCTGCCGATGGCATTGGGACGGAAGTACCCGAACGCGGCAGCAGAGTGGGTGTGGCAATGGGTTTTTCCACAGGTTCATCGATGGAAGGATGCGAAGGCAGAAACTGAGGGCCGGCACCACATCGACCCATCGCTGATCCAGAAGGCGGTGAAGAGAGCCGTGCTGAGTGCCGGGATCTGCAAACGGGCGAGTTGTCACACGTTTCGGCATTCCTTCGCTACCCACTTACTGGAGCGCGGGCAAGATATTCGAACGATCCAGGAATTACTGGGCCACAGCGATGTGAAAACCACCATGATCTATACGCATGTACTGAATCGTGGACCCTGTGGTGTGGTCAGTCCCGGAGACCTTCTGTAGCCAAATGAACATTTGGTTTGCGGACCCGCCCATCGTCCCCACCATCCTGAAGCCAAATCACGCACATGCACTACGCTGGAGGGAGTTTCAAGATCAGCTCCGCAGATCCAGAAGCTTCTTAGGCGGCTGTAGAGCCCCGAGTGGGATGGATACCGGACCCGCCGAAATACTGTTAGGCCTACGTTGAACTCCCTTGGGAACGAGCTACTCTAAAAAGCGATGGCTTTAACGGCATGAACACCTATAGATCGTTGTGGGTACGAATGAGCGCGCTGACCGCATCTCTACTGCTGGCGTCTTTATCCGCATGTTCTAGCCAGAATACGTCATATACAATGGTTGGCTCACCAGAGGATTCCAGTATTCCTGCTGCCAAGCGGGTCTCTGCGAGAATTGTTATTCCAGAAGGCCGAACTCGACAAGAAGTAATAGGAACGTTGGAAAGAGCAGCCCGCGAGCTTTCTGACAAGACAAGTGCCGACGCGGCAATGGTCTTTGCATTTAGGCCTGGAGACCCAACGGACGGAATGTTCAGCGTAGGAAGGGCTGTTTTTGCGCCAGGAGGTAAATGGGAGAGCGCAACCAGCAACGAAAACAAAGCGATAACAACCGAGCTTGGTGAACTTTACTTTTCTCCCAAGAGGCAACAGCCAAGCATTGCAGAAGTCATCACCCTAAAAAGCACTTACTCAAGCTACGTCGCAGTCTCAAATGAGTATGGGAGCTGGAATGACAGCAACATCATCGCAAGAGTGGATAACGGGACAAAGGCTAATATACTAGAGATCCGAAAAGAACCCATTGGGAATCAAGAACTTGTCCGTTTTCGAATTAGAGTTCAATCAAGCACGCCTACGGAGGGATGGGTGCATGCTTTCGACGCGGGCTTTAAGTAGCTCATAACTTACTGCGCTCAGATTAGAGGCGAGGCCTAACAGCCCACTGCAGCCGACGGGATAGACAACTGCTTAATGCCAGGAACCTACGGTTGCCATCGGCTCTCTCCCGCGGCTGAGTGGGAGCGTTAGACCTACCTCTAGAATGTCCCCCGATAGGCCCCAAGGGTATGAGCAGCTTTCTTAGAACTCTGGGTTTTACAAGCAATCCCTTCTCAAGCTACGTAGCCGAGAAAGAGCCCGATATCGAGCAGTACTTTGTCAAGCCCCCTTACTATTCTGAGATTCTTGCAAGAGGCAAGACCGCAAACTCATTCATTCTTTTCGGAGCTCGAGGGTCAGGCAAGAGCGCATCACGAATAGCTTTCTACAAGGCGTGCTGGAAGCGAAGAAAGCAAGGCAAATCTGCACCGCTTGCCATTGTTCTTGATGATTACCAGCGAATTCTTAGCTCAGGCTTAGACAAGGTAGATGTTGGCAGCTTCGTGGAAGAAGTTGCCTTTCTCGTCTTAGAGGGCCTGCTCGTGTGGCTCTCCGCGCTGGGCCCAAGCGAAAGAGAGATATACGTGGATGGACTAACCTCAAATGAACTTGAGCTTGTCGTAGAGTTTCTCAAGCGATTCTATTTCGATCGCCCACAATTAACTCGAGCTACGTCAGCGAAGCAAGCGCTACGCTTGCTAAATCAAGCTTGGCCAACTGAATTAAAGCTGTGGGTCGAAAAGAAGTGGGATGCTCTCGCAGACCTTATCGCGAATCTTTCCACTGCACTTGCAAATCGAGCGTCACAAGCCGAGACCGGACTGTTGCCCGGACTGAGAGACCTGCTGAAGCTGAACAAGGCCCAGCTCAGCAACAGCGAATACGCGAGAGCCCTGCTCTCTAAGCTTGTTGACGTATCCAAAGTATTTGAGTTTGATGGCATAGTAGTTTTGATTGACAAAGTGGATGAAACTTCTAAAACTAACAACTCCGCCGCGTCAACCGCAAGGCTGCTTTACCCGCTGATGAGCACCACTCAGTTGCTCGAAGTAGATGATTTCGGCTGGTTAGTTTTTTTTTGGGACAAGGTGAAGGAGCTGTATGGGCCAAATGAACAAGGGGTGCGCATTGACAAGATCGCCAACGCGACGATTCAGTGGCCAGAGAGGTTTTTGGTCGAGCTTGTCGACAAGCGGTTGGCTTTTTTCTCGCAACACGCAATCACTAGTTTCACGCAGCTTTGCTCCGAAGAACTTAGGCAACGGTTAATCCTAAACGAGATTATACGGATGAGCATGAATTCTCCTCGAGAGCTGATTCGGATACTCGATATAACCATTCGTGAGCACGATGAATCTGGAACAGATGGCCTTCTTGTCGGATCGACGGTAGAGAGTGCCCTGGATAAATATGTGATAGAGCGACTTCCCAGTCTTTACCCCAAGCAAGTATTGCAGCAGGTCTCAAGGATCAACCAGCTTCAATTTACCAATAGTGATCTGCAGCCGATTTTCAAGACAGATGCTCAGAACGTTAGGAACCGTATCAAGAGATGGCAGGACTGTGGGATTGTAGGCCAAGTCGGCTCTCGCCCTGCGCAAGGCGGACAGCAAGGACGAGACGCATACCTATATGCCGTAATTGATTCTCGCGTTCACAGACTCATTTCGCGTTCCCTAGTGCTAGGACCTGAGTATGCAGCAGGAGAAGATGTAGATGACTTAGAGCCAGCTCAATAGAGGTCTAACATCAAGATCCAGAAGACGGGAGCAGAGGCTATCCCCAAGGGCAAAGCCTCTACCCGCTTCTGATCTTGAGCGTTAGCTGGTCTGGTCATTGATCAATAGGTCTTGAACAGTTATGATTGAACTATGACGTGCCCATTACCTGAAGCAGCCAAAATACTTGCCAGTGCGATCCAAGTTGCCGCCATGAAGCTTCTTGCGAAAGTACCGGGATTTCTTTTAATAGTATTCGCGTGCGCTGTTTCTGTTATTTATATCCAAAAGGCATCTGGGCCGGTCAGGTTGACTGACCTTGAAAATGCCCTATTTCAGGTAATTTCATTGGGCATTGGAATCCTTGGGTCTTTTCTTCTTGGGGGTGCAACGGCCAAAGAAAATGCAATGAACATCGTTAGGCCTCATGCAAGAAGTGCCTTTAGAAGGGTTTTATCTCTCTACGCCAGCTTATTCAGGCTACGCGGAACTATGGAAAGCATCATGAGGCGACTTGACGGGAACCCTGAGGCAATGACAGCATTAGAGAGGTTGAGAGACGTGGTGAACGAACAAATCGAAACTTCTGCTGGTACACTTGAGGATTGGGAAGATCTTGTTCCTGACGAGGTTGCGAAGCTCAAGGAAAAACTATCCGCCCTTCAGGCAACTCAGTTAAATCAATGACCAGCCAAATTCGTGGAAAAGTCGCTCAAGTTCTGAACTCTCGTGAGTTGGCGCTAAACGTCGGCACAGATCATGGCGTGCAAGTGGGAATGTTGTTTGATGTTTTGGACCCAAAAGGGGAAGATATCGTTGATCCTGACACCGGTGATGTTCTTGGCTCTTTGGCCCGGCCCAAGGTCAGGATAAAAGTCATTTCTGTTCAGCCCAAGCTGGCTGTAGCGTCGACATACAAGAAAGCACGTATTAATATTGGTGGAGTGGGCATAGGCTCAGCGGGATTGGCTCAATTGCTGTCGCCTCCTGAGTACGTCACCCAGTACGAGACATTGAAAACTACAGAGAAAACATGGGAAGATATCTCAGAAAAGGACAGCTATGTAAAACGGGGAGACCCCGTTGTCGAAGTAAAAGTAGATCTTGACTGAAAGCTACATCAGCTCAGCTAACATCAAGATACAGAAGTCGGTAGCGAATGGTGTCGCCTATGCCAAGGCCATCGCCCGCTTCTGATCCTGAGCGTTAGGCGATTCGGGAAAAGCTGCTATCATCCACAAATATCAGTAGGGAATGACATGCCATCTTCAGAGCAACCAAAGTGCCCAATCTGTGAAAGCAAGGATTTCGTTGTAATGGTGAACTTGGGAGAAGCTGTAGGCACAGTAGCCGGCACTGCTGGTGGAGCAATAGCTGGTACTGGCGGCGCAGTGAGTGGAGCAGCAGTTGGTGCAGCAATTGGCTCAATCGTTCCCGGCTTAGGCACTGTGATTGGTGCTACTACAGGTGGCATCTGGGGAGCATTAGCTGGTGCTGCTGCCGGCGGCGTAGCAGGAAACAAGATTGGTGAGCAAATTGATAAAGCACGTAAGCTCTATAGGTGCAACAAGTGCAAAGTGGAGATCAGTGGCTAATCATCGCCTAACACTTCAATTCAGCGGACCCCGTACCGGGGCCGCTGATCTTGGCGTTAGGCACACTTGGAGGCATCATGCTTGACCTCGCGATATTGGGCAGAACTTTTCGCGATCTTCAGAATTCATCGGGAAAGATTTGCCGAGAACGTCCGCAGCCACTTTCGGCTAACGACTATGAACGATTGATGGGCTTCGGAATCGCATCAGACTGGACCGGATGGGCTCATGCGCTCAAAGAGCTCACTTATACTGTGAAAAGACGTACCAACTCAGACCGAGCCGGAAGCGTCAATGAAGCAACTCGCTTCACGTTCATGTGGACGGCAGCCAACGCCCTTTTCGTTCGCCCAACGATTACAGACTTGATTGCGCAGCGAAGTACCAGATCAGAGCTGGACCGCTTCCGAATCTTGTATGAAAAGACGGCCATGGACCACGCAGAAGAGACAAGATTGCTCACTACGTTGCACAGCCTGCTTAGCGTCACGGTAAAGGTGAAGCATTTCCCATGGCAAACCGTGGGCGCCTATCCGACGTTGCTTGAGTTGATCTTCCACAAGCATACAGTTCCCGATCAGCAAAGTATGGGGATAGGAAGAAAGATGCATCAGGCCATCAATTCAAATAACCTCAACCTGCTTGACTTGCCAGATCTGATTTACGCCACAAGAAATTGGACCATTCACGGTGTGCTGTTGTCGAGCAGCTTCAGAGGTACAAGCAAGAAGTTCAAACTGTGGATTGACACTGCGAATCATGCGCTAGCGCGAACTTTAGAGGGCAGTAGCAGCTTCTTATTGTCAGCTCTGTAGCCACTTGGCGCCTAACAAGCCCCTCGAGTAGACAGGCCCACCACCAGCACCCTGCTACGCCTCTCTCAGCTTCCTGCCTGCCCCTCAGGGGCAGCGTTATGCGGTCAGATTGGAGACGTGGCGTGACAGCTACGTCGCGAGATGGTACCTATCTTGTCTGATTGCATCTTAGCGGGATCAGCGCACTCACCACAAATAGATTATAGTTTAAGGATTCCTTTGCTACGATTCACTAGACTCATGCCGTCAGTTTCCTTTGGTCGTGATTGACTGCCTTGAGCCCTTGCAGCAAAGTCTAACCCGAGTCTCCCTAAGGGCTACTTATCTCATATTGACAGCAAAGTCTAGTTGGACTAATCTTGATTGTAACAATGCAAGCAGAAAGTGAGTGCTACTGCCTCTGAAGGGCATCCACTAGTGAATCCAGCCGAAGGGCTGGAGAACAAGTATCCAGATTGTGCCTTTCTAAAACTGCACCTTGCAGGAAAGGTAAGCATTCCATGCGCACCAAGGATTGATGTGGCCAGCAGTGGTGATCAACATCTCGAATCAACGGGCTTGGTTCAAGATATTCACTCATCTACACCCGAGCTTTTGCTTTCAATTCGCTTTGGGAAGCAATGCCAGAAGGTACCAGGAGGATCAATTTGGTTTGGCCTGAGAAGGGTTTCGCTTTCAGTAGAACTTTCAAGCGGAGTAATGCCAATTGAGAAACAACACACTTTCAATCCACTTCCGATACAGGATGCATCAGAAGTGGATAATACATTTGACTCAGAGACCACGACAGGTTTTAGTGCGTCGAAGCAAGGGCTAAGTATAGGCGCAAAAAAACGATCCTCTTCAAAGCAAAGCACTACCAAAACTGTTTATACAATTTCCTCTGGAGGGACTGAGCAATGTCCTGTTTGGAGATTTGAACAGCCCGTAAGTGATGCTATTCTCTATGGTCAGCTGACGCAAGTGCCTCTAGGTTCGATTTGCTCCTCAACGAGCCCATTAAAAGTTACTGGGGAGCTAGTCATACGTGGACAACGTGACATTGGGATCCTAGAGGCTGAGGGCTTATTGGCCAATGATCTCGGTCGCAACAAACTTGCTATACTTGAACGGGAGCTGTTTCTAAGATTTTTGATGAAAAGACTTTCTCCTTACATTAGTCGGACAGAGGTAGTGCATGAATAACAATATGGAGCTGGAAAACCTATTCAGACTTATCAATGACTCTGCTACAGACAGCATTTGTGAGTTAGCTAAGATCTGTGGCAGAGACATCAAACGCGATTATGCAGGTGCCGACCTTTCCAAGGTAGACTTGTCGGGAGCAGACTTGTCAGAGGCTGATTTCACATATGCTGACTTTACTGGAGCTAATTTAGCAGGAGCTAATTTAACTGGAGCAAATCTTAAGGGAGCTGTTTTTGCAAATGCAGATCTTCAAGGCGCTATACTAACAAATGCAATAATAGAAGATGCAGACTTCACCAATGCACTTCTAGATGCTGATGCATTGAGATCGAGGCCCGGTGGTAGGTATGCCAACAATGAACAGATTGTTGGCCATATAAGTGACACTCGCATCGATGTTGATTGCCCAGCTTTTCAATCAATCCGTAAACCAGATAGCGAGCTTGCCGATGGCGAGCTTGAGTGGAAGTTCTATCAAGATGACCACCCGCGCATCTCAGTTTTCGGTGTGGGCGGGGGCGGCAGCAACGCGGTCAACCACATGATTGCCTCCGATCTCCAGGGCGTGGGCTATCGGGTGCTAAACACCGACGCCAAGGGCCTGCTGCTGTCGACGGCCAAGCAACGGTTGCAGCTGGGCAAGAAACTCACCCGTGGCCTCGGTTCCGGCGGCAACCCAGTAATTGGCCAGAAAGCGGCCGAGGAATCCCGGGCCGAGCTGGCCCAGGCCCTTCAGGGTACCGATCTGTTGTTCATAGCCGTCGGCATGGGAGGGGGCACGGGCACCGGGGCCGCGTCGATCATTGCGGAGGTGGCCAAGGAGGTAGGGGCCCTCACCGTGGCGATCGTTACCAAGCCGTTCAGTTTTGAGGGCCGCAAGCGTCAGCGCCAGGCTGAAGAAGGTATCGCCCGCCTGGCAGAGCACGTGGACACCCTGATCTTGATTCCCAATGACCGGCTTCGGGAGTCCATCGCCGGGGCACCGTTGCAGGAGGCGTTCCGCGCTGCCGACGATGTGCTGCGCCAGGGGGTGAAGGGCATCAGCGACATCATCACCAAGCCTGGTCTGGTCAACGTCGACTTCGCCGATGTGCGCTCGGTGATGACCATGGCCGGCACGGCCCTGCTCGGCATCGGCGTGGGCTCCGGCCGCTCCCGTGCCACCGAAGCGGCCCAGGCCGCCATGAGCAGCCCGTTGCTGGAGTCGGGCCGGATCGACGGCGCCAAGGGTTGCGTGATCAACGTCTGCGGCGGCAAGGACATGACCCTTGAAGACGTGGGCAACGCCGCCGATGTGATCTACGACATGGTTGATCCCGACGCCAACATCATCATCGGCGCCGTCGTCGATGAGCGTCTCGAGGGTGAGATCCACGTCACGGTGATCGCCACGGGCTTTGATGCGGGCAACACCTACCGGCCCCAGCCTTCGATCAGCAGCTTCGTGGACTCCCTGAACCACCCGCTCACACCCGACGAGGCGGAACCCAAAGCCTCCAAATAGTTCAGCCTCGTCGATGGAGGGGGCTTGATAAAGCTGAGCATTTTGGTGTATTTGGTGTGCTCTTCTCGGAGGCCGCATAACATCAAGATACAGAAGACGGGAGCGGTGGAATTCGGCTATCGCCATGGTCGCCTGCCCGCTTCTGATCTTGAGCGTTAGGCGTATGCCCAAGCCGAGTTTTGGACACTGAGAGACATTTGGGGTAATCCGTGGAAACTCATTCTTAGATTTTGACAATGAAGCTCGGATACGCGATTCTGTATGTCGACGATGTAGCTTCTTCCCTTGGTTTCTACGAACGTGCATTTGGGTTTAAGCGACGCTTCCTTCATGAATCAGGATCATATGGAGAACTTGAAACTGGAGATACAACGCTTTCATTCGCTTCGCACGAACTTGGCGATGCGAATTTTCCTGGTGGCCATATTCGTGCCAGTGAATCCATCGCGCCCCTGGGGATGGAAATCGGCTTGGTAACGCTTGACGTTGCAGCAGCCCATGCCCATGCATTAGGGGAAGGCGCCATTGAATTGAGTGCGCCTGCCCGGAAAGCCTGGGGGCAGATCGTTTCGTATGTTCGAGCGCCGGATGGCTGTCTCATTGAACTCTGCACGCCAGTTGGCGAGTAGAAGCAACGCCTCCCATCACGATCCAGCCGCTCTTCCACGAAGCGGTTCGGGTCGCGGCCCTCAAAGAGATAGCGCGCCTTGTCTTCCCGCCGCCGGCAGGGCTTCGGCTGCTCAGGGCCCTTCCTCGACGCGGACATCAGCACCGAAACCGAGCTGCTGATCGTTAACTGCCAGGCCCTGCTGCAGGGCACCGTGCTCCCCTGTGCGCTCATGCCCCTGCCGCGATCCGCACACGCCAGTGAGGCCATCAGGCCGCAGAGGCCAGCGGCTGATCCAGGCGCCGGGCGGCGTCCGGCCCCTCCTTGATGGCGATCACCATGGAATCCGGGCCGACAAGATGCTCGGTTCGCGGCCTGGAAAATCCGGCTTCCTGCATCCAGGAGGCGCAATCCTGACCGGTGTAGTCGAACCCACCCGGCGTTTCGATCAACATGTTCAGGCTCATCATCAGCCCGAATGCATTTGTTGAACGGTCATCGTCGATGATCGCTTCGTAGACAATCAGCGCTCCGCCGATCGGCAGCGCCTCGAAGGCTTTCCGGATCAGCATCTTTTTGGTGGGCAGATCCCAGTCATGCAGGATGTGCCCCATCAGCACAACATCGGCTGCGGGAATCGCCTGGTTGAAGAAGTTGCCTGGTTCAAAGCTGAGCCGGTCTGCCACGCCTGCCTTCTGCGCGTAATCCTCGAACATGGGCGCCACTTCCGGCAGGTCGAATCCAGTGCCTTGCAGGTGTGGGTTGGCCAGGCAGATCTGAACGGCCAGATCCCCCTGCGCCGTGCCCACGTCGACGAATGATCGGTAGTTCTTCCAGATCGGAGCATGGGCGATCACCCGGTTGGCCCCGCGGCTGATGCCGGTCATCGCCCCGAGAAAGGCCCGCAGCTGGCTCGGATCGGCGTAAAGGCTCTCAAACAGCCCGGCCGATCCTGTCCTGGCTTCGTTCTGCTGAGTGCCCGTGCGCAGCGCCTCTGTGAGGTGCCCCCAGAACGGATACAGGCGGTTGTTGGCCATTTCCAGAATGCCGCCGATGTAGGAGGGCTTGTTCCTGTCCAGGAAGAAATCCGTTTCGGCTGTGTTCGCATAGTTGTCAGCCGTGCGAACCAGGAAGCCCAGCGCCACCAGCGCATCGAGAAAGTCGCGGGCTGACCGGGGGTGCAGGCCCAGCCGGCCACTCAGGGAAGCGAAGCACAGCTCCCCTTGCGAGAGTTCTGTGAAGACGCCGATTTCGATCGCACTGAGGAGGGTTTTGGCTGGCCAGAATCCAAAGCCGGTCTGCAGGATCTTCTCCGGATCCAGTGGATCGCCCATCCCTCTTTGCTGCTCTGGGAGGCCAATTTAGCCGATCAGACTGAAGGGGTTTCCGGGCTCCGCCCTGTTCTGCGCCGCCGGCTTTCTTCTGCTGGCCTGTGGTTATCCGCCGGCCAGAATCGCCCTGCAGCGCCCGCAGATCCGTCCGGTCAGTTCGCTGGTCAGAGCGTGGTCCTGCACGTCGGTTTCGTAGTGCCAGCAGCGCTCGCATTTCTCGCCGCCGGCCCTGGCGATTCGGATCGTCAGGCCCTCCAGCTCGGCGTTCACCAGGGGCTCGGCCAGGGGGGCTCCGCCGATCTGCAGCTCCGACACCAGCAACCAGTCGGCCAGGTTGTCGACCTCCGGGCAGGGGCTCCGCTCCAGCAACTCCAGGGCGGCGCGCAGGCCGGCGGCCGCCTCGCCAGGGGGCAGCAGCAGCTGCAGCTTCGCCTCGAGCGAGGAACCGATCCCGGCCTGGTCGCTCTTGAGGTTGCGGCAGGCTTCCAGCTGACGGTTCACCTGGGAGCGCAATCCCTGCAGGCTGCTGATCGCCGCCTGTTCGGCTTCGCTGAGTTTCCAGTCCCGGCCGGCCAGGGGCCAGCCCCGCTCGAACACCGAGCGCTCCGCCACCGGGTAGGGCAGGTTCTGCCAGATGTCTTCCGCCATGTGGCAGAGCACCGGTGCGATCAGCCCGGCCAGCCGCTCCAGCACCAGCGCCATCACCGTCTGGCAGCTGCGTCGGCGATGCGACCCCGCCGCGCTCACATAAAGCCGGTCTTTGGCGATATCGAGATAGAAATTCGACAGGTCCACCACGCAGAAGTTCTGCAGTGCCTGGAAGAAGCGGTAGAACTCGAAGCGCTCGAAATCGCCGCTCACCTCCTCGATCAGATCGGCGGTGCGTTGCAGCATCCAGCGGTCCAGCAGCGGCAGGTCCGCCACCGGCAGCGCATCGCCTCCCGCTTCCACCGGCCCTGGATCGAAGTCGTGAAGGTTGCCCAGCAGGTAGCGGGCGGTGTTGCGCACCTTGCGGCTCACATCCGCCAGTTGTCTGACGATCCCGGGGCCGAGCGGCACATCGGCGGAATAGTCGACCGAACTCACCCACAGCCGCAGCACATCGGCGCCGAAGGCCGGCTCCTGCTTCTCGTTCCTGCCCCCCTCCACGATCACCGCCGGGTCGACCACATTGCCCAGGGATTTGCTCATCTTGCGACCCTTCTCATCGAGGGTGAAGCCGTGGGTGAGCACCCGTCGGTAGGGCGCCCGGCCGTTCACGGCCACCGAGGTGAGCAGGCTGCTCTGAAACCAGCCGCGGTGCTGGTCGGATCCCTCCAGATAGAGATCGGCGGGGTAATGGAGATCCCCTTCGGCCCGCTCCGGCTCCAGCCCCTTCAGCACCGCCGCCCAGGAGGAGCCGGAGTCGAACCACACGTCCATCGTGTCGCTGCCCTTGCGCCATTGATCGGCCTCGCCGGCCCGGCCGGGGGGCAGCAGCTCCGCCTCGTCGCGCTCCCACCACACGTCCGAGCCGTGCTCGGCGATCAGCGCCTGGATGTGATCGAGGCTGGCGGCATCGAGCAGCACCTCGCCGGTTGTGCGGTGATAGAAAACGGGGATCGGCAGGCCCCAGGTGCGCTGGCGGGAGATGCACCAGTCGCCCCGGTCGCGCACCATCGCCTCGATCCGGTTGCGGCCACTGGCCGGCAGCCAGTCCACGGCCGCGATCGCCGCCATCGCTTCGGCGCGGAAGCCCTCCACCGAGGCGAACCATTGCTCGGTGGCGCGGAAGATCGTCGGTTTCTTGGTGCGCCAGTCGTAGGGGTAGCGGTGGGCGTAGCTCTCCTGCTTCAACAGGGCGCCGGCCTCCTCCAGGGCGGCGATGATCACTGGGTTGGCGTCCTTGAGCACGTTGAGGCCAGCGAAGCGCCCCGCTTCCGCCGTCAGGGTGCCGCCCTCATCCACCGGGCAGAGCACCGGCAGGCCATGGGCCCTGCCGGTGTTGAAGTCGTCGACGCCGTGGCCCGGGGCGGTGTGGACCAGGCCGGTGCCCGCCTCCGTCGTGATGTAGTCGCCGCCGATCAGCACCGGGCTGCTGCGCTCCAGCAGCGGGTGGCGATAGGTGACGCCCTCCAGTTCGCTCCCCTTCACCGTGAGCAGGGGTTCCAGGCTGAGGCTCAGGCTGGTCTGCAGGCTGTCCACCAGCTCGGCGGCCACCACCAGGTGGCGGCCGCAGGTAGCCGCGCCGCCGGGCCCGCTGGCCCGGCAGATCGAGTAATCGAGCGAACCGTTCACCGACACCGCCAGGTTGGCGGGCAGGGTCCAGGGGGTGGTGGTCCAGATCGCCACAGCCAGCTGTCCATCGGCCCAGCCACCACTGCTCGGTGCCAGGCCCACCGTGGCCAGGCGCTGGGCCAGGGGGGCCGGCACCGCCGTGACCGCGAAGGTCACGTAGACGCTCGGTGAGGTGTGACCGTCGGGGTAGTCGAGTTCGGCTTCGGCCAGGGCCGTGCGGGAACTCGGGCTCCAGTGCACCGGCTTCAGCCCCCGGTAGATGTGGCCGGCCAGCACCATCTGGCCGAACACGCCGATCTGGGCGGCCTCGTAGCCCTTCTGCAGGGTGAGATAGGGGGCGTCCCAGTCGGCCCAGATGCCCCAGCGGCGGAAGCCGGCCTTCTGACCCTCCACCTGCTCGAGGGCATAGGCATGGGCCCGGCGGCGCAGGGCGATCGGGGTGAGGGCGCGGCGCTCCTCGCTGTCCATGCCCTGCAGCACCTTGAGCTCGATCGGCAGGCCGTGGCAATCCCAGCCCGGCACGAACCGCGCCCGCCGCCCCTTCAGCAGGGCGTACTTGTTGATGATGTCCTTGAGGATCTTGTTGAGCGCATGGCCCACATGCAGGGCGCCATTCGCATAGGGCGGCCCGTCGTGCAGGGTGAACACCGGGCCGGGATTGCCGCTGCTCAGGCGCTCGTAAAGGCGCTGCTCAGCCCAGAAGGCCTGCAGCTCCGGCTCGCGCGTCTTCGCGTTGGCCCGCATCCCGAAGGGGGTCTTCAGCAGATTGAGCGTGTCCTTGTAGGAAGCCGGGCTGGCGGTCACAGCGCCTGGTGGGCAGCAAGCACGGATTATCAACCCCGGCCCAATCAGGCTTCGATCGTGGCGCCTTCCGCCTCCGGCTCGGCTGACACCGCCGCCGGCTGATCAGCCTCCTCGCCGGCCCCTGCCACCGAAGGCAGGGGGCCGGCGGGAGCGGCGACCTGCTGGAGCAGCTCGTCGATCTCGGTGAAGGAACGCACCTCCACCACGGCCGGGGCCTGGGTCGCGGCTGGGACTGGGGCCTGGGTCGGGGCTGGGGCCGTGGATTCCTCCGGCCGCACCCAGCGTTTGCTGGGGGTTTTCGGCTTGGCTGTGGCCCGTTGCTGCAGCCAGGCGGCCGCACCGCCCAGGCTCGCCACCACCAGTCTCAGCAGCCTGGCCGCGGCGGTGCGGAGCTGCAGCAGGCTGGTCTGCCAGCGCTCTGGGGACCAGAAGCGCTGCTGCTCCTCACCGCTGAGCTGGCGCCATCGCCCCAGGCTCACCTCGCTGCCCAGCCGGCCGATCAACAGCCCGCCGCAGAGCACCGCCAGCATCGGCGCGCCACTGAGCCGCTCGGCGCTGGTGACCAGCACCAGGCCCAGCAGCAGCACCAGGGCGCCCCAGAAGGCGTCGCGGGGCCGGCTCAGCTCCGGCAGCAGCAGGGGGATCAGCAGCACCACCAGGCCGGCCAGCAGCGCAAGGATTCCACCGAGAGTGGCGAGCATGGTGGGGGGACGGAGTTGAAGCCATTCTGATCCGCTCGATACAGTTGGGGCCACGCCCACCTGGCGGAATTGGTAGACGCGCTGGTTTTAGGGTCCAGTGGCTTCGGTCGTGGGGGTTCAAGTCCCCCGGTGGGCATCGGCGCCAGAGCGCTGCTGAGGAGATCGCCTGGGTGGTACCCGCTCCCTGAGGTCCACCATCAGCTGCATGGTTTCGATCGAGAGATCCCGGAGGTCCTGGGTGAGGGGGGCGGCGCTGCCGGGGCCGAACCATTGATCGAAGATCGCCGTTTCCCTGGGCTGGCCGGCAATGAATCCCTGCATGTAGCGGATCAGCGCCATGTTGACGATCCGCTGAAAGGCGGGATCGCTCTGGGGCAACATGCAGGCGATTCCTTCCTTGGAATAGGAGCGATCCCCCACCTGAAAGCCGGTTGGCTGGGGCTGACGCTGCAGCCAGGAATAGAGCAGAACGCCATCATCGGCAAAACCATCGATCGTGCCATCCTTCAGGGCCTGATAGCCGCTGTTTCGATCCTCCAGTAACACAGGAATCGCTTTGGGTTGCTGCTTGCGAATCGCCAGCTCGCTGGTGGTTCGCGGCAGGATGCCGATCCGCTTGCCTGCCAGCGATTCCTGGGAGGAGAGATTCGAATCGCGGCGAATCAACAGCTGGGTGCCGGTGATGCCATAACTGACTGAAAAATCAACCTTTCGGTCCCGTTCCCAGGTGAAGCTGCTGGCATCACAAACCAGGCTGACCTTCGAAGACTCCAGGCTGGAAATGCGTTCGTCGGTATCCAGCGCGATCAACTTCAGCCGAACCGGACGTCCCAACTCAAGCGCCAGTTCCTCGGTGATCCGATGCATCATGTCGATGGAATAGCCCACCAGGTCACCAGCCCCGTTCTGATAGGCATAGGGGAAGGCATCTTTGCTGGTTCCAGCCGTCAGGACACCATCCCGGGCAATCTGCTCGATCACCGGCCCCGCCAGAGAAGGCCCGGCGATCAAGGCTGCCGCCAGCACACCCAGAGTGGAAAAAACTAGCCGAACAACCACAGATTTCTCTATGAATTGGCAGCCAAAGTACCATGGAGCCACTGCGTGGATCAGCGGCTTTTTCCGTGATCTGCCGCGCCGGCCACCCTGAGCCTTTTCCCCATGTCTCCAGTCAAGCTTGAGCTGGGCCGCGACGACTGGCTGCGCATCCGTGATGCCCTGCGGTATCAGGGGCGCGATCTCCATCACCGCTCCTACGGAGTGACGGCCGACCGGCGGGAGCTGCTCTGGGCGGAGCTGGACCGCTGCCTCAGCCTGGCCGCCCGCATCGAGGCGCAGATCGCCGGCGAGGAGAGCTGAGCAGCCCTCGGCCTTCAGCCGCTCAGTTCTTGATCTTGGCCACCTCCGCCCTGGCCCGCTCCAGCACATCCCCCTTCAGCGGCACGAAGCCAAGTCCGGCCGCAAGCTTCTGGGGCCCGGGTTCCAGCGCCCAGCTCAGGAAGGTGCGCACCGCCTCGGCCTTCTCCTCCCCCTGGCCGCTCTGGTACGCAAGGATCCAGGTGAAGGCCACGATCGGGAAGCTCGCTTCGCCGGCAGGGTTGCAGTCTTCTCCCCCCAGCCGTTCATCGAGGCTCACCTGATTCAGGGCCGCCGCTCCGGATTCGGAATCGGCGATCACGAACTTGCCTGCCTTGTTCTGCAGGGCCGCCGGTTTGATCACCCCCCGCAGAAACGCCTGGTTGACGTAGCCGATCGAGCCCGGCGTGTTCTGGATCACCCCGGCCACCCCTTCGTTGCCCCGGCCACCGATCCCCACCGGCCAGTCGACGGCCTTGCCACGGCCCACCCTGGTTTTCCATTCCTCCGAGAAACAGGAGAGTGAATTGGTGAATCCGTAGGTGGTGCCGGAGCCATCGGAGCGGTGGGCCACCACGATCGGCCGGGCCTGGCAACCCAGGGCGCTCCAGTTGGTGATCTTGCCGAGGAAGATGTCGGCCAGCTGGGCCTGGGTGAGCTTGAGGTCGGGGCAATCGGGGTTGTTGTAGGCCGGGCTGATCGTGCCGCCCAGCATCGGAATCTGAACCGCGCCACGCTTGCCGGCCATGCCCTCCTTGAAATTCTCTTCGCTGAGCTGCTCGTCGGTGGCGCCGAAATCAACGGAACCGGTGAGGAAGGAACGCACCCCGGCGCCGGATCCAACCGACTGGTAGTTGACGAGAAAGCCCTTCTCCGTTTTGTAGTCGGCGGACCAGCGCTGGTAGGCGGGAGCCGGGAAGGAGGCCCCTGCCCCGTTCAGCGAGGGCAGGCGTCTGCCGCCGCCGCCGCAGGCAGCCGTGCTGAGCGCTACCACGACCAGGCTGATCGGCACCAGCCGCTGGGGGCTTCGCAGGGCCTGGGTCAACTGTTGGGACAGGAAGGAAACCATCGCCAGAACCGCCGGGACGCTGCACAACCAGCTGATTCTCCGATCTGGTCCTTATCGGTGGCTTAAGGGTCCGCTCCCCATGTCCCGCTGGGCACGAGCTCAGCCGGGCTCCTGATCCAGGTCGCCCTCGATGCCAACCCTGCTGAGCAGGGAACAGCGCACCCCCAGCCGGTTGAGTTTCCCCTCCACCAGCCGTCCGAAGTCTTCATCGAGTGGGTCGCTGAGGTGGGTGCCGCCGTCGAGCAGATCGGCCATGGCTCCGGGCGGCTTGTCGAAATAGCGGCCCAGGCATTGCTTCAGCTCGAACTGCGCCTCCGCCGGCAGATGGGCTTGGAGCTGCAGCCGCCAGCCGGGTGGATCCAGCTGGCCGAGTTCGATCCGGCGCAGGCCGGCCAGGTTCGAGAGAATCACCACCTGGTCGCCGGCGCGCAGCACGGTCTCCGGCGCCGGCAGGGCCCTGGCCCCGGGTGTGCGGGGCTGAGAGTGGCTGATCACCGTCACCCCGTAGCCGTTTTCAAAGCGGGCGATGCTGTGGCCGCAGAGGCTGTCGCCTGCTCTGAGCTCATAACGCACCACCAGCAGATTGCTGCCGTTGAGGCGGGCGATCCCTTCGACGCGCTCGCCGAAGGCGGTGGCCACCAGGGCATCGCAGGCCAGCTCCATCGTCGAGATCACCGTGACCCCGCCCAGCAGTTCCCCCAGCCGCTCGGCCGCCTCCACCGCATGGCTGAGGATCACCAGCCTGGCCAGCGGCCAGCGCTGCTGCAGCGAAAGGGCCCCCTGCAGGTTGGCGAGCAAGTCGCTCGAGAGCAGACCGATCGCCTCCACCCGGCAGTGCTTCAGCAGGGTTTCGGCGTTCTCCAGCCGCTCCACCACCACCGCCTCCCCGCTGGCGCCAGCAGCGTTGCCGCCGGCCTCAACCCGTACCACCTTCAGACGTGCCCGCGTCAGGGCCCTGCCCACCTGACTGGCCAGGGTGCCCCCATGGAGCAGCAGGATCTGGGCACTTCCACGCTTCAGTCTGCGGGGCCTGGCGATGCCGAAGCGGGCACTGAGCAGGCGCTCGAGGATCACCGCCACCAGGCCGGAGGTCAGCAGCGTGCCGATCAGCGAGTAGAGCAACGTACCGGCGATCAGCCGCCCATCAACGCTGGCGAGGCTCTGGTTCGGGCTCTGGGCCAGCAGCACGTTGACGGGATCGACATACTCCCCCTTGAGCAGGGCCAGGGTGACGAACAGGCCCTGCTGCCAGCCGCCCCGCAGGGAAAACACACCGATGCCGCCCGCCAGCAGCAGCAGCAACGCGGTGGTGGCGATCCACTGCAGGGCGGTGCGCTGCCGCCCCCATTCCCAGCTGCGCTGCCAGGGCCGCAGGCGTTGCAGGGCCTGGATCACCCCCGGTTGCCGCCGGCCGCCGCCGCCGGCTCCCCTGCCGTCGGCGCGCGCCTGGGGCAGGGCCTGGCTGCGGCGGAACCCCAGCGGGCTGACCACCATCCGGCCCTGGGGCCTGGTTCCCCAGCCGGTTTCAGGAGGCAGCCTGAGGCTGCGGAACTGACGGTCGTAGGCGGCCGCGGCAGCCACCTCGGTCGGTTCGATGGCGTCGTACACCTCGAAGCGGTGGCCATCCACCTCCAGCTGGGCCGCCTGGTCGCCTGAGCGCAGGGACTGGGCAACCGCCTCGGCGGTGAGCAGCAGGGGATCGACGACGGCGATTCCGGGCAGCCGTTGTTCCAGCAGAGCGCCGAAGGAGGCATCCCGGCTGGAGGAGCGAACCACGATCTCGGCACTGGCGTTGAGCAGGCGGACCTGGAGCGCCGCCTCGAAATTGACCGTGCTCTCGGAACTCAGCAAGAGCACGGCCCTGGCCTCGATCACCCCGGCCCGGCGCAGGATCTCCGGTCGGCGCATGTCGCCGAGAACCACTCTGGCCGCGAGCGCCTCGGCCAGAGCGGTGTGGCCCCAGGTGGGCGCGATCAGGTCGAGGCCAACCAGCGCGGCCTCGAAGTCGAGCAGCCGCAGCAGGCAGGCCTGGCCCAGGGAGCCGAGTCCGCAGACCACGATCGGCCCCTGGCGGAACCTCGGCTGAATCGGCAAGGAAGCCATGGATCCCATGCTGGCCGCCGCCGGTTAAGGGATGGTCAATCCAGGCGCATGAAACAGAATCGGTGCCCGGTCCGATCTTCCCAATCCCATGACAGAACCCAGCTCAGCTCAGTCCGCGGCTGGCCAGGGGGCCGGCTCGATGCCCTGGCCGTTGCTGTTGCGCTGGCCCATCGCCCTTGTGGTCACGGCGCTCATCCTGGCAACAGCGCTCGCTCGGGTGCTGTCCCAGCCCATCAAGATCCAGCTGGTCATGGATGCGCCGTTCCCGGTCACCGGGCAGGTGGATGTCGGCGGCGTCAGAACGCCGCTGCTGGTGGAGAGGATCGAGAACCCGATCCGCACCGAGCCGATCGTGACCAGGCCGATCGCGGCCAATGTCACCCTGGTGGAAGGGGTGGAGCTGGCTTCGCCGCTGTCGGTTTCCGTCCCCGAGCTGGGCAAGGGCCTCGGGGTGTCGGTACGTGGGCCCGTCAATGCCCAGGTCGGTGGGGAGGTGAAGGCCCAGGTCGCCGGCAACGTCGGCGCGAACGTGATCGGCGATGTTTCAGCGGTGCTGCGGGGCAAGGTCGATGCCGACGTGAAAGGCAGGGTTGATGTGTCGGTGCCTGAGCCCCTGGAGCACCGTCGCATCAAGCTGGGGCTTTGAGCCTTCTGCCCGTTGGGGGGTCACCGCCGCCACCGGGTTCCTCCGCAGTTCACAAATCCTTACATTAGATTGATCGGCAATTCGGGTTGTCCGCATGGAAGCCTTTTTCGGGATCGCCTATTTCATCTGCTTCGCCGTGATTGCCGGCGGTGCCTTTGCGCTGATGCGCCAGAACCTTCAGGCCACCGATTGGAGCAGCAGAACACCAGCTGCCTCTTCCCATCCGGAGGCCCCCAGTCCGGGGGATCAGCTTCTTTATGTCGATCTGAACCGCGAACGTCTGGAGCGTCTCCTCGAAGAAACCGCTTGAGCCGGTGTTGGCGGATCGGAGCCTAGATCACAACGGAATCCAGGTTTCTGAGCGGGCTCTCGCTCATCGAATCAACTTGAAAAGTGGTCCAGGTTGCTGTGGTGCCCGGCTTTGATCCAAGCAGAGGGAAATCAATCCGCCTGTGTTGATAGGTCAATCCCACACAGGTCAGGTTTGATTGATCCGCCATCAATGACCACAGCACTCTCAGCTCAGCCCTGTCATAACAATGGTTTGGGCCACGATCAAGCTGCTCGAAAACATGGCCTGGATGGCAGCTGATTGTCTGTTGATTTTCCCAGGAGAGGTAACGGCCGTCCTCAGTGGGGTAGAACCAGCAGGTGTCATTGCTGGCCTCCTGCAGCGGCAGGCAATCGACGCGCCTGACGGCGGAATTGGCTGAATCGGGTTGCTCCAGTTCGTAGACTTCAAGCCACTGACTGGCCGGATTGAAGCTTGGGATCAGGGCTTTGCAAACCAGGCGGCGTTGCTGCTGGTCGGTTGGATTGTCGATTTCAAGGCCTGGTCCAAACGGATCCTTTCCGGAACTGTTCAGGGCGTCGCTGGCGATCAGATCCTGAAGGGAACCGGCCCACGAATCTGGACATCGATAGATGGTCAGGTGAAAGCCGCTGCGCAGGGACGCCTCCTGGCGAAGCACCAGATCCGACCAGCGATCCAGCGGTTGGGCGAATTCCGGCGGCCCCGGATTGAGAACAAAACGCAGTGCATTCGTCATTGGCCCAGGTGAGCAGAGGATCCATGGCCGGGATGGCTGGAAACCGGCTGATTCCAGACATTAAAAAACCAGGTCCGCCGGACTCGGCGAACCTGGTTTGCTGAGCGGGGCTCGGGCTTCAGCCGAGACCGATCTGGGTGAGGATGCCTTGGCCGGTGAGCAGCTCGGTGGCGATACCGATCACGAAGCCGAGCATGGCGAGGCGGCCATTCCAGGTTTCGGCGAACTGAACAAAGCCAAAGCGGGTGGTGGATTCAGTCATGGCTGGTGCGGGGTTGACTTCACGAAGTGTAACACGATTCTTGCGTTCTGTGACGGATCGGCTGATGGGGGTTGCGCAATCCGCCGGTGCCCCGGCGCCTTCGGTTCACGGTGCCTTCGGTTTTGGCTTGGCGGGTGCGCCTGTTGCCGGTGGCGTTCTGGGGGGGGATGTGGTCGCGGCCGGGCCGGCGGCAGGTTTGGCGTTGGCGCAGAGCGATGCTGCCATGCGGTCCTCGCCGCCGATGGTCTTCGACTCCTCGGCTGAAAGCGGCAGCCGCCACTCTTCCCAGGCTCCCGAGCCGGTTCGCCGGGTGAGCTTGAGGCTCGGGCAATGCACGGCCACGCTGCCGGCAACCGCCGGATCGCCGCATTCGACCGCGGTGGAGCGCACATCTCCCTCGCTGAGCCGCCAGGCACTCCAGTCATAACGACAGGAACCGAAGCTTCGCCAGCGTGGAGCCTTGAGCTTGCGGATGCGTTCCAGCAGCTCCTTCTCTTTGGTGCTGGGGCTGGAATCGGTGCTGGGGCTGGAGTTGAGTTCGCCGCTGGATTCAGCCGTTCTGCCTGGTTCGGGCTTGAGGGCCGGCCTGGATTGCAGCGGTGGTGGGGCCGTCGGCTGGCTGCGGGCCGCAACACTGCCCAGAAGCCAGAACGAGAGAAGCCCAAGAGCAAGCAGCGGAGTGCTGATTGCTCTTGGGCCGTTGAACGATTTACCAGGCCGGTGGGTAGAGGTTTCCATGGACATCCTTGCTGCCTCGAACGCCACGAACAGGGCTCAAGCCTGCCATGGCAGAGACTGCGGGCTGGGGGTTTGAGGTCCCAGCCGGGTCGGGCTCAGTCTTCGTCGCTCTCGTCGCTGCCGACAGGCACCAGGCGAATCTGCTTGCGGCCCAGCTTCAGCTCGAACTCATCACCCGGCTTGAGATCCAGCAGGCCGGTGTAGGCCTTGCCGACCAACAGGTTGCCGTTGCCTTGAACCGTGGCGATGTAGCTGAGTTTGCGACCGGCCTTGGCTCCCAGGCCGCCGCCACCTCCGTTGCCGAGGCTCACACCCTTGGCTTCGAGAAGGGCCTCGTAAAAGGCAGTGAAGTTGAGGCGTTCGCTTCCATCCTTCTTGATGCTCAGGTAGCCGCAGCTGCGCACCAGGTCGGATTTGGAAGCATCGCCGAGCTCCTTGACTTTGGTCAGCAGGTCGGATCCAGTCAGCATGATCTTGGAAGAGGTAACTGATTTAACATAGCAATCCATCGGGGGATATTCAATGGTCGAAACCGCGTTTCCGCCCGATTGAACTCCTTTGTCAGCAGGACTGAACCGATCCGAATTCTGTCGGGCCAGGCGATGGGAGATCAATGGGGAAGTGATCGCCCCAGGCCGGGCAGCGCCACTCATCGGAGACAGAGAATTCCGTCCTGAGCGGAACGGCAATGCTCCGGTATGCAGAGTCAGATTCTGTTCGCTCACCCAGCCCATCGCAGTGCCATCAGCAAGCAGTGACCGCCTGGGAGAACCCACACCTTGCCTTGTTCTGGAGTTTCAGCCTGGCTCTGTTTCCGATCCGTTTCTGCCCTGGCAGCCGCCGCAGCGCTGAAACGATGCCATCGGAATCACTCGGCCTGAATGGTTGGCGCCAACTTCGCGCTCAAGGATCGCCAGCGGTGACGAGGCCATGCCAATGGCTTGAGCGATGTGGTGATCGGAACCTTTTCAAGCCGGATTGTCATCTGCGAAATCCCATGGGCCTGTGGGCCGAATGATCCGCTCTGATCCCAGCAAGGAGGGCTCATCCAGTGAAATCCGAACCAGCGCAGGAAGGGCCAGTGGGCCTCAATCCAGTTGTCGTGAGTCCAGCCAGTTGCCGCGTGGCCAGCTGGCGCTTGACCAGTTTGCGGTTAATCCAGTTGGCGCGTGATTGGATGATTTTTCAGAAAGTTTAGGCCATTGACAGGCTCACTTGGTGCGCGGGCCTGTCAATTCGGCCTGTTGTCAGCTTGGTTGTCATCCTCCCGGGCCTGGGTTGGCGCCTTTTTCTTCACAAAAAAGGGCAGGAGTTCTGGGGGATTGTGCTTTGCAGGGGCACCTTCCTGGATCAGCCCTGCCCGCCTGTGCTCACCCTCTGCAGGCTCTCTTCCTTGCTTTTGAAAATTCCCAGGCGCGATCGCGGCGGGTCTGGACTCAGCCGATCCAGCCGGCCAGGTGGGAAGCGGCACCGGAGCCGACCAGGGCCCGGGCGGCGGGCAGGGCAGGCTCCAGCTGCAGGGAACGGAACGGTGGCAGGTTGCGGCTGCGCAGCCAGGCCCCCCAGCGAAATTCATGGAAGGGGATCAGCGGCGCCGCCTCGATCCGTTTCTCCCGCTTGAGTGCCCAGACCAGGCTGCGGTAGGGGTCATCCTGCAGGTCGTGGAGCCCGGTGGGCAGCCGCTCCGGTGGGTGTGGCCCCTGGCCGCGGGCGTCGTACAGGTAGAGCCAGCCCCGCTGCAGCAGGGCCTGGAGCACCGCGGGGCGATCGGGTAAGTCCAGCTCCAGAACCACATAACCGAAGGCGGTGGCGTCGGGATCCACCGCGATCAGGCCGCTGAGGCGGTGATGCCGATCAAGCATCCACAATCCACCGTCGGTGTTGCGGACCAGCGGCACGGGTTTGCCGCGCAGATAGCTGCGCCGATCCTTGGCGCTTTCTTCGGCGAAATCAGCGCGGCGGTGGCGAACTTCCGCCAGACCCACGCACAGCTGGGTGGGTTGCAGCCGGGCCACCGGTACCTCCAGGAATTGTTTCGGAGCGTTGGGTGGAGGTGGGAGCGGCTGGAAGGGAGGGAGCTGGAGCGCCATGCGGAGGGGTCAGTTGAACAGTTTGGGCGGGATTGCGGCCAGACCGAACAGAGCCGCAAGGCACCCTACGGAAGGACGTGTACCAAACTATTGACACGTTCTTAACCACGGCATAACACGGTGGCTCCACCTTGCCTGCTAAGAATCGGTGGACTCTTGATTGGCTTCTCTGATGACCTTCGCCAAGAAGGCCTCGATCTTCACCGTTCTTGCCGTCCTCGGCACCGGTGCAACGGTTTCCGCCCAGAGCGCCCTCAATGGTGCAGGCGCCTCATTCCCTGCTCCTTTCTATCAACGGGCCTTTGCGGATCTTGCTTCTGCCGGTGGCCCCAGGGTCAATTATCAGTCGGTGGGCTCCGGTGCGGGCGTTCGCCAGTTCATTGCCGGCACCGTTGACTTCGGCGCCACCGATGAACCGATCAGCGCCGCCGATGCCGCCAAGGTGAGCCGTGGCGTGGTGCAGATCCCCACGGTGGGGGGCACGATCGCAATCGCCTTCAACCAGCCCGGTTGCAACCTCAAACTCACCCAGAAGCAGGCTGCCGAGGTTTTCCTGGGGGTGATCAACGATTGGAAGCAGCTGGGTTGCAAGGCAGGCAAGATCTCGGTTGTGCATCGCTCCGATGGTTCCGGCACCACCTTCGCCTTCACCAATTCGCTCTCGGCCTTCTCCCCGGCCTGGAAGAGCAGGGTGGGTGAAGGAAAATCCGTGAAATGGCCCGTGGGTATTGGCGGCAAGGGGAATGAGGGCGTGTCTGGCGTGATTCAGAACACGCCCGGCTCGATCGGCTATCTCAACCAGGCCTTCGTGAAGGGCAAGATCAAGGCGGCTGCCGTGCAGAACAAGGCTGGCAAGTTCGTCCTCCCCAATCTCAAGAGCGGCGCTGCCGCCCTCAACAACATCAAGCTCAACGCCATGCTGGCTGGAGAGGATCCCAATCCCGCCGGTGCCGAGAGCTACCCGATCGCCACCCTCACCTGGGCGCTCGCCTACAGGAAGGGAAATGGAGCCAAGGCCGGTGACATCCGTAAGGCGATGACCCACCTGCTCAGCCCCGGCGCCCAGGGCAAGGCCGATGACCTCGGCTATGTGCCCTTGCGTGGTGCCATCCTCAACAGCGCCAGAAAGGCAGTGGCCAACATCGGCTCCTGATCCCGTCCAGCCCTCCGGCTCGCAGTGGTTCACGAGATTCAGCTGGGGGGCGGTAGCCCCCCTTTTTTGTGTCAGGCCCTTAGCCAGGGGTTAACCAACCGCTCACTCTTCCTTTGCTCTTCTGTCTGTCGCCCTCCATACACTCCGCTTGTGTCATTCGGTCGTGGCCATGGTTTCGAGCCCCTTTCGCAATACCGGCCGAAGTGATGCGATTCGCGAGGTGCTGGAAACCAGCTACCGCAACCGCAATCTGCTCCACATCACGGCTGGAAGTGCCGTTCCCCTGCTCAAGAACTGCATCTGGCTGGTGGTGCGGGGCATGGTCAAGCTGGAGGCCGTCACCATCCACGGCGACCCGCTTCTGCTGGGGCTGGCCGGCCCGAATGAGCCGTTCGGCGAACCGTTCACCAATGTGGTGGCCTACGAAGCCTTCACCCTCACCGACAGCGACCTGCTCTGCCTGACCGGCGCGGAGATCGAGCAGTCGCCCCACCTGGCCCTGGCGATGATGCAGGCGGTGGTGAGCCGCTACCGCCAGGCGGAAACCATGCTTTCCCTGCTTGGCCTGCGGCGGGTCGAGGAGAGGGTGCGGGGTTTTCTGGAGCTGCTGGCCCAGGAGTACGGCCAGGCCTGCGATGAGGGACTGCGCCTCAATCTGCGCCTCACCCATCAGGAACTGGCCAGCGCCCTCTGCACCACCCGGGTCACGGTGACCCGGGTGATCGGCCTGCTGCGGGATGAAGGCTGGCTCAAGATTGATGCTCAGCGTCACCTGGTGATCAGTCATCTGCCGAAACGGCGCTGATGGCCCCGCCTGATCGCCTAGCGTTAAAAGTGTGATAAGTGCCATCGGCATGCCGCGCCTGCTGATCGTCGATGACGACGAAAGCATTCGAACCACGTTGTCTGAAGCGCTCCAGCACGAGGGTTTCGAGGTGGACTGCGCGGCGGATGGCCGCCAGGCGATTCAACAGCTCGATGCCCGCCAGGCCAGGGGAACCGGTGGCTTCGATCTGGTGTTGCTGGATCTGATGCTGCCTGGCATCGGCGGGCTGGATGTCTGCCGCCATCTGCGCCGCTCCGACTCCCGCACCCCGATCCTGATGGTGAGCGCCCGCGACACCGAAACCGATCGGGTGCTTGGCCTTGAACTCGGTGCCGACGACTATCTCGTCAAACCGTTCGGGCTGCTGGAGCTGGTGGCCCGGTGCCGGGCCCTGTTGCGCCGATCCCAGCAGGGCAGTGAGAAGTTCCCTGTGGGGGTGGTGCTTCAGCACGCCGAGATCATCCTCTATCCGGATGAATTCCGCGTCACCCGCGACGGCCAGAGCGTGAACCTCTCTCCGAAGGAGTATCGATTGCTCGAATTTTTCATGCAGAATCCCGGCCGGGTCTGGAACCGCAACCAGCTGATCGATCAGGTGTGGGGAACGGATTACGTGGTGGACACCAAAACCGTGGATGTGCACATCCGCTGGCTGAGGGAAAAGCTTGAGGCCAATCCCTCCGTTCCCAGGCACCTGCTCACCGTGCGGGGCTTCGGCTACCGCTTCGGCTGAGGGGAGTGATGGTTCCGGTTGCAGCTGCCGTTGCCCTGGCTCTGGCTCTGGGCTGCAGCGGGTTCTGGCTGGGGGCGAGGCAGGCCCGGGGCCGCAGCAGCCGGCGGCAGGCGGCTGAAAACCTTCCGTTTTCGATCGGTCAGTTGTCCGCGGTTCTCGAAGCGGCCCCACTCGGTTTGCTGCTGATCGATGGGCAGCTCACGCTTCACTCGCTCAACAGCAAGGCGGAGCGGCTGCTGAACCAGGCACCCGGCCGCTTCAGCCGTGGTCAGCCGTTGCAGACCGTAATCGACTCTGCCAACGTCGATCGGGCCCTGCGCAGTGCCCTGCGCCAGCAGCGACCGGAGCGGGTGGAGTGGCTGGAGGGGGAGGAGCCGATGGAGGCCACGCTGTTGCCGAGCCGGGAGGGCTGGGTGGCGATGTGGCTGAACAGCCGGCGCTCGCTGGAATCCCAGCTCACCCAGCAGGGCCGCTGGGTGAGCGATGTGGCCCATGAACTGAAGACCCCGCTCACCTCGCTGCTCTTGCTCGGCGACAGCCTGGCCGAGCAGGCCAACGTGGCCAATGCTCCTCGGATCGAGCGGTTGCAGCGGGAGCTGCATCGGCTGCAGCAGCTGGTCGGCGATCTGCTGGAGCTCTCCCGGTTGGAGAACAGCCTGCCCGGTGATGACTTGCAGCAGGAGTTGCTTGATCTCGGTGAGCTGGTGGACGAGGTCTGGTCGATGCTGCGCCCCCTGGCCGAGCAGCGCGGTGTGGTGCTCTCCTTCCTGGATCGCCCGGCTGCGCTGCTCTGGGGGGATGGCTCCCGGCTGCATCGGGCCCTGCTCAACCTGCTCGACAACGCCGTGCGTTACAGCCCCGATCAGGCGGCGGTGGAAGTGCGGATCGCGGCCACCGACCAGTGGTTGGAACTCGAGGTGCGGGATCACGGCAGTGGCTTCAGCGAAGCGGATCTGGAGCATCTGTTCGAGCGCTTCTATCGCGGCGACCCATCCCGGGTTCGCAGCAGCCGCTCCGGCAGTGGTCTTGGTCTGGCGATCGTCGAGCAGATCGCCCTCACCCACGGCGGCCGGGTTCTGGCCAGCAACCACCCCGGTGGCGGCGCCGTGCTGGAGCTGGTGCTGCCGAAGGGGGCCTGAGCCGGACCCTGGGCTTGGGTCCGCCGGAGGCTGGAGGCCCTCAGCCGACGCGATAGGGAAACAGCCAGCGGCTGCGGTTGGCGATCGCCACCAGCGCCAGCATCACCGGCACCTCCACCAGCACGCCCACCACGGTGGCCAGGGCGGCGCCGGAGCGCACCCCGAACAGGCTGATCGCCACCGCCACCGCCAGCTCGAAGAAGTTGGAGGCGCCGATCAGGGCACCGGGGGCGGCCAGGTCGTGGGGCTGGCGCCACTGGCGCATCCACAGGGCGGTGAGGGCGAAGATCAGCACCGTCTGCAGGATCAGCGGGATCGCCACCAGCACGATCAACGCCGGGTTGGCCAGGATCGTGGTGGCCTGGAAGCCGAACAGCAGCAGCACCGTGGCCAGCAGCCCCACGATCGACCAGGGCTTCAGCCGCGCCTCGATCCGCTCGATCGCCCGCTCGCTGTTGATCCAGAGCCTGGTGAGCCAGGCGGCCACCAGCGGCACCACCACGAACAGCGCCACCGACAGCTGCAGCGTGCCCCAGGGAACCGCCACCCGGCTCACCCCCAGCAACAGCCCGGCGATCGGGGCATAGGCCAGCACCATCACCAGATCATTGGCCGCCACCTGAACCACGGTGTAGGTGGCGTTGCCACGGCAGAGCTGGCTCCAGACGAACACCATCGCCGTGCAGGGCGCCACGCCGAGCAGGATCATGCCGGCCACCAGCTGGTCGGCCATGGCAACGGGAATCCAGGCGGCGTAGAGGCCGCGGATGAACCACCAGGCCAGCAGCGCCATGGTGAACGGCTTCACCAGCCAGTTCATCGCCAGGGTGACGATCAGCGCCTGGGGTTCGCCGCGAATGCGGCCGACGGCGGAGAAATCCACCGCCAGCATCATCGGAAAGATCATCAGCCAGATCAGCACCGCGATCACGAGATTGATGCGGGCCACTTCCACAGCGGCCAGGGCGGCGAACAGCCCGGGGAACAGCTGCCCAAGCACGATTCCGGCGCTGATGGCCAGCCCCACCCACCCACTCAGCCAGCGCTCGAAGAGGCCCATGGATTCAGAGAAGGGGGGTGGTGGGCAGGGGGTCGCTCAGCCGCAGGGTGCGGCGGATTTCTGACAGTCGGCACTTAACACTGCGAGCCAGCCACGCAGATCATCGAGGGCTTCGGGGCGCAGGCGGTAATAGATCCAGCGGCCCTCCTGCCGGTCGGCCAGCAGCCCGGCCTGCTTGAGCACCTTGAGGTGAAAGGAGAGCTTCGACTGGGCCAGGCCCAGATCGGCGGTGAGATCACAGACACAACGCTCGCCGCTGCCAAGCGTCTCGATCACCTGCAACCGCAGCGGATCGGCGAGGGCCTTGAGCAGCGCTCGGGCCTGGTCGCTTTGGAGGGACGAGGGGGCAACGCTCATCAGATCGGGCCTGCCTGACTCATCAATGCTAGTTGATGGTTTTGCCAGGGATTTTCAGGGCCTTCCAGGCTTAAGCCTTCAGCGCCAGGGCAGGTTGCCATAGTGGGAACACCCCACATTGGGCAAGATCCATGGCCCCTGTTGAGCGGATCGTCAAGGCTGACCAGGCCGGCAGGCTCAACCTGGGCCGCAAGTTGGCAGGACGTGCCTATCGGGTTGTCGAACGCGGCACCAGCTTCGTTCTCGAGCACGTCGAAACCGTCCATGTCCCTGCAGAGGAGGCATGGCTCTACCGCAACGTCCAGGCCCTGGCCTCCGTGCAGCGCGGCCTGCAACAGGTCGCTGCCGGAGAGTTCGCCACCGGCCCCGACCTTGATGCCGCGCGCCAGCTGGCAGCGACGGCTTTCTCTGATGAAGAGGGTCCGGATGACGAAACCGATGCCGGATGAACTTCGAGATCCAATGGACACCTGAAGCTGAATCGCAGTTCAAAGCCCTTCAGGCCTCGGCAGAGAAAGCCGTGCTTCTTGGCAGAACGACCAAACCGTTCGGTCTCTTCTGAACAATCCCCTGAGGCCAGACGAAAAAGTCTTTGAGGCCTACGGCCAGAACCACACACCCGGCGCCTACCGGGTGTTCTGGTGTTACGGCCCACAGAAGAGCCAGATCACCATCGTGGCCATCACGTTCCATTCTTGAGGCATGGGCGTAAGGGCGGTGTCCCACAACACCCTTCCCATCAACCCAACTTGATCTAAGTTGCCGGGATCTCCTCCCCTGGCACGATGAAGATCGGCATCAACGGCTTCGGCCGCATCGGCCGCCTGGTGTTCCGCGCCCTCTGGGGCAGGCCCGGCAACCGCTGCGCGGAAGCCGGAGGCTACGCCCTGGTGCACGTGAATGATCCGGCCGGTGATGCCGCCGCCGCCGCCCACCTGCTCGAATTCGACTCCGTGCATGGCCGCTGGCCCCAGGCGGTGCAGGCCGACGCCGGCGCCGATGGCTTTCGGGTGGCGGGTCAAACCGTGAGCTACAGCCGCCACAAGGATCCCAGCGTCGTGGCCTGGCTTGATGCCGGCGTGGACCTGGTGCTCGAGTGTAGCGGCAAGTTCAAAACGCCCGAAACCCTCGAGCCCTACTTCAGCGCGGCGGGCCTGAAGCGGGTGATCGTGGCCTGCCCGGTGAAGGGGGTGATCGCTGGGGAAGAAGCGCTGAACGTGGTGTTCGGCATCAACCACGCGCTCTACGAACCCAGCCGCCACAGATTGCTCACCGCCGCCTCCTGCACCACCAACTGCCTGGCACCGGTGGTGAAGGTGGTGCACGAGAGCTTCGGCATTCGCCACGGCTCGATCACCACTCTGCACAACATCACCAATACCCAGGTGGTGATCGACAGCTTCAAATCCGACCTGCGCCGCGCCCGCTCCGCCACCAGCTCGCTGATCCCCACCACCACCGGATCAGCCAGGGCGATCGGCCTGATCTTCCCGGAATTGCAGGGCAAACTCAACGGCCATGCGGTGCGGGTGCCCTTGCTCAATGCCTCGATCACCGATGCGGTGTTCGAGCTGGAGCGCGCGGTGAGCGTGGAGGAGGTGAACGGCGCCTTTGCTGCCGCTGCCGCCGGCCCGTTGCAGGGAATCCTGGGCTATGAGGAGCGGCCGCTGGTGTCGGTCGATTACCTCAACGACAGCCGCAGTTCGATCGTCGATGCCCTCTCCACGCTGGTGACGGGCGGCACCCAGCTCAAGGTGTTCGCCTGGTATGACAACGAGTGGGGCTACAGCTGCCGCCTGGCCGATCTGGCCTGCCACGTGGCGGCGCTTGAAGGTGCTGCCGCATGAAACAGCTCAGCGGGCTGCAGCAATACGCGATCGTGACGGCCAATTACTGGGCCTTCACCCTCACCGATGGGGCGCTGCGCATGCTCGTGGTGTTCCACTTCAACCAGCTGGGTTACACCACCCTGGAGATCGCCTTTCTGTTTCTGTTCTACGAATTCTTCGGCATTCTCACCAACCTCTACGGCGGCTGGCTGGGGGCCCGCTTCGGGCTGCGGCTCACGCTCTGGGCCGGAACGCTTCTGCAGGTGGGCGCCCTGCTGATGCTGATTCCCGTCGCCGATGACTGGCCGCGCTGGTGGAGCGTGGCCTACGTGATGGTGGCCCAGGCGATCAGCGGCATCGCCAAGGACCTCAACAAGATGAGCGCCAAGAGCGCCATCAAGACCGTGGTGCCGGAAACCCCAGGCGATCCCAACCGAGGCGAAGCTCAGCTGTTCAAATGGGTGGCGATCCTCACCGGCTCCAAGAACGCCCTCAAGGGAGTGGGGTTTTTCCTGGGCGGGGTGCTGCTCGCCACGATCGGCTTCAATGCCGCCGTTGCGGTGATGGCGGCCGGCCTGTTTCTGGCCTTTCTGCTCACCCTGGTGCTGCCCGGCGAGATCGGCCGCATGAAGGAGAAGCCGGCCTTCACGGCCCTGTTCTCCAAATCGAAGGGGATCAATGTGCTCTCAACGGCGCGCTTCTTTCTGTTCGGCGCCCGCGATGTCTGGTTCGTCGTGGCCCTGCCGGTGTTCCTGCAGACCACCCTCGGTTGGCGCTACTGGGAGGCGGGTGGCTTCATGGGCCTCTGGGTGATCGGCTACGGGATCGTGCAGGGCTCCGCGCCGGCCCTGCGTCGCAGCTGGGGGCGGAGCGCCCCGCCAGGCGTGTCCGCTGTGCAGTTCTGGAGCGCCGTGCTCACGGCCATCCCGGCCCTGATCGCCGTGGCCCTGTGGCGGGAGGTGGCCCAGCCGGGGGTGGCGATCGTGGTGGGGCTGGCCGCCTTCGGCGTGGTGTTCGCGATGAATTCCTCGATCCACAGCTACATGGTGCTGGCCTACACCGACGCCGAATCGGTGAGCCTCAACGTGGGCTTCTATTACATGGCCAATGCCGCTGGCCGGCTCGTGGGCACCCTGCTCTCCGGCGCCCTGTTCCTGGTGGGCGGCCTGCAGGCCTGCCTGTGGGCCTCGTGCCTGCTGGTGGGGCTCGCTTTCCTCACCGGGATCAGGCTGCCGCCGCCGTTGCGGCAGCAGCTCGAAGCGGCCTGAGCGTTCTGGAGCGCAGGCTTTGCCCAACCCTTGAGATCACCCGCCTCACCAGCGAGAATCAGGCCTGATCAGCGTGGGTTTGCAACGTGCAGGAGCGGCTGATGCCTGGCCACGCCGACATGGCGCAGGAGATTCTGCGTTTCTGGTTTGAAGCAACAGAGCCGTGGCAGTGGTTCGTCAAGGATGCAGCGTTTGATGCGTTGGTGGCCGATCGCTGGATCGGCCTGACCCGGGCGGCCCTGGCTGGCGACTGCACTGCCTGGGGAGAAGGCCCGCAGGGCGGCCTGGCGCTGGTGCTCTTGCTCGATCAGTTTCCCCGCCAGATCTGGCGGGAGTCGGCGATGGCCTTCGCCGGGGATGATCAGGCTCTGCGGCTGAGCCTGGCGGCGGTGGCTGCGGGCTGGGTGGCAGCGGAGCCGGAGCCGGCCCGCCGGCAGTTCTGGCTGCTGCCCCAGATGCATGCCGAAGATCTGGCGGTGCAGGAGGCCTCCCTGACCTTGTTCGAGCGCTTCACCGACGCCCGCACCGCCGAGTTCTCGCGGCGGCACCGGGATGTGATCGCCCGCTTCGGCCGCTTTCCCCATCGCAACGCCGCCCTCTGCCGGGTATCGAGCGCAGCTGAGCTTGCCTTTCTGCAGAAGCCCGGCTCCAGCTTCTGAGCCCGCCAAGGCCGATCGCCCCAGCCCCGCCCGGCACCGCCCACCAGCCCAGCAGTGGGCCTTGACAAACTCGTGGGAGGGGTGCAGAATGACGCCAGCTCATTTCAGCTGTTTTTATGTTCGCCTTTATTCGCCTGAAGCAGCTTGCTCCGCTGCTGGCAGTTCCAGCAGCACTTTTGCTGACGCCTGGCAAGGCAGACGCCATTCTCACTTACAACATCTTTCAGTCTGGAGCTGATGTTGTTGTTTCTGCAAGTGGTTCACTGAATACCGCAGCTGCAACGACAGTAACTTCCATTGATTCCACTGGCGTCAACGGCTTTATAAGGCGTAGTATTGCTCGCATTTTGACCGGTACGGGTGCACCTCTTACGACCTATTCAATTTCAGGCCCCACGTCTTTTCTGGGAACATTGTCTACTTTTGCTAATGCAGGAGGAAATACAACAGGATTTACAACAGGTTTATTTGGCGCAACTTCTCAGTTTGGAATTGCCTCATACACTAGTGGTGATTCAATTGTTTCTTCGGCAACCTTTGCAGGCACCACTCTTGCCGCTCTGGGTCTGACCACTCCTGGGTTGGTTGGAACCTGGAATCTGCTTGGCGGAGAAAACATCAGTGTTGACACAATTGAAGTGATTGTTGGAGCTCCAACGGCTGTTCCGGGCCCGCTGCCTCTGCTCGGTGCTGCCGCAGCCTTCGGTTGGAGCCGTCGCCTCCGCAACCGCATTTCGACAGCCAAAACCACCCAGATCGGCTGAGTCAGTCGGCTTCTTCAGCTGATTTGCCCTGCTTCGGCAGGGCCTTTTTTTTGTCCTCTGCCCGCTGCGCCCCGAGTCGATGCCATCCGGATCAGACCCCTCCAGCCCCAGCCCTAGCCAGAGCCCCAGCCAGAGCCCCAGCCCCACCCAGAGCACCACCACCAGCGCTGGCTCCAGCTCAAGCTCCTTGCAACCGATGCGGCTGGTGAGCAGGAGTCTGGGCGTGGTGGCCCTGGTTCTGTTTGCACTGTTCGCCACCATCGTGGCGGGTGCTTTTGTGCCCCTGCAGCCGCTGGCGCCCAGCTGGCAGCTGCGGCTGGCGGCGGCGCTGGTGAATTCCGCTGCCTTTCCCCTGGTGGGGCTGGCCCTGCTCCAGCTCGCCGGTGCCCTCAGCCCCGACGACAATCTTCTCAAGCGCCGCCAGCGCATCTGCAGCCGCCTGGCCGTTGCTGCCGCCCTGGGTTTTCTGTTGTTGCTGCCACTGCAGACCGTCGCCGGCCTCCGTCAGAGCCGCGCGGTCACCACCAACCAGGCTTCCCGCATCAAAGGCGCCGAAGTGAAGCTCGCCGCCCTGCGCCAGGCCGTGGCGACAGCTGGCAGCGGAGCCGAGTTGAAACAGAAGCTCCAGAGCCTGGAGGGTCCGGTGCTGGGTCCCGCCGAACTCAGTCAGCCCCTGCCCAGGCTCAGGGCCCAGCTTGAGGCCGTGCTGGATCAGGCCGAGCAGCAGATTGCCCAGCAACGGCCCCAGGCGGCGGCACCCAGCCCCTGGCTGCTGCTGCCCGATCTGCTGCGCAATGGCTTGGCCTGCCTCGCCCTGGCGATCGGCTTTGCCGCCATGGCCCAGCGCCCGGGACAGTCGATTCCCCTGCTCAAGGAGGTTCAGGATCGCTGGCAGCAATGGACTGAACATCGCCGCGTCCGTCGGTTGAAGGCCAGTCAGAAGCAGCAGAAACGACCGAAGCGCCTGCCGTCGCGTCGTTGAGTGGTCGGTTGAGTGGTCGGCATGAGTGCCTCTGCCCGGGGCCTGTGAGCTCCGCCCATCAGGTGTCTGGCTCAGAAGCACCCGTCTCCTGCGCTTCTCCCTGCGGCAACGGCCGGGCTTCCTGGGCCGGCAGCACCTCCAGTTCGGGGGGATTCGGAGCGGTTTCCGGACCGATCAGATCCACGGCGGTGCGCTGCACCACCAGCCGGAAGCGCAGTGGTGCCTGGTTCGTGTTGATGAAGTCCTGAACAGCTGCCACCTGGTTCGAGCTGGGTACGGCCGGATCAGTGACCCGCACCCGGGCTCGGATCAGTGGTGGGTTCTTCTGCCAGTCGATGCTGATCCCGACGAGATCGATGGCTGGATCGCCGCCGAGCGTGATCGTGCTGCTGCGCAACCGCTGCTCGATCACGGCCTCCAATTGCTGCGCCTTGGTCTCCCGGCGGGAGCGATCCAACAGGCGAAAGAAGCTGCCGCCAAGCGGAACCACCAGCAGGGCGGTGAGCACCAGGCTGGTCAGACCGAGCCTGCTGTGCAGCAGTCGTCCCCGGTAGACCCGCTCAAGTGTCCCCAGGGTTGCCATCGCCCCCACCATGATCCCCAGCAGGTTGGTGGCGAACAGCAGCAGCGCCCCATAGGCCTGCGCCCAGAACGCCGAGGCCAGCAGCAGCCCCACCACGCAGATCGGTGGCACCAGGGCCACGGCGATCGCCAGACCGGCCAGGGCCGAGATCGCGTCTTTTCTGAGCTTGGCGTACATCGCCACGGCGCCGGCCACCAGAGCCACCCCCAGGTCCAGCAGGTTGGGGCTGGTGCGGTTCATCACCTCGCTGCCGAAGCTGGGGAAGGCCACCAGATGGCCCACCGCCATGGCCAGCAGCAGACAGATCGCCACCCCGAGCATCAAGGTGCGCAGCGCCCGCAGGAACATCGGCAGGCGACCCCGCAGGATCTCGAACGCCATCGACTGCAGCGGCAGGATCCAGGGGGCCACCACCATGGCGCCGATCACCACCCCCGGACTGTTGGCCAGCAGCCCCAGGGTGGCGATCAGGGTGGCCCCCACGGTGAGCACCACGAACACCTGGCTGAAGCGCGCTTCGTGCTCGAACTCCTTTCGCAGTGCGACCAGCCGTCCGTCGTCGCCAGCGGCGCCGAGGTTGCTCATGGCCGCTCCGGATAGGGCCTGCCCACTCTGGTGTCAATCAGCCCTGAATTCGTTCTTCGGTGGGCCATTCATTAACCGTAAGGTGGGGCACGATGTTTGGCTGGGGCTCCGTATCGAGGCGATGACACAAGTTCTGGCCAAGACGCCTCTCCAGCGCGCCGCCACGGCCAGCCCGGCCCCGTTGTCGCGCTCTGTGCCGCGCCAGTACCTCGACCCCCCAGCGGCCTGGAACCCCACCGTGGTCCTCTTCCTGGCTGGCTACGGATTGGCCGGCCTGACGATCTGGGGCTGGTTCGTCGGCCAGTGGCCCCTGGCGCTGTTGTTGTCGCTTGGCTTCATCGCCCTGCACCTGGAGGGCACCGTCATCCATGACGCCTGCCACAATGCCGCCCACCCCAGCCGCTTCTGGAACGCGGTGATGGGGCATGGTGCCGCCATCCTGCTGGGCTTCAGCTTCCCGGTGTTCACCCGGGTGCATCTCCAGCACCACGCCCATGTCAACGATCCGAAACTGGATCCGGATCACATCGTGTCCACCTTCGGGCCACTGTGGTTGATTGCACCGCGCTTCTTCTATCACGAGGTGTTCTTCTTCCGCCATCGCCTCTGGCGACGCTGGGAACTGCTGGAGTGGGGGCTGGCGCGTGGTTTGTTCCTGACCATCGTGATAGCCGCCGTGAAATTCGGCTTCCTGCCGTTCATCTTCAACTGCTGGTTTGCTCCTGCCCTGATGGTGGGTGTCACCCTTGGCCTCTTCTTCGATTATCTTCCCCACCGCCCCTTCCTTTCCCGCAGCCGTTGGCACAATGCCAGGGTGTATCCAAGTCGGCTGATGAACTGGTTGATCATGGGCCAGAACTATCACCTTGTTCATCATCTCTGGCCCTCGATTCCCTGGTTCGAGTATCAGGATGCCTACCGGGCCACCCAGCCCCTGCTCGATGCCAAGGGCTCCCCGCAACGGCTAGGGCTCTTTGAAACCCGCCAGGATGGGATCAACTTTCTCTACGACATCTTTTTCGGCATCCGCAGCCACAAGCGCCGCCGCAGTCGGCTCAGGCCCCTTGCCGCCCTGATGCCCACGGCCCGCTCCCGCCGCCATGTGCTGGCCCTGCTCCATCGCACGGCCGTTTCGCCGAAGCCCCGCCCCTCCCTGTCCTGACCTCAGTCGGCCAGGATTTTTGGAACCCGGATGAAATCACCCTCCCGCTGGGGGGCAAGCTCCAGCAGCTCGTCGCGCACGGGCGTGGGATTCACCACATCCCGGCGGGTCACGTTCACCACCTCCACAGCCCGGGTGGTGGGCGGAACTCCGGCGGTGTCCACCGTTTCCAGGTGGCCCACGTAGTCGAGGATCCGCTCCAGTTGGCTGGTGTAGGTGGTCACCTTGTCTTCGGCCAGATCGAGCCGGGCCAGCAGGGCCACCTTGCGCACGTCTTGGGCAGTGATCCTTCCCATCGCTTCGATGCCTCGCCTGGCTCAGAACCTAGCGGTCCGCGCCGCCCCGTCCCTGCGGCGCAGGACGGCCAGGCTGTTCAGCCGGCCGGTTCGGCATCGGAGAGGAACGCCTCCAGATCGCCGGCCAGGGCCGTGGCGGCCAGATCCAGGAAGCGGGCACCATCGGCCGCGCTGGCCAGGAAGGGGTCGGAGCCCATCCGCCCATCCGGGTGGCGTCGCCGGAAATCCTCCGGCCCATGGATCGGCCCGGCCGGCGCTGATTCCGGCAAGGGCCGCTGCTTGGCGATCAGGCTGGGCTCCAGGTGCAGGGTGAGGGCGATCTCGCTGGGGGTGGCGTGGTGCCCTTCCCGTTCCCCGTAAAGATCCCGCGCCTCTCGCATCACCGGCCCCGCCATGAACCAGTTGGCCAGCCTGCAGCGCAACCGGGGGGCGGTGGCCAGTCCGCGGAGCGTCGCGGCGCCATAGGCCTCGGCGAAGGCGGCCCGACAGGTGGCGATGTTGCCGCCATGGCCGTTGATCACGAAGATCCGCTCGAAGCCGTGTCGGGCCAGGGACAGCACCACATCCTGGAGAACGGCCAGCAAGGTGGAGGGCTGCAGGCTGATCGTGCCGGCGAAGCCCAGGTGGTGTTCCGCCATGCCGAAGGGCTGGGGTGGTGTCACCAGCACACCGGTGCGCCGCCCCACCTCCAGGGCGACGGCGTCGGCGGTGAGGGCGTCGGTGCCGATTGCTCCGGTGGGGCCGTGCTGCTCGGTGGAGCCAAGCGGCACGATCACCCCCTTGCAGGTGGTGAGATAGGCCTCCACCTCAGGCCAGCTGCGCAGCTGCAACCTGATGGCTTCGTGCTGGTCGACGGCTCCAGGGGTGGTCATGGCGTGGTGGTGTAACGGTTCCCTGCATCATCCCTAGGATTGGCACTGTCCGGACCTGATCCGGCCACGGCTGGCTGCCGCCGGAGAAGGAATGCTGCATCGCAAGCTCGATCAGTTCTGCAGTGAGCAACGCCCGGTCTGGGTGTACCTGCGGGATCAGCAACGCTGGATCGAGAAGGCCCTGGTCGTGCAGATCGAAGGGGATCTGGTCACCCTCCGCTATGACGCCGAAGAGGACGACGAACTGCACAGCTGGGAAGAGAGTGTTCGGCTAGAGTCGATCGGTGCGGTCAGCACCCGCCTGGCTTTCTTCAGCCGCAGCACCCAGGCCGAAGACCTGGAAGTTGCTGAAGATTGCCCGGAATCGGAGCAACTGCGCAGCAGCCAGGGATGAAGCTGGATCCGGTTCAGCGGCCTGGATTCCGATCGGCTCTCAGATCGGCTCTCAGTGCGCCGTGCCGTTGCCTTCATAGGCTTCGGTGTCGTAGTAGCCGCCCCGGGTGCCGAAGTAGAGCGTGGCCAGACAGAACAGGCCGCTGGTGGCCAGCAGCACGGTGCCGAGGTTGAAACCGGAGAGGGCGCTGGACACAAGTGGAGGGCGGTGGAGTCTTCGAGCCGGAACGATCTGAAATCGTTGACTTCCTCCAGTCTGCCGCTTCCGCCCCACCAGGACCCTCTCCCGGAGCCGCTTCGCGTCGAACCCCTGACCGCTCCCCTCCCCCCGGCCTTCTTCAGCCGTCCCGCCGAGCAGGTGGCTCCGGAGCTGGTGGGCTGCCTGCTGGTGCGGCGGTTCGAGGCGGATCGCCTGCTCTGGGGGATGGTGGTGGAAACGGAGGCCTATTGCCAGAGCGAGCCGGCCTGCCACGGCCATCGGCGCCGGTCGCCGGCCAATGAGACCCTGTTCGGGCCGCCTGGTCGCTTCTACGTTTATCTGATCTATGGCCTGCATCACTGCGTGAATGTGGTGACCCACCGCGATGACTGGGCCAGCGGGGTGCTGTTGCGGGCCGTGGCCATTCCGGGTGAACCGGAGCGGGTAGCCGCTGGTCCGGCCTTGCTGGCCAGACGTTTCGGGATCGATCGCCGTTTCGATCGCCAGCCACTGGCTCCCGCCAGCGGTGCCTGGCTGGCCGCCCGTCCGGCTCCTTTCGGCGCTTGGCTGGCGGCCCAGGCCGCGCTGGGAAACACCCCGATCCTGGCCAGCGGCCGGATCGGGGTGTCCCAGGGACAGGAGCTGCCCTGGCGCTGGTATCTGCGGGCCAGCCGCAGCGTCAGTCGCCGCAGCCGGGGGGATCGTGCCCCCCGCGGCCCTCTGGCTTTCTCGCCCGGGCCAGGGGGGTTGCCGTGAGCTATCGCTGGACCCATCGCCACGTGCTCGATCTGGCGGCCTTCTCGCTGGGCGATTTCGTCACGGTGCTGGAGCTGGCCCAGCGCTTCCGCTCGTTGCCCAGCACCGGTGCCCGCCGCTTGCCGGCCCTGCAGGGCAAGCTCGTCACCAGCCTTTTCTTCGAGCCGAGCACCCGCACCCGCAGCAGTTTCGAGCTGGCCGCCCGGCGCCTCTCCGCCGATGTTCAGACCTTCTCGCCGTCCTCCAGCTCCCTGGCCAAGGGGGAAAGCCTGCTGGACACAGCCCGCACCTATGTGGCCATGGGGGCGGATGTGCTGGTGGTGCGCCATCGCTGTGCCGGGGTGCCGCAGGCCCTGGCGCGGGGCCTCGATGCAGGGGGTGGCGCGCGGGTGGCGGTGCTCAACGGCGGCGATGGACTCCACAGTCACCCCAGCCAGGGGCTGCTCGATCTCTTCACCCTGGCTCGGCATTTCTCTCCTGCTGCCCCCACCCCGGACGCTCTGCGGGGAAAGCGGGTCGTGATCGTCGGCGATGTGCTCCACTCCAGGGTGGCCCGCTCCAATCTCTGGGCCCTGAGCGCCTGTGGCGCCGAGGTGGTGCTGTGTGGCCCCGCCACTCTCCTGCCGGAATGCTTCAGGGCCTTCGTGGCGGCCCCGCCGCCTGGCCAACCGCACGATCCGGTCGAGCGGCGCGGCGGGATCAGTGTTGTGCGCAGTCTGGAGGAGGCTCTACCGGGCGCCGACGCGGTGATGACCCTGCGCCTGCAGCAGGAGCGCATGGACCAGAACCTGCTGACCAGCCTGGAGAGCTATCACCGTCGGTACGGCCTCAGCCATCGGCGCCTTGAGCTCTGTGGCCAGGCGGTGCCGGTGCTTCATCCCGGTCCGGTGAACCGGGGTGTCGAACTGAGTGGTGAGCTCCTCGACGATCCAACCGTCTGCCTTGTGGACGAGCAGGTCCGCAACGGCATTCCGGTCCGCATGGCCTTGCTCTATCTGCTGGCGGCGGCGGAGACGCCGGGGCCCTGAGCCTCAGAGCAATTTGAAGCCTTCCAGCAACAGGCCATACAACCAGCCGACCCTGGCGGCGTCGATCAGCTGAAGCAGCAGTCTGTCGCCGCTCTGGAGCAGGAGCTGGCGGCGGCTGCGCACGCTCAGCTCGATCGGCACCACGCAGAGCAGGGCGGCCAGGGGATCCAGATAGCCCATCGCTCCGGTGAGCATGCCGATCGCACCGCCGAAGAAGAAACCGCTCAGCAGGATGATCAGCTGGAGGGAAAACCGCCGCCATGGATTGGCTGCCCAGCGTTCCAGCCGCTGACCGGCCTGACCAACCTGACGCTGCAGGCGAGTTTGCTGTAGGCGGCTCACGGCATGGGTGGGCAGGCTCTCCGGTTGGCGATCCCCATCACCCGACCCAGCTGCCTGCCGAACCCTTCTTACACCATTTCTGGAGTGCTGGGGAGCTCCTGACCCCATCCATAGGGGATTTCAATCAAACCAGCCGGGGTTCGCAACACAACCAGCTGTCCCACGGCCCCCTGCCGGGGCCAGGATTCAATCCCGGAGTCAGGCTTCGCTTTCCTTGTTCTTGCGGGAACCCTTGCCCTCCAGCAGCTCCAGCAGGGCCTCCATCTGGGCCATCACGCCCCTGACCTCGCCGGCTTCCGGCAGCAACCCATCCTCCATCACCCCCTGATGCATTTCGCGCAACTCCTGGCGGATGTAGCGAAGGTGACTGACCACCTGTTCTCGCTTTGATTGCGACATGGAGCAGGCGTCGGATAGATCCCTCTCTTTTACCTTATCGTCGGCCAGGGCTCCCGGCCGTGAACCGCAGCGTGGACCGCTGCCCCGCCACCTGGGCGATCATTTGCGGGCGAACCGGGCCCGGGCTTCCGCGTAGAACGCCGGATCGATGCTGCTGATACCGGCTTCAGCGGCCAGGCCCTCGATGCGGCGGCGAACTGCCGGCCGCACGAAAAAGGGCACCTCCTTCAGTTTCTGTTCAGCAGCTTCGGTCCAATCCATCGTTTCGGATCGCAGCGGTACCAAGCCATTCCATTGTGCCGCGCTCTGCCGCACCTCCAGCCAGCCATCCTGGCGGACTGACTGATTCGCTGATGTCAAACAGACTGTGAGAGCGGATCAGGAATGCCAATCAGGAATCACAATGGAGAATAGGGGAAACGGCCGACAGGCTTGAGAAAGGCTGAGATCCATTGCCCTGACTGGGTTGGATTTTTGGCCACCGACCTCCTCTGCACCCAACGCTGCACCCAACGCTGCACCCAACGCTGCACCCAAACGCATCAGGGTGATCCGCCACCCGGCACCGTCCCAGCTCGCCGCATGAACCGGGAAACCCCCGTCCTCCTCCGCAAACCACCCAGCAAGCCTGGGGTAGCTCCAGGGCTGGCCTTGCTGCTGCGGGATGGCCAGGGCGCCATCAGTGGCGGCTACCTCCAGGGGAAGCTGCTCGATCCACAGCAGGCCCAGCAGCTGATGGAGCGTCACCCGTGGGGGGAAGTCGGCCCAGGCGAGCAGGCGGTCTGATGGGACGAGCACAGCGCCGGAAACACCAACCCCGTCAGCAGGCCCCCGCTGCCCCTCCACAGGTGGGCGGTGCTTATCGCCATCGGGCGATGGTTACCGGGATGGCTTCGGATCAAGCAGTTGCCCAGCAGGCACGCCGCAGGGGTACGGGTGCCGACAGGAGAACCTCTCCAATCGGGCAGGCCACACATTCACAAAACAGGCGTTTTACAGCTTGCTCTTTACAAAACAGCCAAATCCCTTGTTGGTTCGTTATGAGAAACACTGGACACCCCCAGCCGAATCAGAATGAAACCCTTTTTTCTCGCCGTTTTCCTCGTTGCCGTAGCCAGCCCTGCTGACGCTCAGTGCGGCGCCTACGGCATGTCCCCTCACTCTCCCGGCGGCTGTTCCGTCAGGGATGACTACGGCAACCCGGCTGGGTCGATTCGCTCCACGCCGTCAGGTGGTTACGTGTTGACCCCTGAGCGGCGCTGGGACCCGTCGCAGCCGAACGTGCCGGGCATGCGGGATACCAACCCGTATCGAACCGGGCCTCGTTTTTAGACGACCCCCCACAGCCATGATCGGAACCCTTCGCCGCTACCCCAAGTTGGCTAACTGGATTCCTAGTGTTTCAATAACCGGTCATCGATCAGCTCATCCGGCAGCGCCAGACACGCCTCTGCCGTGCGCTGGAAATCGGGATCACGCTAGACAAGCGTGGAGGGGTCAATACGTTGCCAGTCGGTGATTGTTGGAGCCTGGATGCAGCAGTCAATTCTGACTCTTGCAATTCACCCACTCATCTTGAAAGCCAAGGTGAAGAACCTGTTCTCACTGGTGATGATTCAAATGACTTCAGCTACGCCTGAACCATTTTCTGATGCCGTTGCTGGCTTGCTGACCCGTCGATAGTGATTGAAGTTTCTCGATCTTACGATTGATTTGGTCCAGCTCTTCCTGAATCACCTCTGGGCACCGAGGATGTCCCGCTGCCTTCCGTGCATCAATCTCCTTGACCTGACGATCGATCTCATCCAGCTTTGCCTGAATCTCATCAGGCGTGCTGCGTCTGGCTTTAGGTTTCGCTGACCACCAATCCGCGCCAATGCTTTTGCGTAAAGGTTGTGACTTTAATTCTTCTTTCCTCTGCTTCCTTGCCAGCTGCCGCTCCTTGGTCGGCCAAAACATAATCCCGAAGATCGTTGAATAAAAAATCACACATGGCGCATAAACGCCAAGGGCTAGGAAGCACAGAACACACGCCAGCGCGTACCAACGGAGCCGGAACTTCACTTCTGGTCAGAGCCCACCGAACCCGGTCTGCGCCCGTGAGGCAGGCTTCCCGCTGCTCGCCCCAGCCTTGAAGCTGTTGATGGCGCTCACGCCGGCACTCACGCCACCCAGCACCCCAGTGGCAATGTTGAGGCCCTGGGCCGCGGTGCTCGGGCCGCCGCCTGTGATCGAGGGAGGAGCAGGGGACAGCAGGGCCGGCAGCGGCACGAACGGCGCCACAGGCTCCAGGAACGGCTGCGCTTCGTAGAACGGCTGGGAGTTGTAGGCGCTCAGGTACTGCGCCACCTGGCCGGCCTGCTCACGGGTGTACTGCCGATCCCTGAACTTCGCATTGATCTCTGTGATCGTTTCGTAGTCACCCATCTGCCGGGCGTAGTCGTTGAACAACCGGTCGATCGAGGCCCCCGCCTGCTCGTTTGCACGAACAGCTGACCGCGCCTTCAATGCCGCCACCCCGTACTGCTGCAGCGCAAAGGCGTCCTGCATCGAACGCTCAGCCATCTCCTGGTTGACGGCCTCGCTGCCCTGGACGAAGTTGCCAGCCGCTGATGCCCGGGTGTCTGCCACCACCTTGGCCTGATTGACGGCCCGGGTGAGCTCGTAGTTCCGGTTCGACAGGACGTAAGCCAGCCCCTGGTTGTAGTTGACCGTCTCCTGCCAGTAGGCCTGCTGGCTGTTGGCGTCCTCATAGTTCTTCTTGAAATTCGCCTGCCAGCTGGCGAACCTGCTGTTCGCGCTCTGAAATGCCCTGTCGTTGACGTAGTCCTGTTGCGCGGCAGCATTGCCCGTGATGCCGCCCAGGAGGTTCAGGCCGGTGCCAAGGCCCCCGATCGCCATCCCGGCGAGGGCTGGAGTGATCACAACCATCAGTGCACCATCCAGAGAAGAGAGAACAGTTGAGAGCTTGATTCCGAAGGTGGAGAGGAACGCACCATCACCCCGAAAGGATCGAAGCATGGCCCGATCATACTTCGGCTTTCCTTTCAATGGAATCCTGTTCCCTCATCAATGCGTGGGGAATCGAGTTAGGGGATAGGAATCAACCCCCGAAGAACCTGGGATAATTTTGGCCGAATTATTTGGGGTCGTGTTTTGTCGGGGGGTACCGCGATACCAGCCGGGCTGCATCCCCCCATGCACCCGCTCCCTGATTCTGAGGTGGGGGGGGGGCAGGGTGCCGATCGGTGGGCAATGGCCTACAGTCCAGCTACAGAGCCAGTGGCTGATTAACAGCGGCTCAGTGTAACGAATTGTGACAGAATCAGGCGGCTGGGTGCATCCTCCCATCAGCCCATGGTTAGTTTCAGCGCAGGCAGTGGACCCCGGCAGCAGTGACGCCGGCCACACGCTTCAACAGCACTCAACCGATCACGTCCGCCGCTTGTCGGGCTGCTGCCTGCCATCCCATCGCATCCATGCACATGTCTGACTCCATCACCACCACCGGCTTCATCCTCCCCGCGTTCCTGGGCCATCAGGTGGGCCTCTACGCCGACCGCTGCAGCCAGGGATTCGGGACCGCCCAGGGGCCTTGGACTGACGCCGAGGGCCGCGCCAACACCTTCGGGATCGACTTCGCCACGCTCCGGCTCCGGCTGGTGTCCGAGCGCCTCGATGGCCGCAGGGCTGCCGCGGCCGGTCTCTTCTAAACCTCCAGCTGCGAGGCGTCACCATCAACCACCACAACTCCGGGGCGCTGTCCCAACTGCGCCCCACCCCTTCAACCACCACACCACAGCCAGCCCCGTTCAGGCGGGCATGAGCAGGTTCGAGCCCTGCCGCTGGTGTTGCCCACCGGATGCTCTCCATTCCCGGCCGGGCTCAACAACTTCATGGACACCAACACCGCAGGGCGGGATCCGGCCCTGCTGGCCCTGGTCGCCGCGGCCGCTGCCATCGAGGCCCTGGCCCTGCTGCTCCGGCCCCTGTTGGTGCATGCCCTGGCCCTGGGGCTCACCGTGGCCGGCTGGCGCCCCAGCTGCACCACGGCAGCACCTGAGGACCTGCTGGGGGAACCAGCACCATCACCCACACAACCAGCACCGACCGCCCCGACCGCTGCAGCAGGCGCGTCCAGTGGCCAGCTGGAGGCCTTGCCGGTGCGTGAGCTGCGCCAGCTGGCCCGAGCTGCTGGCCATCGCGCCCTGGCCCGCTCCGGCCGCCGTCAGCAGCTGCTGGAGGTGCTGGCATGACCACCGCCAACCCACCCGTAACAGGCAAGGGAACCCAGCAATCCGTTACGGCACACGCCAGGGCCGCCGCCGGCCCCCTCCAGCTGGTGGCCTACTACCGGGTCAGCACCGACCGGCAGGGGCGTAGCGGCCTGGGGCTCGACGCCCAGCGCCAGAAGATTCACCAGCTCGCCGCCGAGCGCCGCGCCGTGATCGTGGCCGAGTTCGTGGAGATCGAGAGCGGGCGAAAGGCTGACCGCCCCCAGCTGGCCCTGGCGCTGGCCGAGGCCCGCAGATTCAGGGCCGCCGTTGCCGTGGCGAAGCTCGACCGGCTGGCCCGTGATGCTGAGCTGGTGTTGCGGCTTAGCAGGGAGGCCGAGGCCAACGGGCTGCGGGGTTTCTTGTTCGCTGATCTGCCCGACGTTTACGCCACCACCAGCGCCGGCCGGTTGATCCTGTCGGTGATGGCCCAGGCCGGTGCCAGCCTGCGAGCCATGGCGGCGGCGCTGAACGCGGCCGGAGTTGCCACAGCATCAGGAGGAACCAGCTGGAGCCCGGTGCAGGTATCCCGCGCCATCAAGCGGCTTGAGCTGACCCAGCGGTGATGGGGCTCCAATCTTCAGTGAGCCAGCCAGCCCCAGCAGCAGCTCAGGCGGCCGCGGCCTCCTGTCGCGGCCGCCAGCTGACAGCTCCAAGCGTCAGCTCCCCGTCATGGACCACCTGGCTCATGGCCATCCGTAGCGCGGTGTCCCGGCCGCCGAGGGCCTCCCGAAACTGCTCCTCGGTCGCTGCGCGCCTCCCCTGACCGCCGACGGAGGCCACCAGCGGATCGATCAGAAAATGCAGACGCGCACTGTGTGGACCTCGGGCGGCGGGGTCTGGCATCAGCCGCTGCTCCAACTGGGGCAGAGCCTCAAGCTTGGGTCCCTTGCAGCGCACGATCACACCCAGGCGCTTCAATTTGGAGATCGAACGTGTTGTTTCGTTTGAGGTCTTGCCGATGGCAGCCGTCAGCTCGGCCGATGTTGACCAGACTCTTCCGGTGAGCGGGTGCATCCTGGCAATCAGAAGCTGAAAGACGAAAGCGTCGCTGTGAGTCAGCTTGCGGGAAAGCACGAGTAGCTCCAGCGCCTGAATACCTTGGTGATGAACCATGACGAAGCCTGCGAGTTTCTGAGTCGGGTTCATCGAAGGTCAGCGGATTAGCGGAGTGTTGGTATAAGAACGATAGGAAGCGCTGGATGGCCCGGCCAGTGGGGCGCCGTGAGCAGGCGGGTACACCACATCACCCGCTGCCCCACCTCTGCACCAACGCATAGGAGAGGGAGGCTGGAGCCACCTGTGAGAGCCAGGGCTGCCGTGGGTATGTGTGGCAGCGGAATCAGTTGCGCTGCAGTGGTTTTCGGGAGTCGGCCATGCTGCTGCCATGGGTTGCCACACATACCCATGGCAGCGGAATCCTTTGCGCTGCAGTGGTTTTCGGGAATCTGCCACGGGTACCACACATAAACCAACTTTGAGGGGTTGAAAAAAGGCGTAGGGGGCAAGGGCAGGGGTGGGGAGCGTGTGTGGGGCGCTATGGGGGCCTTTATGTGTGGCACCCATGGCAGCGCCTCAGATCCCTTCCAGCGCAACCGATCTAGCTGCCAGGGTATGTGTGGCAGCACCCCTGGCACCTGTGGCAGCACCCCTGGCAGCATCACGCCCCGGGGTAGAACCCCTGGACCCGCCGGCCACCGATCTGTGGGCGGCGCTGTTCCCATCCGATGGCCTCCATCACCTGCCGGAGGCGGGTGGCGATGGCAGGGGTCTGGCGGTCCTTTGGCACCTCCAGGAAGCCCAGCAAATCGGCCGCCTTGAAGGGTGCCATCGCCTTTTTGGTGCTCAGGTAGTCGGCCAGCTCCTCAGCCCACGGGTCGAGCTGCTGGTGATCGGCGTTCCGCACGCTGATGGCCTCCTCCTCCTCTCGGCTGCTGTGCCATGGCACCCCTGAGTGATACCGCTCCAGAGCCCGGGCCCAGATGGCAGGGCGGAGGCTGGCGACCGCTTCGAGGGGGAGGGGCCGCTTCGGCAGGGCGATGCAGACGAACCTGCGAGAACCGCTCAGGTCTCGAAGAGGCGCACCGTTGCTGGTTCCCCAGAAGACCGAGCGGCGGTGTATCACCTCGGATGATCGGGCGTACTTGCGCCGGTCGATGTCCACCTGGCGGGTGAGGAACGCCTTGAGGGCCTCCTGATCAGTCCGTCGGGTGATTCCATCGACTTCGCTCAGCTCCAGTGCCCAGACCCGCTGCAGCCTGGTGATGTCGTCGATGTCGAAGCGGTTGGTCAGGCCATCACCAAAGAACGGCCCCCCGAACAACACGCGGCCGGTCTGGGTTTTGCCGATGCCCTGCGGGCCGATCAGCACCGGAGTCTGATCAGCCTGGCAGCCGGGAAGCATCACCCTGGCTACGGCAGCAATCAGAAACCGTGGCAGGAACGCCGCGGCCACCGGGTCGTCGATGTTGAACAGCAGCAGGTCGAGGCGGTTCCAATCCTCGATCGGTAGCGGGTCGGCGGTGGCAGTGATTCGCTGCAGCTCCTCCAGCACCGGATCGAAGCTGGAGGCGGCGGCCAGGTGCTCCACCGCGTCGGCGGTGGCCTCCTTCGGCCACTTCTCCAGCTCGGTGCTCAACTGCAGATAGAGGCGGGCAGCTTCATCGCCGGACAGGATCCGATCGGCCAGGTGTACGTCACGGGTGCGGATGTTGAGACGGGGATGACTACCGAGGCGATCGGGGAGGAACCGGAGGATCTCGTGATGCTCAAGGCGAACCGGCCTGCTGTGGCCCCGGGTTGGGGCCACCTCCTGCACCGCCGCGGCCATAGCAACCCCAGGGGCGTCCTCGAGGCCGGGGAAGATTGACGCCGCGGCCACCGGCTGCACCTCCACAGCCAGCAGACCCGTCGCCTGCCCCCACTCCTGCCAGGCCTGCCCCCATTCGCATGCCCCGACCAGGGCGATCTCTCCCTCAAGCGCGGCGACACGTTCGGCAGGGGTGCCGGAGGCGTCATCGATTGAGCCGCCCACCGGCAGGCCTGGCCACACCTCTGAGGCCGGCAACACCACCAACGACAGACCAACCGCCGCAGCCGCTTCCAGAGCCTTCTGAGCTCGTCTCGCGCCTGTCAGATCTTCATCTGCCAGGTACACAATCCCGGCGACACCGGCAGCCTTGAGCGCTGCATAGCGAGGCTGGATGTCCTCCAGCCTGTGGGCGTGGCCCGGCTGGCTCACGGTCACCAGGCCACCCTCGCGGGCGATCTCAGCTGCCTTCTCGCCCTCGGCCTCAAGCAACCAGTGGCCCGGGTTGGTCATGGCCGCGGCCACCGCCTCGGCCTGGCGCCAGAGGGGCCATGGGTCTGCACCCTGCTTTGGGATCCAGCTGCCATCGGGGCCTATGGAGCCAAGGCTGAACTTCTTGGCGCCGCCGGTCACGGGCATCAGCCGGATGACCTCCTGGCTCGGCGAGTAGGGATAGACGGCTTCGAGGATGAACTCAGCCTTATCGATCTCCTTGATCGGGCCATCCAGGTCGAGACGCACCACATCGGCCGGCTGCGGGAGGCGCAGCAGAGTGATGGGTGCCTCAGGTGCCGCTGGCAGGGCCGCTGGTGCGGCTGGATGCCGCCTAGCCGCTGATGCCACAGCCAGAGGTCTGCAGCCATTGAAAGCCGCTTGCGAGGGAAGCCCTAGGTGGCGCTCAACTTCTTGGGCAGCCCGCTTGAAATCCCAGCCCTTTACGGTTTGCAGGAGTGCCATCCCATCGCCAGCCGCAGCATCCCTGCCGGGCTGCGCTGGGCACTGCCGACAGATCCAGGTGCCGCGGCCGTCGCGGTCGTCGAAGGTGAATCGGTCGTCTCCCTTGCCGCAGATGGGGCAGCCGCGAGGCTTCCCGTCCAACAGGGAGGGATCGATCCCGCCGGGGCCGCTCAAGATGTTGAACCAATGGCCCTGGGCCCGGTCAATGCAGGCGGATCTGCTCATGCCGCCACCTCCACCAAAGGAGCGAGGCCGGTGATCGCAGCGGGACGATCGGCCACCACATGGAGGGCGTGGGAGGCCCGGGTGATGCCCACGTAGGTCAACTGATTCAGCGATGCCGGGTCAGGATTCCGGCCCACATCGGGATGCAGGAACACCTGCCGAAAAGTGGAACCTTGGGCCTTGTGAACCGTCATGGCCCACACCGGGCTGATCGTTGCGAATGAATCCTTCCGCCGCCAGAACAGGCGCCAGAGGTCCTTCGCCGCGCCCTCGTTGCCAACTTCCTTATGCTCCCGTGCGGCTGCGGCAATGATGTTGTTCGCTTTCCGCCAGCTGGGGAGCTGCTCAAGGGCGAGCACCCGGAAGCTGGCAGTGCGCCATGGGTTGCCTGAGATGCGGGCCTCGATCGCCCACCATTGCCAGGCGGGGATCTGCTCCCCGGCCTTGGTCTTCCGTTTGCCCAGGAGCACTTCCCGAACAGCCTGGAGTTCGTCGCCTTCGATGCTTCCTTCCTCCGGGCAGACATCGGCCAGCTCCATCTCGCAGGTGCTGGAAACGATCGGCAGGCCATCCGGGCCGGGAATGGCACCGACGGAAACCACCGGCTGGCCTACCACCCATGGCGCCGCATCCCGGCCATAGATCGCTGCGTGAAGGATCCCGTTGAAGCGGTCGGCCGCTGCATTCGTCCAGCACAGAACCCGGCTGCCATCTGTGTCTCCTTCCCTGCTGGCGTTGATGCAGGCCTTGAGTGCCGCCCGCTGCCAGGTGGCGAAACCCTTGTGAGCCACCACGGCGCTCTGGTCCCCGGCAGCCGAGACGAATGGCGGCCGACCGCTGCCCAGCTCGCGGGTTGCCGTGGCCAGCTCAAGGATCGGCCCGGCATGACGCACCACCTCCGAAAGGTGGGCACAGATCGGCGCCTCGAACAGCGGGCAGAGGGTGGAGTCACCCACCGGCTGGAGCTGTGCGGGATCACCAATCGCCACCAGGGCCGCACCGGGCGGCATGACCCCCTCCAACAAGCCGGCCAGCTCTGCGGAGATCATGCTGCTTTCATCCAGCACCACCAGAACGGTGCCGTCCCCGATCAGCTGGTTGGCCTGAGGGTCAGGCTGGAAGGTTTCGACAGCCTCGTTACGGACAGGCCGCAAACCCAGCGCCGAGTGGAGAGTGGCCACGCGCACCCTATGGAGCTTGTAGCCGGCCAGGGCCCGCTCCAGTTGCCGGGCGGCTTTGTGGGTCGGAGTGGTGATCACCACGGCGGGAGGCACCTTCCATTTGCCGAAGTCGCCGCGTTCACCCAAGGCGCCGGGGATGGTCAGCGCCAGCTCGATCAACCTGGCGGTGAGGAAGGTTTTGCCCGTACCGGCGAACCCGGTCAACACGCAGCGGGCGCGTGGCGTTTCCCCCCTGAATGTTGGTGCGAGCAGATCGAATGCCTGCTGCTGCCCGTCGGTGAGTGTTTCCTGCCGCGGCCCTGACGCCTCTGGCAAGATTGGGTGGGAGCCAAACCCGTTTCGGCCGTGGGCCGAGGTGATGCCGCGAGCTGGAACTCGGCCGGCATCGCTGTGTTTGGGAGCCATCGATCAGCCCTCCACCGCAAAGGAGGACGGACGCCCGGCCCGCTTGGAGGGCCTCGGATAGGTGCGGATCGTCTGGCCAATGGCAACCAGGCGATCAGGAAGTTCGGGGCCGATGTCGCCGGCCGCGACGTTTTGCGCGAAGTGTTCAACCGCTCGGCGCACAAGCGCTGCGGTGCTGAGGTTCAGCTCCAGAGCCAAACGATCAACGAGCTGGGCGTAGGGAGGCGGGACCCTGAAAGAGACCAAGGAGGTCGCGTTCATCCCACCTGCCGCCATGGATTCGTCCACGGGTCATGACAGGGCTTCGGTTGGGTTGAACGCGACTCTTTCGGGGTATTCCTTGCCGCGCGGGCGGAAGGTCCGAGGCCGTGATCTGCCTTGAAGGCGAAAGAATCACGGTTGAATTGATCTTATCAGCCGATATGCTGGTGTCAACAGATGGTCGGCCATGGCAATAGCGGTAGCCATCCAGTCTCAGGACTACCAAAGTCTCTTCGAGCCAAACCCAATAGGCAGGCTCTGTCGCTGTTGGGAGCGTGGGGAAAGGCCTTGGCCGCAGAAGCCGGAAGGTGATCCTGCCCTGTTCCACATAGCTGCCGTCCACGGGTATCCCGAGCGGGAAGCAAATCGGATTGAGGGCTACCTCGGCAGCAAGGAAGGCCGTCCTACGGCACAGGCTCCATTTGACCGGACCCTCTGGAAGGACCGTCGTCGAATTGTCCACACGGCGATCAGGCTCTACGCCAACGAAAAGAAGTGGATAGGTGACAACCCGGCCTCCTTCAAGGGCATAGCCGGCACGCTCTGCGGCTTTGGCGCACTCCGCGATGGCGCAATCGTCTGCCTGACTGCTGCCGAGCAGCAGAGATTGAGGGGCATCGTCCGGGGCCTGGTGGAAAAGCAGGACATCGATTTGGACTTGCCGGTGCCGGAAGTCGTCATCCTCACGGTCGAGCAACTCAAAGGGCAGCGATTCCTGGAGGTCTTTGTTTCAGCTGAGATCAACCCGGCCACCACACCCCGCGATCAAATGCTGAGGGTGTTCGGCTCAGCCAGGGTTGGCCTTCACCTGGTGGGTGCCCCAGCTGGTTGACTTGATACCCCTTTAGATACGTCTCGCGTTACCATCGGCACATGATCCGATCGTTCCGCTGTGCGGACACCCAGGCCCTTGCCGACGGTGACCGCGTCCGGCGGTTCATCGCCATCGAGCGGGTGGCCCAGCGCAAGCTGGTTCAGCTGCAGTTGGCCTCCACCCTCCAGGATCTGCGCATCCCTCCCGGGAACCGCCTCGAACTTCTCGCCGGAGATCGCCGCGGCCAGCACAGCATCCGCATCAACGATCAGTTCCGTCTCTGCTTCGTCTGGAGTGAGGGAGGTGCTGAAGATGTTGAGATCGTCGATTACCACTGAATCAACCACCACCCCCAACAGGAAGGGCACCATGGCCCAGCTACCACCCATCACCCCCGGTGAGCTTCTCAGCGAGGAGTTCCTAGAGCCCATGGGGATCACCCCGTATCGCCTGGCGAAGGAGATCGGCGTTCCCCTCACCCGCATTGGCGCCATCTTGAAGCAGGGGCGCTCCATCACCGCCGACACTGACCTGCGCCTGTGTCGATTCTTCGGGCTCAGCGAGGGCTACTGGCTGCGGGCCCAGGCCCTCCACGATCTGGTGGTGCAGCGCCGGCAGATTGCCGACCAGCTGGAGCGCATTCATCCGCATCAACCGGCGACGGTCTGAGCGCCCGGGTCACTCCACAGGCGGCACCCATCCCCAGGCCCGCTTCTTCATCGCCGCGGCCAACAGCGCCAAGGGCATACCGCCACGGCTGTATCTCGCGGTCATAGTCTTGGACTCATGCCCCAGGATCTGCTCAATCGCCCGCTGCTCCGCGCCACCATCAACGAGTTGCTGGGCGGCGAAGTGGCGGCAGGAGTGAAACACCGCTGTCGGGTCCTCGATGCCGGCCCGCTCCCTCAGGATCCGCCCCAGTCGGATCGATGCGTAATGGCTCAGCCGAGGGTCTGCCCCCGGTGGCCGGGGTTCCTCGAACAGAAGGCCGTCCGGCATCCCCTCCACCCAGCCGGTGAAACCTTCAGCCACTAGGGCCGCCGGTAGGGGCACCACTCGAGCACTGGCGTCGTTCTTCAGCCGTCGGTCCACGGTCGGCTGGATCTCCACCATCCAGAGGCCAGCCGCCTGTCGGATGTCGCACCGGCGCAGGCCGGCGAGCTCCTCCAGTCGGGCGCCGATGGCCAGTCCCAAGGGGAAGCCCCACCGGTCCAGGGGCCGGCCCTGCTGCTCCCGGCTGATCCGCCACAGCAGCTGGGCCTCCGCTTCGCTGAAGGGTCGCCGCTGCCGTGTTGTCCCAGACGGTGGCCTCAGCCCCCTCCCGGACAACCGATCCAGCACCTCCCGTTGAACCGCCATTCCATCAGCTGCTGCTGCGGCAAGCACGGCCCGCACCAGGGCCAGCTTCCGCTTGCACGTTGCAGGATTCCTTGAGCGCAGCAGCTCCCCCCGCCAGGCCGTCACTTCCTCGCCGCTCAGCCGATCCAGGCGGTCGTGGCCAATGTGGGCAGCCAGCTCCTGCAGCCGGGCCGCGGCATCCAGCCGGGTTTTCGTGGAGGGTTGACGCACGGTCTTCCACCGTTCCAGAGCGAGGGCGAAGGTGGGGCCTCCGTCACCCTCACTGGCCGAGGGCTGCGGCGGTGGCGGGAAGGCTGGCAGCGGTGGCGGCAGCTCGCCGGCCTCGAGCGCGGCGGTCTGACGACCGAGAACAACGGCGGTGCTCGCCAGGCGAAGTGCCACGGCCTGCACCTCCTTGAGGGGCACCACAACCCCCAGGTCCCGCAGCTGCTGCTGGGCTTCCAGCAGCCAGTGGTTGATCCCCTCATGGAACGTGTCGATCACCTCCTGCAGGTGGGCATGGGCCACCCGGGCGGAAGGCTCCTCGCCATGGACCAAGGCGGCCGGCTGCCACCAGACCGATGGATGTGAGAGCTGATCGATCCGGCGTGCCATCAACTGGACCACAGCCCCAAGCCCCGCTGTCTCCACAGGGGGCAGCATCCAGCCAACCGGCAGCGGGATCGGCAGCGTCACACCAAGCTGCTCAATCGCCCACAGCACTGCTGCCGCAGCCTCCTGGGGCGTGGTCTCGCCGCCTTGGGTTGGTGCCTTCATGGCCCACCGGCCTGCCACACCCAGCTGCTCCTGCGGGCTCAACTGGCGCCGCTGCCTGGCTCCGCTGATCCGATGTTCGGCCTCGCTGTGGGCTCTGCTGTAGCTGGCGTGGAACCCCCGGCTCCCCAGGGGCAGCTCCAGCCGCACCGTGATCGTGCTGCAGCCGGTCGCCTCGCGGACCTCAGGGGGCAGCCGCCGCTTGTAGTACGGCTGCTGGCTTGCACCACGGAAGACCAGGTAGGGCAGCGAAAGGCCAGCCCTACGATCGAGGCCTCTGGCACCAGTTGAGAATGCCGCTGCACCCAAGGCTGCACCCAGATCTGCACCCAACTTACGGGGAAACCCCAGTAGGATCACCGGGACTCATTGCAGCGCAGGGGTTTTGCTTGGGTGCAGATGGAGAATAGGGGACTCGAACCCCTGACCTCTGCGGTGCGATCGCAGCGCTCTACCAGCTGAGCTAACTCCCCCCTGGATTGCAACTTATCACCGGCTTTCGAGCAGCCATTGCGCCCCGGGATGCGATGAAATGAGGGTTGAGCACTTCTCCTGAACACCGTGGTCGAGCCCATCTCTGCGTCTTCCTCCAGCCCAGCTGATCCAGCGGCGTCGGCTTCCATGGCGGAATCGATCACTCTCGAGCGGCTCGAGGCTTTTGATGAGGCCTCCACAGCTGCCCTCGCCCAGCGCCTCGACGACGACGACTATCCCTCCCCGTTCGCCGGGCTGCAGGACTGGCACCTGATGCGGGCTCTGGCGATCCACAGGCCTGATCTGGCCCGCCCCTATGTCCACCTGGTGGATCAGGAACCATTCGATGAGGAATGAGGCGGCGGTGCTCCCCGATCCGCTCAGCGGCCGCCGCGTGCTGGTGGGCATCAGCGGCAGCATTGCGGCGGTGAAGCTGCCGCTGCTGGTGAGTGCCCTGGCCAAGCGCGGCGCCGAGCTGCGCTGTGTGGTCACCCCCAGCGCCGCCCGGCTGGTCAGTCCGGTGTCCCTGGCCAGCCTGAGTCGCCATCGCTGTTTCCTGGATGCCGATCAGTGGAGCGCCCAGGCCCCGCGTCCGCTCCACATCGAGCTGGCCGAATGGGCCGAGCTGGTGTTGGTTGCGCCGCTCAGCGCCACCAGCCTGGCCCGTTGGGTTCATGGTCAGGCTGACTCCCTGCTGGCCAGCACCCTGCTCGCCTGCGAGGCCCCGATTCTGGCTGCGGCGGCGATGAACACGGCGATGTGGCGCGCCGAGCCGGTTCAGCGCAACTGGCGGCAACTGCTGGCCATGGAGCGGGTGCTGCCCCTGCTGCCTGGAGCGGGCCTGCTGGCCTGTGATCGACAGGGCGATGGGCGCATGGCGGAATCCACCGTGCTGCTCCTGGCCCTGGAATCGCTGTCGCTGTGGGGCTGGCGGCGCGACTGGCAGGGTCGGCGGTTGCTGGTCACGGCTGGACCCACCCAGGAAAGCCTCGATCCGGCCCGCTGCCTGACCAACCCAAGCACCGGGCTGATGGGGGTGCTGCTGGCCCAGGCGGCCCGGTTGCGGGGTGCCCGGGTGGATCTGATCCACGGGCCGCTGCGGGTGGATCCGGCTCTGCTGGAAGGGCTTGAGTGCCATCCGGTCCAGAGCGCGGCCCAGCTGCAGGCGGAGCTGCGGAGGCTGCAGCCCCGGATGGAGGCCATCGCCATGGCGGCCGCGGTGGCGGATCACCGCCGCGCCGCACCGCTGCTCGGAAAAGTTGCGAAGCACGACCTGCTCACCGCCCTGGAGAGGGGTTGGCAGGAGGTCCCTGATCTTCTGGCGGAACTGGTCGCCCACCGGCCCGCCGGCCAGAAATTGCTGGGTTTCGCCGCCCACTCCGGCGATGTGCTCTCCCAGGCCGGCGTCAAGTTCGCGAGCAAGGGCTGCGACCTGCTGTTCGCCAATCCGATCGATCAGGCGGGAGCCGGTTTCGGATCAGCCACCAACCGTGGCTGGTTGCTGGGCCCAGGCCTGGCTCAGGCTGAGATCCTGGCGGCCAGCAAGCTGGCAGTGGCCCATCAGTTGCTCACGGCGCTGGGCGCCCTGCTCGAGCCGCTGGCCGTGGCTGCCGGGCCCTCTGCCGATCCGGTTGTTGAGAGCCGCAACAGGCTCTGAGGCAAGGGGAATTTGATCGGTAAGATCGCCGGTGGCGCACCGTTCACTCGGTTTTTCACCCTGCCCGTGCGGCTTCTCCCCATGCGTTTCCGACCTCTGCTGGCTCTTGTGCTGGCGCTCTGCCTCACCCTTGTCACGGCCTGCAGCGGTGGCGCCAAGGCTGTGGAGCGGGCCAATGTCACCTACGACGACATCGTCAACACAGGCAAGGCGAACGACTGCCCCACCCTCCCGGATTCCGCCCGCGGTTCGATTCCCCTGGATGGCTCGATCCGCTACCAGCTCCGCGACATCTGCCTTCACCCCTCCGAGGTGTTCGTCAAGGGGGAACCTGCCAACAAGCGCCAGGAAGCTCAGTTCGTGGCCGGCCGGATCCTCACCCGCTTCACCTCCAGCCTTGATCAGGTCTATGGCGATCTGAAGGTCACCGGCGATGGCCTCAGCTTCAAGGAGCTCGGTGGCATCGACTTCCAGCCGATCACCGTGCTGCTGCCCGGCGGTGAAGAAGTGCCCTTCACCTTCTCGAGCAAGGAGCTGCTGGCCACCGCTTCGGGCTCCTCGATCAGCACCAGCACCGATTTCGACGGCAGCTATCGCGCCCCCAGCTACCGCACCAGCAACTTCCTGGATCCGAAGGGACGGGGCCTCACCAGCGGCTACAGCAGTGCCGTCGGCCTCGTGCCTGCCGGCGACGACGAAGACCTCACCACGGAGAACGTCAAGCAGTACGTGGACGGCAAGGGAACCATGAACCTGTCGATCACCAAGGTGGACAGCAGCACCGGTGAATTCGCCGGGGTGTTCACGGCGATCCAACCCTCCGATACCGACATGGGCGGCAAGCTTGCCGTCGACGTCAAGATCACCGGTCAGCTCTACGGACGGCTGGAGGAGGCCTGAGTCGTCCCAGCCGCTGGAGTCCTTAGGATGAATGGCCATCCCTGGGGCTCCGGCAGCGGATCCTGAGAGGTGGTTAACATTCCTTCACCTTCTGATCGAGGCTTTCCAGGTTGAACAAGCGCTGGCGCAATGCGGGGCTCTACGTGCTCCTAGCCGTTGTCGTGATTGCGATCGGCACGGCCTTCCTGGATCGCCCTGATCCTGCCAATGCACCTCGCAACCTTCGCTACAGCGATTTTGTGGAGGCCGTTCAAGGCAACCAGATCGCCCGGGTGCTGATCTCCCCCGACCGGGGCACAGCCCAGGTCGTCGAGAACGACGGCGGCCGCGCCCTTGTCAACCTCGCTCCCGACAAGGACCTGCTCAAGCTGCTCACCGACCACAACGTCGACATCGCTGTGCAGCCCAGCCGGGAGCCGACAGCCTGGCAATCAGCCATCGGCAGCCTGCTCTTCCCCCTGCTGCTGTTGGGTGGGCTGTTTTTCCTGCTGCGCCGCGCCCAGGGTGGGGGCGGCAACCCGGCGATGAGCTTCGGCAAGAGCAAAGCCCGCGTCCAGATGGAGCCCCAGACCCAGGTCACTTTCGGGGATGTGGCTGGCATCGAAGGGGCCAAGCTTGAGCTCACCGAGGTCGTCGACTTCCTCAAGAATCCCGACCGCTTCACGGCCGTCGGCGCCAAGATTCCAAAAGGTGTTCTGCTGGTTGGCCCACCGGGCACCGGCAAGACCCTCCTGGCCAAGGCGGTCGCAGGAGAGGCCGGTGTGCCGTTCTTCTCGATCTCCGGCTCAGAGTTTGTCGAGATGTTCGTGGGGGTTGGCGCCAGCCGGGTGCGTGACCTGTTCGAGCAGGCCAAGAAGAATGCCCCATGCATCGTCTTCATCGATGAAATCGATGCCGTCGGTCGCCAGCGGGGCGCGGGCCTCGGTGGTGGAAACGATGAGCGGGAGCAGACCCTCAACCAGCTGCTCACCGAGATGGATGGGTTCGAGGGCAACACCGGCATCATCATCGTGGCGGCCACCAACCGCCCTGATGTGCTTGATTCGGCGCTGATGCGTCCGGGTCGCTTCGATCGTCAGGTGGTTGTCGACCGGCCTGATTACAACGGTCGGCTGCAGATTCTGGCAGTTCATGCCCGTGGCAAGACCCTGGCCAAAGATGTGGACCTTGATCGGGTGGCCCGTCGCACGCCCGGCTTCACGGGAGCCGACCTCGCCAACCTGCTGAACGAGGCGGCCATCCTGGCGGCCCGTCGTCAGCTCACCGAAGTTTCAATGGACGAAGTCAACGACGCGATCGAGCGCGTGATGGCTGGGCCTGAGAAGAAGGATCGGGTGATGAGCGAAAAGCGGAAGCGTCTCGTCGCATATCACGAATCCGGCCATGCCTTGGTCGGTGCCCTGATGCCCGACTACGACCCCGTCCAGAAAATCAGCATCATTCCGCGTGGACAGGCCGGTGGCCTCACCTTCTTCACCCCCAGTGAGGAACGCATGGAATCCGGCCTCTATTCCCGTGCCTATCTCCAGAACCAGATGGCAGTGGCTCTCGGCGGTCGGGTTGCTGAAGAAATCGTCTATGGCGAAGACGAAGTCACCACCGGCGCCTCCAATGACCTTCAGCAGGTGGCCCGGGTCGCCCGTCAGATGGTCACCCGCTTCGGCATGAGTGATCGGCTCGGACCGGTTGCCCTCGGCCGTCCCCAGGGAGGGATGTTCCTGGGCCGCGACATCGCCGCCGATCGTGACTTCTCCGAGGACACCGCCGCCGCGATCGACGAGGAGGTTGGGTTGTTGGTCGAGCAGGCTTACCGACGCGCCAAGGCGGTTCTGATCGACAACCGCGCGGTGCTTGATGAGCTGGCCGAAATTCTGGTGGAGAAGGAAACGGTCGACGCCGAGGAACTGCAGGAGCTGCTGATCCGCAGTGACGTGCGAGTGGCTGAATACGTCTAGTCCTTTGGCCTTGCTGGCCTCCCTGCGGAGGCAGCCGCTGCTGGTCGTGCTCCGTTGCCAGGCCACTCCAGAGGCTGTTGCCACCATTGACCAGCTCCATCGAATCGGGGTGCGGCACATTGAGCTCGCCTGGAGAGATGATCCCGGCTGGATCGATTTTTGTCTGAGTCTTCAGCGGAGCTACCCCGATCTCCTCTTCGGTTCCGCCTCGGTTTGCCACCGCGCTGCCCTGGAGGCAACCGCTGCAGCAGGCCTGGGCTATGCGATGTCGCCGATCCTCGATCCAGAGCTGTTGGACCAGGCTGACCAGCTCGGGCTCACCTTGGTGCCCGGTGTGATGACCCCCACCGAAGTCGATCGAGCCCGTCGCCTCGGTTGCCGTCTGGTGAAGTTGTTCCCAGCGGCGAATCTGGGACCCCACTACTGGCGACAGCTGGAAGCGCCACTCGGAGTCTTGCCGTTCTGCATTGCTGCTGGAGGCTTGCAGTTGGCAGCGGTGCCTGACTGGCTGGCGGCGGGTGTTGATGCTGTGGCTCTCGGCGGAGCTCTCTTTGCTGGCAGGGATGGCTCCTTCCAGCTGGATCCCGGCCTGAACGGTTTGCTGCACTGGCTCGACGCTCGCCCGCACTAGCAGATTTCTGGCCTGCGTCGAGCGCCTTGAGTTGTCAACTTCAACACAGAGGTGTTACCACTAGGAGACATCACGGCTCATTCGATGGCTCAGCTCACGATTCAGCTCAGCAGCAAGGCCGAGGCATTGATTGCGCAGCTCCAGAAGCAGATTTTCAACCGCCGCCGCAAGAAGGTCTCCGCAGCCGGGGTCGTCGAAACCCTGCTTGAAAGTGGGGCGAAGTCCCAGTCGGATAAGCGCTTCGCAACCTCCTGGCGAAATCTGGTCGATGACATCGAGAAGGCCGCTGAGATCACCCACAGGCACGGCACCAAGCCAGCTGCGATCAGTGATCAGGAGTGGGCCCTGATCCTTTCCCATCGGAGCCGTAACGGCTCTGGCAGCGATGCTTCTGTCGCGGCCAGGCCCCTTCCACGCCAGACCGCGTCCACCAAGTCGACCACCAAGTCGGCCGCCAGGTCGACACCCCGCTCGAAGGCCACCACCACTGTTGCTGCGGCCAAACCAGCCGCTGCCACCGCAGCCAGCCGCCCAGCCAAGCTCAGCCCTGCGAAAGCGTCCCTCGCCTCCGCTGGGTCTTTGAAGTCGGAGCCCATCAAGGCGGCCCGCACTCCCTCAAAGCAGGCCAGGACAACGCCGAAGCCAGCTGCTAAGTCAACTGTGAAGTCAACTGCAAAGGCGATAACGAAGACAGCTCCGAAGACGGCTCCGAAGACAGCTCCGAAGACAGCGCCAAAGCCAAAGGCCACCGCTGCGGCCAAGTCAACGGCTTCCTCTTCCCTGGCCAAGCGCATGGCCAAAGCCGTGAGCAGGCTCAGCACATCCACCGTTGCCCCGCTCAGCAACGGCGATGGTCCCCTGACGCCATCGGCCCCGCCGGCTGCTCCAGCCAACTAGCTACCAGAGGCTGCACTGAGCCTGCTGACGCAGCAGGTGGTCGGCCAGCACCAGAGCCACCATCGCTTCCACCATCGGCACCGCCCGGGGCAGCACGCAGGGGTCGTGGCGGCCCTTGGCTTCCAGCACCGTGGCCTCGCCGGCGGCGGTGATCGTCTGCTGGGCTTTGCGGATCGTGGCGGTGGGTTTGAAGGCCACCCGCAGCACGATGTCCTCGCCGTTGCTGATGCCCCCCTGGATGCCACCGGAGTTGTTGGTGGCGGTGCGCAGGCTGCCGTCGCCGGTGGCGACGAAGGGGTCGTTGTGCTCACTACCCCGCTGCAGGCTGCCGCCGAAGCCCGAGCCGATCTCGAAGCCCTTGGTGGCCGGCAGCGACATCACCGCCTTGGCCAGATCGGCTTCCAGCTTGTCGAAGACCGGCATGCCCAGCCCCACCGGCGCCCGGCGCACCACGCACTCGATCACGCCGCCGCAGGAATCACCCTCGCGGCCGATCGCCTCGATCCGCTCGATCATCTGCTCGGCGCAGGCAGCATCAGGGCAACGCACGATGTTGGCCTCCACGTCGTCGAGGCTCACCCTGGCTGGATCGATCGTGGCCTCGATGGTGTGGATCCGCTTCACCCAGGCGATCACCTCGGTGCCATGGGCTCTGGCCAGCAATTGCTTGGCGATGGCACCGGCGGCCACCCGGCCGATCGTTTCCCGCGCCGAGGCCCGGCCGCCGCCACTGCGGGCCTGGATGCCGTATTTGGCCTGGTAGGTGGCATCGGCGTGGGAGGGACGGAACGCCACCTCCATCTCCTTGTAATCGTTGGGCCGCTGGTCCCTGTTGCGCACCACCATCGCGATCGGCGTGCCCAGGGTGACCCCATCGAGCAGGCCGCTGAGGATCTCGACGCGGTCGTCTTCCTTGCGGGGGGTGGTGATCTTGCTCTGGCCGGGCTTCCTGCGGTCGAGCTCCGCCTGAATGGCCTCAAGATCGAGCGCCAGCCGTGGCGGGCAGCCATCGACGATGACGCCCACGCCACCGCCGTGGGATTCACCGAAGGTGCTGATGCGGAAGAGGTGTCCGAAGCTGCTGCCCATGGGCTGGAGCCTACTGAAACGCTCCGACTGCGGTTCTGCTGGTTCGACCGCCGTGGGGCATCGGCTTCAGCTGCCGGTTTCCCTCATCCTGCCAACGAAGGCCGCTTCGGCCTCCTTGCTGGCCAGGGCGCCCTCATCGACAATGATGATCCGGTCGGCCACATCGAGAATCTTGTTGTCGTGGGTCACCATGATGATCGTAGTCTTGTGATTGGTGGCCATCTCACGCATCAGATTCACCACATTGCGGCCTGATTCCTTATCGAGGGCCGCGGTGGGCTCATCGCCGAGCAGGATCTTCGGTTGCGCCACCATGGCCCGGGCAATCGCCACCCGCTGCCTCTGGCCGCCGGAAAGATTGGCGGGAAAGTAGTCTTCCCGATCGCCGAGACCGACTTTCTCGAGCATTTCTGCCGCCAGCCTGTCCATGTCTTCCTCGTAATACTGATCGTGCAGTTCGAGGGAGAGGCGCACGTTCTTCCTGGCGTTGAGGAACATCATCAGGTTGTGGGCCTGGAAGATGAAGCCCACATTGAGGCGCAGCTTCGCCAGGACCTCCTTGCCGGCTCCATGGAGTTCCTCGCCGAGGATCTTCAGGCTGCCGTCCTGGCAGGCCCGCAAGCCGCCCAGCATGGTGAGCAGGGTGGTCTTGCCGGAACCGGAAGGCCCTGTGCAGATCACGATCTCGCCCGGCTGAATGTCGAGTGTGATGTCCTTGAGGGCTTGCTTGCGGCTGTCGCCGCTGCCGAACCAGTGGTTCACGTGTTTCAGGGAGATCACGGGCTCGCCGGTTGGCAGGGTTTCACCGGTTGGCAGGGTTTCACCGGTGGGCAAGGAATCGCCGGCGGGCAGAGATTCTTCAGTGGGCACTGATTCACCAGTGGGCACTGATCCGGATTCAGAAGACATCGGCTGGATCGAGTTCCACCAATTTGCGGGTGGCCAGGGCGCCGGATCCCACGCACATCACGAAGGTGAGGATCAACACCTGCAAGGCCCGGTTCAGGGTCATGAACACCGTGAGCTTGGTGACGTTGGCCAGCAGGCTGTAAAGACCCATGGAGATGATCACACCCGGCACGAAGCCGATCACCGCCAGAATGGCCGACTGCTGGATCACCACGCTGATCACGAAGGAATCGGTGTAGCCCATCGCCTTCAGGGTGGCGTACTGGGGCAGATTGTTCATCACGTCACCGAAGAGGATCTGGTACACGATGATGCTGCCCACCACGAAGCCCACCAGAACGCCGAGGGAGAAGATGAATCCCACCGAGGAGTTGCGCTTCCAGTAGTTCACCTCCAGTTCGGCCAGTTGAGTGCGGGTGAGCACCTTCACGTCTTTCGCCATCAATGGCTGCAGGGCGGCCTGCACGGCGCTGGCGGAGCTGCCTGGCCGCAGGCGGATCAGGCCCAGTTGGATCATGCGTTGATCCGCCTTGGGGAACATGTAGAGAAAGGTGTTCTCGCTGACGATCAGATTGGCCTCGGCCGCGAAGGTGGCCCCCATCGAGAAGGTGTCGATGATGCGGATCGATTTGCCGTTGATCTCGAGTGGATAGACGCCATCACGCTTCACGACGCCGGCGACATCGCCGTATTGCTTTTTGGAGTTGCGATCGAAGAATGCGCTGCGCAGCGGCTGCAGCCGGAAAGGATCGTTCTCGAGTTCAGGAAAGGCAAGGGAGGGCTTGGTGAGATCCACCCCGAAGGTGTAGATGTCGTAAGACTGCCGGGTGGCGGGGGTGATCCAGACGCCCCGCGAGATGCGCAGTGGCGAGATGCTCTCTACCCCTTCCACCCCGAGGGCCTGGTAGAGCCGGCTGCGTTGGAAGGTCTGCAGCGAGGCGAAGTTGCTGTAGCCCTCACTCACCATCACCAGATCGGCGCGGAGGCGGTCGATGGGTTTGCGCTGGCTGTTGTAGAGGCTGTCCAGCAAACCCAGCTGAAAGAACATCAGCAGGTTCGAGAAGCTCACACCCGCCAGGGCGATCATCATCTTCACCGGGTTGTTGGTGACCTGCAGCCAGGCCACCGGGGTGCGTTTCAGCAGCTTGCGCAGGGGGCTGATCATGGCGCCGGTGCCGGCTTGGGGTCGAACACCACGTTCACCTGGAGATTGGAGGCATAGCCGATCCGCTTCTGCTCGGAGTCATTGAGCTGGAGGTTCAGCTTCACCTCGAATACCCGTTGGTCCTGATTCTCACCAGGCTCCCCGGCAAAGATGGTCTGCTTCTGCACCTGGGGAATCACCTGGTATACCTTGCCCTTGAGGCTGCCCTCGATGCCATCGGCGGTGATGGTGGCGCCCTGGCCCATGCCGATCATGCGCATGTCGGTCTGATAGACCTCTGCCGTCACGACCATGCGGCTGGTGTCGGCCATCTCGAGGATGCCCTGGTCGCTCACCTTGTCGCCTGGCCTGGCGATGATCTTGAGGATGCGCCCGTTCTGGGGCGCGCGCACCGTGGCGAACTCGAATTCCTGACGGGCCCGGTCGCGGGCGGCGACCGCCTTGCGCAATTCATTGTTGGCGGTGGTGATGTCTTCGGGGCGCACCTCCTTGATCTGCTCCAGGGTCTGCCTGGCGCTCTCGATGTCAGAGCGAAGGGTGAGCAGGGTGCCGTCGCGGGTTTCGATCGCCTTGGCCAGATCGGCAGCACTGGTCTCGGAGCGGGTGCGGTAGCGGTCCCGCTCGAGCGCCGATACGCCCCCATTGGCGTACAGGCCGTCGTAGCGCTGCTGTTCAACCCGTGCCTCGTTGGCTTTGGCGCGGGCGGCATTGACGGCCTGATCCTGGGCGAGCTTCTGGGCGGCCAGCTTGCGCTCCAGGCTCTGCACGTTGAACTCCTGCGCGCGGATCTCACCCTGCTTGGCACCGGCCCTCACCTGTGCCAACTTGCTCTGGGCCACGGCCACATTCTCGTTGGCCTCGTCGTAGGACGCCTTGAGGGTGCCGTAGCTGTTCAGCCGGGCCAGGGGTGTCCCGCGCGTCACCCAGGTGTTCTCCTCCACCAGGATGTCTTCGATGCGGTCGCCGCTCAGAGAGCTCGACACAGCCACTTTGCGGATCTTGGTTTCAGGCTCGATGCGCCCCAGTGCGGACACACGCCGAGCTGCGGCGACAGGGGGCGGACCGGCTGGTTTCGGCTGGCAGCCCTGCAGGGTTGCACCCATTCCGATCCAGGAAAGCCCGATCAGAGCGATCGCCAGACCCCCTGGAGATCGGCTCCGCCGTTGCTGGCGATGGGCGATGGTTCCTCCGCAACGAACCTTGAAATACGTGCTCACTTTAGGCAGCTCCTTGTGCCCAAGCCCAGGGGGAAACTGGCATGTGCCAACAAAAAGCCCCCGCCATGGCGGGGGATTGGCTTCAATCCACGCGAAGCAGTTGGTGGACCCTATGGATCCACCAGCCTGGATCAGCCGATCGCCGGAGCGATCAGAGCCACAGGGGTGGCTTCTGCCGAAGCCAGATCGAGCGGGAAGTTGTGAGCGTTGCGCTCGTGCATCACTTCCATACCAAGGCCTGCACGGTTCAGCACATCAGCCCAGGTGTTGATCACGCGGCCCTGGCCATCGAGGATCGACTGGTTGAAGTTGAAACCGTTCAGGTTGAAGGCCATCGTGCTCACGCCCAAGGCGGTGAACCAGATGCCGATCACCGGCCAGGCGGCCAGCAGGAAGTGCAGGCTGCGGCTGTTGTTGAAGGAGGCGTACTGGAAGATCAGGCGACCGAAGTAGCCGTGGGCGGCCACGATGTTGTAGGTCTCCTCTTCCTGGCCGAACTTGTAGCCGTAGTTCTGGCTCTCGCTTTCGGTGGTTTCACGCACCAGCGAGCTGGTGACGAGCGAACCATGCATCGCCGAGAAAAGCGAACCACCGAACACACCGGCCACACCCAGCATGTGGAAGGGGTGCATCAGGATGTTGTGCTCGGCCTGGAACACCAGCATGAAGTTGAAGGTGCCGGAGATGCCGAGGGGCATGCCGTCGGAGAACGAACCCTGACCGAAGGGGTAGATCAGGAACACAGCTGAAGCAGCGGCCACTGGGGCGCTGTAGGCCACGCAGATCCAGGGACGCATGCCGAGGCGGTAGGAGAGTTCCCACTCACGGCCCATGTAGCAGAAGATGCCGATCAGGAAGTGGAAGATCACCAGCTGATAAGGGCCACCGTTGTAGAGCCACTCATCGAGGCTGGCGGCTTCCCAGATCGGGTAGAAGTGCAGGCCGATGGCATTGCTGGAGGGAACAACAGCACCGGAGATGATGTTGTTGCCATACATCAGTGAACCGGCGACGGGCTCACGGATGCCGTCGATGTCAACGGGGGGTGCAGCCACGAAGGCCACGATGAAGCAGATGGTGGCAGCCAGCAGGGTGGGGATCATCAGCACACCGAACCAGCCCACGTAGAGGCGGTTGTTGGTGGAGGTGACCCACTCACAGAACTGACTCCAGGCAGAAGCGCCTTGGCGCTGCTGAAGAGTTGAGGTCATGAGGACGAGAGATAGTGCCCCCGAAGGGACGAGGAAGTAGGGCGGCTGGCGGAACCGGAATTCCTGCCGTGATCTGCCGAAGCAGGATCATCGCCTCAGTAAATGTAACAGATTCTTGCGCTGTGTGTGGAAGGCTTGAGCGCCGCAGCGGAGGCCCCGGGAGCGCGCCTGGCGGCCCTGCCGCCCACTCCCGGTGGTTAGCGTCCAGCTTCACCCTGTCCGGTCCATGGTCCTCGCCGCACGCCAGCAGAGCGCCCCTCGGCTTGCCCTGGCAGACCCTGCCTCCGAACGGGTTCTGCTGATCCGGTTGCCCTGCAACCCGATTTTCCCGATCGGCCCCATCTATCTGGCTGACCACCTTCACAAAGCCTTCCCCGATCTCCCTCAACGGATTCTCGACCTGGCCGCCTCGCCTCTGCTTGATGTGGAGCGGGTGCTGCTGGAGGAGGTGGAGGCGTTCCGCCCCACGCTGCTGGTCTTTTCCTGGCGTGACATCCAGATCTATGCACCGGTGGACGGCCGGGGCGGCAACCCGCTTCAGAATTCCTTCGAGGTGTTCTATGCGGCCAACCCCTTGCGGCGATTGCGCGGCGCCCTCGGAGGCCTGCGGCTGATGGCCGCGTTCTATGGAGAACTCGGCCGCAATCTGCGTCTGGTGAGGCGGGCCCTGCGCCAGGCCCACCGCTTCCAGGCCCGTGCCCGTGTGGTGATCGGTGGCGGTGCTGTGAGTGTGTTCTACGAACAGCTCGGTCGGCGTCTTCCAGCCGGCACGGTTGTCTCGGTCGGCGAAGGGGAGCAGTTGCTCGAGAAGTTGATTCGTGGCGAGGACCTGGCGGCAGAGCGTTGTTTCGTGGTGGGGGAGCCCCCTCGCCCCGGCCTCGTGCATGAGCAGCCTTCCAACCTGTTCAAAACTGCCTGCAACTACGACTACATCGCCTCAATCTGGCCGCAGCTTGATTGGTATCTCGAAGCCGGCGACTTTTACGTGGGGGTGCAGACCAAGCGTGGCTGTCCCCATAACTGCTGCTATTGCGTCTACACCGTGGTGGAAGGGAAGCAGGTCAGGCTCAACCCAGTGGCGGAAGTGGTTGCCGAGATGGGCGATCTCTATCGACGCGGTGTGCGTGGTTTCTGGTTCACAGACGCCCAGTTCATCCCTGCCCGTCGTTATATCGAGGATGCCAAGGAGTTGCTCCGGGCGATTCTGGCCGCCGGGATGACTGATATTCACTGGGCTGCGTATATCCGCGCCGACAACATTGACGCTGAGCTGGCCACCCTGATGGTGGAGACCGGCATGAGCTATTTCGAGATCGGCATCACTTCAGGCAGCCAGGAGTTGGTTCGTAAGATGCGGATGGGATACAATCTTCGAACTGTGCTTGAAAACTGTCGGTTGCTCGCCGCGGCTGGCTTCCGAGAGCAGGTTTCCGTGAACTATTCGTTCAACGTGATCGATGAGCGGCCGGAGACAATCCGCCAGACCGTTGCCTATCACCGCGAACTGGAGCTAATTTTCGGCTCCGACAAAGTGGAGCCCGCCATCTTTTTCATCGGCCTGCAGCCCCACACCCACCTTGAGCAGTACGGTTTCGAGCAGGGCCTGCTCAAGCCCGGCTACAACCCGATGAGCATGATGCCCTGGACGGCGAGAAAGTTGCTCTGGAATCCCGAGCCGATGGGCAGCACCTTCGGTCGTGTCTGCCTGGAGGCGTTTGAAACCAATCCCCAGGATTTCGGCCGCACCGTGATGGCCATCCTGGAGCGTGACTATGGCCAGGCTCCACTCGAGCAGGCGCTGCGCGCTCCCGTTGAAGGGCGCCGGGCCCTTGCCACCGCCGTGCTCTGAGCCTGGCTGAGTGCCCTCAACTCTGCCAGTGCCCGCGCCGCCACAGCAGCAATCCTCCCAGTCCCAGCCAGCCGATCACCCCGCCGATCGGATTGGGGCTGGGCATGCCTGGGCCGATCAGCCAGCCTGGAGCGCTGCTGGAGATCTCCAGCAATCCGGTCTGCAGAACGAACCAGCCACCTACCAGTCCCCCGTGCAGTCCCAGGGCTCCCCAGAGGGAACCCCGGTCGGAGCGACGTTGCAGGGCCAGAACAATTCCGAGCAGGATCAACCCCCCCAGCAGCCCGATCGCGCCTGGGCCGCCCAGCCGATACCAGGGGTGCAGCAGGCCGAAGATGCTGGCCTGGAGCAGCAGGGCCTGCCGGGCCCCGGCCTGCAGGGCCAGCTCCCCCCAGAGCCAGCCGCGAAACAGAAGTTCCTCGGCGAAGCCCACCCCTGCCGCCAGAGCCAGGCCATTGAGCGCAGTCCCCCAACCGAGCCGCCAGGACCAGCTGGCCTGGCCAGCCACCACCAGGACGGCAGTCACCAGAGTCAGCAGCAGGCTGGCCATCAGCAGCCCCCGCAGCAGGCTTCGCAGCCCGTTGGCGAGCGGCAGCCGCAGGCCCAGTCTTTGCCAGGGCCGAGTTTCCCCCCAGACCCGCTCCAGTCTCCGGGGCAAGGTCAGCAGGAGCAGCAGCAGGGCCAGCACCAGTCCGGCCAGGTCGAGCTGGTCGGGTCTGAGAGTTGGGGAGATCAGCGCCAGGGGCCTGGCCGTCAGCCAGCCGACTGCGTAGAGAAGGGGCACATAAAGCAGGGTGCCAAGCCAGCGGGGACCTTCCTGGGCAAAGGCCGGCAACTCAGCCCTCCGGCTCGATCGTGCTGCTGAGCCCTTTGCCTTTGAGGGTTTCGCTGTAGAACTCCGCCGGCTCCAGGTCGCAGACGATCACCAGGCCGACCCCGGTGTTATGAGCTTCGAGCATCACGGCGATGGCATCCTGTTCACTCAGGGAAGGCACCACCTGGCGCAGGGTGCCGACCACGTACTCCATCGAATTGACCGGATCGTTGTGCAGGAGCACCCGATAGCGCGGGGATGGTTTGCGGACACGCTGCACCTCCTTCTCGATCACCGCGGCCCCCCCGGGCGTGCGGGTCGGCGTTTCAACCGACATGGCCACTGCAGAAAGAATGATCCAATCTAGGCAGCGACCTTGCCATGGGAAGCCAGGCCACAGCGGCTGATGCGGCCCATCGCCTCCTGCACATTGGCTCGGCTGTTGAAGGCTGAAAGGCGCAGATACCCTTCCCCAGCGGCACCGAAGCCGCTGCCCGGGGTGCCGACCACATGGGCTTCCTCCAGCAGGCGGTCAAAGAAGCCCCAGGAGTCGAGGCCTGTCGGTGTCTGGATCCAGACGTAAGGGGCCTGCTGGCCGCCATGCACCGTGAGGCCAGCCGCTGTGAGTTGCTGTCGGATGATCGCGGCATTCTCCATGTAGAAGTCGACCAGCGCCTTCACCTGGGCCTGTCCGGCTGGCGTGTAGACCGCTTCGGCACCCCGTTGCACGATGTAGCTCACTCCGTTGAACTTTGTGCTCTGACGGCGATTCCAGAGGCTCCAGATCTCCACGTTCTCCCCATCGTCGCCTCGTCCCATCAGCCCACGGGGCACCACCGTGAAGGCGCAGCGGGTTCCTGTGAAACCGGCATTCTTGGAAAAGGAGCGAAACTCGATCGCGCACTGGCGGGCTCCCTCGATCTCGTAGATCGAATGGGGCAGCTCCGGGTCGCGGATGAATGCCTCGTAGGCGGCGTCGAAGAGGATCAGGGCTTCGTTGGCCAGGGCATAGTCCACCCATTGCTTCAGGTGGTCACGGCTGGCCACCGCGCCGGTGGGGTTGTTGGGGAAGCAGAGGTAGATCAGGTCAACCTGTTGCTCCGGCAGCGGGGCTGTGAAACCGTTGGCGGCCGTGATCGGCAGGTAGGTGAGGCGGCCATAACGGCCGTTCGGGCCGGCCTCATCCGTGCGGCCTGCCATCACGTTGCTGTCGACGTACACCGGGTAGACAGGATCAGTGACGGCAATGCGGTTATCAGGTCCCAGGATGTCGAGGATGTTGCTGCTGTCGCATTTCGAGCCGTCGGAGACGAAGATCTCCTCGGGCTCGATCGCGCAGCCACGGGCCTGGAAATCGTGGGCCGCAATCGCCTCGCGCAGCCAGAGGTAACCCTGCTCGGGGCCATAACCGTGGAAACCGCTCCGGCTGCCCATGGCGTCGATGGCAGCCCGCATGGCTGAGCAGCAGGCCTCCGGCAGTGGTTCGGTCACGTCACCGATGCCCAGGCGGATCAGGGCCGCCTCCGGGTGGGCGGCGGAGAACTGCGACACCCGTCGCGCGATCTCTGGAAAGAGATAGCCCGCCTTGAGCTTCAGGTAATTGGCATTGATCTGAACCACGGCGGCCCCATGCTCCGCAAGTAGGCCGCCATCCTGCAATGGCGCGGCCCCGGGCTGGCGACCATGCTAAATTCCCCAGAAGACGGCAGTCCCGTTTGTAGCTCTCGGATCTGCAAACACTTTCTACGGGTACCGCCTCCTGCGGCCCATCATTCCCGCAGGCACAGTTCCTTGCTTCGGTCGGTTCCATCCAGTTCCGCAAGCATTAACGTGATCCGGGGGGTGAACCTCCAGAGGCGCTTCCTCACCAGATTTTTTTCTTCCGTCTTCCACCTCCTGCAGCAGCAGTCGAGCGGCTTTGCGGCACGCTCTGCTCAGCGGATGGTTGTTTCCGGGGGCTAAGCCCATTCCCTGGCAGAGCTCCATAGAGCCATTTTCTATCCTCCATGCCCCAGCAGATCGTCATTGCGGAGCAACTGCGGATCGCCGCCGTGCTCAACGACGAACGGGTTGATGAACTGGTCGTCGCCCAAGGCCGCTATCAGATCGGTGACGTCTATCTCGGCCGAGTCGAGAATGTCCTCCCTGGCATCGATGCGGCCTTCGTCAACATCGGTGAAAGTGAAAAGAACGGTTTCATCCATGTCACCGACCTTGGCCCCCTCCGCCTGAGGAAAGGAGCAGCCGGCATCACCGAGTTGCTTGAACCGCGCCAGAAGGTGCTGGTTCAGGTGATGAAGGAGCCCACGGGCACCAAAGGTCCCCGGCTCACCGGCAACCTCACGCTTCCTGGCCGCTTCCTGGTGCTTCAGCCCCATGGCCAGGGGGTGAGCATCTCCCGTCGCATCAATGGGGAGAACGAACGCAACCGCCTGCGGGCGCTTGGTGTGCTGATCAAGCCACCGGGTGCCGGTCTGCTCGTGCGCACCGAGGCGGAGGGTGTCAGCGAGGAGCTTCTGATCGACGATCTCGAAGCCCTCCTGCGCCAGTGGGAAGCCATTCAGGAGGCAGCGGAAACGGCCAGCCCGCCTGTGCTGCTCAACCGTGACGAAGACTTCATCCATCGGGTGCTGCGAGATCTCTACAGCCCCGAGGTGCTCAGCGTCGTTGTCGACACACCCTCGGCGGTGGCCAGGGTGAATGCCTTTCTCGGCTCCGACCAGGACAATCTCCTGGTCGAACACCATGCGGATTCCACCAGCATTCTCGAGCACTATCGGGTCAATGCAGCCATCCGGGATTCACTGAAGCCCAGGGCGGAGCTCCCCTCCGGCGGCTACGTGATCATCGAGCCCACCGAGGCGCTCACTGTGATCGATGTGAACTCCGGATCGTTCACCCGATCGGCCAATGCCCGGGAAACGGTGCTGTGGACCAACTGTGAGGCGGCCGCTGAAATTGCCCGTCAACTCAAGCTGCGCAACATCGGCGGTGTGGTGATCATCGACTTCATCGATATGGAGTCCCGGCGTGATCAGTTGATGCTGCTGGAGCACTTCACCCAGGCGGTTCGGAACGACAACGCCCGGCCACAGATCGCCCAGCTCTCCGAACTCGGCCTTGTTGAGCTCACCCGCAAACGCCAGGGCCAGAACATCTATGAGTTGTTCGGTCGGGCCTGCCCCAGCTGTGGCGGTCTTGGCCATGTGGCCGTGCTCCCCGGCACGGACACGCTGCAGCCCCTCGCCAATGTCTCGGGTCTGGTGCGCTCGGCCGCCTCGGCGAGGGCCGAGGTGCCCAGTCCGGCCACCGGTGAGCCCGCCGGTCGCCGCCGCAGTGGGCGTGGAGGCCGGGGCGGCCGCTCCGCGGAGCCGATCGAGCTGGCCGCACCCCTACCCCTGCCCGGCCTCGATCCATCGCCGCCCAGTGAGGGTGCCGACAGTGGATTCGTCGCGGAGCCGCTCAGCCGCCGCCAGGTCCCTGAGCTGGTGGCCGTTCCAATGGAAACCGATCAGGAACTGGTTTATGGCTGGCTCGGTCTCAGCCCTGCGCTTCTGCTCGATTCCCCATCCAATGCCGATCAGCTGATCGTGCGTGTCGTCCGCCCCGGGGATGACCCTGATGCGGTGCTCGAATCGGCCAGGCAGCAGCAGTCGGCGAGTGGCTCCCGTCGCCGTCGTCGTGGTGGGCGGGGTGGGCAGGACACTCCTGCCAACGGTCGCGCGGCCACCGGTCGCGCGGCCACCGAAGACGGTCCGGTCTTCAGCAGCCCGGCGTTCAGCAGTCCTGTCTTCAGCAGCCCGGCCGATCAGGCGGACGTCCTGGTTGAAATCACGCCTTTGCCGATGCACTTTGATGAATCCAGGCCCATCGTCACCACGGTGATCGAGGCGCCGCTGGTGCAGGTTCCGCTGTCCCGCAAGGTCACCCGTACCCGTTCCTCCTCCTCCAGCGAGGAACCGGTTTCGGCATCCCTGCCAGACAATGGAAATCACTCCACCACAGGGGTCGCAACACCTCCCGATCCTGAACCGGAGGCCGAGGCCGGCGAGCCGCGCCGTCGGCGTCGCCGTTCCTCCGCCACGGTCTGACCAGCGAGGCGTTCCTGCTGGCCGCGTTCTGCGGCCAGGATCCTGGCCTTTGCGCCGGTCTGGATGAGGTGGGACGGGGCAGTCTGTTCGGCCCCGTCTTTGCCGGGGCTGTCATGCTGCCCGCCCAGGCACTCGCACCGCTTGCCGCCCTGGGCCTCACCGACAGCAAGGACCTATCGGCAGGCCAGCGTCAGCGCCTCGTCCCGCAGATTCACGCCCTGGCGTTCGCCTGGGCGTTGGGCCAGGCCTCTGCCGCCGAGATCGATCGCCGCGGAATCCGCTGGGCAACCGAGGCGGCCATGCTGCGAGCTCTGCAACGCCTGCCCAGCACCCCCGCCCTGCTCCTGGTCGATGGGGTCTTGCCATTGCGGAACTGGTCGGCCCCCCAGGTCACCCTGGTGCACGGCGACCGGCGCTGCCTGGCGATTGCGGCGGCGAGTGTGCTGGCCAAACAGGCCAGAGATGCCCTGATCCAGCGACTGGCTGAGCGCTACACCGGCTATGGCCTGGAACGGAACGCCGGCTATGGCACCGCTGTCCATCGGCAGGCGATCCTGCGGATCGGGCCCACAGCGCTGCATCGCCAGTCCTTTCTTCGGCGGTTGCTCAGTGCTCCTGGCACCAGTGCCTGAAATCTCCCAGCAGTTGCTGCCCCACCCGCTTGCGCATGCCCAGCAGGATGCCTCCCAGCAGGGAGCGCCCCGTGGCTTCCAGAACCTTCGGGGCGATCAGGCTCAGCACCGCCGGACGACTGACCGACACCGCCAGTCGGGCCTCACCCTCCAGCCCTGTCTCCGTTGCCCGGATCCAGGAGTGCAGGGTCAAGCTGAAGTCGTCCACCAGATCGAAACCGGCCAGTTGGCAGTCGAGGGCTTCGATTTCCAGCCGCTCAGCGGAGCGCTGGGTCTGCAGCTGGACCACAGGCTGGATCTGCAGCTGAAAGGCCCTGAGGGGTTTGACCGCATAGCGGTAGCGTCCCTCACCAAGCTTTTCAAGCTGGCTTGCATCCAGGAGAGCCCGGACGATCCGGTCTTCGTCGTTGAGGTAGAGGGCCAGTCTGTGGGTCTGCTCGGGAACAGGCTGCCTGAGGTACTGGCTGGCGCTGAAGGCCAGGGGCATCGCCGGGCGAGGGGGGCGGCGGGAGATGATCCTATCCACCCACGTCCCTGCCCCCTTCGTCATGCGTCTGGCCTTTCTCGGTCCCATCGGAACCTATGGAGAGCAAGCGGCGAGAACCCTGGCGGATCTGGAGGGGCTCACGGCCGTGGAGCTGGTTCCGCAGAACGGCCACCGTGCCGTGATCCAGTCGTTGGCGGAAGGGCGATGTGATGCGGCGGTGGTTCCGGTTGAGAACTCCGTCGAGGGGGGAGTCACGGCTTGTCTCGATGCCCTCTGGGAGCATCCCGACCTGAGAATTCGCCGGGGTCTGGTGTTGCCGATCCGCCATGCCCTGCTGGGCAGTGGGCCGATCAGCGGAGTCAGCGAGGTGCTGTCCCATCCCCAGGCCCTGGCCCAGTGCAGTCTCTGGCTTGCCTCGCATCTGCCGGCTGCCTGGCAACTGCCGACCAGCTCGACGGCGGAAGCCTCACGCCTGGTGGGTGGCAGCCCTTTCCGCGCCGCTGTGGCGTCGTTGGAGGCCGCCAGAACCCATGGACTGGAGGTGCTCGCCTACCCGATCAATGATGTGCCGGGAAACTGCACCCGTTTCCTGCTGTTGCAGCGGGAATCGGCCAGGGCGTTGGCCTGCACCCACAGCAGCCTCGCTTTTTCCCTCCATGCCAATCGTCCCGGGGGCCTGCTGGAGGCGCTTGGCTGCTTCGCCCGCAGGCAGATCAACATGAGCCGCATCGAGTCCCGTCCTTCGAAACGGGAGATGGGCGAGTATCTGTTTTTTGTCGATCTCGAACTGCCGGACGATCCCCACCGCCTGGAGCAGGCCATCGAAGAACTCTCGGCTCTCTGTCAGCACCTGGCGCTGTTCGGCACCTATCCGATCACCAATCTCAGTGGGGAGAGTGGTGGAGCGGAGCCCGAGGTGGCGCCCAGCAACCCAGCCACTCCCTAGCGACTGGAAGGCGCTGCGATTTGCTTGGACTGGGTTCGGGGCTTCCGGCAGCGGAAGACACCGAACTGCATCAGGCCGGTGCTGAAGGCCCAGTGCATCAACAGCAGGGTCGGGGTTTCCCTGAGTCCCTGGAGCAGGGCCTGGGGGCCAAGACCCAGCACTGCTCCAGGCCGCCGCATGCCTTCCACGATCGAATCAATCCAGGAGGGCAGCGTGGCGGTTGTCCAGTCGGCGGTGTCGACCCTGGCGCCCTGGCCATGGAGGCTCTGTTCCAGATTTCGACGAAAGGAGGAGATGCTGGCGAATTCCGGATGGGCCCATTGATCCAGGAGCTGGCGCATCACCCAGCTCTCCAGGGGGGTGAGCGCACCCTCCGCCGGATCCCGTCGGTTCCAGTCAGCGACGGCGAGCAGACCGCCCGGGCGCAGCACGCGCTGCAGTTCATCGGCGTAGCGCTGCTTGTCGGCCATGTGGGGGCCTGCCTCCACGCTCCACACTGCATCGAAACCGGCGTCCGGCAGGTCAAGCTCGAGGGCGTCCATCACGGCGAAGCGGCAGGTCATGCCGCCGGGTGTGAGCTGACGGGCCCGCTCGATCTGGGCCGGACTGATGCTGATTCCCAGTACCTCGAATCCGTAGTGCTGACTGAGCATGCGGGCACTGCCGCCGATGCCGCAGCCCACATCGAGAATCGTTGAGCCGGCCGGCAGTTGATCAAGGCCGCTCCAGCGCACCAGCTCATGCACGAAGGCGGCCTTGGCTTCGCGAAAGTCGATCGAAACCGGTGGCGTTCCGTAATGGCCGAGGTGGACATGCTCCCCCCAGAGCCTCTCCAGAAGGCGGTCCTGGGTCCAGCGGTCGTAGGCGAGAGCCACACTGGCCGTATCCAGGTAGCGACGGTTGCGGTTCTGCCAGACGCTGTAGGCGAGCCAGCCCAGTCCGGCGGTGCCGGCTCCGAGCAGCAGGGCGGCAGGCCAGATCCCAGTTGCCATCAGGCTGGATCCTGATCAACCTCGCCCATGCCCTTGAAGGTATCCTTCAGCACGGTTCTGGCTGCCAGCTGACGACGGGTCTGGTCCAGGAGGGTGTACTCCTGACGCAACCGTTCGGTGGTGTCGGTGAGCTCCAGCAGAGCCTGCTGATGGTCTGCCACCGGACCACCCAGGTGGGAACCGATCCAGAACGACAGCTCCCTGGGCAGGTCGGGCAGGTCGGTGGGGAGGGTGGTGGGCTTGCCGATCAATTTGCCGGTCAGGTCCACCACGTCGCGCAGGGCCTGGGTGACTTCAACGGCCAGCTGGCTGAGTGCGGCATCCGAGCCACTGGCCTGGTCTTCGATCCAGCTGACCATGCCGACTCGAAAGGGAGCTTCACGGACCACCTCGAGCACACGGAAGCGTTGTTGCCCCATGGTCACGATGTTGCTGCGGTCGTCATCCTGGGTCTGGCACTGAAGAATCTCAGCGCAACAGCCCACGGCTGCCATTCGCTTCTCCTGAGGATCCCAGCGCACAACACCGAAACGACGGTCCGTTTCGAGCACCGTGCGGAGCATCATCCGATACCGGGGCTCAAAGATATGCAGAGGCAGCACCTCTTGGGGGAACAGCACCACATCAGGCAGAGGGAAGAGGGGAAGTTCCCTGACAGCCAGATCAGTCACGTCGTTGGTGCGCAGAGGCGCGTAGGGGTGAAGCGGCGTGAATGCAGGCGGCTGTTGGTGTGCAGCAGACCAGAATCACGACATGACCAGATCCTAGAAAGCCGGAGGCTGGAGTGATGCCGGCTTCGCGAATCAGGCTGAAGGCCTGGCTCAGAGCTTGACTTCAATGTCAACGCCACTGGGCAGGTCCAGCTTCATCAGGGCATCGATCGTTTTGGCCGTAGGGCTGTAGATGTCAATGATGCGGCGATGGGTTCGCGTTTCGAAGTGCTCGCGGGAGTCCTTGTCGACGTGGGGTGAACGCAGGACGCAGTAGATCTTGCGCTTGGTGGGCAGGGGAATTGGCCCGATCGCCGTGGCGGCGGTGTGATCAGCCGTTTCGATGATCTTGTCGCAAGAAAGATCCAGCATGCGGCGATCAAACGCCTTCAGGCGAATGCGAATCTTCTGCTGGGCGATGGCGGTGGACATGGAGGGGAAAGAGGTGCGCGTTGGCAGCCGAAGCCGGCGTCAACTGGATGGTGAAAGGGAATCTGAATCATCCCTGGATTGTCGAGGTGCTCACCGACCGCATCAAACCGGAGGGTGTGTGGATCGGGAGAGGCAGTCGACTGACCACCTCTCCGCCTGGCTGAGGTTGACTCAGGCCACGATCTTGGAAACGACGCCGGCACCGATGGTACGACCCCCTTCCCGGATGGCGAAGCGCATGCCCTGCTCGATGGCCACCGGGCAGATCAGCTCGGCGGACATCTTGATCCGGTCACCAGGCATGACCATCTCAACGTTGGTCCCGTCGTCGGCCGTGAAGGCGGTGATCTGGCCGGTCACGTCGGTGGTGCGGATGTAGAACTGGGGCCGGTAGCCAGCAAAGAAAGGAGTGTGGCGGCCACCTTCCTCTTTCTTGAGAACATAAACCTCACCCTCAAATTTGGTGTGGGGCTTGATTGAATTGGGCTTGACGAGCACCATGCCGCGCTCGATGTCTTCTTTCTGAACGCCGCGCAGCAGCAGACCGACGTTGTCGCCTGCCATGCCCTCATCGAGCAGCTTGCGGAACATTTCCACGCCGGTGACGGTGGTTTCGCGGGTGTCCTTGATGCCGACGATCTGAACGGTTTCACCGACTTTGACCTTGCCGCGCTCGATCCGGCCGGTGGCAACGGTGCCTCGTCCGGTGATTGAGAAGACATCTTCGACAGCCATCAGGAAGGGCTTGTCGATCTCCCGCTCGGGTTCGGGAATGGACTCATCCACTGCATCCATCAGGTCGAGAATCTTGTCGACCCATTCGTTGTCTCCGCGGTTGCCTTTGCCGCCGCCCTGGATGTATTCGAGGGCTTTGAGCGCTGAACCAGCGATGATCGGAATGTCATCACCCGGGAAGTCGTAGCTGCTCAGCAGCTCGCGCATCTCCAGTTCGACAAGCTCAAGGATCTCCTCGTCATCAACCATGTCTTTCTTGTTGAGAAAGACCACCAGGGCCGGCACGCCGACCTGTTTGGCCAGAAGGATGTGCTCCTTTGTCTGAGCCATCGGACCATCGGTTGCAGCCACCACCAGAATGCCGCCATCCATCTGGGCAGCACCGGTGATCATGTTCTTGACGTAGTCGGCGTGGCCCGGGCAGTCAACGTGAGCGTAGTGACGGGGCTCAGTTTCGTACTCGACGTGGGCGGTATTGATCGTGATGCCCCGTTCTTTCTCTTCAGGAGCACCGTCAATATCGTCGTAGGCCTGGGCTTTCGCCTGGCCCAGGGACGCCAGCACATTGGTGATGGCGGCGGTAAGAGTGGTCTTGCCGTGGTCAACGTGGCCGATGGTGCCGATGTTGACGTGAGGTTTGTTCCTCTGAAACTTCTCGCGGGCCATTGAAGGAAAGAATCGGGGGGGTTGGTTGGGGGTGAGAGATCAGGAATTGCCCTGATTCTTGGAAATGATGGCTTCAGCGACATTGCGAGGAACTTCCTCATAATGGCTGAACTCCATCGAGAAAACACCCCGACCCTGGGTCATGGATCGGAGCTGAGTGGCATAGCCGAACATTTCGGCCAGAGGCACCTTGGTCTGGACTTTAGATTGTCCGTTGTCGATGGACTGGCCTTCGACCTGACCACGCCTGGAGGAGAGGTCGCCGATCACAGAACCGAGGTAATCCTCGGGGATCTCGACCTCCACCTTCATCATTGGCTCAAGGAGAACAGGATTGCACTTCTTGACGCCGTCCTTGAAGGCCAGGGAACCAGCAATTTTGAACGCCATTTCAGAGGAGTCCACATCGTGGTAGGAGCCGTCCACCATGGTGACTTTGATGTCGATCATCGGGAAGCCAGCAATCACACCGGATTGGCAGGTTTCTTTCATGCCATTTTCGGCCGGGCCAATGTATTCCTTGGGAACAATGCCACCGACAATCTTGTTGACGAACTCAAAGCCGGAGCCGGGTTCACCAGGCTCCATCTCAATCACCACATGGCCGTACTGCCCCTTGCCGCCAGTCTGCCTGGCGAACTTGCCTTCGCCCTTGGCGCTGCCGCGGATGGTTTCCCGGTAGGAAACCTGGGGAGCACCGATATTCGCCTCGACGTTGAATTCTCTCAGCATCCTGTCAACCAGGATTTCGAGGTGAAGTTCACCCATGCCGGCAATCACCGTCTGGCTGGTTTCGGGATCGGTGGAGACACGGAAGGTGGGATCCTCTTCCGACAAAGACTGGAGGGCTTTGGAAAGTTTTTCCATGTCCCCTTTGGTTTTCGGCTCCACTGCTACGGAAATGACCGGTTCAGGAATGAACAGCGACTCGAGGATGATCGGATCCGTATCCACGCAAAGCGTGTCGCCAGTGGTGGTGTCCTTGAGACCAAGAACGGCACCGAGATCGCCTGCGCGCAGTTCGTCCACCTCTTCCCGATCGTCTGCCTTGAGCAGAATCAGCCGTGAGATGCGCTCCTTTTTGTCTTTGGTGCTGTTGAGCACGTAGCTCCCTTTTTTAAGCACACCGCTGTACATCCTTATGAAGGTGAGCTTTCCATAGGGGTCGGCCATGACCTTGAAGGCAAGGGCACTGAAGGGTGCGTTGTCGTCACAGGCGCGGGTGGCATCTTCGCCATCGGGAAGGAGCCCGTGAATCGGCGGGATGTCGCTTGGAGCGGGCAGATAATCAACAACTGCATCCAGCATCAGCTGAACGCCCTTGTTCTTGAAAGCGGATCCGCAGAGAATGGGGACGAGGCCGTGGTCAACAACCCCAATGCGGATTCCCTTCACAAGCTGTTCATCCGTCAGCGACCCATTTTCCAGATACGCTTCAATGAGTTCTTCATCCGTTTCTGCAACGGATTCCATCAGCTTGCCGCGCCAGAGAGCGGCTTCTTCCTTCATGTTCTCAGGAATATCCTGCTCGATGATGTCGGTGCCGAGATCATTGGTGTAGATGATGGCCTTCTGACGCACCAGATCGATGATCCCTTTGAGATCGCCTTCGGCACCGATCGGCAGCTGGATGGGGGCAGCCTTGGCCTTGAGGCGGTCTTTGATCTGGTCGTAGACCTTCAGGAAGTTGGCTCCGGTTCGATCCATCTTGTTGACGAAAACGATCCGGGGGACCTTGTAGCGGTCTGCTTGCCGCCAGACAGTTTCCGACTGAGGTTGGACGCCCCCCACCGCACAGAACACCGCAACCACCCCATCGAGAACCCGCATCGAGCGCTCGACTTCGATCGTGAAGTCGACGTGACCAGGAGTGTCGATGATGTTGATGCGGTGATCCCTCCAGCTGGTGGAAATGGCCGCAGCTGTGATGGTGATGCCCCGCTCGCGCTCCTGGGCCATCCAGTCGGTGACGGCGGCGCCATCGTGGACCTCACCCATCTTGTGCACCACACCTGAGTAGAACAGAATCCGCTCGGTGGTGGTGGTTTTACCCGCGTCAATGTGGGCGGCGATGCCGATGTTTCTGACGCGATCCAGGGGGTAGGCGCGGGCCACGGGGGAAGATCTCCGAAGGTAAATCGACGAAACAGCGGGTTGAATTTAGGTGGTGTTGGATTTCGACTGGATGGGCCCGCGACCCAGCCAGAACGCTCCGCTCAGTAGCGGTAATGGGCGAAGGCCTTGTTGGCCTCTGCCATTTTGTGGGTTTCCTCCCGTTTGCGGACGGCGTTGCCGGCCTCATTGGCGGCATCCATCAGTTCGCCGGCGAGCTTCTGGGACATGCTGCGTCCATTGCGGGCTCTGGAGAAATTCACCAGCCACCGCAGGGCCATCGCCGTGCCCCGCTCCTGGCGGACCTCCATCGGCACCTGGTAGGTGGCGCCACCGACGCGACGGGCCCTCACCTCAACCAGGGGGGTTGCATTGCGCACGGCCGTCTCAAAGACTTCCAGGGGGTCGGTGCCGGTGCGGTCGTTGATCAGGCCAAAGGCATCGGAGAGGATCCTCTGGGCGGTGGACTTCTTGCCGTGCTTCATCAGCCGTGCCACGACCATCGAGGCCAGGCGGCTGTTGAACTGGGGATCGGGATGGACTGGGCGCTTCTCAGCAGCATTGCGGCGGGACATAATCCTGGAAAGAGGGACTCAGGGGAGGAAAAGTTAGATGAGGGAAAGGCGAGGGGATCAGCCCTTCGGTGTCTTGGCGCCGTACTTGGAGCGGCTCTGACGACGGTCCTTGACACCGGCGGTGTCGAGGGTGCCACGAATGATGTGATAACGCACACCTGGCAGATCCTTCACCCGGCCCCCGCGGATCAGCACAACGGAGTGCTCCTGCAGGTTGTGGCCGATACCGGGGATGTAGGCCGTGACCTCGAAACCCGAGGTGAGCCGCACCCGTGCCACCTTGCGCAGCGCTGAGTTGGGCTTTTTGGGGGTCGACGTGTAGACGCGGGTGCAGACCCCCCTGCGCTCCGGACAGGCCCGCAGGGCCGGTGATTTCGTCTTGCGGGTGAGATGCTGCCGCTCGGTGCGGATCAGCTGCTGAATCGTGGGCATCGAGGGCCGGGGAGTTGAGCCGGATGTCCGACTGTTTTGACAATTGACCACCCTACGCTGTCGGCCGTCCGCCCGATCAATCCCTGCTGAAGGCCGCCCCGCAGGCACAGCACTGGACCCCTTCGCCGGCCCGGATCAGAAACCCTCCCCCGCTCAGATCCCCGCGATAGTCGAGATTGAGCCCCGCCAGCCGGCTGACCTGCTCGGCGGGTGAGAAAAGCGTGATTCCATCGGCCCGGGCGATCGCCACACCGGCCAGGTCCCCGGGACGGATGCGGATCACCCAGCGCTCGCATCCCCCCTCGATCAGGTCAAGGTTCATCAGGCCCGGCGTGCCGGCCACAGCGGCCTGGCGACCGAGCTCGGCGGCGGCGGCGGCTGAAAGGTGCATCGTCAGACCCTTTGGCATGGCGGGGGCTCTGGATCAGCGGGCAGCGTCCAAGTCTCGGACAGCGCCGGACCCGGCCATGGCCCCATCCACCGCGCTGGTCCGGATGTCGCGGGGGACAAGCCCCAGCCCGTTGTGAATGGCGGCGGTCACACCCCGGCCTTTCACGGTCATCGCCCCGGCCACCACCAGTCCGGTGGAGCCCCCTCCGTCGAGATTGAGCGCATCGATCAGGCCGAGCTGCCTGAGCAACAGTGCGGTTTCCGCCAGTGTGGGGCCGCTGTGTTCCACCCCTTCGAGGGTCAGCAGCCAGAGCTCACGCCCATCGCTGCCGATCACCGTTCGTGGTGCGGCCTGCTGCAGGAAGGCCTGGCTGAATCCTTCCCCGGTTCCATTCAGCACGAGCTGACCCTGCAGCAGCAGCAGGGGACCACCGCCCAGCACATAGGGCAGCTGGCCCAGGGGCTCGATCGGCCGGCTGACAATCGCAAGTCGGCTGCCCACAGTCCAGGGAAGCCCGGCTCCGGCCCTTGCCACCAGCAGGGTGTCGTTCGGCCCGAGGCCGACGCCGCGGGCGAGCTCCGGCCCGCTCAGCTGCTGCTGGACGATGCCATCGCTGAGGAGAAGACCAGTCTCCGAGCCGCTCAAGGCGCGGTAGCCCCGCCCCCAGTCCGCCGTGTAACGGGCCACTCCCCGTTCCAGATAGCCACTGTTCACGGTGGTCAGGGCGGAGCGCTGGCCGCTGGGGTCGATCACCCATTCCTCCAGACGGAGGCGGCCGAATCGGGGCAGCTGGCCCGGTTGCCAGCCCACGGCACCGCGGTTGAGGATCGGACCGGAGAGCCAGCGGCCCTGCTGCTTGAGGGCCCCCAGCGGCAACCGCCGCACCCTGTTGAAGAAACCTCCGTTGATCGCCACCAGGGCCTGGTCGCCCTGGGCCAGGGCGGGGAGGGAGCTGAGCCCTTCCATGCCATCGGGGCGGGTGAGCAGACGGAGCTCCAACGGGTTCTGGCGCGGATCCAGGCGAACGCTGTTGATCAGCATCCGTCGCGTTCCGACGGCACGGACCTGGCGCTCGATCGTGACGCTTCTGCTGAGCAGGGCCTGGAGTCGATCGTCGAGGCGTGGGGCCGCCGTGATCCCACTCCCCCTGCCGTCTCGATTGCCGAAACCACCAGCTGCGCCGCCTGAGCTGCTGAGACCGACACCGGCCAGATCGAGCACCACCCTGGCGGGCCCCCCCAGGACCTGAAGCCTGGGAACGGCTTTGCCGAGGCTGAGGCTGAGTCCCTGTTCGTTCTGGCGCACCACGAGACCAAGCGCCTGCAGTTCGGCCCGCTGCGCCGCCGTGCTGCGAAGCCCCACCAGCAGCCGTCCGCTCTCCTGGCGCACGGCGGCGATGCCGCTGAGATCCAGGACCACCCGTCTGCCGCCCAGGGCGGCTGTCCCGCCCGGAGAGGACACCCGAACCCTGACCAGTTCAGGCCTGGGAATCTCGATGCCCAGTTCTTCGCCCCTGGCCTCAAGCCGTGCGCCGGCGGCCTCCAGCACGGCGGCGACGTCAACGGCAACCTCATCATCGAGGCTTCGCTGCTCGGCGGCGGTGACCTTCAGGGCCTGGTCGAACCACTCCAATTCCAGGCTGCCATCAGGCTTGCTGCTGCTGCTGAAGCCCAGCTGTCCCTGCAGCAGATCCAGGGGCAGCCAGAGCTGCACGGGGGCAGATCCAGCGGCATCCCGCCATTGCCAGCGGGCCTGCTGGGCGATCCCATTGATCACGACCCGTTGACCCTGGCGGAGTGCCGGCGGGCGCGCCCAGGCCTGGGCGTGGAGGGTGGCGAGCCCCGGAGGCGGCGGCTTCGAGCTGCCCTGACCGTGGGTTTCGGTCGGCAGCCCAAGCACGAGCAGGCCGAGCACGGCCGGAAAACGCCTGAGGCCATTCCTGAAATGCACGATCGGCCGCGCCATCAGGCCTATTCCGTTGCTGATGAACGCTAACCCCATGTCCCAGTCCCTAAAGTCGGTTTTGCTTACAGGTTGGCTGCCTGCGTCAATCAGGGCTGCCGCTCGTTCTTGCAGGTTGTTCCCGGCCCATGCCTCTTTCTTCCTCTCCGCACTGGCCCCATTGCGACAGCCCGGCGCCGGCCGCCGTAGCCGGGGAGAAGGATGCCTGCGGCGTTGGTTTTCTGGCTCAGCTGAGCGGCGAGGCGTCCCATCGGCTGTTGCAACAGGCCCTGCATGGTCTGAGCTGCATGGAGCATCGCGGCGGTTGCGGCGGTGACAGCGACTCCGGGGATGGCGCCGGCATCCTCTGCGGGATTCCCTGGGATTATCTGGAAACCGTCTGGCCGGAAACCGCTTCGGTGGCGCCGGCAAGGCGTGGCCTGGCGATGCTGTTTCTGCCGGCCGATCCAGAACGGCTTCAACAGGCCCATCAGTTCTGTGAACAGGCTGCCCTGATGCTGGGGCTGCGCAGCGTCGGCTGGCGCTCCGTGCCTGTCGATCCCGCCGTGCTGGGTCCCCTCGCCCGCCAGACGGCGCCTGTGATCCAGCAGTGGCTGGTGGAGGCCGAGGTGGAGGCCGATGCCCTTGAAGCCCTGCTGTTCCGTTGTCGCCGCCGGGTCGGTGATCTGGTCCGCGAAGCCTGGGGGCCAGGTCCGAGCGATCTTTACTTCGCCTCCTTCAGTGGCCGCACCATCGTCTACAAGGGCATGGTTCGCTCAGAGGTGCTGCAGGCCTTCTATGGCGACCTCAGGGATCAGCGTTTTGCGGTGAGCTTCGCGGTGTACCACCGCCGCTTCAGCACCAATACCCTGCCGCGCTGGCCGCTGGCCCAGCCGATGCGGATGCTGGGTCATAACGGCGAGATCAACACCCTGCTCGGCAATCTCAACTGGGCCCGTGCCGCCGAATCCCACCTGGATGCCGCCTGGGGCGAGGCAGCCGTTGATCTCAAGCCGGTCGTGAATGCGGCCTTCAGTGATTCGGCCAATCTCGACGCCATGCTCGAGCTGATGGTGCGCAGTGGCAGGCCGATCACCGACAGTCTTCTGACCCTGGTGCCCGAGGCGTTCCGTCAGCAGCCTGAGCTCGACGGACGGCCGGAGGTGCAGGCCTTCTACGAGTATTCGGCCTGCCTGCAGGAGCCTTGGGATGGACCGGCCCTGCTCGTCTTCAGTGATGGTCGCAGTGTGGGTGCTTCGCTCGATCGCAATGGACTGCGCCCCGCCCGCTACTGCATCACCAGCGACGGCCTGGTGGTGATGGGATCGGAAACCGGCGTCGTGGCGATCGAGGAGAGCCGCATCGTCGAGAAGGGGCGTCTCGGTCCGGGTCAGATGCTGGCGGTGGATCTGGAGAACGGTCGGCTGCTCAAGAACTGGCAGGTGAAGGAGCAGGTGGCTTCGCGTCATCCCTACGGCGCCTGGCTCCAGGAGCATCGACGTTCGCTTCAGGCCCAGCCCTGGCAGATCACCACGGTGATGGGGGAGCTGGATCTGCTGCGCCACCAGACCGCCTTCGGATTCACCGCAGAGGATCAGGATCTGGTGATCGAGGAGATGGCTGGTCAGGGCAAGGAGCCCACCTACTGCATGGGCGACGACATCCCCCTGGCGGTGCTCTCGAGCCGGCCCCATCTCCTCTACGACTATTTCAAGCAGCGCTTCGCCCAGGTCACCAATCCGCCGATCGACCCACTGCGGGAGGAGTTGGTGATGAGCCTGGAGATGCACCTGGGCAGGCGCGGTTCAGCCCTGAGGCCTGAACCGGCTTCGGCTTCGATGTTGCACCTCGATACCCCGGTGCTGAACGAGCAGGAACTTCTCTGCCTCGGCCAGCAGGGCCTCGCCACCGTCACCCTCTCCACCCTGTACTCGATCCTCGATGGCCCGGTTGGCCTGGAGCAGGCGGTCGAGCGTCTCTGCCTGGATGCCGAAGCCGCAGTCAGGGCTGGTCAGCAGATTCTGGTGCTCTCCGATCGGGCCGAAGCGGGCCTTGCCGCCACCCGTTCCTACATTCCGCCCCTGCTGGCCGTCGGGGCCGTCCACCACCATCTTCTTCAGCTTCGCCTCCGTCTGCACTGTTCTCTGGTGGTTGACACCGCCCAGTGCTGGAGTACCCACCAGCTGGCCTGCCTGATCGGTTTCGGTGCCAGCGCCGTCTGCCCCTGGCTCACCTGGGAAACCACCCGTCACTGGCTCGAGCACCCCAGAACCCAGTCGCAGATGGAGAGGGGCAAGTTGCCCCGGCTTGATGTCGCCGCTGCCCAGGCCAACGTGCGCAAGGCCCTGGAGGCCGGATTGCGCAAGATCCTCTCCAAGATCGGTATTTCCCTGCTGGCCAGCTATCAGGGAGCCCAGATCTTCGAGGCGATCGGTATCGGGGCCGATCTGATCGAGCGTGCTTTCAAGGGCACCACCAGCCGGATTGCAGGAATGAGCTTCACCGACCTGGCCAGGGAAACCCTTGTCTTCCATGCCAAGGCCTTCCCGGAGCTGCACCGAACCAAGCTTGAGTTCATGGGTTTTGTCCAGTACCGCACCGGCGGTGAGTTTCACCTCAACAGCCCGGAGATGGCCAAGGCCCTCCATGCCGCCGTGACTGCAGGACCCGGCTACGACCACTTCTCCACCTACCAGACCCTGCTGAAGCACAGGCCTGTCACGGCCCTGAGGGATCTGCTCGAGTTCCGATCGGCTGCGACCCCGTTGCCGATCGAACAGGTTGAGAGTGTGGAGAGCATCTGCAGTCGCTTCTGCACCGGTGGCATGAGCCTTGGTGCCCTCTCCCGGGAGGCTCATGAAGTGTTGGCCGTGGCCATGAACCGGATCGGCGGCAAGAGCAACAGTGGCGAAGGTGGCGAGGATCCGGCCCGCTTTCACCTGTTGCAGGATGTCGATCCAGAGGGCTTTTCTCCCACCCTGCCGACAATCCGTGGCCTGCGGAATGGCGACTCTGCCAACTCGGCCATCAAGCAGATTGCCTCCGGTCGCTTCGGGGTCACCCCGGCCTACCTGCGCAGTGCCCGTCAGCTGGAGATCAAGGTGGCCCAGGGGGCCAAGCCTGGCGAGGGCGGGCAGTTACCAGGCCCCAAAGTGGATGCCTACATCGCCTGGCTGCGCAACAGCAAGCCCGGCGTGGCACTGATTTCGCCTCCCCCCCATCACGACATCTATTCGATCGAGGATCTGGCCCAACTGATCCATGATCTCCATCAGGTCCATCCGGCCGCCAAGGTCTCGGTCAAGCTGGTGGCCGAGATCGGCATCGGCACCATCGCCGCAGGAGTGGCCAAGGCCAATGCCGACGTCATTCAGGTTTCCGGCCACGATGGTGGTACGGGGGCTTCGCCATTGAGCTCGATCAAGCATGCCGGCAGCCCCTGGGAACTGGGGCTCTCCGAAGTTCACCGCAGCCTCCTGGTCAATGGGCTGCGGGATCGCGTGCTGCTTCGCACCGATGGCGGCCTCAAGACCGGCTGGGACGTGGTGATGGCGGCCCTGCTGGGCGCCGAGGAGTATGGCTTCGGCTCGGTGGCGATGATCGCGGAGGGCTGCATCATGGCCCGCGTCTGTCACACCAACAATTGCCCTGTGGGGGTGGCCACCCAGAAGGAGGCGCTGCGCAAGCGTTTCACCGGTCTGCCGGAGCATGTGGTGAATTTCTTCCTCTACGTGGCCGAGGAGGTGCGTCAGCTGCTCAGCGTGCTCGGGGTGGCGCGGCTGGAGGAACTGATCGGCAGGAATGACCTGCTCCGGCCGCGGGATGTGACCCTGGCCAAAACCGGTTCCCTTGATCTCAGCTGCCTGCTTGATCCCCTCCCCCACTCGGAGGATCGCAGCTGGCTGAAGCATCGGGCAGCAGCCCATGGCAATGGGCCGATTCTGGAAGATCTGCTGCTCGCCGATCCCGAGCTGATGGCCGCGATCGAAACCCATGGCCAGCTGAGCCGCACCCTGGCGATCGTCAACACTGATCGGAGTGTCTGTGCCCGCCTTGCCGGCGAGATCGCTTGCCGACACGGCAACGACGGCTTTTCAGGACGGCTTGAGCTTTGTTTCCAGGGGGCCGCCGGGCAAAGCTTCGGCGCGATGTTGCTCAAGGGCATGGAGGTGCGCTTGATCGGTGATGCCAACGACTACGTCGGCAAGGCGATGAATGGTGGACGTCTTGTCGTGGTGCCTCCGGCCGGTGGGAATGATCCCGGCAGCCAGGTGATTCTCGGCAACACCTGCCTGTACGGCGCCACCGGCGGCGAACTGTTCGCCCTTGGTCGCGCCGGAGAGCGGTTCGCCGTGCGGAACAGTGGCGCAATGAGTGTCGTGGAGGGCAGCGGAGACCACTGCTGCGAATACATGACCGGTGGAATCGTGGTGATCCTTGGCAGCACCGGTCGCAACGTCGGTGCTGGCATGACCGGCGGGGTGGCCTTCCTGCTGGATGAACACGGGGACCTGGCGGGCCGCCTCAATTCTGAGACCCTCGCCATGCACCCTCTTGACACGCTTGAGCAGGAGGCCCTGCTCAAGCCCCTGCTGGCGTCCCACCTAGAGCTGACCGGCAGCCGCAGAGCGGCCGAAATCCTGGCCAACTGGCCCCAGTGGCGCGGTCGCTTCAAAGTTCTGGTCCCGCCGAGTGAACTGGCCAGGCTTGGCCTCTCCGAACGGGTCAAGGTGGCGGTTTAACGGGGGTGTTCCCGCATCAGCCGGCGTACTTCGCCGGCGTGATAGCTGCTGCGGGTGAGCGGCGAACTGACCACCTGCAGGAAGCCCAGCTGCTGTTCGCCGTGGCGGCGGAACTGCTCAAACTGTTCAGGGGTCACAAAGCGCTGCACCGGCAGATGCCTGGGCCCCGGGGACAGATATTGCCCGATCGTGATGATGTCGACCTGATTGCTGTTCAGATCGTTGAGCACCGCGAGCACCTCTTCGTCGGTTTCCCCCAACCCAACCATCAGCCCCGACTTCGTGTAGGCGCGGGGCCAGTCGGCGCTCACCCGGTTCAGAAGCTCCAGGGAGCGTTCGTACTCTCCCTGGGGTCTGGCCTGGCGGTAGAGCCGCGGCACCGTTTCGATGTTGTGATTGAGCACATCGGGGCTGGCCGCCATGACGGCGGCGAGGGCACTCCAGTTGCCGCAGAAATCCGGGATCAACAGCTCGATCGTTGTGAACCCGGAGCGGCGACGCACCTGGTCGATGCAGGCCACGAACTGGCTGGCGCCTCCATCGGCAAGATCGTCGCGGTTGACCGAGGTGATCACGACATGGCTCAGGCCCAGCCGCGCCACGGCCTCACCGAGTCGTTCGGGTTCGCTGGGATCAAGCCCCCGTACGCTCTTGTCGAAATCGATGTCGCAATAGGGGCAGGCGCGGGTGCAGCCCGGACCCATGATCAGGAACGTGGCGGTGCCACCGGCGAAGCATTCGCCGATGTTCGGGCAACTGGCCTCCTGGCAGACCGTGTTGAGGTTCAGGTCCTTGAGCAGATCGGCCACGGCACCGATGCGCTCCCGTTGGGGGGCCTTGACACGCAGCCAGTCGGGTTTGAGCAAGAGCCGAAGGCCTCTGCCAAGCGGGTAGCCAAGAATGTAGGAGCTGCTGCTGGCTGATCGCCTAAGCTCAAATCAGCGGGATGTGGCGCAGCTTGGTAGCGCACTTCGTTCGGGACGAAGGGGCCGCAGGTTCGAATCCTGTCATCCCGATTCAGCACCGCTGAGCCAGTGGTTTGCGGCAAGAACACTCCGCTCAACGGAGCTCCGCACCCGGGTATCCACGGGGAGTCACCATCTTCCCGTCCACCAGCCGGGTGGTGCTGTTCCCCACCAGCACCAGGCTCAGCATGTCGACCTGCTCCAGGGGCAGATCCTCCAGAACGTGGAGGCTCACCTGTTCCCCTGCTCTGCCCAGTTGCCTGGCGAGCACCACGGGAATCCGGCCGGAGCGTCCCTCGCTCAACAGCGCCATCGCCCTGGCCAGCTGCCAGTCGCGGCCGAGCGAGCGGGGGTTGTAGAGCGCCACAACGAAATCTCCCGCCGCCGCTGCCCTCAGCCGCTGCTCGATCGTTGCCCAGGGGGTGAGCCGATCGCTCAGGCTGATCGTGCAGAAATCATGCATCAGTGGTGCCCCGGCGCGAGCCGCGGCCAGCTGAAGGGCCGAGACGCCTGGATGCACCGTGAACCCCGGCCTGTTCTCGCCGGTCAGCTCCAGCCATTGTTCCAGGGCCAGGCCGGCCATGCCGTAGATCCCGCTTTCACCGGAGGAGACCAGCGCCACCGTCAGCCCCTGGCAAGCCAGTTCAACGGCCAGCGCACAGCGCTGGCGCTCCTGGGTGAGCTGGCCATCACAGCGCAGTTGATCCGACCGGCGCAGGGGTTCGAGCAGATCCAGATAAAGGCCATAGCCCACCCAGATCGTGCTCTCGGCCAGGGCGCGGCGGGCGGCGGGGGTCAGCAGGTCGAGGCGGCCGGGCCCGCTGCCGATCAGGTGGAGCTGTCCCTGGCCTGGTGCCCATTGCACCGCAGCCATACCAACGGCCAGGGTGGCTGCACCCCGCTCGAAGTCCCTGGCGTGTTCAATCCGCTTGGCGGCCAGCAGCGTTCCCTGTGGACCGGCCGCCAGCAGGGCGGCGGCCTCCGCCACGCTGGCGGTCCCCATTTCCTTTCGAACAGCGTCCGAGGGAGTGGGAACAACCACGGGGGCAAGCTCCTCCGCCTTGAAGAGCCGCAGCGGCCATTGTCTTTGCTCGGCAAGGGCCAGCAGGGCTGGCTCATCGCCTTTGCGATCCACGCTGGCCAGCCCAGCCACAGCTTCCGGTGCGAGCTGCTGGCGTTCCAGGGCCTGATCGACCACCCGCTCCAGCAGGCTGAGGCTGGTATGCCGCTCACAGCCGATTCCGAGCCAGAGGGACGGCGGATGCCAGCGGCAGCCATCGCCAAGCCGGTGGCTGATCACCAGGGACGAAGTGTCCTCCAGGCAGCCTTCGGCATCCGCCTGCCCGGCTGCCGCCGCTTCCAGGTTCTTCCACAGGGTCAGCCCGGTCTCCTGGATGATCAGAGGTAGCTGCCCCTTTGCCGCCGCCTTCATCAGGGCATCCCAGGGGCCCCGTCCCCGTCGCCAGCCCCAACCGAGCCCGAAGCTGTCGAGCGCGAGCCGCCCTGTGCCGCTGCTTGAGCCGGTCAGTACCGCCTGGCCGCCCAGCAGGGCAGCCACCTGTTGGCTGAAGGCTTCGCCGCCCGCCCAGTGTCCCCCCAGCAGGGGAATCACAAATCGGCCGGCTGGATCGACCACCACCACCGCCGGATCCAGGTGCTTGCCCTTGAGCAGGGGGGCGATCAGACGGGCGATCGCTCCGCAGGCTCCAACCGCCACGAAGGCGGCGCTGCTGTCCCAGTGCTCCGCCAGAAAGGCCGCCACCGGGGTTTCCGGGGGAGCAAGCTGAACCAGTCGAGCCTGCTGCAGTTGGCCGAGCACCGAAGCACTGGCTGGACTGAGTCCCAGGCCCCAACAGTTGGGATCAGTCATGGGGCGAGCTGGCAGCGAGGGGTTCAGGCTCATCGTCCTGGACTGAAGAGGGGGCTGAAGAGGGGGTGGGCTCTGGATCAGGCACCAGCTGATCCGCCTCAGCCTGGCTCTCCTCCGGCTCTGTCGGCTCGGCTGCATCGCCTTCCTGCTCGGCAGCCATCTGATCGGCATCGTTCAGGTTGCTTGTGGCAAGCATGGCGGTGGGCTCCAAGGCCGGCGCAGGGGTCCGCCCGAGCCTCTGATCGAGTTCCTGATCCGTGAGTTTGCCCTGCTGCCAACGGTTGCCGCCGGCAGCAAGGGTGACCTCACGCACAAGGCTGTTGAACGGTGGATTGAGCGGTTCCCCCAGGCCATCGAGCAGTTCCAGCTGCAACGCATTGGCACCCGGCCTGAGCCCCTTCAGCCACAGCGTTGCCTGCTGGTCGGTCAGGAAGCTGTCGCCATTGACTGTGACCCGCAGCAGCCACTGGCGATCGTCCCCGCGCAGATGCTGCAGGGGCGCGTCCAGCAGGAGCCAGTCGATCGGAACGGGCTCAGCCATCGGCCAGTCGACGGGAATCGCGCTGATCAGCTGGGCAGATCCCGGTGGGGGAAGTTGCAAGGGATTCGCGGCCACCCGATGCAGCCGGATCTGGCGGAAGCCCCCACGGGACTTGACCGCTTCACCCCAGGGCCGGGCTGCGTAGACCGTCAACCGGTGGCTGCCCGGGCTGAGTGGTTCCATCGGCACCTGCAGGGAGACAGGGCCGCTGCCATCGCCCTGCGGCTCGACGATTCGCCGCGGCGGCTGGTCATCCAGCTGAACCACCAGGTGGGGGCCGATGCCGAGGCTCCCGCCGCCACCGACCAGGGGCCAGTCGTCGAGGCTGAGCTGGAGTTCCCAGGGGCCTGACGGCAGCAGGGCGTCATCTTCCGGAGAAAGAATGCGCAGCTGGGGCTGCAGCTTGGCCAGCCGACCCTGAAGCTGCTGAACCGGCAGGGGAGGGGCCACTTCCTGCAACGCTCCCGAAGGCGGGGATGGGGAGAGAGCCTCTGCAGGAGGGGAGTTCGGCGGCCGCAGGCTCCATCCTCCGATCAGCAGCACAGCCAGACAGAGCAGCATCGCTCCGAGCCCCCGGGCCAGTCCGTTACTCAGGTGCTGAGGAGGAGCTGGATGGCGAGGGTTGATCCATCGTTGTTGGAATAACAAAAGCGGCAATGAATACCAGGACTCAGTGTTAAGTATCCCCTGCCAGAGCCCAGTCTCTGACAGGGGTGCCGCTGGATTGAACCTTTGTTACTTCCCTGCCGAAGGGCCTGAAACTCACCCCTATACTTCCGCCAGCGGTCCCTTCTTTGGGGCTTCAGCTCCAGTTGTGGCAAGGGGTTTCGGCTTTTCGCCGGGTCCTTGCCTTCCTGGTTTCCGTGGTGTCGGTGGGCTTGTTCCGCCCCGCCATGTGACCCACCGGTCCAGGTTTCCCGCCTGTGCCGGAGGGGTGGACCTCCACCTCGATCCCGTCCCTCGAGGAACGTCTCGATGACCATCAGCCCACCAGAGCGTGGGACAAAGGCAAAGGTCTCCGTCGACCGGAACCCAGTTCCCGTCGATTTCGATGTGCTCGGCAAGCCCGGCCACTTCGATCGCACCCTCGCCAAAGGTCCCAAAACCACCACCTGGGTTTGGAACCTCCACGCCAACGCTCACGATTTCGACAGCCACACGAGCGATCTTGAGGAGGTCTCCCGGAAGATCTTCAGCGCTCACTTCGGCCATCTGGCCGTCATCTTCATCTGGTTGAGCGGCGCCTTCTATCACGGTGCCCGCTTCTCCAACTACACCGGTTGGTTGGCCGACCCCCTGCACGTCAAACCCAGTGCTCAGGTGGTGTGGCCGATCTTCGGTCAGGAAATTCTCAATGCCGATGTGGGTGCCGGCTTCCACGGCATCCAGATCACTTCAGGTCTCTTCCATGTGTGGAGAGCCTGGGGCTTCACCAGCGAATTCCAGTTGCTCTGCACAGCAATCGGTGCCCTGGTGATGGCTGGCCTCATGCTTAACGCAGGGGTTTTCCACTATCACAAGGCAGCCCCCAAGCTGGAGTGGTTCCAGAACGTTGAGTCCATGCTCAACCACCATCTGGCCGGTCTGCTGGGTCTTGGCTCCCTGTCCTGGACAGGGCACCTTCTGCATGTGTCGCTGCCCACAACCCAGTTGATGGATGCCATCGACGCCGGCAAACCGCTGGTGCTGAATGGCAAAACCATTGCCTCCGTGGCGGACATTCCCCTTCCCCATGAGTTTCTCAACCAGGATCTGATCGCTCAGCTCTTCCCTGGTTTTGGGGCGGGTCTTTCCCCATTCTTCTCCGGTAACTGGGCCGCCTACAGCGATTTCCTCACCTTCAAAGGTGGTCTGAATCCTGTCACCGGCAGCCTCTGGATGACCGACATCGCCCATCACCACCTGGCGATCGCCGTTCTCTTCATCATCGCCGGCCACCAATACCGGACCAACTGGGGGATCGGTCACAGCATCAAGGAGATCCTTGAGGGTCAGAAGGGTGATCCCCTGCTGTTCCCTGCACCGAAAGGTCACGATGGCCTGTTCGAGTTCATGACCACTTCCTGGCATGCCCAGCTGGCCGTGAATCTCGCCTTGCTTGGCTCGCTGAGCATCATCGTGGCGCATCACATGTATGCGATGCCTCCCTATCCCTATATCGGGATTGATTACCCAACGCAGTTATCGCTCTTCACCCACCACATGTGGATCGGCGGTTTCATCATCGTTGGAGCTGGCGCCCACGCGGCGATCGCACTCATCCGCGATTACGACCCGGCCAAGCACATCGACAACGTGCTCGATCGGGTTCTCAAGGCCAGAGATGCCCTGATCAGCCACCTCAACTGGGTCTGCATCTTCCTTGGCTTCCACAGCTTCGGTCTGTACATCCACAACGACACGATGCGTGCTCTGGGACGTCCCCAGGACATGTTCAGTGACTCGGCCATTCAGCTGCAACCTGTCTTCGCCCAATGGATTCAGGGTCTGCACGCCGCAGCGGCCGGCACCACGGCGCCCAATGCACTCTCCGGAGTCAGCGAGGTGTTCAACGGTGCTGTCGTCGCTGTCGGAGGCAAAGTGGCTGCCGGTCCGATCCCTCTGGGTACGGCCGATTTCATGGTGCACCACATCCATGCCTTCACGATCCACGTCACCGTGCTGATCCTGCTGAAGGGTGTGCTGTACAGCCGCAGCTCCAGGCTCATCCCCGACAAGGCCAACCTTGGTTTCCGGTTCCCCTGCGACGGCCCCGGCCGTGGCGGCACCTGCCAGGTTTCGGCATGGGACCACGTGTTCCTTGGCCTGTTCTGGATGTACAACTCCATCTCCATCGTGATCTTCCACTTCAGCTGGAAGATGCAGAGCGATGTCTGGGGAACCGTCAACGCGGACGGCACCGTCCAGCACATCACCAACGGCAACTTTGCCCAGAGCGCCATCACCATCAATGGTTGGCTGCGTGATTTCCTGTGGGCCCAGGCCGCTCAGGTGATCAACAGCTATGGCTCCTCTTCAAGTGCCTACGGATTGATGTTCCTGGGTGCCCACTTCGTCTGGGCCTTCAGCCTGATGTTCCTGTTCAGTGGCCGCGGCTACTGGCAAGAGCTGATTGAGTCCATCGTCTGGGCTCATAACAAGCTGAGAGTTGCACCTGCGATTCAACCGCGGGCGCTGAGCATCATCCAGGGTCGCGCCGTTGGCGTGGCTCACTATCTCCTGGGCGGTATCGCTACCACCTGGGCGTTCTTCCTGGCCCGACTTGTCGCGGTCGGCTGACCTCCTCCTGACCTTTCCACATGGCAACGAAATTTCCTTCGTTCAGCCAGGGTCTGGCACAGGACCCCACAACCCGCCGTATCTGGTACGGCATCGCCACGGCTCACGACTTCGAGAGCCACGACGGAATGACGGAGGAGAAGCTTTACCAAAAGCTCTTCTCCACCCATTTCGGCCACCTGGCGATTATCGGCCTCTGGGTTTCTGGGAACCTGTTCCACATCGCCTGGCAGGGCAACTTTGAGCAGTGGGTCGCCGATCCGCTGCATGTCCGTCCCATCGCGCATGCGATCTGGGATCCTCACTTCGGCCAGGGGGCCATCACCGCCTTCACCCAGGCAGGTGCCACCTCCCCGGTGAACATTGCCTATTCAGGCTTGTATCACTGGTGGTACACGATCGGCATGACCACCAATGCCGAGCTGTACCAGGGATCGATCTTCATGATGATCCTTTCGGCCTGGGCGCTGTTCGCCGGCTGGCTTCACCTCCAGCCCAAGTTCCGGCCTTCCCTGGCCTGGTTCAAGAACGCTGAATCCCGGCTGAACCATCACCTGGCTGTTCTGTTCGGCTTCAGTTCCATTGCCTGGACCGGTCACCTGGTCCACGTGGCCATCCCTGAGTCCCGCGGTCAGCATGTCGGTTGGGATAACTTCCTGAACGTTCTGCCCCACCCCGCCGGTCTTGCTCCGTTCTTCACCGGAAACTGGGGGGTCTACGCCGAAAATCCTGACACCGTCAACCAGATTTTTGGCAGCTCAGAGGGATCCGGCACAGCCATCCTCACTTTCCTCGGTGGTTTCCACCCCCAGACTGAGTCGCTCTGGCTCACGGACATTGCCCATCACCACTTGGCGATTGGTTGCATCTTCGTGATCGCTGGGCACATGTACCGCACCAATTTCGGGATCGGTCATTCGATCCGGGAAATTCTGGAGGCCCACAATCCTCCCAAAGGCACTCCATTCGGTGGTGCCCTGGGTGCGGGCCATAAAGGGCTCTACGACACGATCAACAACTCGCTGCACTTCCAGCTCGGTCTTGCTCTGGCTTCGCTCGGAGTGATCACCAGCCTGGTGGCCCAGCACATGTATGCGCTGCCGTCCTATGCGTTCATCGCCAAGGACTACACAACCCAGGCGGCTCTTTATACCCACCACCAGTACATCGCCATCTTCCTGATGGTCGGTGCCTTTGCCCACGGTGCGATCTTCTTCATCCGTGATTACGATCCTGAGGCCAACAAGAACAACGTTCTTGCTCGGATGCTTGATCACAAGGAAGCGATCATCAGCCACCTGAGCTGGGTATCCCTGTTCCTCGGATTCCACACCCTCGGTCTCTACGTTCACAACGACGTGGTCGTGGCCTTTGGTACCCCCGAGAAGCAGATCCTGGTAGAGCCTGTCTTTGCCCAGTTCGTGCAAGCAGCAAGCGGAAAAGCCCTCTATGGCTTTGATGTCCTGCTCTCCAATCCTTCCAGTGCCGCCAGCCTGGCTTCGGCCAACATCCCTGGTGATCACTTCTGGTTGGATGCCATCAATGGCAACACGGATGTGTTCCTCCCGATTGGCCCCGGTGACTTCCTTGTTCACCATGCCATCGCCCTGGGCCTTCACACCACCACGCTCATCCTGGTGAAGGGTGCGCTGGATGCCAGGGGTTCGAAGCTGATGCCCGACAAAAAGGACTTTGGCTACTCCTTCCCCTGTGATGGACCTGGCCGTGGTGGCACCTGCGACATCTCTGCCTGGGATGCTTTCTATCTCTCGGTTTTCTGGGCGTTGAACACGGTCGGTTGGGTCACCTTCTACTGGCACTGGAAGCACCTCGCCATCTGGCAGGGCAATGTGGCTCAGTTCAACGAATCCAGCACCTATCTGATGGGCTGGTTCCGCGACTACCTCTGGCTGAACAGTTCCCAGTTGATCAACGGGTACAACCCCTTCGGCACCAACAACCTGGCTGTGTGGGCCTGGATGTTCCTGTTCGGCCACCTTGTCTGGGCCACCGGCTTCATGTTCCTGATCTCCTGGAGAGGATATTGGCAGGAACTGATCGAAACCATTGTCTGGGCGCATCAGCGCACACCACTGGCCAACCTGGTTGGCTGGCGTGACAAGCCAGTGGCTCTCTCGATCGTTCAGGCTCGTGTGGTTGGGCTGGCTCACTTCTCAGTGGGCTACATACTCACCTACGGTGCATTCCTGATCGCCTCTACCTCTGGCAAGTTCGGCTAACCGTTTCTGCCAGTTCGATCGATCCGATCCACAGTTCAGCTTCCATTTCGAGGGACGTTCCTCCTCATTCACCCCCGGCCTCGGTCGGGGGTTTTTTGTTGCTCAGCTTGGTTGACGATGCGGCCACCATTTTCTTCCCTCAATCAATTTCATTTCGAGGTATACCACCGGCACCACAAAGAGGGTCAGGAGGGTGGCGGTCAACAGTCCGGAGAACACCACTGTGCCGATGCTGATGCGGCTCGCTGAACCCGCACCGGTGGCGAACACCAGGGGCAGAAAGCCCACCAGCGAGGAGATTGCCGTCAGCAGGATCGGGCGCAGTCTGCTGATCGCAGCGTGTTCAATGGCCTCGCGCAGCCCGATTCCCTGTTTGAGTTGCTGATTGGCAAATTCCACGATCAGGATGCCGTTCTTGGCCGACAGACTCACCAGCACCAGCAGGCCCACCTGGGCGTAGATGTCAAGGAAGAGGCCGCGGCCAGCCAGGCCGATCAGTGCTCCCAGCAGGGCCAGGGGCACCGTGATCAGGATGATCAATGGGTCGAGGAAGCTTTCATACAGGCCAGCCAGAACCAGATAGACCACCACCATTCCAAAGGCGAACAGTTGCCAGGTTTTGCCACCGGCCTGGCGCTCCTCTCTGGCCAGCCCGACCCATTCGAGATCGGTGAGTGGGTTCGCCTGTTCTTGCTGGATCGCTTCGAGCCTGGCGATCGCCTGTCCCGTGCTCAGTCCGGATCTGGGGATGGCCTGGATGGTGATCGACCGTGACAGCCTGCTGTGGTTGATCGTGGTTGGTCCTGTGTCCTGCTCGATCGCCACGACCGCGCTCAGCGGGATCAGATCACCCGCCCGGCTGCGAACCTGCAGGGCCAGCACATCCGCTGCGCTGCTCCTGCTGTTGCCATCCAGTTGCACCACCACCCGCCGCACCCGGTCGCTCTCGAAGCTGTCATTCACGTAACGACTGCCGAAACTGGAGCCGAGGGTCTCGACCAACGTGCTCAGGTCCACTCCCAGCGAGGCCATGCGCATTCGATCCGGACGAAGCCGAAGCAGGGGTGAGTCGGCACTGAAGCGTGTGCTGACCCGCTCAAAGGCGGGATCGGCATTGGCGATGGCAATGAAGCGCCGAGCCTCCTGCTCGAACGCCGCCAGGGTGAGCCGGCCGGAGCTGACATCGAGGATCTCAAGTTCCAGTCCACCTTCGCCGCTGAAGCCGCGCACCGCTGGCGGCACGCTCACCTGTACTGCTGCTTCGGTGATTTCCCGCCGCAGCTGTTCCCCCAGCCTGCGGGCCACAGCTGCGTTGCTGTTCGCCCTTGACAGACCCCGCTCGCTGAGCTCCTTGAGGCGGATGAAGAAGAGGCCCCTGTTGGGAGAGTTGTCACCGAAGGAGCGACCGGCATAGAAGTTGGCGACACGCACTGTCGGCTCCTTGGCAACGGATTCACGGATCCGCTCCATCACGGTTGCCGTGGCCTGAATCGAGGCTCCGCCAGGCAGGGCCACCACACCGCGGATCTGGCCGTCGTCCTCCTGGGGAATGAAGCCGGTGGGCAGCTGGCCCAGCCCCCAGACCGCCAGCATGAGTCCGCCTGCCAGCCCCAGCAGCACCAGGCGTCGATACCGGAAGCTTCGGTCCAGGGCACGGCCGTAGTGATGGCCAAGCTGCTCCAGCCAGATCTGAGGCCGTTGCATCAGCTTCTGAAGCCGGGCCGGTTCCCTCCAGCCGTGGGTCAGCAGCCATGCGGATGCCACGGGCGTGAAGGTGAGTGCATTGATCGTCGAGAACAGGATCGTGGCGCTGATCGTGAGCGCGATCGGTTGATAGAGCCGTCCGACGCTGCCGGGCATGGCCAGAACCGGCAGGAACACCACCACCAGCACCAGGGAGGTGGCGATCACGGCTCCACCCAGCTCCTTCATCGCCTCGCGGGCGGCCTGCTGGGGCGATTCCCCCAATTCGAGCCGCCTGCCGATGTCTTCGCTCACCACGATGGCGTCGTCGACCACCAGGCCAGTGGCCAGCACCATGCCGAAGATGCTGAGGGTGTTGATCGAGTTCCCCGTGACCCACAGGATGCTGAGGCTGCCGATCAGGGCAACAGGCACAGCAACAGCCGTGACCACCGCAAGCCTGCTGTTGCCAAGGGCCAGCAGCAGCACCAGGAGCACCAGGATCACAGCGTCGCGGAGGCTGGCCTGGGTGAGGTCAATGCTTTCCCGCACGGAGTCGGCCACATCGACGATGCGCTGCACGTCCAGTCCGGGGGGGAACTGGGACTGCAGCCTCTCCAGGGCGGAGTTCACCGCGTCACTCACTTCCAGGGCATTGCTGCCGTCGCGCTGGAAGATCTGTACCGCCACCACGGGATCCCCGGCCAGATTGCTGGCGGTGCTCTCGAAGTTCTCCAGATCGAGGGTCACTCTCCCCACGTCCTTGAGCAGGACCACACTGCCTTCGCTGGTCCGGCTGACCACCAGACCCTCCAGCTCGATGACGCTGCGCAGCCGGCCTTCCATCTCGAGTGGCAGGGTGGTTTGCTGGCCGGGGGGGCTCGGCGCGTCCCCCACCTGGCCGAGGGCGGCCAGCACGTTCTGCTCCACCAGGGCGCGTTCCACATCGGCGATGGTGAGTTGGCGCTGCTCCAGAGCCACCGGGTCGAGCCAGAGACGGAAGGCGAGCTCGCCCCCCCCGGCGACCGTGATGTTGCCGACCCCGGGCACCCGCTGGAGGGTGTCGCGCAACTGCTGATCCACCCAGCCACTCAGAAAGGCCGGGGCATAGACGCCTTTCGGCGCACTGAAGCCCAGCACCATCAACAGGTCGTCGGAGCTGCGACGCACCTGCACCCCAAGCCGCGACACCTGAGGGGGGAGCTGGCGGTTGGCCAGGGTGGCCTCGTTCTGGGCGTTGATCTGGTTGAGCTCGGGGTTCCCCCCCTCGAAGGTGAGTGTGATCGAGCTGCCATTGGCCGAACTGCTGGAGCGGATGCTCTCGAGGCGCTCCAGGCCGTTCAACTGGCGCTCCAGGGGAGTGGTCACCCCTTGTTCCACGGCAGCGGCTCCGCCGCCGGGGTAGCTGGCGCGGACGTTCACGCGGATCGGCGCGATCGGCGGCAGGTTCTCGACCTGCAAGGCAGGCAGGCTGATCAGGCCGGCCAGCAGGATCAGCACGGTCACCACCAGGGTGAGTACCGGCCGGCGCAGGAATGGATCTGAGACAGACATCGATCCGATACCGCAAGGCTCAGGGCTGTCAGACACCAATCTTTACAGCAAGTGCGCGACCCCTGCTCCTCCAGGCCCAGAGCCGTTCCTCCCGCCGCCGCTCAGCTGTTCAGCTGATCAGGCTGGACCATGAAAAAACCCCGCCTGGGCGGGGTTCTGTGAGCAGGGGTTGTGACTACCGGAGCTCAGTTGCTGATGCGGCAGGGTCAGCTGACGCTCCAGAGCCCACCGGTGAGCTTGACCAGGGGGGAGCCCATCACACTGCCTGCCAGGAACCAGGCGAAGGCGGCGCCACCGCAACCACCGAGCCAGAAGCCGCTGGCGAATTCAGCCCAACCTGCCTTCGTGAACAGATCGGCGGGTGGATTGTCGATCGTGGCATCGGGAGGTTGGACATTGGGACCGGTGCCTGCCGTGCCGTAGATCGAGAGGCAGATCGTGAGGATGGAAACCAGTCCGATCGCCGCGAGCAGGCCGGCGGTGCTGGCGTATTCGGTGAGGCGGAGGGGGCCGGTCATGGCAAAGGGGCCATACAGCAGAAAGCCATGGGCCATGCCCACCTCTAGCCCGCGTCGATTCGGAGACAGGGAAGGGCGGTAGGCAGGCAGGGCGTTCAGGAAGGCCTTGCTGAAGTAGCTGCTGTTCACAGGTGTGGCCAGATTGCCGACAGTGGCATCGGCGACGGGGTGCACGGTCATGGAGAAAAGCGGGAGAAGGAACGAACCCGGCGAGCTCGCAGGGTGAAGAGGCGGAAGAGGATCGTCGATCCCTGGTCTTCAGTCGCGGGATTCGATCACGTTGAACAACAGGGCCATGGCCATGGCCGGGCCAAGGATTCCAACAAAGGGAACGAGGATGGACGGCAGCCAGGCGGCAGCGAATTCTCCAGTCATGGCGCAGGCCAATACAGCAACCACCCGCACTGTATCCATCTGTTCCTGGCCTGCCCTGTCGGCCGATCAGTGGCGACATAAAAGTTCAATGCGAAACCATCCAGCTCTCCAGCCCCACCGGTTCGAACGCCATCGGGCCAGCGGAGCCGCAGGGCGTCAATCGCTCTGACTGCCGCGCAACGTGGCCCTCACCCGGTAGATCGGTCGGCCCTGGCTTTCGTGGTAAGTGCGCATCTGCAGCTCGGCGAGCAGGCCGAAGCAGAACAGCTGAATTCCCGCAACGATGGCAAGCACGCCGACCGAGAGCAGAGGGCGGTTGCCGATGTCGGCATCGAAGAACACCTTCTCGCTCAGCAGGATCAGGCCGATCACCACTCCCACGCTGAGGCTGGCGAGGCCACCGAAGCCGAACACATGCATCGGCCGGGTCAGGAATCGTTTCATGAACCAGACGGTCAACAGGTCCATCAGCACCCGGAAGGTCCGATCGATCCCGTATTTGCTGGCACCGAAGCGACGAGGGTGATGGTTCACCTTCACCTCGCTGATCCTGGCTCCTTCAATGAAGGCAAGCGCCGGCAGAAAGCGGTGCAGCTCCCCGTAGAGGTTGAGGTCGGCAACCACTTCACGGCGGTAGGCCTTGAGAGAACAGCCGTAATCGTGCAGCTTCACGCCGGTGACCCTGGCGATCAGGCGGTTGGCGATCTTCGAGGGGAGCAGTCTCTGCAACGCCGCGTCCTGGCGCTGGTGTCTCCAGCCGCTGACCAGGTCGAATCCCTGCTCCAGCCGCTCCAGCAGCAGGGGGATGTCGGCGGGATCGTTCTGCAGATCGCCGTCCAGGGTGATCAGCACAGCGCCGCTGCTGGCATCGAATCCGGCCGCCATTGCGGCTGTCTGGCCATAGTTTCGGCGCAGCAGCACAGCCACCAGTTCCGGCGTTGCGCGGGCCAGTTGCTCGAGGATGACATCGGAGCCATCGCTGGAGCCATCGTCAACGAGCACCAGTTCGAACCTGCGTCCCATGGGCCTCAGAACCGCAATCACCTGCTCCACCAGCAGGTGCACGCTGTCGTGCTCGTTGAAGAGGGGGATGACCACCGAGAGTTCGAATCCGCTCGGATCGCCCATGGCACTTGGGGCAGGAAGGTCTGCAACTTACGGGAACCACCGGTATGCGGTCTCCGGCAGGGCCTCAGGGCAGGGTGGTGCCGTCATGGCAGCGCACAACACGGCCGGCCCCCCGCAGCTCGTTTCTGTAGTGACGGCCGACCGGATCCTGATCATGGGCTGTGAGCTGATTGATGGCCAGCCCGTCATGACCATGCTCCCGGCCGGAGCTGTGCAGATAGCGACCTTCCCCCAGGTAGAGCGCCACGTGGGTGCAGCGCTGCGGCCGGCCGAAGAAGATCAGATCCCCTGGCCGCAGCAGGCTGAAGCTTCCCGGCCTGACGGCGACCGGTTGGCAGAAGCGCTCCTGTTGATAGGCATCCCGCGGGATCCAGATCCCGGTGCTGGCGTAGGCGCTCTGCACCAGGCCGGAGCAGTCGAAGTCGGGGCCTGTGGTGCCACCCCACAGGTAGCGGTTGGGCTGGCTGGCCGCCTGGTTCGCGTAGCCGATCACGGCTGGTATGGCGGCTGTGATCGCGGCTGAATCCAGCAGCCGCGGGAGTGGCTTTCTGCTCGCCACGGCGGCGCCCAGCAGGTCGCGCCGCTCCAGCCAGCAGGGGTAGCCATCTTCAAGCAGCCTCACCCTCAGCCTGCCGATCGATCCGGCCGGCTCCAGCACCTGAAGCCGGCGGCCCGCGCTGGCCTGGGTGGCGAGGCCCTGACCCCGCGCTCCGCTGTAGCCGTCGAGCTCTGCTGTCAGCCTCCAGCAACTTCCACCCAGCAGTAAGTCCGGTGCGGCGGGCGTGCCTGGTGTCGGCAGATCTTCGCCTCGATCTCCCTGGGGCTGGGTGCCTAATCTCTGCATTCCTGCGGCCACGAGTGATGGCGTTTTACCGCCCGGATCGGGCGATGGGCGTAATCCTGGAGGATCGGATCCGGTCCCTGGAGCTTGATGGCCGGCCGGGCCTGGGCAGCCAGCTCTCGATCTGCTGGCTTCGCTACGACCGTTCCCTGGTCGGCAGCGCTGACTCCCTGAGTGATCCGGCTGCGTTCTGGGCTGAGCCGGCGGCCGGGGCCAGCTGGCGCGGCGATCAGGCCGCCTACCCGGCCAGCGTCGTGAAGCTGTTCATCCTGGCGGGAGTGGAGGCCTGGTTGCAGCGTTGCCTGATCGAGGACAGCGACGAGCTGCGCCGTGCCATGGCCGACATGATCCGTGATTCAAGCAATGACGCCACCTCTCTGCTGGTGGACGTTCTGAGCGGAACCACAAGTGGTCCGGAGCTTCCCGAGGTCCCCTTCCGGGCCTGGGTCGCCCAGCGCCAGCTGCTCAATCAGTGGTTCGTCGGCTTGGCCTGGCCGGAACTGAAGGGGTGCAACCTCTGCCAGAAAACCTGGGGTGATGGACCCTACGGACGTGAGAGGCAGTTTTACGGACCGGCGCTCGAGAACCGCAACAGGCTCAATGTCGAGGCCACGGCCCGGTTGCTGCACGCCATCGTGGCCGGCAGCTGCGTGTCGCCACCGGCCAGCGCCCGGATGCGTCAGTTGCTGCAGCGATCACTGGATTCAACCGAGCGTGCTGCCGATCCCGAGAACCAGGTGGATGGATTTCTCGGCGAGGGGCTTCCGCAAGGGGCGAGGCTTTGGAGCAAGGCCGGCTGGATGAGTCAGGCTCGCCACGACGCCGCCTATGTGGAGATCGATGGCCATCAGCCCTTCCTGCTGGTGGTGTTCACGGAGGGGGCGGAGCGGGCCGGCGATGAGAGCCTTCTGCCCGGCCTGGCAAAAAGCCTCAGCGAAGCCTGCCGAAGGGAGATCTGCCCAGGCGCCTGAGCTTCGGCAGCCTGCCCAGGCAGGCAGGGTGCATCGGGAACGGAGAGGGAGGGATTCGAACCCTCGACAGAAGTTGCCTCCTGTAACTCCTTAGCAGGGAGCCGCTTTCAACCACTCAGCCACCTCTCCAGAGGCAGGTAGAGCTTATCAGCGCTCCAGCCTGCTCTCGCCGGCCAGCAATCGGGGCAGGCGGTGCTTGAAACCGCAGAGGATCTCCCAGGCGATCGTTCCGCAGGCCTCGGCCCATTGCTGGGGGGCGATCGCCAGTCCGCCATCCCGACCCAGCAGGGTCACCACGGAACCCACGGCCAGCTGGGGGCAATCGGTGGCATCGATCATCAGCTGATCCATGGTGATGGCCCCCAGCTGGGGCAGCCGCGTTCCGGCGAACAGGACGTCCATCTGATCGGACAGTTGTCTTGGCACACCATCGGCATAGCCGATCGCCACCACAGCCAACCGGCTCGGACGGTTCGTCTGGAATCGGTGCCCGTAGCTGACCCCGACCCCGGCTGGCACGTCACGAAGCAGGGTGACCCGGGCTCGAACGGCCATGGCGGGCGCGAGGGGCAGGCATCCCGCCAGATGGGGAGCGGGAGAATGGCCGTAGAGGGCGAGACCCACCCGCACCAGGTCGTAGTGAAGTGTGGGGCAGCGCAGGGTTCCGGCGGAGTTCGCCAGGTGACGTCGACCGGTGCTCAGATCAGCGCGGCCCATCGCCTGCAGGGCGCTGTCAAAACGCTGCTGTTGCAGCGCGGTCAGGCCGCTGACACCGCCGTCCGCTGCGTCGGCACCGGCCAGGTGGGAGTACACCCCGCCGACGGCGACGGCATCAAGCTGGTTCAGGAATGCCAGCAGCTTGGCCCCCTCGGCCCAGGCGACGCCAAGGCGAGCCATGCCGGTGTCGAGCTTGAGATGGACGGCCATGGTTCGGCCGCTGCCCGTGGCCAGATTCTGGCAGAGCTGCGCTTCCCGGCTGCTGCTGATCGTCGGCATCAGCCCCCAGTGAAGGCAATGGGCAAGGTCTTCCGGTTGGACCAGGTTGCCCATCACGAGCAAGGGCGCCTGAATTCCGGCCTGGCGCAGCTCCACTCCCTCCTGCAATGTGGCTACCCCAAGCGAGCCGGCACCGCCCTGCAGGGCGGCCCGCGCCACCGGCAGTGCACCATGGCCGTAGCCATCGGCCTTCACCACCGCCATCAGCTCGCAGCCTGGTGCCAGGAAGGCCCGAAGACTGCGGGCATTGCGGCTGATCGCGCCCTCGTCGATCTCCACCCAGGCCCGTTGACGGGGGTGGAGGCGACAGGAGGGAGCCGTCGTTTCAGAGGCGGCGGCCATCAAAGCTGAATCCGGGATCAGGCTGTGGTCGGTCAGCCGACCTGAGCAGTGCATTCTCTCCGACCGTAGGGCGGATGGAATGCAGACTGGAGCGGAGCGACTAACATTGAAATATCGATTGGATCTGGCATCACGCCATGGGCAGAGCGCCATGAGCCAGGTTCTTGTCCTCAACGCCTCCTACGAGCCTCTCAACATCACCACCTGGCGGCGGGCCACCGTGATGGTGTTGATGGGCAAGGCTGAAGGGCTTGAGCATGATTCTGGTCATCGGATCCGAGGCGATCTGCTTCTGCCGACGGTCATTCGCCTCAGGCAGTTCGTCCGAGTGCCGTTCAAACAGATGCCCCTGACCCGCCGCAATGTCTTCCAGCGCGACGGACAGGCCTGTCAGTACTGCGGCTATCAGGGCGAGCAGCTTTCGATCGACCATGTGATCCCGCGCAGCCGCGGTGGAGTCGACAGCTGGGAGAACGTCACCACGGCTTGCCTGCGCTGCAACGTTCGCAAAGGCAATCGAACCCCGCGGGAGGCGGCCATGCCCCTGGCAAAGGTGCCCCGCCGGCCCGTGAGCACCCTGTATTTCGAAGCCACCCGGCAGATCCGCTCCGGGCGCCGGGAATGGGCCAAGTATGTGATCGGTGCCTGAGGGGCGATCTCTGGGTTGTCGGGACGCCGCGCGCGGGTGGCCCGTTCAGCTGATTCCGCTGGCCTCGGCTGCCAGCTTCTCCATCCGGTTGCGCTGATCGGCGGCGACGGAGGCCCCGATCAGCTCGCCGAGCTGGCCTGCCAGCACGGGCTCCAGGCTGAAGTTTCGATTCAGGCGGTGATCGGTGACCCGGTTGTCCTTGACGTTGTAGGTGCGGATTTTTTCGCTGCGATCGCCGCTGCCGACCTGGGCCCGCCTGGCTGAGCTCTCGGTGGCGGCGGCTTCGGCCCTTTCCCGTTCGAGCAACTTGGCCCGGAGAATCTCCAGGGCTCGCTCCTTGTTCTGCAGCTGTGAGCGTTCCTGGGTGCAGAACACCCGGATTCCGGTGGGTTTGTGCAACAGGTCGACGGCTGTTTCCACCTTGTTGACGTTCTGGCCGCCGGCACCGCCGGATCGTGCCGTGCTGATTTCCAGGTCGGCGGGGTCGAGCCGCACCTCAACCGGATCGGCCTCAGGCATCACCGCCACGGTGGCCGTGGAGGTGTGAACCCGACCCTGGGATTCGGTGGCGGGAACCCGTTGAACCCGGTGCACTCCGGCCTCGTATTTCAGCTGGCTGTAGACCCCCTGACCACGGATGGCCAGGATCAGCTCCTTATAGCCGCCCAGGTCGGCTTCGGAAGCACTCAGTGGTTGGACAGACCAGCCGAGGCTCTGGGCGTGGCGTTCGTACATCCGGGCCAGATCACCGGCCCAGAGAGAGGCCTCATCCCCACCGGCTCCTGCCCGGATTTCCAGCATCACACTGCGTTCGTCGCGGGGATCGCTGGGCAGCAGAGCCAGGATCAGCCGTTCGCGGATCGCCTCGATCCGGCCGGAAAGATCACTTAACTCGTCCTGAACCAGGACTTCCATGTCGAGGTCTCCGCGGCTTTCCTTGAGCAGACGCCTCGCTTCTGCGGCCTCTTGCTCCAGGAGCTTCAGTTGATCCTGGCCAAGCACCAACGGTTCGAGCCGGGCTCGCTCCCGGGCGAAGCGCTCGAGCTGGACGGGGTCACTGGCCACCTCGGGGTCGGCCAGCTGTTGTTCCAGTGCCGCGAAAGTGCTGGAGGCTGCCTGGAGCCGGTCTGCCAGGAAGGTGATGTCCATCAGCCGAGATCCGCCAGAGCAGCACGAAAAAATCGTTCGACCTGCCAAGCCAGGGATGGATCAGGTCTCCTCTGGAGAAGCCGAATCCGCTGCCATGGCGAAGCGTCAGGCAGCGGTGTCGTTCGAGCTGGCTTCGGGAGCTGGCTTGGCGGCTGCCGTGTCAACGCCACCCATGCCGTACTTCCGCATGAAACGATCAACCCGTCCCTCGGTATCGAGGATTTTCTGGGTGCCGGTGTAAAAGGGGTGATTGCCGCTCCAGACGTCGACATGGAGCTCAGGGTGTGTGGAGCCGGTGGTCATGACCACTTCTCCATTGCAGATCACCTTGGCTTCGGGATACCAGGTGGGGTGGATGTCGGCCTTGGGCATGGGAGGGGTCAGCGCTTGGAGAATTGGGGAGCCTTACGGGCTTTCTTGAGGCCGTACTTGCGGCGTTCCTTGGCACGGGGATCCCGGCTGAGGTGACCTTCCGTCTTGAGCGGCTTGCGGTTGTCAGGGGAGAGTTCACAGAGGGCGCGCGCCGCTCCCTGCTTGATCGCATCAGCCTGGCCGGTGAGGCCACCACCCTTGACATTGACGAGAAGGTCGTAGGCGGTGGCAAGACCCAGGGTGTCCAGTGGGGCTTTCACCGCTGCGAGATAGCTGGGATTGAAGTTGAGGTAGTGGTCCCCGGGGCGTCCGTTGATGGTGATCGTCCCGGTGCCGGGGACGACCCGAACCCGTGCAACGGCGGTTTTACGGCGGCCGGTTCCCCAGTAGACAACGCGGTTGGATGGGCTGCTCATTGGGCGGTGGCGGAAGGATCGAGGGTCAGGATCTTGGGCTGCTGGGCCGCGTGAGGGTGTTCAGCACCCTTGTAGACCTTGAGTTTGCGAAACAGCTGACGACCCAGGGCATTGTGGGGGAGCATTCCTTTGATCGCCTTTTCGACGATCCGCTCCGGCAGACGGGCCTGCAGGGCGGTGAAGGTTTCGGTTTTCATGCCCCCGGGCCTGCCGGAATGGCGGCGATAGATCTTCTGGCTGGCCTTGTTGCCGCTGATGCGGATCTTGTCGGCGTTCACGATGACGACGAAATCACCGGTGTCCAGGTGGGGCGTGAAGCAAGGTTTGTTCTTGCCCCGCAGCACGCTGGCCACTTCGGTGGCCAGGCGGCCGAGGGTCTGGTTCTCAGCATCCACCAAGTACCACTGGCGCTCGAGGGAATCCAGGGAAGGAACGGAGGTCTTGTTCATCGCGCCGGCAGGCCGGATTCAGATAACGCCCCATCTCACAGGAAGGGGCTGGACAGGTTTGGAACGTACAGGGAACACGCTGAGGCGCCTTCCGCTTTGTGCATTCACAGCTTTTCAGCTTAGCTCGTCATGGGGACCCCCTCCCTGGCTCGCCGCTGGTGGATCCGTGCTGGCCAGGACGAACCGTGGTTGGCAATCGAACCAGAGCTCTTTGGGGAACAGCTCCTCGCCGTAGCCCACCCGCAGGAGACACAGCCCCTGGGGAGGGGCCGCCTCCTTGACGTCCTGCCGCGCCCTTGTCCTCCAGCGCTGTTCAAAGGCTGCTGGTGTCAGTTTCTCTTCTCCGACCAGGGCGAGCTGCCTCACCAGGAATCGCACCATTCCATAGAGGAAGCCACTGGCCTGGACCTCGATGATGATCTGATCCCCCTGCCGCTCCAGGTGGACGGCCTGGATCGTGGTTCGCGAATGACTCCTGCGGCTTCCGGCCTTGCGGAACGCCGCAAAATCGTGGTAGCCCAGCATCCCCTCAAGGGCCTGTGCCATGGCTCGCTCGTTGAGATGGCGCTGATGCAGGTGCCAGCTGAACGGAGCCAGGAAAAGGTTGGGGGTGCGGCCGTTGTAGATCGTGTAGCGATAGCGCCGGTAATGCGCTGAAAAACAGGCATGCCAATCAGGCCTGACCTCGGCGGCGGCGCGCACCCGGAGTGTCGGCGGCAGCCGACCGTTGAGGGCCTTGGGCCAGCGCTGGGCCGGAATCGGCCCGACGGCCTCGAAATGAACCACCTGGGCAGCGGCATGAACTCCGCTGTCCGTCCGTCCTGCGGCCACGCAGAGCATGGGCCTGTGGGGATCAAGAGCCGTCAGAGCCTCCTCAAGAGTTGCCTGAACACTGGCCTGACCCCTCTGACGCTGCCATCCACAGAAGGCTGAGCCTTCGTATTGCAGGCAGAGAGCGATTCTCCGGGGGGTGTTCAGACCAGCTCGATGATGGCCATCTCGGCATTGTCGCCGCGCCGTGGCACGGTGCGGATGATCCGGGTGTAGCCACCCTGGCGCTCGCCGTAGCGCTCCTGGGCCTTGTCGAACAGGGCGTGGACCAGCTGTTTGTCGAAGATGTAACCGATCGCCCGGCGGCGCGAAGCGAGGCTGCCCTCCTTGGCCAGGGTGATCATCCGCTCGGCTTCACTGCGAAGCGCCTTGGCGCGAGCTTTGGTGGTCGTGACACGACCTTCCCGGATCAACTGGGTGGTCAGGCCACGCAGCAGCGCTTTGCGTTGGTCGGCGGGGAGCCCTAACAGAGGGACTCGGCACTGGTGTCGCATGGTTCTGGTGCGTTGAAGGGAATGAGGAAGGCGGCCGCTCAGGCGGTGGTCCGACTCTGGGGCAGGGAGATGCCGATGCGTTCAAGAGCCTCGATCACCTCATCTGCAGACTTGGAGCCGAAGTTCTTGATCTCTAGCAGATCTTCGTAGCTGAAGCCCATCAGATCGGAAACGGAATTGACCTGGGCGCGCTTCAGACAGTTGTAAGCACGGACCGAAAGGTTCAGCTCCTCAAGAGGGATCTGGCTTTCGGCGGAAACGTCGGGCTCAATCCCAGGCTCCTCGACCATGGTGAGGCTGGCCAGGGGCTGGAACAGGGCGATCAGCTGATTCGCCGCCTGGGCCATGGCGTCATCCGGGGTGATGGCGCCACTGGTGTGAATGTCGAGCCGGAGGCGTTCGCGGGCTGAGCCGCCTTCGCCGACGGCCGTTTCATCCACGGTGTAATTCACCCGGCGCACCGGCATGAACACCGCATCGATCTGGAGAAGATCGATGGAGCTGGTGTCTTCCTGGTGGCGGTCGACGGGCCGGTAGCCAACGCCGCGCTCGACGTGAACTTCGAGCTCCAGGCTGTGGCCATCAGCCACGGTGGCGATCGGGCGATCGAAATCGATCACCTGCACCTGGGAAGAGAACTGCAGATCGGCTGCTGTGACGGTGGCCGGTCCGTTGACCACCAGGCGGCCGATTTCAAGGTCGCGGCTGCGACTGTTGACAACGACCTCCTTGCAGTTCAGGAGGATGTCGAGAACATCTTCGCGAACCCCTGGCACGGTGGCGTACTCGTGGTTCACCCCGGCAATCCTCACGGCCGTGATGGCGCTGCCCTCCATGCCTCCCATCAGCACCCTGCGCAGGGCATTGCCGAGGGTGACAGCCTGGCCACGATCGAGGGGGCCGATCACGAACACTCCGGTCTGGGAGCGGTCGTCGGCAATCTGGTGCTCTACGCGGTCGATCTGATACTGATGCACGGCCTGAAGGTGGTGTGAAGGGACGCCCGAAGGCTGGTGTGGCAAGCGGGATCAGACCCGGCGTCGCTTGGAACGGCGGCAGCCGTTGTGGGGGAGAGGCGTGACATCGCGGATCAGGGTGATCTCAAGACCAGCGACCTGCAAGGCGCGGATGGCGGTTTCACGGCCGGAACCAGGACCTCTGACCAGTACCTCGATCTGCCTCATGCCTTGCTCCAGGGCGCGACGTCCGGCTGCCTCGGCTGCTGTCTGGGCGGCGAACGGGGTGCCTTTGCGGGCCCCTTTGAATCCGCTGGCTCCAGCGGATGACCAGGAGATCACCTCGCCGGCCGTGTCGGTGATCGACACGATCGTGTTGTTGAAGGTGCTCTGGATGTGGGCAACACCGTTCGGTACGTTGCGCTTCGATTTTTTGGCGCCGGTTTTCTTGGCTGGCTTCGCCATGGACAGTGGCCTGTGGTAGGGGAATGGAGGAGCTGAGCGCCCCAATCAGGAGCTCAGGCAGGGAGTCGGCTTACTTCTTCTTGCCGGCCACGGTTTTGCGGGCACCCCTGCGGGTGCGTGCATTGGTGCGGGTGCGTTGGCCCCGGACCGGCAGACCCATGCGGTGGCGACGGCCCCGCAGGCAACCGATGTCCTGGAGGCGCTTGAGGGCCATCCCTTCCTGGCGGCGCAGGTCGCCTTCCAGGGTGAAGGATTCGGCGGCGACACGCAGTTTCTGAATGTCGGCGTCGTCGAGATCCTTGACACGGATGTCAGGGCTGACCCCCGCTTTGGCAAGAATCTGCTGGGCCCGCGTCAGCCCCACGCCATAGACGTAGGTGAGCGAAATTTCGACCCTCTTGTCACGAGGGATATCAACACCGGCAATCCGAGCCACGAATGAAACGATCAGTTGGGCAGAAGGGGCGGCCCAGTGAAACACCGGGCCATGGCGATCTCAATGGACCGCCTGTGTGGAGCTTTGCTCAGGTCAGCCCTGGCGCTGTTTGTGCTTGGGATTGGTGCAGATCACCATCACCCGGCCATGGCGACGAATCACCCGGCACTTGTCGCACATCTTCTTGACCGATGCACGCACCTTCATGGGCGGCGGCTCTCCAATTTTTCAAACAGCTAACTTACCACAGAGCTATACCACAGCAGCCAGGATCCGGGCGGCGATCTCCTCGATCGAGCCGGTTGCCTCGATCGGCTCCAGCAGCTTCCGCTCCCGGTAGAACCCGATCAGGGGTTCGGTCTGCTGCCGGTAAACCTCGAGGCGGTTGCGAATCACCGCTTCGTTGTCATCGGCGCGGCCGCGGCCCAGCAGCCGCTCGACCAGGCTCTCGTCGTCGAGCTCCAGCAGCATCACCTGCTGGATCGGTTGATCCAGTTCCTCGAGCAGCAGGTTCAGGGATTCGGCCTGGGCCAGGTTGCGGGGAAAGCCATCCAGCAACCAACCGCCGTGGTGCGTCTCCAGCCGCTGGCGAACGATCGCCAGCACCAGCTGGTCGCTGACGAGTTCGCCGCTGGCCATGACCGCCTCGGCTTCGCGGCCGAGATCAGAGCCTGCCTGGACTTCGGCTCTGAGCAGTTCGCCGGTGGAGAGGTGAAGGAGCTGCCGCTGCTCGGCAAGCCGCTCGGCCTGGGTGCCCTTCCCAGCGCCGGGAGGACCGAGAAAAAGAATTCGATGGGTCATTCGCGCACCATTCCTTCGTAGCGTTGGGAAATCACGTAAGTCTGCACCTGTTTGGCTGTGTCAATGGCCACTCCCACCAGGATCAGCAGGGAGGTGGCTCCCAGCCCCTGAAATGTACGGACCTGGGTGGCCCCCTCCACGGCCGAGGGGATGATCGCCACGGCACCGAGGAACAGGCCGCCCAGCAGGGTGAGCCGGTTCTGCACACCGCCGAGATAGCTGGCCGTGGCACTGCCCGGCCGCACCCCGGGGATGGCGACGCCGGTGCGCTTCAGGTTGGTGGCGATGTCGACGGGATTGACGGTGAGCGATGCGTAGAACAGCGAGAATCCACAGATCAGGGCAAAGAAGACGAGGGCATAGAGCCAGGGGGTGCTGCTGTTCGGGTTCAGATAGCCCGCCACGCGGATCAGCCAGGGTGATCGGGTGAAGTTGGCGATCGTGAGGGGCAGGAACACCACCGCAGAGGCAAAGATGATCGGCATCACGCCACCGGCGTTCAACTTGAGCGGTAGATAGCTCTGACGGGCGGCCAGCATGCTGACCTGCCCCACCTGGCGTTTGGCACTCACGATCGGAATGCGGCGGCTGCCTTCCTGAACGAAAATGATCCCGACGATCGTGACCAGGAAAATCAGCACCAGGATCACGATGCCTCCGACCGTGGCCCGGTCGCCACTCTGGGCCAGTTCCACGGTGGAGCCGAGTGCCCGGGGCAGGGTGGCCACGATGTTCACGAAGATCACCAGGGACGCCCCCTGGCCGATGCCCCGCTCGGTGATCACCTCACTGATCCACATCACCACCATCGAGCCTGTGACCAGGGCGAGGCTGGTCTGAATCACGAAGACAGGCTGGGAAACGCCAGGCAAGGCGTATTGCCGAAGAATCAGGGCGAAGACGGTGCTCTGAAGAATTCCCCAGCCCAGTGCCACGTAGCGGGTGATCTGGGCGATCTTGCGTCGGCCGGCCTCCCCTTCGTTCTTCTGGAGATCTTCGAGCTGGGGCAGGGCGGCGGTGAGCAGTTGGAGGATGATCGAGGCGTTGATGAATGGCAGGATCCCGAGGGCGAACACGCCGAGCGTCGAGATGCCGCCGCCGGTGAAGATGTCGAGGAAGCCGATCAGCTGCCCCCCCTGCTGGATGAACTGTTGAAAGGCCACCCGGTCGATGCCGGGAACCGGGATGTAGATCCCGAGGCGAACCAGCAGCAAGAGGCCGAGGGTGGTCAGCACCCTGTCGCGCAGCCCCTTGGACTGGATCAGTTGAATGATGATTTCCCCTGCACTGGGGTTGCGCCCCCGGCTGACGAGCATGGTGTGAACGGGCGAAGGTCGGAGGAAGGACAGCAATGCTGAAAGCCGCCTGCTCAGCCGGGGATCGGCGGGCAGACGGCTCAGGCTTGTCAAACAGCTTGGTCGAACAGCACGGGAACAACCCGATCGGAGGTCAGCCGATCAGGTCGCACTGACCACCGGCGGCCTCGATTTTTTCGCGGGCGCTGCTGGTGAACGCTGCCGCCTGCACCGTGAGTTTGACCCCGAGATCACCGTTGCCGAGGATCTTGAGCGGGTGCTTCGGACTGGTGACCAGCCCGGCCTCAACCAGGGAATCCAGATTGACCAGGCTGCCGGCTTTCAACCCAGCCAGCTTGGCGACGTTCAGAACGGTGAACTGCTTGGGGTTCACCAGGGTGAAGTGCTTGAGCTTCGGCAAGCGGCGATAGAGAGGCATCTGGCCTCCCTCGAAGCCGGGGCGGGTTGGGCTGCCGGAACGGGATTTCTGGCCACGCATGCCGAAGCCGCAACTGGCGCCCTGGCCGGCGGCGATGCCGCGACCCTTGCGAAGTTTGCGGCGGCGTGAGCCTGCCTGGGGCTTGAGAGTTTGAAGGGAGAGTGTCATCACGGGCTCAGGAGTAGATCTGCTCAAGGGAAATGCCCCGTTCTTTGGCGGTTTCCTTGTGGGTCCGCAGCACCTGCAGGGCTTGGATGGCGGCGCGGGCATTGTTCAGCGGGGTTTTGCTGCCCAGCCGTTTGGCCAGCACGTTCTTGATGCCGGCCAGTTCGAGCACGGTGCGGATCGAACCGCCGGCAATCACGCCGGTGCCCGGGGCCGCGGGGCGCATCAGCACGCTGGCGGCCCCGTCGACGCCACGGCTGTCAGTGGGAATCGAGCTGGTGCGGGTGAGGGGGACCTTGACCAGATGCTTCTTGCCGTCCGCCACGCCCTTGCGAACCGCTCCGATCACGTCACCGGCTTTGCCGACGCCGACGCCCACCTGGCCCCGTTCGTTGCCGACCACCACAATGGCCCTGAAGCTCATTTTCTTGCCGCCCTTGACGGTCTTGGAGACCCGGCGGATCTGAACCACCCGTTCCTGCCATTCGGAGTCGCGCTCCTGGCCACGGCGGTTGTCGCCCCGCCGTCCACCTCCGCGTCGGTCGCCTCCTTTGGCATCAGCACCTCCCCGGCCGCCGCGCCGCTCCTGCTGGCCCTCGGCAGCGGCCGGAACATCGGCGGCCCCGGGAATCTCGCTGGACTGGATCTGTTGGTTGATTTCGCTCATGGTTGGATCCGGTTCAGAACTCGAGGCCCGCTTCCCGGGCAGCGTCGGCAAGGGCTTTGACCCGACCGTGGTACAGCTTGCCACCGCGGTCGAACACGACCTGCTGGATGCCCTTGGCCAGTGCCCGCTGGGCAACCAGCTGACCCACCGCCACGGAGGCATCGCAGGAAGCGCTGGCCTCGAGGCTGGTGCGCAGGTCCTTGTCGAGGGTCGAGGCGGCGCAGAGGGTGCTCTGGGCTTCGTCGTCGATGACCTGGGCGTAGATGTGGTTGTTGGAGCGGAACACGGCCAGGCGCGGGCGCATGGCGGTGCCGTTGAGGTGGCGACGCAGGCGGCGGTGACGCTTCTGGGTCTGCTGTTTGCGGGAAACGGTGGACATGGCAGGTAGGGATAGGGAGGCTCAGGCCGTCCTCATTTCTTGCCGGTTTTGCCGGCTTTGCGCAGGATGCGTTCACCCTCGAACTTGATGCCTTTGCCCTTGTAGGGCTCGGGTGGCCTGATGGCGCGGATTTTGGCGGCTTCGTTGCCCACCAGCTCCTTGTCGGAACCGGAGACCAGCACCTGGGTGTTGTTCTCCACCAAAAAAGTGATGCCCTCGGGAGGGTTGACTTCGACGGGGTGGCTGTAGCCGGCGCTCACCACCAGTTTGCGGCCCTGCACCTGGGCGCGGTAGCCGACCCCGATGATTTCGAGCTTGCGGGTGAAGCCCTTGCTCACGCCCTCGACCATGTTGGCCACCAGGGTGCGACAGAGGCCGTGGCGCTCCCGGGAGCGCCGGGTTCCATCGGCCGCGGCGACCAGCAGGGTGCCCTTCTCCTCGCTGATCACCACGCCATCGGGAAGGACGCGACTGAGTTCACCCCTGGGACCTTTGACCGATACCGCCAGTCCATCCAAGGTGATGGACACCTTGTCGGGGATGGGAATCGGAGCTTTACCTATACGTGACATGGTTGGCTCTCAGATCAGTAGATGTAGCAGAGCACTTCACCGCCGACGCCCTGCTTGCGGGCATCACGGTCGCTCATCACACCCCTGGAGGTGGAGATGATCGCCACACCAAGGCCGCCGAGCACCTTGGGCAACTGCCGCGTGTTCTTGTAAATGCGCAGGCCAGGCTTGCTGACCCGCTGGACAGAGCGGATCGTGGGCTGGCGATGCTTGCCGCTGTATTTCAGCTCAAGCACAAGGTGCTTCAACACCCCTTCGCCTTCTTCACTGATCTCGGCGATGAAGCCTTCCTTCTGGAGCACCTTGGCGATGCTGTGGGAGAGGCGGGAAGCAGGCACCTTGGTGGTCTGGTGCTTTTTCTCACTCGCATTGCGGATGCGGGTGAGCATGTCTGAAATCGGGTCGTGGTTGGCCATGGGTGGGTCCGAAGAGGGCTCAGTTGCTGCGGAACGGCATTCCCATCTCGCGGAGGAGGGCCCGGCCCTCTTCGTCGGTACGGGCACTGGTCACGATGGTGATGTCCATGCCGCGGATGGCGTCGATCTTGTCGTAGGAGATTTCCGGGAAGATGATCTGCTCGCGAACCCCGAGGGTGTAATTGCCGCGGCCATCAAAGCTTTTGGGGCTGACGCCGCGGAAATCACGGATTCGGGGCAGGGCCAGGTTGATCAGACGCTCCAGGAAGGCGTACATCCGCTCGCCACGAAGGGTGACGGCCACGCCGATCGGCATCCCCTCCCGGATCTTGAAGGCGGCGATCGCCTTCTTGGCCCGGGTCACCACCACTTTCTGACCGGTGATGGTGGCCATCTCCGCGATCGAGGCCTCCAGAGCCTTGGCATTCTGGGCGGCTTCGCCGAGGCCCCTGTTGACGGTGACTTTCATCACCTTGGGAACTTCGTGGATGTTGGAGAGGTTGAGATCCTTGAGCAGCTTGGGCTGGATCGTCTCCCGGTAACGCTGTTTGAGTGACATGGCGGGCGGAGGAGTTGCGCTTCTGGACGTTGTCAGAGAGCGAAGAAGGGAGGAAAGGAGCGTGGGTGGCAGCTGGAGCGGGACTGGATCGGCTGACGGATCAATCGATCAGTTCGCCGGTTTTCTTGAGACGACGTTTCTTGGTGCCGTCGGCCTGGATGGCGATTTCCACCCGGCTGGCCACGGCCGCGCTGGTGGAATACAGCATCAGGTTGGAGGCATGCACAGAGGCTTCCTCGGTGGCGATGCGGCCGCTCTCACCTTCCTGGGTGGGTTTGATGTGGCGGGTGCGCAGGTTGATGCCCTGCACGATCGCCCTGTTCTCATTCGGCAGGGTGCGGAGCACTTCGCCGGTTTTGCCTTTGTCCTTGCCGGCAATCACCTTGACGGTGTCGCCTTTGCGGATGCGCATCTTGATGCGCTCGGCGGGCTTGGTTCTGACGGTTGCCGTGGCCATCTCAGATCACCTCCGGAGCGAGCGAAACGATCTTGGTGAAGTTACGTTCACGCAATTCGCGGGCAACGGGTCCGAAGACCCTGGTGCCTTTCGGATTGTTGTCGGTGCCGAGGATCACGGCAGCGTTGTCGTCGAAGCGAATTGAGTTGCCGGTATCCCGACGGAGGGTGGCACGGGTTCTGACCACCACGGCCTTCACGACATCCGATTTCTTCACGCCCATGTTGGGCATGGCGTCCTTTACGGCCGCCACGATCACATCGCCCACATGGGCGTAGCGACGGTTCGTGCCGAGCACCCGGATGCACTGGATGCGTTTGGCGCCGCTGTTGTCAGCGACATTGAGGAAAGTTTCTTGCTGAATCATGGTGGGATCTGCTCAGCTTGCGCCGGATGGATTGAGAACCTCGGCCACGGCCCAGCGCTTGGTGCGACTGAGCGGACGGGTTTCGGTGATCCGAACCCGATCCCCCACCTGACAGCGGTTCTCCTCGTCGTGGGCTTTGTAGCGGGTGGTGCGGCTGACGGTCTTTTGATAGATGGGATGGGGGAAGCGGTTTTCGACCGCCACCACCACCGTTTTGTCCATCTTGTCGCTGACGACGGTGCCGACCCTTTCCTTGAGTGCCATGGTTGGTATGAGGGGGATCAGGAGGCGGACAGGGCGGAGCGCTGACGCTCCTTCTGCACCGTCAGCAGGTGGGCCAGCTTGATGCGGCTCTGCTTGAAGCGGTGTGGTTGCTCCAGGCGGCGGGTGGCCTGCTGGAAGCGGAGGTCGAACAGTTCGCGGCGGCAGCCACTGATCTGTTCTTGGATCTCGGCGTCGGTGAGGTTGCGGACCTCGGTGATGTCAGGACGGGCCATGGTCAGGAGTCCCCGGAGAGGACGGTTTCCAGAACGGGTTCTGGAGTGGACACGGGTGCCTGGTCATCCAGGGCCAGAAATTTTGTTTTGACCGGCAGTTTGTACTGAGCCAGGCGCATCGCCTCCTTGGCGATGGTTTCGGTGATTTCCGGACCGCCCATCTCAAAGAGAATGCGACCGGGTTTGATCACGGCCACCCAGAATTCCGGGTTGCCCTTACCGGAGCCCATGCGGGTTTCGGCAGGACGCATCGTGACGGGCTTGTCAGGGAAGATCCGAATCCAGATTTTCCCTCCCCGCTTGACATGGCGGGTCATGGCCCTGCGGCTGGCTTCAATCTGGCGGGAAGTGATCCAGCCACATTCCTGGGCTTGCAATGCAAACTGACCGAAGGCAATCGTGTTGCCCCGGGTAGCGGTGCCGCACATGCGGCCTCGCTGCTGTTTGCGGAATTTGACGCGACGTGGACTCAGCATGATTCAGGTCTCCTGATCACTCCTTGTTGGAGCGGTCTTCAAATTCTTGTGGACGCCGGCTGGTGCGGCGTCGGGCGGCTCCATCCGCAGGCAGCTGTTCCTTCTGCCCGGGTAGCACTTCCCCTTTGAACACCCAGACCTTGATACCGAGCACTCCATAGGTGGTGGTGGCCACCTTGGTGGCGTAGTCGATATCGGCTCGGAGAGTGTGCAGCGGCACACGTCCTTCGCGGGTCCATTCAGTGCGGGCGATCTCAGCGCCGTTGAGGCGACCGCTCACCTGAATCTTCAATCCCAGCACACCGGCCCGCTGGGCACGTTGAACGGTCATCCGCATGACGCGGCGGAAGGCCACGCGCTTCTCAAGTTGCTGGGCGATGTACTCGGCCAGCAGAAAAGCGTCGGCATCGACCCGCTCCACTTCCACAACGTTGATGCGCACCTGGCGGTGGCGATCCCCGAGGGTGGTCTGGATTCCGGTGCGCAGATCTTCGATCCCGCTGCCCTGGCGGCCGACAAGCACGCCGGGGCGAGCTGTTTTGAGCTCAACTTCAAGCTGATCGGCCTTGCGGGCGATCAACACGTCGCTGATGCCGGCACTGGCGTACTTCTTGTGGATGAACTTGCGGATCCGATCATCCTCCTGAAGCAGGAGGGGATAGGTCTTGCTGGGTGCATACCAGCGCGAGCGGTGTTCCTGGGTGATCCCCAGGCGCAGGCCGGTTGGATGGATCTTGTGTCCCATCGGTCGGTGTCCTCGGGGGTCAGGTGATGGGTGCTGCCACAGCAATGCTGATGTGGCAGGTTTGTTTTTTGATGGCGAAGGCTCGCCCCTGGGCGCGTGGACGGAATCGCTTCAGGGATGGACCCATGTCGGCGATGGCCGTGCTGATCACCAGGGAGGCGGGATCAAGGCCCAGGTTGTGTTCCGCGTTGGCAACTGCAGAACGCAGCACCTTCGTGATCGGACCGGTGGAGCGGTAGGGCATGAACTCAAGCAGAATCAGCGCCTCGCGATAGGAGCGGCCGCGAATTTGGTCGAGCACCCGACGCACCTTCGATACGGAACCGCGGATGTAGCGGCCGTGGGCGCGGGCTTCTTGGCTGGTGGAGGTTGGATTGGCCATGGTGTTTCGCTCCTTAACGGGCACCTTTTTTGTCCTTGATGTGGCCGCGGAAGGTGCGGGTGGGGGCGAACTCCCCCAGCTTGTGGCCCACCATCTGCTCCGTCACGTAGACGGGCACATGGCTCTTGCCGTTGTGAACAGCGATTGTGTGGCCGATCATCATCGGCAGAATCGTCGAAGCCCGTGACCAGGTCTTGATCACGGATTTGTCGCCGGCGCTGTTCTGCGTTTCGACCTTACGCAGCAAGTGATCGGCAACAAAAGGTCCTTTTTTGAGTGAACGTCCCATGGCGGTTTAAGCAGAGTGCAAAACGGGGTTGTTGGCCATCACGAATCCCGTCCGCCACGGCTCCGCTTGGAGGTGCGGCGACGTTTGCGCAGCACAAACCGATTGCTCGGCTTGTTCCGCTTACGGGTTTTGAGGCCCAGGGCAGGTTTGCCCCAGGGGGTGACCGGGCCGGAGCGGCCGATCGGTGCCCGACCCTCACCACCACCGTGGGGGTGATCGCAGGGGTTCATCACACTGCCGCGCACCTCGGGACGGCGGCCCAGCCAGCGTTTGCGGCCGGCTTTGCCGAGGCTGGTGTTGCGGACCTCGGCGTTGCCCACTTCGCCCAGGGTGGCGTAGCACTCGCGGCGTACCAGCCGGACTTCCGTGGAAGGCAGTTTCAAGGCGACGTAGTCGCCCTCCTTGGCCATCACCTGGGCACTGGCTCCGGCGGTGCGAACCATCTGGCCACCACGCCCGGCGTAGAGCTCAACGTTGTGAACGCTGGAGCCAAGTGGAATGGAGGAGAGCGGTAAGGCATTGCCGGTTTCGATCGGCGCTTCCGGACCCGAAACCACCGTCTGGCCCACCTCAATCCCGGCCGGAGCCAGGATGTAGCGCTTTTCGCCGTCGGTGTAGAAGAGCAAGGCCAGCCGGGCGTTGCGGTGGGGGTCGTAGTGGATGGCGGCCACTCTGGCCACCACGTTGTGCTTGTCGCGGCGGAAGTCGACCATCCGGTAGAGACGCTTGTGGCCACCACCGCGGTGACGGCAGGTGATCACACCGCGGTTGTTGCGACCTTTGTTGCGGTGCTTGGCCATGACCAAGCTCCGCTCCGGTTTCCGCTCAGTGACTTCACTGAAGTCACTGGCGGCACGACCGCGGGTGCCGGGGGTGTAGGGACGGTAGTTGCGAATTGCCATAACGGTTCAGTTCCCTCAGGCCTCTGGGAAGAGCTGGATGCTGTTGCCTGCGGCAAGACGGACCACCGCTTTCTTCACTTGGGCACGCTTGCCGGCGAACCGCCCGACGCGTCGGGACCGACGCGGGGGATTCATGGTGCTCACCCCGATCACCCGTACGTCGAAGAGTTGCTCGACGGCGGCTTTGATGTCGGGCTTCGCGGCCCGATGATCCACCTCAAAGGTGTACTGGTTGAGTTCCAGAGCACGGGTGGCCTTTTCGGTGATCAGCGGCTTGCGGATCACGTCCGCCAGCCGACCTTCAAAACGTTCAGTCATCGCCGTAGACCTCCTGAATCTTGGCCAGTGCCTCCTCGCTCAGCACCAATCGCTTGGCATTGAGCAGATCGAACATGTTCAGCTGATCGGCAGCGATCAGTTTCACCTTTTCGAGATTGCGCACCGACAGGCGCACCACCTCGGATGGGGCATCGAGCACCAGCAGCACCTTGTTGGTGGCCGGGATGTCCCAGCGCAGCAGGGCTGCCACGATCTCCCGTGTTTTGGGTGCTTCGAGGGCTGTGGCGAATCCCTTCACCACCGTGATGTCGGCGGCCCGACTGATCAGCGCCGTGCGCAGGGCAAGCCGCCGCTCCTTCCGGTTCATCGAAACGGCGTAGGAGCGTGGCTTGGGACCGAACACCACGCCGCCGCCTGGGCGGAGCGGGGTGCGGATCGAGCCCTGACGGGCCCGACCGGTGCCTTTCTGCTTGTAGGGCTTGCGACCGCCACCGCGCACTTCGGCGCGGGTGAGGCTGCTGGCAGTGCCCTGGCGCGCATTGGCCAATTGCCGCACCACGGCGCGGTGCACCAGGCCGGCCGCTGACGAATCCTTGGCGACCTTCAGGTTGAGAGAGGCTTCACCAGCCTCCTTCCCCTGCCAATCACGAATGACGCATTGAATCATGGTTGACATTCTCAGCTCGCCTCCTTGTCACCGACCCGCTTGGCGGGGCGGATGTTGAGCAGGGCCCCGGGCTTGCCCGGCACCGAACCCTTGACCACCAGAAGGTTGCGCTCAAAATCGACCTTGAGGATCGTGAGGCCCCGGGTGGTGGTCTGCTTGCCGCCGTAGCGGCCGGCCATCCGCTTGCCGGGATAGACCCGGCCGGGGGTGGTGCCCGCTCCGGTCGAACCGGGCTGCCGGTGATTCTTCGAACCGTGGCTCATCGGACCACGGCTGAAGCCGTGCCGCTTCTGATAACCACTGAAGCCACGCCCCATGGTGTCGCCGCTGACGTCGACCTTCTGGCCGGCTTCGAAACGCTCAACCGTGATTTCTTCTCCGAGCTCCAGGCCGTCAACCGAGTTGAGCCGGTATTCGGTGAGATGGCGCAGCGGATTGGGGCCGGATTTGGCCAGGTGGCCGGTGGCCGGCTTGTTGACGAGTTTCTCGCGAATCTCGCCGAAGCCGAGCTGAACGGCTGTGTAACCGTCGGAGGCTGGGGTTTTGACCTGGGTGATGCGGCAGGGACCCGCCTCGATCAAGGTGACCGGGATGGACTTGCCTTCTGCCGTGAAGAACTGGGACATACCCAGTTTCTTCCCGAGAATGCCGATGGACATGGGATGGGATGGACGCCAGCAAGGACAATGCTTCCCCGTTCAATGATGAACCGGAAAGACCTGGGGCTGCTTCGTGGAACTCGCTTTGGTCCGACTTGGATGGCTGGGTCTGACAGGGTCTGACGCGGCCTGACTGGGTCTGACGCGGTTTTGACCTGAGCAGTTCAGTGAACAGTTCAGGGCAAGACCGATTGAGCTAGCGGTGGAGCGAAACAGCAGGCCGGGACTTTCCCGCTCGATCGAAACCGAGCGACAGTTTCCCGCCAAATCCTGGATTCCTGTGGCTGGGCTGGTTCAACCGGTGGGTTGAAATTCAACTCAGACGAGGGAGTGGATCAGGAAATGGGTTTGCCTCGAAAGGAGTCATCGCCAGCGATGACTCCGCGCAGAGATCCGGAGGCCCGGCTAGCGGACGGGCGCAGATCAATTGCACAGTCATTCAACATACCTCACGATCAACCCAACCATTTTCAAGGGGTTCTCCTGTCAGAATCGGACCCATTGGTGCGGACCTTCCCATGCCCTTGCTGCTCAGTGGCCGTCGCTTCCGTGCCGACCTGGAGCAGGCCGGAGCGCTCGCGCTCTACGCCCCGCTGGAAGGTGGCGCCGAAACCCGTCTGCTGCGCCGCCTGCGGGCAAGTGGCTACCGCGCCCAGATGACCTCGGCGCGGGGTCTTGGTGACCCCGAAGCTTTTCTGTTCGAGTCGCACGGGATCCGACCTCCCCACCTTGGTCATCACAGTGTCGGCCGTGGTGCTGCCGTCGGCACGGTCCAGCGGGTGATGCCTCAGCTCGGATCCCTGCTTGAGGGCGACAGCCCCATTCTGCTCTGGTTGCTGGAGGCCCAGGTCCTTTCAGCCGCAGAGCGCGCTTCGCTCTGCTCCCTGACCCGGCGGGAACCGCGCCTGAAGATCGTTGCGGAGATGGGGGGTTCGCGCAGCCTGCGCTGGGAGCCACTGGAGCTGTGTGCGGCCTGAGCAGGCCCTGGCCCATGGCCACTGGGTCAAGCTGATCTGCGGTGCCAGCAACCAGGATCCCGCCGGCATCGAAGACCTGTGTGGGATCTATACCCTGGCCGGTGTCCATTGCATTGATGTGGCGGCCGATCCTGCGGTGGTGGCTGCAGCCCGACGGGGCATCGGCTGGGGGCTCGATCAGTCTGATTCGGCCACTCCGAGCCGTCCCTGGCTGATGGTCAGCCTCAGCGATGGTGAGGATCCCCATTTTCGCAAGGCCTGGTTCGATCCGCTCCGCTGCCCGCCCCGTTGTCCACGTCCGTGTCAGCGGGTCTGTCCGGCCCTGGCGATCGCTGCTGAGGGGGGTGTCCGGGCCGAGAGCTGCTACGGATGTGGTCGCTGTCTTCCTGTCTGTCCCCAGGGCTTGATCGAGGAGCGAGGCCAGGTCCTCTCAGCCGCCCAGGTTGCTCCGCTTCTGGCCCGGTTGAAGCCCGATCTGGTCGAGCTCCATACCCAGCCCGGGCGGGGCGAGTCTTTCGCCCTTCGCCTCGATCAGGTGATCGCCTCAGGTCTGCCGCTCAGGCATCTGGCGGTGAGCTGTGGCTGGGGAGAGGGCCCTGATCCTGCCAGCTCCACCAGCAGGGAGCTCTGGCAGCGTTTCGCCTTGCTGCGCCACCACCAGCTGTGTCCGATCTGGCAGCTGGACGGCCGGCCGATGAGTGGGGACATCGGGGACGGCACCGCCCATGCGGCGTTGCGACTGCTCACGGCCATGCGGCCCTTGGCGCCGCCTGGACCGCTGCAGCTGGCGGGTGGCACCAACGGGCTGACCTTGCCGTTGCTCCGGCGCCAGGCGGGCTCCGCCCTCGCCGCCCGGGCTCAAGCCGGTGGAGTGGCCTTCGGTGGAATGGCCCGTTCCCTGCTCCAGCCATTGATGCTTGAGGCGGAGCGGGGTGGCCGCCGCCTGCTCGAGGATGCCGCCCTCTGGCCTCTGGCCCTGGAGCGGGCCCGTCGGCTGGTTGGCCCCTGGTTGGCCCCCTGATCGCTAGAACTGGCGATCAGGGGGCCGATCCGGCGGGGAGCGTCAGCCCCGTGATCCCGATCGGTCCTGCAGCTCCCCCTCCCGGACCGGTTATGGCCGCCACCCAGCCGTTCAGCCCCTGGCGGATCACCGATGACCTGGCAGCCTTGCTTGAGGTTCTGCCGGCCGGGGTGCGCCAGGCCCTGGCCAGCCCAGCCCGGCAGGAGGGATTGCTGGAGGTGGTGCTTGATCTGGGGCGGAGTCCCGAGGCCCGTTACCCCGGCCGTGCCCTGATGCTCGGAACCCGGCCAGTCGAGCGAGCCGATCTGGCGGCGGTTGTGGAACGGCTTGGTGCCTTCGGCGGCGACAACCGGGCCGGAATCGAGCGCACCCTGCACCGGATCAGTGCCATCCGCAATCGCTCCGGTGAGGTGGTGGGACTCACCTGCCGGGTCGGCCGCGCCGTGTTCGGCACGGTGGCGATGGTGCGCGACCTGCTCGATTCCGGTGATTCGCTGTTGCTGATGGGGCGACCGGGTGTCGGCAAGACCACCGCTCTGCGCGAGATCGCCAGGGTGCTGGCCGATGAGCTGGAGCGGCGCGTGGTGGTGATCGACACCAGCAACGAAATCGCCGGCGACGGTGACATTCCGCACCCGGCCATCGGCCGGGCCCGGCGCATGCAGGTGGCGCGGCCGGAGCTGCAGCACCAGGTGATGATCGAGGCGGTGGAGAACCACATGCCGGAGGTGATCGTGATCGATGAGATCGGCACCGAGCTGGAAGCCAGAGCCGCCCGCACGATTGCCGAGCGGGGCGTGATGCTGGTGGCCACGGCCCATGGCAATGAGCTCGCCAACCTGATCCGCAATCCCACCCTTTCCGACCTGGTCGGTGGGATTCAGTCGGTGACCCTCGGGGATGAGGAGGCACGGCGGCGCGGCAGCCAGAAAACCGTGCTGGAACGCCGCGCCGAACCCACCTTTCCACTGGCAGTGGAGATCCGCAGCCGCAGCCGCTGGCTGGTTCATACCGATGTGGCCCGCACCGTCGATGGCCAGTTGCGAGGGCAGCCCGCCACGCCCCAGGTTCGTGAACTCGATGCGGCTGGGCTGCTGCGGGTGGAGCAGCCGCTGTCTCCCGGACTGGAGCTGCCCCCGCGCAGACGACCTCTCCTCTCCTCTCGCTCCTCCGTTCGCACCCCCTTCGCCCCGGTGCCGCTGCCGGATCCCCTCCAGCCGCCGCCCCATCGCCGGCTGGAACCCAGGCCCAGCGAGGAGCGCCTGAGCCTGTATTGCTGCGGGGTGAGTGATCAGCTGCTCGATCAGGTGGTGCGCAGCCGCCGCTGGCCTGTCGAGCGGGTCGCCGTTCTGGAGCAGGCCGACGGAGTGCTTGCCCTGCGTAGGCAGCTGGGCCGTGATCCGGAGGTGCGGCGGCTGGCTCAGCAGCTTCGGCTGCCGATTCTGGTGATCAAGACCGACACCCTGCCTCAGATTCTCAGGGGTGTGGAGCGGCTGTTGCGTCGCAGCCGGGAACCCTTGCCGGCTCCGGTCCCGTCGCGTTGGCAGGGGGCTGAGCGGGTTCAGGTTGATGGAGGTTTGCCCCCGGCCCGGATCGGAGTGCGGCAGGGACAAGCAGCGGCGCCCGGAGATGGTTCTTCCCTGGCCGGCGCGGGGGGACTCTCGACCTCGTCGGCCTGCGCACCGGAGATTGACGAAGGACGGCCCGCTGTGGGTAACTAGCAGGACACCCGGTACCGAGACGTTCGCCTCCACCGGTGCATTGGGCCGTCGCCAAGTGGTAAGGCAGCGGGTTTTGGTCCCGCCATTCCTAGGTTCGAATCCTAGCGGCCCAGTTTTTCAGTCTTCTTTCTGATTCCGTGCCTTCCGGGCCCCTGCTTGTCTTCGATTTCGATGGCGTTCTGGTTGACGGCATGGCGGAGTACTGGTGGAGTTCCCGTCAGGCCGCCTGTCTCCTGAAGCCTGGCCTGGTCCTCCCGGATCAGCTGCCTGAGGCGTTCGTCAGGCTGCGACCCCTGATTCACCAGGGTTGGGAGATGGTGCTGGTGGCGGCGGAGCTGGGCCGCTCCGGCTTCGACCCGGCGGCCTTCGAGGCTGATTATCCCGGTGCCCTCCGCCGAGCGCTGCTCCAGACGGGTTGGCAACCGCAGCCCCTGCAGGCGGCCCTGGAGGAGGTGCGTCGCCAGGCGATCGCCACCGTTCGGCCGCAGTGGCTGGCCCTGCACCGTCTCTACCCAGGGGTGAAGGAGCGCCTGCAGGGCCTTGCCGGCGAAGGGGCCGACTGGGTTGTGCTCACCACCAAGGGAGCAGCCTTTGCGGCCGAGCTGCTCGCCGCTGAGCAGTTGGCGCCGCTGCAGTTGTACGGCCATGAGCAGGGCAGCAAACCGGCTGTGCTGCTCCAGTTGCGGGAACGGCAGCGTCCGCTTTGGTTCATCGAAGACCGCCGCCCCACCCTGGAGACCGTGCGGGCCACCCCTGGACTGGAGCAGGTGCGCTGCTTCCTGGCCGGGTGGGGATACCTCAAGCCCGGCGATGGTGCCGACCTGCCCGATGGGATCACCCTGCTGGAGCCGAGCGCCTTCCGGGCCCCCTTGGCGATCTGGCCCTGACCCGCTAGCGTACGTCTGTACTAATTCCCGCTTGCCGCAATCGCTTCTCCCGGCCCGGTGCTCGCAACTGATCCAGTTTTTGCAACTGGTCCAGTTTTTGCAACTGATCCGGTCATCACAGCCGATTCGGTTTTCTGACTGGTTCCCTGCCCACAAGTGATACAGCGCCCGCCCTTGGTGGCACTGGTTCCCTGAGCTCGCGGCCCTTCCCCTGCCGGAATCGCCGCTCCGCTGCCTGTTCCTTTTCCTCTTCCGCCATGCCCGCCGACCCCAAGACCACTGACCTGAGGCTTGCCCATCCCCGTTCCGCCGCCGCTGGTCCCAGTGCCGCCGCCAGCTCGGAACGCGACAAGGCCTTGAATCTGGTGTTGGGCCAGATCGAGCGCAACTTCGGCAAGGGTTCGATCATGCGCCTCGGCGACGCTTCCAGGATGCGGGTGGAAACCGTGTCAACCGGGGCGCTCACCCTGGATCTGGCCCTCGGTGGCGGCTACCCCAAGGGTCGGGTGGTGGAGGTGTATGGCCCGGAGAGTTCCGGCAAAACCACGCTCACCCTGCATGCCATCGCCGAAGCGCAACGGCGAGGCGGTGTGGCGGCTTTCGTCGACGCCGAACATGCCCTTGATCCTGTCTATGCGGCTGCCCTGGGCGTTGATATTGAGAATCTGCTGGTGTCACAGCCCGATACCGGCGAGATGGCGCTGGAGATCGTCGATCAGCTGGTGCGCTCCGCCGCCGTTGACATCGTCGTGGTCGACTCGGTGGCGGCCCTCACTCCCCGGGCTGAAATCGAGGGGGAAATGGGCGATCTGGCGGTCGGCAGTCAGGCACGCCTGATGAGCCAGGCGATGCGCAAGATCACCGGCAACATCGGCAAATCTGGCTGCACGGTGATCTTTCTGAATCAGCTGCGCCAGAAGATCGGTGTCACCTACGGCAATCCGGAAACCACCACCGGTGGGAATGCCCTGAAGTTCTATGCCTCGGTGCGGCTTGACATCCGCCGCATCCAGACCCTCAAGCGGGGTACGGAGGAATACGGCATCCGGGCCAAGGTCAAGGTGGCGAAGAACAAGGTGGCACCGCCGTTCCGCATTGCCGAATTCGACATCCTCTTCGGCCGGGGCATCAGCACCCTTGGCTGTGTTCTGGATCTGGCGGAAGAAACCGGCGTGGTGGTACGCAAAGGTGCCTGGTACAGCTACGAGGGTGACAACATCGGTCAGGGTCGTGACAACACGATCACCTGGCTGGAGCAAAACCCCGAGCAGAAAGAGGCCATCGAAAAGGAAGTTCGCCGCCAGCTCACGGAGGGAGCCGACGTCACGGCCAACTCGATGAAGCCCCTGGCCGCTGCTGCCGCAAAACTGGCTGCCGGCTCAGTGGGCGTTGATTCGGAAGCGGTGATTGCCGTGGCTGAAGCCAGCTGAGCGATCAGCCGGACGCCACAGCCAGAACGGCGGGCGTCGGGAGAAGACCGTCCTGAAGAAAGAGGGTGACCCTCTGCAGTTCCTGAATTGCCTCGGCACCCTCCAGCTTCACCAGCTCCCGGCCATTGCGGGATTCCACCCAGCTGATCCCGAAGTCAGAGACGAGGAAACGGACCATGTGTCCATCGCCGAGGTCGGCTACGAAGGAGGCACCATGGCTTTCCTTGCCATCGCCGCAGACGTAGCAGGTGGCTGCCATGCCCTTGGCTTGGAGGCAGCTGGAGAGAGCCTGGAGGCTCATGACCAGATCCTGGACCAGGCACCGATATTGCTCTGCAAGTCGTTGGAACATCTGAAACCGGTTCCGAATGAGCCGATTCTAATGTTTTCTTTTGATTTGCGGAGGTAAAAATACTCAGATCCGCACCCGACCGATCAGCGGCCGTCGGCGAGCTCCCACCAGCCGGCCGTCGGCCCGATGAAGCGAACCGCGATCCAGAACAGCACCAGGGCTGCAATGCCGATCCAGGCGCCGCGGGTGGTGAGTTGAACGAACCGATCTGCCTGGTTGCGGCTGAGGGGAATCCAGGACACCAGCCGGGGTGAATTGTCTTTGGCGGACTCGGCGCTTTTGGTCTGGCGGGGAGGCAGGCCCTGGGCGGAGCGCCGCTTTGCTTCTCCCATCACAGTTCAGGCGGGTGGAATGGCAAAGGTTAGGTGGGTAGCAGCCTGCTCAACTCGACCCACGGTTCCAGACTGGTCAGAACCTGCTGTCCCCAGCTGCGGCTGCGCACCCGGCCGTCGAGCAGGGCCAGGCGGCCCGTGGCCCTGCGCAGGCTCGCCGAGGCCCGTTGCAGCTGGAGGACGGCTTCGGGCAGCAACAATTCCCGAAACCAGTCCCGTCCCTGCTGGCGCAGATTGGCCACCCTGGCGGCGGTCAGTGGGTCTTCGAGGCTGCTGATCGGTAACGGCCCAACGATCACCTGACAGGGCAGCGGCAGGCGGTTCTGGTGGTCGAGCCACCATCCCCAGCTGCAGCAGATCACACCGTTGCTCGCCGGTGCCGTGTTCTGGTGCACCACACGGCTGCCAAATTCGGCGGCGAGACCACTGGCCAGGGTGAGCCGCAGCGACGCATCTTCCACCAGCACGATGCTCAGGCCTGTCTGGGCCAGCACCAGGCGGCGGCTGTGGTCGAGCAGGTGGTCGCTGTAGTGGGGACTGTTCGGTAACGGCTGACGCCAGGGCACATAAAGGGGAAGCGGGTCCGCCAGGGGTGGTTCGGCCAGGTCCACCACCACCTTGGGTGTGATTCCGGGCAAGCCCGTTTCCTTCCCCAGCAGCCCGACCACCACGGTTCCCCGTCCATCGAGCAGCCCAGCGGCGACCTCGAGGGGTTCGAGCGGCTGGCGATGCAGTCGCCACTGCAGTTGGCGACGATCCACAGTCGCCCAGCTGGTCCAGTGGCGATCGTCCGCAGCCATCCAGGCCGGCCAGGGATCCGGCAGGGGACCGAGCAACCTGAGCAGCTGGCGAAGCGGGGCCTCGTCCTCCGGTGCCACGGCCACCTGGTTGCTTGGAGCGGCTGGCTGGCTCAGGATGCGTCGACTCAGCCGTTCATGCAGGGCGAGCAGGCTGGAGTCTGCGGCCGGGAGGCAGCGGCGGAGCTGCTCCCAGTGGCTGCTCTCCAGATTGATTTCGAGCGCTTCCCGCAGGCGTGATTGAACCAGTTCCGCCTCCGGAAACACCAGTTGCCGGGCTCCCAGTTCACCGCTTTGCCAGGCCCGGAGCAGACCCTCGTGACTCAGCAGCCAGAGGCGGGCCTGCTCCGGCGCCTTTTCACCTTCCCAGCAGGACAGAGCCAGGCCGGCGGCGCGGAGCCGCGGCAGCTCCACCTGCAGCAGCCTGCGGCGCATGGCCTCCGTTGCCACAAGGGCAACAGAAACTTCCCCCATCGCCAGGGGCACCATCAGGCCAACGAGCCAGTTGGGATCACTGCCGGCGGCCAGCCGGATCAAGGTGTGGTCGGCCCGTCGCAGGCTGCGCCCCACCAGCCGGCAGAGCGTGAGGTGATGGGGCCAGTCGCCACCGCCTTCCTGCCGAAGCAGATGCTTGAGCTGGTGGTGGGCCCGGGCTTCCAACATCGGCGAATCGTAGGAAGCTGAGCCCAGAGAGCCGTGCCGATGATGACAACCCAGTGGCGAGAGCATCCGGTGGGCCTGGTCGGGCTGGGGCTGATCGGCGGATCCCTCGGCCTTGATCTGCTGGCCCGGGGTCTGGAGGTGCGGGCTCTGGTGCACCGGCAGGCCACGGCCGAGCGGGCCCGGCAACGGGGCCTGGCCTCAAGGATCAGCACCGAACCCAGTGTGCTGGCGGGCTGTGGCCTGGTGGTGCTGGCCCTGCCGCTCGATCGGCTGCTCGATCCGCCGCCGGAGCTGGTCGCCGCGCTGCCGCCCGGTGCTGTGATCACCGATGTGGGCTCGGTGAAGGGGCCGGTGCTGGCGGCCTGGCACGATCTGGTCCCCCGTTTCGTGGCCAGCCATCCGATGGCGGGCACGGCGGCAGCCGGTGTGGAGGCCGGCCAGCCCGATCTCTTCTGCGGCCGCCCCTGGGTCGCCACCCCTGCCCCGGCGACCGACCCTGCCGCCCTGGCGATGGTGAGGGAGTTGGCCGAAGCGGTTGGCGCGCAGTGGCTGGAATGCGCCGCCTCCGACCACGACCGGGCGGTGGCGCTGATTTCGCATCTGCCGGTGCTGGTGAGTGCCGCCTTGCTCCTGGCCGCGGATCGGGGGGGCGCCGCCGCTGCCGGTGCCGTTCCAGCTCTGGCGCGTTCGCTCGCCTCCAGCGGTTTCGCCGACACCACGCGGGTGGGGGCCGGCAACCCGGAGCTGGGCACCCTGATGGCCCGGTGTAATCGGGAAGCGGTGCTGCAGGGTCTGGCGCATTACCGCAAGGCGCTGGAGGAGCTGGAGTGCCTTGTTCAGCAGCAGCACTGGCCGCAACTGGCGGCTGAGCTCGAGCAGTGCCGTCAGTTGCGACCTCCCTTTCTGTGACGCGCAGCTGTTTTTCCAGAGCCATCCAAAGCATCCATCTGCTTCAGGGCGGCGATGGCTCCCTCCCCCGCCCCGCCAGCAGCTGCCGGCAGACCATCTGCGCCGAGAGGCTGACGCCCGCGGTGCCTTCGCCGGGATAGATCGCATCGCCGCAGAGCCAGAAGCCCGGCAGGGGGGTGCGGCTGGCCAGCCCGAAGGGGCCGAAGCGGGAAGGCTGCTGGCCCAGCCCGCCCACGAAGCCGAAGGGCCGACTTGTCCAGCGCTCGAAGCTGCGCGGAGTGGACAGCTCAGCGTGGCGGTAATGCGCCGTGGTGAGCCCCAGCAATTGGCTGAGCCCGGCCTGAAGGCCCGCCAGCGCCTTCTGTTTGCGGGCGAGATAACTGGATGCGTCGCCCTCGAACCAGGGCCGCGCCGCAGTGAACACACTGGCGATCACAGTGGCTTCTCCCGCTGGCGCCCGGCCATCGCCCTCGCGGCTCACCGACACGAACAGGGAGCCGGGGTCGGCCCAGTCGAGCTGCAGATGGGCGGGACAGTCGCCTGGCAGGGCGCTGCGCTCGACCGCCGCGTAGAGCACCAGGGCGCCGCTGGGATCCCCGAAGCCCTCCAGGCGACGCCTGTACCCAGGTGGCAGGGCCTCCCCCAGTAACGCCGGCAGGGCCTGGGGTGGCGCCGTGCAGATCAGCTCCCTGCCGTGCAGCTGGAACGGTTGCCCCCCGGGGCCTTCCCCCTCCAGCTGCCAACCTCCCCCGGGCGCGGGCCCCAGTCCCGTCACCCGGTGCCGCAGCCACAGCCTGCCGCCAGCTGCTGAGAGGGCCTGCTCCAGGGCGCTGCTCAACCCCTGCATCGAACCTTCCAGATGCCACAGCCCGAGGGGCTCCTGGGCCATCGCCAGCACGCTGGCTCCATACAGGGCGGCGGTGCGCTCGGCCGGTTCCTGGGAATAGAGCCGCAGCTGCAGATCAAGGAAGCGCCGCAGCCGTGGATCGGCAGCGCAGCCGCTGAGCCAGAGCAGATCGGCCACGCTCGCCCCTGTCAGCAGGCCACTGGCCAGGTTGGCCGGCCGCAGCGCCCCCAGCAGCTGGCCCAGGTCCCAGAGGTTGCGGGGCGGCAGCACCGGCTCACGACCGGCAAAGCCCCAGTTGGCCTGGTGGATGGCCTGGCAGAGGCTCCAGAACCGCTCTGAGCCCGGGAACTGCCGTTGCCGCTCGGAAGCCCAGCGCTCGGGGTCGCGCCAGAGGGCGACCGGGGTGCTGCCGTCGGCGAGATCCACCAGGCAGCCGGGATCGAGCGGTGTGGCTGCCGGTGGCTCCACGCCCAGCTGGCGGAAGAGGCGGTCGTGGATGCCGCCGGGCTCCAGCCCGGCCACCTGGGTGGCGCCCACATCGAAGGTGTAGGCACCGCGGCGGAAGGTGCCGGCGCAGCCGCCGCTCTGGTGGTGGGCCTCCAGCAGCTCCACCTGCAACCCCTCTCTGGCCAGCAGGGAAGCGGCCGTGAGGCCAGCGATCCCTGCCCCCACCACCACCACATCGGCGTGGGCCTCGGCAGCGATTCGGCTTGGGGCCATGCGGCCTGGTTAACAGGAAGAAGGCATGCTGGCAGCCTGGCGAGGTGGGCCGATGGCACAGCAACTGAGCGGCTGGACCGAGCGGCAGCTCGCCACCACCCTGCTCAGCAGCAGTGCGGTGGCCGGCGGCTGCATCCACCGGGCCTGGTGCCTGGAGCTGGCCGATGGCCGGCGCCTGTTCGCCAAGACCAACAGCGCCGCAGCCCTGCCGGTGCTGGCTGCTGAAGCCGCTGGCCTCAGGGCCCTGGCACCGTTGGCGGATGCTGAGCTGCTGGTTCCCGCGCCGCTGTTCTGCGGCCTGGAGGGCGGGCGGGCCCTGCTGGTGATGGAGTGGCTCCAGCTGGCCCCAGCTGGTTCAGGCGAGGGGTGGCGGCAGCTGGGGGCGGCGCTGGCCAGGTTGCATCGCCGCAGCAGTGGCCAGGAGTCGGTGGCTTTCGGATGGAACCAGGACAATTTCATCGGTTCCGGCCCCCAGCCCAACGGCTGGTGCTCCGATTGGGGGCACTTCTTTGCAGAACGCCGGATCAGGCCCCAGCTCGAGAGGGCCCTGGCGGCCCACAACCCGGCGGGATCCCGGTTGGCCGGGCCACTGCAGACCCTCCTCCGGCGGCTTCCAGCCTGGCTGAACGGCCACCAGCCAGTTTCGTGTCTGGTGCATGGTGATCTGTGGAGCGGCAACGTCGCCCTGCTGGCTTCAGGCCGTGCCTGCGGCGCCCTGTTCGATCCTGCGGTGTATCGCGGTGACCGGGAGGTGGATCTGGCGATGGCCCGCTTGTTCGGTGGCTTCCCTGAGCCCTTCTTCCAGGGCTATGGCGCTGAGTGGCCGCTGCCCGAAGGCCATGAGCAGCGCTGTTCTGCCTACAACCTGTACCACCTCCTCAACCATGCCAACCTGTTCGGAGGTGGCTACTGGAACCAGGTGGAAAGCTCGGTTGAGCAGCTGCTGATGCGCGTCCCTCCCAGCCAAGCCTGATCGGATCGCTGCAACGGGCTGGTCTCCGGTGAGATTGGTGGACCGCCGCCCATGGCTGGGGCTCAGCCCAGATACTCCTGGCGAAGGGTCTGCAGGCGGCTGACCACGGCGGAGCGCTTCTCGCTGGTGGTGAGGTTGTGCCAGCTCCACTGACCGACGATCACCAATCCCAGCAGCTCCAGGAGGCCGGGGATCACCGGCAACAGATTGATCGTGTCGAGCACACCCTTGATCAGGATCTGGGCGACGATCACGGCCAGAAGAATTCCTCCTGCCTTGCCGATGCGGCCGGCCTGACTCCAGTCGACCCGGTCGAGGCTCTGGTTGATTTTGCCGAGGATTTCGCTGTAGCGCTCCGTGAAGTTCACGCCGGAGTCGGTTGCTGATCCTTCAGCAGATCCGCTCGACACAGTTTGCTCTCCTGACACGGTTTCCTCCTGCTGCTCGGTGCTGGCTTCGCTCATCAAGGGAGAGGCGATGGATCTGGGATTCAAACCCATAAGGTATCGGTGTGGAACAGACCTGGCCAGAGCTGCTGCACATCGATCGGGATCAGCTGACCTTGCTGGAGGCGATTCTCACGGCCGAAACCCCCAGAGAAAGTTGCGCTCTGCTGCTGGGGCCATGGTTTGGAGCTACATGTCGCCCGTCGATCGGGGCGATGGCCGGCCCGGAACCGATCTGGATCGCAGCTGTCTGGCCTTGCCTGAACGTGTGGGATCCCCCTTCCGAGCGCCACGGCCGCTTCGCGGTTGATCCGCGTGAGCAGCTGATGGCCCAGAAGTGGGGGCGTCAGCGCGGCTGGCAGCTGATCGGCACGGCCCACTCCCATCCAGGCGGTCAGCCGGTTCCATCGCCGCTGGACCGGAGCCTCGCGGTGGCTCCCACCTTGATGCTGATCGCCGGGGCCACTGGCCAGTCTTCGCCCCTCGAACCAGCCGGCGTGACCATCCGGGCCTGGTGGCTCACGGCTGGGGATGACGATCCCGCTGAGCAGATGGCGGCTGCCCGCCCCCTGACCATCCGGATCGGGGATTTGGGACACTAGGGGGATGGCCGCGCCAGGCGGCTGCCCATGGCCGCGGCCTTCTGACCATGCTTCCTCCTGATACCACCGGCGTTCAGCTCAGTCCAGATGAGGTGGCGCGGTTCTCCCGACACCTGATTCTTCCGGAGGTGGGCATGGAGGGCCAGAAGCGCCTCAAAGCCGCCTCGGTGCTTTGCGTCGGCACCGGTGGACTGGGTTCACCACTGTTGCTCTACCTCGCTGCAGCAGGGGTCGGCCGGCTCGGCATCGTTGATTTCGATGTGGTCGACACCAGCAATCTGCAGCGCCAGGTGATCCACGGCACCAGCTGGGTGGGCAAGCCGAAGATCGAATCGGCGAAGCACCGGATCCACGAAATCAATCCCCACTGCCAGGTGGATCTCTACGAGACCGCTCTCACCAGTGAGAATGCCCTGGAGATCATCGAGCCCTACGACCTCGTCTGCGACGGCACCGATAACTTCCCCACCCGGTACCTGGTCAACGACGCCTGCGTGCTGCTCGGCAAGCCGAACGTCTACGGCTCGATCTTCCGTTTCGAAGGTCAGGCCACCGTGTTCAACCTCGATGCGGCCAGCCCCAACTACCGCGATCTGTTCCCCGAGCCCCCCCCGCCTGGCATGGTCCCTTCCTGTGCGGAAGGGGGTGTGGTGGGTGTTCTGCCCGGGATCATCGGCATGATCCAGGCCACCGAGGCGGTGAAGATCATCACCGGCATCGGCACCAGCCTGAGCGGCCGGTTGTTGCTCTTCGATGCCCTGAAGATGTCTTTCCGGGAGCTGAAGCTGCGGCCAAGTCCGGAGCGGCCGGTGATCGACAGGCTGATTGATTATCAGGAGTTCTGCGGTGTCGGCGGCTCGGCGCCGGGGATGGAGGAAGCGGGTGCGATGCGGGGGATTTCGGTGACCGATCTCAAGGCACTGCTGGACCGCCAACCGGCCGAGCTGCTGCTTCTGGATGTGCGCAACCCGCCCGAGGCGGAAATCGCCGTGATCCCGGGCGCGGTGCTGATCCCCCTCGATCGAATCGAGAGCGGCGAAGCCGTGGAGGAAGTTCGGCGGCTGGCCGCCGGCAAGCAGCTGCACGTTCACTGCAAGCTCGGGGGGCGCTCCGCCAAGGCCCTGCTAGCCCTCCAGCGCCATGGCATCGAGGGTGTCAACGTGGACGGGGGCATCAATGCCTGGAGCAGGGAAGTGGATCCCTCTGTTCCACTCTATTGACCCTCGCCTTGACCCATCACCCTGAGCCGTGATCCTGACCCGGTTGATCCAGCTCCAGGCTGGGCCGGATCAGTAGTCGACGCCCCGTTTGAGTTCCACTCCCCGCTCGGCGTAGTGCTTGTGGCAGACCATTTCTGAGTGCACGCTGGCCAGATCGAAGTAGGCCGGGGGGTTCTTGCAGCGGCCGGTGATGATCACCTCCGTTTCGGCGGGCTTGCGCAACAGCGTCTGCACGATCGGCTCCACCGGGAGGAGCTCAAGGTCCACGGTGGGATTGAGCTCATCGAGGATCACCGTTTTGTAGAGGCCGCTGGCGATCGCCGCCCTGGCGATTTCCCAGGCTCGCTCGGCTTCCACGTAATCAATCGGAAGCTGCTGGCCGCGCCAGACGATGGCATCGCGCCCGGAGCGCAGGTGATCCACCAGGTGGGGAAAGCTTTCGCGCAGGGCGGCGATCGCCGCATCTTCGGTGTAGCCGCTGCCGCCTTTGAGCCATTGCAGGATCAGCACCCGGTGGCTCTTGTCCTGGCTGATGCCCCGGCCGATCGCCTGCAGTGCCTTGCCCAGGGCGCTGGTGGATTTGCCCTTGCCATCACCGGTGTAGATCTCGATGCCGGCCAGGCCGGCATCCCTGGCCTGGGGGTGGTGATGGGCCCGCATCTCCGAGTGAAGATCGGCCAGTTGCACCAGAGGCAGCGGAGCTCCCCGGCCCGTCACGATCACCTCCATCCCCTCCGCCTTGGCGGCGAGGGTCTTCACCACGTCGCTGGTGTCGAGCAGGCCGAGATCGAGCACGGGATTGAGCTCATCGAGCACCACCACGGAGTACAGGGCACTGGCAATCGCCCCCTTGGCGATGTCCCAGCCGCGCTGCGCCTCCTGGCGGTCGAAGCGGCTGGCTTCCGCGGCAGTGAAGAAGTCACCCCGGCCGGTTCGCACCTGATCGATCAGGTGGGGGAAGCCCTGCTGCAGGGCTTCGATGGCCGCATCTTCATCGTAGGAGCGCCCTGGCCCCTTCAGAAATCGCAGCAGCAGGACCCGGGTGCGTCTGCGCTCACAGATTCCCAGGCCGATTGTCCGCAGCACAACGCCAAGGGCCGCCTGGCTCTTTCCTTTGCCTTCGCCGTCATAGACGTGCAGCTGACCATGGCTGCGTTCGTTGCTGCCGGCAGCGGTGCGGATGCCGATGCCGCGGCCAGTTCCGCTTGAAGTCGCTGTCATCGACGGCCTTCTACGGTTGAACTCTAACGAGCCGAACCCGGGGCCATGTCGTCATCGGTTCAGCATCCTCTGGTGGAAACCCTTCCGGAGGGTCTCCAGAACCAGCTCGATCGTCTGCGCCGGTTCTTCGCCGCGCCGGAGCCCATCGTCGTCGCCTATTCCGGCGGTGTGGACAGCGCCCTGGTGGCGGCGATAGCAGCTGAGCAACTCGGTGAAAGGGCCCTGGCGATCACCGGTGTCTCTCCGGCCCTGGCTCCCCATCTGTTGCAGGAAGCCCGTTGGCAGGCCAGCTGGATGGGGATCCGTCATCGCGAGATCGCCACGGCGGAGCTGAGCGATCCCGCCTATGCGGCCAATCCCAGCGAGCGCTGTTATGCCTGCAAGAAAGAGCTGCACAGTCTGCTGGCTCTCTTGGCCGCCGAGGCGGGCGCTGCTCGGGTGATCGATGGTGTGAACCTTGACGATCTCGGCGATCACCGACCCGGAATCCGGGCGGCGAGCGAGCGTGGTGTGGCATCACCACTGGCGGAGCTTGGCATCGACAAAGCTTCGGTGCGCCAGCTGTCTCGAGCCCTTGGATTCCCCTGGTGGGACAAGCCTGCCCAGCCCTGTCTGGCCTCACGCTTCCCCTATGGAGAGCCGATCAACGCGACGCGGCTGGACAGGGTGGCTGCTGCCGAAGACTGGTTGCGCCAGCAGGGTGTCCGCGAGATGCGGGTCCGCTGCCAGGGAGAAACCGCCAGGATCGAAGTGCCGGTCGCGTCCGTTGATTCGTTGCTTCAGACCCTGCCCCGTCAGGAGCTTGTCAGCGCGTTCCTTGCCCTTGGTTTCACGGCGGTGAGCCTGGATCTTGAAGGTCTGGTGAGTGGCAAGCTCAACCGCCGGAGCCTCGGGAAGAGCCCCAGCCAGGCAAGCTAGGGCCAGATTGGCGGGCCGCCCGGTTCGGGGGGCTGGGACTGAAGCCTCCGAACCGGCGATGGCTGGCTCAGGCCGCCAGCACCACCGGTAATCGGATCTCGCCGGTGATGGCCAGAGGCGTTTCACGCCGGAAGCTCTTGAGCTTGTGGTGGCCGGCCGTGAGTTCCTCGCTCAGCACCTGACAGGCCCGCTCCGGCATGGTGTGATCGCCGCAGGTGAACACATCGACGGCGGCATAGCCCGATTCGGGCCAGGTGTGGATCGAGATGTGGGATTCAGCCAGAAGAGCCAACCCCGTCACGCCCTGTGGTTCGAACCGGTGGGTGATCAGGTTCAGGAGTGTGGCGCCAGCACGCTTTGCTGCGTTGGTGATGGCGCTCCTGAGAAATGCTTCGTCATCGAGCTTGGCGGAGTCACAGTCGTAGAGCTCGAGGATGCAGTGTTTCCCCACCATTTCGGGGGCACTGGGAGCGTGGGGCTGGGGGATGTCGCTGCTTTGGGCTCCACTCCATCCCGGGTTGGGGTGGAGGCAGGGCAGGGTCTGGGTCATCGAAGTCGATCGAACAGCTATTCATCCTAGGCACCACCCTATGGGATCGGCACCACCGCCCCGCCACAGATGTTCACCTGCTGGGATCGCGCTGCCCAGCCGGCACCGAACCTCTCCACATGGGTAGCGCTGATCAGGCACTGGTGGCCATCACCCACAGCTTCCAGCAGGAGTTGCTGGCGTTGGGCGTCGAGTTCGGCCAGGACGTCATCGAGCAGCAGCAGGGGCGGTTGCCCCCAGAGCTGTCGCACCAGCTCCAGTTCGGCCAGCTTCAGGGCCAGCACGAGGGTGCGTTGCTGGCCGGCCGACCCGTAGCGCCGTGCCGGTTGTCCGGCCAGCAGCATGCCGATCTCATCGCGATGGGGACCGACAAGGCAGTGACCAAGGCGGATTTCCTCTGCCCTCTGCCCCCGCAGCTGTTCGCTGAGCGCTTCCCGCCAGGGTGCCTCCTCCTCCTGGCCGTCGAGACGGCTGCCGGCCTGATACACCAGCTCCAGTCTCTCCTTGCCGCCGCTGAGGTGTTGTTGCCAGGCGGCGGCAAGGGGCTGCAACCGAGCCAGGGCCCGGCGGCGGCGGCGATGCAGCCGTGTGCCCACCAGGGCCATCTGCTGGTCGAAGGCATCCAGCAGGTCGGGGTGCTGATCCGCTCCCAGGCCCCGTTTGAACAGGTGGGCGCGCTGGCGCAGCAGCCGTCCATAGCGGCGCAGCAACTCGCTGTAGACCGGCTCGAGCTGAAGAACCACCCGATCCAGCCAATGGCGCCTGAGGGCCGGTTCACCCCGTACCAGCTCCAGGTCGAGGGCGCTGAACCCAACCACCCGCAGGGGACCGATCAGGTCGTGCTGGCGCTCAAGCGCTTTGCCATTTCGCCTGGCCAGACGGCCGCCGCGCCGTCTGAGCTCCAGCTCCAGCTGGTCATCGCCGCAGCGGGCCAGGATCCTGGCGGCGGGCTGGCCATGTTCGATCAGATCCTGGTCGTTGGCGGCGCGGTGCGAACGGAGGCTGCCCAGCAGTTCGACGGCCTCCAGAAGGTTGGATTTGCCTTCGCCGTTGGCGCCGATCACCAGCAGCCTCGGGGCCTCCAGGTCGAGCGTCAGATGGGAGTAGTTGCGGAAGTGATGCAGCTCCAGTCGGTTGAGCTGAATGGGACCGGGGCGACGTGCCGCTAAGGTACCCCGATCAGGACAGGCAGCCGCCTGGGCCTGTGCGGTTTCTTGCCGCAACACGGGCATGTAGCTCAGCTGGATAGAGCATCAGATTCCGGTTCTGAGGGTCGGGGGTTCGAATCCCTCCATGCTCGTTTCACCCTTGCTCAAAACCGGTGCTTCCAGGGAGAGCCCCATGGCGCGGATTCCCCCTGGATCCACCAGAAAGCCGTGATGTTGCAGAGCCTGAAGGGCCGCAGGTGGAGCCGCCACGGAAACACTGCAGCCGCTCAGCTCTTTTCTCAGGCGAGCCAGGGCCTTCTGCACCAGCACCGAGAACAGGATGGCCTGCTCCTGATCGGTCGGGGAGGCGGCCAGATCCCAGAGATTGGCATTGAGGGCCTGATCGCTGGTGGCCCGCACGAAACCCACCAGCGTTCCGGATCGGTCACGCACACTGAAGTGCCAGGCACTGCGTTCCAGCCCCAGGCGCAGGCGCTCCGGTTTCCGGCCTTGTTCCCCGCAGGACATCAGCAGTTGATTGAGTTCCGCTGGACTGGGCAGATCCTCACTGCTGAGCGTGTATCCCTCGGGGAGCCGCGGAGAGGCGGGTTGACTGCGAAAAGGAATCAATCGCTGTTCAGCCCGTGTTGCGCATGCCGGCAGCGATGCCGTTGATCGTCAGCAGCGCGCCGCGCAGCAGTTCACTGCGGCTGTAGGTGCGTCCATCGCCCCGCTCGCCGCTCGCTTCGCTCATCGGTGGTTGACGGTTCTGATCCCGCAGCCTTCGCAGCAGGGCCACCTGCAGGAAACCCAGCGGAATGATCGTGCGGTTGCGCAGGTCTACCGAGAGCTGCAGTGCCGGGTCGCCATCGAGCAGCCGTTTGTGGCCGGAGATCTGCAGGACGAAATCACGGGTGAGAATGAACTCAGCGGCGATCACCTCGAAGATCTGCTCGAAAGCCTCGCGGTTTTCCGGCCGGCCGAGGGCCTGCACATAATGATGGGCCAGATCGAGGTCGACCTTCGAGAGGGTCATCTCCACCTTCGAGATCAGCATTCGGAAGAAAGGCCAGCGCTGGTAGAGCAGCCGCAGCAGCTCAAGCTGGCCTGGGTCCTGCTCCAGTTCCTCCTGCAAAGCGGCCCCGACCCCAAACCAGCTGGGCAGTAGAAAACGGCTCTGGGTCCAGCCGAACACCCAGGGAATCGCCCGCAGGCTGGAGAGATCCTTGGCGCCGCTCTTGCGCCGGGCCGGCCGGCTGGAGATCTGCAGTTTGCTGATCTCCTCGATCGGCGTGACCTGCTGGAAGAAGGCCACCAGATCAGGATTCTCGTGGACGAGCTTGCGGTAATGCCGGCGCGAGCTGGCCCCCAGCCTGGCCATCAGGGCATTCCAGCTGGGCGTGTCATCGAGGCTGGTGCTGACCAGACTGTTCTGGAGCACGGCAGTGGTCATTGTTTCGAGGTTGTAGAGCGCCAGCTCCGGCAGGGAGTATTTCGAGGCCAGCACCTCACCCTGCTCGGTGATCTTGATCCGCCCGTTCATGGTGCCGCTGGGTTGGGCCAGAATCGCCTGGTAGGCGGGACCGCCGCCGCGGCCCACCGATCCACCCCGACCGTGGAAGATGCGCAGGGCCACATCGTGCTGGCTGGCCAGACGCTGCAGGGAGATCTGAGCCTTGTGGATCTCCCAGTTGCTGGAGAGGAAGCCGGAATCCTTGTTGCTGTCTGAGTAGCCCAGCATCACTTCCTGCAGCGGCTTGCCCGTGTCACTGCTGCTGGCCAGCAACCGGCGATAGAAGGGTTCGGCGAACAGCCGATCCATCACGGCCGGAGCCCGTTGCAGGTCTTCGACGGTTTCGAACAGGGGCACCACCAGCAGCTGGGTGCTCACGGCCTGAGGGTCCACCAGACCGGCCTCCTTGGCCAGAAGCATCACCTCCAGCAGATCCGAGACCGTATGGGACATCGAGATCACGTAACTGCTGCAGATCCGGGTGCCGAACTCCCGCTGCAGCCGCTCCAGCATGCGGAACACACCAAACGATTCGGCGGTGGAGGCTGTCCAGGCAGCGGCTGGCGGCAGCAGGGGGCGGCGGGTCTGCAGCTCATCGAGCAGCCAGACGATGCGCTGTTCCTCATCCATCTCGCCGTAGGGAATCGGCAGTTGCAGGTAGCGGCTCAGTTCATCCAGGGCGTCACTGTGTCGGGTGCTTTCCTGGCGGATGTCGAGGGTGGCGAGGCTGAAGCCGAAGATGTGCACCTGGCTGAGCAGCTTGCGCAGTGGCTCACAGCTCAGCCCGGTGTTCTCGAGGCTGTCGCGGAGCAGTTCGAGGTCGGTGCGGAACGCATCGACGGAGTCGTAGTGAAGATCCTCGGCCGGGGAGGAGACCAGCCCGGTGCCGATGGATGACAGCCCGATCGGATTGCTGGGACCGTCGCAGGGGGATTCCCAGCCAGCTTCAGCCAGTTGCTGGTTGCGCTGGTGGGTGAGCTGGAGCCGCTCCAGGGTGTAACTGAGCTTGAGCCGATAGGGTTCGAGCCGGTAGCGGGCGGCCCGCTCCTCGTAGATGTCGGGGAAGCGCAGCCGATCGATTTCCAGCGATTCGAGCAGCGGAGCGCTCACCTGGCTCCATTGCATGGAGATGCTGAGCTGGTCGCGCAGATCTCCGACGGCGCTGATGTAGCGCTCGATCATCATCTGACGCTGATAACAGGCGGTGCGCCAGGTGATGTCGGGTGTGACGGAGGGGTTGCCATCCCGGTCTGCGCCCACCCAGGAGCCGAAGGTGCAGAACGCATCACGGGGTGGTTCGACATCGGGGTAGCTGCCGGCCAGGGCGCTGTGGATGCGCAGGCGCAGCAGGGGCAGGGCGTCAAAGAGCACCTGCTGGAAGTAGTGCAGGGCGTAATCCACCTCGTCGAGCACGGAGGGCTTGAACTGGTGCAGCTCGTCGGTGCGCCACCAGAGGCGAATCTCCTCCTCAAGCTGCAGCCGCAGGTTGCGTTCATCGTGCAGTTCGGCCGGACTGTCCTGCTGCAGCTTCTGGATCAGGGAGGCGACCCGTCGCTGCTTATGCCTGACCGTGTGCCTGACGATTTCGGTGGGGTGGGCCGTGAAGACGAGGCGGATGTCCAGCTCCTGCAGCAGCGTTTCGAGCTGGGCGGGGGGGACGTTCAGGCCGCGAAGACGGGTGAACAGCTCCTTGAAGGTGGCTGGATCGGTCTGGCTGGCCAGGGGGGGGGCGAAGGGGTCCGGGCTCGGAGGTGGCAATCCGTCCTTGAGGCTGGCCAGATAACTGTCTTCCTCGATGTGTTGCTCGAGGATGTTCACCAGCTGGAAGTAGAGGGAGAAGGCCCGGGCCGCGGCGATCGCTTCGGCCAGGTCCATGTCCCGGATCAGCTGCACGATCGGGGTGATGCACTCCAACCCATCGGGGCTGCCGTTGGGCTCGCTGAGTTCCTTCAACCTCAGCAAACGCCTGGCTTGATCAGGCGGACACTCACTGAGCAGAACTGTTTTCCAGAGATCCTCCACCAGCTCCAGTCGTTCGCCGAGCAGCCGGGTCACCCTCGGGGCGGGCAGGGTGGGATCCAGGCCTTGGGGATCATCCACGGCGGCTGATTGGGCGGTCAGAGACTGCCGCATGGGAGCCGGCTCAGCGAAGGAAGGGCTCATGATCATCCCAAAGGGTTGAGGGCCGCTGTGTTGCGTGGTGCCGCCTGGCGTTCGCTTTCCGCCATTCCCTGAATCTCAGCGCTGAGAATCGAGGCGATGCTGGCCCCCTGGCTGTGCAGGGCCAACCAGCGCATCGCCTCATTGCCCCGCTCCAGCACCGGGTCCAGCGGAGCGAGCCAGCGGTCGAGGCCCAGCTGCCGGGCCAGGGGCTGCATCGCCGAGAGCTCCGCCTGAATCCAGGCGCGGGCCTGGCGATGTTCGCCCGTGCGCCAGTCGAGCAGGCTGGCATCCAGGCTGCCGCGGGCCGCTGCGAGATCATTGCTGTCGGCCAGTTCAGCCAGCTCCAGCGGGCTGAGCCTGCTGGCCTGCAGCGGATCGTGGGCGGCAGGATCCTGGCCCAACTGGTGCAGGCGCAATTCCGCAAAGGCCGTGATGGCCAGCAGCACCAGTGGATCGCTGATCAGGTCGCAGATGCGGATCTCAAGCCGATTCAGGTCGTGGGGGCGGCATTCACCGTTGGGGCGCACCGAGGTCCAGAGATGTCTCACGTTCTGCATCGTGCCGGCCAGCAATTGCTCTTCCATCCAACCGATGTAGTGGGGATGATTCAGAAACAGGGGAACTTTGGCCGGGGTGAGCGGGAACTGGAGCCAGCGCTGCGAATGGGCTCCGGTGGCCTCGCCATCGAGGAAGGGGGAACTGGCGCTGAGGGCAAGCAGCAGTGCGGCTTCGCAGCGGATCAGCCTGCAGGCGGCGAAGAGTGGTTCCATCGCCGTGATCCCCAGGTTGATATGCACGCTGGCGGTGACCACCCGGGTGCCGTAGGAGGCCTCGATGAAGCCGTGATACGCGTTGGCGGGATCGGACCGCTCGAATCGGCTGCTGTCCCCCAGGCTCAAGGTGCTGCCCGGCAGCAGGGTGAGTTGCCGCTTCTGCAGCCATTGCCGCAACTGACGCCGCGGCTCCTGAAGCATGGTCAGCTGATCGCTGTAGTGGGCATCCGGATGAGTGATGTACTCCAGGTTGCGGTGGTCCGGTTCGGTCACGAAGCCGGGCAGGGTTGCGGCCACCTGCTCGGCGACGCCGACCACGCTGCCATCGGCCCGGCCGGTGAACAGCTCAACCTCGAAGCCCTTCAGAAGCAAGGGACCACTCATGGCGTTTCATCCTCCAGGCAGGCGAGGGCCTTGAGCAACCCCTGGGCCTTGTTGAGGGTCTCCTGATACTCGGTGGCCGGGATGGAATCGGCCACCAGTCCGGCGCCCGCCTGGACCTGCACCCTCCATCCGCCCTCAGGGTGAGGCAGCACCACCATGGTGCGGATCGTGATGGCGGTGTTGAGCGCTCCGCAGAGGTCGACGGCTCCGTACACCCCGGAGTAAGGCCCCCGGGCATCGGGCTCAAGCGCATGGATCAGTTGCATGGCCCTGATTTTCGGCGCGCCACTGACTGTGCCTGCCGGGAAGGAGGCTTTCAACAGGGCCCAGATGTCCTGGCCGGGAGCGAGAAGTCCTTCCACCTGGCTGACGATGTGCATGACGTGGGAATAGCGCTCGATCACCATCAGCTCGGTGACCGCGACGCTGCCGGGTCGGCAGACCCGCCCCAGGTCGTTGCGGCCCAGGTCCACCAGCATCACATGCTCCGCCCGCTCCTTGGGATCGGCGAGCAACTCTTCCTCCAGGCGTTGATCCTCCGCGTCCGTGCCGCCTCGGTGCCGGGTTCCGGCAATCGGTCGCAGCGAGGCCCGGATCCCCTGATCGGCGGGCTCGGCTTTCACCATCACCTCCGGGCTCGAGCCGATCAGAGACCAGCCACCGAAGTTGAAAAAGGCCATGTAGGGGGAGGGGTTCACCATCCGCAGGCTGCGGTAGATCTCGAACGGATCCCGCCGCATCCTGGTTTCGAGCCTTTGACTGATCACCAGCTGGAACACGTCGCCGGCGGCGATGTGTTCCCTGGCCGCCACCACCGCCGTTTCGTAGTCGGCCTGGGTGCGGTTGCCTGTGGTGATCAGATCCCGGCTCGGTTCTGAGGTCCACTCCAGAGGTGCCACCCCGCTGGGGAGCGGACCGCGCATGCGCTGCTCCAGGGCGGCGATGCGGGTTTCGGCCACGGCGTAGGCCTCCTCCGGGCTGGCGCCGTTGCTGAGATCCGCATAGGCCAGGGCGGTGAGCTGGCGTTTCACCTGGTCGAACACCAGCAGGCTGTCGGCCAGCATCCAGCAGCCTTCCGGTGGCCCTTCGGGATCATTGGGATGGACAGGCACCGTGGGTTCGATCCAGCGGATCAGTTCGTAGCCCCAGAAACCGAACAGCTGCCCCAGCGGCGGCAGACCCGGCACCCGTGCCGAACGCAGGCCCTCCAGGCAGCGGGGCAGCAGTTCGAACGGGTTGCCCCGGTGCTCCGTTTCCCGACCATCCCGCCAGCACTGCAGGGCCCGCTCGCCCCGAACCGTGAGGGTCCAGAGCGGCTCAGCGACCACGAGACTCCAGCGCCCCAGCCGCTCTCCCCCCTCGACGGATTCGAGCAACACGCCATGGCGACTGCTGGCCCCCACCTTGAGCCAGGTGGTGAGAGGGGTTTCCAGGTCGGCGGGCCAGCGCTTCCAGACCGGGATGTAGGTGTTGCCGGCAGCCACAAGCTCAGCGAAGCCGGCGTGATCGGGAAAGGGCATCACGGCTGCATCCAGGCAAAAAAAACGGGGCACCTGGCCCCGCCTTTCTAAGGGTTGAAGGGTTGGCCCCTCTCAGGGCGCAGAACGCTTCAGGTGTCGAAGCTGCTGCGACCGCTGAATTTGATCGTGGAAGGATTTGGATTTTCACCGATCCGGCGGGGGTTATGGCCGACCATCTGCCGCCCTTCGTTCACTTTCTCCGGGAAGACTCCGTCCTTCGGGTGCAGATACTCGGTGTCGCCGCCGGGGAAGATCCGGTAGATCTTGTAGTCCTCGATACGGGGCTTGAACTTGGTCCGCAACTGGGTTCCGAGTGCCAGGCACTGCTCCTTGCGGGCGAAGTACATGATGTTCTCGCCTTCATTCATTTCAGCAGCGCCACCGGTGGGAAGTTCGAAGGCCTGAGCCTTGCTGCTTGTCCAGGTGATGGCGTACTTCTCCTCGGTTTCAGCGGAATTGAGCAGACCGCCGGTGCTGCCGATGTACTTGGGGAGTTGACCGCTCAGCGCCGTTGCTGTCATGGCTGTTGGGGGAGGTGAGTTGGCGTTCCCCGAAGGGCCGCGGAACCATTTCGGCTGGAAGTTAGCACCGTGATTCCTGGCCTTTTCGTTGCGGCTGCGCACTCGTCACACCCGTCAACAAACCTGGGTTCCGGTTCAGGCGCCTGGCTGGGGGGGAGCACCGGCCAGCGGGAAGAACACCGTGAGCCCCTGGCCGGCCCGCTCAGTCAGGCGACCACCCAGGCTGTGGAAGATCTGCTGGGTGGCCTGATGGCTGAGCTGAAGGCTTCCCGTCAGGGGGTCCCAGCTCAGGACAGGGCCAACGGCAGACGGGGCTGCAGCAGTGGGTGCCGCTGTTCCTTCCGCCGGTGGATTGACACAGCTGAGCTGCAGTTTCAGGCGCGATCCGGCCGGCTGCAGGCGAACCAGCATGGTGCTCCCGGCCGGCAGGCTGCGGGTGAAGCGGTCGATCAGCCCGCCGAACATGGTTTCCATCAGGCTGGGATCGCTCAGCACGGGTGGCAGGTGGGGCTCGATCTCGTAACGGAGCCCCAGCTCCCTGCGCCCCAGTTGCCGCTCCCAGAGCGGCTGGAGCTGGTACAGCAGCGCTGTGAGATCAGTGCGGGCGAGGGTCTGGCGGGGCTGGGGGCGTCGCTGCAGTTCAGCGGCGTGGAAGATCAGGCCGAATCGATCGATCTGCTCACTGCATTCGCCGTCAATCTGCTCCAGCCGTTGTCGCACCCCGGTGGGAAGGTCCAGGCGGCGCAGGAGCAGGCGGATCAGGGTGCGGATCGTGGCCAGTGGGGTGCGCACTTCGTGGGTGAGTGCTTCCAGCAGCCGCAGTTCCCCTCTGGCGTCGGCCGCCTGACTGCCCTCCCGCGGCGCCTGGGTCTGGACGACGGGCTGCAGGGTGATGCTGGGGGCCATCGCCGCCAGCCGCTCCCCCAGCCGGGGCCAGAAGGTCAGGGCCGTGTTCTCTTCACAGCGCAGGGCCCCGAGCTCCTTGAGGGCACTGCGCAACTGGCGGGCTGCCTCTGGGCTGCGGCTGTGCAGCCGTTCGTCCACCAGCCGCAGGGCGTCCGCCAGGGTGGCGGGGTCGAAGCGCAGGATCAGCCGACGCCGCTGGGGCTCCCCCTCCAGGGCCATCGCCACCTGGAACTGGGGTGTGAACAGCAGCAGAAACGGGTCTGTGCCGTCGTCTTCATCGAGAATCAGTCGCTCGAAGCCGTGGGGAGCGGCGTCGGCAGGGCGGGCCTGGCCCGTCAGGCTGCCAGGCAGCAGGGGTGGCCGATCTTCCAGCACGGAACCGACCTCCGGCGGAGTCCACACCCATCCCCTCAGTTGTCGCAACAGCTCGGGTTCGTAGAGGGCCGGCAACGGCGAGGCGATCCAGAGACCCCGCAGGGGTTGGAGCGGCAGCAGGAAATCTTCCTGCAGGGTGGCAAGGGCGGCCCACCACTGGCGCCGGACGCCGTCCTCATCGCCTCGCCCGGCCGGAACCCCCTCCGCCAGCCGCTGCCTCAGCCGATGCAGGCTGGGGCCTCTCACCACCCCCCCTGGCTGGTGCGGCTGTGCCGGTGCACCGAGGCGCAGAGGCCGAGGGCGATGAAGTTGACGAGCATGGAAGAGCGGCCATAGCTCATCCAGGGCAGGGGGATGCCGGTGACCGGACCCAGGCCGATCGTCATGAAGATGTTGACCACCACCTGGAACATCACCATGGCCCCGACCCCGACCACGATCAGGGATTCGAAATCGGAGCGGGCTTTGCCGGCGATCTGCAGCAGCCGCCAGATCAGCGTGACGAAACCGATCACCACCAGCATCGAACCGATGAAGCCGGTTTCCTCCCCAAGGGCGCTGAAAATGAAATCGGTGTGCTGCTCCGGGATGAAACGGAGCTTGGTGAGCTGGCCATGCATCAGGCCCGTTCCCCACAGTTCGCCGGAACCGATGCCGATCTTGCTCTGCAGGAGGTGATAGCCCCCACCCAACGGATCCTTGGAGGGGTCGAGGAACATCACCAGCCTGTCGCGCTGATAACCCTTCAGCCCATGCTGCCAGAGGTAGGGGGTGAGCAGGGAGGCCAGCCCCTGAATCGCCAGAACGATCGCCAGGCCGGTGCGCTTCCAGGGCAGAGAGCGGTAGGCGAGCACTCCCATCAGGGGAATCAGGGCCAGCAGGGCCAGCGGGAAGCTGCCAGCCAGAATCGCCGCGGCGAGCGGTGAGAGCAGCAGGATCACCCAGGCCAACGGCATCCCGGCCCAGAACAGCATCACCAGCAGGATGGCTCCGAAGACCAGGGATGTGCCCAGGTTGGGTTCGATGAACACCAGCAGCCAGGGGATCAGGAACACCCCCGTCGGCCTCAGCAGGTCGACGGGCCGCTCGACCGGGAAACGGGAGAGAACCCCCGCCAGCAGCAGGATCGCACCGAGTTTGGCGAACTCGGATGGCTGCACATGAAAGCCGGCGATGTTGATCCAGCGCTGGGCACCGAGGGCTGAGGTGCCGATGAAGCGCACGCTGATCAGGCTGAGCACAGTGAGGCCATACAGAGGCAGGAGCAGGCCGTTGAGCCGGCTCAACGGCAGGCGGGCCAGCAGCAGGGCCAGGGCCAGCCCCACCGCCCCGGTGATCCAGTGCTGGTACCAGTCGGCGTAATCGGCCTGACGCTGGGTGCTGGCGATCAGAATCCCGGCCAGAAAGGTCATGGCCAGAGGGATTCCCCACAGCACCAGATCCACCCCGTGCAGCCAGGCGCGCCGGGCCGGGCGCGCCTGGCTGAACACACTGCGCCGCCCGCTCCGTGAGGACATCACGCTCAGGCGTGGCTCAGGCTTGGCAGCAGCAGCGTTTCGGCGAGGGCCATAAATGCCTCGGCGGTGCTGGATTGGGGCTGGGCCACCACCACCGGCAGGCCCCGGTCACCGGCTTCGACCACCTGCAGCTCCAGGGGCAGTTGTGCCAGCAGGGGCACGTTGGCTTCACTGGCGAGTTCGGCGCCGCCACCGGAGCCGAAGATGGCGTAGCGGGCATCAGGGCGATCAGGAGGGATGAACACACTCATGTTTTCGATCACACCCAACACGCTGACGCCCATTTGCAGAAACATCGCCAGGCCCCTTCTTGCGTCCTGAAGCGACACCTTCTGGGGAGTGGTGACGATCACCACTCCGGCCATCGGAACGGCCTGAGCGAGGGTGAGCTGGGCATCGCCGGTGCCGGGCGGCAGATCAACCACGAGCACATCGCGCTCGCCCCACTCCACCTGGTACAGAAACTGGCGGATGATGCCATTCAGCATCGGCCCGCGCCAGACCACCGGCTGGTTCTCCTGGATCAGCAGCCCCATCGAGACCATCGCCACACCACAGACTTCGATCGGCGTGAGGATCTGCTGGTCGCCACTGCCGCGCACCTCCGGAGTGCGATCGGCCACCCCCAGCATCGTGGGGACATTCGGCCCGTAGATGTCGGCGTCGAGCAGACCGACCCGCAACCCCAGGCGCGCCATCGCACAGGCCAGGTTCACCGCCACGGTGCTCTTGCCCACGCCACCTTTGCCGCTGCTCACGGCGATCACCCGTTTCACCCCTGGGATGCCCTGCTTGGAAGGCAAAGAGGACCCGCTGGGGGGGCCATGACCATGCCCGTGGCCGGAATCAGGGGCCTCAGGCTGGGAGATTTCGATCTGCACGTCATCGATGCCCTCGAGCTTCAGCAGGGCAGCACGGGCATCGGCGGCGATGCGCTCCCGCTGACTCGTGGCATAGCCGGGCAGGGCCAGGCGGAACACAGCCCGGCTGGCGTGGACCCGCACCTGGCCGATCCAGCCCAGATCGAGAAGGGTTCGACCACTGCCGGCGTCGTGCAGATGGTTCAAGGCCTCAAGCGCCTGATCAGCGGTGGCCATCCCCTCGGCATTCATTCGAATGGCGATCCTAGGCGTGATGCCCGTGACAGAGGCTCTCGAAAGGTTGTGGAGGGGCAGGGTGACCTGGAAAGGTGAGCAGGATTTCCTCGCCCCCCGGGGGTGATGCTGAGTGGCTGACCAACCCGTGAGGCGAAACGCAGTGGCCCAGCAGACAGGAGCGGATCCGGCCGGGCTCGAGACGCCTCCCCCCGATTCCAGGGCCCGGGCGAAGCAGCTGCTGATGGGGCTTCAGGACAGCATCTGTGCTGGCCTCGAGGCCCTCGACGGAGAAGGTAGCTTCCAGGAGGAGAGCTGGGAGCGGCCGGAGGGGGGCGGTGGACGCTCCCGGGTGATGACGGCTGGGCGCGTCTTCGAGCAGGGCGGCGTCAATTTCTCTGAAGTGAAGGGGGAGCGTCTTCCCCCATCGATCCTCAGTCAGCGGCCCGACGCCGAAGGCCACCCCTGGTTCGCCACCGGAACCTCGATGGTGCTGCACCCGCGCAACCCCTATGTGCCGACGGTGCATCTCAACTACCGCTACTTCGAGGCCGGGCCTGTCTGGTGGTTCGGGGGCGGTGCCGACCTCACGCCGTTCTATCCCTTTCTCAGCGATGCGATTCACTTCCACCGCACCTTGAAAGCTGCCTGCGACAGCGTCAACCCGGCCTTCTACCCGGTTTACAAGGCCTGGTGCGACGAGTACTTCTACCTGAAGCACCGCGGTGAAACCCGTGGCATCGGCGGCATCTTCTACGACTACCAGGATCCGGCCGGTGCGCTCTACAAGGGCCAGGACCCTGAGGGTCCCGCCGCGGAGCGGGCCGCCGCCGCTGGTGTGCAACAGCAGAGCTGGGAGCAGTTGTTCTCCCTGGCCCAGGCCTGCGGTCACGGCTTTCTGCCGAGCTATGGGCCGATCGTCGCGAAGCGCCAGGACACTCCCTACGGCGAGCCTGAGCGCCAGTTCCAGCTCTATCGCCGCGGTCGCTATGTGGAGTTCAATCTGGTTTTCGACCGTGGCACGATCTTCGGGTTGCAGACCAATGGCCGCACTGAGTCGATTCTGATGTCGCTGCCTCCCCTGGTGCGCTGGGAGTACGGCTACCAGCCGGAGCCGGGCAGTCGCGAGGCCCTGCTCACCGATCTGTTCACCCGTCCCCAGAACTGGCTGGGTGATGACGCGCTCAGGGAACGTTGCCAGCCCCATCAGGCCGTGGACTGAGGCCCGCCGCAAAGGCGTCCACAACCCGCGTGGCGATCGCGTTGAGGGTCACTTCGCGGCTGGTCGGATCGTGCAGGGCCGCCTCCAGGCTGCCCTCCAGTTTGCCGATCTCCAGGATCGCGATCCCCCGCCGCGGTGCCCCGAGCCCCTCCCTGAAGTTGGCGGGATAGGCCCCGAAGGCAGCGGCAAGGCTTTCATCCAGGCGACTGAACGGTCGATGCAGCGGGGGGATCAGGCCCGAGCCGAAGCCATCGGGGCCGTAGGCGTCGAAGTGGATCTCAAGGGCGTAGCCGCCACCCTGGGCGAAGGCCTTGCCGACACTCCAGTTCGTGCGCGGATCGTCGCCGTCGGCGATGGTGCGCTGCGGAGGCACATAGAGGCTGACGTTCAGGCCTCGTTGCTGAGCCAGGCTGACCACCCGTTGGGCGGTGAGCAGGTTCCAGTGGAGTTCGTCGCGGATCAGCGGATCCATCGGCGCCGCCCCGAAGCGGGCGACCGCTTCGCCGGGGGTGCCCGCACCCGCCATCGCCTGGGAGTCGGCGTGGCCGGCCATCACCAGGATCGCTGCGTTTTCGGGGAGGACGGCGCGGCCGATCCAGTCTTTGTTGAGCGCTGCCCGCGGTCCGGTGAGTGGGTCGATCGCTGGAATCGCCGGAGCCCGCACCGCCGTGGCGAGGATGAGGCTGAGCAGGGCCAGCAACGCCAGTTGGAAGCCAGGAGAGGGGCGCACGGCAGGGATCAGATCGGTGAGCTGAGCAGGGAGCCATCACTGGAGAGCTGGAGGCTGGGAGCCATCTCCAGTTCCAGGGCGATCAACTCATCCCGGTGGGCCCGCAACTGCAGCCTGCTGTCTGGAGCCCCGTCCTCGCTGATCAGGCGGAGCTCCACCTGCTCCAGGCGAGCGGCCCGTCGCCGGTAGATCCATCCGGCCAGGGGGCCCAGCAGGGTCAGGGACAGGGGCCACCAGGTCTGGCCGCCGATCAGCTGCCTGAGCACCAGGCCTAAGCAGGCACCTCCCACTCCACCGAGCAGTGACAACAGCAGGGCAAGCGGCAGGCTGGAGGCCACCTGGCCCCGAAACCGCAGCAGCCTCCGTTCAGGATCACCCGCTTCAGCCTGCCAGCCCCGTTCCAGAAGCCATTGGTTGAGACCCTCCAGCACGTCGAGGGCGGGCCTGGGGGAATGCACCTCCACAACGGTCGTTCGGTCCTTGCTGGCTGCCCGCAGGAAAAACACCAGCCCCACGGTCATCAGCAGGGTGAGCAGCAAGGTGGAGCCCAGGGCAACGGGCATGACGGTCGGCCGCAGATGGTTTCATCCTGGCCCAGGCGGCGCTGGAGGCGACGATGGCAGCCGTTGCCGTTTTGTGCGATGGCCTCCGCTTCCCCCACCCCCCCTGCCCGCTTTGCGGTCTTCGACACCGATCTCGATTCCGAGTGGCTGGCCCTGCTCTCAACGGCTCCCGCCCTGGCGGTCGATACCGAGGCGATGGGGCTGGTCCATGGCCGCGATCGTCTCTGCCTGGTCCAGATCGCCGACGCTCGCGACAACGTCTGCTGCATCCGCATCGCCCGCGGCCAGCAGGCGGCTCCGCGGCTCCAGCAACTGATGGAGAGCACCACGGTCGAGAAGGTGTTCCATTTCGCCCGCTTCGATGTGGCGGCCCTGGGGGAAGGGCTCGGAATCGCCGTGGCGCCGTTGTTCTGCACCAAGGTGGCCAGCCGCCTGGCCCGCACCTACAGCTCCCGGCATGGCCTCAAGGAGGTGGTGCAGGAGTTGGTGGGGGTGGAACTCGACAAACAGGCCCAGAGCAGTGACTGGGGCCGGGTGGAGGAGCTGGGGGAAGCGCAGCTGGCCTATGCCGCCAATGATGTGCGCTTTCTGCTGCCGGCCTACGAGCGCCTGACCGCAATTCTGGAGCGGGAGGAACGCCTGGAGCTGGCCCGGCGTTGTTTCGCCTGCATCCCGGTGTTCTCGGAACTGGATCGGCGCCGATTCGGTTCGGTCTTCGAGCACTGAGGGGCGTGCGCCAGGGCATGGCGCCGCTGCGCCTCAGTCTTCGTCGAGATAGTTCGCCTCATCGGTTTCGGCAATCAGCAGCGAATCCAGTAAGCGGGTCTGGGCCTGGGTTGAGCCCCGCGCCTGTTCGATCATCCGCTCGGCGATCGCCACCCGCCCGCCGGCATCCCGGATCTCTTCACGGGCGGCCTGCTGATCGACCCGGCGCCTTGCCGAGGCGATGCTGATCCCAAGCAGGCTGGCCAGATTGCCGGTAACGGTGGCGTAGGCCCGATCGATGGGGGCGGGCATTGGCGGGTCACGGGCAGGTCTGAAGGGTCATCATCCCTGCTGCCGGTCCAGCAGTTTCCTCTCCACCAGGCCGGCCAGCCGCTCGCTGCCCCCTGCCTTGCCCATGCGCCGCTGGCCGATCCGCCCGAGGGCGCGACGTTCGGAGGGGGATGCCAGCAACCGGGCAAGCTGCTCGGCCAGGGCTTGCGAGGTGGGGCAGACCCGCACGGCTCCACCCAGCAGGCGGCTCTGGCGCCGGGCGAATGCCTTCTGGAACTGGGGCCCCGGCCCCGGCAGGGACAGGGCCGGAATGCCCAGGCCCACCAGTTGTTCGGTGGCGGTGCCGGCCGTGGCCAGTCCAATCTCCCCCCAGGGCGCCCAGCGCTGGAAGCATCCTTCCCCGATCAGCAGCATCTGCTCCCCCCGTTGCCAGGCCGCGCTGGCCCCGCATCCTTCAGGCGGGGCGGTGGGGACGAACCGCTCCAGCCGCAGGACCGCTGCCAGTTCCCCGGCTGTTGGTCGAGCCCCGGTGGGGCAGAGCACCACGATGGGCCCCTGGTGGCGAAGCAGGGCAAGGGCCTGGAGAAGGTGTTGAACGTTGCGAAGCGCTTCGGGCAGGCGACTGCCGCCCAGCAGCACCACTCGGCGCTGGCGGGCCAGCGCCGGCGGCACGGGCAGCGGCGTGAACCCATCCATCATCGGGTTTCCAGGTGCCAGGGCCTGCACACCTCGACGGAGCAATCCCCGTGCCGTCAAGCCATCCCGCATGGCCACCAGCCGGCAGCGGGCGGTGCGCATCAACGCCCACTCCCATGGGTCCCATTCGCTGCCCTTGCAGCGGTGATAGCGATCATCCGGCCAGTGCCTGCCTGGGCCGCTTCGCCAGGTGTAGTCGCTTTTCGGAGTGCCGATGAAGCCATAGGAAGAGCCGCCACTCCAGGCCAGCAGCAGGGGCAGCAGATCGCCGATCGCCAGGATCGGATCGCCCCGGCGGCCCCAGCGGCGCACGATCCGGAACTGGCGCCAACTGTTCAGGGGCAGCCCCGCCCGGAGGTCGGCGAGCAATCCCCTGAGGCTCTGGTTGCTGAATCCTCCGCTGGGCAGTGGGCGCCTGGGACCGACCAGGGCCAGTTCACCGGCGGCTTCCGCAGATGCAAAGCCGAGCCCCTGGCCCACCAGGGGCAGAACCACCAGCTCCAGGTCCGGTCGGCGTTGGCGCAGGGCCCGGATCACCCGCAGGGCGATCAGATCCTCCCCGTGGCCGTTGCTCAGGACCAGCAGACGGGAGTGCATGCCATGGCTGATACGATCCGGTTCAGGGAGTTTGCTCCCGGCGCGGCGGCATGGCCAAGTGGTAAGGCAGAGGATTGCAAATCCTTTATCCCCAGTTCGAATCTGGGTGCCGCCTCTCTTCTGATCGTTCCTGGGGGATCTGGGCTGCGGTCGTGGGTCAGAAGCCGGCCTCGGCGCTCCAGAGTTCCTGGCTCAGGGCCCTGGCTTTGCAGCGCACCTGGTTTCTTTCCACCTGGCAGCTCCCATTGGCAGGCCAGGCCTGGGGCAACCCCTTGGCCAGACCGCGGCCATCGAAGCTCCGTTCACTGACGCTGGCCACCGTGGTGCTGATTGCTTCCCTGAGCTGGCAGCGGCCCTGCTGACAGTCCATCGGTGGGCTGCCGGGCGCCAACACCCCCACGAAGACGAGTTGGTTGCTCTCCTCCGGCTGCAGGCCCGCACTGATGAAGCGAATGGTCAGCTGGCCCGTCTGCTGCTCGAACTGCACGGAACTGCAGGGGGCCTGGGGGGCTTCTGCCAGGTTGCTGCTGCAGGTGCGGGCCGCGAGCTGCAACCGGCCGATCGGGTCGCTCGGCGGGGTGGTTCGGGGTTCGGCGTTGGCGGCGGCTGCAACAGCCACGCTGCCGGCCAGGAGGCTCAGCAGGGCGGCGCAGTGCATGGATCGAGGCATGGGTCCAGGCATGGCGAGGAGGCTTGATCGATCCATTGCACCCATTCTCGGTTGCGGCCCGGATCAGGTCTCGGCATCCGCCACGCAGAATCCCTGGCACCGGCGGCCATTGCTGGCGGTGCGGCCGCAGTGATGGCAGAGCACAGCATCGCTGGCGGGTGCGGCGGGCTGGCATGGAACAGCTCCTGCCGGCTCAAGGCGGGAGGGTGGAGCGTGCGGGTCCAGGCGTCGATGGCGGAGAAGATGATCATGGCGTCAACAGGCTGGGAGCTGCGCTGCGATGGGTGTTGCGAAGGTGGTGGCTTCAGCGACCGGGCATTCGCCTCCGGCTCCCGCCGGCCAGCCTTCGATCGGAGTGGGCACCTGGGCCTGGGGAAATCAGTTCCTCTGGGGCTACCGACCCGAGCGGGATGACCAGGCTCTTGAGGCCACCTTTCATCGAGCCATCGAGCTGGGGCTGCGTTTCTTCGACACGGCCGATTCCTACGGGACAGGCCGTTTCAATGGCCGCAGCGAAGCTTTGCTGGGCCGTTTTGCGGCCTCCCTGGCTCCGCAGCAGCGAGAGGCCCTCTGTGTGGCCACCAAGTTGGCCCCCTTTCCCTGGCGCCTGGGCCGCCAGGGCTTCGCACGTCCCTTCGCGGCCTCGCTCCGGCGCCTGGAGGGGAAGCTCGACAGGGTGCAACTGCACTGGAGCACGGCCCGCTATGCCCCCTGGCAGGAAGGTCCCCTGCTCCAGGGGCTGGCCGACCTGGTCGAACGGGGCGCCGTGGCCAGTGTCGGCGTTTCGAATGTGGGGCCGAGGCGCCTGGGCGAGCTCCAGCGGTTGCTCGGCGAGCGAGGCCTCCCTCTGGCCAGCCTGCAGGTGCAGCTCTCCCTTCTGTCACCGCAACCGGTGGCGCCCGGCGGCCTTGCCGACCTGTGTCGCCAGACCGGTATCGAGCTGATTGCCTACAGCCCCCTTGCTCTGGGGTTGCTCACCGATGCCACCGGACAGGGACAACCGCTGCCCCGCGGTCCGCGCGGCCTGCTGTACAGGCGTCTGCTGCCGAGAATCGAGCCCTTGCTGGTGGAGATGCGTCGTGTCGCCAGCTCGCACGACGCCAGGGTGGCGGAGGTGGCGATCAACTGGTGCCGCTCCCATGGCGCCCTGCCGATTCCTGGGCTTCGCAGTGTGGCCCAGGCCGAGATGGCTGCCGCTGCCCTGGCCTGGACGCTCAGCGATGCGGAGGTTGCCGGCCTGGATCGACTGGCCTTCGCCTTGCCTGTGGGGATGCCGGCCAATCCGTTCCAGTCCGGTTGACTCAGCCCACCGCCCGGGGTGCCGTGGGGTCAGGGCTGAGCACGACCGGCAGCGAAGCGGGCCGCGGCAGGTTGACCAGAGCTGGCCTCGGCGGTGCGGCGCTCAGCCTGAGCGGCTCGCCGGCCGCCTCGGGATGGCTGTCGCCGTCATCGCCATCACAGCTGGCGATCGCTTCCTGCATCAGGGATTCGAAGGTGTTGCCGGGGAGCCGGTGCCTGGCCAGTTCCAGAAAGGTCCGGGCAATGGACTCCTGGGCCGCCCCCTGCAGGGCCGGGTTGTTGCGCCGTTGCTCCTGTTCCTCCTCGATCGAGCGGATGAAGCGCTCGGTCACATCCCGTTTGGTGGTGGCCCTGATCCGGGTTTCCTGCTCCAGGGGGGAGAGGACCAACTGCTGGGCAAGTTCCTGCAGGCGCCGGGTCAGGCTCTCGAGCACTTCGCGGGCTTCCTGGCCGATCAGGTTGAGCTGGCCCTCGGAGAGGCGGGGCAGATCCGAGACATACACCTTGCCGTGGTCCCTGAGGGTCAGGAAGGTGGCCCGCATCGGACTGGGATGGGGTGTGACCTCCCTTGATCGGCGGGGGTTGGGGGTAAGGGGCCTGCGGAGCTGCGCCGCCGGGTGAGGCGTCCATTGGTTGAAGTCATCGGATATCCGGTTGCTGCCAGTCAGGGGAAGTTGGCTTGTGCCCAACCGCTGACGTTGTCGACAGCACCATCATCCAATGCCGACTGGCCCAGCCGTGGTTGGGGGGGATGGCGGTTCAAGGGGCAGGCCCTCCAGCCCTTGCGCGGGGGCAGGTCCGGGCTCGACGGCTCCAAGACACCAGGCGCCCACACCCAGCTCGGCGCAGAGGGCGATCGCGGCGGACTGGTCCTGCTCGGGAACCACCAGGCAGAAGCCCACGCCGAGATTGAAGGTGTTCCAGAGATCCGGCTCGGGCACCTCTCCCTGCTGCTGAAGCCAGCGGAACAAGGCAGGCCGCTCCCAGCTGTTGGCATCGATCCGGGCGTGAACGCCTTCGGGAAGGCAGCGGGGCAGGTTTTCCGGCAAGCCCCCGCCGGTGATGTGGGCCATGCCATGGGGATGGATCCCCGCTTCCCGCAGGGCTTTCACCACCCGGACGTAGAGGCGCGTCGGTTGGAGCAGGGCCTCGATCACGGTCTGGTCACTGCCGGGCAGCTGGCAGTCAGGCGGAACCTCCCGCGCTTCGAGGATGCGCCGGACAAGGCTGAACCCGTTGCTGTGGACGCCGCTGCTGGCCAAGGCAATGATGCGATCGCCAGCGACCACCTGGCTGCCGTCGATGAGTTCGTCTTCTTCCACCACGGCGACGCAGAAGCCGGCCAGGTCGTAGCGACCGGGGGCGTAGAAGCCCGGCATCTCGGCCGTCTCCCCCCCCAGCAGGGCACAGCCGCTCTGACGGCAGCCCGTGGCGATTCCCTCCACAACGGCGGCCATGGCGGCGGGCGTGAGCTTGCCGGTGGCGATGTAATCGAGGAAAAAGAGTGGGTCGGCACCGCTGGTGATCACGTCGTTGACGCACATCGCCACCAGGTCGATGCCCACCGCATGGTGGTGGCCGTGGGCCTGGGCCAACTCGAGTTTCGTCCCCACCCCATCGGTGCCTGCCACCAGCAGGGGCTTGCGCATGCCGGCCGGCAGGCGGCAGAGGCCACCGAAGCCGCCGAGGCCGCCCAGCACTTCGGGGCGACGGGTGGACTCCACACTGGTTCGAATCCGCTCGACGAAGGCCCTGCCTGCGGCCACGTCCACTCCTGCTGTGCGGTAATCCATGGCTTCAGGTCGGTGAGGACATCGCTGCAACCCGCTGATCCTCTGATGGAAGGCGGCGGTCCTCGTGCCCCAGGAAGGCAAGACGGCGCCAACAACAGTAGACAACTTCAGAATTGGCACACATGAAGATCAGTTCTGCTGATGTGTCCGATCCGATTCGCTGATCGATCCGGCAACGCTGTGGCCGGTCCTGGCACTGTCCTGGTGGGCGATGTCGGCAATGATGATGATTCCTGATCATTACTTGGCGCCAATTTGCAGCACCCAGGATTTCAGGAATGCCATTAAGTTCCACTCGTCGTTGTTTTTCGCCAGGAACTCCATCGCTTGATTGCTTCCTCTCAGCCATTTCATTCGAGAGGAATTGATCGTTGATGGGCCGCTGATTGATCAGCGGTGGCTGTCAGTAGGCAGCGTTTTCCGCTTGTTATGTCTTCCAACCTTTCGCTCGGCGCCCTCGCGCTTCTGCTCTCCGGCAGTGGTCTTGCCATTCCTGCGCTCGCCGATGGCAGCCGCTCCGGCAATCCACAGCTGGTCGCCATGGTGCAACCCGTTGAACCCTTCAATCCGGCTCAGGCACCCTCCGGCGATGTCGCCATCAGGGAGGTTCAGCCTGAGCCCAGCCTGGAGCCGAAGCCTCGTCCGGTAGTTCCCCAGCCGATCGCTCCGGTCCCCCAGCCTCGCCGTGTCAAGCATGTGAGCAGCGGTGAAGCCAGCTGGTATGGCCCTGGCTTCTTCGGCAATCGGACCGCCAACGGTGAAGTCTTCCGCCCCGGCACCATGACCGCTGCCCATCGCACCTTGCCGTTCGGCACCCGGGTGCGGGTGACCAATCTGTGGAACGGGCGCAGCACCGAGGTCCGTATCAATGATCGGGGGCCTTTCCACGGCAATCGTGTGATCGATCTGGCCCACGGAGCTGCCCAGAAACTCGGGCTCACCGCCAGCGGGATCGCCCAGGTGCGCCTGGAAGTCCTTCAGTAGGTTCGCTCTACCAGGCTGGAGGTTGAGCTTCGTCTCCAATCTCCTGTGATCCTGCTGCGAACCTGTGATGAATTGCGCCGCTGGTGCGGGCACCCCCAGCGGCGTCAGCGGCCGCTTCATTTCGTCCCCACCATGGGGGCGCTGCATCCCGGCCATTTCGGGCTGATCCGCAGCGCCCTTCAACCCCGATCCGGTTCCGGCGGTGATGCCCTGGAGCCGAGGGTTCTGGTCAGCCTGTTCGTCAACCCGCTGCAGTTCGGCCCTCGCGAGGATTTTGCTGCCTATCCCAGGGATCTGGAGGCCGACTGCCGCTCAGCGGAAAACGCCGGTGCCGATGCTCTGTTCGCTCCGAGCGAAGTGGAGCTGTTCCCTTCCGGCGCGGTCAGGATCACCCGGGTGATCCCTCCGCCGCGCCTGACGTCCACGCTCTGTGGCCGCGCCCGCCCTGGCCATTTCGAAGGTGTCGCCACGGTGGTGGCAAGGCTGCTGGGCCTGATCCGACCTGACTGCCTTCTGCTCGGCGAGAAGGACTGGCAGCAGCTGGTGATCCTCAGGGGGATGGTGGCTGACCTGGGTCTGCCGGTTGAGGTGCGCGGATGTCGCACCTGGCGGGAGCCCGATGGGTTGGCAGGCAGCTCCCGCAATCGCTATCTCTCGGCCAGGGAACGGCTTCAGGCCGCGGCCTTGCCGGCGGCGCTTCGGGCGGCTCGCGCCAGGCTTGCGGCAGGGGAGCCGCTTGGTGAGGCCCTGGTCGAGAAGCTCAGGCAGGAGCTGGAGGCGGCTGGCCTGAGCGTGGAATACGCGGATCTGGTGGATCCCTCCAGCCTCCAGCCCCTGCCTACGCTGCCGTCAGGCCAGGGACTCGCCCTGCTTGCTGTGGCGGTTCGCTGCGGCCCCACGCGCCTGATCGATCACCTTGTGCTGATGCCCCGCCTGCCCATTGTTGCCATCGACGGCCCAGCCGGTGCCGGCAAGAGCACGGTGACCCGCGCCTTTGCACGGCAGTTGGGGCTGGTCTATCTCGATACCGGTGCCATGTACCGGGCCGTCACCTGGTGGGTGCAGCGGCACGGGGTCGATCCGGCCGATGCTGCTGCCATCGAAGCTCTTCTGACGGGTCTGGAGCTGGGCCTGGAGGGAGCCGGCGAGGGTGACCTCCTGGTGCGGGTCAATGGCCAGGACGTGACGAAGGCGATCCGTGATCCTGCGGTGACGGCCCAGGTGTCGGCGGTGGCGGCCCATGGCTGTGTGCGTGAGGCCCTGACCCGCCAGCAGCAGGCAATGGGCGAGAAGGGGGGGCTGGTGGCCGAGGGGCGCGACATCGGCACGGCCGTTTTCCCCGGTGCCGATCTGAAGGTGTTTCTCACCGCCACAGCGGCGGAGCGTGCCCGGCGGCGGGCCCATGACCTCAGTGAGCGGGGCTATGGGGTGCCGGATCTGGCCGAGCTGGAAGCCCAGATCGCTGAACGCGACCGGTTGGATTCGACCCGCTCGATCGCCCCGCTGCTCCAGGCCTCCGATGCGGTTGAGCTGGTCACCGATGGGATGGGAGTGGAGGCGGTGATCGCGGAGCTGGTGATGTTGTTCCGCCAGAGAATTCCAGAGGAGGCCTGGCCCGTTCCTGATTGAACGGTCCCTCAGCTGTGGTCGTGGAGAAGCTCCTTGAGCAGGCCGGCGCAGGCGTGCTCAAGCAGATCCAGCACCTGCTCGAAACCCCCAGCGCCGCCGTAGTAGGGGTCAGGCACCTCGGTGATCTGGAGCGAGGGGCAGTAACGGGTGATCGGCTCGATCCTGGCTTGATGGTCCACGCCCCTGGCAAGGCCCCAGACGGCCCTCAGGTTGTCATTGTCCATGGTGAGAATGTGATCGAAGCGAAGCAGATCCGCTCTCTCGATCTGACGGGCCCGACTGGGCAGGGTGATTCCCCGCCGCGTGGCGGCTGCCCGCATGCGGGCATCGGCCGGCTGGCCTTGATGCCAGCCACCGGTGCCTGCCGAATCCACCTGGAAGGCGTGCCCCAGCCCTTGCCTGGACAGCAGATGCAGGAAGACCCCTTCGGCGGCCGGGGAGCGGCAGATGTTGCCGAGACAGACGAACAGGAGGCGCTGGGGGGTACTCATGCCAACCGCTCCAGGGCCAGGGCGGCGCGCAGCCGCACCACAGGCGTGTCTTCGCTCGCATCAGAGGCCAGCGCGGCCAGGCCGGCCAGGCCACGCTGGTGGCGCCCATCTCGGGTTGTCGTCGGCCTCAACAGTTGCTCAAGACCAACGGCCACGGCATAACGCACCACCCATTCGCTGTCTTCACAGGCGGCCAGCAGGGCTTCCAGGCAACGCAGACGCAGGGCGGCCTGTTTGTCGGTCTCCAGCGACTCCAGCCTGAGCTTGCCCAGGCCCGTGGCTGCGGCACGGCGCACGCTGGGGCCGATGTCGGTGGCCAGGGCCCTCTCCAGCACCTCCACACCCCGCACATCACCGATCCCGGCGAGAGCGCGCACCGCCCAGGCCCGTGCTCCGTAATTGTGTCCGTCGAGGTTGCCGAGCAAGGGCTCCACCGCCTGCGGCCCCAGGGCGATCAGTCCGTCCACGGCGGCGACGGCAGCACCGGGGTTGTTGAAACCCAGCACCTCGACCAGGGCGAGGGCGGCGCCGGGAAAGCGGGCTGCAGCCAGGTTTCTGGTCGCCTGCAGGAGGCTGGTGGGACTGTCCGCCTGCTGCAGGGCCTGGATCAGGGCGGCTGGATCGTCGGGTGAAGCCATCGGGGCGGGGGCGGCTCGGTCGCTCAGAGCAGATCATCCATGGCGGCAAGCACCGCCCTGATCTCGGGATCGTTCAGCGCCGAACAATCTTCTGCTGGCGCTGGCCCCTGTTCGATCAGTCCACGCAGCGCGATCAGCTTGAGGCTGTTCTCCGCCAGGGTGCGGCGGATCGGCTCCAGTCCGGCTCGCCAGCCGGCTGCACCGAGATCCATCAGGGCGGCACGGCGAACCTGAAGTTGGGGATGCACGAGCAGCTCCAGCAACAGGTTGCCCCAGTGTGCCTCCCCGGTCAGCTGCAACAGGGCCCGGCAGGCGGCGCTGCGGATCAGGGGTCTGGGGTGGAGGGTGAATGGTTGCACCACGGCGAGCACGGCTGGGCTGCCTACGCCGATTTCGCCGAGGGCCTCGAGCATCGCCTCGCACGGTTCCTGCAGGCGACTGCTGCCAGCCTGTTCTGCTCCTGCCTCGGATGGCCCGCTTGCCAGGCGAGCGCAGAGGGGTTGGACCGCCTCCCGGCTGCCCAGTTCCCCCAGTGCCCTGGCCGCGGCTTCGCGCAGGCCGTCATCGTCATCTTCCAGGGCGGCGAGCAGAGCCCCAGCTGCCGCCGCTTCGCCGAGCTTCCCCAGGGCGCGGGCGGCGTTGCGGGCGACGGCGTTGCTTTCCACTCCCGCCTCTGGCTGCCTGGGCTGTCGCTGGCCCAGGGCGGCACAGAGCAGGGGGATGGTGTGCGGATGCCGGCTCCGCATCCTGCCCAGCCACCAGGCGGCGTAGTACTGCAGCGACGGGTCGTCGGTCTGACGCAGACGCTGCAGAGCCTCTTCCTCCGTGATCGGAACTCCGCCAGCCTGGGGGCTGGGCGGCTCCGGTTCTGAGGTCGCGTCCATGGCGGTCGTCCTCGCAATTGCCAACAACAGAACGGGTCGCCCCAGGCAAAAACCATGGGGCCTGAGACCCTGCCCCATGGTTGGCTTGCCCTGGGCCTGAAGGTTAACGAACGGAGACGTTTCTGATCTTTCCACCCATCCGGTTGACTCGCCGCAACGCTTCGTTCATGCGGGTGTACGGCACACGCATCACGTAGTCGGCACTGCGTACAACGTCATTGCAGGCCAGTCCACTCACCGTGATCGTCACGGTTGCCCTGCTTCCATCACCGGTGGCACGGCTGCCGGAAGCCCCGCAGAGGCCCTCCTGGCGATGGGCTCCAGATGGGGAGCGACGGGGGCCGCCGATGGTTCCATCACCGAAGCTGGAGCCGATCCTGGCCCGGAAAGATCCTCCTGACGCATTCGGTCCAACCACCGGCAAGGCGCGATCCTGATGAAGGGCATTGCCGAGGCGGAACTGATTCCCGGCGGCATCTCCCCGTACCGAGGCTCCCGCACCTCGTGCGAGTTGCATCAGCCAGGAGAACTGGCGCCCTTCGTGGCCGATGGAATAGTCCCAACCGTGGAGGTAGGGAACCCCATCCTGCCCGAAACGGCCTTGATACTCGGCACTGTCGATGTAGGAATCAATTTCTGCGTCATAGCCCTGATCCTGAAGGATGGTGAAATGGCGGAGCATCTCAGCCTTGTTCTGGGGGGCCCTGCCAAGCAGATGCTTGTGGTTGAGTTCGATGAACCGGTAGGCGTTGCAATTCTCAAAGAAGCGTGAGCGATACAAGCCGCTTTTGGCCACTGTGCGAACCAGCTCACTGACGGTGAGGTAATCGTTTCGAAACAACGACTCGGCGCCAGTGAGCCGCTCGTTATCCATGAGATATTGCTGCCCGAGTACCTGCCGATACACGGAATTGATGATGGTGTTCTTATCCTGCTCAGAGGCATGGGCCCAATTTTCTTTGTCACGGTCATTGGCGAATCTCTCGATACCCAGATAAGGCGCTTGAAGTAATGCCATGGGGCCAACGTGGAGAAAGGAAGGTTCCACGGATGTCGCTCAGCGAGGCCGTGGAGAGCCCACGTTAATCAGCATTTCCGTCAGGATTTCCTGAGATCCATGATTCGTGATAGCCAAAGTCACACCCGCCATGAAAAAAGGACCCCGTAAGGGGTCCATCGTTGCCGTGGGGCGAACTGCTGACTGGTGTCAGGAGTTCAGACGAGTGCGTTGATGGCGTAGTCGATGTAGTTGTTGGCGATCACACCGGGATCACCAGCGATGCCGTGGTTGGCCTTGATGTAGCTCAGGGCTTCCACATACCAGGAGGGGGAGAGCTCGAAAGCGCGGTTGATTTCATCCAGACCGGCGATCAGGTACTCGTCGAGGGGGCCGGTGCCACCAGCCACCAGGGAGTAGGTGATGTGACGGAGGTAGTAACCGATGTCACGGGAGCACTTGGCCTTGCCTTCCGGGGTGGAGGCGTAGTTGGGTCCCTGCTGCTGGGTGGTGTAGGGATACTTGTTGTAAACGGCCTGGGCGGCGCCGTTGACGAGGGAATCAGCGTTGGCGGTGAGTGCCTTGGCGGCTTCCAGAGCGTTCTTGGCGCGCTCGAAGCGTCCGAAGGCGGCATTGAGCTCGGTGTTGCTCAGAAACCGACCCTGGGAGTCGGCGGCGGCAACGGCCTCGGTGAGTGGAGTCTTCGACATGGTGGAAGGAGAGGAAGGGGAATCGAAGGAAAAGAAGGATCAGCCGACAGCGGCGGCGGCGCGATCGAAGTAGGTGCCGATTTCGGAGACCAGGGCGGAGCAGTCACCGGGGGTGATGCCGTTGCGGTCGTTGACGAGGCCGAGGGCGGCATCCTTCATCTTGCGGACACCTTCTGCCACCGAAGCGCCAGGCACGCCGAGGGCGAGATAGGTTTCGCGGAGGCCGTTGAGGCAGCGATCTTCCAGGACGGAAGCATCACCGGTGAAGACGGCATAGGTGACATAGCGGAGGATGATCTCCATGTCACGCAGGCAGGCGGCCATGCGGCGGTGGGTGTAGGCGTTGCCACCGGGTGCGATCAGGGCGGGCTGCTGAGCGAAGAGCTCGCGGGCCGCGTTGGTGACGAGGCTGGAAGCGTTGGAGGTGATCCGGTTCACGGCATCCATGCGCTTGTTGCTGTCAGCAACGACCGAGGCCAGGGCATCGATCTGGGATGGGCTGAGGAATTCGCCGCGGGCATCAGCCTGGGCAACGACCTTGGTGAAGGCGTCGAACATGTCTTGAAAGCTCCTGTTCTCGAAAGATTGGGCCGGGAGTTGGTTGAAATGACGACCGGACTAGCCCGATCGACTTTATGCAGTCTCCCTGGGAATTCCCTTCATTGTCGAGAAGTTCACAAAGGGTCACCAAGGGCTGAAGTGGTTGCGTGTGTCGACATGTAATCCGTGGAGTTTCCGCCTGTCACCGACAGGAGATCGCTGAAAAAAAGCCCGGCAAGGTTAGTTGCCGGGCCGGGAGGGAAACGATCTCAGGACCTCTGCGGTCCTGTGTCAGGGCGCCGAGTTCAGCTCACGGGGGAGACGCTGGCCACCTTGCCACCTTGGCGATGAATCATCTGTTGATATTCCAACATCTTGTTGAACGGAACAAACCGAACAGTATTGCTGCGCTTGTGCAGTCGATAGTTGGTGAGTCCGGTGACTTCCACTCGATACATCCTGGACTTCTGGCCAATACCCTGGGCCATTTGGGTGATTGATTCATTGGCCACTTTGGTGGGTTGAAAGGATGCCCCTTTCGAATTTGGGCTCACCACTGGGACCGCCCTGTCCTGATGGAGAGCTTTGCCGAGCCGGAAGTTGTAGCCCGACGAATCACCCTTCATTGAGGCGGCGGCTCCGCGCGTGAGTTGCATCAGCCAGGAGAACTGGCGACCAACCTGGCCTGTGGAGTAGTCCCAACCATGCAGATAGGGAACCACTTCCTCGCCAAAGCGATTCTGATACTCGGAGCTGTCGATATAGGAATCAATCTCAGCGTCGAAGCCCTGTTCCTGGAGAATCGTGAAATGGTGCAACATCTCTGCTTTGCTCTGGGGCGCTCGACCCAGCAGATGCTTGTGGTTCAGTTCAATGAAGTGATAAGGATTAGAGTTTTCAAAGAATTTTTCGCGATAGAGGCCACTCTTGGCCATCATCCGAACGAGTTCGCGGATGCTTAGGAACCCATTGTTGAAAAGGGACTCTGCGCCTTCAAGGCGCTCACTTGCCATCAGATATTGATAGCCAAAAACCTGACGGTAAACAGCACGGATCAAGCGCTTTTTATCTTGATCAGATCCATTGGACCAGTTTTCATTACCGCGATCATTGGAATAGCGGTCGATGCCCAGATAGGCAGCATTCACAAGTGTCATGGTGTCGGGTCGTGGGGAGAGGGGCAAGCAGATCAGAACTCAGGAACACCTACAAAAAAGGAGGCCTGATGGCCTCCTTTGCACTGTTCAGAGCACTGTTCAGAAGTGAGAATGTGACAGGAGATCGCGCATTCCCGCTTCGGATCAGGAGTTCAGACGAGTGCGTTGATGGCGTAGTCGATGTAGTTGTTGGCGATCACACCGGGATCACCAGCGATGCCGTGGTTGGCCTTGATGTAGCTCAGGGCTTCCACATACCAGGAGGGGGAGAGCTCGAAAGCGCGGTTGATTTCATCCAGACCGGCGATCAGGTACTCGTCGAGGGGGCCGGTGCCACCAGCCACCAGGGAGTAGGTGATGTGACGGAGGTAGTAACCGATGTCACGGGAGCACTTGGCCTTGCCTTCCGGGGTGGAGGCGTAGTTGGGTCCCTGCTGCTGGGTGGTGTAGGGATACTTGTTGTAAACGGCCTGGGCGGCGCCGTTGACGAGGGAATCAGCGTTGGCGGTGAGTGCCTTGGCGGCTTCCAGAGCGTTCTTGGCGCGCTCGAAGCGTCCGAAGGCGGCATTGAGCTCGGTGTTGCTCAGAAACCGACCCTGGGAGTCGGCGGCGGCAACGGCCTCGGTGAGTGGAGTCTTCGACATGGTGGAAGGAGAGGAAGGGGAATCGAAGGAAAAGAAGGATCAGCCGACAGCGGCGGCGGCGCGATCGAAGTAGGTGCCGATTTCGGAGACCAGGGCGGAGCAGTCACCGGGGGTGATGCCGTTGCGGTCGTTGACGAGGCCGAGGGCGGCATCCTTCATCTTGCGGACACCTTCTGCCACCGAAGCGCCAGGCACGCCGAGGGCGAGATAGGTTTCGCGGAGGCCGTTGAGGCAGCGATCTTCCAGGACGGAAGCATCACCGGTGAAGACGGCATAGGTGACATAGCGGAGGATGATCTCCATGTCACGCAGGCAGGCGGCCATGCGGCGGTGGGTGTAGGCGTTGCCACCGGGTGCGATCAGGGCGGGCTGCTGAGCGAAGAGCTCGCGGGCCGCGTTGGTGACGAGGCTGGAAGCGCTGGAGGTGATCCGGTTCACGGCATCCATGCGCTTGTTGCTGTCAGCAACGACCGAGGCCAGGGCATCGATCTGGGATGGGCTGAGGAATTCGCCGCGGGCATCAGCCTGGGCAACGACCTTGGTGAAGGCGTCGAACATGTCTTGAAAGCTCCTGTTCTCGAAAGATTGGGCCGGGAGTTGGTTGAAAGGCAGAAAAGAATTGAATCCTTTTCAATCGCCGAGTCAGTTGCGTCCGACGTTGGCCTGAGCGTCAGGCCTCAGTTGGTGACCCCCGACTGGACATAGGTATTGTTGGACTTGGCCTGTCAATTGTGCGGAAGGCGTAACAAACGGTCACCGGAATGGCAAGGCCCCTGTCTTGCAGAGGGTCTTAGGGAGTACTCAGGTGGCTATCTGAGCGGTTTTAAGCTTAAGTTACCAGCCAGTGTATCAACCTGAGCAGATTTTCATCCCGATTTTCTCGTGCAGCGGGGAATCCCCGGGAAGCTCTGCCCGGTGGGAGGGGGTTCTGTTCTGCTCGCTCCAGGAGAGCCCCACCCTTCGCCGCCTGATTGGCAAAAAAAAATCACCCCGCTGGGGGGTGATGCCTGGCATGGAGCAAACAGAGTTGATCAGTTCTCGGCGCGCTTTTTGGATTTGCGGGCGGGTGGTGCCACAGCGGCGATGTCGCCACCGCTGACGGTCACGGCGGTGACCTTGCCACCAAGACGGTTGACCAAGCGCAACGTGTCATTCATGCGGATGTATGGAATCTGCATGGTGCAGTCGGAACTGCGCACATAGCTGTTGTTGACCAAGCCGGTGACCGTGATGGTGACCTGCCGGTTGCTGCTGAAACTGCTTCCCCGGGTACCTGCAGAAACTTTCATGATGAAAAGGCAAGAGAACGGATGGTCGTGATCAATTCACAGGGGTCAGGCTGGCAATTCGTCCACCCTCTTTGTGGATCTGCTGATTGTATTCCAACAGTTTTTCAAAGGGAATAAAGCGCACCCGATTGCTGCGCTTGTGCAGGCGGTAGTTGTTGAAACCTGTGATTTCAACGCGATAGGTGCGACCCTGTTCGCCCGCGCCCACGCCCATACGGGTGACACCATCCGCCTCGACTTTGCGGAATCCAGAGCCTTTGGCATTGGGGCTGACCACCGGAATGGCGGCACTTTTGTGAACGGACGGATTCAGCCTGGACTGATTCTTGGCCAGATCACCCTTGATGGATGCTGCGACTCCTCTGGTCAGTTGGAGAAGATACGAGAACTGAAGGCCCTGTTGGCCCACGGAGTAGTTCCAGCCATGCAGGAAAGGAACCTGATCTTCCCCGAAGCGATCCTGATACTCAGCACTATCAAGGTAGGAATCAATTTCAGCATCAAAGCCCTGCTCTTGCAGGATCGTGAAATGATGGAGCATTTCACCTTTGTTTTGTGGTGCTCGACCCAGCAGGTGCTTGAAGTTCAGCTCGATGAAGCGATATGGATTGGTGCTTTCAAAGAAGCGTTGCCGATAAAGATTGCTTTTGGCAATCTGGCGCACAAACTCCCGAACACTGAGATAGCCACGCCGGAAGAGGGATTCAGGCCCTTCGAGGCGCTCGCTTTTCAAGACGTATTGGTAGCCAAGAACCTGCTGGTAGACAGCCCTGATCAGGCTGGCCTTGTCGACTTCGGTGGCGTTCGACCAATCCTGCTTGTCCCTGGAATTTGTGAACCGATCGATGCCCAGATAGGCAGCGTTGACGAGTGTCATGGGCGAGTGGGCCGAGGAAGGGGGAGGGCAACGTGTTGCTGGAAGGGTGGGCTCTCTTGCTACACCTTCCTAGTTGGACACTGAATGCTATGGAATCCTATGGGTCTCCTTCCAGGGATGTCGTCGGTTTTTGGAATCGTTACAAAATCCAGGCCTGGCGAGCCGATCCAATCCCGATACCATCTCGATAACAGCGCTCCAACCGGCCAATGACGTTGACCCCGTCCAACCTTCCCTGGTTCCAGCGCCTCAGCGAGCAACTTCAATCGCTCAGTCTGCTGAGCGAAGCGCTCACCCTTCGCCTGTTGGAACTGGAGGAGCGGCTCACAGGCTGCGAGCTGCATCTCGGTCAGTTGGATGGTTCCTCGCTTTCCGCTGTCGACGGCTCCGAGGCGGTGCTTGACCTGCTTGAGCAGACAGAGCAAAGGCTTGGGCGCCTCGAAAACCTTTTGGTGAAAGATCCGGCCCCTTTCCAGCCAGGGCTTCCAGGGCAGCCCCGGCTTCAGATTCTCCATGCCCAGCCTGTGCCGATGCCGAGAAATCCAGAAGACGGGGAAGCCCAGCAGGCACTCGGCCTCGATCCTTTTCCAGAGGAGGTTGAGCAGCCGTTCATGGATGAGCTCAGCGCCTGAACAGAACAGGTTCGTTGCCTGGCGCGGGTGGGATCAGCCTCCGGGCGATCCGGTGCTCAGCATGGCTGCGCCGGTGGTGATCACAATCCTCACCAGCTCCAGTCCGCCAATAGCGGCGAAAGCCAGCCAGGCTGTTTGGGCAAACTTGGGAGGCTTTCCACCCGCCCAGGCAGCCGACATCTGACCACCGACAAATGGGCTGGAAGGGGCCCGCTTGGCGCTGATGTCGCGCCAGTAAGCGTTGTAGCGGGGGGCTTGCTGGTTGAAGGGAAGCTCCCCGCCAGGTCTGCCGGCGAGCACCCGGGAGCGTTGATAGGGGACCTCGTCGTCCCCGAAGGTGCTGCGGTATTCGTCTGAGTTCAGAAGCCTGTCGACAAAGCATTCCAATCCATTCTCAGCTATCAGAATGGAGAGAGCAATCCGTTCCCGTTCGCCATGGACGGGCCGCCCCAGCACCCTGCCGATCGTCTGCTCGACAATGACGTAATTGCTGTTGCAGCGATAGAAGCCTTCGCGGAACTTTCTAGATAGCAATAGCCCTCGGATGAATTGTTTCGTGGTGATCATTCCACGCCGCAACCTTGATTCCAGAACGGGCTCGCGGTCTACCTTGAAGGCATGAAAAAAGATCTGACGATAAGCACGCTCGATCAATTCATCCATGGCCTGAGGATTGCGTGTAGCCCCCTCTGGAGAACGGCGTGGCTCCTCTTCGCTGCCGACAAGAAAGCTCTCAACCCTGGCGTTCTGGGTGAACGGGGGAGCTTCCAGCAGGGTCAAGGCCATTGCGAATCGGTACAAGGGGGGCATGAATGTAACCCAGGTTAGTGAGCACAAACGCTCAGGCTCCCAGGCCATCACACACCTTCATGACCCGCCTTCTTGACACAGCTGCATGCCACAGCACCTCTGCCAGATGGATGGCCTGCCGGCACCGATGCTCAGCTGGAGAGCCAGCCGGCAGGGATGTCTTGGCTGAAGTCATCGGTGCGCCGAAACTGGAATGGTCCGGCCACCGATCCCCACAGTTGCTCGTGGGTGGTTGGATCGTGGCCACGGTCAATGGTGCGCATGCCTTCCGAATCAAGCTCGAAACTGCTCACCAGGTAGGCGGTGCAGCCTTTGCGCTCCACCAGACAACGACATCCCGGCTCCACCTCGCCCACGAAGCCATCGCCGACTGCCCGGACCACGTAGGAGCAACCCTCCAGCGGACGGAGATCTTTGGCTTCGAGCAGGGCCATGCGCCCTGGGTCGCTCGTTGCCCCCCAGAAGCGCCGTTCAGCTTCGATGGCCTGGTTGTGGATCAGCAGGGTGTCCCCCTCCCGCACGGCCCTCAGCACCCGAATCCGGTAAGGGTCAGCCGGCGCGAAGGCGTAGGCCTGCTCAAGCAGCAGAGACCCTGGAGCCAGCTGGGGCAGCGGTCTGAACCGCACCAGGATGTGGGCGTACAGGGGTGGATTGTCGAAGGCCTGGTCCTGGTTGCTGAAGCCGGCGCTCAACATCCGCACCAGACGCTGCAGGGAGCTGTCCATCCTCAAATCCTATGGGCTCGCTCAGAGCCGCAGCAATCGAAGCCGAAATTCGGCCACCTGGCGAATCAGTTCCGGTGAACTCTCGGCGAATGGATGCCCGGCCAGCTGACCCAGGATCAACTCCAGCTTCTCCGCCCGGCTGAGTGCATGGTTCGGATTCTCCAGGTTGTGCCGGCGCCAGGCCTCATCAAAGACAATGCCGAAGCTGTCGGCATTGTTGAAGAGCTGGTTGGGATTGCGCTCGGGAGGGGTACGCATCTGGCGATCAGGCGAATGGGATGGGGGCCCGGAACAGCTAACCGCAGCGCGCCTTGCGGGATTCTCTGGCACCGACCCGCTCATGAACCCAGAGGCCAGTGTGGAGACGTTTCAGGACCACTCTTGCGGATGCCAGGACCCAGATTTGAACTGGGGACACGGCGATTTTCAGTCGCCTGCTCTACCAACTGAGCTATCCCGGCTTGCTACAGCTGTAGCAGCCATGGATCTTAGATCACGGCCCGGGGCTGGTGTCCGGGCCAGGCAGAGCAGGCCTGCCACCAGGAACCCTTCAGCCTGCAGGGCCGAGGCGGCAGCTCCGGCGGTGGCTCCGGTGGTGAGGATGTCGTCAACCAGCAGCACGGGCCTTTGCCGCCTGTTCCGGATCTCTCCATGGCGGCTGGCAGCCTCGCAGACGAAGGCGTTCTCCTGGTTGAGCAGCCGCATGGCTCGGTTCAGATGGTGTTGGCCGAGGGTGGGCCGCCGCCGCCTGAGGGGCTGGATCTCAGGCCGGTCAAGCCCCTGGCAGATCAAGTCTGGCAGTGGATTGGAGCCCCGTTTTTTCCAGCTGGGAATGGCCACCAGCACGGCCCGATCGATCAGCTCGGCAGGCACTGTCTGGCGCAGGGCTCCGGCCAGCCCTCGTAGACAGTCCGGCCGCGGGGTGCGTCGCTGGCCCAGCAACATCTGGCGAAAGGATCCCTGATACCAGCCCAGGCTCCACCAGGGAAGCGGTTGTTCTCCCTGCAGCCCGTTGCCGGGCAGCTCCAGGCGCTTGTGGCAATGGCTGCAGAGCGGCTGGGGCGGAGCCGTTTCGAGAGGCTGATGACAGAGGGCGCAAGTGGGAAGAGTGATGAGCTCAAGGCAGCCCTTGAGAAGGGAGCTGATCTGAATCAAGGCTTCCAGCCAGAGGATTGGGGCCTGCTCAGTGTTCCCCTGGCTGATCCATTTGGATGACAGCGTCGCCGCTCAGCCCCTCGGCAGAGCGCGCAGCATCGCCACCAGGGTTCGATGGGCATCTTCGCTGTCGGTGAGGGGATGGTCGAACGGGATCTCCACGGTGGTGCCGTCCACCTCCAGCTCCATCGCCTCCGGACGCACCTCCAGCATCCGAGCCGCCTGGGCAGCTTTGATCCCGCCGTAATGGCGTGCATAAGAGAGCACCGCCTCGCCGTGATCGTCGTTCATGTGAAGGCAGATCCTTGCGCTGACAGCGGGAGTGAGCGGATCGGAGGCCATGGCGCAGAAGGTGAGAAGCACTCCGATTCTGGCGCTGTGCCGGCTTGCCGTGTTTCCTCATCCCAGTCCGAATCGTTGCCAGAGCAGGACCGCAAGCCTGAGTCCACTGAAGGCCACGAACCCGGCCAGGACGACGAACAGGCCCATCGATGCCACGGTGCGGATCCGTTCGTTCATGGCGGTGGTGCCGATCAAAGTGAATGACACCCATCCTCGGGCCTGAACGGCACGGTTCGGCAGGTGATTCAGCCGCGGCCGCGCCAGGCCAGCTTCGCTGCGCCGAGGGCTGAGGACAGGGCAGGCCTGTTGAGCACCGGCACGCCAAGGGCCTGCTGCCTGAGTTGGCGCCACTGGGGATTTCTGGCCCCACCGCCCAGGCTGATCACCCGTCGGATCGGCGGGGCGCCCAGCTCCCTGAGACGCTGCCACCCCTGGGCTTCAATCATGGCCAGACCCTCCAGCAGCCCCTGAAGGTAGAGCGCGTCGCTGACGGGCCTGGGCCCCAGGATCGGCTCCAGGCCTGGGTCGTCGATCGGGAATCTCTCTCCGTTTGCCGGCAGGGGACGCAGGTTCAGACCGCTGGGACGCTTGGAATCGATCTGGCGGCTCAGCGCCAGAAGCTGGTGATCGCTGAAAAAGCGACGCAGCACTCCTGCCCCGGCGTTGGAGGCTCCCCCCAGCAGCCACCGTCCACCGATTCGATGGCAGCTCACCCCGGGCGCCTCGATCGGATCAGAAACGAACTGCTTGAGCACCAGGGTGGTACCGAGAACGGTGATTCCATCGCCATCCCTTGGGTCGGCGGCCAGCACGGCGGCATTCGCGTCGGTGGTGCCTGCCACCACCCTGCAGTCGAGAGGCAGGTCCAGCTCCTTGCCGGCGAGAGGGCTCAAGGGACCGAGCTGGCTCCCACTGGGCACCAGTTGGGGCAGGGCGGCGCTCCAGGGCTGGTGGCTGATGCTCCCCTGCCAACTTCCCGTCAGCAGATTCCAGCCCAGACGCAGGTTGTTACCTTCCTCGCCCCAGCGCCAATGGCCAAGCAGCCAGCCCATCAGCCAATCGGCCTGATGGCGCAGCAGGATCGGTTCACCCCAGCCCTGGCTCAGCAGCCGAAGTGCCCGGGCCAGGCTGCTGCTGGGGCTTGCTGCCAGGCTTCCTCCCGGCACCAGGGCCAGAAGGGCTTCCGCTTGCTCCGGACAGGCGAGGGCATAGGACAAAGCTTCGCCAAGACTGGAGCCATCGGGTCGACAGGCCAGCAGCGTGCCTGACGTGCCGTCCAGACAGATCGCACCAACCTGCTGGCGAAGGCCACTGGAAAGGCTGAGCACCAGTGCCTTGAGGCCGATCAGCCAGCCGATTGGATCGCTGAAGGCGCGTGGGTAAGCACAGGACCGTTCAGCTCCAGCGATGGGTTTGCCCCGGCCATCCACGAGGGCAAGGCGCAACCCACTTGTGCCGAAGTCGATGCCCAGGGCCAATCTCCCAGCTGCCAGGGGCGGGGCGGGCGTTGATTCAGGGCAAGGGGGACAATCGGCAGCAGCCTGATCAGGCAGCACTCCCTGCGGCAACCCGTCCGGAGGTGGCTTGACGCAGCATGGTGGCGGTGGCCTCCACGTTTTCCCAGGGCAGATTCAAGTCGCCACGGCCGAAATGGCCGTAGGCAGCCACATCCTGATAGAAGCGCCCGCCCCGTTCGCCAGGCAGGGTACGCAGCCCGAACGACTCGATGATGGCGCCGGGGCGCAGATCGAAATGCTCCTGGACAAGGGCGGTGAGGTCGTCGTCGGCGAGCTTGCCGGTGCCGAAGCTCTGCACCAGGATGCTGACCGGCCGCGCAACGCCGATGGCGTAGCTCAACTGCACTTCCACCCTGTTGGCGAGCCCAGCAGCCACCAGGCTTTTGGCCACGTGGCGGGCGGCATAGGCAGCGGAGCGATCCACCTTGGTGGGATCTTTGCCTGAGAAAGCCCCGCCGCCGTGCCGGGCTGTGCCGCCATAGGTGTCGACGATGATCTTGCGGCCGGTGAGACCGGCATCACCCTGGGGCCCCCCCACCACGAACTTGCCGGTGGGGTTGACCAGAAAACGGGTGGAGGCTCGATCCGGCTGGATCGCCAGATCCGCAGTGGCAGGTTCAACCACGTGAACCCAGAGGTCGTTGGCAATCCGCTGGCGGATCCCGGCTTCATCGCTGATGCCATCAATCTCAGCCACGTGCTGGGTGGAAATCAGCAGGGTGTCGATTGCTACGGGTTGATCGTTCTCATAAACAACGCTCACCTGGGTTTTCCCATCGGGCAGAAGATAGGGAAGGGTGCCGTTGTGGCGAACTTCGGCCAGGCTGCGGGCCAGGCGGTGGGCCAGGCTGATGGGCAGTGGCATCAGTTCAGGGGTTTCGTCGCAGGCGAATCCGAACATGATCCCTTGGTCGCCTGCTCCCACCTTGTCAAGTGGATCGCCGTCGTGGTCGTCGGCCTCGTCCACACCCTGGGCAATGTCCGGGGATTGCTGATCCATCGCCACCAGCACGGCGCAGCTGTGGGCATCGAAGCCGCCGGCCCGGGCACCGCTGTAGCCGATTTCTTCGATCACACCTCTGGCCAGGGTTGTGAAGTCCACCTTGGCGGTGGTGCTCACTTCGCCTGTGAGCAGACACAGACCGGTGTTGACGACCGTTTCACAGGCGACTCGACTGAGTGGATCCACACTGAGAATCGCATCGAGAACAGCATCGCTGATCTGATCGCAGATCTTGTCGGGGTGGCCTTCCGTTACCGATTCAGACGTGAAAACGTAGCGGCCCATTCCTGAATCTTGCGGGGTGGATTGGCGTGGAGCCTATCCCAGATTCACGGCCAGGAACGGTGAAACCTGCCAGGTTTGGATCTGCAAACCCTCAGCTCACGGTGAGCTCCGACCAATGATCGATCAGGGGGTGCCCAGCGGCCAGGACTGGTTTGTTGGCCCAGCCGGCGGTGTAGCCGAGGGCATGGGGCAGGCCGGCGGCGACAGCCATGCTCAGGTCGCTGTTGGAGTCACCAATCAGGGCGCTGGCCGCAGGGTTGACTCCCAGCTGGGAGCAGAAGCGCAGAACGGCTACGGGATCCGGTTTGGTGGGGTGGTGATCGGCGCTCCAGATGCCGCGGATGTGGTGGGCGAGGCCATGGGCGGCAAGAAAGCTCTCAATGCCGTGGGTTTGGTCGTTGCTGATCACTCCGAGGATGACGCCAGCCTGATCGAGATCTGCGAGAAGACGGCCCAGCCCGGCGGTGGTGGGGGCGACAGTTCGTGCTGTCGCCAGCCCGCCGCCGGGATCGGCTTCCGCTTCCGTGCCGCTGAACACTGCTTCGCTGTGGCTGAGGGCTTCAGGCCAGCCGCAGCCCACCTGGGAGAAGGCTGTGGCGGTGGCGATCAGGTTGTGGAATCTGCTGGCCACCGCCGTGATGCCGGCGGGATCGAGTTGCTCTCCTTTGAGGCCATAGGCCCGAATGAGCAGATCCCGCAGCGAGGGGCGGCGTTCCATGCCCACCCTTTCCAGGCATGCCAGCAGTCTTGATTGAGCAAGGCGCGCCAGGTTTGGTTCGCTGTGGCTCAGGGTGCCGTCCTTGTCAAACAGAACGGCTTCGATGGTGCCCAGCGGAACGCCGCGCAGCAGAAGCTGGGCCATGGGAGGAAATCAGAGCAGGACTCAATCGAGGGTGACACCCATCGGTTCAGTTTCAGCCTGCTCAAGCAGCATCTGCTTGTAACGGGCGGCCATCTCTTCGGCTTTGTCGAACACCTTCTGGGGATCGGTGAGCATGTCGCCGGGTTCCGGTTCGAGAGCTTTGGTGGAGAGGGAGATGCGGCCCCGCTCGGCGTCGAGGTCGATGATCATCACCTTCATCTGATCGTTCACATTGAGCACCGTATGTGGTGTCTCGATGTGCTCGTGGCTGATCTCGGAGATGTGCAGCAGGCCGCTGACGCCGCCGATGTCGATGAAGGCGCCATAGGGTTTGATGCCCCGTACGGTGCCGATCACCACCTCGCCGACCTCGAGCCGGTTCATCTTCCGCTCCACCAGGGCGCGGCGATGGCTGAGCACCAGACGGTTGCGCTCCTCGTCCACCTCCAGGAATTTGAGGGGCAGGAAGTCGGCCACGAGATCTTCCTTCGGCTTGCGCGTGCTGATGTGGCTGCCGGGGATGAAGCCGCGCAATCCTTCCACCCGCACCAGGGCACCGCCGCGGTTGGTGGCGAACACCTCGCTGTAGATGGTGGCGTCTTCCTTCTGGAGCTGACGCACGCGCTCCCAGGCCCGCTGATACTCGATGCGTCGGATCGAAAGCGTGAGCTGGCCGTCTTCGTTTTCTTCGCTGAGGATGAAGAATTCGCGGATCTCGCCGGGCTCCAGCACATCGCTGAGGTTCTCCACCCGGTTGATCGAGACCTCCTGCAGAGGCATGAAGGCGGCCGTCTTGGCGCCGATGTCGATCATGGCGCCCTTGGGTTCCATGGCGAACACGGTTCCGTTCACCACATCGCCGGGCTTGAAGTTGTAGTCGTACTTGCTGAGCAGGGAGGCGAATTCTTCGAGCGTGAAGCCGGCGTTCTCAAAATCCCTCGGAACGGCACGGCTGGCTGGATCGTCAGCGGTGGGGACCTCTTCCAGGATGTCAAGGTCAAAGTCAGCTGCTTCTGGAGCGAGATCGCTGACGGCCTCGGTGCTGCTGATCTCGGAAGGGGTCACGGTCATGAAGGAAAGGCGGCCTGCCTTGGGCAGAACGAAGGAGAGATGCAACTGCCCGCCGACAGAACGCATCCGATCCAAGATCATACAAAAGCGGCCTCCGCCTGGCTAAAAAGCCTGGGCGGGGGATCTGGACGCAGCCGCTGTCAGTTCACGACAGCAAGGCTTGGGGCGTTGCCATCACCCCGCTGACGGGAGTTGCGCCGGCTGAGCCCCTCAAGCGTGGCGACGAAGTCGTTGATGCCCTGAAACTGGCGATAGACCGAGGCAAAACGCACGTAGGCCACCTCACTCATCTCGCTGAGCTGGAGCAGAACAAGCTCACCGATTTCACTGCTGCTCACTTCGCGACCACTGCGCTGTTGGAGTTGCAGTTCGATCTCATCGACGACCATCTGCAGCCGGAGCGGCTCCAAGCCTGTCTTTTCACAGGCTCTCAGCAAGCCGTGCAGCAGTTTGGAACGGTTGAACAGCTCTCTGACCCCGTTCCGTTTGACCACGGTGATGGGCACTGTTTCAACCCGTTCATAGGTGGTGAAGCGAAATTCACAGTTCAGGCATTCACGTCGCCGACGCACACTTCTGCCGCTGTCGGCGGAGCGGGACTCAAGCACCCGGCTGTCGGTGTGTTGGCAGGAGGGACATTGCATCCCACGGGTACCCAAACAGTTTCAATCCAGTGTAAACAGTAACGCCTGAAATGAGAAGAGTTGCGCCGCAACCGATCTGGATGTTCATCGCGCCGGCTGAGTGGCTTGTTGGCAGCGGTTTCAAGCAAAAAGCCCCCCCTTGCCGATGCAGGGGGGGCTGAGGGCTGGCTCACCAGCCCGAGGTCACTTGCCGATCTTCGGGGGATCGCGGAAGGCGATCGCGAAGAAGAGTGTGGCCAGGGCCAGCGTGAGGATGAGGATGTAGGCGAAGCTCTCCATCAGGAATCTCCGGGAGTGAAAGGATCAGCTGATCGTGCTGCTGCCAGAGGGCGTGGCTGTCTGGGCGGTACGGCGAGTGGTTCGATCGCCCAGCTTCTGGAAGAGGCCGAACTCAATCTGCTCGCCCAGGTCGGGATCGATCCCGGCGAACACATCTCGGTAAAGGGTGCGGGCACCATGCCAGATGTGGCCGAAGAAGAAGAGCAGAGCGAACGTGGCATGCCCGAAGGTGAACCACCCCCTTGGCGAACTGCGGAAGGTTCCATCGGAGTGGTAGGTGGTGCGATCGAATTCGAAGGCCTCACCCAGCTGGGCCTTGCGGGCCAGGCGTTTGACGGCAGCTGGATCGGTGAAGGTCTGGCCGTTGAGCGCTCCCCCATAGACCGTGGCTGTCACACCGGTTTGCTCGAAGGAATACTTCGCTTCTGCCCGCCTGAAGGGGATGTCCGCTCGGACGATGCCCTGGCTGTCTTCAAGAACAACGGGGAAGTTCTCGAAGAAGTTGGGAAGGCGGCGCACCTGAAGATCACGGCCGTCCTTGTCGGTGAAGCTGATGTGGCCCAGCCAGCCGGTGGGCAGGCCATCGCCATTCACCATCGGACCAACCCGGAACAGACCTCCCTTGGCAGGGCTGTTGCCGACATAGTCGAAGAAGGCGAGCTTCTCAGGAATGGAGCCGTAAGCCTCTGCCTTGGAAGCTCCGTTCTCGAGGGCCGTTGCCACACGACGATTGATTTCGGTTCTGAAATAGCCCTGATCCCATTGGTAGCGGGTTGGACCGAACAGCTCAACGGGGGTGGCCGCTGAGCCGTACCACATGGTTCCAGCCACGATGAAGGCTGCAAAAAACACCGCGGCGATGGCGCTGGCCAGGACTGTTTCGATGTTGCCCATGCGCAGAGCCTTGTAAAGGCGTTCCGGCGGACGGGTGGTGATGTGAAAAATGCCCGCGATGATCCCGACGATGCCGGCCGCGATGTGGTGGGCGACGATCCCTCCAGGGTTGAAGGGGTTGAAGCCTTCAGGGCCCCACGATGGTTGGACGGGCTCCAGATGGCCGGTGATGCCATAGGGGTCAGAGACCCACATGCCCGGTCCGAACACACCAGTGAGGTGGAAAGCACCGAAGCCGAAGCAGCCAAGGCCGGCAAGCAGCAGGTGGATGCCGAAGATCTTGGGGAGATCCAGGGCGGGTTCACCGGTGCGGGGGTCCTGCCAGATCTCGAGATCCCAGTAGGTCCAGTGCCAGATGGCGGCAAGGAACAGCAGGCCACTGAAAACGATGTGGGCGGCAGCTACCCCTTCAAAACTCCAGAAGCCAGGATCGACGCCGGTTTCTCCGGTGACGCTCCAGCCCCCCCAGCTGCCTGTGACGCCGAGGCGGGACATGAAGGGCATGACGAACATGCCCTGGCGCCACATCGGGTTCAGAACAGGGTCGGATGGATCAAAAATCGCGAGCTCATAGAGCGCCATGGAGCCGGCCCAGCCGGCGACCAGAGCGGTGTGCATGAGGTGCACGGCCAGAAGGCGGCCCGGGTCGTTGATCACGACCGTGTGCACCCGATACCAGGGCAATCCCATGGGGGTAAGGTCCGGGGAACAAACAGCTGCCGCGGCCAGGGCCAAGGCAATGGACGATCGATGGGATCGATCCGTTGGCTGATGGTAAGGGGTTGGGGCTGCGCAAGGTGGATGCCTCGCAGAGCTGAAATGAGCCGTGACGCTTGATTCAGGCGGGAAGCGGGGTTCGATCCGATTGATCACAGCGCAGTTACAAAACGCAACTCCGTCTTTCACAATGGGACCTGCCCTTCAGGAAGCTCCATGCCCGTCATCCGTTTTGTGCGTGAAGGTTGCGATGTGGAGTGTTTTCCGGGAGAGAACCTTCGAGACGTGGCCCTGCGCTCCGGCGTCGAGCTGTATGGCCTGAAGGGAAAACTCGGCAACTGCAGTGGGTGCGGTCAGTGCATCACCTGTTTCGTGGGCGTCGCCGACAACCTCACAGGGCCGCCCGCCCTGAGTGCCTTGACTCCTGTCGAGCAGCGAAAGCTTCGCGGTCGGCCTCGCGGTTGGCGGTTGGCCTGTCAGGCGATGGTGGAGCACTCCCTTGTTGTGCTGACAAGGCCCCAGCTGGGCTGGGCCCAGGGAGAAGGGCTGCTGGCGGCCGCTGCTGAGGCCCCGCTGCCTGCCGGTCCGATCGCCTGGCCGACTCCGCCTGAGGATCCGGCCGCAGAGACCGAGCAATCCGCAACGGCCGATGAAGCGGGAACGGATGGGCCGATTGCCGGTGATACGGTCCGGTGATTCCCGTACCTACCGATGGAAACCAACGATCTCGGTTTCGTGGCCAGCCTGCTGTTCGTGCTGGTTCCGGCGGTTTTTCTGATCATCCTCTACATCCAGACCAGCAGCCGTCAGCAGGGTTGAGGCCCGGCCGCCTCCCTGCTCAGCGGCCCCTTTCTGGTTCCCGCACCAGCAGCACAGGCGCCGGAGCATGGACCCGGATGTAGTCACTGACCGAGCTGCCCAGCAGTCGATCGATATCGACCAGGCTTTTTGCCACCAGAGGTCGCCTGTCCTGGGAAGCAATCACCAGAAGATCGGCGTTGAATTCCTTGGCGGCCAGGCAAACGCCCCTGCCGATGTCGCCGGAGCGATGCACGCCGTTCAGCTCCACGCCGAAGCTGCGGGCTTTCTGAACAGCCTTCTCCAGGACTTCGTCAGCGGGGCTCCTGCCGCCCCGGCTCGGAGCAATGTCCTGGCGGGTGATGTGGATCCCGGTGAGTGTGCCGCCTGGGATCTCACGGACCAGTTCGCAGGCGATGCGCAGGGCGTCTTCCCCCACGCCGGTTCCATCGATCGTGACCAGCAACCTGTTCACATGGCGAACGTAAAGGTCATCGCGCACCAGCAGCATCGGTCGGGTGGCCAGCTGAAACACGTATTGACTGGAGCTGTTGGCGAGGATCGACTGCAGTCGTCCAAGGCCCCTGGACCCCATCACGATCAGATCAGCATTGAGCTCATCAGCCACCTTGAGCACGGTCTGCTTGGTGTCACCCTGTCGGATGATCGCGTTCACATCGCCGGGGTTGAGCCCAAGCCGCTGGATGGCCTCGGCCACCAGCCCCGCGGCCCGTTGCCAGTGGTCCTGGAAATCCTCACCGGCCTGTTCGGTCACAACATGAAGGATGTTGAGCCGAGCCTGCTGGAAGCTGGGAAGGTCGCGCAGCATGCGCACCATCTCCTCCACGTGGCCCTTGCCGGAGTCGGCGATCAAAAGGTTGCGAAACACGAGGCTGTCGCGGTTCTGCAGCAGCCTATGGCGCAGCAGCGATCCTCGTCCGCAAGGCCGGAGAGGTCGTAATGGACCAACAGCCCGGCCGAATGGGGTGGTGTCTCCGTCGGCGCGTTCTGCCACAGCACACCGACCATGCCGGCGTGATGTGGCATGGGGCCTACCTCGGCTGGCTGGAGGAGGCGAGGGTGGAGGCCCTGGCCGCTGCCGGGCTGGCCTATGCCGATCTCGCCGCCAGGGGGCTGGAGTTGCCGGTGGTGTCGCTGTCGATCAACTATCGACAGGCCCTGCGCCACGGGGACGCCGTGGAGCTCTGGAGCGTGATTGAACCCCGGCGGCGGATCCGGCTTCGATGGTGCAGCCGTTTTCTCGGCCCCATGGGTGCTCTGGCGGCGGAGGCAACGGTGGACCTGGTTCTGCTGGATCTGGGCCGGGGTGGCTCGCGGCGGCTGGTGCGCACGTTCCCGCCTGACCTGGAAGCGGCGCTGGAGCAGTTGCTTGAGACGCAGGCCGCATCAGACTGATTGCCTTAGTACATTTGTACTGAAGTTCACGCAGGTGCCTTGGGCGATCTCGTTGTTGGAGCGTTCCCGCTGAAGGCCACGGGGGAGACCGTCGTCGGGCGGCAAAGCGATCGCTCCCCCTGGTCTGATCGGCGGCGGGGCTGGTGGTTGCTTTGGTGCGGCTGCCCAGGCCTTGGCTGGAGGCGGCTTCAGCAGCTCGAAGCTGCCTTTGGCGGCCTGGCGATGGCGTGGGACGCCTCCCCGGCGCGATTGGCTCGTCTCACCGGTTTTGGCCCTGTGCTGCTGAATCGCATCGAGATCCATCGCCGTCGCTGGGGTCCCGATCCATGGGGAGGAGCCGGTCCGTCACTCCCTGGTTCTCGGCGGGTGCTCCTTCCCGGTGATCCGGCCAATCCCCCCGCTCTGGCCCGGTTAGAGCGCCCACCCCTCGGCTTGTACTGGCGGGGGCGCGGCAGCCTCTGGCCCCAGCTTCGTCGCCGCCGGGCCATTGCCGTGGTGGGTACCAGGCGGCCATCCCCGCACGGCATCTCGATGGCGCAGGCGCTTGGCAGGGCTCTGGCTGAGGCGGGCTGGCCGGTGGTCAGCGGTCTGGCCGAGGGGATCGATGCGGCCGTTCACCGAGGCTGCCTGGATCGTGGCGGCCGGCCGGTGGCGGTGCTCGGCACACCGTTGCAGCGCATCTATCCCCGCCATCACGGTCCCCTTCAGGCCGAGGTCGGCAGCAGGGGTTTGCTGATCAGCGAGCAGGCTCCCGGGGCCGCTGTCCAGCGTGGGCATTTCGCTGCCCGCAATCGATTGCTGGTGGCGTTCGCTCAGGCCGTCGTCGTGGTCGAGTGTCCCCACAGCAGTGGCGCCCTCCATTCCGCTGATCTCGCCTGGCAGGAGGGCCTGCCGCTCTGGGTGGTGCCGGGCGATGCGGGCAAGGCTTCTGCCGCCGGCAGCAACCGTCTGCTGGTGCGGGGGGCCACCCCGTTGCTCGAGCCCGCCGATCTGATCCGTCAGCTTGGCGGAGGTCCGCTTGCCCCGATCGCCGATCCGGCACGCTGTTTCATCCCTGCCGCTTCGGCCGATTCCCCCTCGGATCAGGATCTGCTGGCCACTCTCGGGGCGGGCGCGTCCCTTGAGGAGCTCGGCGGGGCGTTGGGGCTTTCGGTGGCCGAGCTCTCCACTCGCTTGCTGGGCCTTGAGCTGGCCGGGCGGATCAGGGCGGAGCCGGGCCTCTGCTGGCGGCCGATCTGAAGGTCGTTTTCTAGGCTTCGGCGAAATCCTGAGGCATCGTTGCGGCGTGCACGCATCCGCTGAAGAAACCCTTTCTGGAGCCGGTCTGTTGGCCTGGCGCCGTGCCCTGCTGCTCCAGGGTGGCCTTGCCGCAAACTTCGACTGGTTGCTGGATCTGGCTGGCGGGCTCGACGGGCCAGCGCGTCAACGGCTGTGGTTGGATCCCCACCAGCCTGTCCCTCTGCATCGCAGCCGGGCTGATCTTGAGGCTCTCTGGTTCCGGCATCGGCGTGATCACACACCTCTCCAGTACCTGGTGGGGCGCTGTCCATGGCGCGATTTTGATGTTCAGGTCGGCCCTGGTGTGCTGATCCCCCGCCCGGAAACCGAGCAGCTGATCGATCTGGCCGTGGAGGCGATGGGGCCAGCAGCGCTGAAGGCCCCCCTCCGCTGGGCCGACCTGGGCACCGGATCCGGCTGCCTGGCCCTGGCCTTGTCCAGGCTGCTCCCAGCCAGCAGGGGTGTGGCCGTGGATTTCAGCGCGGCGGCACTCCTCCAGGCTGAAGCGAACCTGCAGGCGGCCGACCTGCTGCACCGCGTTGACCTCAGGGAGGGCTGCTGGTGGTCTCCGTTGGAACCTCTTGACGGTGGGCTGGATCTGGTGGTCAGCAATCCGCCCTACATCCCGTCCCCGTTGCTGCCTTGTCTCGATCCTGTCGTCCGTCTTCACGAGCCCTGGCTAGCCCTGGACGGTGGCGAGGATGGTCTGGAGGCCTTGAGGCAGATCATTCAGAGCGCGGGGCGGGCTCTGGCCCCGGGGGGATGGTTGCTGTTGGAGCATCACCACGACCAGGGCGAATCGGTCCGGGGCCTGTTGGCGGCCGCAGGGCTCGAGCAGGTGGGCTCCCACCAGGATCTCGAGGGCCGTTGTCGGTTCAGTGGCGCCCGCCACGGCGAAGTTCCCTCTGCCTGCTATCGATGAATCCTCCAGTCGATCTTGAACGGGATGGGCGGTTGCTGGATGGGCCCAGCCTGGCCGCCGCCCTGGCTGCCGGTTCAGCGGCCCTTTTCCCCACCGACACCTTGCCCGCCCTGGCCTGCCTTCCCGCCACGGCCAGTCAGCTCTGGGAGCTCAAAGGCCGGCCCATGCAGAAGCCGCTGATCCTGATGGGCGCTGAACCGGAAGCCCTGTTTGCCGCATTGGCCTTGCCTGTGCTGCCTGCCTGGCGATCGATGGCGGCCCACTGCTGGCCCGGTGCCGTAACCCTCGTGCTGCCAGCACAGGGCGCCATCGTGGCGGCGCTGCAGCCTGAGGGCCCCGCCGCGGGCGCCAGCCTTGGGCTGCGGATTCCTGCCTGTGGCGCTGCCCTTGCCCTGCTGGAGCGAACAGGCCCTCTGGCCACCACCAGCGCCAACCGATCCGCTCAGCCGCCCTGCCTGGATGCAGCTTCAGCGGCAGCGACCTTCCCCTCCCTGCCTCTGCTCGCGCCGGTTCCCTGGCCCGTCGTTCTGGGGGAGGCCAGCACGGTGATTCGTTGGAATGGCGAAAACGATTGGCAGGTGTTGCGTGCCGGTGCTGTGATTCCTGAAGGCTGCCGCCCCTAGGCCGCCGTTGCCCACGTCCCGGTGCGCCCATGCTTGAGCTCTGCCTGATGATTGCGGTGCTCTTCACTGTTTTTCATGGGGTGATCGAGCCCCTGATTCAGTGGGGAACACCCCTGTTTGAGCTGCGTGGCTGGATCTGGCTCCCTCTCCTGCTGGCGGGATGGTCGCTCGCGGGCCAGCGCCGTTGAGCGGGCCAACCCATGCAGGGCCGCTTCAGCTGCGCTGCCAGTCGTCGGGAGGATCGGGCTGATCGTTGCCACTCAGGGAGGGGAACGTGGCCCTGACCAGGGCCAGCAGATTGCTGCGAACAGTCGCTCGGAAGGATCTGGCGGCTTCAGCGTCCAGGACGGGATAGTCCTCCTGAGGGCCTGCAGTCGCGGCTGATCGGATCGACTTCCAGCTCGTTTTGCCTGTTTGCCGGAGAACCTCCAGCGGGGCCTCGAAGTCGTAGGTGAGGATTCGGGCTTGTGCTGCCGCTTCGCTCACCCATTGCTCCCGGGCGGGAATGAAGAGCTTGGCCTTGTGGGTGTCGGCCAATCCGAGCACCGGTTCGAAGTAGTCGAGCGCGCGCAGTTCCTCTTCCAGGAGGATCGGCCAGGCGCCCTGTTCACCAGCCTCAATGCCGGCCACAGCTCCAGGCTGTGTCATGGCTTCAAGATGGAAAGCGAGCCAGCGGTAGTGCGATTTTTCCTGGGTGGTCTTCTTCTGGGAGCCTCCTTGGCCGCTGGCGACCCGTTTGGGAAGCTCGCTTTCAGCTTTTCTGAGGAATCCCCGCTCTTCGGGATCAAGGTTGATGGCTCCCCAGCGCTGCCTGTATTCCCAGAGCCGCTCGTACTGGCTGATGGCCTCTGCGGGCCAGCCCAGAGCCTTCAACTCAACCGCACGACTCTCCTGGACTTTGATCAAAAGAGGGATATCCGTAGCAATCAACAGCCTAGATGGACCCTGCTGCACAACCCCAAGCCGGCTAACGGATTTGAACCGATGGCCTTCGCTTTACAAAAGCGCTGCTCTACCACTGAGCTAAGCCGGCAAGGCACGAGCTTATCGCTCGCCGAGGGCCCAGAGCAGCAGCTGGCTGCGGTTGCTGCAAGCCGTTTTGGCCAGCAGCTGCGACACATGACTCTCGACCGTCCGGGGGCTCAACACCAAGGCTGCGGCGATCGCCTTGTTGCTCAGCCCGTGGCGCAGGTGCTCCAGGACTCTCAGCTCGGCCGGGCTGAGGCAGGTGGGGGCTGGGAGCTGGGCCATGGCTGGGTGAGCAGACTTCAGCCAGGGTTCCCAGCTTTCGTTCCACTGGTTCGCTCGGGTGGCCATGCCAGCGGATTTGCCAGTGGATTTGCTCAGGCAGAGGCGACTGAGGCTGGCAATGGTGTGGTGCGGGCCCGCTTGATCGGCAGGTTGGCCACCAGCGCCGTGACCCGATCCTCGGTTTCCAGGCTCACATCACCCTCTTCCAGGTCGATTTCCACGTAACGCGAAACCACCTCGAGGATTTCGCGGCGCATCTGCTCGAGCAGTTCAGGGTTGAGGTCGCTGCGGTCGTGGGCCAGCACGAGTTGCAGACGCTGCCGCGCTGTGGTGGCACTGGCCGCCTGGCGGCCCAGGAGTTTGTCGATGAAATCGCGCAGGGTCATCACGGATCAGAAGATCTTGGTTTGCATCAGCCGACTGAACCGGGCCCGCAGACCCTGGGGTTCCTTGCTGGGATCGACGATCGGCACCTCCTCGCCACGCAGGCGCCTGGCCACGTTGGTGTAGGCGAGACCGGCGGGGGAGCGGCTGCCATTGAGGGTGAGCGGTTCGCCCCTGTTCGTTGAGACGATCACCTGCTCGTCTTCCACCACAAGACCGAGCAGCGGCAGAGCGAGGATGTCAGTGACATCACCGACCGCGAGCATTTCCTGGTTGGCCATCATCCGTGGCCGCACCCGATTGAGCACGAGCTGGATCGGTTCGATGGCACGGGTCTGCAGCAGGCCGATGACCCGATCGGCATCGCGCACCGCCGAAACTTCCGGTGTGGTCACCACGATGGCTTCCCTGGAAGCTGCCGCGGCATTCTTGAAACCATCCTCGATGCCGGCCGGGCAGTCGATCAGCACGAAATCGAAGCGTTCCTCCAGCAATCCCACGATTTTCTGCATGTCGTCGGGGGTGAGCCACTCGAGCATCCGAGGGTTGCCGGCCGGCAGAAGGGAGAGGTTCGGCTCCTGCTTATGCCTGACCAGAGCCTGCTCCAGACGGCAGCTCTCGGCAAGCACCTCCTGGGCCGTGTAGATGATCCGATTTTCGAGCCCGAGCAGGAGATCGAGATTGCGCAGGCCGAAGTCGGCATCGAGTACGGCGGTGCTGGCACCTTGCCGCGCCAGGGCGATACCCAGATTGGCGGTCAGGGTGGTTTTACCAACCCCGCCTTTGCCGGAACAGATCAGAATCGTGCGGCTCAATGCGGAAGTCTCGACACTGTCGGGGATCACCCCAGGCTAAGGCCTGTAGAACAGTGCCATTCGAGCTTCCTTGCAGATGGCCGTCTCCGGACTCCAGTATCAACAGTTGCTGGTGATGCCCGATGACGGTGCACCAGCAGTGGTGGCCCTGATTGATGCAGCCCGTACGAGCCTGCTTCTCAAGCAGTTCAAGCTTCAGTCGGAGCAGATCGAGCAGGCCCTGCTGCGGGCCCATCAGCGCGGCGTGGTGGTGCAGGTGATGCTCAACCCCCACACCTCCGGCGGCGACCGCTGGAACGATGAAGCCTTCACCTGGCTGCAGGCCAACGGCATGGCGGCGGCCTGGACCAGCGAGGCCTTCCCTGTGACCCACGAGAAATCCATGGTTGTGGACCGGAGCCTGGCCCTGATCGCCAGCTTCAATCTCTCTGATAAGTACTTCACGGAAACCCGTGATTACGGAGTGGTGACCCAGGCCAGAGCGGTGGTGGATCAGGTGATCGCCGGTTTCGAGGCTGACTGGAACCGCACCGGCTTTGATCCGGATCTCGGGGTTGGCCTGGTCTGGAGCAGCCTGCACAGCCGTGGTCAGATGGCCAGGTTGGTGGATACCGCCAGGGACTCACTCTGGATCCAGCACCCCAAGTTCGTGGACGCGGTGATTCTCGATCGGATCATCTCCGCCAGCGAGCGGGGGGTGAAGGTGCGGGTGCTCTGCGGCGGCAAGCACGGCATCAGCGACTGGGACATCTACGACACGTTTTCGTCGCTGCGGGTGATGGAGAGATTCGGGGTCAAAGTGCGCCGCCAGAAGCATCTCAAGCTGCATGCCAAATTGATCCTGGTGGATGGTGCCTTCGCTCAGACAGGCTCCATGAACATCGATCGCAGTGCCTTCGATCTGCGCAGAGAGCTCGGCATCGAAACCGATGCTCCTGCCGTGGTGGAGCGGCTCAGGGAAACCTTTGAGGCGGACTGGGATCAGGCAAGCCACTACCACGCCCCCGATCCCCTCGATCCCAGCCTGCACGAGCAGGGAGAGTTGCCGCCTGATCCACACTTCGTGCACGAGTAGCCATGCCCCCTTCCCTGCCCGCGGCCGTTGAGCATCTTGCTCCGGCCCCCGGATTGGCTGATCTGTTCATCGGCATGCAGGAGGTGGCCCTCTCCTCCTTCGGCGGCGGGCTTTCGGCCTGGAGCCAGCGAATCGTGGTGGAGCAGCGGCGTTGGATGACCAACGAAGACTTCCTCACCGGACTCACCGTGGCGCGGTTGTTCCCTGGACCCAACCAGATCAACATGGCGATTTACATCGGCGCCCGTTTCGGTGGTTTGCCAGGTGCCCTTGTGGCCCTGGCGGGGATGCTTCTGGTGCCGTTCAGCCTGCTGATGCTGCTGGGCCTGGTCTACTTCCAGGTCCACCGGATTCCCCAGGTGGACAGGGTGCTGGCCGGGGTGGTGGCCGCGGCGGCCGGCATGGCTCTGTCGATGGGATTCAAGATCCTTGATACCTACCGACAGGACCCGGCGGCATTGGTGCTGGCGGCCGGCATCTTCGTGGCCATGGTGTTCTTCCATGTCCGCCTGATTCCGCTCGTGCTCGTGGTGGCCCCCCTGGCGATGGCCTGGTACTGGCCGCGCTCTGCGAAACCTGAGCTCCGATGATCGGGATCGGGCCCGACAGCCTGGCTGCGGCCGCGGCGCACTGCACCCCCGCTTCGCTCTCCGATCTGGGTCGGCTGGCTCAGGTGATCTGGACCTTCCTCTCCCTGTCGCTGTTTTCCCTCGGCGGCGGCAACACCCTGCTGGCGGAGTATCACCACCTCACGGTCGATCAACTCTGCTGGCTCACCAGCGCCCAGTTCTCCGATCTCTATGCCCTTGCCGAGGCGGCCCCGGGGCCCAGCTCGATGATCGTCGGCCTGCTCGCCATGGGAGCGGCCTGGAAGGAAGGCCCGCTCTGGGGCCTGCTGAGCGCCTTCAGCGGCGAGCTGGCGATCCTGCTCCCCTCCACCCTGCTGATGGTGGCGGCCTCCCTGAGCTGGAATCGGCTCAGGGATTCCCCCTGGCGGGTGGCCTTCGAGCGGGGCCTGGGTCCGATCACCCTCGGCATCCTGTTCGCGGTTGGGCTGAAGATTCTCACCACGGCGAACCATGGCCCCCTGGCCTATCTGGTGTCCTTCGTGGTGTGCGCGCTGATGCTCCGCACGCGGATCTCGCCGCTGTGGTTCATGGCTGTGGCTGGCGTGCTCGGTGGCCTGGGCGTGATCAACCGCTGAGCAGCCCTGGGCGGGCGGAACTCCTCCTGGCTCCGGCATCCTCAGACCGGCTTCATCGTCCGAGCGGCCAGAGGGGTGGGGCGGGCTCGATCAGGATCTGTCCATCGACAAGTCGGGCCTGCTCGGTGAAGCCGGCTGGCGGTGGATCAGCGGGACCTCTGGCCACGGCTTTGCCGATGCGGAGCTGAAGGGGGCGGAGTTCCAGCGCCACGATCCTGGCCTCTCCATCCCCTCGGCAGCCGGCATGGGCGATGCCCCGCAAGCGCCCCAAGATCAGCACGTGGCCCACGGCACTCACCCGGGCGCCGGGATTCACATCTCCCAGCACCAGCACCGACCCCTCAACCGTCATGTGGTCACCGGAGCGCAGGGTGCCGCGGTGGATCGTCAGCCTGGCTTCGTCAAGCCGGTTGAGGTTGTCTTGCTCTTCACCCGGGCCATCTGCTGGAGACGGGCTGGTGCGGGTGTACAGGCCAAGGGCAGCGGCTCCAACCAGGGTGGTTTCGATCCTGCTGTTCACTTCGATCAGCTCCAGCGAGCGTTCGCTCAGGTGCCCTTGCAACTCCCTCAGTGCGGGCAGGGTCAGCGGCCAGTCGCCGCTGTGGAGCACAACAGGGCCAGAAGGCGGGCGGGAGCCCAGCCCATGGATCACTTCCTCCAGGGCGCTGCCGGTGCGGTTGGCTCTCTGAGGCAGCAAAAGCTGGTGGGGAAGACCTGACCGTTCGGCCCGAATGAAAACGGCAGCCATCGCCGCACCCGAAGGCGATCAACTTAATCAGCTGGCTGCCTGGGTTCTGTTCTCAGGCTGCGCTCGGCCTGCTTCAGGGCGGTGCCGACCTCAGCTGGATGGATCAACCAGGCCAGCGCCACCGGTTGGGTGAGGCTGGCCACCAGGCTCGAGCTTGCTTCCAGAGCCCTGAGGGATTCACCATCCCAGAGCCGAAGGCCTCCTTTGTAGGGGTGATATCCCTGACTCTGACGTTGATGCAGGGCGCAGCAGAGGCCTGAATCGAGGCCAGCCTCGCTGCTCAGGCGCTGGGCTCTGGCCAGAAGCTCCAGTTGCTGGCCCTGGTCAAGCCGGCTCACGTCGAGGGCCTTGAGCAACTGACGCTCAAGGATCCGGCGGCTGACGGTGGCCAGGGCCTCCGGGCCTTCTTCTTTCCAGCGCATCAGGTGATAGCCCGTGCGCACATCGTCGTTGGCGAGGAAGCTCGTCAGGTCGATCGCATCCGGTCGCCAAAGCCAGCGGGCCATCACCGCGTCGGCGAACACCTGGGAGGGGCCAAGGGCTCGGGCCAGGGTGATCGCCTGGTTGAGCAGCCAGTTGCACACCACGTTGAGGCGGTGGTTGTAGACGCTCCGGTACATCAGATCGCGAACCACCAGGTAGTGCTCCACAGCCATCAGGCCCTTGGGATGAATGGCGAGACTGCCGTCAGGGGCGATGGCGAGAGCGGCGAGAATCCGCTCCAGGTCGAGCTGGCCGTAGCAGGTTCCAGTGCTGTGGCTGTCGCGCAGCAGATAGTCGAGTCGGTCGCAGTCCAGCTGGCCGCTGACCAGAGCCGCCACGGCGGGGCAGCAATGCTGTCCGTGCTCGAGCAGCTCGGCCACAGCCATCGCACTGCCGGGCTGGAACTGCTCCAGCCGGTCGCGCAGAGCGGGATGTTCGCGCACCAGTCGCGCTGACCAATGCTCATGACGCAGCCCGAACATGTCCTCGCCGGAGTGACTGAGTGGGGCATGGCCCACGTCATGGAGCAGGGCAGCGGCAAACAGCACTCCTTGATGGCTGCTCAGATCGGGTTGCTGGCGGCAGAGCTGACCCAGGGCGCGGCGGGCAAGCTGCAACACGCCGAGGCTGTGGGTGAAGCGGCTCGATTCGGCTCCATGGAAGGTCAGGAAGGCCGGGCCCAGCTGGCGAATCCGACGCAACCGCTGGAACGGAGCCGTCTCGATCAGATCCATGACCAGGGCCTCTGCCGGCAGGGCACGATCCAGGCGGATGGCCCCATGCAGCGGATCGTGGTAAGTGCGGCTGGTCATGTTGTTTCAATCAGGGCGTTCAGCTGCTCCTGGGCCTCAATCAACCAGGTGTCGCCCTCGCCACCGGGGTTGAGCGGTTCAGGCTCCCCCAGTTGGAAATCGGGATCGATCCCGAGGTTCTGGATGTCCCGACCGCTGGGGGTCACGTAGCGGGCCACGGTGATCGCCAGGCCGCTGCCGTCTCCCAGGCTGATCAGCGTCTGGATCAGGCCCTTGCCGAAGGTTCGCGTTCCCAGAAGCAGAGATCGGCCGTCGTCCTGGAGGGCACCGGCCAGGATTTCGCTGGCGCTGGCGGTGCCGCCATTCACCAGTGTCACCATCGGCCCGGCATACCAGCTGCCTGGTGAGGCCTGGATCGGATCCCTGAGGCCCTTTCGATCCAGCGTTTCCACGATCGGCTGCCCATCCAGCAGCCCATTGGCCACCGCCAGGCCCGCCTCCACCAGCCCCCCCGAGTTGTTGCGGAGATCCAAAATGAGGCCGTCGATGCCTCGGCCGGAGAACGCCTGCAGGATCCGATTCACCTGCTCCGGCACCTGCTGACTGAACTGGGTGATCCGCAGATAGCCCAGGCGCTGACCGTTCCGCTCCAGCTCTCTGCTGAGGACAGGGCGAAGGTTCACCTCCCGCCGCTGCAGCAGGAGCTGCCTTGTCGATCCTTCTGGAGATCGCAGCAACAGCTGGACCCTGCTGCCGGCCGCCCCCCGCAGCCGACTGGCCGTGGCCTCGAGTCCCATGGCCACGGCCGAGGCCCCATCCACTTCCAGAATCTCGGTTCCCGAGCTGATCCCGGCTTCGGCGGCGGGTGATCCTTCCAGGGAGGTGATGGCCACGATCCGTTGCCCCGGTCCGCTGCTGCCAAGTTGAAGGCCGATGCCGCTGACGCTTCCCTGGGTGGCCGAACGCAGCACCTTGTAGTCGTCAGGTCGAAGCAGGCGGGTGTAAGGGTCGGCCAGGGGGGCCAGCATTTCGGTGATGGCCGCATAGGCGGCTTCGCTGCTCTCGATCGGCCGCTCGAGGGCCTTCTGTCGCAGCTGGCGCCAGTGCACCACTTCGAAGCGGGCGGGATCCACGTAGCTCTGGTTGACCAGCCGCCAGGCTTCGACGACGAGTTGCTGGCCATCGTTGAGGGCGAGGAGTGAGCCTGACGGGACCGACAGGATCGCCACCACCACCAGGGCGAGGAAGCCTCTCCAGCAGGGGCGAAACCGGATCGCGCCGGCTGCACCCGGATCGGTAGACTCAGCCAACCCCAAACCTCCCGTTGCTTCATGGCGAACTCGTCTCCCGCCTCCCAGTCGTCTCCGGTGTACGACTGGTTCGAGGAGCGCCTGGAGCTCCAGGCGATCGCAGACGACATCTCCTCCAAGTATGTGCCGCCGCACGTCAATATCTTTTATTGCCTCGGTGGCATCACCTTGGTTTGCTTCCTGATCCAGTTTTCCACTGGATTTGCAATGACGTTTTACTACAAGCCCACCGTTGCTGAGGCCTACAGCTCGGTCCAGTATCTGATGACCGATGTGAGCTTCGGATGGCTGATCCGTTCGGTTCATCGCTGGAGCGCCAGCATGATGGTTCTGATGCTCATTCTTCACGTTTTTCGGGTTTACCTCACCGGGGGCTTCAAGCGCCCACGGGAGCTCACCTGGATCACCGGCGTGACCATGGCTGTGATCACCGTTGCTTTTGGTGTCACTGGCTATTCTCTCCCCTGGGATCAGGTCGGTTACTGGGCCGTCAAGATCGTCTCCGGAGTTCCTGCGGCTGTTCCTGTTGTGGGCGATTTCATGGTGGAGCTGCTTCGTGGTGGTGAAAGCGTTGGCCAGTCCACTCTTACCCGCTTTTACAGCCTCCACACATTTGTGATGCCATGGCTGCTCGCGGTTTTCATGCTGATGCACTTCCTGATGATTCGCAAGCAAGGTATTTCAGGTCCGTTGTGAACCGCTAAAGCCTCCCCGATCCGCTTAGATTCCGAGTTCACACCCGTCTTCATTCATCGTCTCTTCGGCTCTCGCCATGCACATCCTCAAGAAGCCTGATCTCAGCGATCCCAGCCTTCGCGCCAAGCTTGCCAAGGGCATGGGCCACAATTATTACGGGGAACCTGCCTGGCCCAACGACCTGCTCTACATCTTTCCGGTGGTCATCCTGGGAACGATTGCCTGCGTCGTTGGATTGGCCGTGCTTGATCCAGCCATGCTTGGCGACAAGGCTGATCCGTTTGCAACTCCGCTGGAGATCCTGCCTGAGTGGTATCTCTATCCTGTTTTTCAGATTCTTCGCGTTGTTCCGAACAAATTGCTTGGCATTGCCCTGCAAACGATGGTTCCACTTGGCTTGATGTTGATTCCTTTCATTGAGAGCTTCAACAAGTTTCAGAATCCTTTTAGGCGGCCCGTTGCCATGGCAGCTTTCCTGTTCGGAACCGTGTTCACCATCTATCTTGGTATTGGTGCTGCCATGCCGATCGACAAGTCCCTTACCCTCGGATTGTTCTGATCGGAGATTTCTCTCAGCCAAGTTGCCTGGGTTGGGCTCAATAAAGATGCTGTTTCGCTCTTTCGGAGCAGTACCCCCTCAGTTTGATTCAGCCCTTATCTGACCCATCCATCCACTACCTCTTCACTGCGGCTCACCCCGCAGTTTTTTTTGGTTTTTTGCCGGTGTTCAACGAAACGCAGGGCAGATCCAGCCGTTGCATTGGCAAGGGTGCTGGCTCAATGGCCTCTGGAGGGTGCCCCTGGGCCTCTCGTCCGCCCCTGATGGGCCAACGGGTCAAGGAGGGGCTTGCTGCTTCATGCAGTGGCCCCAGCTCCCCGGTGGTGTGTCGGCGGCTACAGAGCCGGCAACCATCTTCGAATGCTTCTCCGGTGCTCAACCTGCGCGCCCCTGGTTCCGCTTGGAAGCGGCCGCAGCTCGCGGCTGTGCGGCAATGGCATCAGGGGTGTCGACACGCCAGTTGGGGATGGCTGGGACTCCCCTGGGCAGAAGCACTAGTGGACGAGAGCTGATGTGATAGGTTATTGGACTGCGCGTGAGCCGGAAGGCAAAGCGCTGCAGGGCTTAGGGCAGAGGGAAGCGGAAGCCCCCGATGCTGTAAGTTTCAGAAGCGGCTGAGAGGCCGCCGAGCCAGAAGCCCCTGAGAGGGGGTGAGTATGGCGCACCTGGACAAAAGAAAAGTTTAGGAACTGACGCTTTTGCTGCGTCATCCTGGTTGCGAGCGAGGCGAGAGGATTGTGAAATCAGGCGCGAGCTTGGTTGATCAACCTGGAAGTCTGTTTGCAGCGAATGGATGACGAGATAGCAGCAGAGGTGTGAGGTCCCGTCAAAAAGAACAAAGCAGATTGATGGATGGAATGTTGAAGGAGAGGCTGTCACGGGTCACGACTTCAATGAAAAGTTCCATGATCATCAAGACTGCGACCGGATCTGAGTGATTTGGAAAGTCGTTGCCATGTCTGTGTGAGCCGCGAGGTGAGCAGAGAGATGAGGAACGCACTCTCGAACCCTTCCACCGGAAGGAGGCCAAGAAGGACAAGCTTGCTGCGAGGCAAGTATTTAGTCTGGAAGGCGGCATTGATTGCGACGAGTTTGTTTTGAATTGAGCGCGAGTTTAAGGCAAAGCGAATAAGTTTAAAGGATCAGTGACTACAACGGAGAGTTTGATCCTGGCTCAGGATGAACGCTGGCGGCGTGCTTAACACATGCAAGTCGAACGGACCTTCGGGTTAGTGGCGGACGGGTGAGTAACGCGTGGGAATCTGCCCTCAGGAGGGGGACAACAGCTGGAAACGGCTGCTAATACCCCATATGCCGAGAGGTGAAATGAAATTCGCCTGAGGATGAGCCCGCGTCTGATTAGCTAGTTGGTGTGGTAAAGGCTCACCAAGGCATCGATCAGTAGCTGGTCTGAGAGGATGATCAGCCACACTGGGACTGAGACACGGCCCAGACTCCTACGGGAGGCAGCAGTGGGGAATTTTCCGCAATGGGCGCAAGCCTGACGGAGCAACGCCGCGTGAGGGACGAAGGCCTCTGGGCTGTAAACCTCTTTTCTCAAGGAAGAAGACATGACGGTACTTGAGGAATAAGCCACGGCTAATTCCGTGCCAGCAGCCGCGGTAATACGGGAGTGGCAAGCGTTATCCGGAATTATTGGGCGTAAAGCGTCCGCAGGCGGCCCAGAAAGTCTGTTGTTAAAAAGTGGAGCTCAACTCCATCCAGGCAATGGAAACTACTGGGCTAGAGTGTGGTAGGGGCAGAGGGAATTCCCGGTGTAGCGGTGAAATGCGTAGATATCGGGAAGAACACCAGTGGCGAAGGCGCTCTGCTGGGCCATAACTGACGCTCATGGACGAAAGCCAGGGGAGCGAAAGGGATTAGATACCCCTGTAGTCCTGGCCGTAAACGATGAACACTAGGTGTCGGGGGAATCGACCCCCTCGGTGTCGTAGCCAACGCGTTAAGTGTTCCGCCTGGGGAGTACGCACGCAAGTGTGAAACTCAAAGGAATTGACGGGGGCCCGCACAAGCGGTGGAGTATGTGGTTTAATTCGATGCAACGCGAAGAACCTTACCAGGGCTTGACATCCTGCGAACCCCTGAGAGATCGGGGGGTGCCTTCGGGAACGCAGTGACAGGTGGTGCATGGCTGTCGTCAGCTCGTGTCGTGAGATGTTGGGTTAAGTCCCGCAACGAGCGCAACCCACGTCTTTAGTTGCCAGCATTCAGTTGGGCACTCTAGAGAGACCGCCGGTGATAAACCGGAGGAAGGTGTGGATGACGTCAAGTCATCATGCCCCTTACGTCCTGGGCTACACACGTACTACAATGCTACGGACAAAGGGCAGCAAACTCGCGAGAGCTAGCAAATCCCATAAACCGTGGCTCAGTTCAGATCGTAGGCTGCAACTCGCCTACGTGAAGGAGGAATCGCTAGTAATCGCAGGTCAGCATACTGCGGTGAATACGTTCCCGGGCCTTGTACACACCGCCCGTCACACCATGGAAGTTGGCCATGCCCGAAGTCGTTACTCCAACCCGTAAGGGAGGAGGACGCCGAAGGTGGGGCTGATGACTGGGGTGAAGTCGTAACAAGGTAGCCGTACCGGAAGGTGCGGCTGGATCACCTCCTAACAGGGAGACAAAACTGACTTTGATGTCTGACCCAATTTTGTGGTGAGGCCAGAGTCCTGTCATCTCGAAGGTCGATCGGTACCTCAAGGGATGAACCAGCAAGAAGGAAGTACTTACCAGCGATGGTGGGGATAAAGATCTGTGTTGGATTCATTTTTTCAGTTCCTAAACTTTGTCTAGGTCTTACCTCACAAGGGTTTTCCTGGGCCATTAGCTCAGGTGGTTAGAGCGCACCCCTGATAAGGGTGAGGTCCCTGGTTCAAGTCCAGGATGGCCCATTCGTGTTTGGGGGTTTAGCTCAGTTGGTAGAGCGCCTGCTTTGCAAGCAGGATGTCAGCGGTTCGAGTCCGCTAACCTCCACTGACCAAACCAGCCGGAACGCGAAGGCGACAGGAAACACTGCTCAGGACTAAGACTAGATCGTCAGCTGCGAATGGACCCCAGCTTCCTTTCAAGTTTTGTGTGATCAGGAGATCAACAGAACGAACGAAAAGACGCTGGGCTCTGATCAGCCTGGTTACTGGAACCAGGCTGAGAGTGCACAGCAGAACCTTGACAACTGCATAGATAAGTCTGAATATAAAGCATCTCATGGATGCTCAATTCAAACGAAATCATTTTAACTGATAGGCTGTATCTGCGAAAGCAGGTATCAGTCTTGAGGATTTTGTGATGAGAATGAATTGAGAGATTCTAGAAGTAAAGCCGAGCTCTGCATGCTTCCTGGCTGCTGCCGAAGCAGTCGGGTTTGATTTTGTTTTTGATGGGCTTGATAGCTCACGATGAAATCTGCTGCTGGAGTCATCCACTGGTTGGATGGTGAAAGTTGGGAGGTTGTAATCAGCCTGGTTTAGGCCAGGAGAGCAGGATAGGCCGATGGAAAGCAAGAGAATCTGCGTACAACCGCAGCAATGGCATGGAGAGAAACATTGGTCAAGCTACAAAGGGCTCACGGTGGATACCTTGGCACACAGAGGCGATGAAGGACGTAGTTACCTGCGATAAGTCTCGGGGAGCTGGAAACACGCTTTGATCCGGGAATTTCCGAATGGGGCAACCCCTAGAACGGCCAGCTGAATCCATAGGCTGGCTCGAGCCAACCCAGCGAACTGAAACATCTTAGTAGCTGGAGGAAAGGAAAGTAAAAACGACTCCCTGAGTAGCGGCGAGCGAACGGGGAAGAGCCTAAACCGATGGCTTAGGCCATCGGGGTTGTGGGACAGCAATGTGGACCAGGGACGTTAGAGGAAGCGTTTGAATGGCGCGCCAGAGAGGGTGAAAGCCCCGTACTCGAAAACGAAACTGGCCTAGCTGTATCCCGAGTAGTACGGAGCACGTGAAATTCCGTATGAATCTGCGAGGACCACCTCGTAAGGCTAAGTACTCCTGTGTGACCGATAGCGCAACAGTACCGCGAGGGAAAGGTGAAAAGAACCCCGGGAGGGGAGTGAAATAGAACATGAAACCGTGAGCTTACAAGCAATGGGAGCCCGACTGATCGGGTGACCGTGTGCCTGTTGAAGAATGAGCCGGCGACTTATAGGCACTGGCAGGTTAAACCGGTAATGGTGGAGCCATAGCGAAAGCGAGTCTGAATAGGGCGATCGTCAGTGTTTATAGACCCGAACCCGGGTGATCTAACCATGGCCAGGATGAAGCTTGGGTGATACCAAGTGGAGGTCCGAACCGACTGATGTTGAAAAATCAGCGGATGAGCTGTGGTTAGGGGTGAAATGCCAATCGAACCCGGAGCTAGCTGGTTCTCCCCGAAATACGTTGAGGCGTAGCGTCTAGTGCTATAGCAGGGGGGTAAAGCCACCGTTTCGGTGCGGGCTGCGAGAGCGGTACCAAATCGATACGAACTCTGAATACCCTGTGTGAAACTAGGCAGTCAGACTGTGGGGGATAAGCTCCATGGTCGAAAGGGAAACAGCCCAGACCGCCAGCTAAGGTCCCCAAATCAATGCTGAGTGATAAAGGAGGTGGGATTGCCCAGACAACCAGGAGGTTTGCCTAGAAGCAGCCATCCTCAAAGGAGTGCGTAATAGCTCACTGGTCGAGCGATCCTGCGCCGAAAATGAACGGGGCTAAGCATTGTACCGAAGCTGCGGATTTAATTGTTCTTAGGAACATTCGAATGGTAGGGGAGCGTTCCATGTGGGGTGAAGCGTTAGCGTAAGCGGGCGTGGACTGCATGGAAGTGAGAATGTCGGCTTGAGTAGCGAAAACATGGGTGAGAATCCCATGCCCCGAAACCCTAAGGGTTCCTCCGGCAGGCTCGTCCGCGGAGGGTTAGTCAGGACCTAAGGCGAGGCCGAAAGGCGTAGTCGATGGACAACAGGTCAACATTCCTGTACCTGTCATGTTTTGGGAAGGGGGACGGAGAAGGCTAGCCCAGCCAGATGTTGGTTACTGGTTCAAGCGTTCAAGGCGTTGAGGAGCGGAGAAAACGCTCTGAGCTGAGGCGTGAGCACGAGCTGCTACGGCAGCGAAGTGGGTGATGTCAAGCTTCCAAGAAAAGCCCTATACCCGTTAAGGCATGACGGCCTGTACCCGAAACCGACACAGGTGGGGTGGTAGAGAATACCGAGGGGCGCGAGATAACTCTCTCTAAGGAACTCGGCAAAATGGCCCCGTAACTTCGGGAGAAGGGGTGCCACCGCAAGGTGGTCGCAGTGAAGAGGCCCAGGCGACTGTTTACCAAAAACACAGGTCTCCGCTAAGTCGCAAGACGATGTATGGGGGCTGACGCCTGCCCAGTGCCGGAAGGTTAAGGAAGCTGGTCAGCGAAAGCGAAGCTGGCGACTGAAGCCCCGGTGAACGGCGGCCGTAACTATAACGGTCCTAAGGTAGCGAAATTCCTTGTCGGGTAAGTTCCGACCCGCACGAAAGGCGTAACGATCTGGGCGCTGTCTCGGAGAGAGGCTCGGCGAAATAGAATTGTCTGTGAAGATGCGGACTACGTGCACCCGGACAGAAAGACCCTATGAAGCTTTACTGTAGCTTGGTATTGTGCCCGGGCTCGCAATGCGCAGGATAGGTGGGAGGCATTGATCCATTGCTTGTGGGTGATGGTGAGCCAACGGTGAGATACCACTCTTTGCGAGCTAGGGTTCTAACAGCCACCCGTTATCCGGGGGCTGGACAGTATCAGGTGGGCAGTTTGACTGGGGCGGTCGCCTCCTAAAAGGTAACGGAGGCGCGCAAAGGTTTGCTCAGGCTGGTTGGAAATCAGCCGACGAGTGTAAAAGCAGAAGCAAGCTTGACTGTGAGACCAACAAGTCGAACAGGGACGAAAGTCGGCTTTAGTGATCCGACGGTTCTGAGTGGAAGGGCCGTCGCTCAACGGATAAAAGTTACTCTAGGGATAACAGGCTGATCTCCCCCAAGAGTTCACATCGACGGGGAGGTTTGGCACCTCGATGTCGGCTCATCGCAACCTGGGGCTGAAGTCGGTCCCAAGGGTTGGGCTGTTCGCCCATTAAAGCGGTACGCGAGCTGGGTTCAGAACGTCGTGAGACAGTTCGGTCCATATCCGGTGCATGCGTAAGAACATTGAGAGGAGTTCTCCCTAGTACGAGAGGACCGGGAGGAACGCACCTCTGGTGTACCAGTTATCGTGCCAACGGTAAACGCTGGGTAGCCATGTGCGGAGAGGATAACCGCTGAAAGCATCTAAGTGGGAAGCCCACCTCAAGATGAGTGTTCTCATGGCTGAAGCCAGTAAGGTCACGGGAAGAACACCCGTTGATAGGCTCTACGTGGAAGCGCAGCAATGCGTGAAGCGGAGGAGTACTAATAGACCGAGGGCTTGACCAACACTTGGCTTTGCTCAATGAAGCATGGTGTGCTTGTATTCAGACAGACCAGTGAAAAGCTGATCCATTATCTATGCAGTTCTCAGGGCTCACCTGAGGAGAAGAGATTATTTCTTGGTGTTCATGGCACTGTGGCCCCACTCCGATCCATCTCGAACTCGGTTGTGAAACGCAGTAGCGGCGACGATAGTTGGAGGGAAGCTTCCTGCAAAAATAGCTCAATGCCAGGATAAAACTCTTGATCCATGACCAGCCATTCACTGTTGATTCAGTGAACGGCAAGACAGAAGCCACCCT
>NZ_OZ376399.1:0-54114 GCF_977927535.1 Cyanobium sp. ULC082
GATGGGTGGCTTTTTTGTTGGCATTTCCCGGCTGGCTACTGATTGTTGCTCAGCCCAGTCAATGCTCAGTCCAGTCACTGCTCCCTCGATCCTGGACAGAGCTTCGGTGAGGTTGGCTTTGATCGCATCCGGCCATCCATCCTTTGTCTGCAGCTGCTTAAACTGCCAATCCGTCTGCTGAATCCGGCATGGATTCCTTTCCATGATTCGTTTCAGGCAATGGATTCGGACCGCTTGGCTGGCGTACCGCGTCTGGGACAGGCATGACTGCATTGATCTGAGTGCTGCCTTCGCTTATCACATGCTTCAGTCCATCTTTCCTGTTCTTTTGATTGCCCTTGCTCTGGCCAGCCGAATCCTGGGGCGGGATGAAGGCTTGATTGATCAGATTGCCTCTTTTGCAGATGAATTTCTGCCTGCAGCTGCCTCGCCATTCATTCAAACAACTCTGGTCAAGCTTTACAGCCAGCGTGGTGGGGCCGGTGCCTTCGGTGCCGTTGCCCTGTTGGTGACTGCGAGCAACACCTACCTCACTCTTCAGCGGGGCGCTGACCGCCTCTGGGGTTGGAGAGATGATCCATCCGGGTTAAAACGAAAGCCGGTCTCACGTGTTCAGGCCCTTCAACGTTTCGTGGCCTTGAGACTCAAAGCCTTCGCATTGGTGGCGGTGGCTGGTCTGCTGCTTGCCGTCTCCCAGTTGACCAGCAATCTTGCGGTCATCAACCCCCAGACCTGGGGTTCCTTGTTCCGAGTGCAGATCCCCTGGCTGTTTCGCCTCTCGATGCCGGTCGCTGGCTTCACAGACTTGTTGTTCTCGGTACTGGTGTCTGCAGCCGTTGGCTTTGTTCTGCTGAGAATCATTCCATCGAGGACTGTCCCAGTGCCTGCTTTGTGGCCTGGATCTCTGCTGATCGGTGTGGCCTATACCCTCTTGAACGTGGTTGTTGGCAGGAGCCTTGTTTCGCTCAGCAGCCGGTTTCAGGCCTACGGGGTTGTCAGTGGGGTGCTTGTGCTTACGCTCTGGGTCTGGTTGCTGGGCTTGATCCTGTATTACGGAATGGCCGTCAGCGTTGTGCTCAGCCGCCGAAGCTGGGGGGGGCGATCCACACCTGTAGCGGCGGTCCAGATCTCCCATCCCGGGGGCAGGATGAAGTCCGTTGAGGATTGAACAATGACCCGCTCCGGCCTTTCCCTTCGCCCCTTGCCAGCCAGCCTTCTTCTGCTCTGTACCGGGGTCGGCGCCGTTGCGGTGATCGGTTTTTTCACCTTTGCAGTGGTTCCGGTCGTGCTCGGAGCAGGTTTGCTGATCGCATTCCTGGCTGGAGCTGTTGTTTTTGGTTGGGCTGGCATCGAGGCACTGGCTGCCCTGGAGCGTTGGATGGAAAATGATCCGCACTTCAAGCGCTGATGCCAAAGCGGCTCCCCTGGGCCCTGATCGCTCTGGCTGGTCTGGCGCTGCTCGCCCCTGGTCCGGTTTCGCGGTTGATCCTGGATGTTGTCGGCGGATTGACCCTCACAATCCTCCTCCTGCCCTTTCTTGTGGTGGGAGGTGGCTGGTTGGCCTGGCGCCTCTTGCTCAGCAGAGTGCGAGCTGCCCTGCCTGCGGGATGCCCAGCCTGTCCACCGATGTCTGCCCTGCCTGCGGCACATCGCTCGGGACCCGGGACCGTTCTGGCTCCTCTGGTGAGGGGGAGTTCTCCGGCGCCAGCCGCAGGCGATGGGCTTCCGGCTTCACGATCCTTGGCGGCCCTTTGAACAGTTCCACGGATCCGGCGGAACAATTCCCAGGCCAGGAGATCAGCCCTGATGCCGATGCCCGTGATGCCACGGTTGATGTTCAGGCTCGACAGATTCCTTGAGCAAAGCAGCGATCCATCTCCATCCAGTGACTTGGCCGGGTGATGCTGTTCAGCTGGATGTTGCCTGCTTCCCCGATGAATCGTCGCTGGTTTCTGCCCCCTGGCCAGCCAGCTGAATTTCCCTGAGGCGACGCTCTCGCATCCAGAGAAACAGAGGGGCTCCACAGGCAAATGCCAGTGTTGCACTGCACAACAGTGCTACCCATAAGCCACGCATCTGCAGTCTGCCTGCTTCCACCACCATCCAGATCGTGATCGCGCTGGCTCCGATCAGCAGATCCCGGGAAAGCGACTGGGCCGCGGCATTGGCATTCGCCAAGGCAATGAAACGGCTGAGATCGAAGACGTTGCCGCTCGATTGGATGAAGTCCAGATTGGCCAGCCAGGGAAGGATGGCTCCCGCCACCGCCAGAGCCAGATAGATCCATTCGATCCAGGGATTCCTTGGGCTTGTCGTTCGGGTCATCGCTCCTCTTCCAGGTTGCTGGTGTCCAGCTGAATGATCTCCTGTTCGACCTGCTCAAGCACCTGTTCACATCGGCGGGCATAGCCGAGCGCCAGGCGGTAGAGATCAGCCATGGCTTCCACTTCGAGGTCTTCGGACTGGAGTTGTCCGAGGGCCAGCTCCAGGGCGATGCGGGCCTGGTTGTAGGAGAGTTCGGCGAGTTCGGTGGCCCAGCTTTCCCGGGCCATTTCCTCACTTGCGACACGACTGGCTCTTGGTTCTCTTTTCTTTGCCGCTGTCATGGATGGCTCACTGGTTTGATCATCAAGAGGCGCCACGGATGGGGGCTGGCTGGTGTTCAATCCTGCTGCCTGTGATCCGGGCCTTGGCCTTGCCATCGGCCCATTCCAGCTCCAACAGGCTGCCTGGTTCAATTTGGTTGACTGAGCGGATCACCTGCCCTGAATCCCCTCGCACAAGGCAGAATCCGCGTTTGAGCAGCTGCTGAGGCGAGAGAACTTCCAGCAACTGACCCAGCTGGGACAGATGTTGCCGTTTCCGTTGCAGCATCAAGGCCGGTCGGCACTGGTGGAGTTGCTGCCGGCTGGATTCGGTTCGCTCCTGCTCGAAGCGAAGGCGCCAGCGAAGCTGTTGGCTGATCTGTCGGCGGATCGCCTGGAGCTCCAGCTGTGCGGTGTGGCGATCCGGCAGCAGTGCCACCAGGGCTGCGGTGGGGGTTGCCGCCCGGCAGTCGGCCACCAGATCAGCAATGGTCGTGTCATCTTCATGACCCAGGCCGGTCACCACCGGCACCGGGCAGCGGGCCAGCTCCCGGGCCAGATTCTCGCCATCGAACACCGAGAGATCCTCCCGGCTGCCCCCTCCCCTGGCCAGGACGAGGGCTTCGATGCCGAGCGCTGCGGCTCGGGCACCGATGGCCCTCACGGCACGACAGATCTCGGCTTCCACAGGACCCTGCACCGGGATTGGCAACAGGATGATCCGGGTGGCGGGCCAACGCTCGGCAGCCGTGCAGAGCATGTCCGCCAAGGCAGAACTGGGCACGCTGGTAAGCAGAGCAATCACGGCTGGGCGCACTGGCAGGCTGCGTTTGCGTTCTGCCGCGAACAGCCCTGTTGGCTGAAGCAGCTCCCGCACCCGCTCGAAGCGGCGCAACACACTGCTGAGGCTTGGGCGGATGTCGAGGATCTGGACGCAGAGGGAACCTCGCGCAGCCCAGAAGTTGAGCTTCCCCACCACCGTGACGCCGTCACCATCATCAGGACTGAAGCTGAGCCTGGGCAGTGTGCTGGCCCAGGCCACGGCGGAGATCGAAGCGCCTGCGTCGGTCAGGGTCATCCAGAGATGGCCTTTCTTGATCTGGGGACGGGAAACCGTGGCTGCCAGCAGGAAGCGGGGAGCAAAGCCCCGCTCCAGAAGCTTGCCGATCGCCGTGTTCAGCTCAAGCACGCTGTAGTGGGGCAGCCCGTTGTCTGCGCTCAACGGGGCCGGGCCGGTGGTGAATTCAGCGTTCAAGGCGCCCGTAACACAAACCCCAATAGCCACTGAGGCTTCCGGCAACGATGGCGATCCACTGGCCCAGGCGGTGATCCGAGCGGATCAGCCCCACGGCACAGATAACGAGGGCTGTGCTCAGCAGGCGGGATCCATCCCTTCGATTTTTGACATAAAAGGGAGCCACGTGATCGCTTGGAACACAGAGTTCCCCCAGTCTTGCTGATCCTGATACGAGGCGGAGCAGCCCCAGGGTGATCAGCTGATCAGGTTGAGGAGCAGGGCCAGGAGCGCCGTGCTCAGCAGCCCGAGGGATGCCAGCAGGCGCACCAGTGGCCCCATCGACAGGCCCAGGGTGAACATGAAGAAAAACCGAAATCAGGATGGGCCTGTTTTAACGGCCTCGGCAAGGCCCATCTGTGGCCTCGGTCACCCTTTGTGGCGCATGGCCAGGGTCACCGCACATGGCGTGCCCCGTCGACCGGATGGTATGCCTCACCGGTGGTTTCCTCGTACACGATGGCGGGAAGACCGGTTTCGAACATGGTCTGGAGCGCTTCCTTGAGATAGGGATTCCAGCCACCGGTGGTCACTTTCCCGTGGCGGACCGTCCAGTCCCAGGTGCCTTGCAGATCCCTGGGGATGCGTCCCTCTCGATCGCGACGGGCGACGAGGTCCTGGGATTCGACCAGCCCCACCAGGATGGGATCCTTGCCATAAGCCGGAGTGATGCTGAGCTCCAGCCGCACCGGGTCTTCCTTGATCAGGTGCAGCCGAAAGCGGGGGGGCAGCTTCAGGGTGCGCAGCACAGCGGCCACGATTCGGGTTCTCTGGTCCAACGTTCGGCCTCCGCCGGGAATCTGCTCGTCGCCATGGTTTTACCAGTTGGCGGGACCCTCCCAGGCTATGCAGTGATGCGCCTGGTTTCTGGCAGAGCCAAAGCTGTCTGGTTCAACTGGCCCCTGGCGGCACTGGGGTGTCTTCGTTCCCGTTGCTGAAACGTACCGTCAGCAGGTCGTCATGAACAAGTTTCCCACTCGGATCAAGCAATTCCGGGTGAATGGTGAGGCGCCCGGTTCGATCGAGTTCGGCAGGATCGGCAGAGGCAGGGGAGCCGTCCAGGCTCGGATCAACGGGGCGTGGAACGGCCTTCAGGCCACGGGCCATGATCCGGAAGGCCTGCACAAGCAGGACAAGAAAACTGGCTCCGTACAGCAGGGGGAAGAGCTGAGCCATGGGTTGGTCGTCGGAGCGAATCAGCGGAAGTGAGCTGATCGCAGATCAACCCATCATTGCCTGGATGTGGCTGCCTGGGCGAGTTTCCAGGCCCAGAGGCTGCTGCAAGCGGCACCGAAGGCGAGAAAGACGAGCAAAAAACCGCTGGTGTCCATGTCAGTTCACAATTGTTCGCAAAGCTTAGGAGATTGGGGCAGCAGGTGGAGGCTGGGTCCCAGCTTCAGCGGCTGAACAGCTCCGCACTTCGTCACATCTTCGGGCTGTTGCAGGGGCTGGCCGCTGTCAATCCGCCGTTACGGTCAAGACAGAGCTGGAGTATCCCAATTTGTCTTTTCGATCCTTCCCCCGCCGTGTGCTTCTGCCTGCCCTTCCGCTGGCTCTGGTGCTGGCCTCGCCCGCACTGATCGAGCGGGCCGTCACGGCTCAAGCCCAGCCGGCGCCACGCAGTGGACTCTCACGCCAGTCGTTTGTTGCCGAAGCTGTCAACCGGGCCGGTCCGGCAGTGGTCACGATCGATACGGAGCGCACAGTGGCGCGCTCCGGTGGCTCCGGACTCCCATCCAGGCTGATGGCAGACCCTCTCTTCCGACAGTTCTTCGGCGCACCCCAGGCGCAGGTGCCGACCCAGCGCAAGGAAAGGGGGTTGGGCAGCGGAGTGATCTTCCAGTCCGACGGCCTGATCCTCACCAACGCCCACGTGGTGGAGAACAGTGACCGAGTCTTTGTCGGCCTCAGGGATGGTCGCCGGGCGGAGGCCCGGGTGGTGGGGCTCGACACGCTCACCGATCTGGCCTTGCTGCGGCTGCTTGGCACCGGTCCCTGGCCGGTTGCCACCCTTGGCAACTCCGATGCTCTGCAGGTGGGTGACTGGGCCATCGCCGTTGGCAATCCCTTTGGCCTCGACAACACCGTGACGATGGGAATCATCAGCAACCTGAACCGGAATGTCAGCAAACTCGGCATCACGGACAAGCGCCTTGATCTGATCCAGACCGATGCGGCGATCAATCCTGGCAACTCGGGAGGCCCCCTTCTGAATGCGGATGGCGAGGTGGTGGGTATCAACACCCTGGTGCGCTCAGGCCCGGGCGCCGGGCTTGGCTTCGCGATCCCGATCAACCGGGCCCGCAGCATCGCCAAACAGTTGCTGGCCACGGGCAGCGTCAGTCATCCGATGATCGGTGTCGGGCTCGACAATCTCCCCCAGGATCTCGGCCAGACAGCCCAGCAGGGAGCCCTGGTCCGCTCCGTGCTGCCAGGCAGTCCAGCGTCCCAGGCCGGACTGCGACCAGGAGATGTGATCGTGGCTGCATCTGGACGGCCTGTGGCCGGCCCGGCCCAGATGATTGCCGCCGTGGAGAACAACGGTGTCGGCAAGCCGATGGAGCTGCGGGTTCTCAGGACAGGCGCCATGCTTCAGCTCCAGGTGGTTCCGACGGCGATCGCTCAATCGGGGCAAGGCCGCTGAGCTGAACGCTGAGCTGAAATCGGTGAAATCGGGGTGGGCCTCAGAGCACGTCGTGGGAGCGGAACGGTGGTTCCGCTGAGCCAGCATCCGCCGGGAAGGGGAAGGAAGTCGGGCTGTCTTGGGCGCCGGCTCCAAAACTCGAAGGGGTCCCAAGTTGCTGGCGCATCATCCAGTCGGTGGCTGCTCTCTGGGCTTGCCAGGCATTCAGCAATTGCTTGGCCAGGCCCCGCAGCAACTGAGCATCGCCGGTGGAGTCGATGACGCGGGTCATGCGCTCCAGTTCAAACTTCTGGCCGAGGGTGAGGGCGATCGGTTCGGACATTCCAGGCAAGGCAGTGGGTCTTTGAAACCGCCTTAATGCTAAGAAGTGTTTCGATCGCCCACGTAACAACCGGTACACAGTTACCGCTGGGCTGTCAGCATGTCATCACCGCAGCGGGCTCAGTTGTGCTCCCGCAGCTCCTCCACGCAGTGGGTGACACATTCGCCATCGTCGAGCGAGCAGGTGGTGATGCATTCGAAATAGGCTTCCACTGAATCCCACTGCCGCTCCTCAGCAGGGCCATAGGAAGGGTTGTGGTTGCCGCCTGCCAACGCTTCGGCGGTGGCAGGCAGGTTCAGGGAGGTGGCAGCGGCGGGGATGGTGCTGGTCATGTGCCTGGCTCCAGAGGGGATACCGTCACGGTATGAACATCATTTACCCAGGGCAAGCGAAATGAGTCTTCTTGCCTACAGATGTGTGAAGTTGTTTGTGCTGCCGATCAGTTCCTGGCTTTGACCTTGGCGCCGCGGGCTTTTTGCCTGTCCCGGTTGGCGTTCTGCTTGGCTTCGCGCTGTCGAGTGGCCTCGGCTTCCAGTTCCTGCTCGGCTTCTTCCTGCTTTTTCGCCTCGTAATAGGCGTAGTCGCCCCGGTAGAGCACAAGCTCGCCATCCCGGATCTCGACGATCCGGTTAGCCACCCGCGAGATGAAGTAGCGATCGTGGGACACGAGCAGGGCTGCGCCCTCGTACTCCCGCAAGGCATCCTCCAGCATCTGCTTGGCGGGGATGTCGAGGTGGTTGGTGGGCTCATCGAGCACCAGCAGGTTGCACGGGGACAGAAGCATCAGGGCCAGAGCCAGCCGTGCCTTCTCGCCACCGCTGAGCTGGCCGACCGCTTTGAAAACGGCGTCGTTGCTGAAGCAGAAGCTACCCAGCAGGGAGCGCACCTGGGTCTGGGTCCAGTCGGGGACGGCTTCGAAGAGAGTGTCGATCACGGTTTTCTCAAGATCGAGAGCTTCGGCCTGGTTTTGCTCGAAATAGCCCGACACCACGTTGTGCTCTCCGAGTCTGGCGATCCCCCCATCCGGTTGCTCCAGGCCCATCACCAGCCGCAGCAGGGTGGATTTCCCGGCTCCATTCGGTCCGACGAAGGCGATTCGATCCCCCCTCTCCACCTCCAGGTCGGCACCCAGAAACAGAATCGAATCCCCGTAGCTGTGGCTGAGATCTTCGATCAGGGCGACCTGGCGCCCGGATCGCGGAGCATCAGGGAAGCGAAAGCGAGGCCCGGAGAGGCTTTCCACGGGAGCGTCGATCCGCTCCACCTTCTCAAGCAGTTTTTCCCGGCTTTTGGCCTGGGTGCTGCGGGTGGCACTGGCCCGGAAGCGGTCGATGTAGGCCTGCTGGCTGGCCAGGTCCTTCTGCTGGCGATCGAAGGCGGACTGGGTGGCCTCGCGCTCCAGGGCCTTCTGCTCCAGATGCTGGCTGTAATTTCCCAGATAGCTGCGGGAAATGCCGCGCTCTGTTTCGACGATCTGATTGCAGACCCGGTCCAGAAAGGTGCGGTCGTGGCTGACCACCACCAGGGGCACCGCCCGCTCCACCAGGTAGCCCTCCAGCCACTGGATGGTCTCCACGTCCAGATGGTTGGTGGGTTCGTCGAGGAGGAGCAGATCAGGATCCTGCAGAAGGATCTTGCCGAGGGCGATCCGCATCTGCCAGCCTCCGGAGTAGTCGCCGACCGGCAGGTCCGCTCCTGCGGGAGTGAAGCCGATCGTGGGCAGCAGTTTGTCGATGCGGGCCTCGAGCTCGTAGCCGTGCAGCGATTCGAACCGGCTGTGCAGACGTCCGAGTTCGTGGATCAGCTCATCGAGATGGTCGGGGTCCTGGGCTGCCTGATCGCCTGCCATGGCGTGCTCCACCTGGTGCTGGCGGATCAACACCTCGGCCGCTTCCCCGAAAGCCTGGAACAGCTCCTCACGCACGGTGCGGCCGGGGTCCACATCGAACTCCTGCTTCAGGTAGGCGATGCGGGGGTCGCCCTGGCGGACCACCTGCCCGCCGCTCGGCTCCTCCAGGCCGGCGATCAAGCGCAGTTGGGTGGACTTGCCCGCCCCGTTCACCCCCACCAGGCCAATGCGATCCCCGGGTTTCACCTCCCAGGTGACATCCCGCAGCACTTCGCCGGTGGGATAAAGCTTTGATACGCGTTCGAGACGAAGCACGGGGTGGGGGGTATGGCGTTTTTGGGAATCTCCATCATCCCTGGCTGGCGAGTCGCGGCAGTTCACGGGTCACGCCCTTCGCCAGACTGGCGCCCATTCACGCCGCGGCTGCTAGTGATGGTCAAACGGCTGGAGCAGGTGGCGGCGCTGGTGGTGGCGGCCGGTCTGGCCCTGGTGAGCTACTGGCTGTTCTTCAGCTGGGCCCAGGGGGATCGGTTGCCGAGTCCAGCTCATCAGCAGGCACCGGCACGGCTGGACCAGGCGCGGCCTCCAGCGCCGCCAACCCCCTAAAGCCCTCCCCTGGCCTTGATCAACCATTGCTTGCTGTCGTCATCGAGTGAGGCCAGATGCTCCCTCACGGCAACTTCGCTGACCGGCAGATCCCACTCGACGCCCAGGGCGAGGATCCTGTTCACCGTTCCCTTCGGATCCTGCAGAGCTTGCCGGAACAGGGATTGGGTGAGGGCTTCGTCGGCCCGGATTCGCTCGTAGAGGCGAGCGGAGTTGGTGTCTGCCATGGGCGGGCCCTGGGCCAGGCGCGAAAGGGGCACTGATGACCTTATGGGCTCGTGGCAGTTGCTGGCACCGTCCTTATGGGCTTGTGGGATTTTGGCAACAGCCTCTTCCCCCGGCTCGCTGCGCTGACTCAGGCGGCGCAGGGCGGCTCGGCCTCGATCTGCCCACAGGCTGAGGCATCTTCCATGGTGCGGGCGTCGAGGCAGAGCACCTTGCGCAGCTGGGCGTAGTTGGCGGCAAGCGGTTGGCGACCTTCCTGGACCGCGGCGAATTCTGCCCGCTGCAGAACGTGGTGCAGGTGGGTGAGCAGGTAGGTGCTGATCACTGCCGAAACCAGCACATCACTCTGATCGGCGCTCCGCTGCGTGGAGCTGGCCCTGGCTTTTCTGCCGGAAGGGTTGAAGGACTGGGTGGCGGACTGGCCCATGGCTGGCGTGCGGAGCCGAATAAGCATAGTGCTGGATAGTATCCAAGTGGATCTCTGTACACTTCTGGGTATCGCGTGCGATCTCAGGGGCCTGTGCCCACCCGTCAGAACTCCACAAGCGGACGGCCCAAGTCTCCGCGCATCCAGGTGGTGCTCCCCGAGGAGCTCTGTGATCGGCTCAGTGCCGCTGCTGAGAGCGAGTCCCGCACGGTCAGCAACATGGCCAAGGTGCTGATCCAGCAAGGACTGGAGCGGCTTGAGCAGAACCGGAGCGCCCTCCAGGAAACCCTGGAGATCCGCGGTTCCGCCCCGTCTGGCGAGGGGTTTCGCAAGGCCCTCGAACAGCAACAGCGGCAGCAGCCCCGCCGCCTGCGGGGCCTTCCCCGTCGTCTGAGGCTGCCAAGACCCAGCGGCTAGGGAGGCGTCGGGTCAGCCCGCACGCCAAGGATGGCCGGCCGCGACGCTCCCGTCACCGAGGGCAGGCAGCCGGGATGCCGCCGCTGATGCCACCAGGCCAGCAGGGCAAAAGCAAGGGCTTCGCGATCCGATTCGCCGATGCCGAGGTCGACCAGGGGGCGCACCCAGAGGCCTCGGCAGCGTTGACGGAGCTGGTCGACGAGGGCGGTGTTCCTGGCCCCGCCTCCGGCGATCACCAGCTCCAGCGGCCGGGGACCCCGGTCCAGGTCGGCGGCCACCACGGCGGCACTGAAGGCGGTGAGGCTGGCCAGGGCATCGGCCTGGGCCTGCTCGGAATCCGCTCCCCGGGAATCTGCCGCCGTCTTCAGATCGTTCAGGCGCCGCTCGAGATCGGCTTCACCAAAGTGTTCCCTTCCTGTCGATTTCGGTGGCAGGGCCTGGAAGTAGGGCTCTGCCAGCCAGCGACGAATCACCGCTTCATCGGCTGTTCCCCGCCGCGCCCACTGGCCATCGGCATCGAACCGTTTCGTCCCACGGCTGAACCGGCTGACTGCCAGGTCGATCAGGGTGTTGGCCGGGCCGCAGTCCCAGCCCCGCACCGGGGCCTGCCGTTCAGGGCCCTGGGCTGGGGGGAGCAGGGTGAGGTTGGCGATTCCGCCGAGGTTCAGCAGGGCACGCCATCCGCCGATCGCGGGCAGCAGGGCCGCATCGGCGAGCGGCACCAGCGGCGCGCCGTGGCCCCCGAGGGCCAGGTCGTGGGCCCGCAGATCGAACACCACGGGCCGCTCCAGCAGCTGGGCCAGCAAGGGGCCCTGCAGCAGCTGCCAACTGCATCCCCGCCGCTGCTCCTGGGGCGGCCGATGCCAGAGGGTCTGGCCATGGCAACCGACCAGACCGGCCTGACCGCCTGGGTCGCAGCGGCGAGCGCAGGCTGCCTGTTGCTCCGTCACCGCTTCGGCCAGGTCGAGCAGGGTCTCGGCTGTGGCCGGTTGCCCCTGGCCGATCGCGACCAACCGGCGGTGGAGCCCTTCGGGATAGGCAAGCGAGTGGCTGGCAAGCAGGCGCCAGCGGGGTCGGTTCACGGGGCCATCGAATCTGGCCAGCACGGCGTCGACCCCATCGGCGCTGGTGCCGCTCATCAGCCCCAGCACCGTGGAACCACTCACAGCGGGGGCAGGCCTTCGAGTGATTGCACCGAACCCATCACCACCAGCAGGTCCCCTTCGCTGAGAACGTGGGAGGCCGGGGGGTTCACCGACAGGTTGTTCACCGGACCGGCCGCCAGGATGCTGATCTCGTAGTTCTTGCGAAGGTTCAGCTCCCGCAGGGAACGGCCGATGAACGAACGGGGCACCTTGATCTCCTCGATGCTGTTGCGGTCGTCGAGCCGCAGCCGATCCAGCAGGTTGGGCCGCATCAGCTGACGCCCGAGCTCTTCTCCCTGCATGCGCGAAGGGAAAACCACCGTGTCGGCTCCGACCCGGCGAAGCATTTTCTCGTGAAGATCGGATGTGGCCCGGGCGATCACCTGTTTCACCCGGCTGCCCTCACTGTCCTTGACGATCAAGGTGGCTGTGATGCTGGCTTCGATCGGCTCACTGATCCCCACGACCACGGTGTCGAGGTCGAGCACACCGGCCGCTCGCAGGGCCTCCTCCTCCGTGCAATCCAGCACGCGACCTTCGATCGAGGGGTCGATCTGACGGAGTTCATCGATGGCCCGCTGGCTCCTGTCCACCACCAGCACATCGGCACCACAGCGAACCAGTTCCTTGCTCACGGCGGTGCCGAAGCGGCCGGCACCGATCACGGCAAAGCTGTTTGGCTGGCCGGATGAGGCCCCTTGCCACTGCCACCAGTTGGTCATCAAGCTCTGTCGAGGAGATCGCCATTCTGTGACCAGCGGCCCGGGACCACCGGCCGAAAAAAAATCCCGCCGGGGCGGGATGGGCTGAAGCGGCGGGATCCCCAGGCTCAAGGCTGGGAATCAGCGATTCGGCTGGGGGGTGAAGCGCAGGTAGGGCTTCACTTCCGTGACCCCCTTGGTGAACTTGGCGCGGGCATCCTCGGTGGAGATGGAGGGCACCACCACGCAGTCTTCACCGTCTTTCCAGTTCACCGGGGTGGCGACGGAATGGTGGTCGGTGAGCTGGAGTGAGTCGATCACCCGCAGAATCTCGTCGAAGTTGCGGCCTGTGCTGGCGGGGTAGGTGATCTGCAGCCTGAGCTTCTTGTTGGGGTCGATGATGAACACGGAGCGCACCGTCAGGTTGTTGAGGGCGTTCGGGTGGATCATCCCGTAGAGATCGCTGACGTTCTTGTCGGCATCAGCCAGGATCGGGTAATCCACGCTGGTGGACTGGGTTTCGTTGATGTCGCCGATCCAGCCCTTGTGGCTTTCGGCCGAATCCACACTCAGGGCGATCGTTTTGACGTTGCGCTTTTCCCATTCGGGGCGCAGCCGCGACACCTCGCCGAGTTCGGTGGTGCAGACCGGCGTGTAGTCGGCGGGATGGGAGAACAGCACGACCCAGCTGTCGCCAGCAAAGTCGTAGAGATTGATCGGTCCCAGCTGGGAGTCCTGGGTGAAATCGGGAACGGTGTCGCCGAGTTGAAGGGCCATGGGAGAAGGAGAGGTTGGCTTCGGCTTCGATGCTGCCACAGCAGCCACGATCAGAGGCTGAACTGTCTGCAGACCAGCCAGGGGACCAGAAGGGTCATCACCACGGTGAGGGGGAATCCGTAGCGGGCCACATCGAGGAAGCGATAGCGGCCCGGCCCGAACACCATCAGGTTGGTCTGATAGCCCACCGGGCTGAGGAAGTTCTGGCTGGCGCCGAACAGCACGGTGAAGATGAAGGCCATCGGCGGCATGCCGAGGCCGATCGCAACCTGGGCGGCGATCGGTATCACCATCGCCACCGTGGCCGCATTGCTCATCACCTCGGTGAGCAGGGTGGTGAACAGGAACACCGCGGCGAGGGCCCAGTAGATCGGCCAGTGCTGCAGGCCACTGAGCAACGACCTGGCCATCGCTTCGGCCAGCCCGGTTTTCTCCAGGGCGATGCTGAAACTTCCGAGCGATCCGAGCAGCAGGATCACATCCAGCCGGATCGAACGCAGCAGTTCACCGCTGCGAAGGCAACCGGTGGCCACCATCGCCACGGTGCCGAGCAGCACCGCTGCCACCAGGGGCAGCAGCTTGAAGCTGGGCAGCACGATCACCAGAACGGCGATGAGCATGGCGATTCCCTTGCGGCTCACGGTGGGCAGATCGTCTTCGATCTGCTCAAGCACCAACAGGTCATTGCTGGCCTGCAGGCCGCGGATGGCGTCCTGGGGTCCTTGCAGGAGCAGCACGTCGCCCTCCTTCAGGGTTGCCCTGCCAAGCCGCTCTCGCAGCACTGCGTTGCCGCGGCGCAGGGCCAGAACGGTGACGTTGTAACGCTGGCGGAAGCGCAGATCCCGCAGGCTGTCCCCGGCCAGGGTCGAGCCGGCCGGCAGCAGCACCTCCACCATCCGCAGGTTGGCCACCGTCTGGGAAGCCAGGTCGTTGGCTCCCGATTCAGGAACTGGGGCAAGCACGACGGTGTGGTCCTGCTGCAGGCGGAGCAGGTCGTCACGGGTGCAGCGAAGCATCAGGCGATCACCCTTCTGCAGGATGCGATCGGCCAGCGGTGGGGTGAAGCGCTCTTCGTTGCGGTGGAGCTCCAGCACGTCGACGTCGAAACGCCGTTGCAGGCGCGTGCCATGCAGGGATTGGCCCACCAGCTCGGAGCCGGCCGGGATCATCACTTCGGTGAGGTATCCGCTGTTGCTGAAGCTGCGGGAAAGGTCGGCATCGTCGCTGCCGCGATCCGGCAGAAAGCGGTCGGAGAGCAGCACCATCACCAGGCTGCCCACCAGCCACACCCCGATCCCGATCGGCGTGAAGCTGAACAGGTCGAAGGCGCCGTAACCCAGCTTGCTGCTGACTTCACTGGCCAGCAGGTTCACCGAGCTGCCGATCAGCGTGAGGGTGCCGCCCAGAACCGTGGCGAATGAGAGCGGCAGCAGCACCTTCGAGGGCGAGATGCGGCGGCGGCGGCACCAGCCCTCGACCACGGGCAGCAAGGAGGCCACGATCGGGGTGTTCGGCACGAAGGCGGAGACCGGTGCCACCAGGGTGGTGAGCAGCACGATCATCCGCTTCGGGGTTCGCACCGCATCGGAGCCGATCATCCCGCGCAGCCGATCGAGGCCGCCGGAGCGAAACAGACCGGCCGAGAGCGCGAACAGGCCGAGCACGGTGATCAGAGCCGGACTCCCAAAGCCCTCCAGGGCTTCGGAAGGCTTGAGCACACCGGTGGCCATCAGGACACCCACCACCAACAGGCCAGTGACTTCAGGGGCCAGCCAACCGGTGACGAACAGAACGATCGAGCCGGCCAGCGTGACCAGCGTGATCAGGGCAGCCGGCTTCAGGGCTGCGAGCAGTAAGGGGTCCAATCAAAGGAGGACGCTTTGGCGATCGATCATGGTGGGTTCACGGCGTGGGGTCGGAATGACAAAGCCACTCGCGCAGCTGGTTGAGCCCCAGCCCCGCTGTGGCGGAGATGAACAGCGCGCCTGGCATCCGCGCCCGGGCCTGCTCCAGTTCGCCGGCGGGGCAGCGGTCAATCTGGTTGCCGATCAGCTGGCGGTGTGCCTGGCAACCCATGGAATCGAGAATCGCCTGGACGGTGTCGAGTTGCTCAAGCCAGGCGGGATCGGAGAGATCAACCACGATCAGCAGGCCATCCGCTTCCAGGGTTTCCTCCAGGGTGGAGCGGAAGGCTTCCAGCAGGGGCGGCGGCAGCTCCCGGATGAAGCCCACCGTGTCGGTGAGCAGGAGCCTGGTGATCCGGCCATCCGGCTGGTGGCATTCCAGCCGCCGGGTGGTGGGATCCAGGGTGGCGAACAACTTGTTCTCCGCCAGCACCTCCTCACCAGCCACCGGTCTGGTCAGGGCATTGAGCAGGGAGCTCTTGCCGGCGTTGGTGTAGCCCACCAGGGCCAGGCGCCGCAGGCCCTGGCGCCCCTGGCGCAGCCTGGCCCGGTGCTCGCCAAGCTGCTGAACCTCGCCCTGCAACCGGTCGATGCGGCGGGCGATGGCGCGGCGATCTTTCTCCAGCTGGGTTTCGCCAGGCCCCCGGGTGCCGATGCCGCCCCCCTGTCGCGACAGGCTCTGACCACGGCCACTCAACCGGGGCAGCCGGTAGCGCAGCTGGGCCAGTTCCACCTGCAGCCGGCCGGCGCTGCTGGCGGCCCGTTGGGCAAAGATGTCAAGGATCAGTTCGCTCCGATCGCTGACCGGCAGGTCGAGCAGGCGCTCCAGATGGCGGGCCTGAAAGGGGCTGAGGTCCCTGTCAGTCACCACCAGGCTGGCTCCCACCCGCCGGGCTTCCAGAGCCGCCTCCCGCAGCTTCCCATCCCCCCAGAGCAACTGCCCCCCCGGGCGCCTTTTCTGCTGGATCAGTCCCACGGGAAGGGATCCGGCGCTGCGCACCAGGGCCTCCAGTTCGCCGATCTCGCGCTGGTTGGTGGTGGCGTCAGCCTGGATCAACGCCAGCAGCAGCACCCGCTCCGGTCCGGCGCTGGTGGGTGCGTCCCGGGCCTTGGCAGGGGAGCAGGCCGGCATTGCCAGGGGTTCGCACAGCTCGCCCAGTTCCCCATCCAGCTGGCAGTGCCAGGGCTGGGCTTCTTGCTGGCTGAGTCCGTAGATGGCAGCGGGCCAGAGCCCTCCAGCCGCGGCCTGATGGGGGAAGCGCAGCCAGAAGGTCGGGGCGAGATCAAGTCCCACCAGCGCTTCGCTCCCCTGGGGCTCCAGGCCGGGGCCGTGGCCGACGCAGCTGATCAATCGCCAGGCCTGGCCCTGACGCCTCGGTGCGCCGGCCAGCCGCTCCAGCAGAGGACCCGATTGCTCCAGCGGACCCACCCAGAGCAGGCGGCAGAGCCCGCGGCCATCCACCGCCAGGCTGAGCGGCAGCTCCAGTTCCCGGGCTTCGGCGGCCAGCCGCTGCAGACAGAGCAGCTCAGCCCCCCCAGCCTCTGGATGGCGGCGCTGGGACAGGCGCTCCAGCCTTCGTTTCTGGGAGGGGCGCAGGCCGCTGACACGGCCCACCAGAACAGCTTGTTTCAAGGGCGCCGGATTCGCAGGCAGGCCACGCCGGCGGCTGTGGCTCCGGCAACGTCCTCCGGGCTGTCACCCACATGCCAGACCTGATCAGCGCCCAGGGCGAGGGCGTTGAGCGCCAGCTGGAAAGGGATGGGGCTGGGTTTGGCGGCACCGGCCGCACTCGACACCACCACCGCCTGAAACACATCGCCGAGTCCGAGGCCCGCCAGGATCGCGATCAGCCGTTGGTCGAAGTTGCTCACCACCGCCAGCTTGATCCCGGCGGCCTGCCAGCGGCGCAGGGGGCCGAGCACATCCGGATAGATCCGCCACAGCTCGGCAGCGGCGAAACGCTCGAACAACTCCTCGCCCAGGGCTGGCGACGCCAGGGGGGCCCCGGCAGCGGCGAACACCGTCAGGATCCGTTCACCCCACCAGAGGCGCTCGGCGCTGGCCAATTCCTCGCCTTCCAGTCCAGGGAAGGCCAGGGGCGGCGCCTGGCGATAGACGGCCCCGAAGGCCTGATCGATCGCGGCGGCTTCGACCTCGATGCCATGGCTGGCGGCCAGCTCCGCATAGGTGGTGCCTACCGACCGGCGCAGTCCGATCAAGGTGCCCATCGCGTCGATCAGCAGGCCCTTGGGGGTCGGAAGCGCCGCGGCAGCCCGACTGATCAAGACCCTGGCGCGGTGTGGGGCTGAGCGCCGGAGGGGGTGCTGCCGAACAGGGGCCTGCCCAGGTCGCTCAGCCAGCCAGCCGCCACCCGCAGCTGGTGGGAGCGGCCCGGCAGCCGCGACAGGTAGGTGAGCTGGCGGAGTCGGTAGGCCGTCTGACCGGCCAGGGTGAGCCCCAGCCCGGTCAGGCTGGCTTCGCCGACGCCAAGGCTGATCATTTCGCCCAGGTCTTGCCAGAAGAATGGTTCCAGGGGATCACCCGCGAGCGAGCGCTGCAGGTTGCCGGCCAGATGGTCGGCCTGCTGGATGGCCACCTGGGCCGTGGCCGGCAGGGCGGCCCCGTCTGCATCGGTGATGTGGGCCAGATCGCCGATCGCGAACAGATCGGGGTGTTCCTGCAGCTGCAGCGAGGCGTGGCAGAGCAGGCGGCCGCGGCGATCCAGTGGAGCAGGTGGCGTCAGTTCCGGAGTGTTCGCCACCACCCCGGCGGTCCAGATCACCGCATCGACGGCAAGGCTTTCAGGGCTGGGGGTCTCCCCTGCCACAGGATCCCGTGCCAGTTCGATGCGGCCGGGTCCCACCGCCAGCACCCGGGTCTGGTTCCGCAGGCGCACATCGCGCCGCAACAGGGCTGAGCTGGCCTGCTCGCGGTTGAATGAACGGGCCTGGGGCAGCAACTCGCGCCCCTGCTCGATCAGCTCGATCACGGCGGCTCCCTGGAGCAGGTCGGCCAGTTTGCAGGCCAGTTCGACGCCGCTCGGGCCAGCGCCAACGATGGCCAGGCGCTGCAGGGGCAGCTGCCTGCGGCGCAGATGGCAGATCAGCCCATGCAGCCGCTCGACATCGGCCAGATTGTGAAATCCGATGGCATGTTCCTCAACGCCGGGCACCCCGAAACTGGTGGGGCGGCTGCCGGTGGCCAGGACAAGCCGCCTGTAGGTGAGTGTTCTGCCCTGCTTCGTGCACAGGGCATGGTTCTGGGTGTCGATGCCCTCCACCCGGTCGCGCAGCCAGGCCACGCCGCGGCCCGCCAGCAGACTGTCGTAGCGCGGGGCCACCTCCCAGCAGCGCAGCTCTTCGGAGAGCAGTTCATAGAGCAGGGGGAGGAAGAGGAACCGTTCGTTCGGCTCGATCAGCAGGATCGGTGGAGGATTGCGCCGCTCCGCCAGGGCCAGGGCGGTGTATAGGCCGGCAAAACCACCGCCGGCAATGATGACGGGAGCGCCAGATGTGCTCTGCTGATCTGGTCTGGGCTCCGTCATGCCGGGTTGATACCAGGTCGGATGGTGTGTTCAGCAACCCTAACCAGCGCCGCTGATCAGTCTTTAGGTGTCGGGAACGGGATGATGGGATCCATGCACAGCTTCAAGGCCGCCAGCCTCTCAGCCGATCGCCTGGATCGGGCGATCGATCCGGATGCCGCCAATGCGGCGCTTGGGTCGTTGGATCCGATCGGCCAGCTGGAATGGGGACTGACCACCTTTGAGGAGTGCTTTGCCCTCACCACCAGCTTCGGCATCCAGTCGGCTGTGCTGCTGCACATGGCCAGCCGCGTCAGCGCTTCGATCCCGGTGATCTGGGTGGATACGGGCTATCTGACCGCTGAAACCTATCGCTACGCCCAGCAGCTCTGCGAGCTTCTGCCGATCCGTTTGGAGGTGGCTCAGGCGGAGGTCGGGCCTGCCCGGATGGAGGCGCTGCATGGCCGCCTCTGGGAAACGGGCCAGCTTGCCGATATGGAGCGCTATCTCCAGCTTCGAAAGGTGCAACCGCTGGACCAGGCGTTCGAGCGACTCCGGGTTTCCTGCTGGGCCAGTGGCGTCCGCAGCAGCCAGACCGACCACCGCCGCACCATGCAGCACCTCCAGGATGTGAGGGGCCGCTGGTCGTTGCGCCCCCTTCTCGCCTGGACAGCTCGTGATGTCTTCTATTACATGGAAGAGCATTCCCTCCCCCAGCACCCCCTGTTCGCCGAGGGTTATTCGAGTGTCGGCGACTGGCACTCCAGCGGCCCTGATGGAGCTGGGGGCGACCAGAGTGAGGGTGAGGAAGGCAACCGCAGCAGCCGTTTCGGCGGCCTCAAACAGGAGTGCGGCATCCATCTCCCCGGGGTCATGGGCGAGGGTATCTAGGTGGATGGCACCGGAGAGGCTGCTGGCCCGTTCTCCGGCCGTTGGCTGCTGATCGGCAACAGCCGTTGGCACTGGGGTGAGCCCCAGCAGACGGCCAGCCTGCGTTGCTGGCATACGGCGATGCCCGCCGCCGCATCCGTCATCGACCTGGGCCGCCTGCGCTCCTGGGCCTGTGTTGGATCCTTGCCGCCATCGATTCAGCTCCCCTCCGAGCGACGACTGAGCCTGGATCAGATTCCCCTGAAAGCGATGCCTGTCTGGCTGGGGGTGGACCGGGCCCTGGCCGGCTGGCAGGCCTGGCACCGGCAGCAGGCAGGGGCCGGAGGCGCCGTGCTGGTGGCCGACGCCGGCACGGCGCTCAGCCTGACTCTTGTGGACGGGAGCGGGGCCTTTGCCGGTGGCCGGCTGATGGCCGGGCTCCGGCTTCAGCTCTCGGCGCTGGCATCGGCCACCGCCCAGTTGCCCAGCCTGACGCCTCCCGCTGCCTCGGCTGATCTCCAATCCTGGCCGGTGGCCACCGATGCGGCGATGATGACTGGCTGCCTCTGGGGGCTGACCGCTGCGATCGCCCAGGCGGTGGCGGCCGTGCCCGCTGATGCCCCAACCAGGCTCTGGCTCACTGGTGGTGACGCTGACCACCTGGCACCACTTCTGAGCCAGCTGGGAGAGCGGTTTGAGCTGGCGCCCCACCTCTGCCTTGAGGCACTGGCGGCACTCAGGCCAGCTGAAGATCGCTGAGGATCTGCTCGGCCATCTCTTCGGCCTTGACCTTCAGGTAGACGTGCTCCAGCAGCCCCTCGGGATCCACCACGAAGGTGTGGCGAAACATCCCCATCGACTCGCGACCCATGAATTTCTTCAGCCCATAGCTGCCGTAGGAAGCCGCAACGGGACAGGGGTCCGGGTCGCTGAGCAGGGTGAAGGGCAGGGTGTACTTGCTGATGAATTTGCCGTGGCTGCTGGCGCCGTCCTTGCTGATGCCGAGAACCTGGATGCCGAGCTGGCTGTAGCGGTCCCACTGGTCGCGGAAACCGCAGGCCTCCTTGGTGCAGCCGGGCGTGTCGTCTTTTGGATAGAAATAGATCACGACCCGCTGGCCGCGAAGCGAAGACAGGCTCACTGGAGTTCCGCTCTGGTCAGGGAGAGTGAAGTCCGGGGCGGGATCACCGATGCTCAGGGCCATGGAGATTGAGACTTGGCTGGGGCGAGCCTAAGAGGCTTATGGTCGCTGCTCACCCGTGCCACCCATGCCTGTTTCAGCGCGTCTGAGTCTGCTTGGGGTGCTCAGCGTGATCGGCGTGGCCGGCTTGGTGCAGTGGCCGATCAGACCCCTGATGCTCAGCCGCACAGGTGGCGCCACGGCCGAGCTGCTGGTTGCCCTTGAAACCCAGGAAGTTCTGCAGCACCAACGCCAGGAGGCCTCGGTGCTGCTCAACCGCTTTGTCGGTGCCGAGATCACCCGCTTTTTCTGGGGTGGGTTCAGCGGCTATCTCGACGTGCTCGGGATTGAAGAGCCCGATGGGATGAAGGCCCGGGTGAGCCTGGAGGATCAGGCGGTGCAGCTGTTGCTGAGTTCCCGGGGCGCTGCTGAAACCTACGTGGGCCGGGTGGAGGCGATCGATGGGGTCCCCCGCGGGGTGGTCTGCCGAGGAACCGGGACCCCAGGGGCGTTCCCGCTGCGCGGCTCGCGCCTGCAATGCCCACAGGGTTGGCGCTCTCTGCCGAATCTGAACAACCAGGCCAAGGCTATCGCTGGTTGAGTTTCCTGAAGATTTTCTCAGGAAGCGAAGGGTTTTGATGCGCTCAGATCCGAACAAACAGCTCGAGTTATTGGCAAATGCAACTCAAACGTCTATGTTTAAAAAGTTGTTGTAATCGTCAGCTGTGCTCAAGCGTTTTGCCGCCAGTCTTCTTGTGGGAGCCGCCGTTGCGGCTTCCGCGCTGCCCGCTGCCGCCGCCGTCGACAACGATCTGCCCGTTCGCTGGAACACCGGTGGCGCCGTCTGGTCGACCGGCTTCGACAAGTTCGGCACCTTCCTGGAATCCGGCGCCGTGACCGACCGTGGTCTGGCTGATGGGATCTCCCGCTCCGGCTGGACCGCCGATGAAATCCGCTCGGGCCTTTCCAAGACCTACACCGTCGACCTGGTCGGGGTCTCCCGGTTCCTCTACTCCGATGCCGGGGTGAAGTTCCTCAAGGATCAGACCCGCAGCTACTTCCCCTACTGGAGCATGACCACCTACGCGGTGCCAGCACTGCGCAGCGCAATCATTGCCGATGCGGCTGATGGAACGATCTCTTCGGCCGGGATCATGGCGGCCCTGCCCACCGATTTCCGCCTGGCTGACACCTGCAACACCTACGACGGCAAACAGAACATCTGTGCGGAAGGCAAGTGCCAGGAGGGAACGGCTCAGTGCACTTCCCTGCTGTCCTGGTATGTCTTCCTGCCTGCCTGCATCCAGGCCAACCAGATGACCGACCCGGTCGCCCAGGTGCGCACGGCTCCAGCTCCTGCTCCCGCTCCTCAGCCCTTCACCCCCGAGCCGATCCGCGGCCTCTGGTGATCCGCCCAGGCTCATTCTGATCGGTCCTCCCCGGACCTGATCCAGACCCAAGCCCCGGTTTTCCCGGGGCTTTTTCATGTCAACCCAGCCCAGCCATCGAGTCGCCGAAACGTCATCGCATCGAGCCTTTGCGTCTGGCGATCAGCAGGCTGTGCACGATGCGTTGGGGCAGCTTCGCGTCGAGGCTGGCTTCAAAGCAGGTCCGCAGAGCCGTGATCTCGTCGTCTGAGAATCCCTGGCTGATGATCTTTCGATAGCTGGCTTCGGCTGCGAACCAGCGTTCCACCAGGCCGGGGCTGAGGGCCAGGGGCAAGCACTCCTGCCAGCCCTCCTCACTCACCCGCCAGCCGAGGCGCTCCAGTTCGCCACGGACTGTCGCCAGGGTCGAGGTGGCCGCCTGCTGCAGCCATGGCTGCTCCAGCGGCAGGCAGGCCTCCAGCCGTTGCTGGTTCTGGCTGGGTTCGGCAGCAGCCCGGTTCTGACTGCCCAGCCAGGCGAGCAGGCTTTCGGCGGGGCCGATCGAGGGAGCACTGAACAGCAGACGCAGTTCAGCGCTGTCGCTGCTCAGGGCGGTCAGGGTCTCCATCCAGTGCTGAACGACGGTGGGTCCGAGCCCCTGGAAGGGCTGGCGAGCAGCCAGCCACTCGAAGCGCTCGCCAGGGTCGAGCTGGGTGAGCAACAGCTCAGGCTGATCCGGTGAGATCAGCCTCAACCTCGGTTGGCGGAGGGCATCAAGCAGCTGCAGATGGGCCTGAAGCCGCTCCAGATCCTCGGGCTGGGCCACGCCGATCACCATCCCCCCCTCCGGTGTGGCTTCGAGCGGATCGATCGCCCAGAGCAGGGAGCGGGCCTCAAGGATCAGCACCCGGTCGTGACGTTGCCAGCCGGCGCCCTGCCAGAAACGCTGACGCAACTGGTCGAGCCGCTCTCCTTCGGCGGCCCCTTGCCGCTGCAGCCAAAGCTCCAGCTGGGGATCAGCTGGGCTGCTGCTGAGCAGTTCCCCTTGCCATGATCCCGGCGCGAGCATGGTTTCCGCCGCTGCAGCGAGCTGGGCAGCCCGGCGCTGCTGCACGCGTCCCTTCAGGCTGCCCTCCCAGCCCAGTCCGCCGGGCTGCCAGAACACCTGCCCCTGCAGGGCACCTGGCAAGTAGGTCTGGGCGACCCAGTGGTCGGCGTAGGCGTGGGGGTAGCGGTAGCCCTTGCCATCGCCGAAGGCCTGGCCATCGCGGTTGCCATCCCGCAGGGGGGATGGCACCGATTGGCTGGCGGCGCTCCGCACACTCTTGAGGGCATCGAAGAACCCCAGCACGCTGTTGCTCTTTTCAGTGGAGGCCAGGTAGAGCGCTGCCTGGGCCAGCGGGTACAGCCCTTCGGGCAGCCCCACCCGTTCGAAGGCGGCCGCGCAGGCCTCCACCACCACCACGGCCTGCGGGTCCGCCAGCCCCACGTCTTCGCCGGCGGCGATCAGCATGCGGCGGAAGATGAAGCGGGGGTTTTCGCCTGCCTCCACCATGCGGGCCAGCCAGAACAGGGCGGCATCGGGATCGGAGCCCCGCAGCGACTTGATGAAGGCGCTGATCGTGTCGAAGTGGGCATCGCCCTGCTTGTCGTAGAGCACGGCCCGCTGCTGGATCGACTCCTCGGCGATGGCGAGATCGATCGTGATGGCGCCGTTTGCATCAGGCTCCGTGGTTTCCACCGCCAGTTCCAGGGCATTGAGCAGGCAACGGGCGTCACCGCCGGCCACGTCCAGCAGATGGGCGCTGGCGCGCTGCTCGATTTTGATCGGCCTCCCGCCGTAGCCATGTTCGGGATCCGCCAGGGCGCGCACCAGCAGCTGGCGCAGATCTGCCGGCTCGAGCGGCTGCAGGCGGAACAGGCGGGAACGGCTCACCAGCGCCTTGTTCACCTCGAAGAACGGGTTTTCGGTGGTGGCGCCGATCAGGGTGATCGTGCCGTTCTCCACCCAGGGCAGCAGGGCGTCCTGCTGGGCGGCGTTGAAGCGGTGCACCTCATCGATGAACAGGAAGCTGCGCAGACCGTGGCGACCCAGCCGTTCGCGGGCGGCCTCCACCTCGGCCCGCAACTCCTTCACCCCCGCCAGCACAGCGTTGAGGCTGGCGAAGTGGGAGCGGGTGGTCGCCGCGATGATGCGGGCGAGTGTGGTCTTCCCCACACCGGGCGGCCCGTGCAGGATCAGGTTGCCCACCCGGTCGGCGGTGATGGCCCGGCGCAGCAGGCGGCCCGGGCCCAGGATCGCCGCCTGGCCGACGAAATCATCGAGCCGGCGCGGCCGCATCCGATCGGCCAGCGGGGCGATCCGCTGGCGCTGGCGGGAGGCTTCGAAGTCGAACAGATCGCTCATGTCCTTTTATCCCGCCGACATGGGTGACACGCTGGCGGAATGGGTGACAATCCTGTGATCAGAGCGCATCGCCCCGCATTCTTGAGCCTTTCCAGCAGAATCCATCCAACAAGAGTCAACCGCTTGAGCGCTTCTCCCCGCTTCATGCCCCTGGGTACAGGTGCCTCGTTGGCGGCGGTGCTGCTGGTGGTCACCGGCTGTGGCGGCAGCCCGCCGCCGCCGCCCCAGCGCCAGGTGCAGGTGTCCACCCAGCCGGTGGCGCTCGGCCGCTTCAGCAACGACGTGGACACGATCAGCACCCTGGAGGCGATCGAGGAGGTGCAGCTCGCCGCCCAGACCGCCGGCCGCATCGAGCGCCTGCTGGTGCGACAGGGCGATGTGGTGCGGCAGGGCCAGCTTCTGCTGGTGCTCGACCAGGCCCAGGTGCGCGCCGATCTGGCCAGCCTGATCGCCCAGAGAGAAAAGGACAGGCTCAATTACGAACGTTTCGAGTTTCTGGTGCGCCAGGGTGCTGCCAGCGCCCTGCAACGCGACGAATTCCGGGCGCAGTACATCCAGGCGCGGGAAGCGGTGGTGGCCCGCCAGGCCGACCTTGCCTTCAGCAACCTCACGGCTCCGATCAGCGGCGTGATCAGTGATCTGCAGGTGAAGCAGGGCGATGTGATCGCCGCCGGGGCCCCCTTCACCAAGGTGGTGCGCAACGATCGCCTGATGGCCCGCGTCGATGTGCCCGGCATCTTCACCGACCGGGTGCGGCCTGGCCTGCAGGTGGTGCTTCAGGAGCCCCTGGGCAATCGGGTGCTGGCCACCGGGGTGGTGAGCTCGGTGGACCCGGCCGTGAATCCCGGCACCCAGTCGCTGCTGCTGAAGGCGGAGTTCCCCAACCCCACCGGTGCCCTGCGCACGGGCCTGCGGCTGCGCACCCGCGTGCAACTGGCGGCTGGTGAGGTGCCCTCGGTGCCATTCGTGGCGGTCACCCAGTCGGCGGGTCAGAGCTTCGTCTTCGCAGTGGGGAGCTTGCAGGATCTTGAGCGCAACCCGGGCAAGGCGAATCTCGAAGCGCTCCGCCAGCTGCCGCCAGGCACCAGCTTCGCCCTTCAGGTGCCGGTCCAGCTGGGGGCCCTGCAGAGCAATCGCTATCCGGTGCTCAAAGGCGTGGATCTCAACAGTCGGGTGATCACCTCCAATCTGCTCACCCTGCGTCACGGCACGCCCGTGACGGTGCAGTAGGGAGCGCCGGATGTCTCCCTCCAACAACTTCATCGTCCGGCCGGTGCTCACCGTGGTGTGCAGCCTGCTGATCGTGTTCGCCGGTCTGATCGCCATCCCGCTGCTGCCGATCGAGAACCTGCCGGACATCGCCCCGCCCACCGTGCGGGTCACCTCCAGGTACAACGGCGCCGATGCCCTCAGCGTCGAGCAGGGGGTCACCGCCGTGCTGGAGCAGCAGATCAACGGTGTCCAGAACATGGAGTTCATCAGCTCCAACTCCTCCGCCGACGGCACCAGCGCGATCACGGTGTCGTTCGCCAGCGGCACCGACGGTGACATCAACCAGGTGAACGTGCAGAACCGGGTGGCCCTGGCCCAGCCCCAGTTGCCCGAAGAAGTGCGTCAGTCGGGGGTGGTGGTCAACCAGGCCTCCACCTCGATCCTGCTGGTGGCCAACTTCGTGAGCGAGGACCCAGCCAACCCCTTCAGCATCGAGACGATCAGCGGCCTGCTCGATCAGGGACTCACCGATGCGCTGCGCCGGGTGCGGGGGGTCGGAGACATCGCCTATTTCGGCAACCGCCAACTGGCGATCCGTCTCTGGCTTGACCCCGACCGGCTGGCCGCCAACAAGCTCACCTCCGCCGACGTGGTGGCCGCCCTCAGTTCCCAGAATCGCCTGGTGCCGGCCGGCCGGGTGGGCGGGGCGCCCGCGCCCGATGGCCAGCTGTTCACCTTCACGGTGCAGTTGCAGGGAAGGTTGCGCACCAGCCAGGAATTCGAGCGGTTGATTCTGAGCACCACCCCGGATGGGGGGCTGATCCGTCTGAGCGACGTGGGCCGGGTGGAACTGGGCGGTGAAAGCTTTGATGTGGGAGCCACCGACCTGCGTGGCGTCCCTTCGGTGGGCCTGGCGGTTTATCAGCTCAGCGGCAGCAATGCCCTGGAGGTGTCTGACGGGGTCAAGGAGGTGATCGACACCTTCGTGGCCACCCTGCCGCCTGGGATTCGCAAGGAGATCATCTATGACAACACCGACTTCATCAATGCTTCGATCGAGGGGGTGACGGGTTCCTTGCGGGACGCCGTTCTGCTGGTGGTGCTCATCCTCTTTCTGTTCCTGCAGGACTGGAAGGCCACCCTGGTTCCCGGTATCGCCATCCCCGTGGCCCTGGTGGGCACCTTCGCCTTCGTGAAGGCCTTCGGTTTCTCCCTCAACCAGCTCACCCTGTTCGGGCTGGTGCTGGCCACGGGCCTGGTGGTGGATGACGCCATCACCGTGATCGAGGACACCTCAACCAAAAAGAAGGAGGGGCTCTCGGCCGTGGCGGCCGCCAAGGCCACCATGAATGAACTGTTCGGTGCTGTGATCGCCACCTCCCTGGTGCTGTTTGCGGTGTTTCTGCCGGTGCTGTTCTTCCCGGGTGCCACCGGCACGATCTACCAGCAGTTCGCCGCCACGATCATCTTTTCGGTGGCGATCTCCACCTTCAACGCTCTCACGTTCTCGCCGATGCTCTCGGCCCTGCTGCTGGCCCGCGAGAGTCCACCCCCCACCCGCCGGGTCTACGCCATCTCCGGTGCGGTGATCGGCGCCATCTACGGGCTCCTGGTGAGCGGAGGCTTTGCCAACCCCCTGCCGATTCTGCTGTTCGGCCTGCTCGGGCTCGTGCTCGGCTGGTTCACGCCCACCATCTTTGTGAGCTTCAACCGCTTCTACGCCGGCTTCGAGCAGCGCTACAGCGGTGCGCTCAGTTGGGTGCTGGGCCGCCGCAAGCTGGTGATGGCCCTGTTGCTGGGGGGGGTGGTGCTCACCGGCGTGGCCTTCAATGCCATCCCTTCGGGCTTCGTGCCGGTGGAGGATCAGGGCTATGCCATCGGCTTCGTGCAGGCTCCCGATGGAGTCTCGGTGCAGAGAACGAAACAGGTCAATGCCCAGGTCGCCGAAATCCTGCGCAGTGAAAAAGACATCACCGCGGCGGCGATCTTCAGCGGCGCCAGCCTCGATGGCAATGCCCCCAACCGTGGGCTGTTCTTTTTCGGCACCAAGAACTGGGACGACCGCGGAAATCAGAGCCAGTCGGTGAACGCGATCGTGGAGCGGCTGAACAGCAAGCTCACGGTCATCGACGGGGCCCGGGTGTTCGTGGTGGAGCCCCCCTCGATTCCCGGCTATGGCGCCTCGGGGGGCTTTGAGTTCCAGCTGCTGGATCAGAGCGGTGGCGCCCTCAACCTGCCCCAGTTCGCCGGGGTGACAGGCCAGCTGATTGGCGAGGCCAACCAGGCACGGCCGGATGGCCGGCCCCTGTTCAGCCGCGTGTTCACCCAGTTCAGCGCCGAGTCACCCCAGCTGGCCGTCACGGTTGACCGTGACCGGCTCGCCACCCTCGGCATCGACTACGGCCAGGCGATGCGGGTGTTCAGCTTCTATTTCGGTGGCGCCTACGTCAACGACACCTTCCAGGAGGGACGGGTGCGGCGGGTGTATGTCCAGGCGGACGGACCCTTCCGCGCCACCCCACAGCGGCTGAAGGCCATCTTCGTCACCAATGCCAAGGGTGAGTCTGTGCCGCTGGCCGAGGTGATCACCGTGGAGCCGGTCACCGGCCCTTCGATCATTCCCCGCTTCAACCTCTTCCGCTCGATCCGGGTGGAGGGCTCGGCGGCGCCGGGGCGCAGTTCGGGGCAGGCGATCAAGGGAATCCTGGGGCTGTTCAAGGGCCTCGATGTGCCCGGCATCGGCTACGACTGGACAGGCATCGCCCGGGAGGAGGTGAGCGCGGGGGCCCTGGCTGTGGTGATCTTCGCCCTCGGCATCCTGGTGGTTTATCTGGTGCTCGCGGCGCAGTACGAGAGCTACAGCGATCCGCTGATCATCCTGATGACGGTGCCCACCGCCATGCTCGGGGCGCTGATCTTCCTGGGGGCCCGTGGCTATGAGCTCAACATCTACGCCCAGGTGGGGCTGGTGATGCTGATCGGCCTGGCGGCCAAGAACGGCATCCTGATCGTGGATCTCGCCAACCAGCGCATGGCCGCCGGCGCCAGCGCCCTGGAAGCGGCAAAGGAGGCCTCCCGCTCTCGCCTGCGGCCGATCATCATGACGGCCATCTCCTCCCTGTTCGGCTTCCTGCCGCTGGTGCTGGCCGATGGGGCCGGCGCCCGCAGCCAGGCCTCCCTCGGCACGGTGGTGTTCGGCGGCCTGTTGGTGGCCACGGTGCTGTCCCTGCTGGTGGTGCCGGTGTTCTACGTGGTGGTCAAGCAGCTGGTGCCTCCGGCCACCGCTCCGCCCCCCGGCGCTGAAGCAGGGACCCCAATCGAGGGAGCCCCCCCCTGATGGCCGCTCAGGCACCACTGCGGGGGAGAGGCATTCTGCTGGCCGGGCTGATCGGAGCTGGGCTGGGGGCCTTCCTGGCCGTGATGCTGCATGCGGTGGTGACCCACACGCCGGTGGAGGTTAGCCCGCGCACCTTTGCCCTCTTCTTCGGGATCTTCTGTGCCTTCGGGGCCTTTGCCGGCCTCACCCTGGAGACGGTGCGCCAGCTGCAGGCCAGCAACCCCGATCCTGCCTACCACCAGACCTTTTCCCGAGGCAGACGTGACCCTGATCGGCCCTGATCGCCGCAGCAGCTCCCCACCTCAGCCAACTGGTGCCCTGGCAGACGTGGACACCGCTGCAGTTGTGCGCCAGCCTGGATCGCACTCGTGACCAGCCCGTTGCGGCAACCCATTCCCGTTCTGGCGGCCTCCTCCCTGCTGGCTCTGGTCTCCCTGGCTGCCTGTGCTCCGGCGCCCCCGCCTCAGCAGCCGCCTGCTGCCGTCAGGCTGGTGAATCCCCGTAGCGCACTGTTTTCCGATTCGGCCGACTACCAGAGCACGCTGGAGGCCATTCGCGAAGTGAGGCTGGCCGCCGAAATCGCTGGACGAATCGTGCTCATGCCGATGCAGGAGGGGCAGGCGGTGCAGCGCGGGCAACTGCTCTTCCGGCTCGACCAGGTGCAGCAGCAGGCAAGCACCGACTCCGACAGGGCGGAGGCGCGCAAGGATGTGATCAATGCGGAGCGTTATATTTTTCTGAATGATCAGGGCGCTGTATCCACCAAGGAGCGCGACTTCTACATCACCCAGGCGTTGCAGAGCCGCGACATGCTGAAATCTTCGCAGGCTACCCTGGGATATAAAAATATTACGGCTCCGATCGCCGGGCAGGTGGGCAGTATTCAGGCCAAGATCGGTGATGTGGTGCCGGCCGGAGGTGTCGTCACCAGCGTGGTGGACAATTCAATTCTCTGGGTAAGGTTGGATGTTCCCGGCAGCGATGCGGCTCGCGTCAGAGTGGGTCTACCGGTGTTGCTCAGAGCCCCGGATCGCCCGGAACTGAGTGCCAGGGGCGCTGTGAGTTTCGTGGCACCTTCGCTCGACAAGCAGCGCCAGACCCTGCTCGTCAAGGCCACCTTCGCCAATGGGAATGGCGCCCTGCGCAACAATCAGCGGGTCAACGCCACCTTGATCTATTCCCAGGAGAACCTGCTCTCCATCCCGGAGCAGGCGGTGCTGCTCCAGGCCGGCAAATCCTTCGTTTTTCTGGCCGTGAGCCCCCAGGAAGCCCGGCAGCGACTGGGCAGGGAGATTGAGCCGCCGCCGCCGCCGGACTCTCTTGTGGCTGTTCAGGTGCCGGTGAGTCTTGGCACCCTTCAGAACGGCGTTTTCCCGCTCAGGTCCGGCCTGCAATCCACCGATTCGGTCATTCTGGGCAACCTCGCCCAACTGCGCAGTGGCCTGGCCGTGCGGTCCTCCTCCCCGGGTTCGGTGCCTGCTGCCGTTTCCCCCGGGCCTGCCCGATGAGCCTGTCGGACACCTTCATCCGCCGCCCCGTGCTCAGCACGGTGTGCAGTGTGCTCATCCTGCTGGCCGGGGTGATCAGCCTGCCGCTGCTGCCGATCGAAAATCTGCCCAATATCGCCCCGCCCACGATCCAGGTGAACGCCAGCCTGCCCGGTGCCGACGCGCTCACGGTGGAGAGTGCCGTGACCGGCCCGCTCGAGGAGCAGATCAACGGCGCGCCTGGGATGGACTACATCACCTCCACCAGCACCGGTGAGGGCAGCAGCCAGATCAACGTCTATTTCAAGCCCGGCACCAATCCTGATATCGATCAGGTGAATGTGCTCAATCGGGTCCAGACCGCTACGCCGCAGCTGCCGCCACAGGTGAATGCCCAGGGGGTGACGGTTCAGCAGACCTCCGGCAGCTATCTTCTGGTGTACAACATCACGTCGAGTGAGGGGCAGTTCGACCGGAATTATCTCAATGGTCTGCTGCAACTCAATCTTCTCTATCCGCTCACTCGCGCCGATGGGGTGGGTCAGGTCAATGTCTTCGGGGCCAGTGATCCGGCTTTCCGTTTATGGGTGGATCCACTGCGGCTCTCCCGTTTCAATCTTTCTGTCACCGATGTGGTGAATGCACTGAAAGCTCAGAACGTGGTGGTGGTTGCCGGCAGCATCGGTGGGCCGCCATCTCTGCCGAGCAACCGCTCCACATTTCCCATTCTGGTGAATGGCAATCTGGAAACAGTGGCTGAGTTTGAAAAGCTCATCCTTTCAAAGGGGCCCGATGGTGGGCTGATTCGTCTGGGTGATGTTGGCCGAGCTGAATACGCTTTTCAGAATTTCAATCAGGCGGCCATCAACGCCATCAGTGGCTATCCATCCGTCGGCTTTGGTGTGATCCAGCTGCCTGGCAGTAATGCGATCACCACGGCCAAGTCGGTGGATGAAGTGCTCACCCAGTTCCGTAACTCCCTGCCACCTGGCGTGCTGCTGGAGAAGGTGTTTGACCAGACTGACTTCATCAACGCTTCGATTGAAGGTGCCCTCGATGCCCTCCGCGATGCGGTGGTGCTGGTGCTGCTGATCATCTTCCTGTTTCTGCAGGACTGGAAGGCCACGGCTGTGCCGGCCCTCGCCCTGCCGATCGCCCTGCTGGGCGCAATGGTGTTCGTGAAGGCCTTCGGTTTTTCAATCAACGAGCTCACCCTGCTCGGCATCATCCTGGCCACCGGCCTGGTGGTGGATGACGCGATTGTGGTGGTGGAGGCCGTTTCGGCGCGGATCGAAGCGGGTGATCCGCCTTTTGTGGCCGCCTCCAATGCCATGAAGGAGCTCACCGGGGCGATCCTGGCCACGGCGCTGGTGCTGCTGGCTGTGTTCGTGCCGGTGGCCTTCTTCCCGGGAGCCACCGGGGTGATCTATCGCCAGTTCGCGCTCACGATCGTGTTCTCGATCATTGTTTCCACCTTCAACGCCATCACCGGCAAGCCGCTGCAATCAGCGCTGCTGCTGGGCGGCGGCAAGACCGAGCCCAGGGGCTGGCGCTGGACCGCGATCGGTGGGGCGTTCGGCGCCCTTTACGGCACCCTGGCCGGTGGCTGGATGCTGGCCCTGCTGCTCGGGGTGGTAGGTGCGGTGGTGGGCAGCTTCCTGATGCCCATCTTCACGGCGTTCAACAAGGCTTTCGAGCAGGTGGCCCGCGGCTATGCCGCCCTGCTCCAGCAGGTGATTCGGCTGAGGAAGCTTGTGGTGGTGGCGCTGCTGGGGGGGGTGCTTCTCACCGGCGTCGCCTTCGTGCTCATTCCCACCGGCTTCGTTCCCACCGAAGACCAGGGCTACGGCCTGGGCATCATCCAATTGCCGGCCCAGGCTTCGATCGAGGCCACCATGGCGGTGGCGGATGAAGCACGCAAGATCATCGCCAAGGAGCCGGATGTGGTGTCCGGGGAGCTGGTGGGCGGGGCCGGCTTCAACGGGGGCTCGTTGAACCAGGGCATCTTCTTTTTCGGCTTCAAGCCGATCGAGCAGCGAACCCGCCCCCAGCAATCGGCTAACGCGATCATCGCCCGGATGAACAAGGGCTTCGCCACGATCCCCGGCGCGATCGTGCTGGCCCAGCCCCCGGCGGCGGTACCGGGCTTCGGTGCCCAGGGGGGGCTCTCCTTCCAGTTCAACGACCTCAGCAACGGTGGCTACAGCCCCACCGAACTGGCCGGCCTGGCGAAGGAACTGATCGCCAAGGCCCGCTCCACCGGCACCTTCGGCAACCTCTACACCCAGTTCGTCAGTGATGCCCCGGTGTGGCGGCTGGATGTCGACCGCGACCGCATGGCCTCGCTCGACATCGATTACAGCGCCGCGATGGAGGCCCTGGGCACCCTCACCGGCGGCAGCTTCGTGAATCAGACCTACGAGCAGCAGCAATACCGCCAGGTGGTTGTGCAGGCCGATGCCAGCCATCGCGGCATGATCCAGGACCTGAACAATCTCAACATCAGCAACCGCGCCGGCGCGCTGGTGCCGCTCTCCAATGTGGTGAAGGCGCGCCTCGACAGCGCCCCGCCGATCATCAGCCACTTCGACCTCTACCGCTCCGTGCTGATCCAGGGGGTGGAAGCTGCCGGCAAGAGCAGCGGCCAGGCGATCGACACCATCGCCGCGGTGTTCCGTCGCTTCAATTTCGCCAACATCGGCTCGGCCTGGTCGGCTCTGACCCGCTCGGAAGTGCAGGCCGGCGCCCTGGCGATCCTGGTGTTCGCGCTCGGGATCGTGGTGGTGTATCTGGTGCTCTCGGCCCAGTACGGCAGCTACATCGATCCGCTGATCATTCTGATGACGGTGCCCCTGGCCATGCTCGGGGCGTTGATGTTCCTGGTGTTGCGCGGCCAGGTGAACAACGTGTATGCCCAGGTGGGCCTGGTCACCCTGATCGGCCTGGCGGCCAAGAACGGCATCCTGATCGTGGATCTGGCCAACCAGCGCATGGAGCAGGGAATGAGCGCCACCGAAGCGGCGATGGCGGCAGCCTGCTCCCGCCTGCGGCCGATCCTGATGACGGCGATGGCGGCCCTGGCGGGATTCTTCCCCCTGCTGGTGGCCTCAGGGGCCGGGGCCCTCAGCCAGCAGTCGCTGGGGGCGGTGATCTTCGGCGGGCTGCTGGTGGCCACCGGGCTCAGCCTGTTCGTGGTGCCGTCGTTCTATGTGCTGATGAAGCAGCTGGAAGCCAACTGGTTCCCGGCCAGCCAGGCCACCGAGCCGGTGCTGCCGGCAGGGCCGGCCGCCTGAGATGCCCCTGCCCCGGCCCGCCGGTTACATTCCGCAGCGCCAGTTGCGGGTCGATCGCCGCCGCGTCGTGCTGGCAGGAGCCATCAACGTCCTTGCAGCCCTGGTGCTGTTGACGCTCGCCCACCGCGTGTCGCGAACGCCCGGCGAGTTGCTGCCAGCGATTCATCCCCGCTTCTGGGTGGTGGTGGTGGGGATGGCAGGGTTCTGCGGCGTCTGGGGGGAAACGCTGCGTCAGATCAGCCTCACCCGCCGCGGCGAGCCAGGTGCCCCCCTCGATCAGCGGGGCGGCTGAGCCAGGGCGAAGGTGTCAGGTGATCACAGTGGGCCGCTCCATGCCGGTGCGGCTACGGATTTCGGCCAGTTGGTCGGCGGCGGTGATCAGATCCCCGAGCGCCTGCTGTGGATCCTGATCCAGGTTGCCGCCGATGCCCACATAGCTCTCCAGGTAGAGGCGCAGGGTGGCCCCCTGGGTGCCCGTGCCGGAGAGGCGGAACACCACCCGGCTGCCGTCATCGAGCAGCAGGCGCAGACCCTGGCCGCTGGTGAGTGAGCCGTCCACCGGATCGACGTAGCTGAAGTCGTCGGCGGTGGTGATGCTGCGGCCGGCGAAGCCGGCCCCAACCAGGGCAGGCAGCAGCCCCTTCAGGCGGTCGTAGAGGCCATGGGCCCGGTCGCTGGCGATGGCTTCGTAGTCGTGGCGGGAGTAGTAGTGGCGGCCGTAGCGGCTCCAGTGGCTGGTCATCACCTCGGCTACCGAGCAGCGGCGCATGGCAAGAATCTGCAGCCAGAACAGCACGGCCCAGAGGCCATCTTTCTCGCGGATGTGGTCGCTGCCGGTGCCGAAGCTCTCCTCACCACAGAGAGTGATGCGGCCGGCATCAAGCAGGTTGCCGAAGAACTTCCAGCCCGTGGGCGTTTCGAAACAGGGAATGTCCAGATCCTTGGCTACCACATCCACAGCCGCGCTGGTGGGCATGGAGCGGGCCACTCCGGCGAGCCCGCCCACATAGCCGGGAGCCAGACCGGCATTGGCGGTGAGCACCGCCAGGCTGTCGCTGGGGTTCACGAAGCAGCGCTGGCCCAGGATCATGTTGCGGTCGCCGTCGCCGTCGCAGGCCGCCCCGAAGCGGAAGGCGTCCGAGCCCATCAGCAGCTCGGCCAGCTCATGGGCATAGGTGAGGTTGGGGTCGGGGTGGCCCCCACCGAAATCCTCCAGGGGGATGCCGTTGCGCACCGTGCCGGCCGGTGCCCCCAGCAGCCCCTCCAGCAGGCGGCTGGCGTAGGGACCGGTGACGGCATGCATGGCATCAAAGGCGATCGGAAAGTCGCCCCGCAGCATCTGGCTGATCGCGTCGAAATCGAACAGGCCCTGCAGCAGTGACACGTAGTCGTCGACTCCATCGATCACCTCGATGCTCAGCCCGCCCAGGGTGTAGGTGCCCGGCGCCTCCAGGGAGGGCGTCGCTGCGTCAACGATCCGGTAGCCATCCAGCTGGGTGGTGGCGCTGTAGATCGCATCGGTGATCGATTCGGGGGCCGGCCCGCCATTGGCGCCGTTCACCTTGACGCCGAAATCGCCCTCGGGGCCGCCGGGGTTGTGGCTGGCCGAGAGGATGATGCCGCCGATGGCCTGGTGCTTGTGGATCAGATTCGAGGCGGCGGGGGTGGAGAGGATCCCGCCGGTGGTGGTGATCAATCGGGCCACCCCATGGGCGGCGGCCATGCGTGTGATCACATCGATGGCGCGGCGATTGCCGTAGCGGCCGTCGCCGCCGAGGATCAGCGTGCCCCCCGCCACGCCGGGCACCACCCGGAACACCGCCTCCACGAAGCTCTCCAGGTAGTGGGGCTGCTCGAACTGTCGGCTGCTCTTGCGCAGGCCGGACGTGCCGGGTTTCTGGTCGGTGAAGGGGGCGCTCAGCTCCACATGATTCACTGCTTCGGCAGTGAGGCTGTCGGATGCGCTGCTGGCCATACCACCGAAGACGGGGAATCGCAGGCTAACCCTGCTGTTTGATCGGCACGGATTGGCTACGTTGAGACGGTGCGCTGAGCTGGAACAGATGCGGCTGCTGATGCTTTTCCATGCCATGGGCTCTCTTCTTCCGGCCAGTCTGCTGATTGCCGCCGCCGTTTCAGCCGCCCCCCCCGTCAACGCCGGGTCCGGGTCCGGCGGGCTCGCGGAGGCCGTTCAATCCACCCGCACAGCGGCGGAAGCTGTGCTGTCCCAATCCGGGACGGAGCACTGTCTGCGGGGCAAGCTGACCAACGCCCTGCTTGGCTTGTCGGCCAGTTGCGAGGCCCATGGCCAGCGCTCGGAACTCTGCGCGTTCACGGACCGGGTGGTCGTCACAACCGGATGGACGGTGGCGTTCATGGAAGCCACGTCCCGCCAGCTCCTGGAACTCTCGAGCCAGCCGCTCTCCAGCACCGGCAGCGGGGTGGTTGCCTCCCCCCGACCCTGATCCAGCGGCCGGGTCTCAGTTCCTGCTGGGGCCGATCCCAAATCCTGATCCGCCGCCCGGGCCGGAGGGACCCTGGCCTGCTGGCGGCTTGGTCGCCGGTCTGGCTTTTTCGCGGGCCTGGCAGCGACTGACCAGCCGCTCTCCGGCCTGGTCGAGGGCATCGCGTCGTTCGAAGGAGTTGGCCGCCGCCGGCTGGGCTTTCTGGAGGATCTCCCAGACTCCGTCCTTGCAGAACGACGGCAGAAGCGGGTTGTCCATCAGGGGATTGGCCAGGGAGCGGGCACGGCTGCAATCAGCCTCCGCGTTGCTACGGGAACAGGCGAATGTGGCCAGCTGCACCTCCCGCAGGGTGCTGCTGCTCGGGTAGGTGGGCAGCTCCCTGGTCTGGGCCGCGGAGAAGCAGCCCAGGATCATCAGGCCGAACCAGGGGGCGAACAGCGGCAGGGCGACAAGGCGTATTCGACCCATGGATGATCCGATGGCACGGTATCCATCATCGCTGCCGCTCAGACGCCGAGGCGCACGGGTCCGAGCCCTTCGCGCAGACTGCGTTGTCGCGCGATCCAGGACCGTCTGATCCAGGGGCCGATCCAGGGGCTCAGCCTGGCGACCAGCTGGCGCAACTGGGGGCTGCGGGCCAGCAGCTCTCCCTGCCGCGCTTCAGCGCGTTGGAGTGCCTGGGCCTGGAGGATCTCCGGCTCCCGCTCGGCCTGGATGGCGGCGAAGGCCTGGTCGATGGATTGGGGCGTGGGATGGCTTCGCAGCAGGGGCACCAGGTGATTGGCCGCCACCACGGCATCCCGCAGGGCCATGTTGAGGCCCTGGGCCCGGATCGGGCTCATCGGATGGGCGGCGTCGCCGAGCAGCAGCAGACCGCTCCGATGCCACTGGGGCGCAAACCCCACCTGCACGGAAAGCTTCTGGGGTGCCTCGATCGCTGCGGCCTGGGCCCGGAAGTGGGTCGCCAGCCAGTCCGGAGAGAGCAGGGCGAAGGCTTCCGCCCAGGCGGAAGCACTCCGCTCGATCGATGCACCCTTGGTGAGCAGCCAGCCGAGCTGAAGTTCCCCGGCTGCGGTGCCGTGGAAAACACTGAAGCCGCCGCCCTCACCCAGCTGAACCATGAACAGGTTGTCGGCTTCGAAGCGCGGGTGAGCCGGCAGCCTGAACCAGAGCAGGTCGATCGGGCTCTCGCTTCGCTCCAGCACCAGCCCCGTCTTGCCACGCAGCAGCGAGGAACGCCCATCGGCGGCGATCACCAGGCTGGCGGCCAGGACCCGCCCGTCGGCGAGGCGCACCCCGGCCACCCGTTCCTTGTCCATCACCGGGGCCAGAACGCTCTGGCCCGGCAGCCAGCGGAAACCGCCACAAACTGTGGCTCTGGCGATCACGGCCTCCAGCAGAGCCGGCTGGGAGATCAGGGTGCAGGGTCGTTCGGAGCCGATCGGCTCGTCGACGCGGAACAGCTCCCGCCCGTTGACCCGGAAGGACCAGCCATCCAACGGGCGCACCGGGAGGGTGTCCAGCAACGGCGTCAGCCCGATCTGTTCAAGTGCCTCGAGGCCTGAGGGCATCAGAGCCTCGCCGCGGAAACGACCGCCCGGATTCCTGGCGGCCTCGATCAGGGTGACGGACAGGCCGCGCTCGGCCAGCAGCAGAGCCAGGCAGGCGCCGGCAGGGCCGGCACCGACAATCACCACCGGCTGCCCCATCGGTGGCCTCAGCTTCGCTGCGCGGCGAGTGGCCGTTGGCTGCCGCTGCCGCAGGCCCGGCGCATCTTGTCCAGCTTGCGTTGCATCCTTGCGGTGATGCCCAGCTCCGCACCTTGCCACATCCGATCCATCTCCCGTGAGAAGTGGGCAGCCAGCGCCGGTGAATGCAGGATCAGCAGGGTTTCATCGTTGGCATGGGCCGCTGCCGGACTCCAGTTGAAGGAGCCCGTGATCACCTGGTGGGCATCGATCACCGCGATCTTGTGGTGCATCTTGTCGCCCCGCGCCAGCTGCGGAGTTCCCACCCCCTCGATCGGCTGCTGCCAGGGGGTGTTGCCTGCCTCCAGCTTGCAGAACCGATCGGGCAGGGCCACGCCGAGCAGGTCGAGAACCTCGGAGAAGGAGCGGCTGGCGAAACCTGGATCGGCCAGCAGGCGGATCCTGACGCCGCGCTGCTGCAGCTCGGCCAGCCGGTCGGCAAGGATCTGGGCGGAGAAGACGAACAGCCCCATGTCCAGGCTGGTCTGGGCCTGGGACATGCGCTCCGCCAGCAGGGACAGCCCATTGGCGGGATCGCGCCGTCGCTGGGGGGCGAACAACACCTCCACCCGGGTCGGCCCCACCATCACAGCCTGAACCGGGCCGGCCTCCTTGCCGATGCCGAAGCGGCTGTCGGGGCTTCCGCCCGGACCATCGCCCCACATCCGCTCGAACTCGGCGTCGAACAGGGCGCTGAGCGCCGGGCTCTCGATGCGGAGCAGGTGATTGACATTGCCCAGGGTTCGCGAGTCACCGGCATCGCCATGAATGCAGGACGGCGTGAAGTTGGCTGAGCCGGTGACCAGCCAGCGGCCATCGACGACCAGAAACTTGTGGTGCATGAGGCCGCTGCCAGCGCTGCCGTCCGCCGTGTCATCGATCAGGGGCACCCCGCCCCGCTCCAGGATGGCCACCGCATCCCCGGCTCGCCGCTCATCGCTGCTGAGCAACCCATCGTGATTGCGATCGGCCAGGGCGGAGAGCTGGGTGTGGCGGAGGCGTTTGTGGGGGTTCAGCTCACTCTGGTGCTGGAGGCTCCAGGGGGTGCTGTAGGTGTTCTCCAGCACAACCCGCACCTTGATTCCCGCCCGGTGCTTGGCCACCAGGGCCTCGGCCACCCTGGGCAGGGAGAGCTCCTGAACCGCCATCTGGATGTCGGTTTCGGCCCGCTGGATCGTCCCGAGCACCAGGGCCTCCAGATCGTCGCCGCTGCGCCGACGGCCGTTGATCGGGCTGTGGTAATGGTGGTCGCTGCGGTGGTTGAAGGCCACCTCCATGCCTGGCGGCAACGGCAGATCGGCTGGAGCCTGGCCGATGATCCGTGCTGTGGCGCTGCATCCGGCCAGGCCGAGGGCCAGGCCCATCAGGGCCGCAGTGCCAGCTGGGGCATGGCGGCCTGGGCGGGGCGAAGGGGATCGATTCAAGGGGGGAGCAGGGCTGGCTTCCCTCAGCGTTCCCCGTCGTCCGGGATTTGAGCTCTCTCCCGACTCGGCTCAGGAGTGGCCGGGCATTTCGGCGGTGCGAAGCATCAACGTGAACCAGAGGCAACTGGCCACCACAGCAACTGCAACTCCAGCAGCGACGCTGAAGCGAACCATCAGGATCGGTACAAGGATCGGCAGGACCAGGCTCCCGGCCAGGGGGGTCAAGGCCACCAGGGCACGCATCAGCTCAGAACCATTCAGGGGAAGCCTGGCTGGCTGGATTGGTTCTGTCTTCCGGAGTGGTGCGACCGAACTGGAGGGTGATGTTGCGTTTCTGCTCGCCATCGGCGGCGATCGCTTCGATCGGGTAGATCTGCTCGCCATCGCGGAACGGCACCTGGATCCGGAAGGTTCCCTCGGCCGAGAGGGGGACGCTTTCGCTGCCGATCAACAGGGTGGCGGAAGGATCGGTTGATCCGTAGACGATCAATTCAGCGTCAGCGACCAGCCAGAAGGAGCGCTCGCGGGCTGGCACTCCACCGATCCCCGATTGATGGCGGCCACTGGCCCACACTCCGATGCCTGAATCCGAGAGGCTGCGGTGGTCGGGACCGACCCCACGCTCGCCGAGCTCATGAAAGGCTTCGGAACCCCTGCCGAAACGGATGCCCGGGCTCACGCCGCCCATGCTCTGCAGGGAGGCTTTCCGGTAGAGCCGTTCGTGCAGATCGTTGTAAGGGGCGTCGACCGGACTGGGCAACGAGCCTGGGCTGGGGGGGGTTTCAAGCGAGAAGGGCACGAACTGATCGAGAATCTGTTCGCTTGGATGGAGAGCAGGGACGCGGGCGGCAGCAGAGAAACCCAGGGAGATCCAGCCTCCGCCCGCTTTGCGGCAGCCCAGCTCAACGCGGTAATCCCGATCACTCATCGGCACCGGCAGGTACCACTCAGTGGCATGGCTGTCGACCGGCACCTCCTGGAGGGTCTGGGAGTGGGCTGCACCGCCGCTGAGCCCTGTGACATCGGCCAACCGCAGACAAAGCTGGCTGGCGCCTGAGCTGAAGGCCTGCTGGCGATCTGCGTCGGCGATTTCCCAGAACACATACGCCCACTGAGGATCGCGGGGGAGAAACACCACCTTGGTCTGGGCGGCTGGCCGGGGGGCTGGAGGAAGGCCTGCTTCCATCTCGGCAAGGCTCGCGGTAGCAACAGTGGCCGTTGCGCCACCAGGCGGGCCAGCAGCCGGAGAATCGCCAGGCTGGTTGTCGGCGATCGCTTCGGTGAGCTCCTGCTTCGACTGGCGGCTGTAAAGGCCGACACCAAGACCGTTGGCAACCTGCCGGAGCTGCCTCAGGGTCATTTTCGCCAGAGAAGAAAATGCCTGAGTCACTCGCTACGCCTCTTTTTAATCACTCTGCAGGAGATTGCCAGAGAGGAACGTTCTTGGGTCCGGGGCGTCAGCAACCACTGACGCCTGAGAGGGTGCCACAGAACATGAAAAAACGGCGCTGAGAATCCGCCGTTTTCAGGAAGGGCAAGGGTTTTCAGCGAGCCCTGCTCAGCGCCCGATGCTCCGGTAGGGCACCTTGGCGAGGTAGTCCATGCCGACACTGCCGGATGAGGCGGCACCGCTGCGGAGAGCAGGGAGCTGCCGGACCCAGGGCAGATAATCTTCGGGGAAGCCGCCGCGGCGCTGGCGAGCCCGAGCAGGCAGGGAACGGGTGCTGCCTGTGTAGATGATCTGGGGGAAGCCGAGCACGCCGCGGTGGTATGCCTCGTAGCGCGGCGAAGTGATGTTGAAGGGGGTTTCGCCCACCTCTCTCGATCCGACCACCCGGTTGCGGTGGAAAGGAACGGTGTCGTAGCCGAAGTTGTCCAGATACTCGGCGCTGTCGAGGATCTGGTCAACGGCCCCGGCGACACCCTTGGTCATGATCACGGCAGACCAGGCGATCTCCTCGGCCTTGCCGTAGACAGGCCTGCCGAGCAGCTTCTCCACCAGGTGGCGGGCGACCCGGTAGTTGTTGTTGAGGTTGTAGAAGCTGCGGGTGAAGGTGTCGGAAAGACAGAGAGCGCGGATGAAATCCCGCACGGTGATCTGTCCATCGCGCAATTGCGATTCGAGAATCGTGTCGCGGTCGACCTTGAAGGCGTGGAAGAAGATCTGTCGGTAGGCCGTTTCGATCACGAAGTTCTGGGCTTCCCGATCGATGGCCTTGTCGATGGACACCGTTTTCGGATCCTCGTCGGAACCGACGCGATACGGCTCCACGCGGGAGTTCTGGGTTGTCGGCGCGTACTTCAGAAGCGGGATAGCCACACGTGCATCGTCAACCGTCGCTGTGGATCGTAGAAGTAGGGCTCGGGTCAACCCAGGCGCTCCAGGCCAGGGCTCACAGTCCGTAATGATTGGCTCTCACCAGCCGAAGGCGGAAACCGCGTCGGCGGCCACTCCGTTGCCGGCTCCCTGGCCTGCTGGCGGGGTCCCATCCAGGCAACGGCTCTCCACACAGAACGAGGCGGTGTTCGAAAGCCCCTCCACGGTGCTGGTGCGCAGCCGCAGGTTCGGCGTGGGGAACCAGAAGCGCTCAAGCGAGTTCATCGTTTCGTAGCCCGTGGTGAGCAGCAGCCCGTCGCGGTCGTCCATCTGGAAGTGGCCGGCCACCGGGGCGGTTTCGGCGTAGCCCCGATCCCGCAGCAGCAGCCCCTGCCGGCCCAGAGCATCGGTGGGAATCAGGCCGAACACCGATTCGCCCTGATGGTCTTCCCCGGCCTTGTCCCAGGCCATCGAACCGCTCCAGCGCACCTGGCAGCCACCCACGAGTGCGGTCGGCTCCTGGCCATGCAGCACGGCGATCGCTGCCAGGCGTGGATCCTCGGCGGCCACTTCCACCACCTCGATCAGCGAGCCGCCGGCTTCCGCGCGGCGGTGCAGCAGGTGATGGCTGGTGCGCTGGGAGCGCCAGCGGCCGCAGCTGAGTCTGAAGAAGCTGATGGCATCGGCGATCGGAACACTCACGGCAGGGTCACGGCTGTAGCGATGATCGCAAGGCCCACACCCCTCCCGTCACTGGTGGCCTCCACGGGAGTCCTGGCCGCCCTGGCGGCGGCGCTCTGCTGGGCCCTGGCCAGCAGCCTGTGGCGGCGCCTGCCGACCTCCCTGTCGTCGGCCCAGTTGAATCTGCTCAAGAATCTGCTGGCCCTGGCTGTTCAGCTGCCGCTGGTGCTGCTGGGCCTCTGGCACGTCCAGCCCGGCGCCGTTGCCCTGCTGCTGGCCAGCGGCGTGGTCGGAATCGCCCTGGGGGACAGCTTTTATTTCGCCGCCCTGCGCCGGCTCGGCACCCGCCGCACCCTCACGATCGAGGCTGGCGGTCCTGTGGTGACGGTGTTGGGTGGGGCCCTTTTCCTCAGCGAGCTGCCTGCTCCCGAGCAGTGGCTGGGGGTGGGGCTGATCGGTCTGGCGGTGCTGGTGGTGGCGCGTCAGCCGCCGCCGGCAGCCCAGCGGCCCGGGGGGCAGCGACTGGGTCTGCTGCTGGCCCTTGCGGCCCTGCTCTGCGGCAGCGGCGGTGCGCTGCTCTCCCGAACCGCGCTGCTGGCTTCTGATCTGAGCCCCTTGCAATCGGCCACGTTGCGGTTGGCGGCGGCGACGCTGGTGATGGTGCCCCTGCTGCGGCACTGGCCACCCCAGGGGGCAGGTCCCCGTCTGGCCTGGCGCCGCTGGCCCCTGGTGCTGCTCGCCACCCTGCTCGGCACCACCTTCGGGATCCTGCTGCAGCAGACGGCGTTGCAGCACCTGCCGGCGGGGATGGCAGTGGCTCTGCTCTCCACTGCTCCGGTGATGGCCCTTCCCCTGGCCCATTGGGAGGGGGACAGCCCCGGCTGGACCGGTCTGGTGGCAGCTCTACTCGCCATAGCTGGAGTCAGCCTGGTGGTGTGAGCCTTGTGCGGGCCTGGGCGTCAGCCCAGCGACACAGGTCGCTGAGATCCAGGGTCAGGGCCCCCTTCCCCAGCGAAGCGGCAATGCCTTCCAGCTGGCGGGCCGCCTTTTCGAGCTGCCGCCGGAAATCCTGCTGAAAAACAGGCTCCGCCTTGAGCTGGGGTTGCTCGGCCAGCCAGCTCTCCAGTTGCGGCCCGGAGGGAATCTCTCCCTGCGAGGGACCGGCGATCTGTTGCAGGGTGCGAAGGCTGTGGGCCAGCAGGCGCAGGTGGTGGCGCTCCAGGGAAGGAAGCAGGCTGGATTCCAGCAACACCATGTCCTGACTGCTGAGGGGCCCCGCCTCAGCCATCGCTTTCTCGGTCGACGGGACTGGCGGTGGCGGAGCGGGGGGTGAGGCGGAACCCGCAGGAATGCCCCCCTTCCAGCCGCCAGTGGACCCTCTCCACGCTGCAATCCGGGAAGGTGTGGCGGATCTGTTGCAACTCCTGATCGCAGATCTGGGGGAATTGATCGGCGAGCCTGGCGACGGAACAACGAAACTCCCGCATGCACCAGGAGCCACCCTCGGCCTCTCGGCTGCATTCGGACACATAGCCCTCCTGGCGGCGCAGTTCCACCAGACGGCCGAGCCGCTCGGCCAGGCTGCCGGTGCCGATCAGGAGCCGATCCGATGCGCCCTTGACCACGGCCTGCTGCCGCAGCAGCCTGGTGAGCATGTCGGGAGGCAGGCTGGCGGCCATCGACTGCAGCAGGCCGAGGGCGAACTGTTCGCCACCATCGGGAAACTGATGGCGGCCGATGCTGGTCAGGCGCCAGTGATTGCTGGGCCGTCCAGGCCCTTCGGCGCTCGGGCTGGCTTCGACCAGGCCTTCTTCCTCGAGGCCGCGCAGGTGACGTCGCATCGCCTGCACGGAAACAGCGAGCTGTTCGGAGAGATCCGCAGCCGTGGCCTCGCCCTGACGCAGCAGGAGTGTGAGGGCCGCCTCACGGGTTGGGGTCTGGGTGGTGGAACTCATCAGGGGGTGAGGATGGTCTGGCGAGACACGGTCCTGGCCACACCCTGCCACGCCTGGCGGGTGGCTGTGGGGCCGCTCGGTCAGGCCCCCAGCACCGACATCGGTGCCTTAGGCTGTCCAGATAACGAAACTACAGTGTTTCGTTATCTGCGGCCTGCCGGCATCACCGATTTTGACGGTTCTCCGGTGGCGCCGTCATCCTGACAATGGCAGCGGTTTCCTCTCCCAAGTTCAACCCATGTCCGATGCTCCCTCCGCTGCGGCGGCTCCATCCACCGAAAGCCTGGAGGTCATCCGGAAATTCGCTGAAACCTATGCCCAGCGCACAGGCACTTTTTTCTGCAGTGATCCAGGGGTGACGGCCGTGGTGCTTGAAGGTCTGGCCCGCCACAAGGAGCAACTGGGCGGTGCCCTCTGCCCTTGCCGCCACTACGAAGACAAGGAAGCTGAGGTTTCACAGGCCTTCTGGAACTGCCCCTGTGTTCCGATGCGCGAGCGCAAGGAATGTCACTGCATGCTCTTCCTCACCGAAGACAATCCCTTCCGGGGTGATACCCAGAGCATCAGCCTCGATGAGATTCGCACCCACACCGCCGGTTCCACCCCCTGAGGCCCATGAGCACCACCTCCACTGTCAGTGATCTTGTCAGCAAGCCTTATCAATACGGCTTCGTTACCGATATTGAAACCGAGAAGATTGACAAGGGCCTCAGTGAAGATGTTGTGCGTCTGATTTCAGCCAAGAAGAACGAACCAGCTTTTCTGCTGGCATTTCGCCTCAAGGCTTTCAGGCAATGGCTGCGGATGGAGGAACCCCAGTGGGCTGCGGTGAACCACCCGGAAATCGATTATCAGAACATCATCTATTACGCCGCACCCAAGCAGCAGGAGAAGAAAGCCAGCCTCGATGAGGTGGATCCCAAGCTGCTCGAAACCTTCGAAAAGTTAGGGATTCCCCTGAGTGAGCAGAAGCGACTCAGCAATGTGGCGGTGGACGCAGTCTTCGACAGTGTTTCGATTGCCACCACCTATCGCGAAAAGCTGGCTGAGCACGGCGTGGTGTTCTGCTCGATCAGTGAAGCGGTGAAGGACCACCCCGAGTTGATCGAGCGCTATCTCGGCTCGGTTGTACCCGCCAGCGACAATTATTTCACGGCTCTTAATTCTGCTGTGTTCAGTGATGGCTCCTTTGTATTCATTCCAAAGGGTGTCGAATGCCCGATGGAACTTTCCACCTATTTTCGAATCAATTCCGGTGATACCGGACAATTTGAACGCACCTTGATCATTGCCGAAGAAGGGGCCTCGGTCAGTTATCTGGAGGGATGCACCGCCCCGATGTTCGACACCAACCAGCTCCATGCGGCCGTGGTGGAACTGGTGGCGCTTGATGATGCCTCAATCAAGTATTCAACTGTTCAGAACTGGTACGCCGGTGATGAATCCGGTAAGGGTGGGATCTACAATTTCGTGACCAAGCGCGGCCACTGTCGTGGCGATCGCAGCAAGATCAGCTGGACCCAGGTGGAAACCGGCTCGGCGATCACCTGGAAATATCCAAGCTGTGTTCTGCAGGGAGCCGACTCGGTCGGGGAATTTTATTCAGTTGCTCTCACGAACAATCGCCAACAGGCTGATACCGGCACCAAGATGATTCATGTGGGCCCCCGCACGCGCTCCACGATCGTGAGCAAGGGGATCAGCGCCGGCCATTCTTCCAACAGCTACCGAGGCCTTGTCCAGATCGGCCCGAAGGCCGTGGGAGCGAAGAATTACAGCCAGTGTGATTCGATGTTGATCGGTGATCAGGCCGCTGCCAACACCTATCCCTACATCCGCTCCCAACAGCCCGAGTCCACGGTTGAGCATGAAGCCAGCACCTGCCGGATCTCCGCCGACCAGCTTTTCTACCTCCAGAGTCGCGGTATCGGTTTCGAGGAGGCAGTATCGATGATGGTGAGTGGTTTCTGCCGCGATGTCTTCAACCAACTGCCGATGGAGTTCGCCGCCGAGGCCGACAAGTTGCTGGCACTGAAGCTTGAAGGCTCGGTGGGCTGAGCGTCCTGGATCTCCGTTTCTTTTTCTCTCTGAGTTTTTTCGTTCCTCTTCCCGTTTTCCTGTGATCCGCCCCGACGCCGACCTGCTGCTCGACATTGTTGATCTCCATGCCACGGTTGCCGACCAGCCGATTCTCAAAGGGGTGAATCTCAGCATCCGTGCCGGCGAGATCCACGCCGTCATGGGGCGCAACGGCAGTGGTAAGAGCACTCTCTCGAAGGTGCTCGCCGGCCATCCCGCCTACAGCGTCACTGCCGGCAGCGTTCGTTACAGGGGCAGCGATCTGCTGGATCTGGATCCGGAGCAACGGGCCCGCATCGGTCTGTTCCTCGGCTTTCAGTATCCGGTCGAAATTCCTGGTGTGAGCAATCTGGAGTTTCTGCGGGTGGCCACCAACGCCCGCCGTGGCGAGCTGGGCAAGGAGGAGCTCGACACCTTCGCTTTTGAGGATGTTGTGCGCGATCGCCTCAAGGTGGTTCAGATGGATGCCGCTTTTCTGGAGCGCAGTGTCAATGAGGGTTTCTCCGGTGGAGAGAAAAAGCGAAACGAAATTCTCCAGATGGCTCTGCTGGAGCCGGTGGTGGCGATCCTTGACGAAACCGATTCCGGTCTTGATATCGATGCTCTGCGGATCGTGGCCGGTGGCGTGAACCAGCTGGCCACGCCTGACAATGCCACCCTGTTGATCACCCACTATCAACGGCTGCTGGATGTGATCACCCCTGATTTCGTCCACGTGATGGCGGCGGGACGGATCCTGCGCACCGGTGGCAAGGAGCTGGCCCTGGAACTTGAAGAACGCGGTTACGACTGGGTGGACCAGGAGTTGGCCGTTCTCGAGGTGGCTTGATGGTGGTCTCATCCAGACTTGCGGACAGGGCCGTCGACGACGCCTGGGCCAGGCGCCTGCTGAGCCATCTGCCTGTCCCCAGCGGTGAGCTTGAGGCCGTCCAGGTGCGGGGGCGGGAGGCGCTGATCCGCCAGTCGCTCCCATCCCGCCGCCAGGAAGATTGGCGATTCACCGATCTGACCCCTCTCAAAGCTCTCGATCCGCTCAGCCTCAACCCGCTCACAGCCGCGGTCGGCTCCTCCTTGCCGTCGGCTGGCTGGCCGGCGCCGGCGCCGGGAAGCCTGCGGCTCTGGCTCGATGGCCGTAGCGACCCTCTGGCCGGTCAGACCCTTCCCCCCGGGCTGAGTCGGCTCAGCTCCGACGAACTGCATCAGGCCCTGGGCCGCAGCCTGGCCGGCTGCGATTGCGAGCAGCACTGGCCGGTGGAGCTCAATCAGGCCACCGTCAGCCATTGCCTGGCCCTGCGGGTCAGCGGAGTGATCGCCGAAACGCTGGAGCTGGTCTGCGTGGCCGATGCCCAGCACACCCTTCGACCGGTGCGGGTGCTGCTGCTGCTCGAGGAGAAGGCCAGCCTGGAGGTGCTTCAGGTTCAGCTTGGCTCCGGGGCCAGCCTGAGCAGCCTGGTGGTGGAGGCCCAGCTCGGCAGGCAGGCCCACTTGCTCCATGGCCTGCTGGCCCTCGGCGAGGCGGAAGCCTGTTTTCTGGGGCACCTGGCGGTGGAGCAGGCCAGTGAAAGCCGGTTCCGCTCGGTCATGGCCAGCCGGGGTTGGGCTCTGTCACGCTTCGAGCCCCGCATCACCCAGCGCGATGGTGCAGCCCACACCGAGCTGAAGGCGCTGCAGCTGGCTGAGCGGGATCAGTTGGCCGATACCCACAGCCAGGTGAGGTTTCTCGGCCCGGATGGCGCTCTGGAGCAGCTGCACAAGGCCATCGCCGCTGATCAGGGCCACAGTGTGTTCAACGGTGCCGTGGCTGTACCGCGGCAGGCCCAGCGCACCAATGCCAATCAGCTCAGTCGCAACCTGCTGCTCTCCGATCAGGCCCGCATCGACACCAAGCCGCAGCTGGAGATCGTTGCCGACGACGTGCGCTGCACCCACGGCGCCACCGTGAGCCGGCTGCAGGCCGATCAGCTCTTCTACCTTCAGAGTCGGGGCATCGACGCGGCGACGGCCTCCCGCCTGCTGAGGCGGGGCTTTTGCCAGGAGGTGTTGCGGGATTTTCCCGCTGCTGCCGCCGTCTGGAATCCCCTGCAACGCTTGATGGTGGAGGCTTGATCACCGATGACAACCGCTCTCCCCAGCCAGCCGCCCACGGCACCTCGGTTGGAGCAGTGCCTGGAGGCCGAGACCAGACGGCCCGCTGAGCCGGTGGGCTCCCTGGCCGCCCAGACCCGGCCGGATTTTCCCTTGCTCGCCCAGCAGGGATGCCTCGGTCAGCCGCTGATCTATCTCGATCACGCCGCCACCAGCCAGAAGCCCCGTCAGGTGCTGGAAGCCCTGCACACCTACTACAGCCGGGACAACGCCAACGTGCACCGCGGCGCCCACCAGCTCAGTGCCCGCGCCACCGACGCCTTCGAAGGGGCCCGCGCCAAGGCGGCCAGCTTCATCGGTGCCGCCACGCCGCGCGAGATCGTGTTCACCCGCAACGCCAGCGAGGCGATCAACCTCGTGGCCCGCAGCTGGGGTGATGCGGTCATCCGTCCTGGCGACGAGATCCTGCTTTCGGTGATGGAGCACCACAGCAATCTGGTTCCCTGGCAACTGCTGGCGGCCCGCACCGGGGCGGTGCTTCGCCATGTCGGTCTGATTGAATCCGGAGAGCTCGATCTGGCCGACCTTGAAGCCAAGCTCGGCAAGCGCACCCGGTTGGTGAGCCTTGTTCAGATCAGCAACACCCTGGGTTGCCTCAATCCGATCGCGGCGGTGGCGAAGCTGGCCCACGACGCTGGCGCCCTGCTGCTGGTGGACGCCTGCCAGAGCCTGCCCCATCTGCCGGTGAATGTGGCCCAGCTGGGCGCTGATTTTCTGGTGGGCTCCTCCCACAAGCTCTGTGGCCCCACCGGCATGGGCTTCCTCTGGGCCCGGGAAGCGTTGCTGGAGGCGATGCCGCCCTTTCTCGGTGGCGGTGAAATGATCCAGGACGTTTTTCTCGAGACCAGCACCTGGGCTGAACTCCCCCACAAGTTCGAGGCAGGCACCCCGGCGATCGGTGAGGCCGTCGGCATGGGCGCGGCGCTCGACTATCTCAGCGCCCTGGGCCTGGAGCGGATCCACGCCTGGGAGCAGCAACTCACTGGCCGCCTGTTCGAGCGTCTGCAGGCGATCGAAGGCCTGCGTCTGCTGGGCCCCAGCCCTGAGCAGCAGCCCGACCGTGGCGCCCTGGCGGCCTTCACCGTCGATGGACTCCATGCCAATGATCTGGCGGCACTGCTTGATGCCAGTGGCATCTGCATCCGCAGTGGTCATCACTGCACCCAACCGCTTCATCGCCATTACGGCATCAGCGCTTCGGCCCGCGCCAGCCTCAGTTTCACCACCACGTTCGAGGAGATCGATCGCTTCGCCGATGAGCTGGAGAGCAGTGTGGCCTTCCTGCGGCAACACGCCTGAGGGTCACCGCAGGTGCGGCTGTTTCTGGTGGTTTTGGGCGGTCGCACGGCCGGTTGCAACATCGAGCTCCACGACGTGCGTTTTGTGGTGGGCGAGGCGATCGAGGCCACTTTCCCGGCCCTGCGGGAGCAGTGGTTCGGACGGCGCCGGGGCCTGCACCTCGACAGATATGTGGCGGTGGAGCGGGCGGATGGCCACCGGGTGAGCCTCCGGCGGGAGCCCTTTGCGGGGTCCGAGCGGCTCTGGTTCGTGAACATGGGGGCCTATGACCCCAGGCAGATGGCGGAACTCCATGCCTTTGGCCTCATCGTGGCCGGCAGCCCCCGGGCCGCCAGGGCACGGGCGAAGCGTCAATGGCTGCTGGGGGCTGATCAGGCCCACACGGATTATCTTCGTGCCGTTGATGACTGCCTGGCCCTGGAGTCGGTGGCGGGCTGGCACCTGCATCTGAGTGCTGATTCCAGCGCCGCTGCGGAGCCTCTGGTGCCGGATTGGTACGGGTACCGGCTGATCGATCGCGCCTGAGAGGGGCCTGTTCAGGTTTTTCTGCTCAGGTTGCTGAGCGAAGCGGAATCGGCTGGATGAGCTTCAAAGGCTCACTAACCGATCACAGGTGTGCGCAACGCCACGGGGGTGCTGGCGGAGCTGGCCAGATCGAGCGGGAAGTTGTGAACGTTGCGCTCGTGCATCGCTTCGATGCCCAGGCCGCCGCGGTTGAGCACATCGGCCCAGGTGTTGATCACCCGACCCTGGTGATCCATCACCGAATGGTTGAAGTTGAGGCCGTTGAGGTTGAACGAGAAGCTGGCCACCGCCAGGGCCGCGAACCAGATCCCCACCACCGGCCAGGCAGCCAGCAGGAAGTGGAGGCTGCGGCTGTTGTTGAAGGAGGCGTACTGGAAGATCAGGCGACCGAAGTAGCCATGGGCGGCCACGATGTTGTAGGTCTCCTCTTCCTGGCCGAACTTGTAGCCGTTGTTCAGTGATTCGGTTTCGGTGCTCTCCCGCACCAGGGAGCTCGTTACCAGGGAACCATGCATCGCGGCGAACAGGGCGCCGCCGAACACACCGGTCACGCCGAGCATGTGGAAGGGGTGCATCAGCACATTGTGCTCTGCCTGCAGCACCAGCATGAAGTTGAAGGTGCCGGAGATGCCCAGCGGCATGCCGTCGGAGAAGGAGCCCTGGCCGACTGAATACACCAGCAGCACAGCGGTGGTGGCGGCTACCGGCGCGGAGTAGGCGACGGCGATCCAGGGGCGCATTCCCAGGCGATAGCTCAGCTCCCATTCACGTCCCATCCAGCAGAAGATGCCGATCAGGAAGTGAAAGATGATCAATTGATAGGGGCCGCCGTTGTAGAGCCATTCATCCAGGCTGGAAGCGGCCCAGATCGGGTAGAAGTGGAGGCCGATGGCATTGCTGGAGGGCACCACGGCTGCGGTGATGATGTTGTTGCCGTAGAGCAGGCCGCCGGAGACAGGTTCGCGGATGCCATCGATGTCGACGGGAGGAGCGCCGATGAAGGCGATCAGGAAGCAGGTCGTTGCCGCCAGCAGGGTGGGGATCATCAGCACGCCGAACCAGCCCACGTAGAGGCGGTTCTCGGTGCTGGTCACCCAACCTTTGAAGGCATCCCACGGGTTGCTCCTGGAGAGAGCGAGGGAACGAGTCGTCATGACAGGGAGAGCATGGAACGGTGGGATCGGGGAAGGACGGAGCCGCTGGAACGATCAGCGAAATGTCTTGTCGCCTATCCCGATACAACGCTAACGGAATACAAGCTTAATGGGTTGTCCGGTTCGTAGGCAATTCTGCCCAAAGCTTGCCAGGCCAGCTTCGCTGCCCGTGAGCCTGAGTGTTAAGGGGAATTGAGCTGGGCGCCCTCCAGTTGGGCTCCCTCCAGCTGGGCCCCGTCGAGCTGGGTGTCGCGCAGGTCGCAACCACGCAGGTCGCTCTGGCGCAGATCGGCTTGGCGCAGGTCGGCCCCGTAGAGGCAGGCTCCGTTCAGTTTGGCTCCATGCAGCTGGGTGCCGCCGAAGCTGGCGAAGCTCAGATCGGCGCGACTGAAGTCGGCTCCTCCGAGGTCGGTGAGCTGGTCGAGGCCGGAGCGGAAGTCGGCTTCCACCAGGCAGGCTCCCTGCCAGTGGCTGCCGGCTGCCACCACGCCCCGGAGGCAACAGCGGTGCATCAGCGCGCCGCCGAAATCGGCCTGCTGCAGCCGGGAGCCGGAGAGGTCGGCCTCGTGCCAGAAGGACCAGGCAGCACGCACCCCGGAGAGGTCCGCACCCCAGACCAGGGCCCGCTGAAAGCGGCAGCCCGCCAGCAGGGCGCCGCTGAGGTTGGCGTGGCCGAAGCGGGATTCCTGAAACGAGCCACAGCTGAGGTCGCAGTCGGCAAGATTCAGACCGCCAACATCGATCCCATTCATCAAGAGGGCTGGGAAGGAGCGCTCACCCGCTGCCAGGGCCTGCCGCAGCTCGGCGAGAGAAGCCGTAGACACTCAGAGAATGGCAACGAGAGCGTCTAGCTGCTGGCGACGGGTGGCCAGCAGCAGCTTGTCGCCTTGCAGGATCAGCCGGAACACCCCTTTGTCGATCACCTCGTAGAACACCAGGCTGCCTTCGGGGCGCCGTCTCACCACTCCAGCGATCGTGAGGAGCTTCAGATGCTTGGAGACAAGCGCCTGGCTCAGCCCGGTGCGCTCCACCACGGCGGTGACGTTGAGAGCGCCGCCGCGCAGGGCATCAAGGACAGCCAGGCGGTTTGGCTCTGAGAAGACCTTGAAATAGTCGGCGAGGGCCTCCATGGGCAAGGGCGATCAGAATCGATGAAATCAGATGCCGATACTAACCTGCTATCGCGTTACAGAGATGGCATTGAGCAAAACGGATACTCTTCAACACCAGGTCGGACATCCGGATTGCAGCAGAAGCTACATGGCATCGTTGCCTGCTAACATCATGATGTCGTTATAGCGTTGATCAATGTTTCTGATGTCGGTGCCCTGCCCGCCGGTCGGGCCGACCTTTGTGGCGCCAGACCCAGGGCCGATCGAAGCCCTGCTCAGGCGGCTGATCGACGCCCGCGTCCATGCCGCCGGCCCTTCCTTCACCCTGAGCGCCCCCCGATGACCGCCACCATCAGCCAGTCGGCCCCCGCCACCCACGCCGCCCCGCACCTGCGCGAAGACCTGCTCACGCCCCGCTTCTACACCACCGAGATCGACAAGGCCGCCCGCACCGACCTGGAGCAGCAGCGGCCCGCCTTCGAGGCGATGCTCGCCGAGATGGAGGCCGACCACAACCGCGACCACTTCGACCGCAAGGCCCCGCTCGACCGCCTGGGCGATCTGAGCCCCGACGCCAAGACCGCCTACGAGAGCTATCTGGTGCGCTCGTGCGTGTCGGAGTTCTCCGGCTTCCTGCTGTTCAAGGAGCTCTCCCGCCGCCTGTTTCAGGCCGAACGCCAGGAGCTTGGCCAGCTGTTCCAGCTGATGGCCCGCGACGAGGCCCGCCATGCCGGTTTCCTCAACCGGGCGCTGGTGGCGGAGGGCATCGAGCTCGATCTGCCCAAGCTGAGCACCAAGCGGCCGATCACCTGGTTCCCGCTCAGCTGGGTGCTGTATTCGGTGTTTCTGTCCGAGAAGATCGGCTACTGGCGTTACATCCTGATCGACCGGCACCTCAAGGCCCATCCCGACAATGCCTTCGCGCCGCTGTTCGATTTCTTCGAGCCCTGGTGCCAGGACGAGAACCGTCACGGCGACATCTTCAACCTGCTGATTCGCTGCTGGCCCGCTCTCAAACAGGGCCTGCGCGGCCGGCTGCTCAGCCGTTTCTTTCTCTGGTCGGTGTTTCTCACCCATAGCCTCACTGTGTGTGAGCGGGGCGATTTCTACCGCCTGCTGGGGATGGATCCACGTTGCTTCGATGCCGAGGTGATGCGCCAGACCAACCGCACCGCCCGCCGCGCCTTCCCCTGGGTGTTCGACCTCGAGCAGGGCTATTTCCTGGAGCTGCGCGATCAGCTGGTGAGCTGCTTCCAGCAGATCCAGGCGGCCAAGGCGGAGCGGGGCGCGCTGCTGCGGCAGCTGGGCCTGAAGCTGCGCTTTGCCGGGCTGCTGGTGCGTCAGTTCTGCCAGCCGATGGTGCCGGCGGAGGGGGGATGACCAGCGCGTCCGTTTCCCCTTCGATCCCGGCAGCCGTGCCTGTGATTCCAGCGGATCTGCCCACCAGCCTGGCCACGGTGGCCTTCATGGTGGCGATTCACGCCCTGGCGCTGGTGGCACTCCTGCCGGGCTTCTGGAGCCCCATGGCGGTGCTGGTGTTGGTTGTTCTCTACTGGCTCACCGCCTGCGTGGGCGTCACGCTGGGTTATCACCGTCTGCTGGCTCACCGCGCCTTTCGGGTGCCGGCCTGGCTGGAG